>CAVYXQ010000022.1:0-219277 GCA_963772555.1 uncultured Alphaproteobacteria bacterium | reverse complement strand
GTTCGAACGGGTCGAGTGAGAAAGGCGGGCCCGGCTCAAAGGCCAGAGGGTCAATAATGAGCAGCTGCGGCGAGCGCTTCACAGCGTCGTCGCTTCCCTGCCGCTTGAGACGGCTCGCTCGAGGTGGTCGACGAAAGCCCTCGCTCTTTGCGACGGCCTCCGGCCCGCGGGAAAGACCACGTAGGCGGCGATCGGATCAAGAACGAAGTCGCCCAAGAGTTCCACAAGGGCGCCCGAAGCGAGTTCCTCGCCACACATCCAGGTCGTCGCTATGGCGATGCCAAGGCCAGCCGTCGCGCAGGCGACGACGCCGGCCGCCGAACGCGCATGGACGCGCGGATTGACCGGTTGGACCTCCGTCCGACCGTTCAGGCGCGCGACCCATGCCTGCTCGCCGATGTCGGCTGGGCCGCCGATGAGGTCGTGGGCCGTCAGGTCGGCGAGTTGTTTCGGCGCGCCTCTTCGCGCGAGGTAGGAGGGAGCCGCGACGAAGAGGCGCCTCGCGCTTTCAAGCTTGCGCGCGACAAAGCTCGAATCCGGCTGCTCGCCAATCCGCAGAGCGAAGTCGGCGCCCTCGGCGATCAGGTTTTCGTAGCGGTCCGACATCATCAAATCGATCTTCAGGAGCGGATGGCGAGCGAAGAACGACGGAAGCAGGGGGACGATGCGGCGGACGCCATAGGTTGGCGGCAGCGCCACTCGCAAGATACCGGAAAGACGATCCGCTCCGCGTGCCGCGCTCTCGGCGTCGTCGATCGCGGCAAGGGCTTCGCGCCCCCGCAAGAGCAGCGCCTCGCCGGCGCCGGTCGCGGAGATCTGCCGCGTGGTCCTTGCGATGAGCTTCACGCCCAATCGCTGTTCGAGCGCCGCGACCGCTCGCGAAGCCGAAGGCTGGCTGAGCCCCAATTCGCGGGCCGCCTTGGAAAAGCTGCCCGTCTCGACCGTGCGGACGAAGAGAGCGAGTTGCTGAAGCCGATCATTCATTCAGGCCTCGCATATATCATATTCGGATCGCCGCCCTACTCGTCAGTCGCGCATGACCCAATTCACGTGCATCCGCCGCACTCAGGCGGATAGCCAGTGAGATGGAGAGGAACGCAGTCATGGGCGAACTGACCGGAAAGGTGGCGATTGTCACCGGAGCGTCGAAGGGAATCGGCGCCGCGATCGCGCGAGCTTTCGCCAAGGCCGGAGCGGCGGTGGCGGTCAATTACGCGACGAGCAAGGCCGACGCGGATCGGGTGGTCGGCGAGATCGTCCAAAGCGGGGGCAAGGCGGTCGCCATCCAGGCGAATGTCGCCAGCCGCGCGGCCGTCGAGCGTCTGTTCGCCGAGACCGAGGCGAAGCTTGGCCGGCCAAACATTCTCGTCAACAACGCCGGCGTGTTCGGCTTCGGTCCGCTGGAGGCGGTGACCGAAGAGGACTTTCACCGCCAGTTCGACACCAATGTGCTCGGCGCCATTCTGACCACCAGGGAAGCGGTCAAGGCTTTCGACGGCGCGGGCGGCAGCGTCATCAACCTCAGCACCATTTCGAGCGAGAACCCTGTCCCGAACTCGTTGGTCTATTCGGCCTCCAAGAGCGCGGTCGACACGATCACCCGCCCGCTCGCCAACGAGCTCGCCGGCAGGAACATCCGGGTCAACGCGATCGCGCCCGGCATGACCGAGACCGAAGGGGTGAAAGCCATCGGCCTCAACCTGGAAGCGGCGAAGGCGATGGGCGCCGTGCTGCCAATGGGCCGCTTGGGTCAGCCCGACGACATTGCGCGGGTGGCGTTGTTTCTCGCATCGGACCAGTCGGCGTGGCTGACCGGCGAGCGCATCAGCGCCTCCGGCGGACAGCGATAACGCTCCACCTCCAGCGTGGTCCGGAGCCCAAGCAGCGGTTCCGGACAGCACGACCGCTCGACGGTCCACCAACCCAGAGGCGTCAGCGATTTCGCCCGATCGGATTGCATCGAGCGTCTCGGAAGGCGCGGATCATTTGCACGGATTGACCCACCGAAGTCCGGCAAACCGGGCGAAATCGGCGTCCGTCGAATAGAGGACATAGCCGCGTTCCATCGCGAGGACGGCGAGGTGGGCGTCCGTCGTCAGGTTGGCGGCGGTCCCCAGGCGTTCGAGTTCCGTGCGCAGCCGCGTGAAATGGGCTTCCGAGGGCTGCGCGATGTGAACCTGCGGCAGGGCCAGCCACGCATGCAGCCTCTCCATCACGTCCTGAACCGGCAGCGGACGTGCGACCACCTTGCGATTCGTGGTGATCCGCACGAATCCGAGGATGACGGCCCAGGCCAATCCGACGCCTTCGGCGCCCGACAGACAAGCGTCCCACCAGCGCCGGGCCGGCTCGTGAACGGCGGAATTGGCGTTATGCGCGTGAACGAGAACGTTGACGTCGGGCAGAATCATGGACTTTGTCCGCGAAAGCGTCTGCTTCCAGTTCGTCGGCGAGCTGCCCGAGCTTGTCGATATCGACGCCCGGCCGGAATCCGAAGGAATGCGGAATCGTCTTCGGCGCCGGATGGCGCCGAGCCGTGGCCGCCTCGCCCAGGCCGGCGCGAAGCGTTCGATTGACGACTTCCTTGAACGGGATGCCGAGCTCGCGCGTGCGCTGCTTCAGCAGGCCCGCCAGGTCGTCGTCGAGCGTCAGGGTCGTGCGCATGGTCGACATCATTGATGTGCCGATTCCTGATGTCAAGACATCAGCCTGCGATGTTACAGCAAAGTTGAAATGTCCCCTTTGAGCAACGTTGAGATGTCCCCTTTTGCGGAAGCTGGAGGGGGTCGTTTTGGACGGGGACGTTTTTGCGATGAGTGGAGCGGAGCGGGAGCGGCTTGACGTATTGCGGCGTGTGATGCGGGGAGAGCTGCGACAAGCCCGCGCTGCGGAGCTTTTGGGCGTCGGGGTTCGGCAGACGAAACGGCTGGTTCGCGGCTATCGTTGCGAGGGCGATGCGATCGTTGTCTCGCGCCGGCGTGGACGGGCTTCGAACAACCGGCTCGATGCGGGGAAGGTCGCCTCGATCGAAGCAGCGCTAATGGGACGCTACGCCGACTTCGGCGCGACGCTGGCCAGCGAGAAGCTTGGCGAGATCGAGGGCGTTCGGGTGTCGAAAGAGACGATCCGGCAGATTCAGATTCGGCTTGGACTGTGGCGACCCAAGCGGCGGCGCGCCAAGAAGGTCTTCCAGGTTCGCGAACGCCGGCCGCGGTTTGGCGAACTGATCCAGATCGACGGGAGCCCGCATGATTGGTTCGAGGGCCGCGGACCGCGCTGCACGCTGATCGTGTTCATCGACGACGCCACCGGCCGGCTGACGCGTCTGCAATTTGCGCCGGCGGAGACGACCAAGGCCTATCTGCAGGCGCTGGAGGCGCATGCGCTGACGCACGGCCTGCCGCTGGCCTTCTATTCGGACCGGCACGGGATTTTCCGCGTCAACGCCAAGGAGGCGCAAGGCGGCGACGGCTTCACCGAGTTCGGCCGCGTGGTCGAGCGGCTGCGCATCGAACTCATGCATGCCACGACCCCGCAAGCCAAGGGCCGGGTGGAGCGCGCCAACCAGACCTTGCAGGATCGGCTGATCAAGGAGATGCGCCTGGCCGGCGTGTCGTCCATCGACGAGGCGCAGGCGTTCGCCGAGGGGTTTGTCGAGCGCTGGAACAAAAGGTTCGCGGTCGCCCCGCGGCATGCCGAGGACGCCCATCGGCCCTGGTCTGGCTCCAACGCCGATCTCGCGGAAGCACTGGCGCGCCGGGAAGAACGCACGCTCTCCAAGGCGCTCACCTTCAGCGCCGGCGCAACCCGCTACGCCATCAAGACGCAAGGACCAGGAACGGCGCTGCGCGGAGCCAAGGTCACGCTTCTGCACATGCTCGACGGGAGCTTGCGCGTGCGCTTCAAAGACCGCGAGCTAGCCTTCACGCCATTTAAGACCCTGCCTGTCCCGCCCCCGCTCGAAGACGACAAGACCCTCGACGCCCGCCTCGACGCGGTCATCGCGCGAACCGCGCCGAACTCGACCGCAAGGTCCCGCAAGGGCGTGGATTACGGCTTGGCTCGCTACGGCGCTATGGGGAGCGCGCTTCGCCAAGCCGTAATCCACCCCCACTCAACCCACTCTCCGCTCCCAGAAAGGGGACATTTCTACTTTGCCACAGAAGGGGACATCTCTACTTTGCCTTGACAGACATCAGCCTGCGACGCTTCCGACTGTTGCGCGGGTCGACTGCGGTGTAATATTCCGTCATGCACGACCCAATTGTATCGCGAGACCCTGAGGTGATGGGCGGCGCCCCCGGTGTTCCGCAAGACGAGAGTTCCCTTGCAGACGTTGCTTGACTTCCTCGAGGCCGGCGAATCAATCGACGACTTTCTCGAGGGTTTCCCGACGGTGACGCGAGAGCAGGTGATTGCGTCCCTCGAGGAGGCGAAGACGCGAGTGATCGAAGCGGCTTCGCATGCCGCGCCGCGTGCTTGTATCCGCCAGCGTATCTTTCCTTCAGGACGGGTGTCGAAATGAAAATCAAGGTCGTCGTGCATGAGGCGGAGGAAGGCGGATTCTGGGCCGAAGTCCCGGCGATTCCCGGATGCGCTACGCAGGGCGAAAGCATGGAAGAGCTCCTGCGCAATCTGCACGAGGCGATCGAAGGTTGCCTGTCGGTCGATGTCGCCGAGCCTGAACCGGACGGCAAAAGTCGCATTCTAGAAATCGCCGTATGAAGGCGCTCTCCGGCCGCGAGTTCGCTCGGCTCATCGAGCAGCACGGCTGGCGACTATTGCGGGTCAGCGGGAGTCATTATGTTTACGGCAAAGCGGGAACTGTGGCGCGCCTTTCGATTCCGATACACGGGAATCGTCCGCTGAAGATCGGTCTGTTGCGGCATTTGGCTAAACTCGCCGAAATCCCCGATGATGAGCCGGAATAGCCCCTACACCTTCATCCGGCCCTTGACCTCGGTCTCGTTCATCTCGGCGCGCGTTCCTAACTATCGCCCGCGGCCGATGTCCTCGATGATTGAGGGCTGGATGCCCCTCGGTCGGATCGTCGAGAGCGGCCCCTGCAAATGACAGGACGCCCTTGAAATGCTGGCTGTTGACCATGGCGACGCTTGAGGACATCGAAAAAGCCGTGACGGAATTGCCCTCCGATCAGTTTGCGAAGTTCCGCGCATGGTTCGAGGCGTTCGAGGCGGCGCGCTTCGACCAGAAGATTGAACGGGACGCCGCTGCCGGCAAACTCGATCGCACGGCCGAGCAGGCGCTTGCTGATTTCCGCGCCGGGCGCGCGCGCGAATTGTGGGACATTTCGCAAGCCTTCGTTCTGGGAAGCCTATGAGAAACTTCCGAATGAGATTCGAGCGCTGGCCGACAACAATTATGCCCTGTTGAAGGACCCGCGGCATCCATCCCTGCAGTTGAAGAAGGTCGGACGGTTCTGTCGGTTCGAATCGGCGGGCGGTATCGTTGCGCTCGCCGTCAAGGTCGACGCAGCGGCTCCCACGCCGATTATGATGCGATTGCATGACCGGTCGCGTCCGCTTCGAAGCGCCCGGAGCTACCGCGCCTTCCCTACACCGTCATCCGCCCCCTGACTTCGGTTTCGTTCATCTCCGCGCGCGTCCCAGCCAGCACGATCGCGCCGCGGTCCATCACCGCATAGTCGTCGGCGATGTCGCGCGCCCATTCGAAATATTGCTCGACCACCAGGATCGCCATGTCGCCCTTGCTGCGCAGGTGGACAAGCGCACGGCCGATGTCTTTGATGATCGAGGGCTGGATGCCTTCGGTCGGCTCGTCGAGGATGAGGAGCTTCGGCTTCGTCACCAAAGCCCGGGCGATGGCAAGCTGCTGCTGCTGGCCGCCAGAAAGGTCGCCGCCGCGCCGCCCGAGCATGTCGGAGAGGACGGGGAAGAGGGAGAAGATCTCGTCGTCGATGGTTCGGTCCAGGCGCGGCCGGGTGGCGAAGCCGGTCATCAGATTCTCGCGCACGGTGAGCAGCGGGAAAATCTCGCGGCCCTGCGGCACATAGCCGAAGCCGGCCTTGGCCCTGAGGTGGCTCGGCAGCCGGGTCATGTCCTCGTCGCGCCAGCGGACCGCGCCGGCGGCGACCATGTGCTGTCCGACGATCGCCCGCAGCAACGATGATTTTCCCACCCCGTTCCGGCCGAGAACCGTGAGGATCCGCCCCATCTGCGCCTTCAACGACACCGCGCGCAAGGCCTGCGCCGCGCCGTAGAAGAGATCGATGCGCTCGACGCTCAGCATCACGTCACCGCCCCAAATAGACTTCGACGACGCGCGGATCAGCGCTGACCTGATCGAGCGTGCCCTCGGCCAGAACCGACCCTTCGTGCAGCACCGTCACCTTGACGCCGAGCTCGCGCACGAACGCCATGTCGTGCTCGACGACGACGACCGAATGGTCGCGCGCGATTTCGCGCAGGAGCTCGGCCGTCGCCGCGGTCTCGGCGTCGGTCATGCCGGCGACCGGCTCGTCGACCAGAAGGAGCTTCGGGTCCTGCGCCAGCAGCATGCCGATCTCGAGCCATTGCTTCTGCCCGTGCGACAGCGAACCGGCGACACGCGCGCGATGCTCGGCGAGCCGCGTCGTCACGAGAATCCTGTCGATCGTCTGACGTATGCTCGGCTCCTCGCGGCCGAACAGCGTCGTGAACACGCCCCGGGGTGCCTTGGTCGCCAGAAGCAGATTGTCCTCGACGGTGTGGTTCTCGAACACGGTCGGCTTCTGGAACTTGCGGCCGACGCCGAGCATGGCGATTTCGGCTTCGTCGAGCTTGGTCAGATCGTACTTGCCGTCGAACATCGCATCGCCCTCGTCGGGCCGCGTCTTGCCGGTGATGACGTCCATCATGGTCGTCTTGCCGGCGCCGTTCGGGCCGATGATGGCGCGCATCTCGCCGGGCGCGAGCTCGAGCGAGAGCCCGCGCAGCGCCTTATAGCCGTCGAACGACACGGTGATGCCGTCGAGATAGAGCAGCGACGAGGTGAGACTGAGATCGCCGGCTTCGGTCATGGGTCCGCGCCCTCCTCGACCGCCAAAGCCGGCGCCTCGGCGAGCGGCTGCTCGCGCTTCGGCCGGAGCGCCAGCCCGAGCAGGCCCTTGGGCAGGAAGAGCGTGACGAGGACGAACAAGAGGCCGAGCCCGTAGAGCCAGTATTCCGGGAAAGCGCCGGTGAAGTAGGTCTTGGCGAAATTGACCGCGATGGCGCCGATCGCCGCGCCGACCAGGGTGGCGCGGCCACCGACTGCGACCCAGATCGCCGCCTCGATCGAGTTGGCGGGCGCGAATTCGCTGGGGTTGATGATGCCGACCTGCGGCACGTACAGCGCGCCGGCAACTCCCGCCATCACCGCCGAGACGACGAAGGCGAAGAGCTTGTAGTTCTCGACCCGGTAGCCGAGGAAGCGCATGCGGCTCTCGGCGTCGCGCACCGCCATCAGCGCCTTGCCGTACTTCGAGCCGACGATCGACCGGGCGACCCAATAGGCGAGGATCAGGGCGATCGCGCTCGCCGAAAACAGCGCCGCCTTCGTCGAAGCCGCCTGCAGCGGGAAGCCGAGGAGGTCCTTGAAGTCGGTGAGCCCGTTGTTGCCGCCGAAGCCGAAATCGTTGCGGAAGAACTCCTTGAACAGCGCAAAGGTCATCGCCTGGGTGATGATCGAGAGATAGACCCCGGTCACGCGCGAGCGGAACGCGAACCAGCCGAAGGCGAGCGCCAGCAGGCCGGGAACGAGCACGACCATCAGCATGGCGTAAGGAAACCAGTTGAACCCCCACCAGGCGACCGGCAATTCCTTCCAGTTCAGGAACACCATGAAATCCGGCAGGATCGGGTTGGCGTAAACGCCGCGGGTCCCGATCTGGCGCATGAGGTACATGCCCATCGCGTAGCCGCCGAGGGCAAAGAACGCGCCATGGCCGAGCGACAGGATGCCGCAATAGCCCCAGACGAGATCGAGAGCGACCGCGAGGATGGCGTAGCAGAGGTATTTGCCGAAAAGCTGCACCACATAGGGGGGGATGTGGAGCGCCGAGTCGGCTGGCGTCGCCAACGACAGCGCCGGGACGAGGATCGCCGCCGCCACGAGGATGGCGACGAACGCCAGACCGAGCCGGTCGAGTTCCGCGCTCATGCTTCCACCGCGCGTCCGCGGAGGGCGAAGAGCCCTCTCGGACGCCTCTGGATGAAGAGAATGATGACGATCAGGAGCACGATCTGGCCCTGAACCGCGCCGATCAGCGGCTCGAGCAGCTTGTTGGCGAGCCCGATCATCAGGGCGCCGAACGCCGTGCCCCACAGGTTGCCGACGCCGCCGAAGACGACGACCATGAAGCTGTCGATGATGTAGCCCTGCCCGAGATTGGGTGAGACGTTATCGATCTGCGACAGCGCGACCCCGGCGATCCCGGCGACCCCGGAGCCGAGCCCGAAGGCCAGCATGTCGATCCGCGCGGTCGAAATGCCCATCGCCGCCGCCATGCGGCGGTTCTGCGTGACGGCGCGCATCTGCAGGCCGAACGGGGTGGCGCGCAAAACCAGCTGCAAGCCGATGAAGACGACCGCCGAGAGGACGATGATCCAGAGCCGGTTGGTCGTGATCTCGAGTCCGCCGACATGGAACGCGCCCGACATGAACGGCGGATTGGTGACCAGCCGGTTGTTGGCGCCGAACAGGCTGCGGACGCCCTGCTGCAGGATGAGCGAGATGCCCCAGGTCGCGAGCAGCGTTTCGAGCGGACGCGTATAGAGATAGCGGATCACCAGACGCTCGATGGCGATGCCGACAATGCCGGAGACGACGAAGGCGAGCGGGATGGCGAAGGCGAGCGACCAGTTCTCAAGCGAGGGCGGCAGAAGCGTCTGCACGACATAGGTCGCATAGGCGCCGAGCATCACCATCTCGCCGTGCGCCATATTGATGACGCCCATGACGCCGAAAGTGATGGCGAGGCCGATCGCCGCCAAGAGCAGAACCGAGGCCGCCGAGAGGCCGTACCAGAGGTTCTGCGCCACCCGCCACATGGCGAGCCGCGTGTGGATCGTGCCCAGAGCAGATGCGGCGGCGGCTTTGACCGCCGGATCCTTCGCTTCCCGCGCCAAGTCGTCCATGAGGCTTTGCGCGTCCTGATTGCCGAGGTCCTTCAAGGTCGCGATCGCCGAGAGCCGCTCCTGCGACGAGGCGCTGACGCTCGTCGCAAAGATCGAGGCCCTGGCGAGTCTCAACGCGGTGGCGACCTCAGGGTCGCTCTCCTTCGCAAGCTGCGCCTCGACCGCCGGCAGCGCCTTGGCGTCGCGCGTCTTGAACACGTCCCGGGCGGCCGCAAGCCGCTTCTCGGGATCGGAGCTGGCGAGCGTCAGCGACCCCATCGCGCCTTCGATGGCGACGCGAAGCCCATTGTTGACGCGGACCTTCTTGAAGGCGGCGGCGGTTGCGGCCGGAATCGGCTCGCCGGTCTTGGCGTTGAGGATAGCGCCCGTCGTCGTCTTGTAGGCGACGAGATGGTCAGCGGCGTCGAACAGCAATCGGTTGTCGCCCAAGGCTTCGAGAATCGCGATCGCCTGCGGCGGCGCCTCGGCGGCCAACTCGCCGACCGCTTTCTCGCTTTGCGGGAACTTGTCGGCGAGGAACCGCGCCAGCGTATCGTCGAGCGCATCGGCGCGCGCAGCGACGGAGAACAGCAGGCAGGCGATGAGCGCGAGCAGGCCCAGCGCGAACGCGATGGCGTCACGACGAAAATCGCGGTGCAGTCTGGCCTCTGGCGGCATCGCAACGATTCCGGTTGATTTCACCTGCGGGCCCCTCATCCGGCCTCCCGGATCAAGTCCGGGGTCGGGCTTCCTTCTCCCGCACAAGCGGGAGAAGGGAACGCGCTCCCTCTCCTCCCCGGCTTGCTCCGTGGGACTAACGGGAGAGGGCCGGGGGGAGGGTCAGCCCCGCGTCAGCCGCCGCACTTGCCGGTCTTGACGTTGAAGTTGCCGCAGGACATCGGCTTGCGCCAATCCGAGATCAGGTCCTTGGACCCGGGCAAGTAGTCGGACCATGCGTCGCCAGGCACCGTGCCAGGAGTTTGCCAGACGACGTTGAACTGACCGTTGCCCTGAATCTCGCCGATATAGACCGGCTTGGTGATGTGATGGTTCGGCATCATCGTGGCGATGCCGCCGGTCAGATTTGGCACGGCGACGCCGATCATCGCGTCGATCACCTTGTCAGGATCGGTCGTGCCCGCCTTCTCCACCGCCTTCACCCACATGTTGAAGCCGATGTAATGCGCCTCCATCGGATCATTGGTGGTGCGGTTGGGCTTCTTGATGAACTCGTGCCACTTGTCGATGAACGCTTTGTTTTCCGGCGTGTCGATCGATTCGAAATAGTTCCACGCCGCCAGATGGCCGAGGAGCGGTTTCGTGTCGAGACCGGCGAGTTCTTCTTCGCCGACGGAAAACGCGACGACGGGAATGTCGGTCGCCTTGATGCCCTGGTTGCCGAGTTCCTTGTAGAACGGCACGTTGGCGTCGCCGTTGATTGTCGACACGACCGCGGTCTTCTTGCCCGCCGAGCCGAACGCCTTGATCTTCGACACTTCGGTCTGCCAGTCGGAGAAGCCGAACGGCGTGTAGTTGATCAGAATGTCTTCGTCCTTGACGCCCTTCGACTTGAGGTAGGCTTCGAGGATCTTGTTGGTCGTGCGCGGATAGACATAGTCGGTGCCTTCGAGCACCCAACGCTTCACCGAGCCGCCGTCATCGCTCATGAGATAGTCGACGGCGGGAATCGCCTGCTGATTGGGCGCTGCGCCCGTGTAGAAAACGTTGCGCTCGGATTCCTCGCCCTCGTACTGCACGGGATAGAAGAGGATATTGTCGAGTTCCTTGAACACCGGCAGCACGGACTTGCGCGACACCGAGGTCCAGCAGCCGAATACAACCGCGACCTTATCCTTCTCGATCAGCTCCTTCGCCTTCTCGGCGAACAGCGGCCAGTTGGACGCCGGATCGACAACCACCGCTTCGAGCTTCTTGCCGAGAACGCCGCCCTTCTTGTTCTGCTCGTCGATCAGCATCAGCATCACGTCTTTGAGCGTCGTCTCGCTGATCGCCATCGTCCCCGAAAGCGAGTGAAGAATGCCGATCTTGATGGTGTCGTCCGCCCGGGCGGCGAAGGCCGCGAGCGCGAGCGCTCCGCCAGCCAGCGCGCCTATCGCGCGGGTTAACAATTTCCTTGCCAGAGACATGTGCGTGACCTCGTGCGAAACGGCCCCTTGAAGGCAGGGCGAAGACAACCTGGCCCGTGCGAGCCAAGTCCGGCTTCGCAACGAGCGTGCCAGCGCTTTTTGCAGGCGATTGACGCTACGGCGCCCCGCAGGCGGCGCCTGGCGCCAAAGAAATGGTCAGTTGCAACCCAGCCCGGCGCTTTGGGCGCCTCAAGCCTCGGCAGCGCGGTAGCCGACGCCCGGCTCCGTCGTGACGATCCTCGGCCTGGTCGGGTCGCGCTCGATTTTGGCGCGCAGCTGGCCGATGAAAACCCGCAGATATTGCGTATCCTCGCTATGCGCCCGCCCCCAGACCGAGGTAAGAATCTGGCGGTGGGTCACCACACGTCCGGCGTTGCGAAAGAGGATGGCGAGCAGGTCGTATTCTTTCGGCGTCAGCTTGATGGGCGCGCCGTCGCGGGTTACGAGCCGCTTGTCGAAATCCATCGCGACGCCTTCGATCTCGATGCGCGGCGGCGGCTGGGCCTGGCTTGCCCTGTGCCTCAGCGCCGCGCGAAGCCTCGCCGTCAGCTCGCCGATGCCGAAGGGCTTCTCGACGTAATCGTCGGCGCCGAGATCGAGCGCCTCGATCTTCTCCGTCTCGCGGTCGCGGGCCGACAGGATGATCACCGGCGCCGTCGAGAACTGCCGGATTTCCCGCAAGACATCCTTGCCGTCCCGGTCGGGGAGGCCGAGATCGAGCACGATGAGGTCGGGCGCGCCGGTCGCAGCGAGGCGGAGCGCCTGGGCGGCCGAATCCGCCGTCACCACCTCGTAGCCGGCGGCGTTGAGGGCGATGCTGAGAAAGCGCTGGATCTGCGGTTCGTCGTCGACCACCAGAACGCGCGGCCCCTTCATGGCGCGGCGCCCGGCTCGGTCGGCCTGGCTCGCGCATCGGGCAGTCTGATGACGACGCGGGTCCCGCGGCGCTTGACCGCCGGGCTTTGCGCCGCGATCGTTCCGCCCATCGCCTCGATCAGGCCGCGGCAGATCGAGAGCCCGAGCCCGGCGCCGGGCTTGCGCCCGTCGGCGCGGCCGGCGCGATAGAACTTCTCGAAGATCCTCTCGAGGTCGGCAGGCTTCACCCCGGGCCCCTCGTCGGTGACGCTGAGAACGACCTCATCGCTCTCCTTGCGCGCGTGGATGGTCGCGCCGCTGTCGCCCGCATGCTTGTGGGCGTTGTCGAGCAGATTGAACAGGACCTGCTCGAGCAGCCTGCCGTCGCCGCGGACGAAAGGCAGATCGGGTGCGAGGCTCACACGCACCGGCTGGCGGGGGAACGCCTTGCGGCTGCGCTCCGCCGCGCCCTGGACGGCGTCGGCGACGTCGATGAGATCGCGATTGACCTTGAGGCCGCCCGCCTCGATCCTCGACATGTCGAGAAGGTTGGCGACGAAGCGCGAGAGCCGCGCCGTCTCCTCCTCGATCGACGCCAGGAGCTCCAGCCGTTCCGCCGCGCTCATTTTGTCGCCCAGCGTGCGCAGCGACGTCGTCGCGCCGGCGATCGTCGAAAGCGGCGTCCGCAGATCGTGGGAGAGCGAGGCGAGAAGCGCGTCGCGCACCTTCTCGTTTTCCTCCATCGAGGCCGCCTTCACCGCCTCGCGGGCAAGCAGCGCCCGGTCGAGGGCGATCGCGGTCTGGTCGAGGATCGCGGTCAGGGCCCGCTCCTCGTCGGCGCCGATCGTTTCGCCGGCGTGGGGTTCGAAACCGCAAACCGCGATCGGGCCGCGCGCGGCGACCAGCGGACGGAACTGGAAGCCGATGCTCGGCAGCGTGCCGGTCGCCCAGCCGGCCGGCTCCATCTTCTGATAGGCCCAGCGCGCGGCGCTCATGGCGGCGGCGTCGAGAAGAACGTCGGGCGGCCAGGCGGCGCGGATCTGCAGGTCGTCGCCTTCGGCGACGAGAAGCACGGCTCGCCCGCCGAAGGTCGCGTGCATATGCGCCGCTGCCGCCCAAAGCACGTCGTCGGCGCTCGAGGCGCCGGAAAGCTTGCGCGAGAAATCATAGAGCGACTGGGTGACCTCGGCGCTCTTGATCACGCTTTCGCGCTGGTCGCGCACCCGGCCGGTCAGCGAACCGGTCAGCACCGCGACCGCGAGAAAGATCAGAAGCGCAAACAATTCCTGCGGTTGCGCGATGGTGAAGGTGTAGATCGGCTCGATGAAAAAGAAATTGTAGGCCGCAAACGAGGCGAACGAGGCGATCACCGCCGCGCGCGTGCCGAAGCGGAAGCCGCTGAACAGCACCGCGGCGAGGAAGAGCATCGACAGGTTTGGAAGCCGTATGACCTTGGTCAGACCCGAGCCGACCGCGACCGCGACGGCGACGGAGAAAAGCGCCGCCGCCGTCTCGACCCCCAGTCCCTTCGGATCGAGCTTCCACGCCGGCCAGGAAAACAGCCGTCGCCGCGCCTCCTCGTGCGGCACGACGTGTATCTCGATCGGTCCCGCATGCCGCAAAAGCTCGTCCGGCAGCGAGCGGCCGAGGAGACGGGCCCAGAATCCGGCGTGCGACTGGCCGAGCACGATCTGCGTCACGTTCTCCCGCCGCGCCAGACGCAAGATCTCAGACGTATAGTCGTTGCCCTGGAGGCGCGTCGTATCGCCGCCGAGCCGCTCGGCGAGGCCGAAGATCTTGGCGATGCGCGCCGCTTTCCTGGCGTCGTCGGAGCGGCCCAGCGGCTCGATGGTGACCGCGGTCCACGGGGCGTTGAAGCTGGTCGCCAGCTGGGCGGCGCGCCGGACGACCCGCTCGGAGACCTCGTCCGCCCCGACGCAGGCGAGCAGCCGCTCGGAGGCGGCCCACGGGCCCTCGATCGCCTTCTCGCGCAGATAGTCGACCATCTGGTCGTCGACCCGGTCGGCGGTCCGGCGAAGCGCCAGCTCCCGCAGCGCCGTCAGGTTGCCCGGGGTGAAGAAATTCTGCGTCGCCCGCCGCGCCGTCTCGGGGACATAGACCTTGCCCTCGTTCAGGCGCTGGATCAGCTCCTCCGGCGTGATGTCGACGAGGACGACGTCGGTCGCCTCCTGCAGGACTCGGTCCGGCACGGTCTCGCGCACGACGACGCCCGAGATGCGCGAGACGACGTCAGCGAGGCTTTCGAGATGCTGGATGTTGAGCGCGGTCCACACGTCGATGCCGGCGGCGAGCAGCTCCTGAACGTCCTGCCAGCGCTTGGGATGGCGGCTCTCGGGGGCGTTGGTGTGGGCGAGTTCGTCGACGACGATGAGTTTGGGCCGGCGCGCCAGCGCCGCGTCGAGGTCGAACTCGGCGATGGCGCGGCCGCGATATTCGGTCACGCGTCGCGGCAGCACTTCCAGTCCTTCGACGAGAGCGCCCGTCTCCGCCCTCCCGTGCGTCTCGACCAGGCCGATGACGACGTCGACGCCATCCTCCTTGAGGCGGCGCGCGCCCTGCAGCATCGCATAGGTCTTGCCGACGCCCGGCGCGGCGCCGAGAAACACCTTCATCCGGCCGGAGCTTTCCCTCCGGACCGCCGCCAGAAGCGCGTCAGGGTCCGGGCGTCCGTCGTCGGGTCGGCTCGATTGGACCATCTGGGCTCGTCGTTTGCTACGACGACTTTAGCCCATCCAGCGCCAAATTCAGCCGCAAAATGTTGACCCGGGGCCCTCCGATCAGTCCGAACGCCGGCTTCTCGATCGACGCCTCGACCAGTTCCCGCACCTTGCCTTCGGCCAGCCCGCGCGCCTTGGCGACCGCGGCGACCTGCGCGAGGGCGGTCTCGGGCGAGACGTCGGGATCGAGACCGGAGGCCGACGTCGTCACCGCGTCGGCTGGAACTGGACCAGGGCCGGCTATCGTCCGCCAAGCCGCCACGCCCGCCTTCACCCGGTCGACGAGCTTTTGCGACGTCGGGCCGAGATTGGAGCCCGACGAATTGGCGGCGTTGTAGGGCGCATCGATCGTCTTCGTGGCGTCGTTGGGGTCCGTGTCGGTCGTCGCCGACGGCCGTGGATGAAAGTATTTGTCGCTCTTGAAGTTCTGACCGATCAGCGCCGAGCCGACGACGGCGCCGCCCTTCTCGATCAGGCTGCCGTTCGCCTGAGCCGAGAGGGCGATCTGCGCGATCCCGGTCACAGCCAGCGGATAGAGCAATCCGGTTAGCGCCGAAAACAGCAACAGGAGCACAAAAGCGGGACGCAGAGGCTGGAGCATGGAATTGGTCTCCCGACTTCAGGCGAGATGCAGCGCGGCGACGACGACGTCGATCGCCTTGATGCCGATGAAGGGCAGGATCAGCCCGCCGAGGCCGTAAACGAGCAGATTTCGCCTCAGCAGCGCCGCCGCGCCGACCGGCCGGTAGGCGACGCCTTTCAACGCCAGCGGGATCAGCGCGATGATGATCAGCGCATTGAAGATGACGGCGGAGAGGATCGCCGACTGGGACGAGGCAAGGCGCATCACGTTGAGCGCGCCGAGCGCCGGATAGGTCACCACGAACATGGCCGGCAGGATGGCGAAATATTTGGCGACGTCGTTGGCGATCGAGAAGGTCGTCAGCGACCCTCGCGTCATCAGCAGCTGCTTGCCGATCTCAACGATCTCGATGAGCTTGGTCGGATTGGAATCGAGGTCGACCATGTTGCCGGCTTCGCGCGCCGCCTGGGTGCCGCTTTGCATCGCGACGCCGACGTCGGCCTGCGCGAGCGCCGGCGCGTCGTTGGTGCCATCGCCGCACATGGCGATGAGGCGGCCGCCGAACTGCTCCTTGCGGATATAGACCAGCTTGTCCTCCGGCGTCGCCTCGGCGAGAAAGTCGTCGACGCCGGCTTCGGAAGCGATCGCGGCGGCGGTGGTCGGATTGTCTCCGGTCACCATCACGGTGCGGATGCCCATCGCCCGCAGCGCTGCGAAACGCTCCTTGATGCCCGGTTTGACAACATCCTTCAAGTGCACGACGCCGAGCAGCCTGCCCGTATCGGCAACCGCGAGCGGCGTGCCGCCCGACATCGCGACCCGCTCGACCGCCTGCCGGAACTCCGGCTGAGTCTTATCGAGCGGCATTTTCAGATAGCGCAGTATCGAGTTGACTGCGCCCTTGCGGACCGAGCGGCCGGCGAGTTCCACGCCGGAAATGCGCGTCTGCGCGCTGAAGGGAATGACGGTCGTACGAGCCGGATCAAGCGCGGGCTCGGCAAGGCCGTACTCGCCCTTGGCGAGCGCGACGATCGAGCGGCCTTCCGGTGTCTCGTCCGAGAGACTGGAGGCGAGCGCCGCCGAAGCGAGATCCTCAGTCGGGACGCCGCGCACCGGCAGGAACTCGGTCGCCATACGATTGCCGAAGGTGATCGTGCCGGTCTTGTCGAGGAGCAGCGTGTCGACGTCGCCCGCCGCCTCGACCGCACGGCCCGACGTTGCGATCACGTTGAAGCGGATCAGCCGATCCATGCCGGCGATGCCGATCGCCGAGAGCAGGCCGCCGATGGTCGTCGGAATGAGGCAGACGAGAAGCGCGATCAGCACCGTCGCCGACACATCGGTCCCCGAATATTTGGCGATCGGCCACAGCGTGACGCAGACGATCAGGAAGATGATGGTCAGTCCTGACAGCAGAATGGAGAGCGCCAGTTCATTGGGCGTCTTCTGCCGTTCGGCCCCCTCGACCAGCGCGATCATCCGGTCGATGAAGGTCGAGCCGGGCGCCGCGGTGATCCTGACCTTGATGAAGTCGGAAAGGACGGTCGTGCCGCCGGTGACCGCCGAGCGGTCGCCGCCCGCCTCGCGAATGACGGGGGCGGATTCGCCGGTGATCGCCGATTCGTTGACCGAGGCGACGCCCTCGATGATTTCGCCGTCGCCTGGGATCATTTCCCCCGCTTCGACGAGGACGACGTCGCCGAGGCGAAGATCGAGCGCGTTGACGCCCTCGACGACGCCCTGAAGGTTCTCCGGGTCGATGTAGCGCTTTGCGCTTGTGTCGCTTCGGCTGCGGCGCAGGGCGTCGGCCTGCGCCTTGCCGCGGCCCTCGGCGACGGCCTCGGCGAAATTGGCGAAGAGCACGGTGAACCAGAGCCAGGCGGCGATCTGGCCGGAGAACGCCGCAGCGCCGTTATGCGCCATGAGGTCCCGCAGGAAGAGGAGCGTCACCAGGGCCGAGACCACTTCGGTGACGAAGATGACGGGGTTCCTGGCGAGCGCCCGCGGGTCGAGCTTGCGCACGGCGTCGAGCGCCGCGACGCCGATGATCCTGCCGTCGAACAGGCCTTGGGGTTGCGGTTTGGAGGCCATTGGAGCGCGTCTCCGATCAGAAGGTCTTGCCGTCGAGCATCAGGAAGTGCTCGACCACCGGCCCGAGCGAGAGAGCCGGGAAATATTGCAAGAGGTAGAGAATGACGATGACGCCGACCAGCAAGCCGACGAAGAGCGGCCCGTCGGTCGGGAAGGTGCCGGCGGAGGCCGGAACCTTCTTCTTCGCCGCGAGCGAGCCGGCGAGCGCCAGCACCGGGACGACGTAAGCGAACCGCCCGAGCAGCATTGCAATGCCCAATGTCGAATTGAACCAGAGCGTGTTGCCGTTCAACCCGGCGAAGGCCGACCCGTTGTTGGCGTTGGCCGAAGCATACGCGTAGAGAATCTCGGAAAGGCCGTGGGGACCGTTATTGTTCAGACTGTCGAGCGCCGTCTGCAGCAGCACGGAAGCGCCGGAGAAGCCGAGCACGATGAGCGGATAGATGAGGACCGCCAGCATGGCCAGCTTCATCTCGCGCACCTCGATCTTCTTGCCGAGATATTCGGGGGTGCGTCCGACCATGAGCCCGGCGACGAACACGGCGATAATCGCGACGATGAGAAAGCCGTAGAGCCCGGCGCCGACGCCGCCCGGCCAGATGCAGCCGGCGAGAAGGTTGAACATCGGCACGAGCCCGCCGAGCGGGGTGAGCGAGTCGTGCATCGTGTTGACCGAACCCGTGCTGGTGCCGGACGTGGCGACCGCATAGAGAACCGACATCGCCTGACCGTTGCGGACTTCCTTGCCTTCGAGGTTGCCTGCGGACGGATCCACTCCCAGCGCCGTCAGCAACGGATTCCCGGCTGTTTCCGCCCAGTAGGCCACGCCGACGCCGACGATGAAAAAGACCGCCATGGCTGCGAGGATCGCCCGGCCCTGGCGCATGTCGCCGACCACGCGGCCGAAGGCCAGCGCCGACGCGGTCGGGATCAGCAGCAGCGCCCAGATTTCCAGGAGGTTGGTCCAGGCGTTGGGGTTTTCGAACGGGTGCGCCGCGTTGGCGTTGAAGAAACCGCCGCCGTTGGTGCCGAGCTCCTTGATGATCTCCTGACTCGCCACCGGACCGATGGCAATGACCTGTTTGGCGCCTTCGAGCGTCGTCGCGTCGACGGCGCCGGCGAGCGTCTGCGGCATGCCCAAGACGACAAAGACAAGCGCGCCGACAAACGAGATCGGCAGGAGGATGTAGAGCGTAATGCGGGTCACATCGACCCAGAAGTTGCCGACCGTCGTCGCCGACGAACGCGCGAACCCGCGCACGAGCGCGAAAGCCATCGCCAGGCCGGTGGCGGCGGACAGGAAGTTATGCACGGTGAGACCGAGCATCTGGGTCAGATGGCTCATGGTGGTCTCACCACTGTAGTTCTGCCAGTTGGTGTTGGTGATGAAGCTCGCCGAGGTGTTGAACGCGAGGTCGGGCGCGACCGCGTCGAAGCCGCGCGGGTTGAGCGGCAGGAAATTCTGCAGCCGCTGCAGCGCGTAGAGCGACAGGAAGCCGGCGACGGAAAAGACGATCATCGCAATCGTGTAAGCGTACCAGTCTTGTTCCCGCGCCGGATCGACTCCGGCAAGGCGATAGAAGCCGCGCTCGACCGGCAGAAGAACGGGGCTCAGAAAGGTCCGTTCACCGGAATAGACGCGCGCCAGAAAGGCGCTCAATGGGATCGCGCACGCCACGACGGCGGCGAGCGCCAATGCGATCTGCGACCAGCCGACCAGCGTCATCGCGTCATCCTCCGGCTTCAGAACTTCTCGGGTCGGATCAGGGTGTAGAGAAGGTAAAGGCCCAGGCAGACGCCCACGGCCAGTCCGAGGATCGGTTCGCCCATCGCGTCAAACTCGCCGCAAGGCTGCAGCATAAAAAGCCATCAGAGCGATGACCCCAAATCCAAGCGCCACGAACGCGAAATCGAGCATGATCGCCTCCTTCTCAGGCGTCGTCATAGCGGCGCTCGGCGTTAAGTAGCGATTGGGATTTGCGGCCCCTGCGTAAGGATTCCGTAAGCGCCGCACGCCCCTTTGAAGCCGGGTCGGGCAATGTTAGGAGAGGCGCTTCAACGGCCGCGCCTCTTTGCGCGTGAAGAAACCGTCAAAAGAGGAACCCCGGAACACCTTTCTCGAGCATTCGGGGATGCACCGCCGCGATCACATGTGCTAGCAGGAGCGAGACGCAAAATGCCGCGGCGAGCGAGCTGCGTGCGGGGGCTCGACATCCCTCCTCTGCACGGGCTGTTGCTCCTGCTTCAATTCTTAGGAGAACCGATCTTGACGCCTAACTCGGGAACCTTACGGCGAGCCTGCCGGGCCACCGCTATGATCTGCGCCCTGGCCGCTGCGATCGCGCTCGCCGGCTGCGGCAAGAAACAGGAGCAGGCCGCCGTCGTCGGACAAGTCATCGCTCACGTGGGGCCTGACGAAGTGACGCAGCAGGAGGTCGACAACGAGCTTCGCCTTGCCGGGGTGCCGGCCGACAAGCGCAGCGACGAGGTGATCAAAGTGGCGCTGAGCCGGATCATCGAACGGAAGTATCTCGCCCAGGAGGCGCGGGCCGCCAAGCTCGATCGCGAGCCGACCGTTCATCTCGACATCCTGCGCGCGAACGAACAGATTCTCGCCGGCGCCTTCGCGCAGCGCGATCTGGCGACCAAGGTAAGCGCGATCTCCCAGAGCGAGGTGGACGAGTACATCCAGGCGCATCCCGATCAGTTCGCCAAGCGCCAGCTATACCAGATCGAACAGGTCTCCATCGCGCCGCAAAAGAACATGGAGTCGCTGGCCGGCGCGACCAAGAACTTCAAGACGCTGGATCAGGTCGAGGGCGAGCTCGATAAGCTCAACATCAAGTTCGAGCGCGGCACGGGCACGCTGGACGGCGCGACCATTCCGCCCGAGATGCGGAAAGCGCTGGAGGCGAGAAAGCCCGACGACATCTTCTTCATTCGCTCGCCGAGGGCCGCCAGTTTCTTCAAGGTCCTTTCGGTGGACGCCAAGCCGCTGAGCGGGCCTGAGGCGGATCAGTTCGCCAAGCGGGAACTCCGCAGCGAACTGGCCAAGAAGACCGCGACGGACGCCTACAATGCCGCCCTGGCGGCCGCCAAATACGAGGGCGATTACGCGCGCATCATGGCGGCCCCCCCGCCGAAGACGCCGGTCGCCGGAGAGACGCCGGCGGGGGAGACGCAAGCCGGGGAGAAACCGGGCGAGGCGCCGGCCGCGGAGAAGCCGGGAGAGACGCCGGCCGCGGAGAAGTCCGGCAGCGACAAGGAAGCGCCGAAGCCGTAGACCCGGCAAGCCCGCGCCCCTCGCCGAAGGCTGGCCGCCGCCTGGACGGCGGCCGGCCTTCGACGGATTCGCCAAAGCAGCGCCGGGCTTCCCGCGCCGGCCGCGCTTTTTCAACCCTTCGCTTGCTTCGGCCGCTCGTCGTCCCGGAGCCAGACGTAGATCGCCGGAATGACCAGCAGGGTTAGGGCCGTCGACGAGGCGAGGCCGAACACCAGCGAGATCGCCAGCCCCTGGAAGATCGGATCAGCGAGGATGAAAGCCGCGCCGATCATCGCGGCCGCCGCGGTCAGGACGATGGGCTTGAAGCGCGTCGCCCCCGCCTCGATCAGAGCGGGGCGCAGCGCAATCCCTTGCGCGCGGCGCGTCCGGATGAAGTCGACCAGAAGGATCGAATTGCGCACGATGATGCCGGCGAGCGCGATAAAGCCGATCATCGAGGTCGCGGTGAACGGGGCGCCGAGCGCCCAGTGGCCGAGCACGATGCCGATCAGCGTGAGCGGCACCGGCGTCAGCACCACGAGCGGCAGCAGGAACGAGCCGAACTGTGCGACGACCAGCAGATAGATGCCGAGGATGGCGACGGCGAAAGCCGCGCCCATGTCGCGGAAGGTGACATAGGTCACTTCCCACTCGCCGTCCCAGAGCAGGGTCGGCTTCGACTCGTCGAGCGGCTGGCCGTGCAACGCGATCGCCGGCCGGCCCGCCTTGCCCCAGTCGATGGCGGCGAGCTGATCGTCGACCGCGAGCATGCCGTAGATCGGCGCCTCGTATCGCCCCGCCAGTTCCGCCGTCACCATCTCGGCGAAGCGCCCGTTGTGGCGATAGATCGGGTAGGACGACATTTCGCGTTTCAGCGTGACGACGTCGCCGAGTTCGACGTTGGCGCCCTGGCGCGGCGTGCCGCCGGCCGGCAGCGGCGTCGACAGGATGCGTTCGCCGAGCGTCAGGCCGCTCTTCGGCAGAGCCACCGTGATGGCGATGGGCTTGAGGCCGCCCCCTCGCTGCGAATATCCGACCTTGGTCCCGCCGACGATGGCCGCGATCGTGTCATAGACCGCCTGCTCGGAAACGCCGTGGAACTCCAGCGCCTCCTCGTCGATGGCGAAGCGCTGACGCTCCGAACGAACGCCATAAGAGTTGTCGACGTCGACGACGAAATCGACCGCCTCGAACGCCTTCCGGACCTTTGCGGCGGTCTCCCGGCGGCTTTTCGCGTCCGGCCCGTAGATTTCGGCGAGCAGCGTCGAGAGGACCGGCGGACCGGGCGGGACCTCGACGGCCTTGATCGAGCCGTGCGGCGGCAGCGGCACGCTCGACAGACGTTTGCGGATGTCGAGGGCGATCGCGTGGCTGGCGCGGGCGCGTTGGCCTTTCGGCCTTAGATTGACCGAAAGATCGCCCATTTGCGGCTCGGAGCGCAAATAGTAATGGCGGACGAGGCCATTGAAATTGAACGGCGCCGCCGTTCCGGCGTAGGCCTGGATCGACGTCAGTTCCGGAAGGTCCTTCAGCCGGTCGGCCGCCGCCATGAGAACGCGATCCGTGTCCTCGAGCGAAGCTCCCTTCGGCAGGTCGACGATCACCTGGATCTCCGACTTGTTGTCGAACGGCAGCAGTTTCACCACCACATCCTTCGTGCCGAACAGCCCGCATACGGCGACGGTCGCGAGGCCGACGGAAATCAGGAAAATCCTGGAACGCATCCGGCCTTTCAGCAGCGGTGTGGCGATGCGGATGTAGAAGCGCCCCATCGGGCCGATGTCGTGGCCGTGCTCCCCGTCGGCATGGATCGCCTCGAACCGGCGGCCGGCGAGGCGCATGAGCAGCCAGGGCGTCACCGTGACCGCGACGAAGAAGGAGAACAGCATCGCGATCGAGGCGTTGGCCGGGA
This sequence comes from uncultured Alphaproteobacteria bacterium, assembly GCA_963772555.1. Taxonomy (GTDB): domain Bacteria; phylum Pseudomonadota; class Alphaproteobacteria; order Rhizobiales; family Beijerinckiaceae; genus Roseiarcus. The sequence continues at coordinate 196,573 of CAVYXQ010000022.1, read as the reverse complement.
TCGGGCTCATGTAGGGGCCCATCATGCCGCTGACGAACATCATCGGCAACAGCGCCGCGATGATCGCCAGCGTCGCGACAATGGTCGGATTGCCGACCTCGGCGACCGCTTCGACGGCGGTGTCGACGAGGCTCTTCGAGCCGCGCATCGACCAATGCCTGACGATGTTTTCGACGACGACGATCGCATCGTCGACCAGGATGCCGATCGAGAAGATGAGGGCGAACAGGCTCACCCGGTTGATCGTGTAGCCCATCATCCAGGAGGCGAAGAGCGTCAGCAGGATCGTGGTCGGAATGATGATCATGACGACCACGCCTTCCCGCCAGCCGATCGTCGCGGTGATGAGGATCACGATCGAAACGGTGGCGAGGGCGAGATGGAACAGGAGCTCGTTCGCCTTTTCGTTCGCCGTCTCGCCGTAGTTGCGCGTGACCGTGACTTCGAGGCCGGAGGGGACGATGCGGCCCTCGATCGTCTTCAGCCGCCGCACCACGTCGTCGGCGACGGCGACGGCGTTGGCCCCCTTGCGCTTGGCGACCGCCAGACTGACCGCCGGACGCCGGTCCAGCCCGCCGGCCGTGTTCGGCGTCAGCGTCCAGGCGCGCCGTTCGACCTCGGCGGCGCCGACCACGACGTCGGCGACGTCCTTGACGTAAACCGGGCGGCCGTCGCGCGACGTCATGAGCAGGAGGCCGATGTCGGGAACGCCCTGCAGGGTCTGTCCCGCGACCACCGGGACCGACTTGCCGCCGTCGCGGAACGCGCCCGCCAGGAAGGAACGGTTGGCGTTGGCGAGCTTGTCCGTCAGCTGCCCGAGGGTGATTCCATAAAGCGCCAGGCGCTCGGGATCGGGCTCGACGCGAATCTCGCTCGGCGCGCCGCCGACGATATAGGTCAAGCCGACGCCGTCGACCTTCGTCAGTTCCTGTTGCAGCTCCTCGGCGACCTGCTCCAGGCCGTTGGCCGTCCATTCGCCGGCTTTGTCCGCTGCGGCCGAGAGCGTCAGGACAAGGATGGCGACGTCGTTGATGCCGCGCCCGACGATCAGCGGCTCGGGGATGCCCTTCGGCAGGTCGCCGATGTTGGCGCGAATCTTCTCGTGCACCCTGAGGATCGCCGTATCCTGGTCGGTCCCGACCAGGAACCGCGCGGTGACGACGACGCTGTCGTCCTGCGTCTGGGAATAGACATGCTCCACTCCGTCGATGCTCTTGACGATGTCTTCGAGCGGACGGGTGACGAGTTCGACGGCGTCATCGGCCTTGTAGCCGTTGGCGGCGACGATGATGTCGACCATCGGCACGCTGATCTGAGGCTCCTCCTCGCGCGGCAGCGAGGCGACGGCGATCGCGCCGGCGATCAGCGCCGCGATGAGCAGCAGCGGCGTCAGCGGCGAAGCGATGAACGTCCGGGTGAGGATTCCGGAAAGTCCGAGCTTCATGGCCGGGCCAGAACGTCGCCGTCGTGCAGGCCCGCGAGGATCTCGACGCCCGGGCCATCGGCGAGGTCGCGGGTCTCGCCCGGCTGCACGACGACTTCATCGCCGTTCCCGAGCCGCACATAGTTGACGCCGGCGCGACGATAGACATACGAGGCGGGCGCGATGATCGTCCGCCGCGCGCCCGCGTCGATGTAGACGCGCGTGCGCTCGCCGACGAAATAATCGCCAAGCCCGCCGACCTCCACGTCGGCGATGACCCGGCCCCCGCGAATTTCGGGATAGACGGTGCGGACGCGCCCCTCGCGAGCGTTGCCCTCGCCCTCATCCTGCAGGCCGCGCGAGCCGATGCGCACCGCATCGCCGGCGCGCAGGAATTGGGCGTGCCGTTCCGGCAACTCAAGCCGCAGAATGTATTGATCCTCGGCGAGCGTGGCGATCGTCTCTCCCGGCAGCACGACGCGGCCGGCGGAAACCGGGACCGACAGAACCCGCCCGGCGCCGGGCGCCAGCACCGCGCCTTCGCTCGCCTGCTGCGCGATGACATCGCGGTCGCTGCGCATCGCCGCAAGATTGCGCTCGGCGACATCGAGGTTCGTCTTCGCCTGGTCGAGCTGGGTCTGCGTGCTGACGCCGCGCCGGGCCAGTTCGGCGATGCGATCGTGGTCTGTCTTGGCCTGGTCGCGCTGCGACTGCTGCGAGGCGATGCGCGCGTCGAGCGCCTGCATTTGCAGCGCGAGCTTCTCGTCCGCCACCAGGGCGATCTGCGCGCCGGCGGCGACGGTGTCCCCCTCCTTGACCGTCAGCGACGCGATCGTCCCGCCGATGCGGGCGCGGGCGACGAGCTGATGCACCGGCTCGACCGTCGCGATGACCGCCTTGCGGTCGACGACTTCCGTGGCGTGAACGACATATCCGTCCGCCGCCAGGGCCGCGGGAACGCCGATCAGGCTCAGGACGAGGGTCAGGATCAAACGCAACGGGGACAACTCCGGTCTGGGGCTTGACCTATATATGCGAATGTTCTAAATAAGCAATCATGAATTTAGAGGAACTGCAATTAAAGGCGGGCGCGGCGGAACGGCTGCTCAAGGCGATGGCGAGCCGTCCGCGCCTCTTGATTCTGTGTCAGTTGCTGGGCGGCGAGCGGACGGTGACGGCGCTGCACGAGGCCGTCGGCCTCAGCATGTCGGCGATGTCGCAGCACCTCGCCCGGCTGCGAGCCGACAAGCTGGTTGCGACCCGCCGGGAATCGCAGACGATTTACTATTCCCTGGCCGACGACGCGGCGGCGAGAATGCTCGAGACGCTCTATGAGATCTACTGCTCGCCGCCCGTCGTGGAGGAGGTCATCGGAGACGCTTCCCGAAAGATCACGCCAAGCCGGTAATCCGAGGATCATCGACAGTGAAGCTGGGCAAGGACGCTGGGCTTTAGAGCAAATGCGCACGGATCGGTGATCAGCGGCGAAATGTTGTATTGTTGCATTGTTGCGGAAAAAGCCGCCTAACGTCCTGAAAAGTCGTCCTCGCCCTTAAGTCTGCACGCGGCCCTCTCAGGCTGGCGTGAGCGCCCCGTCGACGCAGGCGATGGCGAAGGCGTAGGAGCGGGCGATGTCGTCGAGCCGGTCGAACCGGCCCGGCTGGCCGGCGTGGCCGGCCTCCATCGCCGTCCTGAGAAGAACGGGTCCGCCGCCGGTCATCGTCGCCCGCAGTTTCGCCACCCACTTGGCCGGCTCCCAGTAGGTCACGCGCGGATCGGTGAGCCCGGCGAGGACGAGGATCGGCGGATAGCGCCGCGCTCCGACATTGTCGATCGGGCTATAGGAGCGGATCGCCTCGAAGGCGGCGCGGTCGCGGATTGGATCGCCCCATTCGAGCCATTCCGGCGGGGTCAGCGGCAGGCTTGCGTCGAGCATGGTCGCCAGCACGTCGACGAAGGGCACGTCGGCGATGATCCCGGCGAAGAGCTCGGGCGCCAGGTTCGCCGCCGCGCCGACCAGCATGCCGCCGGCGCTGCCGCCGTGCGCGACGATCCGTCCTTCGCGCGTATCGCCCTCGGCGATCAGACATCGTGCGGCGGCGAGGAAGTCGCCGAAGGTGTTCGGCTTCTTCAGGAGCTTGCCCTCCTCGTACCAGCGCCAGCCCTTGTCCGTGCCGCCCCGCACATGCGCGATCGCATAGACGAAGCCGCGGTCGACGAGCGACAGGCGGTTCACCGAGAAGCCCGCCTCGACCGGGTAGCCATAGGCGCCGTAGCCATAGAGAAGGAGCGGCGCCGAGCCGTCGGGGGTGAAGCCGCGTTTCATCAGAAGCGAAACCGGCACGCTTTCGCCGTCCTCGGCGCGGGCGAAGACGAGGCGCGTGACATAGGAAGCGGGATCGAAGCCGGGCGTGTCCTGCTTCTTCACCAGCGTTCGCGTGCGCAAGGCGCAGTCGTAGTCGTAGATCTCCTCCGGCCGGGCCATCGACGAATAGCGGAAGCGGAGAAGCGGCGTGTCGAACTCGTAGACGGTGGCGAAGCCGAGCGCATAGGTCTCCTCGTCGAAGGCGATGTCGTGCGAGGCGCCGCTCACGAGATTGATGACGACGAGCCGCGGCCGGCTCATCTCGCGCATGAGCGCGACAAGATGGTCCTTGAACAAGGTGGCGGCGGCGATGAAGCGGCCGTCGCGACGCGCGACGACATCGCGCCAATTTGCCTCTTCGGGTTCATCGCGTGGGGCGGCGACGATCTTGAAATCGCGCGCCCCGGCGTTGACGCGAAGGAAGAAGCGGTCGCCGTGGTCCATCACGTCGTAGAAAAGGCCGGGCCTTCTGGGCGCGATCAGCCTCGGCTTGGCCATCGGCGCGGCGAGATCGACGACATGCGTCTCCGAACCGTCATGCCCATGCACGACGATGAGCGCGGACCGGCCGAGCCTCGTCGCTTCGAGACCGATGAACCAGGCCGGGTCCTTCTCCGCGAACAGTTCGACGTCGTCGCGCTGCGCCGTTCCCAGCCGATGCAGCATGACGCGGAAGGGACGATGGCTTTCGTCCTGCTCGACATAGAGGAACGCCTTGGCGTCGGGCGTCCAGACGATGTCGTCGGTCGCATTGACGACGCGGTCGTCGAGATCCTCCCCGCGCTCGAGGTCGCGCACGCCGATCGTCAGGATCTCCGAGCCGAGGTCGTCGGCGCTCCAGGCGAATTTCGTATGGTCGGGCGAATGGGCCGCCGCGGCGATGCGAAAGAAGGCCTTGCCCGCCGCGCGCGCGTCGCCGTCGATGAGAACCGCCTCCTCGCCGCCCGCGCGGGGCGTTCGGCAATATATCCGATGCTGCCCGCCGTGGCGGAAGCGCGAGTAATAGGCAAAAGGCCCATCGACCTGCGGCGGCTCGCTGTCGTCTTCCTTGAGCCGGCCGCGCATCTCGCGCTTGAGTTCGCTCTGCAGCGCCGTCGTCGGCGCGAGCGTCGCCTCGGCATAGGCGTTCTCCGCCTCGAGCAACGCGCGGATATCGCCGGGCAGCCGGCTCGGATCGCGCAACACCTCCTGCCAGTTGTCGGCCCGGAGCCAGGCGTAGTCCTCCGTCCAGGTCAGCCCATGGGCGGAATGCGTGGACGGACGGGGCTCGGCGCGCGGCGGCTGAGGCGGCTCGCGCAATCGGGGAGGGTCGTCGATCATCGACCCGCGGTTCTTCCATGGCCTTCCCCTGCAGCCAAGCGGCGGAAGGCGGCAGGGGCTTCGCTTGGCCTTTCGCAGAGAGCCGCGGCGCCCGCCGCGCGAAGCTCGTCCGCGCCGCCATATCCCCAAAGCGCGCCAAGGGTGGGAATCCCGTGCCGGCTCGCCGCGACAACGTCGTGGCTGCGGTCGCCCCACATGACGCAGTCGGCCGCGTCGAGCCGCCGCTCGGCGAGAATATGGGCGATGAGGTCGCCCTTGTCTTCGCGCCGCCCGTCGAGTTCGGCCCCATAAGCGCCTTCGAAATGGCGGTCGAGCTCGAACCGCCGCAGAATGCGGTCGGCGTAGACGATGGGCTTGGCGGTGCAGAGAAAGAGGCGCGTTCCGCCCGCCCGCAAGTCCGCCAGGGCCTCTCTCACGCCGTCATAGACGATCGCCTGGAACAGACCCTCGGCCGCGTAACGCGATCGATAGAGCGTCAGCGCCTCCTCAGGGTCGCTGAAACCGCCGAGGAAATCGGCGAAGGATCGCCTGAGCGGCGGTCCGATGATCGAGGTCAGATCGGCGTCCGCCGGCGCCGGCCGACCCATCGCCTGAAGCGCGAAACGGAAGCAGCCGACGATCCCCTCCGCCGGATCGGTCAAGGTTCCGTCGAGATCAATGAGCAGGACGTTTCGGTCGCCGAGGCTCGCCAATCGCTTCTCGCCTATGGCGTCTCCCAGGATCCGCGCCTGGCCGAGCGGAAGAGCGCGTCAATGACGCGCATGTTCGCCACCGCGTCCTCGATCGGGAATTCGAGCGGCGCCTGGCCAAGCACGGCGCGAGAAAACGCGTCGCCCTGCAGCGTGTACTGATCGCAGACCGGGAATTCCTCGGTTCGCGCGCCGCTGCCGAAGAGGTCGGCGCCCGGGTCGATGGCGATCCTCGTCGGTCTGTCGGGCGGCGCGTTGAACGGAATGCCGATCTCGATCCGGCCCGCGTCGCCGACGATCGTGACCCGCTGATGCGCCGACAATTGCGTCGCCACGCTGAACGTCAGATGCCTGTCGCCCGGGAAGTCGACGATCGCACTGACCAGCCGGTCGGTGCCGAAATCGGGGTCCCGGTCCAGGGCCGCGACCACGCGCGTCGGCTCGGCGTCGAAAATGTATCGCGCCGTCACGACGGCATAGCAGCCAATATCATAGAGTCCGCCGCCCCCCGGCGGCCGATTGCGCACATTGACCGGATCGAGCAGCCGGTAGGAGAAGAACGTCTGGATGGCCCTCGCCGCCCCGATCGCTCCCGTCGCGACAAGCTCCCGCGCGCGTCTCCATTGGGGATGATAACGGACCATGAAGGCTTCCGCGACCAGCTTTCCGGACTGTCGGCGCGCCGCGATGAGCGATTGCGCTTCGTCGGCATCAAGGGCGATCGGCTTCTCGCACAGGACATGCTTGCCGGCCTCGACCGCCCGGATCGTCCAGGGAACATGCAATTCGTTTGGCAGCGGATTATAGACAGCCTCGATCTGAGGGTCGGCCAGCAGCGCGTCATACGAGCCGTAGGCGAACGGGATGCCGAGCTGTTCGGCAGCCTCGCTCGCCTTGCCAAGGTCGCGCGACGCGATTGCGGCGATCTCGGAGAACTGGCCCTGCTGCATCGCCGGGATCACCTTTTCGACGGCGATCTTGGCGACGCCCAGGACGCCCCACTTCACCTTCTGCACGATAAACTCCCCCTGTTGGTCCGATATCGACCCGTTCAGATCAGGTTTTCGGCGCCGGCGCGCGGCCCTCGCCCTGTCTCGCCAGCATCCAGCCCGGATATTCCGGCTTCAGCGCACTCACCTGATCCAGCCTCGACATCTCCTCCGCGCTCAAGATCAAATCGGCCGCGGCGAGATTGTCGTCGAGCTGCTCGATGGTCTTGGCTCCGATGATGACGCTCATGACGCCATTGCGCTGCAGGAGCCAGGAGAGCGCGACGCGCGCGACCGATGCATCATGAGCCTTGGCGATCGCGGCCATCGCGTCAATGATATCGTAGGCGCGTTCCTTGTCGACGGGCGGGAAGTCGAAGGTCGTGCGGCGCGAGTCGTTGTCGCCGCGCTTGTCGCGGGTGAATTTGCCGGACAGAAAGCCGCCGGCAAGCGAACTCCAGACCATGACGCCGAGGCCCTGGTCCAGAACGAGCGGCAGAATTTCACGTTCGAGCTCGCGTCCGGCGATGGAATAATAGGCCTGCACCGTCTCGAAGCGCGCAAGGCCGCGTTTGTCGGAGATCGCCAGGGCTTTCATGATTTGCCAGGCGGCAAGATTTCGAGCAGCCGATTGTGCGGACAAGCCCGCGCGCAACGCAATCGTCCAGCGCCCGCAGCGTTTCCTCCATCGGCGTCACGGGGTCGAAACCGTGGATCTGGTAGAGGTCCACATGTTCGAGACCAAGGCGCTTCAGGCTGGCGGCGATCTGGTCCATGATGTGTCCGCGCGACAGGCCCACCGAGTTCGGTCCAGGCCCCATTCGGCCACGGACCTTGGTGGCGATGATGACGTCTTCTCGCTTGACGTCGAGATCGCGTAGAGCCTGGCCAAGCTGGTTCTCGGACTGACCCTCGGAATAGACGTTGGCGGTGTCGAAAAAATTGACGCCCTTTTCCATGGCTCGTCCAACGAGCGCCGTGGATGCCGCTTGATCGAGCGATCCGATGGCCCGCCAGAAAGTGGCGCCGCCGTGGAAGGTCATCGTCCCGAGGCAGATTTCGGAGACATATTGGCCGGTCCGGCCGAGCGGTCGATAGCGCATGTCCAAAACTCCGGATTATCTCTGCGCGCCATGCGACCCACTGAGGCGCGACGGGGAGATAAGCGACAGACGGTCACGCATGCAAGTCGCACACCTGACAAGCTCATTTTGCCCGCGTCAGACACGCGCGCGCGGAACCCCGCTCTTCGTCGCGGCTCGTCAGGCGGCCTCGGCCTCGACCGGAGGCGCCATCGCGCCGGTCATCATCGCCACCGCGTCCGACATGGTGACCTTCTTCGGGTCGACGACCGTCAGCCGCCGTCCGAGCCGGTGGATATGGATGCGGTCGGCGACCTCGAACACATGGGGCATGTTGTGCGAGATCAGGATGATCGGCAGGCCGCGCTTCTTCACGTCGAGAATAAGCTCTAGCACGCGGCGCGATTCCTTGACGCCGAGCGCCGCCGTCGGCTCGTCCATGATGACGAGCCGCTTGGCGAAAGCCGCGGCGCGGGCCACCGCGACGCCCTGCCGTTGGCCGCCCGACAGCGTTTCGATCGGCTGGTGGATGTTTTGGATCGTCATCAGCCCGAGTTCGTTGAGCTTCTCGCGGGCGAATTTCGCCATCTTCGCGCGGTCGGTCGCCCGGAACCACGTTCCCAAGACCCCGGGCGCGGGAATCTCCCGGCCAAGGAACATGTTGTCGGCGATCGAGAGCGCCGGCGACAGCGCAAGGGTCTGGTACACCGTTTCGATGCCCGCCTCGCGCGCGGCGATCGGCGAGGTGAAATGCACCACCTCTCCGCCGAGGCGGATCTCGCCGGAGTCCGGGATGACGGCGCCGCAGATCGCCTTGATCAGGGTCGACTTGCCGGCGCCGTTGTCGCCGATGACCGCCAGGATCTCGTTCGGATAGAGGTCGAAATCCGCATGGTCGAGCGCGGTGACGCGTCCGTAGCGCTTGACCAGTTGGCGCCCGGTGAGGATGGGCTGGACGCTCACTTGGAAACCCTCCGGATCCACTGGTCGAGGGCGACCGCGACGATGATCAGCACGCCGATGGCGAATTCCTGCCAGAGCACATCGAGTCCGGCGAGCGACACCGCCGAACGGAACACGCCGACGATCAGCGCGCCGATCAGGGTGCCGATGACTGAGCCGCGGCCTCCGAACAAGCTCGTCCCGCCGATCACCACGGCGGTGATGCTGTTGAGGTTCATGTTCTCGCCGGCCGTCGGGCTGATGGCGCCGACGCGGCCGATCAGCGCCCAGCCGGCGATCGCGGCGATGAGGCCGGCGATAACATAGACGCTGAGCAGGATGCGATCGGTGTCGATGCCGGCGAGACGCGCCGCTTCCGGATCGTCGCCGGTCGCATAGACGTGGCGGCCGTAGGCGGTGCGATTGAGTACGTACCAGACGACCGCGGCGACCAGCAGCATGAGGAACGTGCCCCACATGATGCGCGCGCCGCCGATCGCCAAGGGATTGCCCATCATGCTGAGGAACGGCGCCTTTTCCTCGATGTCCTGCATGCCGATGGTTTCGCTCTGCGAATAGAACGTGTTGAGCGCGCCGATGATGCTGAGCGTGCCGAGGGTAACGATGAACGGCGGCATCTTCAGCCGGGTGACGAGCGCGCCGTTGAGGAGGCCGAAGACGGAGCCGCAGAGGAGACCGAGCGGGAAGGCGAGGATCGTCGGCACGCCGTCGAGCACGGCGAGACGCCCCATCACCACCGAGGAGATGACCATGATGACGCCGACCGACAGATCAATGCCGGCGGTGAGAATCACCAGGGTCTGGCCAATCCCGAGAATGCCGGTGACCATCACCTGGGTCAGAATGGTCGAGATGTTGCTGGCGGTGGTGAAGCGCGACGGATTGACCGCCACGCCGAGCAGCAGGCCGAGCGCCAGCACGACGAAGGGGACGGTCGTCGGGTAGGAATGCAGGAAGCGCTGGAGACGCTGGAGAAGCGTGAGCTTCTCCTCGTCGAAGGAGGCGACAGCGGTCGTGGCTCCGGCCAGCACTTTCTCGAATTCCTGCTGCGCAGGGCGGCTGGCTGGCGACGCATCGCTCATGGCTTCCTCGCTCGTTTCCCGATCGTTCTTAGCGTCTTTGTAAACCGGCGCTCGCGCGTTTCCGTTCGCGAGCGCCAAGCCTATTCTTTCAGTCGATTAAGCTCCGAACGTCGGGCGAAATCAACCCCAGCAGAGCTTCAATCCCTCTTCGACGCTAATCGAAGGGACGCCGGGCATGGGTTCGTTGGTGATGAGCTTCTCGCCGCTGTCGATGCTGTGCGGCTTCGCGCCGTTCTTGATGTAGTCGGCGATTTGCTCAACCCCGTCAGACGCCATCAGTAGCGGGTACTGCTGCGTGGTGGCGGAGATGATCCCCTGCTTGAGCCACGGCATCGCGAAGCAGCCGCCGTCGATGGCGACGGTGACGACGCCCTTGTCCTTGCCCGCCGCCTTCAGCGCCGCCATGCCGCCGTAGGCCGCCGGCTCGTTGATCGCATAGACGATGTCGATGTGGTCGGCCTTCTGCAGGATGTTCTCCATCGCCTTGCGGCCGCCCTCGGTCGAGCCTTGCGTGACGTCGGAGCCGACGATCTGCGGGCTGTCGCTCTGGGCGAAGTGCTTCACATCCTTGACCGGAATGCCGAAGCCCTCGAGGAAGCCGTTGTGGCGGAAGTAGTCGACCGACGCCTTGTTGACGTCCCCGTCGAGCGTGGCGATCGTGGCGGTCTTGGCCTTGTCGCCAAGTTTAGCCTTCGCCCAGGCGCCGATCAGCTTGCCCGCGGCGAAGTTGTCGGTGCCGATATTTGCGTCGGCGGCGGTCACGGGATCGAGCGGAGTGTCGAGGGTTATGACGACGATGCCGGCGTCGCGCGCCTTCTTGACGGTCGGCACGATCGCGGTCGAGTCGCTTGGCACCAGAAGGATGCCCTTGGCCCCGGCTGCCATCAGCTGCTCTATTGCCGCGACCTGCCCGTCGTTGTCGCCGTCGAACTTGCCGGCATAAGCCTGCGGCGTCAGCCCGAGCTCCTTGGCCTTCGCCTCGAATCCCTGCTTCATCTTGACGAAGAAGGGATTGGTGTTGGTCTTGGTGATGAGTCCGACGATGTCGCCCGCGTGCGCAGGCGCCGCGGCAAAGCCGAAAGCGAGCGCCGCAACGGCGACAGACGCGAGAATTCCAGATACCTTGGACATAAAGCTTCCTCCCTTGGGTTAAGCGGCGGCGCCGATGGCTGCAGTCTTCGCGCTCCGGCTTTTGCCGCCAGCTCCGCGTGGCCACGGTCTCCATTAGGGGCTAGTTTCAGCCGCGAGTCAAGGATAATTACACCCGTCTGATTTATTCTTGACACGGCGATCAATCCCGCCCAATGTCAGGCGCACAAGAACGCGGTCGAGGAGGGAGGATGAAGGCGGCGCCTGCGAGTTCGCGCGCGCACCAGGGCCAGGTGCTGGAGGGAGCTCGCAATCCGCGGTCTTTGTCCATGGCGACCAACGCGAGCGGCGCCGACCAGGCGGGCGTGCGGCTGTACAACGAGCGTCTCCTGCTTTCGCTGGTTCGGCGTTTTGGCCCTTTATCGAAGATCGAGGTGGCGAGGTTGACCGGGCTTTCGGTCCAGTCCACTTCGGCAATCATGAACCGTCTCCACGCGGACGGGCTTCTGAAGCGCGAAGCGCCGTTGCGCGGGCGCGTAGGGCAGCCGACTATTCCGATGTCGCTCGATCCCGACGGCGCCTACTCCTTCGGGCTGAAGATCGGACGGCGCAGCGCCGATCTCGTCTTGATCGACTTTTGCGGCTTTGTCCGTCAGCGCGCGCGCCGCACCTTCGCCTTTCCCACTCCGGAAATGATCCTCGATTTCGCCCGCTCGTCGCTGCCGTCGCTGGCCAATGCTTTGCCGGAGGCGCAGCGACGGCGGATCGCCGGGCTCGGCGTCGCCGCGCCCTTCCAGCTGTGGAACTGGGAGACGGAGATAGGCGCGCCGACTGGCGCGCTTGCGGGGTGGCGCGACTTTGACATCCAGCAAGCCATCGCGGGCGTCTGCCCTTACCCTGTCACGCTTTGCAATGATGCGACCGCCGCCTGCGCTGCGGAATTCTTCTTCGGGCGCGGCTGGCGCTATCGCGACTTTTTCTACGTCTTTCTCGGCGCCTTCGTAGGCGGCGGCGTGGTGCTGGACGGCGCCCTGTGGCCAGGCCGCACCGGCAACGCTGGCGCGCTCGGATCGATGCCGGTCGTCACCAAGGTCAGCGGGGGAGTCCCGCCGCAGCTCATCGAGCCCGCCTCGATCTACCAGCTGGAGCGCCGTCTCGAAGAGGCCGGGATCGACGCCTCGTCGATTTGGGCCACCCCGGAATCCTGGGCCGAGTTCGGGATCCATCTCGAACAGTGGATTGAGGATGTTGCGTCCGCTCTGGCCTACGCGTCCGCCGCGGCGGTCTCGATCATCGATTTTGAAGCGATCGTGATCGACGGCGCAATGCCTTCGACGCTTCGCCACCGGCTGACGGAGCGGACCGCGCAGATTTTCGCCGGTCTTGATCGTCGCGGCCTGAGCGAAGTCAGGATCGTTTCCGGGACGGTCGGCGCCGATGCCCGCGCAATCGGGGGCGCCGCCCTGCCGCTGATCCGGAACTACGCACGCGACCGTGAGGTTCTCTTGAAGGACGCGTCCGGCTGAGATCGTTCAAGCCGCGACTTTCGCAGCCTAATCGGATAGACAAATCGACCGTGGAAACGATCGTCGTTTGATCGATAAGCCCGGCACTCGAGAGGCGCAAATGGCCGCAAGCATCGTCAAGGTTGAACCCTTCGATCTCGTCGTTTTCGGCGGTACAGGAGACCTTGCCTATCGCAAGCTCTACCCTGCCCTGTTCCATCGCGAGCGGAGCGAGCAGTTCTCCGAGCCGACCCGGATCATCGGCGTTTCGCGCCGCCATCTCGAGCAGAACGCGTTCCGCGCGACCGTGAAGGACGCGCTGGCCAAATTCAATGCAATCGACGACGGAGCGGGGCCAGCCTTGGAACGCTTCCTAACGCGCCTCGATTATGTCGCCGCCGATGCGATGAACGACTCGGGATGGCCGGAGCTGCGAACCCTGCTCGGACCGGATGAGCGGGTTCGCGCCTTCTATCTGGCGACGAGTCCCGATCTGTTCCGTCCCCTGGCCAAGCGTCTCGGCGCCGAGGGGCTGGTCACGCCCCGTTCGCGGATCATCGTCGAGAAGCCGATCGGCAAGGATGGCCCGAGCGCCGCCGAGATCAACGATGTCCTGGGTTCCGTGTTTCCCGAGGGCAGTATCTTCCGCATCGACCATTACCTCGGCAAGGAGTCCGTCCAAAATCTGATGGCTTTGCGCTTCGCCAACGCCCTGCTCGAGCCCTTGTGGAACAACGCGCATGTCGACCACGTCCAGATCACCGTCGCCGAGACCCTCGGCGTCGAGGGGCGCGGCGGCTACTACGACGAGTCCGGAGCCATCCGCGACATGGTGCAAAACCACATGATGCAACTTCTCTGTCTGGTCGCGATGGAGCCGCCGAATTCGCTGGAAGCGGATGCGCTGCGCGACGAGAAGCTGAAGGTGCTCAAGGCGCTCGCGCCGATCGACGAATCAAACGCCTCGACGCTTACGGTGCGCGGACAATACCGCGCCGGCTTTGCCGACGGCGGACCGGTTCCCGGCTATCTTCACGATGTCGGCAAGGCGCATAGCGATACGGAGACGTTTGTCGCGCTCAAACTCGGAATCGCCAACTGGCGTTGGGCGGGCGTGCCTTTCTATCTTCGGACCGGCAAGCGGCTGCCGCAGCGCTTTTCCGAGATCGTCGTCGGTTTCCGTCGCGTGCCGCACGTCATTTTCGACATGCCGTCCGATTCCATTCCGGCCAATCGCCTGGTCATCCGCGTCCAGCCCGACGAGGGCATCAAATTGTGGATGATGGTCAAGGAACCCGGGCCCGGCGGCATGCGCCTGCAGCACCTGCCGCTCGACATGAGCTTCGCCAAGGCCTTCGGCATGGCCTCCGCCGACGCCTACGAGCGCCTGCTGATGGACGCGATCCGCGGAAACGCGGCGTTGTTCATGCGTCGCGACGAAGTCGAGGCGGCTTGGCATTTCATCGACCCGATTCGCGAGGCCTGGGCCCAGGCGCATGAGGCGCCGCGCCCCTATGCGGCCGGCACCTGGGGACCGAACGCTTCGGTCGCGTTGATCGAGCGCGACGGGAGGACCTGGAACGAGGAATACGCCGACGGCGAGTGAGCCTCGGCGGGCGACGATCGCCAGCCGGGCCGCGCCAGATCTCAGGCCTTCACATATGGGCAGCCGCCCTTGTCGAGCGGGCGGAAGGCGTCCTCGGGCTTGATGGTGGAGACGAGCTTGAAATAGTCCCAGTCGTATTTCGACTCGTCCGGCGTCTTGGCCTTGTAGAGATAGATCGGATGCATGGTCCGGCCGTCGATACGGATGATCCCTTTGCCGAACAGCGCGTCGTCGGTCGGGATCGCCTTCATCTGATCGACGAGCCTGACGCCGTCGTCCGCGCTCTTGGTCACGGCCATAGCCTTGAGTAGATGCTCGGTCGCCGCGTACATCCCGGCATGCATGTCGTTCGGCATCATCTTCTTCGGGTGCGCCGCCTGGAATCGCTTGCCGAAGGCGCGGGTTCCCTCGTTCGCGTCCCAGTAGAACGCGGTGGGAATCAGCGCACCGGCCGCATTGGCGAGCCCGAGCGCCGGGATATTGGTGACGTTGAGGGTGAAGCCGGCGAGACGCTGTTTCGTCGCGAGCCCGAACTCGTGGGCTTGCTTGAAGCACCCGTTGGTGTCGCCGCCGCCATTGGCGAAGGCGACGACCTCCGCGCCCGAGGCCTGCGCCTGCAGTAGAAACGACGAGAAATCCGGGGTGTTGATCGGATGGCGCACCGAGCCGACGACCTTGCCGCCGGCGGCTTCCACCGCCGCCGTGCAATTGGCTTCGAGGTCCTTGCCGAAGGCATAGTCGGCGGTGATGAAAAACCAGGATTTGCCGCCGTCTTCGGTGACGGCTTTGCCGAGGCCGACGCCCGAGGAGTAGGTGTCATAGGTCCAGTGGACGAAATTGCGCGAGCATTTCGGGCCCGTCATGACCGATGATCCGGCGCCTGAACCGATGACGGCCTTGTTCTTTTCGTTGGCGACCGCGAGAACCGCGAGCGCCACGGCCGAATTCGGCACGTCCATGACGACGTCGACATTTTGGGTGTCGAACCAGCGCCGGGCGATGTCCGCGCCGACGTCGGGCTTGTTCTGGTGATCCGCGGAGACGATCTCGACCGGAACGCCGAGCTTGGTCGAGAAATCATCGACGGCAAGCTGAGCCGCGACCACGGAACCGATCCCCTGGTAGTCGGCGTAGACGCTCGACATGTCGTTCAGGATGCCGATCTTGAGCGGCCGCATGGTCTGGGTGAAGCCGCTGCGCGGCGCCGCGACCAATGCCACGCCCGCCAGCAGAATTTGCCGTCTGCTCGCCGCCATCTGCATGCCCATCAGCGCCTCCCTTTCGTCCGTTTGGCTGCACGCGGATGCGCCGCAGCGTTCTGATCGGAGGATAGTGGGGCAGACGGATGCCTGAGGCAACACGCTTGGCGGCAAAAAGCCCCGAACGAGGGGTCGTTCGGGGCTTTTTGGGGTGGTTGCGGGGGCAGGATTTGAACCTGCGGCCTTCAGGTTATGAGCCTGACGAGCTACCGGGCTGCTCCACCCCGCGGCAATCGGAGGACTGAGTGCGGACGACGGAGGACAGATAGGAACTGTTCTCCGTCGGTCCATCTTTTTTTTGAAGAGGAAGCGACGGCGGGGCGGGGACTTGGATCTGTCCTCCGTCCTGCGTCGTCTGTTGTCCGTTCTTTGCAGGCCTGGCGACGGCCTACTCTCCCATGTCTTGAGACAGAGTACCATCGGCGCTAAGGCGTTTGACGGCCGAGTTCGGGATGGGATCGGGTCTTTGTCACCTTGCAAGGGCCACCAGGCCGGCAAAAAACGGAGAACGGAGGACAGAGAGCAGAGGACAGAACGCGAATCTTGTCCGTCCTCTGTTCTCCGAGCTCTGGCCTCCGAATGAAGCAAAACTGGGTCTGGCGGACACGAGGGGAGGGAGGTTATCCGTCCTCTGTTGTCTGTCGTCTGTCCTGAGCGCGCTTCGCGCGCACGCGCCTTGGCGATAAGAGCAATCAAGTCGAGCGAGCGATTAGTACCGGTCAGCTTCACGCGTTGCCGCGCTTCCACATCCGGCCTATCGACGTGGTGGTCTTCCACGGCTCTTCAGGGAGAACTTGTTTTGAGGCTGGTTTCCCGCTTAGATGCCTTCAGCGGTTATCCATTCCGTATATAGCTACCCTGCACCGCCGCTGGCGCGACGACAGGTCCACCAGAGATACGTTCACCCCGGTCCTCTCGTACTAGGGGCAAATCCTCTCAATTCTCCGACACCCACGGCAGATAGGGACCAAACTGTCTCACGACGTTTTGAACCCAGCTCACGTACCACTTTAATCGGCGAACAGCCGAACCCTTGGGACCTTCTCCAGCCCCAGGATGTGATGAGCCGACATCGAGGTGCCAAACACTCCCGTCGATATGGACTCTTGGGGAGTATCAGCCTGTTATCCCCGGCGTACCTTTTATCCGTTGAGCGATGGCCCACCCACGCGGGACCACCGGATCACTATGACCGACTTTCGTCTCTGCTCGACTTGTTGGTCTCGCAGTCAGGCTGGCTTATGCCATTGCACTCGACGACCGATTTCCGACCGGTCTGAGCCAACCATTGCGCGCCTCCGTTATGCTTTGGGAGGCGACCGCCCCAGTCAAACTACCCGCCATGCGTTGTCCCGGCCCCGGGTGACGGGGCGCGGTTAGACATCCATGAAGTCAAGGGTGGTATTTCAAGGGTGGCTCCACCAGAGCTGGCGCCCCGGCTTCCTAGCCTACCACCTATCCTACACATGACTTAACGAATGCCAACGCAAAGTTATAGTAAAGGTGCACGGGGTCTTTCCGTCTGACCGCAGGTACCCCGCATCTTCACGGGGACTTCAATTTCACTGAGCTGACGTTGGAGACAGCGGGGAAGTCATTACGCCATTCGTGCAGGTCGGAACTTACCCGACAAGGAATTTCGCTACCTTAGGACCGTTATAGTTACGGCCGCCGTTTACCGGGGCTTCAATTCAAGGCTCGCACCTCTCCTTTTAACCTTCCGGCACCGGGCAGGCGTCAGACCCTATACGTCATCTTGCGATTTCGCAGAGCCCTGTGTTTTTGTTAAACAGTTGCCACCCCCTGGCCTGTGCCCCCCCGGCCCGCTTGCGCGCGCCGAGGGCCTCCTTATCCCGAAGTTACGGAGGTAAATTGCCGAGTTCCTTCAACGTCATTCTCTCAAGCGCCTTGGTATGCTCTACCTGTCCACCTGTGTCGGTTTCGGGTACGGTCTAACGCAGGGGCTCTTTCCTGGAACCTCGTCGCCGCCCGGCCAATCCATTAAGGCCGAACGACATAAGAGATCCGTCACATCCCTGCTGGCTCACGAATATTAACGTGATTCCCATCGACTACGCCTTTCGGCCTCGCCTTAGGGACCGGCTAACCCTGCGAAGATTAACTTTACGCAGGAACCCTTGGACTTTCGGCGACACTGTCTTTCACAGTGTTTGTCGTTACTCATGTCAGCATTCGCACTTCCGAAGCCTCCAGGACGCCTCACGGCTCTCCCTTCATCGGCAAAACGGAACGCTCCGCTACCATGCCGGCTCGCATAGCGAGCCGGCGGAAGTCGGAAACCGGAAGCCAGAAGTCGGAACAAAAGCACGCGCGCTACGGGCGCATCCTTTCCGATTTCAGATTTCAGATTTTCAGATTTCCGCCGGCTTGCAATGCAAGCCGGCATCCAAAGCTTCGGCTCGCGGCTTGAGCCCCGTTACATCTTCGGCGCAGAAACCCTTAATTAGACCAGTGAGCTGTTACGCTTTCTTTAAAGGATGGCTGCTTCTAAGCCAACCTCCTGGTTGTTTTGGGATTTCCACATCCTTTCCCACTTAGCCGCGAATTGGGGGCCTTAGCTGTTGGTCTGGGTTGTTTCCCTCTCCACGATGGACGTTAGCACCCACCGTGTGGCTCCCGAGCATGACTTCCAGGTATTCGGAGTTTGGTTAGGTTTGGTAGGGTTTTGGCCCCCCTAGCCCATCCAGTGCTCTACCCCCTGGAGCCTCAGCTCGAGGCTATACCTAAATATATTTCGCGGAGAACCAGCTATTTCCGAGTTTGGTTGGCCTTTCACCCCTAATCACAAGTCATCCGAGCCTTTTTCAACAGGCACCGGTTCGGTCCTCCAGCAGGTGTTACCCTGCCTTCAACCTGCTCATGACTAGATCACTCGGTTTCGGGTCTAAAGCATCGAACTCATCCGCCCTATTCAGACTCGCTTTCGCTGCGCCTACGCCTACCGGCTTAAGCTTGCTCGATACTTTAAGTCGCTGACCCATAATACAAAAGGTACGCCGTCACCCGCTCGCCTTTGGCGAGGCGGGGCTCGGAAGTCGGAAATCGGAAATCGGAAGTCGGAAAAAGAGCTCTATTTCCACTTGGCTCCTTTTCTGACTTCTGACTTCTGACTTCTGCTTTCCGAGCCCGCTCACCAAAGGTGAGCGGGCTCCGACTGTTTGTAGGTATCCGGTTTCAGGAACTGTTTCACTCCCCTCGTCGGGGTGCTTTTCACCTTTCCCTCACGGTACTTGTTCGCTATCGGTCGCTGAGGAGTACTTAGGCTTGGAGGGTGGTCCCCCCGTGTTCAGGCAGGATTGCACGTGTCCCGCCCTACTCGAATCTTCAGCTCGAACCTTATCCATACGGGGCTGTCACCCGCTGCGGCCCGGCTTTCCAGCCGGTTCTGGTTGGTTTGAGCAAAAGCATTGGCCTCGTCCGCGTTCGCTCGCCACTACTGACGGAGTCTCGTTGATGTCCTTTCCTCCGGGTACTGAGATGTTTCAGTTCCCCGGGTTCGCTCTTATTCTCTTATGAATTCGGAGAATAAGTCCCTTCTTTTGATCTCTGTTGGTCCAAAGACCGCTTCCCTCGTCCTTTCGAACAGGAAGCCGACCCGCCTTCGCCCGAGACCAAGCCTGTGCAGCCTCGCCCCGCGCCAAAACGCGCCTCTTCGGAGCAACAGAGATCGAAGGTGGGTTTCCCCATTCGGAAATTCACGGATCAAAGCCTGTTCGCGGCTCCCCATGACTTATCGCAGCGTACCACGTCCTTCATCGCCTCTCAGCGCCAAGGCATCCACCAGATACCCTTAAGACACTTGATTGCTCTCATCGCCAAAGCGCGTGTCGGAGGACAGAAGTCGGAAGTCGGAAGTCAGAAGCCGGAATAGCCGATTTCTGATTTCTGTTTTCTGATTTCCGCGCCGAAGGCGCCCTGGCGTGAAAAGACCAGTTTTGCTTCAAACGCATCCGGGGATCTGAGCGGTCAGGCTCCAAACCCACGACTGGTTGCTTAAAGGACGACAGACAACAGAGAAACAGAGGACAGATGAATCTGTCTTCTGACGTCCCTCGTCCGTTCATCCGATAACCGAATGCGCTTCCTCTTCACAATGTCAGATATCGAAGGACCCGAGGGCAGAACGACAGAGGAGAGATCCTCCCCGTCGGCCTTCCGGCCTTCTTAAACGCCCAAGCGCTTTTGGCGCTGGGCGAAACTGATAGATTGCATCGGATCCGACTTCAGCCTTTCGTCGCCGGCGTCCTTCTCCGTCCTCTGTCGTCCGTCCTCTGTCGTCCGCCCTCCGTCCTCCGACAATGGTGAAGCCAGACGGGATCGAACCGACGACCTCATGCTTGCAAAGCACGCGCTCTCCCAACTGAGCTATGGCCCCGTCGCCGCGAAGCGGCGCGGCGGAAATCAGAACTCGGAAAACAGAAGTCGGAAGGCCGATTTCCGACTTCCGATTTCCAGCGGCGAAGCCGCTGGTGGGCCTGGGAGGACTTGAACCTCCGACCTCACGCTTATCAAGCGCGCGCTCTAACCAACTGAGCTACAAGCCCGTTTCAGAGGACAGAGGTCGGAAGACAGACGACCGAAAGGGCGCTTTCCGTCCTCATGTCGTCCGTTCTCCGTCGTCCGATAAAGAAGAGAGACGAAGGCGGCGCCGTCCCGCAAAACGCGGCTTCGACTAAGCCGCTTGATTCTGAGCCGAACGACAGGACATGCCGACATCGACGAACGAAAAGCCTAAACCTTCCGTCCTCCGTCCTCTGTCCTCTGCTGTCCGAATCCAGAAAGGAGGTGATCCAGCCGCAGGTTCCCCTACGGCTACCTTGTTACGACTTCACCCCAGTCGCTGACCCTACCGTGGCCGGCTGCCTCCCTTTCAGGTTAGCGCGCCGTCTTCGGGTAAAACCAACTCCCATGGTGTGACGGGCGGTGTGTACAAGGCCCGGGAACGTATTCACCGCGGCGTGCTGATCCGCGATTACTAGCGATTCCAACTTCATGCACTCGAGTTGCAGAGTGCAATCCGAACTGAGACGGCTTTTCGAGATTTGCTAAGGGTCGCCCCTTCGCCTCCCGCTGTCGCCGCCATTGTAGCACGTGTGTAGCCCAGCCTGTAAGGGCCATGAGGACTTGACGTCATCCCCACCTTCCTCCGGCTTATCACCGGCAGTCCCCCTGGAGTGCCCAACTGAATGATGGCAACTAAGGGCGAGGGTTGCGCTCGTTGCGGGACTTAACCCAACATCTCACGACACGAGCTGACGACAGCCATGCAGCACCTGTGTTCCCGGCCCGTGAGGGAAGATCGCATCTCTGCAATCCGTCCAGGACATGTCAAAAGCTGGTAAGGTTCTGCGCGTTGCTTCGAATTAAACCACATGCTCCACCGCTTGTGCGGGCCCCCGTCAATTCCTTTGAGTTTTAATCTTGCGACCGTACTCCCCAGGCGGGATGCTTAAAGCGTTAGCTGCGCCACTGAAGAGCAAGCTCCCCAACGGCTAGCATCCATCGTTTACAGCGTGGACTACCAGGGTATCTAATCCTGTTTGCTCCCCACGCTTTCGCGTCTCAGCGTCAGTTCCGGGCCAGTGAGCCGCCTTCGCCACTGGTGTTCTTGCGAATATCTACGAATTTCACCTCTACACTCGCAGTTCCACTCACCTCTCCCGGACTCAAGGTCCCCAGTATCAAAGGCAGTTCCAAGGTTGAGCCTTGGCATTTCACCCCTGACTTAAAGACCCGCCTACACGCGCTTTACGCCCAGTAATTCCGAACAACGCTAGCCCCCTTCGTATTACCGCGGCTGCTGGCACGAAGTTAGCCGGGGCTTCTTCTCTCGGTACCGTCATTATCGTCCCGAGCGAAAGAGCTTTACAACCCTAAGGCCGTCATCACTCACGCGGCATGGCTGGATCAGGCTTGCGCCCATTGTCCAATATTCCCCACTGCTGCCTCCCGTAGGAGTTTGGGCCGTGTCTCAGTCCCAATGTGGCTGATCATCCTCTCAGACCAGCTATCGATCGTCGCCTTGGTGGGCCGTTACCCCACCAACTAGCTAATCGAACGCGGGCCAATCCTCCGGCGATGAATCTTTCCCGCCGGATCAAGTCCGGCGGCGTATCCGGTATTAGCTCAAGTTTCCTCGAGTTATTCCGAACCAAAGGGTATGTTCCCACGCGTTACTCACCCGTCTGCCACTGACGTCTTGCGACGCCCGTTCGACTTGCATGTGTTAAGCCTGCCGCCAGCGTTCGTTCTGAGCCAGGATCAAACTCTCAAGTTCAACTTGAAGATCAATCCCGACTGGTCACTTTTCTTCAGGGCAGGCCCTCCTAAAGGCCCCGCCCCGCGTCTTGACGAGTTCCAAACACATCCGCTCAAATGGGAACAAAACGCCAGCCCGCCTCACGGCGGTCCACCATCCATCCCAAAAAGCGCGATGAATTCTTCAGAAAACGTGACCGTCAGTGTCTCTTCGGGACCCCAACCCCAGTCCCCCCGCACGAAAGCCATAACCCTCGCACAGGAAAACCAGCGCCAAAGCCCCCGCAAGGACAACGCCGCCCACGTCTCTCTTCTATCCGATGCAATTGTCAAACAGCAGAGGATACGAAAATCCGCGCCAAGCGCCGACCTCCGCGATCCCATCAACTCCAGCCTGGCATCCGCGGCGAACCACCTTGCGGGAGACAGGCTTGAGCTCAAACTTTCCGATCCCGCGCTTCCGCGCGACCGGGACGACCGAAAAGTCTCCGGCCCCGCCACTCAGCAGGGGGGGAGCGCCCATACGAAGTCCCGAAACTCCGCGGTTCACGCCGCTCGCTAGAGCGAGCCAAGCCGTCGGAGCGCGCCGATATAGGCCCTCGTCGTTTTCCTGTCAACGCTCTTTCGCGAAGAAATTCTCAGCTGGTGGATATCTTCGCCGGCGAGCGCCGTTTCGCGTGCATCTTCATGCCGTAGCGCGGGCGAAGCGTCACGCGCTGCTGCGGCGTCACCTCATGGCCTTCGACCAGTTCGAAGCGATAGGACCTGAGGAGGTTCGCCAGGATGATGATCGCCTCCTGCACGGCGAACGCCATGCCGATGCAGACGCGCGGGCCGGCGCCGAAGGGAATGTAGGCGAACCTATCGATGCGTTCGCGCCGCTCGCCGAGGAAGCGCGACGGATCGAAAGCGTCCGGCGCCTCCCAGAGCCCGCGCCGGCGATGCAGGACGTAGGGCGAGATGACGACGACGGCTCCGGCCGGCACACGTTCGCCAAGGATCTCGTCGTCGGCGATCGCCTGCCGGCTCAGGATCGCCGCTGGCGGATAGAGGCGAAGCGCCTCCTCGAAGACGGCGCGCAGCGTTTTGCAGCCCTCCAGCGCGCCGGGTCGCCCGGGATCGAACGCGCGCTCGGCCTCCGCTTCGGCGCGCTCGCGCCACTCCGGCGCCTGCGAGAGGAGGTAGAGCGTCCAGGTCAAGCCGTTCGCCGTCGTCTCGTGACCGGCGCTGATGAAGGTGACGATGTTGGCGCGAACGTCCGTCTCGGGCAGGCCGAGTCCGGTCTCCGGGTCCTTCGCCTCAATCAGCAGGGTCAGGAGATCATGCGGCGCGGCCTTGCCTTCGGCGAGCAGCTCTTTGCGGCGCTCGATGATCGCGTCGACCGTCTCCGCGAAGAACTCAAGCGACGAACGTCCCCGCATCCGGCCGAAGCGAGGCAGGAAGGCCGGGGCCCCCAGCATGTCGAGAGGATCGAGCTTGCCGAAGGCGTTGAAATAGGCCGTCAACGCCTGACGGAAGGCGCTCGGGTCGCGTCCGAGCCCCTGCGAGAACAGGGTCTCTTCCAGGACCTCGAGTCCGAGGCGCGCCATCAGGCCGGCGACCTCGGCGACCGCGCCATCGTGACGATGGCCCAGACGCTCGACCGCGGTCTCAGCCACCCTCTGCATCGCCGGCGCGAACTCCGCCACCTGGCGCGGCGAAAAAAGGGGCGCAAGCGAGCGGCGCTGCAGCCGCCAGGCTTCGCCCTCGGCGGTCAAGAGGCCGTTGCCGAGCCCGGGCCTCAACACGCGCAGCTGCAAGTCGTCCTTGCGGTAGTTGGCGGCATTGTCGAGAAGGACATGACGAACCGCCGCCGGGTCGTGCGCGGCGGCGCGCAGGCCCAGGATCGACCGCCCGATCGAGAACGGCCGCTCGAAATCCGCCTGGCCCCAGATCTCGATCGGATTGCGCCGCAGCGTCAGCATCATCGACAGCGCGCCCCGACGCCTGGTCGAGCGCGGCGGATACGGAGGAACGAAGAACTTCGCCGTCCTTGTCGCAGCCGTCATGTCGAACGCCTCCTTCGAGAACCATCTAACCAGGGCGGCCTCGAGCGGCGGCGACACCTCGATTTTCGCTCACGGCCCTCAGCAGTGGGCGCGCGCGGTTGCGGCGGCCATTTCCCTGTCAAAAAGGCAGTGTCGCGTCCTTTTTCGCTCCCGCTATCGGCACGGCCGATTTTGGCCTCCTTTAGTGAAGCTGCGTTCCCGCATCGTCGCCGCGCGCCAAGCCGATGGTCGTGATCGCGACCAGCATCTCGGCCCGCGCCCTGAGATCCGGCGCCTCGAGCAGCGCCTGCTTTTCCCGCGGCCCGCAAGGGCTCAGCATCGAAAGGCCGTTGACCAGCGCCTCGTTGGAAGCCTTCTTGATGTCGCTCCAGACGATCTTGACCTCGTTGACCTCGGCAAACCGTCTCAGGGTCGCGAGCAGGCCATCGCGGTCGACGGCGGCTTCCCCGGCCCCCTCGAGAAAGTCCTCGGCGAAAGGCGTGTAATCGGCCGTTGCGATGCGGTAGGGACGTTCGCTCGGCCCTTCCGAAACGAGCCGGAACCGGGCGATGCCCATCAGGGTCAAAAAGCAACGCCCTTCGCCGATTTCGGCATATTGCACGATCCGGCCGGCGCAGCCGAGAGGATAGAGCTCGGGCGTCGGATCCGAGGTCTGCTGCGACGGCTGAATGATGCCGATCAGCCGCTCCCCGCTCAGCGCGTCGTCGAGCATCGCCAGATAGCGCGGCTCGAACACCGTCAATTGGATCGGCCGGCGAGGCAGGAGAAGGCCGCCTTCGAGCGGGAACAACGGGATCGAGGCCGGCATGTCCTCCGGCCGGGCGTAGGTGCGGTTGAGCTTCATTGTCGTCGACTCGTTCTTTCGGCCCTCTCGGCGTCGGCGATCAGAACCAGACCGCGGACAGTTTCCGGCGCGCGGCGACGGTTGCCGGATCCATCAGGCCCCAGGCTTCGAACAGTTGCAGCAGTTGCTTGCGCGCCGCCTCATCGTTCCACTTTCGGTCCCGCCTGATGATCTCGAGCAACTGGTCGGCCGCGCCTTGCCGGTCGCCCTTCGCCGAGAGCGCGACGGCAAGATCGAAACGCGACTGGTGGTCGTCAGGATTGGCGGCGACCGCCTTTTCGAGCGGCGCGAGTTCGCCGACCTTCGATGCCTGCTCGGCGAGGCGCAACGCCGCCGCCGCCGCCGCGATCGCCGGATCGGGCTCCTTGCCGGGAGCGGGCTCGGGCGCGGTCGCGAGCACGCCCTTGGCTTCGGCGAGCTGGCCGGCGGCGAGGTGAAGCTTCACGAGCCCCGCGATCGCTTTCGGATCGGCGGGATTCTCGGCCAGCGCTTCGGCGTAGATGGCCGCCGCCCCGGCCGCGTCGCCGGCCGCTGCGGCCTCCTCCGCTTCGGCCAGCAGCGCCGCCGTGCCGCCGTCGAGCGGTCCGATCAGGCGTTCGATGAAGCCGCGAATTTGGCTTTCCGGCAGCGCGCCGACGAAGCCGTCGACCGGCTGGCCCTTGTCGAAGGCGATCACGGCCGGGATCGACTGAATGCCGAGCTGGCCGGCGATTTGCGGGTGTTCGTCGATGTTCATCTTTGCCAGCGCGACCTTGCCGTTCGAGTTGGCGACGGCCTTTTCCAGCGCCGGCGCCAACTGCTTGCAGGGGCCGCACCAGGGCGCCCAGAAATCGACCAGCACCGGCTGCTTCTGCGATGCGGTCAAAACCTCCGCCCGGAAGGAGGCTGTCGTCACCTCCTTCACCGGCGGCGCTGTCTTTGCGAGCGGCGCTGCGACGCCGTGGATGTTGGCCATTTCGTTCCTTTCCAGCCCTTTCGTGAGACCTTGGTCTCCTGAAGTCCCCTGTCCGGGCCTAGATGGAGGGCGGCTCAGCCTTATTCAACCGCGTCTCTTCCTGACCCAGCGCCACGATCAGCGGCTCGTGTCCGGTGGCGCGCAGGAACTTTACGAGATCGGCGCTCGCCAGTCCCGTCGTGCGGGTGTTGACCAGCGGATGGAAGTTGAGGCGCGCGCAGCGCATCATGGCCTCATCGAGGACGACGCTGACCCGGAAGTCCTCGTCGTTGATCGCGCCGAACGGCGTCACGGAGCCGGGTTTGACGCCCCAAACCTCCTGCAGGAGCTCGGCCGAGCCGAAGGACACCCGTCCCTGCGCGCCGATTCTCTCGTGCACGCGTTTGAGGTCGACCGGCGTCTCTTCGTCCAGCACCAGCAGAAAGAGCCGCCCCTTCCTGTCCTTGAGAAAGAGGTTCTTCGTGTGGCCGCCTGGGATTTCGCCGCGCAACGCCCTGGCCTCCTCCACCGTGTGGAGGGGCGGATGCGCGACGGTGGCGGCGCCGATTCCGAGGGAGGCCAGAAAGGCGAACAGATCTTCAGGAGATTTCGGCATGGGTCACGGGGAGCGAAGTGAGGTAGCCGCTCGCCCCCGCCCGGGCAAGCAGAAAACGGTGGCGCCGCCGGGCCAAATCGGTATAAGCGGGCGTCCCGCGCCAGCGAAGGCGTGGGGCCTCATCGTCGCGACCGACCTGGACGACATCCCGGTTCGGCCGCTCTCGCAAAAGCAAGACGGCCGGTTTCGGCCGCCGAAGAACAAGGAAAATCCCTCCGATGTCGATCACGCCCGAGCGCAAGACAGCGCTGATCAACCAATATGCCTTGAAGGTCGGCGACACGGGGTCGCCCGAGGTGCAGGTTGCGATCCTGACAGAGAGAATCGCCAACCTGACCGGCCATTTCAAGACGCATGCGAAGGACAACCACTCCCGCCGCGGCCTGCTCAAGATGGTGTCGCAGCGCCGCACGCTGCTGGACTATGTGAAGAAGCAGGACGAAGCCCGCTACAAGGCTCTCATCGAGCGCTTGGGCATCCGCCGTTAACGGCAATTCCGGGCGCTGATCAAAAAAAGCGCCCTTTCAGCCGCGGGCGGCGGCAGCCGCCGGCGCCCGCGAACCGCATGCGAGAGCCTCGCGTCATGGCAGGATCGCCAAGGGCTGGCGTTCGACCAGCCCCTCGCCGTCTTGCCGATGACGGGTCCGACCGAAGGACGGCATGGGCCGCGGGCTTTCGCATCCTCGAACCGCAGGATGAAGAAAGATGTTTGACATTCAACGTGAAGAACTCGACTGGTGCGGGCGGAAGCTCGTCCTGGAAACCGGGCGCGTGGCCCGTCAGGCCGACGGCGCCGTGCTCGCCTCCTGGGGCGAGACCACTGTGCTCGCCACCGTCGTTGCGACGAAGGAAGCCAAGCCCGGGCAGGACTTCTTCCCCCTCACCGTCCATTATCAGGAAAAGGCCTTCGCCGCCGGCCGCATTCCGGGCGGCTATCTGAAGCGCGAGGGTCGGCCGTCCGACCGCGAGACGCTGGTCTCGCGCCTCATCGACCGGCCGATCCGGCCGCTGTTTCCCGATGAGTTCCGCTGCGACACGCAGATCATCGCAACGGTGTTTTCCTACGATCTCGAGTCGGATTCGGACGTTCTCGCGCTGATCGCCTCCTCGGCGGCGCTGACCCTTTCGGGCGTCCCCTTCATGGGGCCGGTCGGGGCGGCGCGCGTCGGCGTGATCAAGGGCGAGGTCAAGCTCAACCCGACCATCGAGGAGATGAAGGATTTGTCGCTCGACCTCGTCGTCGCGGGCACCTCGGAGGCGGTCCTGATGGTCGAATCCGAGGCGAACGAACTCTCGGAAGAGACCATGCTGAAGGCGGTGATGACCGGTCACGCCGGCTTCCAGCCGGTCATTCAGGCGATCATCCGCCTGGCCGAGAAGGCGGCGAAGGAGCCGCGCGACCTGCCGCCGAGCGACCGCGCCGCGGTGGAGAAAGAGGTGCTGGAGATCGCCGAAGCCGATCTTCGCGCCGCCTATTCGATCACGCAAAAGCAGGAGCGCTACGCCGCCGTCGATGCGGTCAAGGCCAAGGTCCTGGGCGTTCTCGCCTCGGAGGGGCCGGAGACGAATTTTCCGGCTTCCGAAGTCGCCGAGGCGTTTCATAGCGCCCAGTCCAAGGTGGTGCGATGGAACATCCTCGACCACAAGCGGCGGATCGACGGGCGCGACCTGGCGACCGTCCGGCCAATCGTGGCGCAGGTCGGCGTCCTGCCCCGCACCCACGGCTCGGCTTTGTTCACCCGCGGCGAGACGCAGGCGCTCGTCGTGGCGACGCTGGGGACCGGCGAGGACGAGCAATATGTCGACTCGCTCGAAGGCACCTACAAGGAGCGCTTCCTGCTCCACTACAACTTTCCGCCCTATTCCGTCGGCGAAACGGGCCGCATGGGGTCGCCCGGGCGGCGCGAGATCGGTCACGGCAAGCTCGCCTGGCGGGCGATCCACCCGATGCTGCCGACGCCGGCCGAGTTTCCCTACACGATCCGGGTGGTCTCGGAGATCACCGAGTCCAACGGTTCGTCGTCGATGGCCACCGTCTGCGGCGCTTCGCTGGCGCTGATGGACGCCGGCGTGCCGCTGAAGCGCCCGACCGCCGGCATCGCCATGGGCCTCATCCTCGAAGGCGACCGGTTCGCCGTTCTCTCCGACATCCTCGGCGATGAAGACCATCTCGGCGACATGGATTTCAAGGTCGCGGGCACCAGCGAAGGGGTCACGTCGCTGCAGATGGACATCAAGGTCGCCGGCATCACCGAGGAGATCATGCGCGTCGCCCTCGCCCAGGCGCGCGACGGCCGCCTGCACATCCTCAACGAGATGAGCAAGGCGATCACCAGCTCGCGCCCCGAGCTCGGCGAGTTTGCCCCGCGCATCGAGACGATGAAGATCCCGACCGACAAGATTCGGGAAGTCATCGGCACCGGCGGCAAGGTGATCCGCGAGATCGTCGAAAAGACCGGGGCCAAGATCAACATCGAGGACGACGGCACGGTCAAAATCGCCTCGAGCGACGGCGCCAAGATCAAGGCGGCGGTCAACTGGATCAAGTCGATCGCCTCGGAGCCGGAGGTCGGGCAGATCTACGATGGCACGGTCGTCAAGACCGTCGAGTTCGGCGCCTTCGTCAATTTTTTCGGCTCGAAGGACGGCCTCGTGCACATCTCGCAGCTCGCCAAGACCCGGGTCGGCAAGACCACCGACGTCGTCAAGGAGGGCGACAAGGTCAAGGTCAAGGTGCTCGGCTACGACGACCGCGGCAAGGTCAAGCTGTCGATGCGCTCGGTCGACCAGCAGACCGGCGCCGACCTTGAGAAGGCGCAGGCCGCCGAGCCGGCGGTCGCCGGCGACTAAGCAGAGATTCGCGGCGTGGCCAACGGATCGAGGATGCGCTCGCGGTTGAGATCGATGACGGCGTCATGGATGGCCTGGTCGAGCGCGGCGGCGTCGGTGAAGGTCTGGTGGGCGAGGTGATGGGCCTTAAGATCGCGCCAGACCGGCTCGATGTCATTGAGTTCGGGGGCGTATTTCGGCAGCCACTCGACGGAGAGCCAGTGTGCGCGGGCGGCCAGGGCGGCGAGCGAGCGTTTGCTGGTGTGGATCGGACCATTGTCCTCGACCAGCACGACCGGCTTGGCCTGTCGCCCGGGCTGCGGTCCAAAGAGACGGTCGAGTTGCTCCAGATGGGCGATGAAATCGCTGCTGCGCTTGGTCGGGCTGGTATGGACGATGAGTTGGCGCGTGAGGTGATCGAGCGACCCCAGGATCGCGACCTTCTCGGCCTGCCCCGGCGCCGGCACACGCAAGTCCGCCCCCGACCTCGCCCAGGCGCGGGCGAGATAGGGATGGGTCAGCGCCTCGCTCTCATCGCCGTAGAGCAGAACGATGTCGCCCGCTTCGGCCTGCTGTTTGCGCAGTTGCAGGCGCAGGCCCACCCGTTGCACCTCGCTTTGCATCTGACGTCCCTTCAGCGTGTGCCGCGGCCGCCGCCAGCGGAACTTTTTTTTCGCAAGGCCTTGGACAGTTGCGAACGGCTGATGCGCACGCCCTCGCGCGCTTCGATCTCGGCCCGAAGGCGGTGGATCGTCCAGTTGCGCCGGTCGGCCACAGGTTCTTCCAGCAAGGGGGTGGCGACGCGCAAGGCGGCTTCGCTCTTCAGCGGAGGCGGGCCAGGCGCGATGCTGGCCTTCAGCGCTGCGATGCCGCCGGCGGCGAAGTCGCTGCGCCACAGGCGAACCGTATCCTCCCGCACGCCAAACGCCTCCGCGATCTTGGGGCTGGTCCAACCAGCCAGCGTCAAAAGCACGGCGCGCGCCCGGTCCGCCTCGCCGCGATCCCGTGAACCGGCAAGAGCCAAGAGGCCGGCGCGTTGTTCATCGCTCGCCGTAACCGGAGACTTTCCCGCCATGCCACACACCTTGCGAATTGGCGCAGGCAGCGAATTGCAAAACACTTATCCGTTGGTTAACCAAACAGAATCTGCTTAGAGGCGGTCGCTCGCACGCGATCGGCCCTTGCCGCCCTCCAGCATCTCGCTGGCGGGGCGCACGGGGCGCGTCGGTCATACAAAAGCAGACGATTTCGGCAGGCGCAGTCTCGGGCGCGCTTCGAAGCGAAGATGGGGCAGCCGGCCGGGCTCGAAGAAGCTGTCGCTGGTCCGCAAAGCCGTCGCTTCTCCTGTCCCTGGGCTCGAAGACGGCGCTTCCCGCCGTCACGACGCCAACGGTCGATACGGGATGCCGATGACAGCCGGTCGGCGGCCCCAGGCGGCGTCCCTTCGCTCTGCCTTCGCCGGAATTCCTGTTTCAGGCGTCGAGAACGTGCAGGTTTTCGAGATCGGCGATCAACCCCGGACCGGTCGGTTCCCATCCCAGCTTTCTCCGCGTTTGCTCGCTTGAGGCCGGCATGTCGTGCCCGGCAAACATCGCGAGCCAGCCGAAAAAGGCCGGAGACTCCCCCGGGGCGATGGATTTGACCGGAAGTTTCAGCCGTCGGCCAATAGCTTCCGCAATGTCGCGCATCGGCACGCCTTCCTCCGCAACGGCGTGATATCTTGCATTCGGCTCAGCCTTTTCGATCGCCAGCCTGTAGAGGCGGGCCACGTCGAGGATGTACGCCGCCGGCCAGCGATTGAGTCCGTCCCCGATATAGGCGCACACGCCCTTTTCGCGATAGGTCAGGATCGCCGGGCTGACGAGGCCCTGCCGGGTCGTGTCGTGAACCTGCGGAAGGCGCACCACCGACACGTTCACTCCCTTCGCGGCGACCGAGTTGGCCGCCTCTTCCGACGCTGCCCGAGGCACGGCCGCCGAGCCGGCGGCCACGCCGTCTTCCGTGGCCGGCCGGCCGGGCGCGGCTCTCGCCATCCCGGTGCCGGAGGTGACGATCAACGGCCGGTCGGAGCCGACGAGAACCGAGCCGAGAGCCTCGATGACGCGACGATCGTCCTCGCAATTCGCCACATAATTCGAGAAGTCGTGGTTGAAGGCGAGATGGATGACGCCATCCGATTGGGCGGCGCCCTCTTTGAGACTGCCGGTGTCCTCGAGCGACCCGCGATAGACCTCGGCGCCGGCGGCAACCAAAGCCGGCGCTTTCTCCTCCGAGCGACAGAGGCCAAGCACCCGGTGGCCCGCGGCGATCAACTCCTTGACGACGGCCGAGCCGATGAATCCGGTGGCGCCGGTGACAAACACGCGCATGACTTCGATGTCCTTCTCACAGAGTGAAATAGGCCGGATGATCGATGTCGGCGATAAGCCCAGGTTGCTCGGGCTTCCAGCCGAGCAGCGACCGGGTTCTCTCGCTCGAGGCTGGGCAGTCGACGCCCGCGAACCTGGTGAAAAAGCCGAAATGCCCACCCGCCTCTTCCGGCGACTGCGAGACGACCGGAACGCTCAGTCGCCGGCCGATCACCTCGGCGATCTCTTTGAATGGCACGCCCTCGTCGGCGACCGCATGGAACGGGCCCCCTTCCGCGCCGCGCTCGAGGGCGAGCCGAAAGACGCGAGCCGCATCGAGCCGGTGCACGGCCGGCCAGCGGTTGAGACCATCCCCAATATAGGGGGAGACGCCCTTCTCGCGGGCAAGACGGATGAGGCCAGGGACGAAGCCGTGATCGCCATGGCCGTGAACCGAAGGCGGAAGCCGTACGGCCGTCACCGTTACGCCGCGGGCGCTCAGCGCTGCGGCTGCGGCTTCCGGGTTGCGAGGGAAGGACTCGGAGGCGGGGCGGGGCCGGGTCTCTTCCGTCGCGACGCTCCCCGGCATGAGCAGCGCGATCCCTGAGGTGACGACCAGCGGCCGATCCGAGCCTCCGAGCGCCGCGCCGATCGCCTCGCTGGCGCGCCGCTCGTCCGCGCCGTTCTCGGCGAATTTCGAGTAGTCGTGGTTGAAGGCCAGGTGAATGACGCCATCCGACCGCGCCACGCCATTTTTGAGACTTTCCAGATCCTGAAGGGAACCGGGATGAACCTCAGCGCCGGCGGCTGCGAGGGCCCTCGCCTTCTCGTCCGAACGGCAGAGGCCAAGCACTTGATGCCCGGCGGCGATCAGGTCCTGCACGACGGCGGAGCCGACCCAGCCCGTCGCGCCCGTGACAAACACGCGCATGAATGAAGTCTCCGGATTTCGCTGGAGACAAATCTCGTCCCTCGGCGTATTCTTGTAAAGACGTGCCTTTATCATAGTAAGATGGCTAACCGGATGAGCGAGCAATTTGCCGCCGAGAGCCTGCTCGGCACCTATCTGCGGGACCGCCGCAACAAGCTCGACCCGGCCGCGTTCGGCTTTCCCTCGGAGCGCCGCCGGACTCTCGGCCTGCGCCGTGAGGAAGTGGCGCAGCGCGCCAACATCAGTCCCACCTGGTACACTTGGCTGGAACAGGGGCGCGGCGGGGCGCCCTCGGCCGACGTGCTCGATCGGATCGCGCGCGCGCTCATGCTGACGGATGTTGAGCGCGAGCATCTCTTCCTGCTCGGCCTCGGCCGCCCGCCCGAAGCGCGCTACCGGAAGAACGAAGGCGTCACGCCGCGGCTGCAACGCGTGCTCGATGTGCTGGACCCGACCCCTGCCGTGATCCGGACTGCGATATGGGACGTCGTCGCCTGGAACCGGGCGGCGACCGTGATGCTGATGGACTATGGATCGCTGCCGCCGGAGCAGCGCAACATCCTGCGCTTCATCTTCCTCGACCCCCGCGCACGCGCGGCGCAATACGACTGGGAAAGCGTGGCGCGGTTCGTGTTGGGCGCTTTCAGGGTGGACGCCGCCCGCGCCGGAGCCGCGGCGGAGGTGGAGCCTCTCGTCGATGAACTCTGCCGGCTCAGTCCCGAGTTCACGGCGATGTGGCGTGACAACGACGTTCGCGGCGCCCATGGCGAGGCCGTCAAGCACATTCGACACCCGGTGCTCGGCCCGCTCGCCTTCGAATATTCGGCCTTTTCAGTCGACGGGCGGACGGACCTCAGCATGGTGGTCTACAATCCGGCGACCCAGGCCGACGCCGAAGGCATCAAGTCGCTGATGGAAGCACAATCATCCGGGGCGTCCATCGAAGCTGCTTCACGTCCAACCAGTCCTGGATAGCGCTCTGTGGTGCGGCAGCAGCGAGAAAAACAGCCCACAACTCAAGGTTGCTTGGATTGAGATATACGTAAACATACCGGTTTCGACCGATTTGGTCGTTGACAGTTGGTATTTCCATGCACATGATCCATGAGCGCTGGGGCGCAACCGCCTGATTTCGAACTCGGACCGGTCTAGGGCTCGTGTCCCGGGTTGTAAGAATTTCGACGAAAGGGACTTGAGTACCGGCAATAGTGGCTGTTGCGCCTCGGTGGTCCTCATCAACAAATTGGGTATTACGGGCTTCCCGTGAACAGGGACGGTCTAGGCGCCAGCGAACCCCTTAATTCCAAGCTCTGTCCGGGTCCGTCGTGGCAGGTTGGATTCGAAGTGTGGAACTATCGGATCTTTTTCTTGTACGGTGCAGTTTAGGTTATACTTGGGCAATATCGGTCGTTGGGATCTTGGCGCTCTGCTTGGGCCAAAGCGCTGTATTCGCTTGGACTGCGCTGCTTTCGTTGGTTTTATAAGTCGGTACGCCGGCGCTCGCAAAGGAGGAGACAATCATGCCTATCGAAACTGATTTTACCTTTCACCAGGAGCACGTTGCTCGACCCGGACTCGCGCCGGCCGCGCCGACGACCGTTGATTTTCTTGGCCTGCTCCGCGGTTTCGTCGGCGGCCAGCCCGGCGCGAAAAATCAACGGACGTGGAAGGGTACAGGCTTCAATATGATCTGGCGGCCGGATTCGGTTACGCAGTCGGATCATTTCCTGGAATTGAATTTAACCGACGAAACGCTTTCGTTCAATGAGATCAGCGGCACTACCGGCGTCGCCAACCGCGGATCGCTTCAACAGGACGTATTCCTCGGCGCCGTTGCTTATGTTCAAAGCATTAACGACGCGTTCGACAACAGCGGACAGCATTTCGAACCCGGCGTCTGGGCGAGCGTTCCCCTAACGACCAACCCCAACGAAAAATCGTCCGTGGTTCGTATGGGTTCAATTCCGCATGGCTCGACGATCAATCTGCAGGGGCAGGCATTTTCGGTCCCGGCGCCGAAATTCGACGCTTCCAGCATCGTTCCGTTCCAGATCGGAAGTCCCGATGACGGCGCAACGAATCTGGTCCATTTCCCCGAAGAGACGCTGACGAACCCCAGTCAGTTTCGCACGGATCTCACTCGAGTCGCCAGCCTGACGCAGCTGCAGCTCAGCAATCCAAACCTTTTCCTGTCGCAAGCCCTCGCCAATCAAACCGTTCTCAGCACAACTGTATTGTCGGTAACAAGCGACAGCAGCGCCCCCCAGGCGGCGCCCGATGCTGGAGGCGGGACCGACAATATCGCCTTCTTGGTCGGCAAGGGCGCTCCGCCCGCAGGCGGACCAAACGCCAACTCCGCGCGGGTGACCGCCATTTTCTGGATCGAAAGAGTTAGGGACCACAATGGCCATGAGTTTGACCAGCTGCAGTACACGCAGCGTGTGCTTCTGAACTTCAAGGGTTTGAGCTGGCCCCACGTCACGGTAGGGACACTCGTGGCTCAAACGCTCCCAACGACTTATGTCGTCAGGGCCGGTGATACGCTATCGTCTATTGCGGCTCGTTTCTACGGCGCGGGGACCAAACTCTTCTGGACGATGATCTACGACGCAAACCGAGACATCATCGGAGCGGATCCAAATGTAATCACACCAGGGCAGAACCTGAATATTCCTGCTCTTTAAACGAAGCAAAATGGATAACTGGCCCGCGACCGACGGGCGAAAGCCCGGGCGATCGCGTGGCCGGTGGCCCCTCTGTCAAGCGCCGGATGGCTCACGCGTCCGGCGCAATTTCACAGCATCGGAATCGGGGCGGCGCTGGTCGACGCCGGCGCCGAGTTCATAGAATATCCGGCCGACGGCCGAACCCTGTTCCTGCCCATTGAGACCGTGATCGCGGCCTTCGGCTAGACCACGGCGCGCTTTGACGGAATCGTCATCGCGAGGAGCCATAGGGCGTCGAGAGACGCCCGTCTACCGACGGGCTATGGCGACGCGGCGATCCAGGCGATCGTCGGCCTGCGGCGGTGGCCCTTGGATGGCCACGCTACGCTCGCGATGACGACGTTGGTTCCGTCCAATTGGGTCCTGTTTTAGCCTCAGCGCCGGCAGGGAATCGCGGCTTGCAGACGCGCTCTCTTCTGCCAAACGAGGGGGGCGCGCGCCTCGCCTATGGCCGGAAACGCAAGGCGACAGCGATACTGGAGTGTGAAGAGATGGTGGCGTGGCACCGCGTCACTCGCGTCGACGTGTTGCGGGCGATAAAGGAGTACGACCGCCTGGGGCCGGAGGGTTCTGTCCCAGCACGGTTTACGTCGTCACGGCCGATGCATTCGCCGGTCCGCTTCTGACATCACTTGAACAACTCTCTGATGTCGGACATCGGTCGGAACAGTCTTAGCGACCGATCGGGGAAGGAGAGGAAACTCTCGCGTTCATAAAACTTGCGAGCCGCATCATCCTTTGCATCGACGACAACAGCGAACGACGCGATCTCGCTACGCACCGCTCGGAACAGAGCATCTGCGAGGAGAAAACGACCGTAACCTCGTCCTTGATAGTTTTGGTCAACCGCAAGGCGACCCAAGAGCGTCGCGGGAACGAGCGGATAGCGTGGGAGCTTGCGCGCGACGTCAGCCAGAAGTTCGGTGAGTTTCACTCCGGCCGCGGAAAGCGTGTAGTAGCCGCCGATCGCCCCGTCCGGCAGCACGAGCACGAATGGCGCCGCCATGTTCTTGCGGGCGTCTTGGCTAGCGTGGCTTCGCAGATATCGATCAAGCGGTTCGACGCCGCTGGCGAACGAACTGCGATTATGATGCGGACCGAGCGCCTCTACCCGAAGCGATCCGTCCGAAGCGCCCGGCACCCAGCTATACGCGGGTGACTTCGCGATAGCGGCGCACTGTCTCGCGCAGCCGGTCATTGACGGGCTTTGGACTCAGCAGTGCATCGACAAACGCTTGGCTGTCGCGAACCGATAGCTGTTGATGCTGTTCGATCGCGCGGCGCGCGGCGTCCTGGACGCTGGTAAGCACGAAGTCCGTGACCGTCCGCCCCTGAAGGGCCGCGGCGTGTTCGATCAGCGTCTTCTGCTCAGCGGTCACCCGCGTCTCGAGGCGCTGCGCGCGGGTCCGACCGCGACCGGATTTCAAGACAGACTTTGTCATGGCGCTGCTCCAGTGCTAATGTACGGCCAACGCCCGGCCAGTTCAAGGTCGATCCGCGCCGGGTGCGCACAGAACAAAAAAGAACAATTGCATCTTGCGTCACTGCCGATCACCAGTCGATAAGCCGAGAGAGTGCGGATGCCAAATTCGACCCCCTACTCCCACTCGATCGTCCCCGGCGGCTTGCTCGTCACGTCGTACACCACCCGGTTCACCCCCTTGACCTCGTTGATGATGCGGGTGGCCGCGCGCCCCAAAAAGCTCATGTCGAAGGGATAGAAGTCGGCCGTCATGCCGTCGACGGAGGTGACGGCGCGGAGCGCCACGACACTGTCGTAGGTGCGCCCGTCGCCCATCACGCCGACGGTGCGCACCGGCAAGAGCACCGCGAAGGCCTGCCAGATCTGGTCGTAAAGGCCGGCCTTGCGGATCTCGTCGAGATAGATGGCGT
The DNA here is from genome assembly GCA_963772555.1 of uncultured Alphaproteobacteria bacterium. Lineage (GTDB taxonomy): Bacteria > Pseudomonadota > Alphaproteobacteria > Rhizobiales > Beijerinckiaceae > Roseiarcus. The sequence goes on along the minus strand of CAVYXQ010000022.1, from coordinate 159,753 downwards.
CGGCCTTGCGCAGGATCGCGAGCTTCTCGCGGGTGACGGCGCCCGGCACGCGGATGGCGAGGCCCGGCCCGGGGAACGGGTGGCGGCCGACGAACTTTTCCGGCAGGCCGAGTTCACGGCCGAGCGCCCGCACCTCGTCCTTGAAGAGCTCGCGCAGCGGTTCGACCAGCTTCAGGTTCATGCGCTCGGGCAGGCCGCCGACATTGTGGTGGCTCTTGATCGTCACCGACGGGCCCCCGGTGAACGACACGCTCTCGATCACGTCCGGATAGAGCGTGCCCTGCGCCAGAAACTCGACCGGCCCCTTGCCGTCGCCGGCGATCCGCCGCGCCTCGGCTTCGAAGGTCTCGACGAAGAGCTTGCCGATCGTCTTGCGCTTGGCTTCCGGCTCGTCGAGCCCGTCGAGCGCGCTCAAGAACGCGTCGGCCGCGTCGACGTGGACGAGGGGGATGTTGAAATGGCCGCGGAAGAGGCCGACCACGTCTTCCGCTTCGCCTTGACGCAAGAGGCCGTGATCGACGAAGACGCAGGTCAGCTGGTCGCCGACCGCCTCGTGGATCATCACCGCCGCGACCGCCGAATTGACGCCGCCCGAGAGGCCGCAGATGACCCGCGCCTTGCCGACTTTCGCGCGGATGCGGGCGACTTCCTCGGCGCGGAACGCCGCCATCGTCCAGTCGCCTTTCAGGCCCGCGACCTTATGCAGGAAGTTGGCGATCAGCTTCGCCCCGTCGGGCGTGTGGACCACCTCCGGGTGGAACATCGTCGTGTAATATCGGCGCTTCTCGTCCGCCGCGACGGCGTAGGGGGCGTTCTCGGAGACGGCGTAGACGCGGAAGCCGTCCGGCAGCCGGGTCACCCGGTCGCCGTGGCTCATCCACACCGGATAGCGGCCGCCCTTGGCCCAGACGCCGTCGAAGAGGGCGCAAGCCTCGAGGATCTCGACGTCCGCCCGGCCGAACTCCGCCGCATGCCCGCTCTCCACCTTGCCGCCGAGCTGCTGGCAGAGCGTCTGCTGGCCGTAGCAGATCGCGAGGATCGGAACGTCGCTGGTAAAGATCGCCTCCGGCGCGCGCGGGCTGCCAGCCTCAGGCACGGAGGCCGGCCCGCCGGAGAAGATCGCCGCTTTGGGCCTCAGGCGCTCGAACACTTCGCCCGCCGTCGAGAAGGGATGGATCTCGCAATAGACGCCGGCCTCGCGCACCCGCCGGGCGATGAGCTGCGTCACCTGGGAGCCGAAATCAACGATGAGGACGAGGTCGTGCTGCATGCGTCTCGTTTGGCGGAAAGCGTGGCGAGGCGCAACGGCGAGCGCGAGGTGGGGTCACGCGTCAGGCCAGCCAGTCTTCACCGGATCGAAACGTTGTGCGCCTGGATCGATGACCGTGTTGTGTCCATGCGCAATTCGCCATTGCCCGCCGTGCTTTGTCAGAACGAGCGAAAGGCGATTGTCGGCCTTCGGACGCTCGATTCCGTCGGGCGGGGTGAACGGCCCCACTTTCAGAAGGACAACGGCCGACGCAACGCTCGGGGCCAGCTCCCTGATTTGGATTTCAGCCAGCTCGATGTCCGTCGTTTGAAAGAAGGTGCGGTGATACGCGTCGTGGCCTCGGACGACCGCCGCCTTCCCGGGCCAGTGCATGCCCACGATGTTGACCCAATGGGCCTCGTCGGTGAAAAGTTCCGCCAACGCTTTCATGTCATGGCGATTCCAGGCATCGCCATACCCATGAAGCACGTCCTTGATTGCCTGTTCGTCCAAGTTCGTCGCCGTAGAACCGCCGACGCTCGCTGCGTGACTCGCCATGTGAGCCCTCCGCTATTAGGAAATGACGGCGCAAGGCTATCTGCGGATGGATGGCGCTCGATAGTAGAAACGCGACATTACATCCATGATTGGCTGCTACCGGAGATCCGACGCATGACCGCCGCGGGACTCTCGCCGGCAAAGCGTTCGAAGTCCCGTATCATGTGCATCTGGTCGTAATATCCGAACTCGTGGGCGATCTCTGTCCAGAGGCGCTGCGGCGCGATCGTTTTCGCCTGGAGCGCAGCATTGAATCTGATGATGCTTGCGTATTGTTTCGGCGGGAGACCAACCTGCTCGGCAAACCGCCGCTCGAATTGCCGAACGCCCAATCCGGCGCTCGCCGCCGCATCGCCGACGCGAAACGCTGCGGGCTCCCGAGAGATCCGGTTTGCGACCGCGGCTACGCCATCGGCCAGGTCCGGTTCCCGCCTGCGCTGCAGCAGGAAGTCGTTGGCGATCTCGACTCGACCCTGAAAGCCCCCCGCGTCGCCGAGCCTCTGTTCGATTTCCGACACGCATGGACCGATGACCGACCGCGCGTCGTAAGCCCGGTCCGCGAGTTCGGTCATCGGGGCGCCAAAGAGCGAATGAAAACCCGACGCATTGAATTGGATGGTGAAGACGTCAAAGTGACCGCACAAGACGAGTTCGGCTCGGCGATATGTGCAAGGGCCCACCACAACCGAGCATGGAGCGAGGTCGTGTATGCCGGATTGGCGCTCGCGCACGAGGTATCGCTGTCGAAGATAGAATTCCAGAAACATATCCGGGCGCGCGGCAAGCGGGTACACGACCGCGGCGCCGCCAATGCTCGCCCTTCGTTGTTCAAAGCAGCGAACGCAGTTGCGAAGCGCAGCCGCCGGAGAGGCTCGATCGAGCTGCATCGCCGCCACCTTCGCTCAAGCGTAACCCGCCGCGCGCGATCTCCGCCAGCAGTCTCGCTTTTATCACATCCTCGACCCCAAAGCGGCTCCTGCGCCTACCGCTTCGACTGCGAAAGGCGAAATCGCGGGGGGGCTAATTCAGCCGCGCGCTCGCTCTCGATCTTCCCGCCGGACTGGTCAAAGAGCCCCTGCTGGCCTCAGGTGCGGACCTGGCGCCGCCTCGCACCGGGGAAGACCTTCTGAAATTAGCGACTATGCTCAGTTCTAGCCACGATTTCTGGAAAATCGACATTATCTTGCCAAAACCTGAGTTCTGTGCTTTGCTTTTCCAGAATGTCATGGCCGCGTATGCCGGGTGCGAAGGCCTTGGCTGTCGAGGCATGTCGGTGGAACGGAAAAGGCGCCAGAAGCCTTTGAAATCGCTCAAAACGGCGATGGCAAACGGCGCCCGCAACCGGGGGTCGAGATCGCTGCAAGGCTTGAAGGGACAAATGTTTTAGCGCCGGCCGTCGCGGGGCATGACGGCAACAGAACGACCGGGGCGTTGAAAGGGACAAAGGGACAGAAAAAGGCGCCTAAGCCTTAGAAAAGGCTTCTGCGGAGCCAAAGTGCACGGCAGCCGCTAGAATCGCCTCAGGCTTGTTGCAGCGCTCCGACCAGCGCCTCCAGCGACTCCTTGAGCCGCTTCACGCAGCCGGCGTCCTTGAGCACGTCGTCCGCGGTGACGGCCTTGCCGGTCAGCGGCAGCGTGGCGAAGGCCTCGGTGACGAAGCGCGCGGCCATGGTCGAGAGGATCTCGCGCAAATCCGCCTGCGCGTGGAAGGCGCGGGGCGCGGCGTTGATCAGGACGATGCGCTTGCCGGCGAAGGTCTCGCTCGCCACCAGCCAGTCGAGCGCGTTCTTGAAGACGCCCGGCAGCCCATGCGCGTATTCGGGCGCGGCGATGACGATCGCGTCGCTCCCGCCGACGAGCTGGCGCAACGTCTCGACCGGCTCGGGCTTCGGCCGCTCCTCGACATCGTCGTCCGGGTTGAACGGCGGCAGCCTGGCGAGGTCGCGATAGACGAGCACCCGCACGCCTTCCGGCGCGAGCCGCGCCAGCGCCTCGAGCGCGGCGGTGTTGGTCGACGCCTGGCGAAGGCTGCCGGAGATCGCCAGCACCCGGATCGGCGCTCTGGCGGAAGGGTCGGGCTCGGACGTCGGCATTCGCGCCAATCCGCGGCTAGACTTCGTCGCCCGGCCAGACGATCGGCCGCTCCATGAGCTCGGCGTACTCGAATGGGCGGACCACGGGAAAGGCGCGCGTCGGCATTCCCGTCTCGGTCGACGCTTCGTCGCGCGCGTCCTCGTAGGCTTCCGACAATGCCTCGTCGAGCCGCGATTTCAGACCCGGATTCTTGCGCAACTGACGCTCGACCCGGCGCCTTTGCTCACGCACGGTGTTCGTCCAGGACCGGCTGCGCCGGTCCGGCTGATGGTCCCACTTGAGAAAATGCAGCATCAGCACCCTGAGGGCGCTCTCGAGCCGCTCATATTGCTCTTCGCCCACGTCGTCGATCTCCTCCGCGATCGCGGCGGGATCGATCTCCGAGAGCCGGCCGGCGCGCAAAAGTTCCGCCTGGCGCACGGCCCAGGAATAGAGATCGGCCTCTTTCGACACCGGCGCTTCGACCTTGTCCGGAGCAGCGTTGCGGCCCATCGTCGGCGTCCTCGCGCGACCCTCAGCTCAGCGCGACGTTGAGCGCGCTTTCTGGCAGTTCCTGGCCGAAGCAGCGCTGGTAGAATTCGGCCACCAGCGAGCGCTCGAGCTCGTCGCATTTGTTGAGGAACGTCAGACGGAAGGCAAAGCCGATATCCTTGAAGATGTCGGCGTTCTCGGCCCAGGTGATCACGGTGCGCGGGCTCATGACCGTCGAGAGGTCGCCGTTGACGAAGGCGTTGCGCGTCAGGTCCGCCACCCGCACCATCTTGTTGACGATGTCGCGGCCGTCCTTGCGCGCCCGATGCGAGGGCGACTTGGCGAGCACGATGTCGACTTCCTTGTCGTGCGGCAGATAGTTGAGCGTAGCCACGATCGACCATCGATCCATCTGGCCCTGGTTGATCTGCTGCGTGCCGTGATAGAGCCCGGACGTGTCGCCGAGGCCGACCGTGTTGGCGGTGGCGAAGAGGCGGAAGGCGGGATGCGGGCGGATGACGCGCCGCTGGTCGAGCAGCGTCAGCCGGCCGGAGACTTCGAGCACGCGCTGGATGACGAACATCACGTCCGGACGGCCGGCGTCATACTCGTCGAAACAGAGGGCAATGTTGTTCTGCAGGGCCCACGGCAGCATGCCGTCGCGGAACTCCGTCACCTGCATGCCGTCCTTCAGCACGATCGCGTCCTTGCCGACGAGATCGATGCGCGAAATGTGGCTGTCGAGGTTGATGCGCACGCAGGGCCAGTTGAGGCGCGCGGCGACCTGTTCGATATGGGTCGACTTGCCGGTGCCGTGATAGCCGGTGATCATCACGCGGCGGTTGAAGGCGAAGCCGGCGAGAATGGCGAGCGTCGTCTCGCGGTCGAACAGATAGTCCGGGTCGAGATCGGGGACGTGCTCGTCGGCCCGCGCATAAGCCGGCGCCTCCATATCGGAATCAATGCCGAACGCCTGGCGCACGGAGATGCGCATGTCGGGAAGACCGGTTGCAGGCTCGGCCGCCGTCGGCGTCAGTAGCGAATTCATGGAACCTCCACGCCCCCTCCGGTCGGGAGAAGAGCGGCCTCTCGTATTCGGACCTCTCGTCCGAGGCAAAAAATCGACCATTCAACCTACCGCAGGCGGAATGGTTGCGCTTTTCAGACCAGCTTGTTGGCGCGAAGATAATTATAGGCCTGAATGATCTCGCGCAATTTGTCTTCCGAAGACCGGTCGCCGCCGTTAGCGTCCGGATGATGGCGCTTGACCAGGTGCTTGTAGCGGGCCTTGATCTTCGCTGGCGTCGCGTCCCCGTTGAGCTCGAGCGTCATCAGCGCCTTGAGCGCAAGGGCGTTGTAGCGTGGCGGATCCTCCGCCCGGTTGGCGCCGCGGACGCCGCGTCGGCGGGCCGCGCGCGCCTCGGCGAACACCGACTCGTCCACGTGGCTCGCCGCCGCGCGGGCGCCGAGCTTCCAGGTGGGGCGGTGGCCGATCGCGTCCGCCTGGCGGAACTTCGCCATCGACTCGTCGTCCATGCCGCGAAAATAGTCATAGGACGCGTTATATTCGCGCACGTGGTCTTTGCAGAAGCTGAAGTACTCCCCCTCCCGCTCGCGCCCCTTGGGAGCGCGGAATACCCCCTCAGCCATGCAGCCAGGGTGGCTGCAGGGCGTCGTAGGTCCGGCCTTCTCCGGCGCGCGCCCAGCAGGCTTCACCCGGATGCGATCGAACAGGCGAGAATTCAAGTCCATATCCTGTCCTTTATGGGGGCGGCCGCCGCGGGGCAAGCCCGGACGGGGATCCGTCGCCGCCCCTAAGGGCGCGTTCGTCGCCCGACCGAAAAAACACATTCAACCTGAAACCCCTAATCGTCTATTTAGGCGCAAAGAACGCCAAGCGGGAGAGCGGTCGGTGACCATGCAGGAAAGAATTGTCAGCCGTTTGACGGAGGGGCTCGAGCCGCTTCAGCTGCACGTCATCGACGAATCCGACCGGCACGCCGGCCATGCCGGCGCGCGTCCAGGCGGCGGCACGCACTACCGAGTAAAGGTCATCTCCAAGCGATTCGCGGGGCTTGGCCGGGTCGGGCGCCATCGGCTCGTCTACGGGCTCCTTCCGGCCGAGTTCGCCGACGGTCTGCATGCGCTCGCCCTCGACGCCAAGGCGCCGGGGGAATGAGGACGGCGGGCGACACCGATTCGTTCGGGCCCTACGCCTTCAGCCTTACGCCGGCGGAGGCCGAGGCCGCCGGCGCGCGTTTCGGACTGCGCGTCGCGTTGCGCGGCGGACTGACCGCGAGCCATCTCGCGCCGCTGGCGGTGTTCGCGCTGGTCGTGGCCTTCGCCTCCATTCTGGCGCTGACAGGTTTCATCAGCCGCAGAACGGGCGAAGCAACGCTCCTTCTCGCCGCGGCCGCCTTCATGATCCAGCGCGCCGCCAATCGCTGGCGCATGCGAGAGGCGCGCCGGCACGGAGGGGCGGCGATGGCTCAGCTGCAGAGCAAGGGCGCGCTGACGGCGACGGTCGACGCCAACGGCGTCACCCTCAAGGGGACCGGGCACGGGCTGCGCGTCGATTTCGCCGATTGCGACGATGCCGAGGACGTCGGCGGCCTCGTCTACCTGTGGCCGAGAGACGGCACACCGATTGTCCTGCCGATCCGGGCGCTTCCCGACGGCGATGCGGAACCGCTTGTCGCCCGAATCAAGGCGCGCGTGGCTCTGACACGAACCTGAGTGGCCGGACGCTATTGCGCCGAAGCCGTGGGCGGCGCAGTCGCCGGGTCGGGCGCCTCCGGCTTGGCCGGTGCATCGCCCGGCTTGGCTGGCGGGGTCGGCGGCGTGTGAAGCGCCAGCCGCGCCGGCTTCTCGTTCTGCCCGACCGAGGCGTCCCGCCGCGGCGGCAGAGGCACGTCCGAGGGAGCCGGCTGATCCGGTACGTAGGCGGTCACCGCCGGCTGTGGCGGTTCCTGGCCGCTGAGATGAAGCCACTTCTTCACGTTCTGCGTGCTTGCGCCCCAGAGACCGCCGGCGACGCCGGTCGTCGAGGCGATCGCGACAGCTTGCGGCTGCGGCTGCACCGCCTCCTGCGCCGGCAAGGCCGGCTCCTGCGCCGGCAAGGCCGCGACCTGAGCGTGCGCGGCAACACGCTGCCTGGAGGCGCCCGCCGTCGTGACCCTGACCGCGGCCGGGACAGGCTTTGCTCGATCCTCGAGCACAATATCCTGCGGGCCCGACACCAGGGCGTCGGGGTCGCTGGTGTCCTTGTAGCCGGCGAACACCGGATTCTGGCCACCGTCCGCGTAAACCGTCCGGATCGGCTTGACCCCCTTGGCGACGAGCTCGGCGACCTTGGAATTGTCGTCGCTCTCCTTCTCGGCGACCGCCGCCTCGACCGATTCGTCGCGATGCAGCGCCGGGCACGAAGCGGTCGCGGAGACGGATCCGCTAACGTTCGCGTCGAACACGTAGTGCTTGCCGCAGACCACCACCGACGGCTCCGTCTTCGTTACCTCGAAGTGGTCCGAGCCGTTCTTGAGCTCCTTCCAGAAATCGATGTTCGGATCGAGACGGTACTTCGCCAGGTTCTCCGCCGTCATATGAAAAGGATAGGACTGCAGCTGGATTTCGCGCTGCCCGCCGCGGAAGGCGTCGCGGGCGATGGCGTAAATATCGTTGATCTGCTCGTCGGTCATTGAGAAGCACCCTGCCGACGAGCAAACGCCATGCACCATCACATTGCCGCCGGTCCGGTCATAGGCCCGGTCATAGGCGTTCGGGTAGCCGACGTTGAAGGCGAGGTAATAGTGGGAGTTCGGATTCATTTGCCCCGGGGCGATCGTATAGAACCCCTCCGGCACCTGCATGTCGCCCTCGCGCTTCTTCGGACCGAGCTGGCCCGACCAGCGGCACATCGGATAGGTCTTCAGGAGCGCGTATTGCCCATCCGACTTCATCTTCCAGATTTCGAGCTCGGCCTCCTTCTTGTAGGTGCGGATCAGCACGGGAGACGAAGGGGTGGTGTCGATCTTCGACATTTCCGTGAGCGTCGCGCTGGAAATCGGATGCTCGGAGCGGCCCGGACCGGCATCGAGATAGGACTCGTCGCATCCGGCTAGCAGCGCCCCGACTGCGCCCGTCACGGCCAGCGCCGCAAGGCGCCCGAACGGCAAGCTCATTCATCACCCCGCAATTGTCCTACCAGCCTTAGCCCGTCCGGCCGAAGAAATCCACGCGACTGAGTGAAGCGCTTGCCGGCTTACCGGGCCGTTAACGCTAATCCTTCGCGTCCGAACCCTATCAGTCTGAGAATCAAAAATGAATGGGGTGAAATTGCGGCGTCTCCGCCGCAATCCCTCACCAATGCGCAAGGACCGGCTCGGAGTTCGAAAATCTCGGCGAGCCGGGCGCGTGTGCTGGCGGTCGTGCCTGCGGGCAGGCGAGCGCGAGGAAAAAAGCGGGCTTCCTCGATCTCCCAGTCGGGGGCGCGCCCGCCGAGGATCGCGAAATCGCGGACGACGTAGACCGCCACATGGTCCCGCCGCGACGGCTTCGCGTTGAAAAAAAGACCGTGGAGAACGGGCGCGCCCTGGAGCGCGACCCTCGCCTCCTCCTCGAGTTCGCGCGTCAGCGCGTGCACGCATGTCTCGCCGACCTCAACGCCGCCGCCCGGGAAGTGCCAGCCCGCGACGTAACCGTGGCGGACGAGGAGAATGCGGTCGGCTTCGTCGATCACCACCCCACGCACGCCGAGGGTCATCGGCCGGGTCATAAGGAAGCTCCAGTGGGCCACACGGGTCCGGAGCCGGGTTCGGAACGACGTCATCTTCGAGGCATGAACTTTCGAATCGGGCGTTCAGCTCCAGGGTTGTCTTTCGCTTGAAGCGCCCTTATTGCCGCCGGTCAACGGCGGCGTGCCGCCGCGCTGTATAAGCGAGGCCCATGGCCTTCATCATCGCGCATATCACTGACCCGCACCTTGCCCCCGCGCCGATGCCGGGCCTCGCCGATTTCCGGCTCAAGCGCTTCATGGGTTACGTCAATTGGAAGCGCGCGCGCGAGCGGCTCAACGACATGGGCCTGCTTGAACGCCTCGTCGAGGATTTGCGCGCGCAGGCGCCCGACCACGTGGCGGTCACCGGCGATCTGGTCAACATTGGCATGCCGGCCGAATTCCGCCGCGCCGCGGTCTGGATGAGGACGCTCGGCGATCCTGGCGACGTCAGTTTCGTGCCAGGCAACCACGATGCCTACGTGCGCCCGTCGATGGCGCCCTTGCAGGCGACGTTCGCGCCATGGACGACGGGAGATTCCGGGTCGGCGGCCTTTCCCTATCTCAGAGTGCGCGGCGAGGTCGCGATCATCGGCCTTGCCTCGGGCGTGCCGACGGCGCCCCTGATGGCGACCGGGCGGCTTGGGGCAAAGCAGCTCGCAGCCTTCGCTGGGCTTCTCGACGAAACCGGCTCGAAGGGACTGGCGCGTGTCGTCCTCATTCATCACCCGCCATTGGCCAAAGGCGAGGCGCCCTTCCGCGGCCTCACTGATGCGGCGGCGTTTGAACGGGTCATCGGCGAGCGCGGAGCCGAGGCGATCCTGCACGGCCATACGCACAAGCAGCTCGTCCGTTCGCTGCCCTCGGGCGCCGCCCGCACCGTCGGCGGCGCCGTCCCGGTCCTCGGCGCGCCGTCGGCCGCGGCGGCGGCGCACGACCCGCGCTACCGCGCCGCCTACCATCTCGTTCGGCTCGAGCGCGAGGGCGGGCTGTGGCGGGTCAGCGCCCGAGTGCGCGGGCTCGCGCTCGACAGCGAGGCGATCGGCGAGCGCGGGGCGCTGGCGGTGTGAACGCAGGATCGTCCGAGCTTTTGCGCGGGCTCCCGGGGCTCAGCCGCGGGCGCTTGCGGCCGCTTACGGACTGTGACGCACGTCACTGCGGTTCACCGTCGGTTAGGCTTACGGTGGCTTTTCTAGGACACGCCAGCGCGTTCGAAAAGGACGCTGCAAGCGGAGATGCGAACATGCACGGGATTACACAGCAATCAGGCTCGTACGCAATTCTGGTCAACGACCGGAACGAGCGGCCGCTGACGATCGCACTTGCGGCGATCGTCGTCGTATGGTCGATGGCGTTTCTGCTGACCTTTGCTTCGGCTCATTTCGGCGCGCGTTCGGCGCGTTGGGCGGAGAGCGCGGCGGTAACCTCCACGATTGCGCGGTGACGATTGGAGGCGCTCATCGCCGAGGCAGCCGACGCAGAGGGGCGAGCGCCAACAACGGGCCGCCGCCGCCAAGGCTTGCTAGCGAGGGGCGTCGAGCGTCTCACGGCAGAGAGTGCACGATGACCGGGCCGGCCGTTGCGGTAGCCTGGCCGACGACGAAGGGTGCGAGGTTCTTTTCGATCCAGGCGAGCGCGCGGCGGTTCGATTCCTGCGCCTCCTCGACCTTGTTGAAGATGCTCACCGCCGTCACGGTGTCGTCCGGGGCGTAGACCACGTAATATCCCATGAAGCCCGACACGCCGCTGATGATGGGCACGGCGCCCTTGATCTTGTCGGCGAGTTCATCGGCCATGCCGGGCTTGGCCTTCACCTGACGGATTGCGGCGTACATCACATCCTCCCCTGGCTAGGCGATTTGCAAACACGAGGGAGCCCGATGGTTGCTCGCGCTGACCAGCCTGCACATTACGCCGCCGCCGCGTCGTGCGCCACCGTTGGCCGCGCTCGGGCTCAAGCGCTTTCCCGTCCGTCCGGCGCCGGCAGCGCCGGCGCGGCGGCGCCGAGCGTTCGTCCGCTCGGCAGCATTCGCTTGACCGCGCTCGATGCGACGGCGACACCCTGGTTGGCGTAGGTCTCGTGATTGCGCTCGATCTCGGCAAGATCGTAACGATAGTTCACCATCACCCCATAGGATTCGAACAGGCCCTTGACCGACAAATCGCCCATCCAGTTGATCCGGTCGAGCCGCGCGCCATTGCCGAGATGGAAACGCGCCACCGAATCAATCACTCGCCCGTCCGGGCGGCGCGCTTTGAGGAAATAATAGGCGGCGAGCGGCTCCAGCACGCGCCGCATGCGCTCAGCGCTTTCCGCGTCGGACGCCCAGCGCTCGTCGCGCCCGCGTTCGCGGGCCTGCCCGACGAGCGGCTCGACGGCCGGGTCCTCGGTCGTCTCGATCCAGGCGCGCAGGCCCGGGACCGGCGACAAGGTGACGAAGGTATCGATTCGCGGCAGTTCGCGGCGGATCTCCTCGACGACCTGCTTGATCAGGAAGTTGCCGAAACTCACGCTGGAAAGTCCCCTCTGGCAGTTCGAAATCGAATAGAACGTCCCGACCCGCGCCTGGTCCTTGGCGACCTCGGCGCGCTTCTCCGCCAGGAGCGGCGCGATCGCGTCGGGCGCCGCCAGGGTCAGCGCCACCTCGACGAAGATCAGCGGCTCGTCGACCAGCGCGGGGTGGAAAAAGGCATAGCAGCGCCTGTCCGCCGGATCGATGCGGCGGCGCAAATCGTCCCAGTCGCGGATCTCATGCACCGCCTCGTAGCGGATGATCTTTTCCAGGATCGCTGCCGGCGAGGACCAGTCAATACGGCGCAAAACGAGAAATCCGCGGTTGAACCACGAGGCGAAGAGATGCTGGAAATCGCGGTCGACGACGGCGAGCGAGCGGTCTTCGCGCGCCGCGTCCAGCAGGTCCGCGCGCATCGCGACCAGCGCCGCGGTGCCGCCCGGCGCGCGATTGAGCCGTCTGAACAGCTCCTGGCGGCGCGGCTCGGTCGCATAGTGGATGTCGCTCGCCGCCGTTTGGTCGCCCGTCGCGGCGAACCGTGCAACCGCGTCCTCGACGCGCTTCGGATCAGGCCCGAAGCCGTTCGCCAGCGCGCCAAAGAGCGCGCTTTTATCGGCCTCCGAAAGGCTGCGGTACCGGGCGAGGATCTCGCTCGCGAGCGCCACGCCCGAGGCCTCGCCGCGCCCGGTCAGAAGCGCGCCGCACATGTCGATGAGCGAACCGGCCCGGTTCTCCGCGTCGCGCGGCCATGCGGTCAGCTTCAGGACCGACCGGCCGCGCTCGGCGATCGAAGCCAGAAGATCGGAAAAGAACGCGCTGTCCATCTCGCCGCCCCTGCCCGCCGCGCAATGTTTCGCGGCACCGAAACCGCGTCGGATGTCTTGACGGCGGATCAAGAAGATCAGCGCCTGGTCCGTCATGACGATGCCGGCCGCATCCGAGGCACGGATCCCGGCCGGCAATCTTGACCCGCGACTTCGGCGCAATTCCGGCAACACGGCCTGCAAGCCGCGCTCGCCCGGCCAAACCCCCTGGAAACCTCTAGAAGTGCGCCGCGCCCCCCATCCAATGCGTCCAGACATCGTGCAGGCGGAGCGTCCAGGCGAAATAGCCGGCGATGGCCATGAGGCAAATGAGCGTGATCGAGCCCAGCGTCATCACGACGAAGCTCAGCGCGTCGCCGAGGCGCTGAGCGAAGGTTCGCCGGGCGCGCACGGGGGCGGCTTGCGGGGCAAGCGGCGCCGTGCCGCCGGGAAACGTCGTCTGCGGAGAAGGCGAGGCGGGCGCCGGCTCGCCGCCACCCGATCCCGCAGGGCGCGCCGACAACGCGGAGGCATCGCGCTTTTCTGGGTCCGCGCTCTCCGCCGCAAGGGCGCGTTCCCGCTCGACGAGCCGGCGTGCGACATAGTTGGTGACGGCGGCAACGACCCTCTCAATCTGCTGGCTCTCGGCGATCAGCACGCGGCCGTGCAGCGTGTCCTGAAAGAAGCGGTAGGTGCGCCGGTCGCGCCCCATGTCGACGAATGCGACCATGTCGAGAAAAAGCCGCGGATGCTCGCCCTGGCTCAAGGTGAGATCGAACATGTCGACGCCCGGCGGCGCCTGCCGAACGACGGGCTTGAGCGCGCTTTCGAGCAGCGCCAGTCGTCCCGCCTCGATTTCGCGCAATTCCGCGACCGCGTCGGCGCGCTCGGCGTTTTCGACCCGGGCTCGTCTGACCGCGGCGGCCAGGTCGATCTTCTCGGCCTTCGGCGCCTGAGGAACCTCGGGCTTGTCGTCCATCGCGTCGGTTCCCAAACTCGCCACTTGGCTACCCACGGCGTCGCCCTTAATCCGGGAATCGCCGACTTTCCATGGGAAAGCTAGCGATTCGTGTGTCTGACTTCAAATTGCGGCGGAGATTGACGTTCGGTGCGGCCGCTGTACGGTTATTCCTGGTCGGAACGGCAGGCGACGGCTCGGTGCAGCGCCGGCCGCGGCCTAATGGCGGCCCATCAGCGGCGCTTGGACCAATGAGCCCTTCGGATCTTATGGATTTCTCGCCCGAAGTCGCGGACGCGCTGACGCGGCGCAGGCCGATCGTCGCCCTCGAATCGACCATCATCACGCACGGCATGCCGTATCCGCGCAATGTCGAGACTGCGCGCCTGGTCGAGGACGCGGCGCGGGCAGCCGGCGCGGTTCCGGCGACCATCGCGGTGCTGGGCGGGCGCTTCCGGGTCGGGCTCGAGGCGCATGAAATCGAAAGCCTCGGCCAGCTCTCGGGCGGGGTGGTCAAGGCGTCCCGGCGCGATCTCGCTCCGGTCGCGGCGCGTCACGGTTCGGCAGGCACGACGGTCGCAGCGACAATGTTCATCGCCGGGCTCGCGGGGATCGAGATCTTCGCCACCGGCGGCATCGGCGGCGTTCATCGCGGCGCGGAGGAGACCTTCGACATTTCCGCCGATCTCGTCGAACTCTCGCGCACCCGCGTCGCCGTCGTCTGCGCGGGGGCGAAGTCGATTCTCGACATCGAAAAGACGCTCGAATTCCTGGAGACGCAGGGGGTGGCGATCGTCGGCTACCGCTGCGACGAATTTCCCGCCTTCTACGCCCGCTCGTCCGGCTTCAGGCTCGAGCACCGCTGCGACGGCCTCAAGGACCTCGCCCGCATGATCCGCCTGCAGCGCGACATCGGCCCGGGCGGCCTCTTGATCGCCAACCCGATCCCGCAGGATCACGCGCTCGAAGAGGCGATGGTCGAGGAGCGCATCGCAGAAGCGGTCAAGGAGGCGAAAGAGCAGGGCGTCGGCAAGAAGGAGGCCACGCCTTTCCTGCTGAAGCGCGTTGTGGAGCTGACCGGCGGCCGCAGCCTCGAGGCCAACATCGCGCTGATCCGCAACAACGCGATTCTGGCGGCGCAGGCGGCGGTGGAGCTGGCGAAGGGATGAAGCCGGGGTCGGGCGGGCCAGACGCCCTGGCGGCGGCGCCCATCCGTGATTCTGCCTACCTGTTTTTCGCTGTTTTTCCCTGCCATTGAGCGAATCGCCTTCGCGCGGCGCGACGTGGTTGCGGCAAGACATTGTTTTGCAGGCGGTTTCTCGATAAATTCGTGAAGCGTGCTGTAGAAATAACAGGGAATGTCTTTTCCTTGTTCCGGCCAGTAACAGGGAAATCAAAAGCAGACGAAGACGAGAGTCCGAACCGCCGGCGGGAGGGACGCCTGCGCCGTATCACTGAAAGGTAGGAATAGGTGCTGCCTATCGAGACCGAGAAATCGATCATGCCGCGTCTCCTCAATTCGAAGATGGTTGCTCGACCGCAGGAGCGCCTCAACCGCCTGTCGCGGGATGGCGGGGATCGCGGCTTGATCGATGCTGGCCATGAGACCAAGCTTCTCTCGCGCCCTTCCTGCGAACTCCGCGGTCTTGGTCGTGAAGTGGAATGGAAACACAAAGAACACCAGGAATGCACAAAGGACACGAACCGTTGCCGGAGAGCACGGGAGCAGGTCGCGCGCGGCGTAGTCGACGCCGCCATCGCAGTTCATCGAGCGCTCGGGCCGGGGCCGTTGGAGTCGGCCTACGAGATTTGCATGGCGCACGAACTGGAGATCGGAGGCAGCGCGGTTCTCCGACAGATCGCCCTTCCCGTCGTCTACGAAGCGGTCAAGCTCGAGGCTGGGTGTCGCGTCGATCTGATGGTGGACGGCGCCGTGATCGTGGAGGTGAAGTCAGTCGACGCGTTGGCGCCGGTCCATGAGGCGCAGTTGCTGACGTATCTTCGACTGTCGGGCCGTCGGTTGGGATTTCTGATCAATTTCAACGTTGTCCTGCTCAAGCAAGGCATCAAGCGAATGACCCTGTGACCTTGGGGTCCATCGACGCGGCCTTGGGCGCAACGGCTTGCCTCGTGCTCTTCGTGCAAGCTTCGTGTTCTTGGCAGTGAACTGAGATGGAACCACGAGGAACACCGAGGATTCACAAAGGACACGAGCTGTCAGCCCCAGACATCTCGCCCTGGCGAAGTACTTCTTGCCGCGTTCTCGTCGTCGGCGACATCATGACGGACATCATCGTCCGCCCGCAGGGGCCGCTTGCGCACGGCTCGGACCGGCGGGCGAACATCCGCTTCGAACCCGGCGGCTCGGCCGCCAACCAGGCGGCGTGGCTGGCCTCTTTCGGCATCGCGGTCGACCTTGTCGCGCGCGTCGGCGCGAGCGACTTCGAGAGCGCGGCGGCGCGGCTCGTCGAGGCTGGCGTCAGGCCGCATCTCGTCGGAGATTCGGAGCGCCAGACGGGCCGCCTCGTCGCGCTCATCGACCCGAACGGCGAGCGCAGCTTCTTCACCGACCGCGGCGCCAACGAGGCGCTTGTGCCCGCCGACATCCCGGACGCGCTGCTTGCAGGCGCGGGGCACGTCCATCTCTCCGGCTATTCCTTCTTCGCTTCGTCTTCCCGCGCCGCCGCGCTCGACGTCATGCGTCGCGCCGGCACGACGCCGGTGAGCGTCGATCCGGCCTCGGCGGAGTTCCTGCGCGAGGTCGGGCCGAAAGCCTTCCTGGAATGGACGCGGGGCGCCGCGATCCTCTTCCCCAACGAGGAGGAAGCCGCAGTCCTCACGGGCGTGGACGATCCCGAGGCGCAGTGCGCGCGCCTCGCCGCGCTCTATCCCCTCGTCGTCATCAAGCGCGGCGCGGCGGGCTGCGGGGCGGCGTCAGGCGCCGCAAGATGGCGGGTCCCGGCGCCGGACATACGAGCCGTAGATTCGACCGGCGCCGGCGACGCTTTTCTTGCCGCCTTCCTTGCCGCGCGGCTTGGGGGCGCCGAGATTGGGGAGGCGCTGGATCGCGCGGTCGCGGCGGGTTCGCAAGCGGCGACGACGGTCGGCGGACAGCCGAAGAGATAGCCGTCATCGAACGGGATCTTTGTAACTTCGCCGGGGCGCAACAGATAACGCGATAAGAGACTTCCCCAGGGGCTACGCCCCTGGACCCCGACCGCTGCTCTATACGGCCTTGTCAGAGCGTAAAGAGGTAAAGATCACAGATTTAACGTTCCGGCCAACCGGACGCCGATAAAGTTGAGCCGGGAGTTTGGGTTGTACCTGCTGCGATACGCGGCGCGGAGGTACCTGGGATAGTTGATCCAGGAGCCGCCGCGGAGGACCCGGTATTCACGTTTGTTATAGATCCAAGCTTTGGCGTCGAGCGGGGCGCCATTGTACGTGTCGTGGTAGCAGTCCTCGACCCACTGCGAGACGTTGCCGTGCATATCGAAAAGTCCGAACGCGTTCGGCCTGAATGACCCGACCGGCGATGTGTACGCATAGCCGTCGCTGCACGGCAAGACCGGCCAGTCGATGGCCCCCGGAATTTCCTTCCTGGCGGTTTGATCCGCGCCATTGCCGTATTTGCAGAACTCGGCCTCCGAATCGCCGAAGAAATAGCGCGGATAGTTTCCCGGCTTAATTTGTCCGCGCGCGGAATATTCCCATTCCGCCTCGCTCAGCAGTCGGTAGGCTTTGCCCGTCTTGGCGGACAGCCATTCGGCATAGGCCTGCGCATCGTGCCAGTTCAGGCGACAGGCCGGATGCGCCCCCGTCTGCGCGAACCCCGGATCGCGCCACGAACGACCTTTTTGCAGTCCCCATTTCCTGCCGTTCCAAACGGCCGATACCGCGTCATGACCGGTGTCCGCTACGAACGCCCTAAACTCATCGACCGTCACCGGATACTTGCCGACCGCGAAGGGTCTCGCGATCCGCACGTCGCGTTGCGGCCCTTCGTCGGTATGGCGGCCTTCCTCTTTTCCCGGCGATCCCATGGTAAAAATCCCGGCGGGGACGACAACCATGACAGGAAAATCCACGCCTTCCCGGAACTCATCTTTCGGCGCGAGCGCACGTTCCTCGTCCGGCGTCAGAACGATGGTAGACCGGGAAGCAAGCGGCGCCAAGCGCGCTTCCGATCCGGAGACGACCTCTTCCACGCTGCGCTCGACAGCGGTCATGGCCCGTTTGGCGGGCGGCGAACGCCGCATCGCCTGCATGACGCCCTTTGCAAAATCGCCCGCCCATCGGCGAACGTCGGGCGAATTCGGCTCAGCATAGAAATGCGGCCGAAAGTCGATCCATTGCCAGCGCCGTAGCGCCTCAAGATCGTCGCCGAATGTGGTACCTTCCGACCGAATGTGGTCCACGTCGACGTAGTGCACGGGAAAGATCAGGTCGTCGCGGCCGAGCGCGATCATGCGCCGCCGATACGACCTGAACTCGTCGAGGCAATATTGGCTCTTGAGGAAGCGTGGCGTGACGATCGGAATGTAGAATGTTGTCTGGCCGATCGCCCGCTCGATCTCGTCGGCCCAGTTCGCGCCGTAGGGAATCGCGGTCACGTCCTGCCAGAGGGTAACCGCGTCACCATACCGCAGGCCGATCTCGTTGCCGACGAGCGCCCGCAATTGGCTCAAACGCCCGCCGGTCTGCTGCTCGTCCAAACGCGCGTAGCTCCAGAAGCCGATGGGCTCGAGCATCGAAGAGTCCCCGGGCGCGGGAATGCGGCGCGCTGTCGGCGCCGGTTCACACACGAGCGAAAATGCCCGGACCCCCCAAGGGAAACAAGCGGTTTGTACAGACTTTCAAATTTGGCGATGCAAGTCCGGGGCCGCTGCCGCCTGCGTGATCGCGGCGAAGGTGGGAAGGTAGCCCCCGGGGATCCCTGCTATATGCACATCTCCAAGGTCACGGATTCTCCTTCCCAGCTGCGCTGGGGAAAGAGGCCGAAGGCCGAATGGTGTGCGGGCGCTAGTTTGCCCCCCAAATCGCCTACCTAAGTTCAATGACGCAGCGCAGCACGCCTCTGGCGCCGCAGCGAGCTTGTCTTTAAATGTTCAAGCGAATGGTCAGGAGATTGTCATGCTTGCCCGTCCGCGCCGCAGCGTCCTCTATATGCCCGGCTCCAACGCCAAGGCGCTCGCCAAGGCCGCGACGCTGCCGGCCGACGCGCTGATCCTCGATCTGGAGGATTCGGTCGCCCCCGACGCCAAGGAGACGGCGCGCGCCCAGGTGGTTGCGGCGGTGAAAGGCGATTTCGGCGCTCGCGAGGTCGTCGTCCGCGTCAACGGGCCCCATACCCCGTGGGGGCCGGACGATCTCGTCGCCGCCGCCGCCGCCGGTCCGGACGCCATTCTCCTGCCGAAGGTCGACGGGCCGGGCGCGATCATGTACGCCGCCCGGGTGATGCGCGAGAACGGCGCGCCCGACAGGACCCGCGTCTGGGCGATGATGGAGACGCCGAACGCGATCCTGAACGCCGGCCAGATCGCCGCGGTCGCAGCCGATTCGGCCTCCCGCCTCGCCGTGCTCGTCATGGGCCTCAACGACCTCGCCAAGGAGACCCGCGCCCGGCTGACCCCCGGCCGCCCGACCATGACCGCCTGGGTCGCCAATTGCGCCGTCGCCGCGCGCGCTCACGGCATCGACATCATCGACGGCGTCTTCAACGACATCAAGGATCTCGACGGCTTCCGGGCGGAATGCCTGCAAGGGCGCGACATGGGCCTCGACGGCAAGACGCTCATCCACCCGGGCCAGATCGACATCTGCAACGAAGTGTTCGCGCCGTCGGCCGAGGAGGTGGCGAGCGCCCGGGCGATCGTCGAGGCCTTCGCCCTGCCGGAGAACGCCGGCAAGGGCGCCATTCAACTCAACGGCAAGATGGTCGAGCTCTTGCACGCCGACATGGCGCGGCGCACCCTCGCCGTCGCCAACGCCATCGCCGGCCTGAACCTGGCGGCGGCGTAGGATAAGTAACCTTGGGCAGGCTGGCATGAGCGCGGCGAACCCTTCCCTGTTCCAGCTCGGGCCGGACGAGACCCGCTACCGCAAGCTGACGAGCGAGGGCGTCCGGGTCGAGACCGCGCTCGGGCGCGAGATTCTCGGGGTCGAGACGGAGGCGCTGAGAAGCCTTGCCGAGGCGGCGATGGTCGACATCAACCACCTCTTGCGCCCCGGCCATCTCGCCCAGCTCGCCAAAATTCTCGACGACCCAGAGGCGACCGCCAACGACAAGTTCGTCGCTTACGATCTTCTCAAGAACGCCAACATCGCCGCCGGCGGCGTGCTGCCGATGTGCCAGGACACCGGCACCGCCATCGTCGTGGCCAAGAAGGGCCGCCGGGTCTGGACGGACGGCGGCGACGAAGAGGCGATCGCCGAGGGAATCCGCGACGCCTACCGCAAGAAGAACCTGCGCTACAGCCAGGTCGCGCCGCTCTCGACCTTCGAGGAAAAGAACACCGGCGACAATCTGCCAGCGCAGATCGACATCGCCGCCGAGGGCGACGATTCCTACAAGTTCCTCTTCATCGCCAAGGGGGGCGGCTCGGCCAACAAGACCTTCCTCTATCAGGCGACGCCGTCGATCCTGACGCACGAGCGGATGATCGCCTTCCTGAAGGAGAAGATCCTGACGCTCGGCACCGCCGCCTGCCCGCCCTATCACCTCGCCATCGTCATTGGCGGCCTGAGCGCCGAACTCACCCTGAAGACGGTCAAGCTCGCCTCCGCCCGCTACCTCGACGCCCTGCCGACGTCGGGCGCGCCGGACGGCCGCGCCTTCCGCGACCTCGAGCTCGAGGGCGAGATCCACAAATTGACCCAGGCGCTCGGCGTCGGCGCGCAATTCGGCGGCAAATACTTCTGCCACGACGTGCGGGTGATCCGCCTGCCGCGACATGGCGCATCGCTCCCGATCGGACTCGGGGTCTCGTGTTCCGCCGACCGGCAGGCGCTCGGCAAGATCACCCGGGAGGGCGTGTTTCTCGAGGAACTGGAGCGCGATCCGGCCCGCTTCCTGCCGGCGATCGACGAGGCCGCGCTCGGCGGCCCGGTGGTGGAGATCGATCTCCGCCAGCCGATGAAGGAGATCCTGGCGGAGCTGACCAAGCACCCGATCCGCACCCGCCTGGCGCTGACCGGACCGATGGTCGTCGCCCGCGACGCCGCGCATGCGAAGATCCGCGAACGGCTCGAGCGCGGCGAACCGATGCCGCAATATCTGCGCGACCACCCGGTCTACTACGCCGGCCCGGCCAAGACGCCGGCTGGCCTGCCCTCCGGCTCGTTCGGGCCGACGACCGCAGGCCGGATGGATTCCTTCGTCGACCAGTTCCAGGCGGCCGGCGGATCGATGGTGATGCTCGCCAAAGGCAACCGCTCGGCCGAGGTGCGCAAAGCCTGCGCCAGGCACGGCGGCTTCTACCTGGGCTCGATCGGCGGCCCGGCGGCGCGGCTGGCGCAGGACTGCATCAGAAAGGTCGAAGTGCACGAATATCCCGAGCTCGGGATGGAGGCCGTGTGGCGGATCGAAGTCGAGAATTTTCCCGCCTTCATCGTCGTCGACGACAAGGGCAACGACTTTTTCAAGGAGCTCAATCTGGGGTGACGGGTCCGAGATTCTACTCGACGCGCTCCAAGCCACTGCCCTTGACCGCGCCCCCGTGTGACCAATTTGGCGCCGGCCATCGCATGCGGAAAGCTAGAATCAAATCCCCCCCTTCCCGCGTCCGAAAGTCCTCCTCATCTCGCTGGATCGTCAGCTGCCCGTGGGTGTGTCCCTCGCCTCGTGACAGTGGCGATGATCTGTGAGGATTTCGTTCGCAACAAGTCCAGACTCCGCTTATTGTTGAAACGTCAGGTTTGGCTGAATTGTGACAATTGTGGCGCATCTACCCTCGGACAAGGAGGAAACGAATATGACTCGATCGGTGACAATATTTCTATGGGTAGCTTTTGGTGTAATGGCAGCGGCGGTAGTTGTCTCTGCGACAGTGCTTTCATTCGGACTTCTTCGCGTCGGCGTCTTCTCTTCAAATGGTGAGTTTCTGCACGAGAACGTCAACTCGATCTCGGCGCTCTCAACCGCTATCTCGACTATGTTTGCGTTAATTGTCGGAACACTCGCAATATTGGTAGTCATAACCAACGAACGAGCGGAAACAAAAACAGCGGAACAACTAAAGATAGACATATCCAGTCTCTGGATGACTTTGCATAATTTGCGAAATAGAGCGATTCTCTATACGAGCCCGGAGTTGTTGGACAATTCAGCCGACGTGTTTGAAGACGAGCGCGGCCGCCTCACAGAAATCGTAACTGGATCGTCTGGATTTGCGCTTTACTTGTGGCAAGCAACAACTGCCGACAAGGGTCTTAGAGAGACAACTGCTGACATTGCTGGACTAATAAATTTAACTACGTTGAGCCTAGCCAACACCAACAAGAGAGTGCCGATCTTGAACGAGATTGCCCACCGCGCAGATCAAGCCTCGGGTCGAATCGCGACCGTCGGCGATACCGATGTCAGGAAGATGGCAAGATTTTTATCTCGGCTTGGCAGAGGACTTGATCAAGCAAAGAGTGCGGCAGATAGTGATATTATAAGTTCCTTCCTTAAGGATTGGCGCCAGCAGGCCGACGACAAACTCTCATTTCCCTCCGAGGACTTTGTTGAACGAGTGGTTGCTCGGGCACGTGAGAAAATCGGCGGGAAGGCTGACGAGACAGTTATGCACTTTGTCCGCGAGGCTAGAAGCGGGGACCGCGGGGCATTAAGAAACTTCTATAAATTGGTCCAAGAACTTGGCTTGGGCGATCCGGAGAAGGACGGATCGGATGAGGGAAGCTCTCGTGCGCCCAATGATCAGCGTGGTCCGGCTTGACCTGCAGCGAACGCCGAACGAACGTTCCTCAACACGATGGGCCTTGAGCCTTCCCTCTTTGGGCGCCCGGGCCAGGCAGGGAGGCTTCACTCTCGGCTCGATCGCCGGCCGCGCCGCAGTTGGCTCTCACCGTTGTGTCGGGAACGTCGAGGTGCACGAATATCCCGAGTTGGGGATGGAACCCGTTTGGCGGATGGCAGTCGAAAACTTCCCCGCCTTTCATCGTCGTCGACGACAAGGGGAACGACTTCTTTTAAGGAGCTGAATCTGGGGTGAGGGTAGGCAGCGCTCGGCTAAAATTGCTAGCGACTCGTCTTCTTCTATCCTAATCTATCGCGATGCCTCGCCTTCCGCCGGAGCTCACGTCCACCCAACGCCGTGATGGCCAAACCGCCATTGCACGCTTGGGCCAAACCGCCAATCTCGCGGAGATAGATGAACTCGGCTGTGGCGAGTGGACGATCGTGTATGAGTGTCAAGGCGGCGCGGAAGGCAACTGCTTTTATTCGGGGTTGTTGCCGCCTACACGAGTGGGCGAGGTGCTTAAGCAAGCGAGCTGGAACGTAATTATTGGCCAAGGTGGTCCGGGTTTCTCGCAGACGCACAAAAACGGCATAACGGTCACTACGTATGACCGGTTTGGCATGGATAGTATTGAGCCGATTATTTATGTGAGGAACTTCAATGGAATTAAGCCGCGCCAGTTTGATCTGAGTGAAGAGTTCCGACTGTTTCATAATCTCTATCATGATCGTCATATTGATCGCTATATCTACGTGGATAATCGAGGCGACGAGGTCGTTGCCGCCGAGGTCACTCCCGTGCGCGCTCGTGTGCTTACACGGCTCCTACGACGATATATGGCGGCACGGCAGCTTGCTCTGACGTTGTTCTTCGATCATCGAGTTCGCGCGGACGTCGATGCCGAGGAGGCGAAGGCGACCTTTCCCTCGATAAACGTCGCCAACTCGGATCGATGCTATTCCTTCGGCGTTGGTAAAAACTCCTACGGCGCTTTGTCTCGTCTCGTTGGAAAGAAGATCATCCTACCTTCACCGGTAACCGAGTCCGGAGTTTGGCCTTATACGACGACGCAAGGCGACCGGTATGAAGAGTTCGTCATCGACACCGCCGAAGATGGGTCGCCTATCTTGCATAGCTGCGACCCCAATGCTCTTGCGGACTATTTTGGGGCGAACGAAGGTGCACCTCCTTACCTGACGCCTGTATGGTTTGCTCGAAAGGTACTTGCCAAATATTATGACGACCCAGACAAGTTCTCGGTTGAGGACGGGCTACTGCGCTGTGGATCGTTGTGGAGTATCCGGGTTGATAACAATCTCCCCGACCATGTGGTCGTCTACCTAGGCGACCTAGGTCGTGATTTTTTCTACGAAGAACAAGCCTATTGGAACCGAGCGAGACCAATTTCCAGCGCTCTTTTCAAGCACTATTTACTGATCCTTCCGAGCCGGATTTGGTCTTCAAGCAGCGCTACACGCAGTTAAACGAGGTATGGACAAAGAAATTTGGATGGCCGATCTTTCTGATTCTCCACGAAGCTGACGCTCACATAGTCAAGCAGTTTCGAGTCCCGCTTTCTGAAAATCTCGGAGAATTCGATAATCAACTCGTTTACTTGACTAAATTGCTTGTTGATTCGCTGAACGAAAACGAATTGGCAAAGGCGTGCGGAGGTGCCTTCTCGGATGAGAAGAGTATAAGCAAGCTCAGGAGGTACTTGGACTTGCAGAGGTACCCCTACGTCGATCGAGATATCAGACTTCTACGAAATCTTCAAGAGTTGCGTTCGAGCGGTGCCGTGCATCACAAGGGCAAGAACTACGTAAAAATCAGCGCGATCGTTGGGCTCGATCGCAATTCTTCCCGAAGTGTCTTTCGCGACCTGCTATCGCAGGTCAACAAAACACTGACCGACCTCGCAACCCACTTCGCACCTACCACGTAGAGCGGTGTAGTGCCATCGAGGCCGAGATCGACGGGATTTAATTTCCTTCACCACCGTGAACCACAAGGGGGACGACTTCCTCAAGGGGCTTCAATTTCGACTGAAGACGTTCCTGCGGTACGACCTCCCCCAAGTCAAGGCGGCCCTCGCGAGCGCAACCCTTTTGTTCGGGCCGACGACTGCCGGTTGGATGGATTCCTTCATCGACCAGTTCGAGGCGGCCGGCGGGTCGATGGTGATGCTGGCCAAGGGCAACCGCTCGGCCGAGGTGCGCAAAGCCTGCGCCAGGCACGGCGGCTTCTATCTGGGCTGATCGGCGGCCCGGCGGCGCGGCTGGCGCAGGACTGCGTCAGAAAGGTCGAGGCGCACGAGTATCCAGAGCTCGGGATGGAAGCCGTGTGGCGGATCGAAGTCGAGAATTTTCCGGCCTTCATCGTCGTCGACGACAAGGGCAACGACTTCTTCAAGGAGCTCAATCTGGGGTGAGCCGTTGGGATTGATGGCAACCCGGGGCCCTGCCTGAGTGTCCTACCGCAAATCCTTCGGCAATATTGTCCGTTCGTCAAGGATCGCCCGCTCGATTTGCGCGCGCGTTAAATTCACCGCGCCGGATAAATCCGCTCCCTTTAGAATTGTTCCTTCCAGAATTGCGTCCTTAAAGTCGGCGCCGCGAAAGATCGCGTTCGTGCAATCGGCTTGGCTTAGGTTCGCGCCCACCAAGCTCGCTCCGCTAAGGTCGGTGCGGCGGATGAAGGTGTGGCTCAGGTCAACACGGCTAGCTGAACCTGGCTGCGCTCGTGCGGGGATGGTCATATTTTGTCCTCAGCGACCGCGAAGAATATTCGTAATTTCCCGCACATCGACGGGTGGCTCGTTGTCGCCATAGTCTACTCGGTTCTCTCTCAAATAGGTAGCCAGCAACCGCACGACAGGGTCCGCGAGATCTGGAAAGTCACCGCAGACTTGACCCAACGTCAGGATGGCGCCCAAACGGACCTCAAGCTTCTCGTCTTTCAACTGGCCAACTGCTCGGTTGAAGAGTTCTGCCACGTGGTCTCGGCGAGCCAACGAGGCCTGGCGGATTTGGGCTTCCGCCTGTTTGTTTGCGGCACGGACGCGCTGCCAAGCCAGAAAAATCCCGATTGCCCCGCCTAACACCAGCCCGAAGTTTCGAACAATCTCGGAAAACGAAATCCACCACTGCATCCGCCACCCAACCCGCAAACCCCAAGTTCAATTCTGCTCCGGGTGCTAAGCCAAAGTCCACAAAAAGCGGTCGAACGCCGCGGGCGATTCATTGCGGGGCAGATGCAATTGCTCCAAAAAAGGAGCTCGGGATGGAAGCCGTGTGGCGGATCGAAGTCGAGAATTTCCCCGCCTTCATTGTTGTCGACGACAAGGGGAACGACTTCTTCAAGGAGCTCAATCTCGGGTGAGGGCGGATCGACCGCGCTCCCGGAGCCTGAGCCTTGAACATGGCAAACCAGGGAGGACCCTTCCTCCAGCGCGCTGACTTCAAATTCGAATATGGAGTGGCAGGAAGCTACAGGCCTGGGCGATGGATACGCACTTTTCCGGCCACATGATGCAGGGCCAGACCGCCCGCGGCCAGATTCAAGAGCAGACCGCCGATCGCCAGGGCGGCGAACGGCGCATACAAGATTTGGTGGCGAATCGCTGACTGGCGATCTGGTAAAGTCAAGAATAAATGCAAGCGCGATGTAATTTATGGCGACGGCGCGGATGAGCGGCCACGATTTCTCCGGGATCAACTGCCGGAAGCCGCGAACCGACAGCAGGGCGAGGAGGTAGGTGAAGACCGCGGCGAGGCCGAAAACGGCGAACGTCTTCAGCAACGGTGGGCTCCCGACCGCGCAGAGCAAGACGACAAGGCCGAGATGGACCAGGATTGCCGCGGCGAACGCCAAGCCGAAGTCGCGGGCATGCTTTCTCAAGGGCAAAAAAGCATCCCCGAACAGCGAGACCAATGGGCCTCCGACATAGGCCGGCAAATAGATCAGAAAAGCCAATCTCGCAGTCGTGATCAGCGCAATGTGGGACCCCGGCCGAGTACCGAAGACAGCGATGGCGCCGACGGCCAATGCAAGCGACGCACAGAACGCCGAAGCCATCCAAACCAGGGGTTTTTGCTGTACGACGTTCATCGTGGAGCCTGCGTCACGCTCTGAAGCGGGGCCGTCCGACGCGAGGAACAGAGTCGCTCAGCGCGAAAAGTCGGTCGAACGATCCTCGATGTCCTCTGTCCGCACGCGGTCGAGCGGGAAGGACGAGACCTTCCCGGCGTTGAAATCGAGCTTGCTGAAGTCGACGCTCCGCATCCGCCGGTCATACAGGGTCCAGTAATAATAGACCTTGTGGCGGGTGTCGGCGATGACGGACCATTGTGTGTAGCCGAGATGGAAATCCTCGGCGTTCGCGCCTTCGCGAACCAGGCCTTGAGGAATGTCGAAGTTATTCAGCATCGTTGACGCGGCGCTGACGCCGGCGGCGGCGTCTTTCACCGGCGCCATCGTATTGACGAAGGCCACGGCGCGGACAAAGCGCGACGGCGGCGTAAAGTCGCCGGGAAGACCCAGCATTCCGCTGCCCGCGCCGAAGGGCGCCAGGGAAACGCCGTCGATGTTCCGCGAAGCTGGAGCGCCGAGCGGCTGCAGGTTGGCGTAATTGCGCAAATTGAGGAGATGCCAGTCATAATTGGGCGAGTTGGTCATCGCGCCGACCTTGTTGTCGTAGATCGAGAGCGCTCCCTTGGTATATTCGACGACGATGGATGCGCCTGTCGCGTCGGTGACGATGAAGTGGATCGGGATCGGCGTGCCGAACGCCTTTTCGATTTCGGGATTGCGCACGACGCGAAATCTTGCTCATCGCCTGGCGGGCCTCTCCTACGGTCGCGAAGTTGCCGAGCAGATAGTTGGCGAGGTCGACGCTGCTGACCGTCGAAGCCTGCTGGTCCGCGCTTGGCGCCTGGAATTCGGCAAAGCCAGGAAAGAACAGAACCCCGACTGTCAGCCCGGCCTCGTTCATTCCGTCGGTGGCGTAGGGCAGACCGGCGGCGTTCACCCCGACGAAGCCGTAACGGTTCTTCCACTCCATACCCGTCTTGCCGGCGCCGAGCGCAGACTTGAACGACGTGTCATTCGGGACCAGCGCCAATTCGGATTTGAGGTCGGAGGCGCCCCATTCCATCGTCCGCGCGTAGATGGCGGTGCCATCCTGGGCTTTGAAAACCAGGGCGGTGCACGCGGTCGCGGATGAGGCGCCCAAACCCAGCATGAGGCTGGCCAGTGCAGACGCGACAACTTTGAACGCGGGAATGGAGCGTGTCATGGAAAAGCGTCTTCCTGGCCCAACTTGGGGGGCCGATGAAAGTCGCCGGAGGGATGCCCCTTTTGCGCCCGACGAATCAAGCCCGCTTGCAAAGACTGCCGCCCACAAAATCACTCTCGACCGACCAGCGCAACAAACTTCCCGGATGCGGCGTTTCGTCGCTCCTTTGGGCTTTGAAACAATTCCGATTTTGCAGCGCGCGACTTGAAGAGCGAAGCAAGCGCGTACACCAAACGGAACTGGTTCTCCTCGTACCGGGTAGGTCTGACATCGATGTCCGCCGGCGCTTTTGCTCCATCCGCCTTCAGCTGGCGCCGCTTCCTCGCGGTCGCCGGTCCCGGCATTGTCGTGATGCTGGCTGACACCGACGCCGGCAGCGTCATCACGGCGGCGCAGAGCGGCGCGCAATGGGGCTATAGCCTGCTCGCGCTGCAATTCATCCTGATCCCCGTCCTCTACGTCGTGCAGGAGCTGACCGTCCGGCTCGGCGCCGTCACCGGCAAGGGACACGCCGAGCTGATCAAACGGCATTTCGGCCGCGGCTGGGCGTGGCTGTCGGTCGTGACCCTGATCGTCACCTGCCTCGGCGCGCTCCTGACCGAGTTCGCCGGCCTCGCCGGGGTCGGCAATCTTCTCGGCGTCCCGCCCCCAATCACGTTGGCGCTGGTCGTGATCGCGCTCACGGCGATGGCCCTCCTGCACGGCTACGGGACCGTCGAGCGCATCGCCATTGTCGTCGGCGCCTTCGAACTCGTCTTTCTCCTCGTCGCCCTGCTCGCCCATCCCGGCTGGAACGAAGTGGTTGCCGGCGCGCTGGCGATCCCGATCGCCGACCCGAAATATCTTCTGCTCGCCTCGGCAAATATCGGCGCGGTGATCATGCCCTGGATGGTGTTCTTCCAGCAGTCCTCGGTGGCGGAGAAGGGGTTGACGCCCGCCGACCTGCCGGCGGCCCGGCTCGACACCGCCATCGGCGCCGTCGTCACCCAGCTCATCATGGCCGCCGTGCTCGTCGCGGTTGCGGCGACGCTCGGCAAGGCCGGCGGCAACCAGGCGCTCGACACGGTCGAGGAGATCGTCGGCGCGATCACGCCCTTCCTCGGCGATTTCGCCGGCAAGCTGCTGTTCTCCTTAGGCATGGCCGGCGCGGCGTTGGTGGCGACGATCGTCGTGACGCTGACCGCGGCGCGCACCCTCGCCGAGGTTCTCGGCGCCAAGCACAAGCTCGAGGACGAACCGCGCGAGGCGCCGTGGTTCTATGGCTCTTACGCGGTCGCGCTCGTGGTCTGCGCCATCGTCGTCGGCTCAGGGATGAATCTCGTCTCGCTTGCCGTCGGCGTCCAGGTGATGAACGCGCTCTTGCTGCCGATCGTCCTCGGATTCCTCTACCTGCTCGCCCGCCGC
This sequence comes from uncultured Alphaproteobacteria bacterium, assembly GCA_963772555.1. GTDB lineage: Bacteria > Pseudomonadota > Alphaproteobacteria > Rhizobiales > Beijerinckiaceae > Roseiarcus. The sequence continues at coordinate 130,673 of CAVYXQ010000022.1, read as the reverse complement.
CTGCCCGAAGCCTACCGGCTCGAGGGCGCTTACGCGACAGTCTCCGGCGCCGTCATTCTGGCGACGGTCGTCTTTGGCGTCTATTCGGGGGTCGCGGGCCTCTTGGGGTGAAGGCGGTCCCGCGGCGCGCCGAATTCCGGTTTCGATAATTATGCGACAATCGCTTGCAGAAAACCAGAACGCCCTCTACAATTCGGTCATGCCTCGAGATTCTTCCGCCGTCGCCTTCGTCTCGCTGGGCGCCGCCCGCAATTCGACCCATCGCGCTCGCTGCGTCGATGAGCCGCCTTGAGAATTCGTTCTCCCTGGACTCGCTGGTAACCCTTTGAAATACCTCATTCCGAACGAGGAAATCCAAGGAACTCCAAGAGAATCCAAACGAGCTCGGGGTCGAAACGCAGGGGAAGGCTGAGGATTCCAAGAAAGTCCAAGTTCCCCGGTCAGCCTCCGCTGAGCTTCTTCAGCCGGACGATGACGTCGATCGCCGCGATGCTCATGCCGTCGGGCACGGGGATGTCGAACGGCGGCAGCAAGGCGTCGGGGATGTCGGACAGCTCTTCCAAATCCTCAATGTAGAAGTGATAATGAGGGCCGGTCTTGGTGTCGTACCAGATCTTGGCGTCGTAGATGGCGATCTCGCGCAAAAGGCCGCGGCGGGCGAACTCGTTCAGCGTGTTGTAGATGGTGCCGAGCGTCGGGGCAAAACGGATCGACCGCGTCTCCTGGTAGATCATTTCGGCGGTGAAATGCCGATCGCCGGCGCTGAAGATGGCGCGTGCCAAGTCGACCCGCTGACGGGTCGGCCGGACGCCGGACGTCTCGAGCTTGCGGCGAAGGAGGCCGTCGTTGACGGCGTCCTGTGCGGTGGCGTTCATTCGCGCTGGTCTGTGTTTCACTGGAGCGGCCGCCCGAGAGCCGGCGAACGCAGGATAGCCCGCCTACATATTACAGAACGGCGTTCGCCGCAAACCCGGGGCGGATGCCCTCATTTCCGTTTGCTCGGATCTGGGCGCACCGCCGCCGCCAAGTTGATATCGTCATGGTTTCCGTGCATCCATCCGGGTCCCCGATCGAAGCCAGTCCGAAGAAAGCCCAAGCCAATGTCGCTATCCGTCTATCAATCCAGCGTCCCGGTGTTCGAGCGTTGCCTCGTCGCGTTCTTGGGCGTTCTCGACAAGGCGGAGGCGCATGCCGCGGCGCGCAAGTTCGATGCGAACAACTACCTCGCGTTGCGGCTAGCGCCGGACATGTTTCCCTTGACCCGCCAGATCCAGACGCTCTGCGATCACGCCAAGAATGCGCCCTACCGGCTTGCCGGACTGAAGCCTCCGGTCCTCGAGGACAAGGAGACGACCCTCGCCGAATTGCGCGCCCGCATTCAGGCGACGCTCGAGCATCTGAAGACGGCCGACGCCGAGGCGATCGACGCCGGCGCCGGACGGGAGATCGTTCTTCCTCTCGGCGGCAACAAGATCAAGATGCAAGGCGGCGACTACCTGTTGCACTTCGCCCTGCCGAACTTCTATTTCCATCTGACGACCGCCTACGACATCCTTCGTTCCGCGGGCGTCGAGATCGGCAAGCGCGATTTTCTCGGCGCGGTCCCCCGCGTGTCTCCCGCCTGAAGGATTCGTCGTGGCGTCGGCTCCGTCCCAAAGCGCAAGCGGCCCGTTCGAACGCGTGGCGTCGCCCGCAGCGGCGGTCGACCGGCTGTCGCTGCTCTATGACGAGGCGACGCAGGCGCTACGCGGCGCGGTCGAACGCTTGCTGAGGGACGGCGAGCCGCCCTCGGCGGCGACACGGGCGCTCTTCCGCTACCCCGAACTGCGCCTGACCTATCAGCCGAACGCGCCGGCGCCGGCGAATCCGCGCGCCTACGCCAAATTCAGCGAGGCCGGCGTCTATGCCACCACGGTGACGCAGCCCGCCGACTTTCGCGGCTACTTGTTGGAACAGCTCGAGCCGCTGGTGTCGGAATACGGTGCGACCATCGAGGTCGGGGTCGGCGCGCAGGAGATCCCATACCCCTACGTGATCGAAAGCGGCGACGAGCTGACGCGCGGAGGCGCCGACCCGGCTGAACTTGCGCGCTTCTTTCCCGTCCCCTCGCTCGCCACGATCGGCGATGAAACCGCTGACGGGGAGTTCGTAGTCGGCGACCATCGCCCGCTCGCGCTCTTCGACGCGCCGCGCGTCGACTATTCGCTGCGCCGGCTCGTCCATTATACCGGCTCCGACTGGCGGGCGATGCAGCCCTGGGTGCTCTTGACCAACTACCACCGCTACGTCGACCAGTTCGTCCGCTGGGGACTGAAGCAGCTCCATTCGGACGACGGGGTGGAGAAGGTCGTTCTGCCGGGCAATGTCGTCATCGACCGGTCGCTCTCGCCGCAGGAGGCGCAGGTGCGCGCGATGTCGGTCGCCTGGCATCGCTTCCAGATGCCCGCCTACCATCTCGTGCGCTCCGATGGTCGGGGAGTCAGCCTGGTCAACATCGGGGTCGGGCCGGCGAACGCCAAGAACATTACCGACCATATCGCGGTCTTGCGCCCGCATTGCTGGCTGATGGTCGGCCACTGCGCCGGCTTGCGGCAGTCGCAGGTGATCGGCGACTATGTGCTGGCGCACGGCTATCTGAGGCGCGACAACATCCTCGACGACGCCGTGCCGCTGATGATGCCGATCCCGGCGATCGCCGAAGTGCAGGTGGCGCTGCAGGAGGCGGTGGCGAAGGTGACCGGCGACCGCGGCGATGCGCTGAAGCGGCGCCTGCGCACCGGCACCGTCGTCACCAACGACGACCGCAACTGGGAGCTGCGCTGGTCAAAGGAGCGCCGGCTGATCAACATCTCGCGCGCCATCGCCGTCGACATGGAATCGGCGACGATTGCGACGCAGGGCTTCCGCATGCGAGTCCCCTACGGCACGCTGCTCTGCGTGTCCGACAAGCCGCTGCACGGCGAGATCAAATTGCCCGGGGCGGCCAACGCCTTCTACGAGCGGGCGATCGCCGAGCACCTCGAGATCGGTCTCGCGGCGATCGGGCTCCTGCAGATCAACGACGCATCGCTGCACTCGCGCAAGCTCAGGAGCTTCGACGAGCCGCCGTTTCGATAAGGCAGGAGCGGGTCGCCGACCCGGGCGACGTCGCTCCCGACGCGTTGGCGGTAGACGTTATCTGCCCTTTGGGGCAGGAGGGGCGGCCGACCCACAAACTGATCGTCAAATAAGTCAGGCGGCGGGGCGGGCGCTTAGGCCCGCCCTAGTTCACCACCATCACCGGCGTGCCGACGTGGACGCGGTTGTAGAGGTCGATGGCGTCCATGTTGCGCAGGCGGATGCAGCCTGAGGACACGTGCTGGCCAATCAAGGAGGGCTCGTTGGTGCCGTGAATGCGAATGAGCGTGTCTTTGTCGCCCTGGAAGAGATAAAGCGCGCGGGCGCCGAGCGGGTTGTCCCACCGGCCTTCCAGAGGCCCATGCTGGAGATAGACCTTGAACTCGGGCCAGCGCTCCATGATCGAGGCGGTCGGCATCCAGGTCGGCCACTCTTTCATTACCGCGACCGTCGCCCGGCCGGTCCATCCCATATATTCCGCGCCGCTCGCAATCCGGTATTGGATCGCTTCGCCATGCGGCAGCACGTAATAGAGATAATTCGTGCCGGTGTTGACGATGATCGTGCCCGGCGGCTCGTTGGTCTGATATTGGATCTTGTAGCGGGAGTCAGCGATGCGCCATTCGTCCGGCTCCGCAAGCGCAAACATCTGCTTGTCGCGTGCGGTGAGCTTCGGGTCGGGCACGCCGCCCTCGACGACCGGCTGACATGCGCTCACCAACGCGCTAATCGCCAGAGCCAGCCCCAGTAGGATGCCGTTCGTTTTCATTCCCCACCCATTCGTTTCAAACGGTTAAGCTTCGATTGCCGTAGAACATGACGGGTTCAACCGAGGTCACCTTGCCGGAAGCCCAAAACCGCCCTTACACGAAACCCCTATGGCTTCGCCAGTGCCGCGGCGCCACAGAAGCTCCATTTTTTCGCCTCGTCTTCGAGGCAGCCGATCCGCTCCCTTTCCCACCTTCCCGTAAAACCCTCATGAAAATCCTGCGGAATTCGCCTTTTCTACCACAATCCGCACAAAAATGCCATGTCGGGAGCAATTGTTCCGGCGGCTTGGAGACAAAAGGATGGCGGGAATGACGCAATGGCCGGCCCAGCTGACGCTCGTTGGCGCGGGCAAGATGGGCAGCGCCCTGGCGCTCGGCTGGCTCGAGGGCGGCCTCGACGCGGCGTCGCTGACGATCCTCGAGCCGGACCCGGGCGAGCCGATCAGGAGCCTCGCGGCTCGCGGCGTCTCGCTCAATCCGGAAGCGCGGCGTCCTGCCGGCGTGCTCGTCCTCGCGGTGAAGCCGCAGAGCCTCGACGCAGTCGCTCCGGACATCGCCCCGCTGGCGGGCGAGCAAACCCTGGTCATGTCGATCATCGCCGGCAAGACGATCGCCAATCTGAAGGCGCGCCTTCCGAATGCGCGCGCGATTGTTCGCGCGATGCCCAATTTGCCGGCGGCGATCGGCCGCGGCGTCACCGCCGCCTTCGCCAATGCGGAGGTCAGCGCCGGGCAGCGGCGCTGGACGGAGAGCCTGCTCGGCGCCGTGGGATCCTTCCACTGGCTCGAGGACGAAGCCTCGATCGACGCGGCGACAGCGATCTCGGGAAGCGGTCCGGCCTATGTCTTCGCCCTGACCGAGGCGCTGGCGGCCGCGGCGGCGAAACTCGGCCTGCCGGCGGAGCTGTCGATGAGGCTCGCCCGCGGCACGGTCGAAGGGGCGGCGGAACTGATGCGGCGCGAACCGCAAACCTCGGCCGCGGTTCTGCGCCGCAACGTGACCTCGCCGGGCGGCACCACCGCCGCGGCGCTCGCCGTGCTGCAGGCCGAGGGTGGACTCGACGATCTTCTCGCCCGTGCGGCCGCCGCCGCCCGCGCCCGCGCCGCGGAAATGGCCGGATAGACGGAAATCCGGCCGCGCATTGACTCCGCCGTCCGGGATTGCCATGAACTTGGCTCAAAGCGCGATTCCGTCAGGCTTCCTTGGGGCTTTCGCGGGTGTAGCTCAATGGTAGAGCAGCAGCCTTCCAAGCTGAATACGAGGGTTCGATTCCCTTCACCCGCTCCATCGCGCAAGCCGGGTTTGACTGAGGGATTTCGTTATCCCTCGCCTCGCCAAGGAGTGCGAGCTGGGCCGCGGCTGGTCGCTTCGCTCCCCATGGGTGGACACCCGCCAGCAAACCTGGAACCGCCTGACCGCAGCGCTCTAACGAAACCCCTAGTCCCAACAGGCCGCGCCCTCAACTTTCCGTGACGCCGGACCCTCGCCTTTGCGCCGGTCGTTCTTCTCGCCGACCGGCGCCAACCCACGAGACGAGAGCGAACCCATGGCCGCGACCAGTCCCCGGGGCGCCGACATCCTCACCCGCATGGATGATTCGAAGCTCACCCGCCTGCATTGGAAGATCATGTTCATCTCCGGCATGGGCTTCTTCACCGACGCCTATGACCTTTTCATCATCGGCGTGGTGATGGAGCTTATCAAGCAGGAATGGCATATCGGGCCGACCGAGAAGGGCCTCGTCTCTTCGACCGCGCTGCTTGCATCGGCGGTCGGCGCGGTGCTGTTCGGCCGCATCGCCGACATGCTCGGCCGCAAGCGGATCTACGGCTACGAGGTGCTGGTTCTGGCCATCGGCGCGGTCGCGTCGGCGTGCTCGCCCAACATCGGGTGGCTGATTGCGTTCCGCGTCATCCTCGGCCTCGGCATCGGCGGCGACTACCCCGTCAGCTCCACGATCATGAGCGAATACGCGACCAAGCGCACGCGCGGCATGATGGTGACTCTCGTCTTCACCATGCAGGCGGCGGGCCTGATTGTCGGGCCGGCGCTTGCGGCAGCGCTGCTCGCCACCAGCCTGCCGCACGACATCATCTGGCGCGTCCTGCTGGCCGCGGGCGCCGTGCCGGCGATGTCCGTTTTCTGGATGCGACGGCGCCTGGCGGAGACGCCGCGCTACCTGCTCGCGACCGGGCAGCACGAAGCGTTCGGCGACGCCGCCGATCACGTGCTCGGCCAGTTGGAAGGGCAGGGCCGGCGTGGTCCTGTCGCCGAAAAGCCGGCTCGGGTGAAGGAGCCGTTCTGGCAAGGCTTCCGGACCCTTACGAGCAATCCGGTGTTCCTGATGCGGCTGGTCGGCGCCAGCCTCGCCTGGGCCTGCATGGACTTTGCCTATTACGGCAATACGGTCTCGAGCCCGATGGTGATCGCGGCGATGAGCCCCAGCAAGAGCCTGCTGCACCACACGCTGATGCAGCTGGCGATCTTCGCCATCGCCGCCGCGCCGGGCTACCTCATCGCCGCAGCGAGGATCGACCGTATCGGTCGCAAGAGCATTCAGATCGTCGGCTTCGCCATGATGGCGGTCGCCTTCGCGCTGATCGCGCTCATCCCCGGCATCGAGCACCTCGCGCTGCCTTTCCTCATCATCTATGGCGTGAGCTACTTCTTCACCGAGTTCGGGTCGAACTCGACGACCTTCGTCTATCCGGCCGAGATCTTCCCGGTCAGAGCGCGCACCACCGGCCGCGGCATCGCCGCCGCGACCGGCAAGCTCGGCGGCTTCCTCGGCGTGTTCCTGTTTCCGATCTTCATGGCCTGGCACGGCCTCTTGGCGGCCGAAGGCGCCGCGGCCATGGTCAGCGTGATCGGCGCGATCGTGACCTTGACGATGCTGCCGGAGACCAAGGGCAAGAGCCTCGAGGAACTGAGTCCGGAGGCAAGCCCGCAACCGACGTAAGACCCGTTGCGCCTGACAGCCGACATCGACAAGCATCGGCTCTCTCGCAGACGCCAGCGGCATCGTCCGAGGAGAGCCATTTGCCTGACGAACTCGGTCCTTCCGCGGCACGTCGAGGAAACGGTCGCCGCGATCGCGAGGCTGCATGCCGCGCACTACAGCGAGGCGGCGCCCGTCCAGCGCATCGTCAGCCGGGCGACGGGCTACATCGCGCGGCCGCGGACGCTCGGCGTTTTCGTCGTGGCCGTTGCGGGCTGGATCGTGCTCAACCTTTGGCTCGAGGCGGCGGTGCCGGACCCCTATCCCTTCTCCCTCCTCTCGATGACGGTCTCGGCCGTCGCGCTCTTTCTGACGACGATGGTGCTGATCGCCCAGCGCCACGACGACCGGCTCGCCACGCAACGGGAACAGCTCGCGCTGGAACTCGCCATTCTCGCCGAGCAGAAGTCAGCGAAGATCATCGCGCTTCTCGAGGAGTTCCGTCACAACGACCCGAACCAGAGCGACCGCCGCGACAAGGTCGCCGAGGCGCTGGCCGAGCCGGCGGACCCACAGGCGGTGCTCGGCGCCATCCGGGCGGCGCAGGATCGCCCGCCGTCGCCTGTCGACAGCCCGGAACGGCCCTGAAGTCTCGCGCCGCGGCCTGCGTCTCCATTGTCACAACGCCCGCTCCCATCGCTCGCGATAGCCCTTCATTCCGGCGATCTTCCAAGCCGGCGCTGGAAGGAGACGCGGCGGCGGATGCGGCTCGCCCCAGCGGGCGAGCTGGGCCGCGCCTTCCGCCGCGCCCGAGGTCGGCGCGACGACCACCGTCCGACCAGGCATCAGCGCGGCGAGAAGGCCGGCGAAGGCCGGCGACCGGTTGAAGCCGCCCTCGACGATGATGTCGCCTGGCGCTTCGAGCCGATCGAGCATGTGGGCGGTCATCAGCGCCACATAGAGCGTCGCCAGCGCGGCGCGCGTCTGCGGCGTCTGCGGCGGCTCGCCGACGATCCGCCCGCTGCGGCCGGCGAAAGGGCCGCCCTGGTCGGAAAAGGCAGGGAGCGCCATGAGGTCGCCGGCGACAAGGGCGGCGACATCGGCTTCGCCGGCCTCCGCCGGCTTCTCCCCAGCGAGAATCGCGAATTCTCGTCCGCCCATGAAACGCGCGGTCGGCACGGGGACGCCGCGTACGTCGACGTTCATCAGCATGTCCGCCTTCGGGTCGAGCCTGCCCCCGCCGCCGACCGCCATCAGGATCGCCCAGGTGCCGGTCGAGACGACGGTGAAGGGATCGCTTCGGGCCGCGAGATGGGGGACGAGCGAAGCGTTCGAATCGTGCGCGCCGCATACGACGCGGACACCGGACGATAGGCCGGTCGCTGCGGCGACGTCGGGCTTGAGCGGCCCCAACGTCTCCCAGGCGCGGCGGAGCGGCGGAAAGAGGCGCGTCCAGCCAAGCCGCTCGACCATGCTCGACAGGCGCCCCTCCATCGGCCGCCAGAGATCGGAATGCGCGGCGATCGAGGTCACTTCGGAGGCCATGACGCCCGAGAGCCGCCAGGACCAGTATTGCGGCCAGGCGAGGAATGCGCGCGCTGTGGCGAACTCCTTCGCAAAGGTCCGCTCGACGTAAAAGATCTGGCGCCCGAGATTAAGGCCGCGCGGCAGGTTCGGCGCGAGCGATTCCTCGAACGGCGGCCTCAGCGCATCGTAGTCCGCGTCGACGCCGGCGAAGCCGTCGAACTCGTAGTCCACCGGCGGCGCCGCCACGCCCTCATCGGTGACGAGGACGCCAGCCGCGCCATGCGCGGCGACCGAGACGGCTTCGATCGGAAAATCCGCGCCGACGTCTTTCAGCGCGCCGAGATAGAACGCCCATGGGCGATCAGTGTCGAGCCTGAGATAGGGCCACTTGCCGTCCGGCGCGAGCGGCGCGCTTGCCTGAGACCGTTCGGCGACGAGCTTGCCGTCGCGGTCGAAGACGACCAGCTTGGTGTTCGTCTTGCCAAGATCGAGGACCGCGACGCAGCCGTTCATCCGCTTCCTCTCAATCTTGCGCCGTAGCCCGTCGAAAGACGGGCGTTTCTCCCGAACGCCCTATCGCGCCACCTCTAACCGAAAGCGGCAGAAGGGAACGCGCTCCCTCTGCCGTTTACGGGCGACGGCAGGCCGGCGCTGCGACAACGGCGTTCCAGAGTCTCGCGCCATTGCGTGGAGCGAAGCGGCGAAGCATTTCGGGGACCGGTCAATTGCGTAAGCTGCGTTCGACTGCAGTTCGAACGACATGCGCTGCGAACGCGCGTGTGCCTGGAAAGGACTTCCCGATGCCGCGGCGAGAGCCTCGCTCATGCCGCCTCGGTCGAAGGCGTTTCGCGGTCGACGAGGATCGTTTGCACGCCCGCGTCAGCCAGCATGGCGAGCGCTTCCGGCGGCGCGGCGGAATCGGTAATCAGCGCGTGGACGCGCGACAGCGGGCAGACGACGAGGCTGCCGCGGGCGACGAATTTCGAGGCGTCAGCCAGGACGATGAGCTTGTCGGCGCGCTTCAGGAGCTTCATCTCCGCGCCGGCGATGAGGGCGTCGCCCTCGATCACCCCGAGCGGGCCGATCGAGACAGCGCTCATGAACATGAGCCGCGCCGAATAGTGCTGGATAGCGTCATCGTCGAACGGCGCCACGATCAGCTTCTGGTCGCGATAGACCTCGCCGCCGGGCAGCGCCACCCGGTTCTGCGTCTCGTGGATGAGGAACTCGGCCAGCAGATAGGAATTGGTCAGGATCTTGAGCCGCGTGTGGCGCAAGTACTCCGACATCTGGAAGGTGGTCGTGCCGCCGTTGACGATGATGACGTCGCCTGCAGCGCACATTTCAACCGCCTTGCGGGCAATGGCGCGCTTGGCCTCGATATTGATCGTGCGGCTGGCGTCGAAGGAACGGGTGGCCAGCCGGGCCTGCGTCATTGTCCTGGAGAAGGCGTCGCCGACCGCCTGGATGCCGCCGTGCAGGCGTTCGGCATAGCCGGCGTCGGCCAAACGTCCCGCGTCGCGCCGGGCGGAGGCCGCGGAGACGCCGGTCGCGGCCATGATGTCGGCGATCGACAGGAAACCCCGCTCGGCCAGCAGGTTCCTCACGATTTCAGCGCGCTGTCGCTCGCGCATGGCCCTCGCCGTTTCCTCTTTAAGCGTTTGTTTGCCCAGACAATGTCATCGGCGCTGCGCAGTGTCAATCACGTTCGATCACGTTCCGATCACCGCAGCGCGCAATGCGGCAATACCTTGACATCTTGCGATCGTTGGCGGTACGAGCGATCAAAATTCGTCAACATCTACGAGGAACGACCCATGCGCGGCCCAGCCTCTGGCCTCTACGCGCCCCTTCCTGATCTTTGGGACGACGGCTACGCGGCCAAGCTCGATGAACCTGGCCTGCTGCTCTACCGCTCGAACCTGCTCGGCAGCGATCTCAGGATCACCAATTTCGGCGGCGGCAACACGTCGGCCAAGATCACCGGCGCCGATCCGCTGACGGGCTCGCCGGTCACGGTGCTCTGGGTCAAGGGCTCGGGCGGCGACATCGGCTCGATGAAGCTCGACGGCTTCTCAACTCTCTATCTCGATAAGCTCCTTGGCCTCAAATCCGTCTATCGCGGCCTCGAGCACGAAGACGAGATGGTCGCGCTCTTCAACCACTGCACCTTCAATCTCAATCCGCGCGCCGCCTCCATCGATACGCCCTTGCACGCCTTTGTGCCGCATCGGCATGTCGATCACGTGCACGCCGACGCGGTGATCGCGATCGCGGCGAGCGAGAACGCCGAAGCGCTGACGCAGAAGGCGTTCGGCGGCGAGATCGGCTTTCTGCCATGGCGTCGGCCGGGTTTCGATCTCGGCCTCAAGCTCGGCGCGCTTGCCGAGGCCAACCCGGGCCTGAAGGGCGTCGTGCTCGGTGGGCACGGCCTTTTCACATGGGGTCCGACCTCGAAGGCCTGCTATGAGACGACCCTGGCGACCATCAACAAGGCCGCGGCCTGGCTCAGCGCCCAGGGGCGCGGCGAAGCCTTCGGCGGCGAGGCGGTCAAAGCTTTGTCGCCCGAAGAGCGCCGCGCGGTTGCGGCGAGGCTCATGCCAGCGATCCGCGGCCGCATCTCGGCCGGCGAGCGCAAGGTCGGGCACTTCACCGACGCGCCGGCGGCGCTCGAATTCGTGAATTCGCGCGATCTGAAGTCGCTCGCCGCGCTCGGCACCTCCTGCCCGGACCACTTCCTGCGCACAAAGATCAGGCCGCTTGTGCTGGCGTTCGATCCGGTAGCGATGAATCTTGACGCGGTCGTCGCCTCGCTCGACAACAGCCTCGCCGACTATCGCGCCGATTACGCCGCCTATTACGAGCGCTGCAAACGGCCGAACTCGCCGGCGATGCGCGATCCGAACCCCGTCATCTGTCTCGTCCCGGGAGTGGGCATGCTGTCCTTCGCCAGGGACAAGGCGACGGCGCGGGTCGCCGCCGAATTCTACGTCAACGCGATCAATGTGATGCGAAGCGCCTCGAGCGTGAGCAAATATGTCGGCCTCGCCGAGCAGGAGGCGTTCGACATCGAATATTGGCTGCTCGAGGAAGCGAAGTTGCAGCGCCTGCCGAAGCCGAAGTCGCTCGCCGGACGCATTGCCCTGGTGACGGGCGGCGCCGGCGGAATCGGCCAGGCGATCGCGGCCAGGCTCGTGGGCGAAGGAGCCTGCGTCGTCCTGGCGGACATCGACCAAGCGAGCCTCAAGGGAGCTGTCGCCGATTTCGGCAAGCGCTTCGGCAAGGATGCAGTCGCGGGCGCGGTGGCGGACGTGACGGATGAGGAAGCGGTCGAGGCCGCCTTCCTGGACGCGGTCGTCGGGTTCGGCGGGATCGACATCGTCGTCGCCAACGCCGGCATCGCCTCGGCCGCGCCGTTCGAGGACACCTCGCTCGAGCTCTGGAACCGCAACATCGCGATCCTCGCGACCGGCTATTTTCTCGCCGCCCGCGCCGGCTACCGGATCCTGAAGGATCAGGGTCTCGGCGGCAGCATCGTCTTCGTCGCCTCGAAGAACGCGCTTGCCGCCTCGCCCGGCGCCTCGGCCTATTGCACGGCGAAGGCAGCCGAAGTGCATCTCGCGCGCTGCCTGGCGCTGGAGGGCGCGCCCTATCGGATCCGCGCCAACACCGTCAATCCGGACGCGGTCCTGCGCGGCTCGAAGATCTGGCAGGGGGAATGGCGGGCGCAGCGCGCCGCCTCGAACAAGGTCGACGAATCGGAGCTCGAAGAGGTCTACCGCCAGCGCTCGCTGCTCAAGCTTTCCGTCTATCCCGAGGATATCGCCGAAGCAGTCTATTGGTTCGCCTCGGACCTCTCCGCCAAGAGCACGGGCAACATCCTCAACGTGGACGCGGGCAACGCGGTGAGCTTTGCGCGGTAGGCCGATCCAAACGGATCGACACAAAACGTCTTAAAAGAAGTTGATCGGGCGTCCCCGATGGGCGACTGTTCCAGCGGCAAGATGGCATCACGACGTTCTCGGTCCTAGGCCGACCTTCCGTAGTCGGCCAAAGAGGGGATACGAAAAGCCGAAAAGCGCGGGGGGCGACGATGACGGCAGCGTTTAACTACGAGCAGGCTTTCAAGAGAAACATCGGATGGGTCACCCCCGAGGAGCAACAACTCCTGCGCAGGAGACGCGTCGCCGTCGCCGGCCTCGGCGGATGCGGCGGCTCGCACGTGACCACGCTCGCCAGGCTCGGCGTCGGCGCGTTCACCCTGGCCGATTTCGATTCTTTCGAGCTGGTCAATTTCAACCGGCAGGCCGGCGCGCGGCTGTCGACGGTGGGCCAGAGGAAGCTCGATGTCGTAAGCGCCATGGCGCTCGACATCAACCCGGAGTTGGACATCCGGTCCTTCCCCGACGGCGTCGTGGAAGCCCGCATCGACGAATTTCTGCAGGACGCCGCCGTGTATGTCGACTCCATCGACGCTTTCGCGCTCGAGATGCGGCGAAAAATCTATGCCCGCTGCAGGGCGCTAGGCATCCCCGCGGTCCTGGCCGTTCCCGCCGGTATGGGGACTGCGTTTCTCATCTTCATGCCGGACGGCATGTCGCTCGAGGAATGGTATCGCTTCGAGGACGTCGAGCCGGCCAAGCGGATCGTCAACTTCATCGTCGGCACGGGACCGGCCGCGCCGCACCGCTCTTATCTCGTGGACAAGTCGGCGGTGAATTTCGAGACCCGGGATTTTCCCTCGACGGGGCTCGCCTGCGAATTGTGCGCCGGGGTCGCAGCCGCTCAGATCGCCAAGATCCTTCTCGGGCGCGGCAAGATCGAGGCGGTTCCAACCTATCACCATTTCGATGCTTACAAATGCGTTTACAAGAAGGGGCGGATTCCCGGCGGCAATCGCAACTGGCTTCAACGCATCAAACTGGCGCTGGCCTATCGGGAGTTCGACAAACTGGCGAAAGCCCCGCGACCGGCATTGGTCGACCGGACGGCCGTCGTTTGACTGGAGCCGTCGCGCCACGGTCTCGGGCGCGATAGTTAGGATGAGCTGGACGGGGCGGTCGAGACTGGAGAGGAAACATGTCGTATCGCATCCCTCATTCGCTGATCGGCGAAGAGAACGAAAAGCTCGCCGCGGCGCAGGATGAGGACTATGCGGCCCTCGGACGGCGCCTGAAGCGCGGCGGCGTCGACATCGAGACGATCACCGCCAAGGTCGCCGCTTTCGCCGTCGCCCTTCCGACCTGGGGGGTCGGCACGGGCGGCACGCGCTTCGCCCGCTTTCCTGGCCCCGGTGAGCCGCGCGGCATTGTCGACAAGCTCGAGGATTGCGCCGCCATCCATCAGCTGACCCGGACGACGCCGACCTGCTCGCCGCATTTTCCCTGGGACAAGGTCAGCGATTACCGCGAACTCGCGGAACGGGCGAAGGCGCTCGGCGTCGGCTTCGACGCGGTCAACTCCAACACGTTTCAGGACGAGCCCGGTCAGAAGCTCTCATACAAGTTCGGCTCGCTGACCCACAGCGACAGGGCTGTGCGGGACGCGGCGATCGCGCACAATCTCGAGTGCATCGAGATCGGCGAGAAGCTCGGGTCGAAGGCGCTGACCATCTGGATCGCCGACGGCTCCAATTTCGCCGGGCAATCGAACCTCAATCGCGTCTTCGACTGGTACCTCGACTCTCTGAGCAAAATCTACGCTCGGCTGCCCGGCGGCTGGCGCGTGTTTCTCGAACACAAGCTCTATGAGCCGGCGTTCTATTCGACGGTCATCGCGGATTGGGGCTCGAGCCTGATGGCGGCTCAGGCGCTCGGACCAAAGGCCTGTTGCCTGGTCGACCTCGGCCACCATGCGCCAACCGTCAATATCGAGCAGATCGTCGCCAGGCTCATCCGCGCCGGAAAGCTCGCAGGTTTCCACTTCAACGATTCCAAATACGGCGACGACGATCTCGACTCGGGATCGATCGACCCGTTCCGGCTTTATCGCGCGTTTAACGAGCTCGTCGACGCGAGCGCGCGCGGCGCGGCAGGCTTCGATCCCACCTACATGCTCGACCAGTCGCACAATGTGACCGATCCGATCGAGAGCCTCATGGTCTCGGCGATGGAGGTGAGCCGGGCCTATGCGCAGGCGCTCATCGTCGACCGGCCGGCGCTCGAAGAGGCGCAGCAGGCCAACGACGTCATGCTCGCCCATCGCATTTTCAAGGCGGGGTTCCTGACCGACGTCTCGCCGATCCTGGCCGAGGCGCGCCGGCGCTCAGGCGGCGCGATCGATCCGGTCGCCGTCTATCGAGCTTCGAAATATCGCGCCCACAAGGCGAAGGAGCGGCCGGCTGTCGCGGGATCGTCGTCGGGGATCGTGTAGGGCAGGAGGCTCAGTTTGACCGGTTGCGACCTGATAGACTAGGCAAGCACCGCTCGCCCGCGGAACCCCGCCGCCTGAGCCCAAAGTCGCTCTCGGAAATTCAGCCGGCACCGATCGCCGTCACGCTTCCAGCCACCGCGCCAGGCGGAGCGCCGCCTCCTGGATCTGCGCCGGATCGCGGGCGAAGCAGAGGCGGAGATGGCCCTCGCCGCCTGGCCCGAAGGCGGCGCCGGGCGCGGCGCCGACCCCCGCCTCGTCGATCAGGCGGAGCGCCAGCGCCCGCGAATCGGGGAAGCCGTCGATGGCGCAGAAGAGATAGAACGCCGCCTCGGGCTCGAAGAAGCGCACCCGGCCGGTCGCCGCGAGGCCCTCGCACAAAAGGTCGCGCGAGCGGCGGCAGCGCTCGATCTGGCCGGTGAGGAACGCTTCGCCCTCGGTCAGCGCCGCGACAGCGGCGCGCTGGTTGAACACCGGCACGCCCGAGGTGGTGAACTGGACGAGGTTCTCGATCTGAGCTCCGAGCGCCGGGGGCGCCTCGAGCCAGCCGATCCGGAAGCCCGTCATCGCCCAGTTCTTCGACAGCGTCTGGACGAACAGGATCTTGTCGTCCGGCGCCATCACGTCGTGAAACGACGGCGCGCGCCGGCCGTCATAGATCATTCGCCCGTAGATCTCGTCGGCGATGATCCAGATATCATGAGCTCGGGCGATATCGAGCGTAGCGGCGATCTCCTCGCGGGTGGCGACGAAGCCGGTCGGGTTGGCGGGGGAATTGAAGAAAATCGCCCGCGTCGCCGGCGTCACCGCCGCGGCGAGCCTTTCAGGGTCGAGGCTCCAGCGCCCGGTCCGGTCGAGCGGCACGGGGACGGGGCGCGCCCCCGCGGTTTCCAGCGCGCCGACGAAGTTCGGCCAGGCGGGCGACGGGATCAGCGCCTCGTCGCCGGGACCGGCGATGAGCCGGGTCGCGATCTCGATCGCATGCATGCCGCCGACGGTGACGAAGAAGCTTTCCGGCGAGAAGGGGCCGCCGGCCGGCGCATGGCCGTAGACCCGGGTCATATAGGCGGCGATCGCCTCTCGCAGCTCCGGGATGCCGGCCTGAGCGGTGTAGAAGGTCTCGCCGCAATCGAGCGAGGCCTTGGCCGCCTCGCTGATGAAGGAAGGCGTCGGCAGATCGCCCTCGCCGACCCAGAGCGGGATCAGCCCCTGCCGACCGCGGCCGTAGTTGAAAACTTCGAGGATGCCGCTCGTCGCGGCGTCGCGGACGGCCAGGCGGATTTCACCGAGCCAGTTGCGTCCGGGGGCGGAGGCGTCGTTCATGCAGCCTCAATCGACCGTTGCGTTGCCTGTGGCAAGGGTCGAGCCTCCGCCAGCGTCCTCTCCGTCCGCCAAATCCTCGAGAATCGGACAGTCGGGCCGGTCGTCGCCGTGGCACTCGCGCACGAGCCGGCTGAGCGTCTTCGCCATCGCCTGAATCTCAGCGATGCGCGCCTCGAGATCGGCGACACGCGTCTCAGCGATTCGCCGCACCTCGCGGCTGGGACGGCCGCGGTCGCGCCACAGGGTGAGCAGAGCGTGGATCTCGGTCATGGAAAAGCCGAGCCGCCGCGCCCGGCGAATGAACTTGAGCTCGTGCACTTCGCGCTCGCCGTAGTCGCGATAGGCGTTCTGCCGGCGCTGGGCCGGAGGAAGCAGTCCGATCGCCTCGTAATGGCGGATCATCTTGGCGCTGACGCCGCTTGCCGCCGCGGCGGACCCGATATTCATGACCAGCGCCTCATTGACCTTCCTATCATGGGAAGGTTTATGCCTAGGCGGCAGGCAAGGCAAGGAGGCGGACCGATGTCCCAGGTCGAAGCGGAGAGCGCCGAGGCGAAGGACCCGGTCTGCGGCATGTCGGTCGATCCGGCGACCGCCCGCTTCCGCGCCGAGCATGACGGCCGCGTCTTCTCCTTCTGCTCGGCCGGCTGCCGCGACAAATTCGCCGCCGACCCGGATCGCTACCTCGCGCCTGGAGGCGCGGCCGCTGACCGCGCCGGCCCGCGCTCGAGCCGAGGGGCGGGAACGGTCTTCACCTGCCCGATGCACCCGCAGGTGCGTCAGCAAGGACCCGGCGCGTGCCCGACCTGCGGCATGGCGCTCGAGCCCGAACAGCCCTTGCTCGAGGCGGGGCCGAACGTCGAGCTCGCCGAGATGAAGCGCCGGCTCAGGTTCGCCCTGGCGCTGACGGTCCCGCTCGTCGCCTACGACATGGCTGGGCATGTCTCCGGCCGCCTCTGGCTCGCGCCGGACGTCTCGAACTGGCTGGAGCTGGCGCTCGCGACGCCGGTCGCGTTCGGCGCCGGCTGGCCGTTCTTCGTCCGCGCGGTCGCCTCTATCCGCGCCCGCAGCCTCAACATGTTCACCCTGATCGCGCTGGGCGTCGGCGTCGCCTGGGCCTTCAGCGCCGTCGCCACGATCGCGCCGAGTCTCCTTCCGCCCACGGCATACGGTCAGGCCGGGCCGCCGGTCTATTTCGAGGCTGCCGCGGTCATCACCACGCTCGTGCTGGTCGGCCAGGTGCTGGAGCTCATCGCGCGCGAGCGGACCGGCGACGCCATCCGCAGCCTTCTTGCGCTCCAGCCGAAGCGGGCGCTTCGCATCGATCCGGACGACGTCGAGCGCGAGGTCGCCCTCGAGGACATCGCCGTCGGCGACACGTTGCGCGTGCGGCCGGGCGAGAAGATCCCCTCGGACGGCGTGGCGCTCGAAGGCGTCAGCGCCGTCGACGAGGCGTTGATGACCGGGGAATCGATGCCAGTTCCGAAGGCCGCGGGGGCGAAGCTGATCGCCGGCGCGGTCAACGGCTCTGGCGCGCTCGTCATGCGCGCCGAGCGCGTCGGAAGCGACACCGCGCTGGCGCGGATGATCGAGCTGGTGGCGCGGGCGCAGCGCAGCCGCGCTCCGGCGCAGCGGCTCGCCGACCGCGTCTCGGCCTGGTTCGTGCCGCTGGTCGCGTTCGTCGCGGCTTTGGCGTTTCTCGCCTGGTCGGTGTTCGGCCCCGAGCCCCGGCTGGCCTTCGGACTGGTTGCGGCGGTGTCGGTGCTGATCATCGCCTGTCCTTGCGCGCTTGGGCTCGCGACGCCGATGGCGATCATGATCGGCGTCGGCGTCGGCGCCCGGGCGGGGGTGCTCGTCCGCGACGCCGAGGCGCTCGAGCGGTTCGAGGCCGTCGATACGCTCGTCGTCGACAAGACCGGAACGCTGACCGAGGGCCGGCCGAGCCTTGCGGCGATCGAGATGGCGCCGGGTTTCGCCGCCGCGGACGCCCTGCGCCTGACGGCGAGCCTCGAGCGCTCGAGCGAGCACCCGGTCGCCGCGGCGGTCGTCGCCGCCGCCCGCCGCCAACGGCTCGCCTTGCCGCCGGCGACCGACTTTCGCGCGTTTCCCGGCGGCGGCGTGACGGGCGCCGTCGAGGGGCGTGCCGTCGCGGTCGGTTCGGAGGCGTTCCTCGCCGGGCGCGGCGTCGACGTCGCCGCTCTTTCGGAGAGAGCCGCGGCGCTGCGGCGAGATGGCGCGACCGTCGTCTTCGTCGCCGTCGACGACAAGCTCGCGGCGCTGATCGCGGTCGCCGATCCGATCAAGCCGGGCGCGGCGGAGGCGCTCGGCGACCTCAAGGCGCTGGGGCTCGATGTCGTGATGCTGACCGGCGACAATCGCGCGACCGCCGCCTCGGTCGCCGGCAAGCTCGGGCTCGACGCCTTCGAGGCGGAGGTCCGGCCGGAAGGCAAGGCCAAGGTCGTCGCGCGCCTGAAACGGCAGGGACGCGTCGTCGCCATGGCGGGCGATGGCGTCAACGACGCGCCGGCGCTCGCCGCAGCCGACGTCGGCGTCGCCATGGGAACGGGAACCGATGTCGCCATCGAAAGCGCCGGCCTGACGCTCCTCAGGGGCGACCTCAAGGGTCTCGTCCGGGCGCGGCGGCTGTCCGCCGCGACGATGCGCAACGTCCGGCAGAATCTCGCCTTCGCCTTTCTCTACAATGCCGCCGGCGTGCCGATCGCCGCCGGCGTCCTCTATCCGGCGTTGGGCCTCACGTTGTCGCCGATGGTCGCCGCAGCGGCGATGTCGCTCTCGTCGGTCAGCGTCATCGCCAACGCGCTCAGGCTGCGCCGGGTCAGGCTGTAGCGCGGGGGCGGCGGGCGAGTTCGTCGCGGATCTGCGTAAGGAGCACGACTTCCGGACTCGGCGGCAGAGGCTCCGCTGGCTTCGGCGGCGGCTGACGATTGAGCGTATTGATCGCCTTGATGGCGACGAAGAGGGCGACCGCGACGATGGCGAAGTTGATCACGACGGTGATGAAATCGCCGTAGGCGAGCACGCCGCCTTGCTTTCTCGCGTCGGCGAGATTGGTAGCTTTCACCGCGCTCGACAGCGGCAGGTAATAGTTGGAGAAGTCCGCCTTGCCGGCGATGCCGATGATCGGCATGATGATGTCGTTGACCAGCGCGTCGACGATCTTGCCGAAGGCGGCGCCGATGATCACGCCGACCGCAAGGCTGAGGGCGTTTCCCTTGAGCGCGAATTCTTTGAACTCATTCCACATCTGTCGTCATTCCTGGCGTAAGCGCGGGATTTGCCCGCGCGGGCGGCTTCCGCTCGCCGAAAGTTAGCCGAGCGCCGCCTCCAGATAAAGCCTTCGCTTGAGCGCGCGCCAGCGCTTTCAACAAGCGCTGTTCCGTCATGAAGGTCGCTCCGGCGCACAATCGGATCGCGCCCCTATTGCGCCGCCGGCGCCGGCTCTTGCGGCGCATTCTCGCCGGCGTCCGGTTTCGGCTTTTTCTTCTTCCTGACGGAGGCGCTCTTGCTCGCCTTGCCGGTCTTGCTTGCCTTGTCGGTTTTGGCGGACGCGCTCAGCGCTGCGAGGCGCGCCTCGAGGAGCGCGGCGCGCGCCTCGGTCAGGTTCGCGGCGCAAAAGCCGAGCGTGCTTTCCTTGCCGTAGTTTCGGCACTCGTCGTCGCGCGCGCCGGCAAATCCGTTCTGGTCTCGTACGAGATCGGCGGCGTCTTGATTGTCCTGAGCGCGCTCCTGCAGCGCCTGGACGGCTTTGCCCATCGTCTTGTCGGCCAGAGCCCTTTGCTTGGCGATCGCCGGGGCGTCCTTCTCGATCGAATCCGGGTCGGGCCCCCAAAGCCCGCCGGGACTCGTCTGGCAATCGGCGGCCTTGAAGACGCACGCGGTGATTTGCGGGGGGACAAGAACCGCCCCGTTCAGCACGTCGAAGGCGAACGGACAGGCGGGCACGTCGACCTCGTATCGCTCGAGCCCGTCGGGTCGGCCGACGCGCGTGGCCAGGATCGGCTTTTCGCCGACGATGTCGACGACGCATTGCTGGCCCGAATCGGAAACGCTCTCGCCGGCGAGGCGCAGCTTGTCGACTTGCAGGGTGTCGCCGGCGCCGGAAATCTGCAAAAGCCCCGAACGGCCGTTGAGCAGAAGGGGGCGCCCGTCGATGCTCGCGGGACTTGGGGGCGCGATCCTGGCCGCCTTCGCCGGCGCGCCGGCGCCAGTCGCCGGCGCACCCGCCTTCTTCGGCTTCGAAGTCGATGCCGGCGCGGGCGCGGGCGGAGCTGCGCCCGGCAGGGCGAGTTGCGCAGAGACGGAGTTCGAACCCAGAACGAGGCCGCAGACGAGGAGGGAAAGGCGCCAATTCATCGCGAAAGTCTACGGGCCCCATGAGCAAAGGGAAAGGCTTCTCGTCGGCCGCCCGTCGCCCTCGCAAGCCGCGAGAAATCTGCGGTTTCCGCGCCTTGCGCCCCGAAAGGCCGGAACCTATATACGGCCGGACTGGCGGATTCGGGGCAAAAAAGCGCTCCGTATCGTCTGCAATTGGGTTGAACAGAGGGGATCAGAAGAGAGCCTCCGGCCGCGTTTGGCCTTGGACGTCATTCTCCTGGTCTGGTCGCTTCGGGACCGGACGATCTCGCAAAGGAACAGAGGTTCATTCATGGCGAAAGTAATCGGCATAGACCTGGGCACGACGAACTCGTGTGTCGCGGTGATGGAGGGCGCGACCCCCAAGGTCATCGAGAATTCCGAGGGCGCCCGCACGACGCCGTCGATTGTCGCCTTCACCGACGACGGCGAGCGGCTGGTCGGCCAGCCCGCCAAGCGCCAGGCAGTGACCAATCCGGAGCGAACCTTCTTCGCCATCAAGCGTCTCATCGGACGATCGTTCGAAGACCCCATGACCAAGAAGGACATGAGCCTCGTCCCCTACAAGATCATTCGCGGTCCCAACGGCGACGCCTGGGTCACTGCCGACGGCAAGCAATATTCTCCCTCGCAGATTTCCGCCTTCATCCTGCAGAAGATGAAGGAAACCGCAGAGGCCCATCTCGGCGGCCCGGTCACCCAAGCCGTCATCACCGTGCCCGCCTATTTCAACGACGCCCAGCGTCAGGCGACCAAGGACGCCGGCAGGATCGCAGGGCTCGAGGTGCTCCGCATCATCAACGAGCCGACTGCCGCCGCGCTCGCATACGGCCTCGACAAAAAGAAGTCCGGCACGATCGCGGTCTATGACCTCGGCGGCGGCACCTTCGACATTTCCATTCTCGAAATCGGCGACGGCGTGTTCGAGGTGAAGTCGACGAACGGCGACACCTTCCTCGGCGGCGAGGACTTCGACATGCGTCTCGTCGAATACCTGTCCGGCGAGTTCAAGAAAGAGCAGGGCATTGACCTGACCAAGGACAAGCTCGCGCTGCAGCGTCTGAAGGAGGCGGCCGAGAAGGCCAAGATCGAACTCTCCTCGGCGACCCAGACCGAGATCAACCTGCCTTACATCACCGCCGATGCGACGGGGCCAAAGCACCTGACGCTGAAGCTGACGCGGGCCAAGTTCGAGGCGCTGGTCGACGATCTCATCCAGAAGACGGTCGAGCCCTGCCGCAAGGCGCTGAAGGACGCCGGTCTCTCGGCCGGCCAGATTGACGAGGTGGTCCTCGTCGGCGGCATGACGCGCATGCCGAAAGTGCAGGAGGTCGTCAAGCAGTTCTTCGGCAAGGAGCCGCACAAGGGCGTCAATCCGGACGAGGTCGTGGCGATCGGCGCGGCGATCCAGGCCGGGGTGCTGCAAGGCGACGTCAAGGACGTGCTGCTCCTCGACGTGACGCCGCTGTCGCTCGGCATCGAGACGCTCGGGGGCGTCTTCACCCGCCTCATCGAGCGCAACACCACGATCCCGACCAAGAAGAGCCAGGTGTTCTCGACCGCCGAGGACAACCAGACCGCGGTGACGATCCGCGTGTTCCAGGGCGAACGCGAGATGGCGGCCGACAACAAGGCGCTCGGGCAGTTCGACCTGGTCGGCATCCCGCCGGCGCCGCGCGGCGTGCCGCAGATCGAGGTGACCTTCGATATCGACGCCAACGGCATCGTCAACGTCACCGCCAAGGACAAGGCGACGAACAAGGAGCAGCAGATCCGCATCCAGGCGTCGGGCGGCTTGAGCGAGGCCGACATCAACAAGATGGTGAAGGACGCCGAGGCGCACGCCGCTGAGGACAAGAAGCGCCGCGAGATGGTCGACGCCAAGAACCACGGCGAGTCGCTGGCCCACGACGCCGAGAAGGCGCTCAAAGAGTACGGCGACAAGGTCGCCCAGTCCGACCGCAGCGCCATCGAGTCGGCGATCGTGTCGCTGCGCACCTCTCTGCAGGGCGAGGACCTCGAGGCGATTAAGGCGCGCACCAATGACCTCATGCAGGCGCAAATGAAGCTCGGCGAAGCCATGTACAAGGCGCAGCAGGCGGCGGCGGGCGGGGCCGGCGATGCGGCGCCGGGCGAAGCACCGGCGAAGGACGACGTCATCGACGCGGAATTCCGCGAAGTGGACGACGACAAGAAGAAGTCTTCCTGACGAGACGAGAGCTGGCCGCCTTGTTGGCGGCCGGCTGCATCTCTGTGGACGCCCTTGATGGAACGTTGAAATTGCTCGAGCAACGACCTAGGGGAGGAGCCACCGCCCAGATTGGCGCGAGGCGTCCGTCGATTGGCGGGACAAGAGTTCGTCGAACGCGCGAAGGGGCGCGCTGATATGGCGAAGCGGGACTTCTACGAGACTTTGGGCGTTTCCAGGGCCGCGACGGATGCGGAGTTGAAGTCGGCCTTCCGCAAGGCGGCGATGCAGTGTCATCCCGACCGGCATCCCGGGGACAAGCAGGCCGAAGCCCGGTTCAAGGAACTGAACGAAGCCTACCAGCACCTCTCGGACGCGCAGAAGCGCGCGGCCTATGACCGGTACGGCCACGCGGCGTTCGAGCACGGCGGCATGAACGAAGGCTTCGCCGCGTCGATGTCCGACATTTTCGACGATCTGTTCGGCGACATGATGGGCGGACGGCGCGGGCGGCAGCCCGGCGGGCGCGAGCGAGGCGCCGACCTTCGCTACAATCTCGAGGTCACGCTCGAGGAGGCGTTCCGCGGGAAGACCGCGACCATCAAGCTGCCGACCTCGCTGACCTGCGAGGCCTGCGCCGGATCAGGCGCGCGCGCCGGCTCGAAGCCGACGACGTGCAAGACCTGCGCCGGCCACGGCCGCGTCAGGGCGCAGCAGGGCTTCTTCGCCATCGAGCGCACGTGCCCGACCTGCCATGGACGCGGACAGACGATCGACAATCCTTGCGACAGGTGCGCCGGCTCGGGCCGCGTGACGCGGGAGCGCATGCTGTCGGTGAATGTTCCTGCCGGCGTCGAGGACGGCACGCGCATCCGGCTCGGCGGCGAGGGCGAGGCCGGGATGCGCGGCGGCCCGGCGGGCGATCTCTATATTTTCCTTTCGGTCAAGCCGCACCCCATCTTCCAGCGCGACGGCGCCGACCTCTATTGCCGCGTGCCGATCTCAATGGTCCAGGCGTCCCTCGGCGGCGAATTCACAGTCAGAACCCTCGACGGAACGGAGTCGAAGGTCACCATCCCCGAGGGCGCCCAGTCGGGGCGCCAGCTGCGACTGCGCGGCAAGGGGATGCCGATCCTGCGTACGCGCGAATCTGGCGACCTCTTCGTGCAGCTCAATGTCGAGACGCCGCAGAACCTGACCCGGCGCCAGCGCGAGCTTCTCGTGGAATTCGCCGCCGAGTGCTCGCACAAGACCCACCCCGAAAGCGCCGGCTTCTTCTCGAAGATGAAGGAATTTTTCGAGGGGCTAGGCTGACGCCGCATTGCCGGTCCGGGCGCGGCTCGCTATCCATCTCCACGCCCGCAGCGGGCGAACCGTCGGCGGAGCGGATATATGCTGGGTCAGCCAAGGAACGCGCGGCGCGCGCCGAGCTTCGGCGACGCCGGACAATTTCTGAGATCCCTCGTGGCGGCGCCGCATCTGACCGGCGCGGTGGCGCCCTCGAGCCGCGCGTTGGCCCGGACGATGGCAGCGCGGGTCGATCCGGCGACGACCGGCCTCGTCGTTGAACTTGGCCCCGGCACCGGCCCGGTCACCAAGGCGCTGATCGAGCGCGGGATCGACCGCCGGCGGCTGGTTCTCGTCGAATTCAATCCGATGTTCTGCCGCCTGCTCGAGAACCGCTTCGCGCCGGCCCGCATCGTCGAGGGGGACGCCTACGATCTGCCGCGCACGCTTCATGCTTTCGCGGCAGAACCGGTTTCAGCCGTCGTCTCGAGCCTCCCTCTCCTCGTCCAGCCGCCGCCCCGGCGCCAAAAATTGCTCGACGACGCTTTCGCCCTGATGGGGTCGCGTGGCGTTTTTGTGCAGTTCACCTATGGCCCGGTGTCGCCAGTTCCACTGAGGCCTCTCGTCGGGCTTTACACGGCTCGCCGCAGCCCGCCGATCTGGCTGAACTTGCCGCCGGCCAGGGTCTGGACCTACCGGCTCGACCCGGAGCGGCGCGGACGCGGCGGCCATGCCTGAGCCGATCAGACCCCGCGACCGGCTGATCGTCGCCCTCGACACCGGCGAGATCCGCGAGGCCGGGCGCATCGTCGAGCGCATCGGCGGCGCGGCGACTTTTTACAAGGTTGGCATGGAACTGGCGTACGGCGGCGAAGGCCTGGCGCTCGTCCGCAGGCTCTCCGCCGCCGGAAAGCAGGTCTTTCTCGATCTCAAACTGCACGACATCCCCCACACCGTCGAGCGCGCAACCGCTCAGGCGGCGGAGCTCGGTCCGACCTTTCTTAGCATCCACGCCTATCCGCAGACGATGCGCGCGGCCGTCGCAGGCGCGAAAGGTTCTGGCCTCCGGCTGCTCGCGGTCACCGTGCTGACGTCCTATGACGATGCCGACCTCCTCGAAGCCGGCTACCGCTTCGCCACGGTGGAGATGGTGCGAAGGCGGGCGGAGCAGGCGCAGGCGCTCGGCGTCGACGGGCTTGTCGCAAGCGCCTCAGAGGCGGCCGGAATCCGCGCCGCGGTCGGCCCAAAGATGGTTCTCGTAACCCCCGGCATTCGCCCGGCGGGCGCGACCGCCGACGACCAGAAGCGGATCGCGACGCCGGCCGAGGCGATTCGCGCCGGGGCGGACTATCTCGTCGTCGGGCGGCCGATCGTCGCCGCGCCCGACCCGCGCGGCGCGGCCGAGGCGATCGCCGCCGAAATCGCCGCCGCCGTTGCTTGATCCCGCTTCCAACGGCGCTAAGTTCGAACAGCATCGACTATCGGAGGGAACGATCCATGCCCAAAGGCTATGTCATATCGCGAGTCGACGTCACCGATCCTGAGGCTTACGCCCGCTATGTCGAGGCGGGCAGCAAGGCGATCGCGGCGCACGGCGGCCGGCCGCTGGCGCGGGGCGGTCGCCACGAGGCGCTCGAGGGGAAAGCCCGGGCGCGCAACGTCGTGATCGAGTTCGACAGCTACGAGGGGGCCAGGGCTTATTTTTATTCGGCCGAGTATCAGGCCGCGAGGGCTTTGCGCCAGGGCGCGGCGGAAATGGAAATGGTGCTGGTGGAGGGCGTTTGAGATGGCGAAGGGGTATTGGATCGCACACGTCGAGGTCACGGATCCCGAGACCTACAAGAAGTACATCGCGGCGAACGCCGTCGCTTTCGCCAAATTCGGCGCGCGCTTCCTTGTGCGCGGCGGAAGCCACGTCGTGGCGAAGGGCGCGGCGAAATCCCGGCATGTGGTCATCGAGTTCCCGGACTACGCGGCGGCGCTCGCTTGTCTCGAATCGGAAGAATACAAGCGCGCCGCCGAGTTCCGCGACGCCGCCTCAATCATAGATCTCGTCGTCGCCGAGGGCTACGACGGGCCGCAGCCGGGGTGACGGAGAAACGAGGGCATGGCCGATTTGCGCATCATCGTCACCGGCGCCGCTGGCCGGATGGGCCGCACGGTCGTGCGAGCAATCCACGAGTCGCCTGGCTTTGCGCTCGCCGGCGCGCTCGAACGCGACGATTCGCCTTGGCTCGACCATGATCCCGGTCCGCTCGCCGGCTGCCCCGCAACCGGCATTCAGATCGTCACGGACCCGCTGCCCCTTCTTGTCGACGCCGACGCAATCATCGACTTTTCTTCGCCGCGGCGCGCCGTCGAACTCGCCGGGCTTGCCGCGCAGGCGCGCATCGCGCATGTGATCGGCACCACCGGCCTCGCCGCCGACGATCTCGACCTGATCGACGCCGCCGCCCGCCACGCGCCGATCGTGCGCTCGGGCAACATGAGCCTCGGCGTCAACCTGCTCGCCGCTCTGGCGCGTCGCGCCGCGGCGGCGCTCGGCGACGAATACGACATCGAAATCCTCGAGATGCACCATCGCATGAAGGTCGACGCGCCTTCCGGCACGGCCTTGATGCTTGGCGAAGCGGTCGCCGCGGGGCGCGGCGTTTCGCTGAAGAACCATTCGGCGCGCGCCCGCGACGGCGTCACCGCCGCGCGGCGCAAGGGCGACATCGGCTTCGCCTCGTTGCGCGGCGGCACCGTTGTCGGCGATCACAGCGTGATCTTCGCCGGCGAGGCCGAGCGGCTCGTTCTGTCCCACCAAGCGGAGGACCGGGCCCTCTTCGCCTATGGCGCGCTCAAGGCCGCGCGGTGGGCGCATGGCCGCAAGCCGGGCCTCTACTCGATGGCGGACGTGCTGGGCCTCAAGGACTGAAGCCGGGAGGCTCGCCCGGCTCTTCACGTCAACATTTCGTGAGCCCGCGCCCGAAACGGCCGGCGCCCGTTTCCGCCGACGAAAGGCCGCCAAATTCGCAAAATCCCGTGCGACTTCTCGGGCGCTGTCGCGGACCCCAGCGAGCGCTTCGCGCCCCGCTGCTCCGTTTGAGGCGCAGCACCCGGTTCAAAATCAAAATTTCGGCTGGATTCGAGCGGGTCGCGGAGCCCCCGGACGTCGCGCGCCCAGCTGCGTTTTTCACCAATCCGTCCGGACATGGAGTGTGATGTGAGCGCCATTTCTTTTCTCAAAAGCAAGGCCGCACCGGCCGCGATATCGATCGTCGCGCTGGCCTCGCTGGTCGCAATCGGCGGTTCTCAAGCCGCCAACGAACCGCAGGTCCGCTTGCTCGAGACCGGATCGACCCTGATGTATCCCTTGTTTAACCTGTGGGTTGCCGGCTACTCCAAGGCCCATCCCAATGTCCAGATCACGACCCAGAGTACGGGCAGCGGGACTGGCGTCGCCCAGGCGACTTCGGGGGTCGCGCAGATCGGCGCGTCGGACGCCTATTTGAGCAAGCCGCTGGTCAAGGCCCATCCGGACTTGCTCAACATCCCGATCGCCATCTCTTCGCAGATGGTCAATTACAACATTCCCGGCTTGAACAATAAACAGCTCAAACTGAGCGGACCGGCGATCGCCGGCATCTACGGCGGCTCCATCCGTTACTGGGACGATCAGGCGATCGCTAAGGACAATCCTGGCGTGAAATTGCCGCATGAGGCGATCGTGCCCGTGCACCGCACCGACGTCAGCGGCGACACGTTCATCTTTACCCAGTATCTTTCCGATTCGACGCCGTCGTGGGCGGGTTCGACCGGCTATGGCACGACGGTGAGCTGGCCGGCGGTCCAGGGTGGGATGGGCGCCGAGGGCAATCCGGGAATGGTCGACGCGCTGAAAGGCGTCCCCTATTCGATCGCCTACGTCGGGGTCAGCTTCAAGAACATTGTCGACAAGGATGGTCTCGGCACGGCGCTGTTGCTGAATTGCGCCGGCGATTTCGTCACCCCCGACCAGGCGGACGTCTGCGCCGCGGTCAAAGCGACGGCGCCGAACACGCCGCTCGACGAAAGCGCGAGTCTCATTTTCGCGCCCGGCCCGAAGTCGTACCCGATCATCAATTACGAATACGCGATCGTGAAGGCCGATCAGCCCTCGCAAACCGACGCAGCGGCGCTGAAGAACTTCCTGTCCTGGGCGATCGAGCCGTCCGGCGGCAACTCGGGGAAGTATCTGGAGGCGGTCAATTTCGCCCCGCTTCCGCCCCAGATCGTCAAGCTCAGCAAGGAGCAGATCGATAAGATCCGCGCAGGCGGAAGCTGAGATCTCGACATAAAACGGACTGCCGGCGCGAGCCGGCGGTCCTTCAGCGCCGACGAGCCCGTCCATGAAATTCAGGCACTGGCTGGCAATCGTTGCGGGGCTCCTGCCGTTGAGCCTCTTTGCGGTCATCTTCTTCCTCGCGATCTACGCCTGGCCCGCGATTGAGTTCAATGGGGCGGGCTTCGTCGCGCGCGATGTCTGGAACCTCGGCAATCTCTACGCCATTCCGGTCACGCAAAGCGGAACGGTGATTTAGCCGGGCGCGCATTATGGGATTCTGTTTCTCGTCGTCGGCACTCTGCTGACGACCGCCATCGCGCTCGCGCTTGCGGTTCCGGCCGGCGTCGGCGCGGCGATCTTTCTCGCGGAGGCGACGGCCGGCAGCTTACGGCTCGCCATATCGATCATGGTCGAGCTTTTGGCGGCGATTCCGAGCGTCGTCTTCGGCCTCTGGGGCTATGTGTTCCTGATCCCTCTTCTTGCCCGGTATGTCTTTCCGACTCTGGCAGGATCACTGGGGTTCATTCCCATTTTTTCCGAGCCCACCGGCAGCGGCTACGGACTTCTCACCGCGGGCATCGTCCTGTCTCTGATGGTCGTGCCGCTCATTGTCGCGACGGTGCGCGACGCGATCATCGCCCAGCCTCCTGCGGTGCGCGAATTGGCGCTGGCGCTCGGCGCGACGCGCTTCGAGACGGCGCTCAATGTGCTCGTCCCGGGGACACGGCGGGTGCTGATCGGCGCGACTTTTCTCGCGCTGGGGCGGGCGCTGGGCGAGACCATGGCGGTTCTCATGGTGAGCGGCAACGCGGTCAATATGCTGCCAAACAACATCTATGCGCCGGTTTCGACCATGGCCGCCTTCATCGTCTCGCAGCTCGACAGCGCGTTGCAGGACCCATCCGGGATGGCGGTCCGGTCGCTGGCGGAAATCGCGCTCGTCCTGTCGCTGATGTCGATAATCATCAACGTTCTCGCGCGCGCGCTGCTTATCGGGTTCGCAGGCCCGTCGGCCCGCGCCTGAGATCGCAGAGAAAGGAGAAGACCTTGACGACAGCCGCCTCCTCGGCCGCAATCTTGCGTCGCGCCGCGCCCCACGAGCATCGCGTCCGCTGGAGCCGCCGGATTCTCACTGCCTCGGGCTGGGCGCTGACCGGTCTTGCGCTTCTGCTGCTGACCGGCATGATGCTGTCCATTCTTGGCGTGGTGCTGGTCAGGGGCGTCGGCGCGCTCTCGCCGTCGCTGTTCACGACCGTAACCCAGGGCAGAGGCGGCGGCCTGCTCAACGCCATCGAAGGCACAGCGGTGATTTCCGCCGGCGCCATGCTGCTCGCCGTTCCGATCGGCATCGCCGCCGGCCTCTATGTCTCCGAATATCGGTCGACGAACTGGGCGAGCGTCATCCGCTTCCTTTCGGACGTCCTCGTTGGCGTGCCTTCGATCGTGTTGGGCTACTTCGGCTACGTCACCATGGTCGAGGGGCTCGGCTGGAATTTTTCCGTCGCCGCCGCCTCGATCGTACTGGCGATGCTCTGCATTCCCTACATCTGCCGCACCACCGAGCTTGCGCTGCGCGGCGTGTCGAACGATCTGCGCGAGGCGGCCTATGCGGTCGGCGCCAATGACGGGCAGGTGATCCTGCGCATCTGCGTGCCGGCGGCGCTGCCGGGCATTCTGACGGGAGCCTTGCTGGCGCTCGCCATCTCGGTCGGCGAGACGGCCCCGCTGATCTATACGGCGGGATGGTCGAGCTATCTGTGGGACGGGCGGCTCACCAACTCGCCGATCGGCTATCTGACCTACGTGATCTGGACCTTCATCAACGAGCCATTCGCGTCGGCGAACGCGCTCGCCTACGCGGCCGCCCTCGTGGTGACCGCCTTCGTCCTCCTCATCAACCTGACGGCGCGCCTCTTTCTGGGCGCACACCGGGTCTGAACGGGTTCGCTCGGCTCTCAGTTCGACGCACGCACCTCGGTGCAGGAGAAGTCGAGCCTCGCCGTCTTTTCCGTCTTGCCGGCGTGCACCACGATGGAGAGCGGCATGCAGGTCGCGGCTTCGAGAAAGATCGCCTTGTGCTCGATCCCGTCGGCGCCGAAGATGAAATGGGTGAACGCCTTGTGCGTCAGCACCTGCTGCCCGCCATGCGCGGTCTGCGCCAGGTCGATGGTGGCGGTGGCGTATTTCGGCGAGAAGTTCTTGTCACCGGCGAAAGTGAAGTCGACAAGCAGGCCGGTCGCCATGTCGCCACCCGGCGCGCCGCCGCTCGGCGCGTCGACGAGCGGCGGGGCGCCGACGAGGTCGTCGGACAGCGCGCCGGCATGTTCGAGGAACGCATAGACCTTGATGTCGACGATCTTGAGCTGCGCCGCCCCCGCGGCGCCGACAGAACCCAACGACGCCGCAACCACGGCGGCCGCCGACAGCCGCTTCATCATTCCCCGCCCCCGAACCGGCGCGATCGCTCTTCTTGCCAAAAAAAGCCCGGACCACGCGATACGGTCCGGGCTATACAGACTTCGAAAGACGATCCTGTGTCAGCTGTTCCGGCTCGAACCGGTCAGCATGAGGATCGCCTGGAACATGTTGATGAAGTCGAGATAGAGCCTGAGCGCTCCGTGGATCGACTTCTTCTGGGTCATCTCATAACCGTCGCCAGCGTAATACATATCCTTGATCGACTGGGTGTCCCAGGCGGTCAGACCGGCGAAGATGACCACGGCGAGAATTGAGATGCCGAACTGCAGGCCCGTGCTGTGCAGGAACAGGTTGAGCAGGCTGGCGATGATCAGGCCGACGACGCCCATCATCATGAACGAGCCCATGGCCGACAGACTGCGCTGGGTCGTGTAGCCATAGAGGCTCAGGCTGGCGAAGGCCGCGGCGGTGGCGAAGAACGCCCGGCCGATCGAGGCTCCGGTATAGACGACCAGCAGCGCCGACATGGAGAGGCCGATCAGCGCCGCAAAGGCGATGAAGGCGTTGCGGGCGCTCGCCACGGACATCGAGTTGATGCGGGCCGAGATCCAGAACACGATGGCGAGCGGCGAAAGCACGATGATCCAGCGCAGCGGCGAAACGTAGATCGCATGGCCGAAATCGGTCAGCGCCAGCCGCCCGTTCCCCGCGCTCACCGTGCCGAGGGCGAAGGCGCCGTAGGCCACGAGCCCGGTCACGCCCAGGCCGAGGGTCATGTAGTTGTAGACGCCGATCATGTAGGCGCGCAGGCCCTGATCGACGGCGCCGGCGCCGGACCGTGCGTATCCCGCGCCTACGCGCGAGTTGGCGTAGCGGTCATAGTCGGACATGAGAAAAACCTCTTGATAGGGCGCGCCGGCCGGAAAAGCCCAGCCCGCGCTAAACCAGATCATATGGCCACTGGCCATGCCGCCGCAAGAGCCGCCTGGTTAAGGATGCGTAAGGAACCCTAATGCCCTGCGCCTGCGCCCCCGCCCGCCGGCGCCGGCCGGCGCATGAAGGCGGCCAAGCCGACGCAGCCGAGGAAGATCACGGTCAGCGCCAGGAACACGTCGGCCAACGCCAGCACCTCCGCCTGCCGCCGGACGATCAGCGCCAGCTGTCGGGTGGCGGCGAGCTGGGCGTCCGACCCGCGCGCCGCCAGCGCCGCGGTCATGTTCGCAAGCGTGTCCACCGCGACCTGTCGCCCCCAGGTGACCTGCTCGCGCAGGCGCTCGAGGTGCAGGTCCATACGCTTGTCGAGCATGGTGTTGATCAGCGCCAGCCCGACCGCGCCGCCAAGATTGCGCATCAGGTTGAAGAGCCCTGAGGCGTTCTTGATCTTGTGCGGCGGCATGGTGCCGAGCGCCAGGTTGTTGATCGGCACCATCGACAGCATCAGCCCGACGCCGCGGAAGATCTGCGGCCATAAGAGCTCCCAGAAGTCCCAGTCCACGGTGATGAACGAGGCTTCATAGGTGCCTATGGCGAAGAAGACGAAGCCGGTCGCGATCATGAGCCGCGGATCGACTCTCGTCATCAGCCGGCCGGCGAGGGGCGCGGTCAGGAACATGCAGGCGCCGGTCACGAACATCGTCTTGCCGATCATCAGCGAGGAATAGCCGCGGACGACCGCGAGATAGACGGGGTAGATGTAGGTGAGGCCGTAAAGCCCGATCCCGAGCACGAAGGCGAAGGTCGTGCCGGTCCAGAAGTTGCGGTCGCGGAAAGCGGTGAGGTCGACGATCGGCTGCCGGGCGGTGGCGACGCGCCAGAAGAAGAGGACGCCGCAGGCGATGGAAAAGACGATGGCGATCGAAACCGGCTGGCTCTCGAACCAGTCCTTCGACGGACCTTCCTCGAGCGCGTATTCCATCGCGCCGAGAAATCCCGCCATGGTCGCGAGGCCGAAATAGTCGAAGTGGGTGAGCAGCGAATAGTCGGGCTCATCGAAGTCGATCAGCAGCCATGCCGCCGTCGTGACGATGATTCCCGGAACGAGGTTAACCAGGAACAACCAGTGCCAGGAGAACAAGTCGGTCAGATAGCCGCCGACCGTCGGTCCGATGGTCGGCGCGAGCGTCGCGACGAGCCCGATCATCGGGGCGACCAAAGGCTGCTTCGAGCGGGGGAAGATGGTGTAGGCGGAGGCGAACACCGTCGGGATCATGCCGCCGCCGATGAAGCCCTGCAGCGCCCGCCAGACGATCATGTCGTTGATGCCGGTCGCCTGGGCGCACATGAAGCTCATGAGCGTGAAGCCGCCGGCCGAGATCGTGAAGATGACGCGTGTCGACACCACCCGCGAGAGGAAGCCCGAGAGCGGGATCATGATCACTTCGGCGATCAGATAGCTCGTCTGCACCCAGGTGATCTCGTCCGACGACGCCGAGAGGCCGGCCTGGATCTGCGACAGCGACGCCGACACGATCTGGATGTCCAGGATGGCCATGAACATCCCGAACACCATGAAAATGAAGGCGACGAGCCGCTTTGCAGAAAACTGCGGGACGGCGAAGCCCGGCGGCCCGGCCGGCCGCGCCGGGACCGCCGGCAGGGCTTGCGGCCGAAGGACGACCGCGTCGCTCACGGCTTGCCGAGCTTGGCTGCGGCGAGCTTGGTCGCCAGCGCTTCGAGGCCGAGCGCGCCGAGGAGCGTCGGCCGCGGCTGGTCGGCGTCGCGGGTGTGGATGGTCGCCACGACCGACAGGCCGGACCGAAGCGGCACGTTCTTGAGCACGTCCTCCGAGAAGGTCACCCGCACCGGCACGCGCTGCACGACCTTGGTGAAGTTGCCGGTCGCGTTGTCCGGCGGCAGCAGCGAGAACATCGAGCCTGAGGCGGGCGCAATCGACGCCACCGTCCCCTCGATTGTCCTGCCGTCGAGCGCGTCGATCGACACGTCAACCTTCTGGCCGGGCTTCACGTCGGCTAGCTGCGTCTCCTTGAAGTTCGCGTCGACATAAGAGGCGTTGAGCGGCACCAGCGCCATTAGCCGGGTTCCGGGCTGGACGAAATTGCCGACCTCGGCCGCCTTGTTGCCGACGACGCCGTCGAATGGGGCGACGACGCGGGTGAACGACAGATCGCGCTCGGCCTGAGCGAGCGCGGTCACGAGTTCGGCCCGGGTGCGGACCGCCTCGTCGCGCTGGGCCTTGAGCACGTCGAGATTGGCTCTCGCGCCTTCCAGCCCCGCCGCGGCCGCCGCCGCTGACGCCTTGCTGGAAGCCAACGTCGCCAGGGTGCGGTCGCGGTCGGCAGTCGCCTGCTCGAGGCGCTGCTGGGAGCCGAAATTCTGCTGGGCGAGCTTCAGCGAGCGGTCGTATTCGAGTTTGGCGCGCTCGACGTCGGCCTGGTTGCCGCTGAGCTGCGCCTGCGCCGCCTCGACCTGCGCCTCGGCTTGCGCGATCAGCGCGCCCTGGGCGTCGATCTGCCGGCCGAAGCGGGCGATCGTCGCGTCCTGCGTGGCGATCTTCGCCTTCGCGGCGGCGACCGCGTTCTGATAGTCGCCGTCATCGACCTGGACGAGCAGCTCGCCCTCGTGGACGACCTGATTGTCGACCACCGGGACGGCGGTCAGGTGACCGGTCGCCTTTGCGGCGATGATCGCGGTCGAGGCGCCGACATAGGCGTCGTCGGTCGAGACGAGGAAGCGGCCCTCGACGAAATAGTCGTAGCCCAACTTGCCGCCATAGGTCAGCGCGCCGAGGATGAGGACCGGCAGAAGAATCCGGCGCAGCCGCCCGGACCGCTTCGGCGGCGGCTGCAGGGCGGGCGCGCCGCCCTGCGGACGACTGGCGGCCGGCAGACCGGGCGAGTGGGTCGGCGCCGGAAAGCCGCCGCCGGGCCCGGGCGCGGGAAAGCCGCCGCCGGGAGTAACCTGCGCCCCGCGGCTTTCAGTCGCAGGCGGGGAGGCGCCAGGAGCAGCAATGCCGTCATCGGCCATGGCAATGGACCTTCAAGAAGCCGTCACCGGACCGAACCGTTCGGTCATTTTTCTTGACTTAGCCGAAGCGCTGGCCTAAAGCAAGAAAAATCGAACCGAACGGTTCGGTCGCGTCGATTCGGCGCGACAAGCGACAAGAGCTGGTTAACCCGTCATGGATAGTGAAGTTCTGGACGAACATGCCGAGGCCCGTGACGGCGGCGCCAAACGCCGCCAGATCATGGACGGGGCGAGGACGGTCTTCTTCAGCGCCGGCTTCGACGGCGCCAGCATGAACGATGTCGCTCGGGCGGCCGGCGTGTCGAAGGGCACGCTCTACGCCTATTTCGAATCGAAGGAGGAACTGTTCAAGGAGATCATCCGCGCCGAGAAGGCGCAGACGGCCGAGCGGCTCTGCGTGTTCAAGCGCGAGGGCGACGTGCGCGAGATGCTGACCGATTTCGGCGTCCGTCTGATGAACCGGCTGACGGAGCCCGGCGCGATTTCTCTCGCCCGGGTGGTCATCGCCGCGACCGAGAAGTTCCCGAGCGTCGGACGCGCGCTCTACGAGGCGGGCCCGCTCTATGGCGCAGTGCGCCTCGCTGAAGAGCTGCGGCGCCTCGAGGAGACAGGCGTGCTGAAGATGCCCGACCCCGAGCGCGCCGCCTGGCAGTTCGTCGATCTGTGCCAGAGCTACATCTACAAGCGCCTGTTGTTCGCCATGGTCGATCGCCTGAACGACGAGGAGATCGACGAGGCGGTCAATGCGGGCGTGGAGGTGTTCTTGCGGGCGTACGGGGCGTAACGACCGGGGTGGGTCGAACTGTCAAACCGCAGCTATTCGCAAGACCCGGCGATCCATGGGCCCCTCGGATCAAGCTCCGCGGGCGAGGGAAAACGAAACTGCCTGATCGAAATCAGCGCTAGCTCCGCTCGGACGCCTTGGCGGCGATCTCGTGCGCGACCGGCGCGTGGTTGAGGAGCGCCGCCAGCGCGACCCCGCCGAACATATTGCCGCAGATGGTGGGCAGAAAGAACCGTACGAAATAGTCGCTGACGCTCGCTGAGCCGGTCATGACGGCATACGCCGCCTCGGTGGATCCGGCGATGATGTGCGAGAACTGGCCGAGCGCGATGACATAAGTCATCAATACGATGATGAATAAGCCCGCCGCTTCGGCGCTCGGAAGCACCCAGACCATGAGCGCAATCATCCATCCGGCCAGCATCGCCTTGAGGAGCGTCGGGATGGCGGCTCCCTGGACGGAAACGGCGGCGGTGGCCGACAGCGCCTGACGGACCTCCGGATCGAACAGGTCTTGGCGTGAGAGGAGCCACGCGAAAGCGAGCGTGCCGGCGATATTGGCGATGAGCACGATCGCCCACATCCGCAAGAGGATGCCGACGGACTTCCACCTCGGCTGAACCAACACCGGCAGCATCGCCGTCAGCGTCGTCTCGGTGAACAGCTGCTGCTTGCCGAGAACCACGATGACAAAGCCGATGCTGTAGCCGAAGCTCGCCACCACGTGTCGCCAGGGCTGATCGGGCAGGTAGGCCTGAAGCAGCGCGAGGCTGAGGAAGGAAAAGCCCATCGACAGTCCGGCCGCGAGGCCCGACCACAGCAGCGCGGCGGGCGGCCGGCGCAACTCGAATTCCCCTTCGTCGCGCAGCACTTCATGAATGACCAGCGCGCGCAGCGGCGCGGCGCTCGCCGCCTGCTCGCGCTCTTCAGGACCGAGATGCGGCGAGCCGGCCCCCGCCGGCATGGGCTCCGAGCCGTCGGCGGCCGGGTCCGTCTGATCGGTCTCCATGAGCCAGTCTTCGCCCTCGAGCCGGAGTTTCGGGTTTAACGAGTTGCCCGCAGACGAGGACGGCGAAGGACATGTCACGCACAGGAGTCATGTCTCTTCATGGGCGCCCCGGTGCAACTGAACGGCCGAAACGCGGGCGAAAGCTTTCGTGTTCCAGCAGCGCCCGCACAACGTCGGCGAACGGCTCTCTTCGGCTCGAATGGAAATCCGCCGGGCGTGGAACGTTAGGCGCGCACGCCAACGCTAGGCGGGGCGCTTGCTCCGCGCTCCGGCCTCCCCTATAAGCCTGCGCTTCGCGCCGACATCCGACACCCCTGGAGGCAGGGCGCGGGCAACTACAAGGACATCATCATCATGGCAGCGATTAAGCAACTCGCGGCCGTGGCGCGTAGCGGGACAGGCAAGGGGGCCGCCCGCTCCGTTCGTCGCGAAGGCCGCGTTCCCGCCGTCATCTATGGCGGCGGTCAGAAGCCCGAGCCGATCTCGGTCGACTTCAAGGACGTCAACAAGCTCATCTTCGCCGGGCACTTCCTCACCAGCATCTTCGAGCTCGAGGTGGGCGGGCGCAAGGAGCGTGTGCTGCCGCGCGATTACCAGCTCGACGTCGTCACCGACTGGCCGGTGCATGTCGACTTCCTGCGTCTGACCCCGGGCTCGCTGGTGCGCATCGGCGTGCCGGTGCATGTCATGAACCGCGAGGCTTCGCCGGGCTTGAAGAAGGGCGGCGCCGTCAATCTCGTCCTGCATGCGGTCGAGGTGATGGCCCCGGCGGACGCCATCCCCGAGGCGCTCACCGTCGACCTGACTGGCCTCGATTTCGCCGATTCCGTGCATGTCTCCGACCTCAAGCTGCCGGAGGGCTGCAAGCCGGTCGCCTCGAAGACGGATCTGACGGTGGTGACCATCGTGCCGCCGACCGTCATGGCGGAAGAAGCCGCCGCCACGACGGCTGCCCCGGCCGCCGCCGCGGCGCCTGCCGCAGCCGCCGCCGCGCCGGCGAAGGGCGAACCCGCCAAGGCCGCCGCCCCCGCCAAGGGCGCCGCTCCCGCCAAGGGCGGCCCCGCGGCCGCCGCGGCGAAGAAGTAATAAGCCTGGCGAACCTTCCGCCGTCCGCGGCGGAGGGTTCGGCCTTTGCTCCAGCCGGCGCGCGCCCAGGCGCCCCGGTCGATCGGGGGCCCCATGCTGGTCATCGCCGGACTCGGCAATCCCGGCGCGCGCCACGCGCGCAACCGTCACAACATCGGCTTCATGGCGATCGGGGCGATCGCGGCCGCGCACCGCATCGGGCCGTTCCGCTCGCGCTTCTCCGGGCTTGCGGCGGAAGGCGCGATCGCCTCGAAGCGCGTCATGCTGCTCGCGCCGCAGACGTTCATGAACGATTCCGGCCGCAGCGTCGGCGAGGCGCTGCGCTTCCACAAGCTCGACCCGGAGGCGCTCGTCGTGATCCACGACGAGCTCGACCTTCAGCCGGCGAAAGTGCGCGTCAAGGTCGGCGGCGGCAATGCCGGACACAACGGCTTGCGCTCGATCAGCGCCCATATCGGCAACGACTACAAGCGCGTGCGCATCGGCATCGGCCACCCCGGCGACAAGGCGCTGGTGCACAATTACGTGCTCAGCGATTTTTCCAAGGCGGAAGCGGCCTGGGTTGAGGTCGTCTGCCGCGCGATTGCGGACGCCCTGCCCCTCCTCGTCGAAGGCCAGGACGCGAGCTTCCAGAACAAGGCCCATCTGGCGATCGAGGCGGCAGGCTTCGGCGAGAAGGCGGCGCCGCTCTGAGGCCTTGCCCGGACGGCCGCGCCGCTCCAGCCGACGCCAGCGAACGACCTCCTGCCCGCCGATGGAATTTCCCGGCGGATTCTCACATTTCGAAGGTCGCGGGTTCCACCCCCCTTCTCCACGAAGTGGGGAAGGTGTCGCCGAAGGCGACGGATGGGGTGTGGAGTGCAGGAATCCGTCGATGAAAGTCTCGCGGTGACGGTCGTGCAACACGACCCCGTGGTTCAGAGAGCGGACCGTACGCCATCCGACCCCCGGATCTCAGTCCATGGGCCGTTCGCGGTGACGATCGTGCAATCCGGACTGAGATTAGGCTGGCCGGGTAGCCTAGAACGGCGCCTTGGCCGACTGGAATTGCGACGTGACGTCGCCGCTAAGATCGATGTTGTTGGGGTTCAGCGTCATCACGGGCGCGCCCTCAGAAAAGTCAAGCTTGCCGAGATCGGTCCAGATCACATTCGGGGCCGTGGTGAGCTCGAAAAAGTAGCGCTTGGCCGTAAGATCGCTGACAGTTCGATATTCCGTGTCGAAGGTCGAGCCGTTGACGGGCGCGCCGAATGGGATCGAGACGTTGCGGATGAGCCCGAACATGCCGGCCACCCCGGCCCGCTCCGACGTCGGCTTGGTGAGCACGGAGAGGAAATAGGTCGCCCTCTGGAAACGGTCGCGCGGGTTCACGTTGCCTGGAACCGGCGTCTCCATCGTTGGGTTCGTGAAATCCTTGCTGCCTAAAAGTTCGAGTTGCTTGTCGTATTCGGGCGCGTTGGTCATAACGCGGAATTCCCGCCCATGATGAACGACGAGCTTCCCTCCGAGATATTCGAGAATGGCCGAGTTGCCCGAAGCGTCCTCCAGCGCAACGTGAACGGTCCCGGTTTGCTTCTGGCCATGCACCTCGATCTCGACCTTGACGATCTGCACGGCCTCCAGTTTTGCCAGCGCTTCCTCGACGGATGCGGCGTTGTCGAGAGCGTATTGCGCCCACAGGGCGGCCTGCACGCCGGGCTTGCCCGTGTCCCGAGGCCCATAGTCGGCCGGCGGAAAATAAAGCATATGCGCGGCAAGCCCGCGCTCGTTGATTCCGTCCGCGGTTCCGATGCCGAAAATGGTCGTGACGACGCTTCCGTATTGCGACGTCCATTTCGCCGGATTGTCCGCGACTACGCTCATCGGTCCCGCATGGCCGCCGTCGCGAGTAAGCCCGCGCGGAAAGACTGTGAGAACCGGCTCAGTGGTGGTCGCCCAATCCATGCTGCGCGCAACAAGCTTGCGTCGCCTTTGTCGTTAGCGAAGATCCGGGTGCAGGCTTCGGCCCATTGCACTGCGCCGAATAAAAGGGTCGCAGCGGCGGTCAGCATAGCTGTTGTGGAACCCGTTTTGATGGTCAATTGAAGTTCCCCATTACGTTGCTTCCGAACCGCCGAAGCATTCGTCGGGACCCGGCACCAGCAGTGATAGCCATGAAACTCTGGAAAAGGACTTTACTTCAAGGCGCGATCTACCACGCGACGGCCGCCAAGTCTACGGCAGACTGCTGGCGCGTTGGCGATCGCAACGGCCGCATTCCGTCGACACCGGCGGAAAATCGCTAGGAGGAATATTCGGCTTCAGGTCGAGGGAGAGCATTCGAAAGTGTCTTTCACGAATGACCGCACATGGCGCGCGTTCCCCCCTTCAGCCGAGGGCCGTTTTCTCGCGCACCCGGCCCGTTGATGGGACCGATCTCGAAGGCCAGCAAGGGTCGGCTCCGGGCGTCCGCGTTCGGGCGCCGATGTCAGAGGAACCGCCAGACTTTTGGTTCAGCCTCTCACGCCGCCTGCGCGGCGTCCGACCGTCTGCGCCGGAAGCGGAGCTTTCGCGGCTGCGGCGTCTCGGCCGCCGCCTCGGCCGGGTCCATCACCCGCTCCGGCGGGAAGATGACGACCGCCTCGGTGCCCTCGTGCAGCTTCGAGGTCAGGCGGAACTCGCCGCCGTGCAGTTCGATCAGCCCCTTGACGATCGGCAGGCCGAGGCCGGTTCCCTCTTCCGCCTTCTTGTGCGCCAGCGAGCCGCGGCCGAACGAGGAAAGGACGATCGGGATCTCCTCCGGCGGAATGCCGGGGCCGGTATCGCGGATCGACAGATATTGCCCGCCGTTCCGGGTCCAGCCGACCTTGATGGCGATCGAGCCGCCGTCGGGGGTGAACTTGATGGCGTTGGTCAGGAGATTGAGCGCCGCCTGGCGCACCGCCCTCTCGTCGGCGAGGATCGGCGGCAGCTCCGCCTCGAGCGCTTTGCTGATCGTCAGGTTGCGGCTCTTCGCCCGCATCGACAGGAGGCGGCAGCAATCCTCGACGACGCCGCGCAGCGACACCGGCGCCTCGTTCAGCTCGTAACGCCCCGCCTCGACCCGCGACAGATCCAGGATCTCGTTGATCAGCATCAGGAGATGCTGCCCGCTCGCATGGATGTCGTTCGAATATTCCTTGTAGGCCGGCACGCCGTGCGGCCCGAACAGCTCCCCCTTCATCACCTCCGAGAAGCCGAGGATGGCGTTCAGCGGCGTGCGCAGCTCGTGGCTCATGCTGGCGAGAAAGCGCGATTTCGCCAGATTGGCGCTTTCGGCGCGCCGCCGCGCCTCGTCGGAATTGAGCCTGGCCTGCTCCAGCTCGGCGATCAGCGCATCCTTTTCCGCCTGGAAGGAGATCGTGCGCGCGTTCGCCGCGTGCAGGCGCTGCACGACGACGAGGAAATAGCCGATGACGCCGATCGCCAGCGCCGCGGCCGGCAACAGGCTCCCCTGCACACGGGAGGCGTAGAGGACGATGACGCCGGCGATCATCGGCGCCATGCCGGCCACGAACGCCGCCGGGATCGCCGCCGCCAGAAGCGACATCACCGTCGAAACCAGCAGCATGACGAGGACGGCGAACGCCTGCGCGTTCGGCTCGTCCGACTGAAGCAGCGCGAGGACGAGATAGGCCCAGGCCGAACCGCAGAAGGCGGTCGCCAGGACGAACTTGCGCCGCCACGCGCCCGCGGTCCTTTCGCCGTCGACGCTGTCCAGGAACGCGATCGGCAGGGTATAGATCAGCGAGATCGCGCAGATGATGAGGGCCGACCAGGTCGCGATCGCGCTGGCGCCGATCCATGCCAGCGCGATGGCGCAAAGCCCGAGCGCCACGAGACCCAGCATCGGCGCGGCTGTCCGGTTGATCTCGGCGAAGAGGCGCACCAGGGCGGCCGAACGGCTTGGGATCGCCTCCGGGCCCAGGCCGAGCCGACGCGCGCGGCGGAGCGCCACAGGCCAGCTCAGCCAGGGGCGCGCGCTGTCCGGGTCGCGCCCGTCTGCGGCCCCGCTCTGCGACCCTGACACGCTCACGCTCATGCACCGCTCGAAACGCACCGCCACAGGATCGCCAGCATGCTCTCCAAATGATTAACGAGCCGCTGACGGCGGCCGATGAAGGCGAAGGATTTTCGCCGGAAGCTCGATCGGCGCGTGCGGCGGCCGCGGCGGCGCAGTCGCGGCGGCTGCGCCGAGCCGGGAGTCTCAGGCAGATATCGCGTCATACTCACGCTAGGGCGCCACGGCGCCGGCCTCCGGCGGCCCGGTTTGGAAGCGGGTTTTCCCTTCGCGCTCGAATTCCCTGTTCAAGGCCTGATCAGCGAAAACGAATTCCCTGTTCCCTCTTCACCTTCCGCACGAGCGCACAACCCGAACGAAAGGAAATCCCACGGATTTGCGCTTCGCCTGGGGAGCGGCGGGAACGCTTTTTTCGGTTAGCAGGGAATATCAGGGAATATCAGGGAAAAACAGGCGGAATGGAACGCGTCCCCTGGAGGGAAATCCGCTCAGGCCTTCCGGCGCGGCCTTCGGGGCGCAGGCGCGCGATTGGGCCATTTGACGATCCGGTCCGGCCAGAATTCGGGCGCAAGATCGGTCTCGCTGGCGGCCACCTTGTCCCGCACCGAGACGCCGGCCTCGTGCACGCTGTCGGGCGATCCTGAGACCAGCGGATGCCAGTCGGGGAGGTCTTTGCCCTGCGCCACGAGCCGATAGGCGCAGGTGACGGGAAGCCAGCTCAAGCTGCGGACCGCCGCCGGCGTCAGCCTGACGCAGTCGGGGACGCGCCGCTCGCGTTGCTTGTAGTCGAGGCAGCGGCACGACTTGGCGTCGAGAAGCGCGCAGCCAATGTCGGTGAAGTGGATCTCCGCGGTGTCCTCATCCTCGAGCTTGACCAGACAACAGCGCGCACACCCGTCGCACAGGCTCTCCCACTCGCTCGCGCTCATCTCTTCGAGCGACTTTGTCCGCCAGAAGGGAAGCAGGTCGGGGCGTTTCATCGGCATTCGCGTCGGCTCACGCTCTTGGCTCCACGGCTGAAATCCTTCAATATCCCGGTTGCGCGACCCAGGCGGATCGCGGAAGCCCGAGGTCGGAAGCGCTGCCGTTGAGGCCGACGCTGGCGTGAGGTTAAGCGCACCCCATCTAATGGGCTAGCTTTTTCGCGATTGGCGTGGAATTCGAGGCGTTTGTGCCGGGGACGCGGTTCACCAGGATTTGGCGCGGCGTGTCGCGAGCCCTGCTCGCGGTGGACGCCTTTATCGATTTGTCGATGTTCGACGCCCGGCGGAAGCTGTCGAGCGCCTGGCAGAGCATCGCCGCCGCCTCCGACCGCCTGCACCTTTCCGGCGCCCCGCGCCTCTTCGTCGAGCTCGCCTGCGAGGCCCTGACGCTCGGGCTTGCGGGGCTTCTTGTCGTGCTGACGCTCGCCATTCCCGTCTTTCAGATGACGGCCGACGACGATTGGCTCAAGCGCGGCGATCTCGCCGTGACCTTCCAGGACCGCTACGGCGCGGAAATCGGCAAGCGCGGCATAAAGCACGACGACGCCGTGCCGTTCGACGAATTGCCGGACTATTTCATCAAGGCCGTCCTCGCCACTGAAGACAGACGCTTCTTCAGTCACTTCGGCATCGACATCGTCGGCACGTTCCGCGCTCTGACCGTCAACGCCAAGGCCTCCGGGGTCGTGCAGGGAGGCTCGTCGATAACGCAGCAGTTGGCCAAGAACCTGTTTCTCACCAATGAGCGCTCGATCGAGCGCAAGATCAAGGAAGCCTATCTGGCGCTCTGGCTCGAGAACCATCTGACGAAGAAGGAAATCCTCAAGCTTTATCTGGACCGCGCCTATATGGGCGCAGGCGCCTTCGGCGTGCAGGCCGCGGCGCAGACCTATTTCGGCAAGTCGGCCCGCGATATCGATCTCGCCGAGGCGGCGATGCTGGCGGGCCTGTTCAAGGCGCCGACGAAATATTCGCCCTTGGTCAATCTGCCGGCGGCGCGCGCGCGGGCCAACGACGTCCTCAGCAACCTGGTCGACGCCGGGTTCATGACCGAGGGGCAGGTCTATGCCGCCCGACGCAATCCCGCCACGCCGATCGATCAGCCCGCCCGCACCAGCGCCGACTGGTATCTCGACTTCGCTTACAACGAGGTGCGGGAGCTCGCAGCCGACGGCAAGCTCGGCGACGATCGCACCCTCGTCGTCAGGACGGGCCTCGACACCGCCCTGCAGACCAAAGCCGAGACGGTCATCGAGACCATGCTGCGCGACAAGGCGCCCGCCTACCATGCCCATCAGGCCGCAACCGTGATCGCTGCGACCGACGGCCTCGTACGGGCGATGGTGGGGGGACGCGATTATGGCGAAAGCCAGTTCAATCGAGCCACTGACGCGGCGCGCCAGCCCGGCTCGTCCTTCAAGATTTTCGACTACATGACTGCGCTCCTGACGGGAAAATATCACGCCAACACGCCCATCGACGCCTCCGCCATCTGCATCGGCGACTATTGCGTGCACAATTACCACGGCGAAAGCGCGGGAATGTTGCCCCTGTACAGGGCGCTGGCGGAATCGCTCAACACCGCCGCGATCCGCCTTTCGGTGAAGATCGGCGAGGTCTATTGGCCGCCAAAGCAGAGCTACCATCTCGCCAAGATCGCCGCCCTCGGCCGATCCAAGATCGTTCAGACGGCCCGTGCGATGGGGGTGACGACGCCGCTCGTCGACACTGTGTCGCTGCCTGTCGGGGCGGACGAAGTCAAAATGATCGACATGGTCGCCGCGAACGCTACGCTCGCAAGCGGGGGCGTCCGGGTGAGGCCCTATGCCGCGATCGAAATCCGCAATTCGAACGGCAAGCTTCTGTACACCCACGCCGCCGACAGTGGGCCACCCGTCCGCGTGCTTCCGGCCGACAAGGTCGCCGAATTGAACAACATGTTGACCCACGTCGTCACCGAGGGCACCGGACGCGCCGCACAAATTCCCGGTCTCGTGATCTCGGGGAAGACCGGCACGACCAACAACTCGACGAACGCCTGGTTCAACGCCTTCACCGGCAACCTCGTTGGCAGCGTCTGGTTCGGCAACGACGAGAACACCTCGATGGAAAACATGACCGGAGGTACGCTGCCGGCGATGACCTGGAAGGAGATCATGGTCTTCGCCCACCAGGGTCTGGACGCCAAACCGCCATTCGGTGTCGCCGCCCCCGCCGCCCCCGCGCCGGGGACGACTGTCGCCGCCAAAGCCGCGCCTGAGCCGGCCTCGCCTCCGCCGATCGGGCTCTCCCCGCGGGCGACAAAGGCGATCCTTGACATCGGCGATCTGGCGCGAGAGGCGCTCAAGCGCATCCAGACGTCGCAACGAAACATCGCGCCGGACGCAAGCGGCGTCGCCGCCATGCGCGCGAGCCTGGCTGCGCCCTGACGCTTTGCGGTCCGACTTGACTTGGACGGC
Source organism: uncultured Alphaproteobacteria bacterium (assembly GCA_963772555.1). Classification (GTDB taxonomy): domain Bacteria; phylum Pseudomonadota; class Alphaproteobacteria; order Rhizobiales; family Beijerinckiaceae; genus Roseiarcus. The sequence goes on along the minus strand of CAVYXQ010000022.1, from coordinate 85,709 downwards.
CGGCCTGCGCTTATCGGCGCCTTTCCAGTTGAAAGCGGCGGCGTGGCGGATTTTGTCAAAGTCTTCGCGGTCTGCGTCTTCGGGCTCGCGCTCGGCCTCATGGCCAGCGCCTATATATTGAGCCGGTCGAGCCCGTTCGACCGGGTGCGAGTCGGGCCTGGGAAATCGCCGCCCATGCGGGCGCCGTCGAGGCCGACCCCTACACCCAGGCGAACGTCGAGCGCAGCAGCGAAATTCCACTCGCGGTCGGCGAAGGGCTTCAGCTGATCGCGCGCGCCGACGACGACGGGCGCCCGCTCGACGGACGCTGCGTCTATCAAGTGGGCAAGCATGTGCCGGCGGCTCGCTTCTGGACCCTGAGCCTGATCAGTCCCGCCGGCTTTCCGGTCGAAAACCCGGCGAAGCGCTACGGTTTCCGCTCATCGGAAATTCTGCGCGCCGGCAACGGCGACTTTGTCATCACGGTGTCGGCGGCGGCGCAACCGGGCAATTGGCTGCCGACCGGAAGGACTGGGCGCTTCGCGCTCGCCCTCCGTCTTTACGATTTGCCGCTCGGAGCCACGGCCGGCGGCATCGAGAAGTCCGCGGCGCCGGGGGTGGCCAGGATTTGTTGCGGATGAGGCTGCGTTCCCTCGCGGGTCAAGGGGCGCTTTATCTCGCGGCGACGGCCGTCCTCGCCGCCCTCGTTCATCTGGTCGTCGTCGTGATCGTGCCGTTGGTCGCGACCCGCGATGCGTTTGCGCGGCTTCAGCCGCTGGGCTCGCTCAATGAGACGGTCGCGCTGCCGCGCGCGAGCCCGACCGTGACATTGCCGCCTTACGCCGACCCTGCGGTCGCGATGAGCTTCTGCCGATACGACCTCGCTCTTGGCCCGATACGCGTCTCCGCCCCGACAAGCCGGGCCTTCGTCTCGATTTCCTTCCACACCCGCCGCGGCCTCGTCTTCTACGCGCTGACCGACAAGGCCGCGACCCGCGGGGTCATCGAGGCGGTGCTCGCGACCCCGGCGGACATTCGCACGCTCGAGGCGCATGACGACGAGGAGGATCCGTCGCGCGATCTGCGCGTCGGCGCGCCGGCGCGCGAGGGCTATGTGGTGATGCGCGTCTTCAGCGAATTCCCGAGCCTCTATGACGAGGCCGAGGCTGAGGCGAAACGGCTCTCATGCAAGCCGGAACCGCTGCCTCGATGACCGGCCAGGGTGGACTTTCTCGCCGGTTGGCGCGAGAGTTCTCAAGGGGGTGGGGTACGCTTTCGCCGGGCAGGACATCCGTCTGTGACCACACTGCTGATCAGCCACCCTGCATGCCTGGCGCACGACATGGGCGAGGGGCATCCGGAAAGGCCGGAGCGTCTGCGCGCGGTCGAACGGGCGTTCGAAAGCGAGAATTTCCAGATGCTCGCGCGCGACGCCGCGCCGCGAGCCGAAATTTCGTCGATCGCCCGCGTTCATCCGCTTGAATATATCGAGGCGCTTCGCGCTGCGACCCCGACCCAGGGCCACACCGTCATCGATCAGGACACCTCGATGTCGCCCGGCACTTTCGAGGCGGCGCTCCGCTCGGCCGGCGGCGCCGTTTTCGCCGTCGACGAGGTGATGAGCCGCAAAGTCAGAAGCGCCTTCGTCGCCACCCGTCCTCCGGGCCATCACGCCGAGCGGGCGACGCCGATGGGCTTCTGTTTCTTCAACAATGCCGCCGTCGCCGCCCGGCACGCCCAAGCCGTCTACGGCGCGGGGCACATCGCCATCGTCGACTTTGACGTTCATCACGGCAACGGCACCCAGCACATTTTCTGGGACGATCCGAACGTCATGTACGCGTCGACCCACGAGATGCCCCACTACCCGGGCACCGGCTCGCTCGGCGAGCGCGGCGAGCACGACCAGATCGTCAACGCGCCGCTGCGCGCAGGCGATTCGGGCGAGGTTTTTCGCGAGGCGATGGAGACGGCGATTCTGCCCCGGGTCGATGATTTCGCCCCCGACCTGATCATCATTTCGGCAGGCTTCGACGCCCACCGCCGCGATCCGCTCGGCAATCTCAATCTGGTCGAGGCCGACTTCGTCTGGGCGACGCGCAAACTGATGGAAATCGCCCAGCGGCGGTGCGCCGGCCGCATCGTTTCCGTGCTGGAGGGCGGATACGACCTCGATGGCCTCGCGCGCTCGGCGGCCGCGCACGTCACTGCGTTGATGGAAGGTTGAACGGTTGAATTCCCCTCGCCGCCGGCTGTTTGCCGGAACCGCCAAACGCGTTCACCCGTCGATCGGTTCGACGGCTGTGATCTCGATCCCGAAGCCCGAAAGGCCGACGTAGACGCGCGGATTGTCGGTGCGAAGACGGATCGACGTCACACCGAGGTCGCGCAGGATCTGCGCGCCCAGTCCGATCTCGCGCCATTGGCTCGCCCTCGCGCCGTCGGAGCTCAAGCGCTCGGCGCCGGCGAGGTTGGCCGGAACGCCCGCCGCGCCGTCCCGCAAATAGACGAGCGCGCCGCGACCTTCGGCCTTGAACCTCTGGAGGACCTTCGGGATCGCGCCGGCGCCGAAAATGTCGCTGACGATGTCGCACCGGTGCAGTCGCGCCGGCATGTTCCGGCCGTCGCCGATGGATCCGTGCACGAAAGCAAAATGCAGGAACGGATCGAAGGGCGTCCGATAGCCGTAACCCTGCAATTCGCCTATGGGCGTCCGCACCGGGAAGGTCACGACGCGCTCGACCAGCTTCTCGCGCGCCTGCCGGTAGGCGATCAGGTCGGCGACCGAGATTTGTTTCAGCTTGTGCTTGTCGGCGAAGGCCTCGATTTGCGGTCCGACCATGACCGTGCCGTCGTCGTTGGCGAGTTCGCAGATCACCGCGACCGGCGGCAAGCCGCCGAGCTGGCAGAGATCGACCGCCGCTTCTGTATGCCCGGAGCGCATCAACACGCCGCCGTCCCTGGCGATCAGCGGAAAGACATGGCCGGGGCGCACGAAGTCGCTCGCGCCCATGTTGCCGTTGGCGAGCGCGCGCACCGTGTTGCAGCGCTGCTCGGCGGAAATGCCGGTGGTCAGGCCGTGCTTCACGTCGACCGACACGGTGAATGCGGTGCCAAGCGGCGCCTCGTTCGTCGCCACCATTGGGGGGAGGTGCAGGCGGCGCGCATCGTCGGCGGTCAGCGGCGCGCAGACGATGCCGCAGCCGTTACGAATGATGAACGCCATTTTCTCGGTCGTGCAGAGCGAAGCGGCGACGATCAGATCGCCTTCATTCTCGCGATCGTCGTCGTCGGTGACGACGACGATCTCACCGTGAGCGAAAGCTTCGATGGCCGCGGTCACGGGATGGTGCATGTCGTGTCCCTTTCGCGCCGGTTGCGCGACTGGCAGGAAATCGCCGGGCGTCGCATCGCCGTCGGTCCCGGCGACGATCCATTGGGCGGTTTGGCGCGACATTCAGGCCCCTCCTTGCTGCATGCTGGCTCCGTGCGCCGGCCCCGATGCGACTTACAAATCCGGCGCGGAATGAGCCGGTCCCGATTTCGGGCCCCAGCTCGCCCGCGCCCGACGCGTTTCGCTGCGCCGATCCGCCCCTTGCGAATGTCGTCCAGGGTCCGGGATGGAGAAACCCGGCCGGCCGCCCTCGTATAGCTCATGCCGGCTCGAGCGCAATTCAAGCCTTTCGCGCGCCTGGAAGGCGCTTCAGTCGACCTTGATCAGCATCTTGCCGAAGTTTTTTCCATGCAGCAGATCGATGAGCGCCTGGGGCGCGTTTTCAAGACCCTCGCGAATTGTCTCGCGCCATTTCAGGCGTCCAGCGGCGACAAGGCCGACGAGTTCGCCAGTCGCCTGCCGCCATATATCCTTGTGGTCTCCTACGATGAACCCTTCGATCTTGATCCGCCTGACGAGGATTGCTCTCAGGTCGAGCGAGGGGACTGGGACCGCCCCGTCCAGAGAAGCGATGATGCCGCAGACCGCGACCCGGGCAAGGGTATTGAGCCGCCGCGCCGCCAGCCGAAAAGGCTCGCCGCCCACGTTTTCGAATAATCCGTCGACCCCGCCTGGCAGCGCCGCCTTCAACGCCTCGGCGAACTCCGGCGATTTGTGATCGACGCAGGCGCCATAGCCGAGCTCATGGATGGCATAAGCGCATTTGTCGGGCCCGCCGGCGATCCCGACGGCCCGGGCCCCTGCAGACTGGGCGAGTTGGCCGACCACCGAGCCGACCGCGCCGGTTGCGGCCGACACCAGCACGGTCTCGCCGCCCTTCGGCGCGATGATCTTGTGGAGGCCGTACCAGGCGGTCACGCCGGGCATGCCGACCGGACCAAGGTAAGCCTGGATCGGGATGGCCCCAGGGTCGACCACGTTGAGACCGCGTCCGTCGCTGAGGAAATAGCGCTGCCAACCGCCCATCCCGACGACCGTGTCGCCCGGCTTGAAGCGCGGGTTGTTGGAGGCTTCGACAACGCCGACCGTTCCCCCTTCCATTACAGCGCCAACTTCCTGCGGCGCGGCGTAGGACCTCGCGTCACTGAGACGGCCGAGCATGTAAGGGTCCAGCGACAGGTAGCTGTTGTGGACGAGGACCTGCCCAGGACCCGGCGACGGGACCGGCGCCTCGACGAAGCGAAAGTTGGAGGGCGACACTTTGCCGGTTGGGCGATGGTCGAGGACAACCTGGAGGTTGGCGGCCATGTGAACTCTCTCCCTGGAGTTTCGGCGCAACAATTAGAGTAGGTCCGAGCGCAAAAGCAACGCTGTTTCACTTCAATAGCCTGGTGTTGCGCGAAAACGATCGCTCGACTTCCGGTTGCGACTTGACGATAATGCTTTCGCACAGGGCGGTGCGGCATGCCCATTGGCGACTGGCTTCGAAGCATTGGTTTGAGCCAATACGAAGCCAAATTTCGAGAGCATGAGATCGACGCGGACGTGTTGGCCGCCCTGACAGAGGACGACCTCAGGAGGCTTGGCGTCGCGCTCGGCTCGCGCAAACGGCTGATGCAAGCGATCGCCAATCTCGGGCCTGCGTCGAAAGCTGCCCCGTCCGTTCCGCCGACCGCCGTCGAACGCCGCCCCATTACGATTCTGTATTGCGAACTCGATGGGTCGGCGCTCCCATCGCGATACGACATTGAGGATTGGCGCGACATCCGGGGTCCCTATTTCGATGCGGTCGTCGCGGGAGCGGCGAGGTTCGGCGGTCACACGCTCGAGTTGCTTGACGACCGCCTGATGGCGGCGTTCGGCTACCCCCGCGCCCAGGAAAATGACGCGGAGCGCGCGGTACGCGCCGCCCTCGAGATTCAGCGGGCGATCGAAGACCTGAACCGCCGGCGGGCATCGCCCGGCGCGCCGAAGCTTTTCGGCCGGATTGGCATTGAATGCGGAAAGGTGGTGGTCGACTTGTACGGCAGTGTCTTTGGAACGGCGCCGATCATCGCAGCGCGCGTGCAGGCCGAGGCCCCGTCCGGCGCCGTACTTATCACCGCCAACGTTCAGCGCCAGGTCGCCGGCCTTTTCATTGTCAAGGACCGAGGCTTAAGCAATCTCAAAGGCGCGCCGGACCCGGTCCATCTCTATCGCGTCATGCGGGTGGGCTCTGGCCGCCAGGCGGCCAGCGCCCAAAAACTGACCCCGCTTGCCGGCCGCATCCAGGATTTGGAACTTCTCCTCGATCGTTGGGATCGGGCGCGATCCGGGGCGGGCCAGCTCGTGCTCATCCTTGGCGAGCCGGGAATTGGCAAGTCCCGTCTCCTCAAGGAATTCCAGGCAAGGATCGCGGAAACTGCTCACACGTGGATCGACTGGACCGCCTCCCAACTGCTGCAAAACACGCCGCTCCACCCTCTGGCGGCTTGGGGCCGCCTACGGTACGACCCGGCGAAACCGCCGGCCGAACGCCTGGCCGAGTTCGAATCCGTGCTGCTTCAGCTCGGGCTCGACCCGCAGACGACGGCGCCGTTGCTCGCGCCGCTGCTCGAAATTCCAGTATCCTCGAAACAGCACACGACGCTCGCCCCAGAAGACCTTCGGCGACGGCAGCTTGCCGCGATCGAATCCTGGGCCTTGGCAGGTTCGCACCTTCAACCGGCAATTCTGGCCTTTGAAGATCTGCAATGGTCCGACCCAACCTCGCTCGACGTCCTCGTCGCGCTGGCGAAGTCCGGGTCGCGGTCGCCTCTCTTCATCCTCGCCACGGCTCGCCCCGACTTCGCGCCGCCCTGGACGCATGAGCCTCATCACACGCTCGTCACGCTTAAGTCGCTGGATCTGGAAGAGGTTCGCCTCATGGTCGACTCCATCGCGCCGGCGCCAGCGCTTTCGCCGAACATCGCGAAGGTCGTGAGCGAGCGCACCGGCGGCGTGCCGCTGTTTGTCGAAGAGGTGACCCGGCTCATTCTCCAGAGCGGCGAGACGTCGGCCGTCCAAGTCGTGCCCCCGACGCTGCAGCAATCCCTGTCGGCCCGGCTGGACCAGCTGGGCGAGGCGCGCGATGTCGCCGAAATGGCCGCAGTGCTGGGCCGTGAATTTCCCCATGCGCTGCTGGAGGACCTTGCCGGGCTGCCGGAACCTTCGCTTCAGGCCTGCCTCGACAGACTTGTCTCCGCCGACATTTTGCACGTATCGCGGTCCGCGTCCGAGACCCTCTATCGCTTCAAACACGCGTTGATCAAGGATGCGGCCTACGACAACCTTCTCAGCAGCCAGCGGCAGACGCTCCATTTGCGCGCAGCCGAACTTTTGCGCGAGCGAGGCGAGCTTGGCTCTGCGCAAGAGCCGGAGGCGATCGCGCGCCACTACACTGAGGCGGGGCGACCGGATCTCGCGATCGCCTGGTGGAGCGAAGCCGCGGATCGAGCGCTGCGTCGCTCGGCCTTGCGGGAGGCGATCTCCCATCTCGAGAAGGCGATCGCGCTCGCGGACGGACTGGCGCAGGCCGCCCTTGAGGCTGCCGTCTCGCCTGAGCTGCGATCGAAACTTCGCTCCGACTACGCTCGAGCGACGATGTGGTCGAAGCGCCTTGCCGCCGACGAGACGAAATCCGCTCTCGTGCGCGTACGAGGGATTGAGCGCGAGAGCGTGAGCGAGCGCTTCGACCCGCCCAATGGACGCTGGCTGCGGAGCTACATTCGCGGCGATTTCCGCGATGCCCGAGATACGGCGGAAGCTTTCTTGCGCGAAGCCGAGACCGAAGACGGATTGGTGGAGACCGAGGCCGCTCGCCGGATTGTCGGCCTCACCTGCCTTTTCCAGGACGAGTTCGCGGCTGCTCAACGGCATCTCGAGCGGGCGCTGCGCGACTACGGCCCGGAAGGGGACGCCGAGTCCCGGTTCCGCTTCAACGTCGAGACGGGAGCCACTGCAAGGGCGTACCTCGCGCTTGCTTGCTGGCGCCTGGGCGACGCCAAGCGCGCGAGCGCGTTGGTCGAGCGTGCGGTTCGCCGTGCGCTCGCAGTCGGACATGTCCCGACTGTCGTCAACATGCATGCGCTCAGCGCGCTTTACGACATCCGGCGCGACGGTCCAGCGGCCGCCCTGCTCGCCGGCGATGTTCCGATCCGCCTCGCGCACGAGCATGGCATGCCGCTCTATGGAGCTTACGGCGAAGCGAACGCATGCTGGGCGCGACATCAGTTAGCCGGAGGATCCGCCGATCGCCTCCGGCAGGCCTTGGCAGTCTACGTCGGCCAGAGCAATCGGGCGATTGCGAGCTGCTTCCTGGGTCTGCTGCGTAAGGTCGAGGCCGAGTCGCTCGCGGCGCTCGACGAGGGCCTTCGCCTGGCCGGCGAGACGGGAGAACGCTGGTCGGACCCGGACTTGCACCGAACTCGCGACGACGCTCTGCGGGCTGGCAATTCTCGGCGACTCCTCGAGGCGGAGGCGGCCTTCCAGGCGAGGCTCGAGGCTGCACGCCGGCGACAGTCGCGCGGTTTCAGGCTTCGCGCTGCCTTGGCGCTCGCAAAGCTCTATCGTGAGCGCGTTCGACCTGGCGAGGCCGTCGCCGTCCTCCAGCTGGCGCTTGAGGGGCTCCCGCCGACAGTGGCGATGGCTGAAATCGGCGAAGCCGACGCGCTGCTGGAGACGTTCCCCGAACCCGTCAGTCGCTGAAATCCGCATGCCGGCGGCGGAAGCTCATTTCGTTCATCGGAGCCAATGGCTCCGGGCGGCGGTCCTCGGGGCCAACGACGGGATCATCTCGACGGCGAGCCTCATCGTCGGCGTCGCAGCGGCTGCCTCGCGACGAGAAGAGATCCTGACTGCCGCCTTGGCGGGATGGGCGGCGGGGGCGATGGCGATGGCGGCGGGGGAATATGTTTCCGTGAGTTCGCAGGCCGATTCCGAGGCGGCCGACCTCGCGCGCGAGCGCCGGGCTCTTGAGGAGGCGCCGAAGGCCGAGATGCACGAGCTCGAGCAGATTTACGTCGATCGCGGCCTCGCTCCGGCGCTGGCGGGTCGCGCTGGCAATGGCGGTCACCGCCGGCATTGGCGCGCTGATCGGCAGAGCGGTCTGAGGCCGGCGCGCTTCGCGGGGCGGTTCGCCAACGCCTCCGGGTCGCGCGGAGAGTTCGGGCCTGCGGATGAGGAGTGTGAAAATTCTTGGCCGCGGCCGCATTTTGTGCTACGTTTTTTCTGCAGGAAGCTCCGGCCGGCGCTCTCGCCCGCCGTCGGGCGCTGCGCCTCCCGGCGCATCTTCGTCACCTGCAGGAGGGTGCGAACAGGGCGGACATCGGAAACAGAGGCGGACCGGAGGGCGCGCGCGGGCGACCGCGTGGACAGGCCACGTCAGATCTTTCGTCGCCGGAGCGGGGCGGTGTGCGCCCGCGCCCGCTTGAGGAAAGAATCGTGTCTCCCTGCCATTGGCAATTCGGCCATTTCGGTAACCGGGGCAAATTCTCGGGCGGAGGGGGGAGTCAGCGGCGACAAAGTGTGATTCAAGCTTGGGATGGCGGCGCGCATCCCTGATTTGCTTGATCGGCTTTCGCATGACGACCTGCTCGGCGTGGTGCGCGATCTAATCCATGAGGTGAAGCGGCTTGGGGCGGAGAACGAGAAGCTGGTCGGCGCGTTGGCCAAGCTGAAAGTCGAGCATCAGGCGGTCAAGGACGAGCTTGCGCGGCTGAAGCATTTGCCGCCGCGTCCGCCGGTCAAGCCGTCGGGCATTGACAGGGCGACGGACGCGAAAGGGCCGCAGGCCGGGGGCGGCGAGAAAGGCGGGCGCTCGACGCAGCGGCGCGGCAGCCAACTCGACAAGCTGACGATTGGCGCGACGGTGGTGGTGAGGGCAAATGCGCCGGCGGGCTCGCGCCGCAAGGGCTACGAAGAGGTGGTGGTTCAGGACTTGAGCCTGACGCCGACGGTGACGCGCTACCGGCGTGAGCGGTGGGAAACGCCGGACGGCGAGACGGTCGTCGCCCATCTCGGTTCCGGCATTGTCGGGGGTTATGGCCCCAACCTGAATCGCCTGGTCTTGACGCTGCACTTTGCCGGACAAATGACCTGCGAGCGGATCGTTGCGCTGCTCAATGGGATGGGCGTGGTGATTTCGAAGCGGCAGGTGGTTCGCCTGCTGACAGTCAAGCTGGAGACGTTTCGCGCCGAGGATGCGGCGGTGCTGAAAGCCGGCCTGAGCGGCGCCTATGTCACGGTCGACGATACGGGGGCGCGCCACGCCGGCAAGAGCGGCTACACCACGCAGATCGGCTCTTCCAACTTCACCGCGTTTCGCACGGGGCCCTCCAAATCGCGTCTGGCGTTTCTGTCGCGGCTTTGCGGCGGAACGTCGCTCTGGGTGATCAACCAGGCCGCGCTCGACTATATGAAAGGGCGCGATCTGTCGCAGATCGTGATCGACAAGTTCATCGCGCATGAGGCGCGCATCTTCGCCTCCTCGGGCGAGTGGGAGCGCCATTTGCAGGCGCTGGCTTTGGGCGCGATCAAGGTCCTGCCGGATCCCGTCTTGATCGCCAGCGAGGCGGCGCTGTGGGGCGCAGTCCATCATCAGGGCTTGCTGCAGGGCACGGTGATCGTCTCCGACGACGCCGGCCAGTTCCGCGTCGGCGTGCACGCGCTGTGCTGGGTTCACGCCGAGCGGCTTGTTCACAAGCTCATTCCCGCCAACGACAAGCAGCGCAACGCCGTCGAGGTCGCCAAGCGGATGATCTGGTGGTTCTATCGTTGCTTGAAAGACTACAAGCTCGCGCCGGACCCCGAACAGGCCGAGTTCTTGCGCTCCCGCTTCGACCGCATCTTCAAGCGCGCGCGAACCGGCTACGCCACGCTCGACAGCCTGCTCAAACGCCTTCATCGCCACAAGGACGAGTTGCTGCGCGTGCTCGAGCGGCCAGAAATCCCGCTCAACACCAATGCCTCGGAAAACGACATCCGCGCCTTCGTCACCAAGAGAAAAATCTCTGGCGGAACCGTCTCCGACAAAGGCCGCGACGCCCGCGACGTCATGCTCGGGCTGGCCAAAACCTGCATGAAATTGAAAGTGTCGTTCTACGCCTTCATCGGCGACCGACTGGGACTTCCAGGCCCAAAAATTCCAGACCTCGCAACCCTCGTCAGTCCAGCCCCTGCTTGAACCAGCCCAAGCCCGCCCGGCAATTTGCCCCGGTTACCCATTTCGCCCGTAAGCCTTTGATAAGGCCTAAATCCAAGTAAGAAATTGCAATTTTTGGCAAGAAATTGCAATCTTTGGAAGGAAATCGCAGGCCGTTCGCAGCAAATCGCAGCTTTTTGGCAGCTTTCTGAAAAAAATGGAAAGGACCCGCCGCGGGCGCGATTCAAGGCCAATTGCGACGTAAAGCTTTGGAAAAGTGTCATTTCAGGGCTTCGGCGGCCCACGTTGCCGCTCGCGCCCCGGTCAGCTCTGAGACGCTTGCGACGCCCCGGCGCTGGACCGCCCGCGTCAATCCGTCGAGAATCTCCTCGACGACACCGACGCCCTTGAGTGCGAGGCTTGTATAGAGCTGCACCAGACTGGCGCCGGCCTCGATCTTGGCCAGCGCCGTCGGCGCGTCCTCGACGCCGCCGCAGCCGATCAGCGGCATCGCGCCGTTGAGCCTGAGATAGGCGCGGGCGAGAAGTCGTGTCGAAAGCTCGAACAAAGGTCGTCCCGAAAGCCCGCCGGCTTCGGCGCGATGCTTGGCGCGCAACGAAGCTGGGCGCGTCACCGTCGTATTGGCGATAATGAGGCCGTCGACGCCGCGGGTCAGCGCCACCTCGACGATGTGCTCGATCCCGCTTTCGTCGAGATCCGGCGCAATCTTCAGAAGCACCGGGCGCCGCGGCGCCGTTTCATCGCGGGCGGCCACGACCCGCGCAACCAGCTCGTCTAGCTGGCCTCCCCGTTGCAGATCGCGGAGGCCGGGCGTATTGGGCGAAGAGATGTTGATGGCGAGATAGTCGGCGACGCCGGCAAAGGTCCTGACGCCGAGCGCGTAGTCCGCGATCCGGTCGACCGAGTCTTTGTTGGTCCCGACGTTGACGCCAATGAGGCCGGTGGGCCGGCGCGCCAGCCGCGTCGCGGCGCGGCGGTAGCCCTCGTTGTTGAAGCCGTAGCGGTTGATGACCGCGTGGTCCTCGGGCAGCCGGAACAAGCGAGGACGCGGATTGCCCTCCTGGGGCCGCGGGGTCAGCGTGCCGACCTCGACAAAGCCGAAGCCGAGCGCCAGCATCGGACCTGCGACTTTGGCGTTCTTGTCGAAGCCTGCCGCAAGCCCGAGCGGATTGGGAAACTTCAAGCCGAGCATGTCAACCGCAAGCCGCGGATCGGGCGGCTTCGCCGCTCGTGGCGAGATGAACCGGAGCCCTGAGATCGCGCAGCCATGCGCCGTTTCCGGCGGCAGGAGCTTGAGGGCCGGCTGCGCCAGTTCGGCCAGCCTCACCCCTCGAGGCTCCCGAACTCGTGGCGGCCGTCCGGCCCGAGCCGCAACGGGCGCGACCAGATGACCGCGCTCATCCGCAGCGGCGCATAGAGATGTGGGAAGAGCGCGGCGCCGCGTGAGGGTTCCCATCTGAGATCAGACCCGAGCGCGTCGGCGTCGACTGCGACGAGGGTCAGATCGTCCCGCCGGGCAAACCACTTCGCCGCCGTCTCCGGCGCCTGCTCGGCGGTCGAGAAATGGATGTAACCGTCGGCGCGATCGATCGCGGCGCCGATGAAAACGCCGTCCGCTTGCGCAGCGCTCCACTCCGGGGAGGCGACGACCTTGAAGATTCGCGTCATGACCGCCACAGGCGCCGCCGAACGATTTCGCCCGACGCCTGTCTCACTCCTGCAGCATTCGTTTCAGCAGTTCAAGTTCCTCGCGCAGCGCCGAGTTGCTGGCCGACAAGGCCTCGATCTTGCGCACGGCGTGCAGCACCGTGGTGTGGTCGCGCCCGCCGAAGCGCCGACCGATTTCCGGCAGCGAACGCATGGTAAGCGTCTTTGCGAGAAACATCGCCACCTGCCGCGGTTTGACGACGACCGCGGTGCGTCGCGAGGACAGAATGTCGGCGCGCGAAACGCTGTAGTGCGTGGCGACAAGCTTCTGGATGTCCTCGATCTTGACCCGCTTCGGCTCATGCGCCCGGATCAGGTCGCGGATGGCGATCTCCGCTGCCTCGACAGTCAGGGGAGCGCCGCTCAGGGTGGAATGCGCCAGGAGCCGGTTGACGGCGCCTTCGAGGTCGCGTCCGTTGGAGCGGATCGAGCGCGCGACATACGCGAGCACTGCTGGCGACACCCCGAAGTTCGGCTGCATCGCGCGGGCTACAGCGACCCGCGCCTCCAGTATCTTGAGCCTTAGCGGCTCGTCGAGAGCGCCGATTTCGACACATAGGCCGACGCTGAGTCGGGAGCGGACGCGTTCGTCCAGCGCTTCAAGGTCGTTGGGCGGCCGGTCGGCGGCGACAATGACCTCGCGCCCAGCGTCGACAAGGGCGTTGAGCGCGTGACCGAACTCGGTCTGGATCGACTTTCCTTGCAAGAACTGGGCGTCGTCGAAAATCAGCAGGTCGATTGTTCGAAGCCGCTCCTTGAAAGCGATTGACGTCTGCGACTGCAGAGCGGCGACGAAGCCGTACATGAATTTTTCCGCCGTCAAATAGATCGCCGAGCGACCTTGCTTCGCGGCGGTATGCGCGATTGCCTGCAAAAGATGAGTTTTGCCGAGACCGACAGCGGAATGGACGTAGAGCGGGCAGAACGCAGGCGGCCTGCCCACGGCGTTCTCGGCGACGCGTTGCGCTGCCGAGAAGGCCAACTGGTTGGAACGCCCAACCTGGAACGTCGAGAAGGTAAGACGCCGGTCGAGAGGCGAGCCGACCAATGGCTCACCGGCGGGCGAGGAAGCCGCCCGTGCTGACGCGCCACGGCTTGCGTTGGTCGAGCGGTCCTCGCCGCCCGTCTCCGGCCGGGCTTTGGCCCAGACCGCCGCCGCGCAGGCGGGGGGAACCGGTTCCACTCTCGTCGCTGATCGCACCGTAACCAGAATGCGAGCCATCGGTCCGAATTCGGCAGTCAGCGCGGAGGCGATGTGCCCGAGGTAGTGGGTATCGATCCAGCTCTTCAAAAACCGCGTCGGCACAGAAAGCCGCGCTTGCCCGCTCTCGATTGTTTCCAACTCGATTCGGCCGAACCAGCTATTGTAGATGTCCTCGCCCAATTCCGCCCGCAACCGGTCGGAGCAGCGGCGCCAAGATTTAGGAAGCGGCTGCCCGCTCGCATCCCGACCCTGAACGGTAACGGAATTGGGTTCGTCGTACATGTCCATGGACGTGGCTCGGCTGCAGGAGCGAATAAGGAAAGGGGGAACGGCGCTGACGGGTTAGGTCTGCGTCCAGGGAAGTCTCCCCGCCTTCCACCCCCCGATCGTGCTCCGATGACGCAACGAATCCAACGGACCTTCGAAACCGTCCGAAATGTTGTAGCACGGCCCCCAACCGGCGATCGTCATTGCGATCGCGGCCTGCCGCGACCTGGCTCCGGATCGACAGATAAACAGCAATGACGCGCCACGATTGACGCCAGCCTCCTCCAGCATCGCTTCAAGCCGTTCAGCGAAGCGCGGGTCGACTTGCATCGAAGGAAAGCTTTGCCATTCGAGGAAGAGTGCGGTCCTGCCCAACGATTGAAGGTCCGGGAACCCGACAAAGGTGAGCTCCGGCTCTGTCCGCACGTCGATCAGCGTCGCCGTCGCATCTCCGGAAAGAAGCAAAAAGGCGTCGCTCGCCAGTAAATCTCCTGCATACCCAACGCTTTGATAGGACATCAATTCTCCCTCCGCAGCCCACACCACGGACGTTCAATCGTCCCAGATTGTTGAAAAGTACGGCTCGCTACCCAGGCGCCAAGCCCTTGAAATCACGCTCGTCGTCCGATAAGTCGACGTCCCTATCATCGCTTAAAGGAAGTCAATGAAACCTATGCTATTCTTCGTGATTTCGCGGGCTGCACCAAGTAATCAAGGCATTCTTCTCGTTGTTGCTTGACCTAGGCAAGACTATGGCACGGCGGGCTCGTGGAGGCAACCGCGTTTCCAGCCCTGCGAGCTCTCGTTAGATAGGCGCTGACGTAGATATCATACGATATCGTAATGTTAGTCTGCAAAGGTTTGATTCGAGGCCCAAGATCGATTCTGCCTGATGGTCTGCGTCGCAAACGCGGAACTGGCGGTCCGCGTGGCTCGCGAGTGTCTCTCGGCGGCAATTCCCGCCCGCAGATGACTGCGGCGGCGCTTGCTTCGTAAACTATTGTTAACTATGAAATTTTTGTGATCGCCGACCTGCATCGACGCGGTTGTGTTTTGTTGCACAAATGTAATGTTGCGTCCCGGCGACAAGGGCGTGACCCTTGATCAACCCACCGCAGCAGACTTATCCACAGCAATTACGCCAAAAAATGCGGGTAGCGCCAGTAGGTATGCGAGCGCCGCGAGCTCGATGACTGCTCCGAGACCGAAGTTGGTCGCGAGCACGGGCGCCGCGGCCGCCCCGATCACCGAGAAGCAGCCGTTGACGCCCCAAGCCCAGATGAACATGTGCTCCTTGCCGAGTTGGCCGAGCGTCGTCATGGCCGTCGGCATCGGGAAGCCCATCAAAAACGCGGGCGGCGCGATCAAGAAGAAGCAGCAGACAAGGCGCGCTCCGTAGGGCAGCGCGCCAATTCCGTCGAGCGCCGAATTGATGAACAGCGCATAGGCGATCAGCAGCGCGCCGATGGCGAGAAACAGCGAGGGCATGATGCTTCGCATCCGCGGCAAGGTGCGCTCGGACGTGAGAGCGCCGAGGCCGGAAAAGACAAGCATGCCGGTAATCAGCACCGAAGCCGAAATGGTGGCGTTCCCCAGCGCCATCACGAAATGCGCGATGAGCCCAACCTCGACCATGATATAGCCCGCGCCGAGGCAGGCGAAGTAGAGAACGGTCAGCGCCTTGCCGCGCGACCGCGAAAAGATTGTGCGCCATCCCCAGATGAAAGGAATAGCGAGCAGAAGCGCTGCGGTCAGGCAGGCGACGCCAAGGGTCGCCCAGATCAGCAGGTATCCCCACTCGTCCTGAAGCAGTTCGAGCCGGTCGAGGACCCGCGGCAGGTCGCGGGTCTTGACGTAGGCGGCGAAATAGGGCGCGTCGTTGGTCAGCGCGCGCACATTGAACACATACCGCGACGCGACCTCCGGCCAATGGCCGGAAATCAGCGCATGCCAAGCGAGTCGCCCCATAACCGTCGCGGGAAGGACGCCATCGTCGGCCTTTCCGGAGGGAGGGGCTGAATCGCCGCCTTCATCGGCAGGTGGGCTCGCGTCGTCCCCGGCGCTCGCTCCCGGCGCCGGGGGACCGCCGGCCGCGCCGGCGAAGATCTGCTCGACGTAGCCGTCAAGCGTCGCGTCGATCTGGGAAGGATCGAAGGCGAAGCCTGGGGAGTAGATCTCGTCGAACGACATATTGCGCGTATGCGTGCGCAGCTTCTCAATTTCGTCCGGGGTGAAGCCACCGTTCTTATAAAGCACCGTCGCAGTGGAAAGGTACGACGAGACGACGAAGAAGGAGTTCGCGAGATGCGAAGGGTCGACCTCGCGTGCGGCTCCCGCCATGGTCGCGTAAAGCTTCAGCACCGATTTCGGCGGTTCCTCCTTGTTCCACAGCGTGACCGACAAGACGCCGCCCGGAGCCAGCGCCCGCATGTAGGTCTCCATCGCCTCCTTCGTGTAAGTGAATTTCTCCACAATTGCGAAGCCGCCCGGGTTGGACAGGCCAACCGAGTCGGCAAGGCTCAGGTCGATGACGTCGAAGCGCTCGTGGGTGTGGGCTAGGAAATGGCGTCCCTCGTAGTCGATGACCCGCACTTTGGACAATATGTCCCCGGTGAAGTTGCGAATTACGTCGCTGTGAAACGCGTCAAGGACGGCCCGGTTGCCCTCTGCGACCGTCACGGCGCTGGCGCCCGAGTGCAGCGCGACCTCGGTGGAGATGCCGCCGCCGAATTGGACTATGAACGTCTTCGGCGAAGACTTGATGATGTAGGGGTACACCATCGGCAGGAAACGGAAGTACGCCGTCTCCTTGTCGGTCAGGTCGCGCATGATGCCGATCGGACCGTCGCTGTCGATATAAAGGCCGAGATAAGCGTTGACCGGCATCGTTGGCAGGCTGAAGCCAGCGTTGTCGGAGAGCCCCGGCGCAAAGTGGAGATAGGAACTCGAATAGACCTCGAGGTAACCGAAAGGGGAGGCGCTTTCGTAAACCTTTTTCGCGTCCGGGAATTTCCGCGCGTAAGCGACGCCCTTGTAGTCGTTGACCGCAAGGGTCTTCAGTCCCAATGCGGGCGCGAGGGCGAAATGGCCGCCAAACGCAACGACCGCCGCGATGAGGTAGGGAGCGAGAGAGCCCAGGCCGCCAGGTCCGGCCGCCCAGGCGAGGCACGCTGCAAGCCAGAGCGCCAATGGGACCGCGATCAGGTTTGCCGGGACGAACACGTACATGGCCAGCAGGAACACGAGACCGCATAGCCCCGCCCCGGCGAGGTCGGCGAAATAGACACGGCCGAACGTGCGGTTGCTCTTCAGAAAGACGCAACCCAGGAAAACGGCGCCGGCCAGGAAAGGCGCCAGTTCCGCCAGGAATATCTCGAGAAGCTTCCACTTCTGCGCCGGGTCGGAGACGAGAAAGATTGCGTTGAAGCCAAGTTGCTGCACACAAAGATTGGCGGCGACGGCGAACGGCCCGAAGAGACCGAGCGCGACGGTCGCGGCCAAGCGCCAGTGCCGTGAGAACCAGTCTTTGGCGACGGTCATTACCGCGCTCGTCAACCCGAAGCCGAGCATCGCGAGGCTGACCACTAGGGATCCGAAATGCGCCCAACTGCCGACGGAAAAGACGCGCATGATGTCGATCTGGAGCGCAATCACCGCCCCGGCGCCGAGGCCGACCGCGAGATACAGGCCGAGGCGCTCGCGTCCGCCCAGCGTCACATCAGCGCCGCCCGCAGCCGCGCCGACAGAATCGTCGAGGACCGCCTCGGCGATCGGAACGGGGCTGGCTTCGTTCATGGAGTCCTGATTCGCTAGCCCGTCATGCCGGAGAAGCGGCGCTCTTTTATGGCGATGGTCGCTCGCACCGGCAGACCGGATCGGATGGCTAGTTGTTGTGGGTGCCGACGATCTGATCGCCTTCGAGCTTGGTGAAAGGCACGAACGGAACGATGCGTCCGCCGTAGATATCGGACCGGGCGACCGTCATCTGGCCGTCCGGGTTCTCGGTCTTGACGACTTTCAGCACGCGCTGAGCCCCCGGCGGTCCGACGGGAATGACCATGATCCCCCCGGCCTTCAGCTGCTGCAGCAGCGGCGGGGGGACGTGATCGATGCCGCAGGTAACGATGATCTTGTCGAACGGGGCGAATTCCTCCCAGCCGTAATAACCGTCTGCCGCCTTCGAGGTTATCGAGGAAAACTCGGTATATCCGTCTTTGATCAATTGGTCGTAGATCCCGCGCGTCCGCTCGGCGAGCGGCTTGATGATCTCGATTGTATAAACCTTGTCGGTTAAATGCGAGAGATACGCGGACTGGTAGCCCGAGCCGGTGCCGACCTCGAGCACCTTCTCGCCTTGCTTGGGATCGATGTTCGAAGTCATGCGGCCGACAATATGCGGGCCTGAGATCGTTACGCCGTATCCGATATCGAGAAAGGCGTGGTCGTAGGCGCGCGAAAGATTCTGCTTGAGCACGAATTTCTCACGCGGGGTCAGAAGGAATGCGCGCTTGTTGCGATCGTTGACCAAGTCCTCGTTGCGCACCATGGCGCCGAACCGGTCGAACCGCTCGCCGAGATATTTTGGATCTTCGCCGCGCTGCGCGACGCCCCAGGCGATGAACTTTTGACGGTTGTCCATCGGCGGCATCATGTCGAACGTGAACGGCGTCGGCACGTCCGCAAGGGCGATGCGCGGTGCGAGCGCGCCTCCGATCAGCCCGGCTGCGCCGGCAAGGAATTGACGTCTCTGCACCAAAGGCCTCCTCAAACGACATTCGTTGGTCGGCCTGATAGACCAACCGGATCGAAAACGCGACACCAAACGAGTGTCCGTCGGCGCAAATCGCGACGATAGGCGATCCTCGCGGGGCGCCAACCGTCCATGTAGATTAAGCGTCGTTTTTGAAATTAGTCGATTGAGCGCAGCACTCCCAGAGAGCCGGGCCTTACCGTGCGACCGGATTATGCGCCCATTGATTAAGCGTCCGGGCGTGACGGACGGGCGCAAAAGCAAGCGCCGAATTGGACCTGTGACCGCGGTGAACGACCGTGGTTTCAGTCGTGCCAACGATCCGGATTGCGGCGCCCTGGGCCCGGACCATCACAAAGAGGGTTGCGGCGTGGTCCGGCGAAAGCCGGATGCATCCATGCGAGGCCGGATGGCCGAGCGAGCCAACCGCGTTGGTGCCGTGGATTGCGTATTGGCCGTAAAAGAAGATCGAATTCGGCATCGGCGCGTTGCCGTATTTGGCCGAGTGAACCATCGTGTACAGCACGCGCGGCCGAAATACCCCGCGCGGCGTCAAGTGCCCGCTCCGGCCGGAAGAAATGGGCCAAGCATAATCCGCTCCTGAGTCCGATCGCACGTGCATTGTCTGCGAAGTGAGGTCGACGTCGATATGGACGACGGCGAAAGCGGGGGCCTGAGTTGAGATCAGAATCCCCAGCGCCATCACGATTCCAACAATCAGCCGCATTGTGCTGCTCGCCCCCTGTTGGCGTCCGGTGCGCGCATGCGCCGAGCAGCAGCACAAACGGCGGCCTCGACTGGCTGCCTTCGCATCGGCGAAACCTTTACTTGGGATTGTGCCCCGGAGGTCTGCTAGAGCAGACCCGGCGAAATCATGGCGTAGAATTGGCAATTTCGCAACTGTGGTCCTGGATGTCCTCCGCGTGACCGCCCCCCTCGAGAGAGAAACTGTCGGCAAGCAGGACGAACCCCTGGGCTCCAGCGAAATCGGCGCCGATGGCGGCGAGGCTGTAATCGCTCATATGTCCCTTCGCCCCCTCGAGCTCGTCGGCAAGAAGGCGAAACGGCTGAACGCCTTCGAGGTCGCTCGAATCGAGCCGCCGCGCAAAATAAACTCGGCCCTTGAGGGGCTCCGTCATCGCGCGCCAATGCGCGTCGAGCGCAGAACGATAGCCGGCCAAGACCTTGATGACGGATGTGGCGGCGCAATCGACATGGACGTGCAACTGGTCCTGGCTGCGCGCCCATTTCGAGTTGATCGCGAGCGCGACCGCCTCGCGCGGCAAACGCTTGCCGAGGCGCGCCTCCACGAAGGCCTTGCCCTTCCATCCGTCGGCGAAGACTTTTGGCGCATCAGGCTCGAGCATCTGTGGGTCTTCGATGCCTGTGATACGCCTCGTCGGGATGGCGAGCATCTGGGCGACGCCGACGAGGTCCTTGAGGATCGCAACACCCTGCGCCGCGTCGTCGCTCGCATAAATGGTTTCGCACGGCGCCGGACCTCTTCCGGCCTGGACGTTCGGCACGCAGTGGTCGTGCACGATCCGCCAGAGGGCCATCGGGTCCGCGCGGACCGGCGGCGCAAAGGAAAGAGTTCGAGCTGATAACCGCCAGAGCTGCGCCCGCGACGCCTGCGAAGCCGCCGCCACGGGAGCATTCGTCTCTGAAGGTCGTGGCCCCTGTCGTCATTGAACAAGGCTAGATGTGGATTGCGCGTTTGTCGACCGCCATCGCGGCTTCCTTAACGGCTTCCGACATCGTCGGATGCGCGTGGCAGGTGCGAGCGAGGTCTTCCGCCGACCCGCCGAACTCCATCAGAACCACCGCCTCGTGGATCATCTCGCCTGCCCCAAAACCCATGATATGCGCGCCGAGAACCTTGTCGGTCGCGGCGTCGGCGAGAATTTTGACGAAGCCTTCCGTGTGGCGCATCGCCCGGGCGCGCCCGTTGGCGGAGAAGGGAAACTTCCCGACTTTGTAGGCGACGCCTTCGGCCTTCAGTTCGTCCTCGGTCTTGCCGACCGCCGCGATCTCTGGGGTCGTATAGACGACGCCTGGGATGGCGTTGTAGTTCACGTGTCCGGCCTGCCCGGCGAGGATTTCGGCCACCGCCACGCCCTCGTCTTCCGCCTTGTGCGCCAGCATCGGTCCGCGGATCACGTCGCCGATCGCATAGACGCCGGGAACGTTGGTGGCGAAATGGTCGTCGACGACGACCATACCGCGATCCATCGCAACTCCGAGCGCCTCGAGCCCAAGGTTCCGAGTGTACGGACGCCGCCCGATCGCGACCAGCACGACGTCGGCCTCGAGCGTCTGGGGCTCGCCTCCGCCGCTGGGCTCGATCGTCGTCTTCAGAGCCCCGCCTGCCCTCTCGACCTTCGCCACCTTATGGCCGAGATGAAACTTGAAGCCCTGCTTTTCGAGAAGCCGCTGAAATTGTCTGGCGATCTCGCTGTCCATGCCGGGAAGGATGCGGTCGAGGAACTCGACCACGGTGACCTCGGCCCCGAGACGGCGCCAGACGGAGCCGAGCTCGAGGCCGATTATGCCCGCGCCGACGACAATCAGCTTCTTCGGAGGCTTAGCCAGACTAAGCGCGCCCGTCGAGGACACGACCGTCTTCTCGTCAATCTCGACGCCCGGAAGGCGCGCGACGTCCGAACCCGTAGCAATGACGATCGCCTTCGTCTCGAGCGTGTTCTCGTTTCCGTCCTCGCCCTTGGCGATGACCTTACCAGGCGCGACGATGCGCCCCTCGCCCCTGACCCAATCGATCTTGTTCTTCTTGAAGAGAAAGGCGACCCCGTTGACGTTGGCGGCGACGGTGTCCTCCTTGTGCTTCATCATCGCGACGAGATCGAGCTTCGGCGGCGCGACCACGACGCCGAGGGGCCCGAGCCCGTGTCCCGCCTCTTCGAACATCTCGGACGCATAGAGCAACGCCTTTGAAGGAATGCAGCCGATGTTGAGGCAAGTGCCGCCGAGCGTCTTGTCCTTCTCAACGACGGCCACCTTCATGCCGAGCTGGGCAGCCCGGATCGCACAGACGTAGCCGCCGGGGCCAGCGCCGATGACGATGAGGTCGTAGGTCAAGTTTACTTCCATTCCTGTTTGCGAGGCGTCGCCCGCGATCCGCGCCGGAGGGCCGCGTACTGATCGATTCGCGTGTTCCTGGCGTTCAGCTGGCGAGACGGAGGATTTCCGCCTGGCGTTCGGCGCGACGGCGAAGCGCGTCGGACCCGAAGTCCACTTCGTCGCCTTCGTCGTCGATCCAGCGGATCGAGTGTCCGAATTCGTCGAGCGTGACGGCTTCGAAGCGTTCCGGCGCATCGCGGAGAAACGCGAAGAGGTCGACGATCGCTTCGAACCCGTCGAGCCAAACGATCTTGATCACGCCGAACAGCACAGGTTCGACAGATTGCATCCGAATGATTTCGCTCATTGCAGCCTCCGCGGCTTCCAGCCGCCTTCAAGCGCTGCCCACGCCTACATCAAACCTTCACGATTGGGCGGCCCATGCTAACACAGCCTTCAATTTTGTGGCCGGCAGCGACCCGCGCAACACCTCCGGCCGCGCAATCTGGATCTGCGCGACGAACTCCGCGAAGACCGAATGGAAATGCGAGGGCGGATATTCCTCGGGATAGAATCGAATTGCGACCCCATCCGCCATTGCAACCGTCGGCATCGACTCTGCGTTCCTCCACGCGGGTCTTTACTTGGCTATCGGCTTTGGCGCGGCGGCGAAACTCACGCAAAGCTGCGCCGCGCGGATCGCGCAGAGGTGACAGCCGGGGCCGGCCACCCATGACGACGAGGTGGAGGGTCATGCTACTTTACCTGTACAGTTTTCCGCCCCTGCGGCATCTTGAGAAAGTTCTTGATTGGGCCCCATTGACTTCGATGGGGATCAAACGTCCTCTTGCTATAAGGGATATAGGCCCAGCGATCGGGATCCTTCACAAGACCCCGCGCCTTATTTGCAGCCATGACGTAGAATTCTGGGTCTTTCGCTTCGAGTTCTCCTTCGCGATTTCCCCGATTCAGTCTGACAAAGATAACGAAGTCGAACTCAAACTTCTTAATCGTGAAATGCCCGGCATTCGTCACCCACCTGCTCTTGACCTGTATCCTTGCAGATCGATTGGTATCAGGCCAAATTGCGACGAAGTCGTATCCGGACAAATTTGTGTACGCTTTGTACCCGGGGATTCCTTGAATCAGAAGTTGGCCGAGAACTAAGAATTCCGCCCCTTCTGACTCGAGCTTTGTATTTTGCCGCGGCATCCGGACCCCCCAATTCCCGCTCGGGCCAGCCGACCATCAGCCGATGAACTTCCGCTTGCCGTTCGGTGTCTCGGCGGATCGAGTTGGCGCTGCCCTGGTCGTCCAGCCACGACACCGAATACCCGAATTTGTCAACTCTTACGCCGGCGAAATGCGACAGCGCACTCAGCGAAGAAAACGCCTTCCCCTTCGCAATCAGTGCCAAAGGTCGACGACCCCTTCATACCCCTCGTCGAAGGCGACCTTCAGCACGCCGTGGGTGACGGGTTGCTCGTCGAGGAGGGGGGCAGCTTATTCATTCAATGGACTCAACTTAGTCGTTCGCGGCTTTCAAAGGTCCAGCACGAGTCGCGCCGGATCCTCGAGCCCTTCCTTGACGCGCACGAGGAAGGTAACCGCCTCCCTGCCGTCGACGATGCGATGATCGTAACTCAGCGCCAGATACATCATCGGGCGGATCTCTACCTTGCCTGCGATGGCGACCGGGCGCTCCTGGATCTTGTGCATGCCCAGGATGCCCGATTGCGGAGCATTCAGGATCGGCGTCGACATCAGGGACCCGTAGATGCCGCCATTGGTGATGGTGAACGTGCCGCCCTGCAGCTCCTCGAGTTTGAGCCGGCCGTCGCGCGCGCGCCGGCCGAGATCTGCAATCGCCTTCTCGATCTCGGCGATCGACAGCTCGTCGCAGTCGCGCACCACCGGCACGATGAGGCCCTTGTCGGTGCCGACCGCGATGCCGATGTGGTAGTAGTTCTTGTAGACGAGGTCGGCGCCGTCGATCTCCGCGTTGACGGCCGGAACCTCCTTCAGGGCCTGGACGCAGGCCTTCACGAAGAAGCCCATAAAGCCGAGCTTGGCGCCGTGCTTCTTTTCGAATGCCTCCTTGTAGCGGGCGCGCAGCGCCATCACCTCGTTCATGTCGACGTCGTTGAAGGTCGTCAGCATCGCCGCAGTGTTCTGCGCATCCTTCAGGCGTCGGGCGATTGTCTGACGCAGCTTCGTCATCCGCACGCGTTCTTCGCGCATGCTGTCGTCGGGCGTCGAGACCCGGGGCTGGGGCACGGAAACCGGCGCCGGCGCCGGAACGGGAGCGCGCGCCACTGCGGGCGCTGGAGCCGTGGCCGCCGCAGCCACTGCCGCGAGCACATCGCCTTTCAGCGCCTGGCCGCGCTTGCCGCTGCCGGCGACGGTGTCGAGATCGATCCTGTTTTCGGCGGCGATCTTGGCGGCAGAGGGCGCAGGGGGCATTGCGGCGCCCGGAGTGGCAGCCGGCGCGGCCTTGGACGCCGCGGCCGGCGTTGCGACCGTGGCCGCGGCCGCGGCTCCGCCGGAAAGCTGGCCGAGCAGCGCGCCGATGGCCACCGTCTGACCGGTCTCGGCGGCGATCTCGCTCAAGACGCCAGCCCCCGGCGCGGGGACCTCGAGGGTCACCTTGTCAGTTTCGAGCTCAACGAGCGGCTCGTCGGCCCGCACGGCTTCGCCTGCCTTCTTGAACCATTTGCCGACGGTCGCTTCGCTGATCGACTCGCCGAGCGCGGGGACGCGGATTTCAATCGCCATTCTCGGTCGCGCCGCGAGGCGCCCTTCTCGAACTCAGGGTGTCACGGACCTGACAGGCGCGAGCGGCAGGCTTGGCCGCACGGCGATCAACGGCATCGGAAAACTCTCGTAAATGAACCCACGCTCGGACCGGATCGCCGGGTCGTGGGCCTGCATCGCCTCGAGCGCCGCGAGCGACGGCGCCTCGACGATCGCCATGGCATAGGAGCCAGCCGGATCCGCCACCGGCCCCATCGCGATGACGACGCCGGTCTCGACCCGCGGCATCCAGTACTCGCGGTGGCCCCGCATGATAAGCGCTTCCTCTGCCGTCATGTCGCTTGGGAATGTCGGCCGGGGCGGTATCAACTTGCAAAAGAAATGCGGCATTCGAATTCCTCGTTTCGCCTCAGGCGAAACATTCGTCGAGAAACGCCTTGAGCTGGGCGAGATGTTTCGACATGAGGCCGGTGGCGGTCGCGGCCGCGGCCGGCCGCCCGGCGTAGCGGGCGCGCTTCTGCGTCCCGCCGACCTGGCCCAGGACCCATTCGAGATAGGGGTCGACGAAGAACCAAGCGCCCATGTTCTTCGGCTCCTCCTGGCACCAGACGATCTCGGCCTTCTTGAACCGCGACAACTCCTTCACCAGCGCCTTCAGCGGGAAGGGATAGACCTGCTCGACTCGCAGGAGATAGACGTCGTCGATTCCGCGTTTTTCCCGCTCCTCGTAGAGATCGTAGTAGACCTTGCCAGAGCACAGAACGACGCGGCGGATCCGGTCGTCCTTGGCGAGCTTGATCTTCTCGTTCTTGTGAGTCTCAGCGTGATCCCAGAGGAGCCGGTGGAAGCTCGTTCCGGGGCCGAAGGCCTCGAGCGAGGACGTCGCGCGCTTGTTGCGCAGCATCGATTTCGGCGTCATCGCAATCAGAGGCTTGCGGAACTGTCGCTTGAGCTGGCGGCGCAGAACATGAAAGAAGTTGGCCGGCGTCGTGCAATTGACGACCTGCATATTGTCCTCGGCGCAGAGCTGCAGGAACCGCTCGAGACGAGCGGACGAGTGCTCGGGGCCCTGTCCCTCGTAGCCGTGCGGCAACAGGCAAACGAGCCCGGACATGCGAAGCCACTTGCGCTCGCCCGCCGAGATGAACTGATCGAAGACGACTTGCGCGCCGTTGGCGAAATCTCCGAACTGCGCCTCCCACATGGTCAGCGCATTCGGCTCGGCAAGCGAGTAGCCGTATTCGAAGCCTAGCACCGCCTCTTCCGACAGCATTGAGTTGACCACCTCGTATCGCGCCTGTCCGTCACGGATGTGGTTCAACGGGATGTAGCGCGCTTCGGTCTGCTGATCGATCAGCACCGAATGACGTTGCGAAAAAGTGCCGCGCTCAGAATCCTGCCCGGAAAGGCGAACGGGAAGGCCTTCGTCGAGCAGAGAGCCGAAGGCGAGCGCCTCCGCTGTCGCCCAGTCGATGCCCTCGCCGCTCATGATCGCGTTCCGGCGGTTACCGAGGAAGCGCAGAATGGTCTTATGGATATTGAAGCCTTCCGGCGTCGCGGTAATGCGTTCGCCGATTTCCTTCAGCCGCTCGAGCTTGACCCCGGTAGCGCCGCGTCGATCGTCGTCGGCGACGTCCTGGGCCGACTTGAAGCCCGACCAGCGGCCGTCGAGCCAGTCCGCCTTGTTGGCGGCATAGGCCTGGCCCGCCTCGTACTCGGCCTCGAGCCTCTGGCGCCAGTCCGCCCGCATCTTGTCGACTTCGCCTCGTGTGACGATGCCCTGACCAATCAGCTTGTCGGCGTAGATCTGCAGGGTCGTCGGATGCGAGCGTATCAGCCGGTACATGATCGGCTGGGTGAACGAGGGCTCGTCGCCCTCGTTGTGGCCGAAGCGCCGGTAACAGAACATGTCGATGACAACGGGCTTGTGGAACTTCTGCCGGTATTCGATCGCGACCTTGGCGCAAAAGACGACCGCTTCCGGATCGTCGCCGTTGACATGGAAGATCGGAGCCTCGACGAGCTTGGCGACATCCGACGGATAGGGCGACGAACGCGAATAGCGCGGATAGGTGGTGAAGCCGATCTGGTTGTTGACGATGAAATGCAGCGAGCCGCCGGTGCGGTGGCCACGAAGCCCGGAAAGGCCGAAACATTCAGCAACGACCCCCTGCCCGGCAAAGGCGGCGTCGCCGTGGATCAGCAACGCAAGCGCCTTGGTTCGCTCGATGTGGTCGTTGAGCTGGTCCTGCTTGGCTCGAACCTTGCCAAGCACCACGGGGTCGACGATTTCGAGATGCGAGGGATTGGCCGTCAACGAAAGGTGCACGCTGTTGCCGTCGAACTCGCGGTCCGATGAAGCGCCGAGGTGATACTTGACGTCGCCCGAGCCTCCGACCTCATCCGGGGCGGCTGAGCCGCCCTTGAATTCGTGGAAGATCACCCGATGCGGTTTGCCCATCACCTGGCCCAGAACGTTGAGCCGGCCGCGATGCGCCATGCCGAGCGCGATGTCGCGCAGACCCAACTGGCCGCCGCGCTTGATGATCTGTTCAAGCGCCGGGATCATCGCTTCGCCCCCGTCGAGGCCGAATTGCTTGGCGCCGGGATATTTGACGTCGAAGAAGTTCTCGAACCCCTCCGCCTCGGCGAGCTTGGCGAGGATGGCGCGCTTGCCTTCCTTGGTGAACTGGATCTCTTTGGTCGGTCCCTCGACGCGCTCCTGGATCCAGGCCTTCTCGGCCGGATCGGAAATGTGGAGAAATTCGAAGCCGATCGTGCCGCAGTAAGTCCGGCGCAGGATTTCGAGCATCTCGCGGACAGTCGCGTACTCGAGTCCGAGGACGTGATCGATGAAGATCTTGCGGTCATAGTCGGATTCGTGGAACCCGTAGGTCGACGGATGCAGCTCCTCGTGATCCTTCGGCTGCTCGAGGCCGAGCGGATCGAGGTTGGCGTGCAGATGGCCGCGCATGCGATAAGCCCGGATCATCATCAAGGCGCGGACCGAGTCGCGCGTCGCACGGCGGATCTCGTCCTCGCTTGGCGGCGCCTGCGGCGCGGCCTCGACAGCTTTGGCGCGCAGCTTCTCGGCGACCGCCTTTTCCGTCGCCGGCCAGTCGCCGTCCAGCGCATTGATGAGGTCGCCCTTCGGGGTCGGCGGCCAATGCGGCTTCCGCCACGAGGCGCCGCCTGCCGTCTTGGCCACGCTCGCCGGGTCGTCGCCAAGCTTGTCGAAAAAGTCGCGCCAGCCGGGTTCGACCGAAAGCGGGTCCTTCTCGTACTGCGCCTGCAGGGCTTCGATGTAGGCGCTATTCGCGCCATAGAGGAACGAGGTCTGCAACAGCGCTTGATTGACGTCCTGGCGGGTCATGGACCGGGTTCCCTAATTGCCGTGCAACACATCGACCAGCGTCTTGCCGAGGCGGGCGGGCGACGGCGAGACATGGATGCCGGCGGACTCCATGGCGGCGATCTTGTCTTCCGCGCCGCCCTTGCCGCCCGCGATGATCGCTCCCGCGTGGCCCATGCGACGGCCCGGCGGGGCGGTGCGGCCGGCGATGAAGCCGACGATCGGCTTCGAGCGGCCCCGCTTGGCCTCGTCCTTGACGAACTCCGCCGCGTCTTCCTCGGCCTGGCCGCCGATCTCGCCGATCATCACGATCGACCCGGTCAAAGGATCGGCAAGAAACATCTCGATCACGTCGATGAACTCCATGCCCTTGATCGGGTCGCCGCCGATGCCGACAGCCGTGGTCTGGCCGAGGCCCTCGCGCGTCGTCTGGAACACGGCCTCATAGGTCAGCGTGCCGGAGCGCGATACGACGCCGACGCTGCCGCGCGAGAAAATGTTGCCGGGCATGATGCCGATCTTGCATTCGCCTGCCGTCATGACGCCCGGACAGTTCGGTCCGACCAGGGTCGACTTCGACCCCTCCAGGGCGCGTTTGACCCGCATCATGTCGAGCACCGGGATGCCCTCGGTGATACAGACGATGAGCGGCATTTCGGCGTCGATCGCCTCGCAAATCGCGTCCGCCGCGCCCGGCGGCGGCACATAGATCACGCTCGCATCGGCGCCGGTTTCCTGGCGCGCTTCCGCCACCGTGTCGAAGACCGGCAGTCCAAGATGAATCGAGCCGCCCTTGCCCGGAGAGGTGCCGCCCACGAGTTTGGTGCCATAGGCCATCGCCTGCTCGGAATGGAACGTGCCATTCTTGCCGGTGAAGCCCTGCGTGATCACCTTGGTGTTCGCGTTGACGAGAATGGACATGCCGAACTTTCACCAAGATATGGTTGCTGGTCTGCGAAAAGCAAAGGCGGTCCCGTTCAGGCTGCCTGACCCTTCACTGCGTTGACGATCTTCTGCGCCGCGTCGTCGAGATCGTCCGCCGGAATGACGTTTAAGCCCGAGTCGCGCAATATCTTCTTGCCGAGGTCGACATTCGTGCCCTCGAGCCGCACGACGAGCGGGACCTTGAGGCCGACGTCCTTCACCGCCGCGATCACCCCTTCGGCGATGACCTCGCAGCGCATGATGCCGCCGAAGATATTGACGAGCACGCCCTTCACGTTCGGATCGGCGGTGATGATCTTGAAGGCCGCCGTCACCTTCTCCTTCGAGGCGCCGCCGCCCACGTCGAGAAAATTGGCGGGGCTCTCGCCGTAGAGCTTGATGATGTCCATGGTCGCCATCGCGAGACCGGCGCCATTGACCATGCAGCCGATCGTGCCGTCGAGCGCGATGTAGTTGAGGTCGTATTTCGAAGCCTCGATTTCCTTGGCGTCCTCTTCCGTCTCGTCGCGCAGGGCCACGATGTCGGGGTGGCGGTAGAGCGCGTTGTCGTCGAACGAGACCTTGGCGTCGAGCACCCGCAACTGGCCGTTCGTCATGGCGATCAGCGGGTTGACCTCCAGCATCGACATGTCTTTCGCGAGGAAGGCGGTGTAGAGTCGCGTGACAAGGCTTTCGATCTGCCGCGCAAGATCGCCGCTGAGCCCGAGGGCGCGGGCGGCGAGGCGCCCGTGGTGGGGCATGATCCCGGTCGCCGGGTCGACGGTGAAGCTATGGATCTTTTCGGGGGTGTTGTGCGCCACATCCTCGATATTGACGCCGCCTTCCGTCGACACGACGAAGGCGACCCGGCTCGTCTCTCTGTCGACCAGCGCCGACAGGTAGAACTCTTTGTCGATGTTGGCTCCGTCTTCGATATAAAGGCGATTGACCTGCTTGCCGGCGGCGCCGGTCTGAACCGTCACTAGCGTCGCGCCGAGCATCTGCTCGGCGAAAGCCTTGACCTCTTCGATCGAACGCGCGAGCCGGACGCCGCCCTTGTCGCCGGCGGAGGGTTCCTTGAACCGTCCCTTGCCGCGGCCGCCGGCGTGAATCTGGCTCTTCACCACCCAGAGCGGACCGCCGAGCTTCCGCGCCCCTTCGACCGCCTCCTCGGGCGTGAGGGCCGGGAATCCGTTGGCGACGGGTGCGCTGAAGGCGCGGAGCGCCGCCTTGGCCTGGTATTCGTGGATGTTCATCGGACGACGGACCTCGATGAGGAGAGCGCCGCTCGTCGCCGGCGCTTCCAAGGAAGCATCAGGCGGCAAGCGCCGGGTTGATGGCCTTGCAGGCCTCCATCAGCGTATGCACCGCGGCGACTGACTTGGCGAACATCGCCTGCTCGGCATCGTCGAAGGTGATCTCGATGATGCGCTCGACGCCATTCGCGCCGATCACCACCGGGACGCCGACATAGGTGTCGCTGACGCCGTACTGGCCGGTCAGGCGGGCCGCGCAGGGCAGCACCCGCCGCTGATCCTTGAGGTAGGATTCGGCCATCAGGATTGCCGAAGAGGCGGGCGCGTAGAACGCCGATCCGGTTTTCAGGAGATTGACGATTTCGCCGCCGCCTTTGCGGGTGCGCTCGACGATCGCGTCGAGCCGCGCCCGGGTCGTCCAGCCCATCTTGACGAGATCGGGCAGCGGAATGCCGGCCACGGTCGAGTAGCGGACGGATGGAACCATGTCGTCGCCGTGGCCGCCGAGCACGAACGCCGTCACGTCTTCGACAGAGACGTTGAACTCCTCGGCGAGGAAGTAGCGGAAGCGCGCCGAATCGAGCACGCCCGCCATCCCGACGATCTTGTGCGCCGGCAGGCCGCAGGCCTTTTGCAGCGCCCATACCATCGCGTCGAGCGGATTGGTGATGCAGATGACGAAGGCGTCCCGGGCATGCGCCTTGATGCCCGCGCCGACGGCGTCCATCACCTTCAGGTTGATGCCGAGCAGATCGTCGCGGCTCATGCCCGGCTTCCGCGGGACGCCGGCGGTGACGATCACCACGTCTGCGCCGGCGATCGCCGCATAGTCGCTCGCGCCGGCAAGCCTGGCGTTGAAACCCTCCACAGAACCGGACTCGGCGAGATCGAGCGCCTTGCCCTGCGGCACGCCATCGACGATGTCGAAAAGGACGATGTCGCCGAGCTCCTTCAGCGCCGCCAGAAGCGCCAGCGTCCCGCCGATCTGGCCGGCTCCGATCAATGCAATCTTCTTGCGCGCCATTGCCTTTTGTCCGCCTTTTGCATCCGGTCATTCTAAAGAACGCATGGCGTCGCGCGCACACGTCCCAGGAGCTTCGCGCCGTCCTATCATCCGGCCGGTCGGACCAAACAAGCCGAACTTTTGTCGCAGTCGAACCAATTTCATGAGGCGGTGTCAACAATTCGTCAGAGAGAGGCGGCTCGCAAAGGCTTGGCCCGGCGCACGCGATCCGGGGCGCCGCCCCGCTGTTCGTGCAGCAAATCCCACTTCTGTGACGAACGTTAGTACACCTGCCGGCCGAACAGACTGGCGCTGAGATCGACCAGCAGGAGCGCGCTCTTCCCCCGGTCGTCGAGGAACGGGTTGAGCTCCACGAGGTCGAGCGACGGCTCGAGGCCCGATTCGT
This sequence comes from uncultured Alphaproteobacteria bacterium, assembly GCA_963772555.1. GTDB lineage: Bacteria > Pseudomonadota > Alphaproteobacteria > Rhizobiales > Beijerinckiaceae > Roseiarcus. The sequence goes on along the minus strand of CAVYXQ010000022.1, from coordinate 54,455 downwards.
ACAGGAGCTCCATCACCAGATGCGCCTCGCGATAGGTGGCGCCGCCGGGGACGGCCGTGCCGACGCCCGGCGCGAGCGATGGGTCGAGAAAGTCGACGTCGAGGCTGACGTGCAGGAGACCCTCGGCGGCGCGGACCCGGTCGATGATGCGGCGGATCGACACCGCAAAGCCGTGCTCGTCCAGCATGCGCATGTCGACCACGTCGACCCCGCGCGCCTGCAGGAGGCGCCGCTCGTCCGAGTCGATCGACCGGATGCCGAAGAGATGCAGGCGTTCCGGCGGGATCGAGCCGCGCGGCTCTTCGCCGAAGAGCGAGTCGAATCCGGGCTCGCCGCTGAGCATCGCCGCCGACATCCCGTGCAGATTGCCGGTCGGCGAGGTCAGGGGCGTATTGAAGTCCGAGTGCGCATCGAGCCAGAGGACGAAGAGCTTGCGTCGGGCCTCGGCGGCGAACCGCGCGATGCCGGCGATGGAGCCCATCGCCAGGCTGTGGTCGCCGCCGAGCGTGACGGGCGCCCGGCCCTGGCGCATGACCTCGTAGGTCTCGCGCGCCAGCGCGCGCGCCCAAGCCGCGACTTCGGGGAAACGGCGGGCCTTGCCCTCGGGCGGCGGCAGGTGCAGCAGCGGCGCGGGGTCGAGATCGCCCCGATCGCGGACGTCATGGCCGAGGTCGGCCAGCGCCTTGACGATGCCGGCGGTGCGCAGCATGGCCGGCCCCATGGCGCAGCCGGCGACGCTCGCGCCCGCCTCGACCGGCGCGCCGAGGATGGTGATCGCCTGCGGACGCCGAGACCGCCGTCCAGGCCCAAGGACCGCCCCGGTTTCGTTGGATCGCTCCAAGCCCGCCCTCCTCAAGGGTTCGACTGGAGACGACCATAGCCGGTTTTGACGTCGGCGAGGCGACCTGCCTTAGGCCGACGGGCTTGGTTTTCCTTGGATCGTTCAGCGCCGGCGCGCTTTTTGCCCGCCGTGCAAGCTTGGATTCTCTTGGATTTCCTTGGATTCCTTCCTCAGAATCTAGCCTTTTCAATGGCTTACGGCGCAGCTGGGCCCTGCGATGTTTTCGCCGCCTCTCCGCCGTCCGCCCCGGTCTCGCCGCGCGCGACCGCGGCCTCCGCCTCCTTGAACAATCCCAAATTCCTGGCGGCGCGGTTGAGCTTAGCGAGCAGCCTCTCGCGCTCCTCGTCGCCGTAATCATAATTGGCGGTGAACACGGCCTGGTGCCGGTCGAGCCGGTCGATCACCTTGATCAGCGGCGCCACCGCTTTGAGCTCCCCCCGCTTGATCGCTTCCGCGCAGACCCGCAACGCCGGCGCGAGGCGCTCGCGCTGCAGGTGCGCGTGGTCCTGGCCGCGGTCGATCGCCCGCTTGCCGAGAACCTCGGCGACGATCTGCCGGACCCGTTCGGCGGTCAGCCGCTCGTCGCGGGCGATTTCGTCATAGGCCCAGCCGTCGCGCAGCCGGGCGAAGATGCGCTTCGTCCGCGCGGCCCGGCCAAAGAGGTTGAGCCGGGGTTTGGGTTCGGATGTCTGCTCCATGCTGATCGCCTTTCCGCCACTCTTTTGTCAGAAAAACAGAAATGTAGCACGACTTCGGGAAATCGGAAAGCGAAAATCTCCAGCACCGGCTTGTCGGCAGCCAGAAAATGAGGGGTTTCAATCGGTTGCGTGGCTGGCGAGTAACGGGGCAAATTTCCGGGCAGCGCTTGGGGCGTCATGGTCGGGCTTGACCTGGCTTGACCCGGCCGTGGACGCAGAAGTGCTGCAAAAAATCCAAAGGCATCAACGCTCGGCGCCGCAAAGATCAGTAAATTAAGGATCTTACAGAACTCCCGCGGCAACCCTCGCCTCCTCGACAAGCGAAGGCGCGTGGATGGCCGGGTCGAGCCAAGGTCAAGCCCGGCCATGACGACTGCGCGGTTGGCCGGGAATTGCCCCAGTTACGCTGGCGACCACCGGGCGTTTTGGTACCATAGATGGTTAGGTCAACCTCCTCGGCACTGTGGTTTGCTGCGAAGCGCGTCCGGAGCCAGTCCGGCCTTGATGGGGCCGGCGCTCACTGACGCGGATCGTCGCCCGTCTCGTCTCGCCGTCCGGGCGCGCTGGCCGGCGCAAGCTAATCCTGTTCACCGAGAGTTTGGACGTACGTTTTGCCGTAAGGATAGAAGAGCTCCTTGTGGCCCTGCTGCCATGCAGCCTTAAGCTCGGACGTCGTGATGTCCCAGTCCGGCCGACATTTCGCGCTGACGGCGCGCAGGTCCTGACGGAGCTCTTCTACGGTAGGTCGACCGAAGAACCAGTATCCGTTATAGATCTTGTAGATGACGAGGCCGGGCGCGAGTACGATCACATGCGGGATCATGGGATCGTGCGCAGGATCGGTATATTCGGCGATGTCGAGATCCTTCTGAACAATGCGCCTCGGATCCGAGAGGAAAGGCCAATGCGCGCCGACACCGCTGCGAAATTCGTTGGTTTCCAGGATGTTGTCGGTGCTGATCGTGACCAGCCGGCAATACCCAACCTCCATCTCGCGGTGAAGCTCGAGAAGTCCCTCAGCCTGCCGACGATCCTTCGGGCAGTAGCTCCCGCGGCTCAGGACGACGATCATCGGATCCTGTCCTTGCAGCTCGGAGAGCTTTCGGCGCTTTGCCGTATGGTCGGAAAGTTCGTAGTCGGGAAAAGCCGCGCCTGGGGCCATCTCGGATCGCATGTGAAGTCCTTCCTGGTTTGCTGCGCGGCGATTTAGGCCGTGAACCCATAAATCTGCCGGTCGGTCGGCTTGCTAGAGTGCGCTAGGCCCCAAAGGCGACCGAATTCCGCAGCACAGCTAAATGACGCGATGGGCCAGAACCGGAGTTGTCTCAAACCGCGCGCCGCTTCGCGATTCTGGCAAACGCTGCGGCCGGGGACAAGCCACGATCATGGCTGGCAGGCAAGATCGTGGCTTGCGTTCTCTTTTGCCCCCCGTCGGTGTTTGGTCGCGACCGGCGGGAGGACGGGCGATGCGGGGATCCCTCGGAGAAGATCAACCAGGGCGGCACGGCGGACATCCACGCCTGGGCGCCAGGTCAGGTCGTAAAACTGTTCAAGGAAGGTTTCCCGTTCGGCCAGCAAGAGGCGCGGCTGACCCAGGCAGTCTTCGTCGCCGGCGTGCCCGCGCCGGAGGTGTTCGGCGAGGTGACGCTCGACGGACGCTTCGGCATCGTGTTCGGCCGCCTCGACGGACCGACACTGCTGCAGGTCACGCGGAGCGGCGCCGTGACGTTCGCCCAGGCGGGCGCCATCCTTGCGTCCCTCGGCCTGTCCGTACACAGGATGTCGCCGCCGCCAGAGGCCTTGCATCTGCGCGGCTGGATGGACGCCGCCTTCAGGCTCTCGGACGACATCGTGCCCAAGCACGTCGCCTCCCATCCTCGCGCTGATCGACCGCCTGCAGCAGGGACGGGCTGTGCCATGGCGACATCCACCCTGATAACGTGATCATGACGGCGGACGGTCCGCGGCTGATCGACTGGACCCTTGCGATCCGAGCGCCTGCGGCCCTCGATCATGGGCTCACTCACATCAGCCTGACCGAGTTTGCCCTCGACGTCACCGACAATCCGCAGCGGCCGCTTGCGGTCAATGCGGCCGCGCAATCCGAATACGCGCGGCTGTCCGGCAAGCCGGTAGCGGCGCTGAGGCAAGCGATGGAGACCTGGCTGCCGATCGCGATCGTCCGCTACTTCCTCCTTATGGGCGGGCCGACAAGCGAGCGATGGCGGCGGATGATGCAGCGCGCCGAAGCGGCCCTGCGCCCGCAGGACTGAATCCTTCATCGCGCGCGCGTGGCCGTCGATGCGGCTGCTCAGTGTCGGCTTCGGGTCATTCGCGACTGGGTCGAGCCCGTTGCAGGTCCGGCCAACTCCGCTATGCCGCCGAAAGCAGAAGTAGATTGAGAGCATTAGCGGCGCCTCAGAGGGCCAATGCGGCTTGAGTGTATCGTGGCGGACGCGATTCAAGCTGCGGCGGGCTGGCGTATGGGACCAGATCATGGATGCGTTGGCCGCCGGTCATGGGTGCGACGCCATCGATCCGCCAGTCGCCAAACTCGGCGACCAGCCCCCGCCTCGCCGCGCTGCTATGAGGTTACGGACGCAGGCCCTCTTGCGCCGCGATGACCCTGTCGATCACGCGGTCCTCGTCGGATTCGGGCGGCGGCGGCGCCTTCAGCCGCTCTTTCGCGTGCATGACCGAGTCGCGAAGAATCTCGTCGATGTCCTGCGAGGCTTCGAATGGACCGGCGACGCGCTTCACCTTCGAGTTGTCGAAGAGAGCCGACCAGGTCTTGTCGCCGAGCAGCGGGCCCACCCATTCCTTGTTGAAACGCACAAGCGTCTCCGTCGGCACATGCGCGTGAATCGCCTCGACGCCGAACCCGCGCGCGATCGCTTCGTGGATCTGGTTCCAGGTGAAGCCGCGATCCGTGGTGATATGGAAATCGTCGTTGAGCGCGGCCGAGGCGCCGAGCAGGCGCACGAACGGGGTCGCGACGTCCACCGAACGCGTGAGCGTCCACAGCGACGAGCCGTCGCCGGTGACGATCACCGATTTTCCGGCGATCATCCTCCGGATGGCCGCATCGGGATTTCCGACCTGGATCGGCATCCCGGTGCGCACCGTATGGCTCGGACGCACGATGGTGTAGGCGAGCTTGTCCTGGTCGCGCAGCAGCCGCTCGCAGGCGATCTTGTCGCGGCTGTACTGCCAATATTTGTTCTCGAGCTTCGTCCGCTCGGTCATCATGTAATGAAGCACCGGCTTCTCGTAGGCCGAGGCGGAGGAAATAAACACATATTGCCCGGTCTTCCCCGCGAAGGTCGCGATGTCGCGCTTCATCTGGTCGGGTGTGTAGAGACGGAACTGAGCGACGACGTCGAAACGCTTGTCGCCGAGTTCGCCATAGGCGACGTCGTTCATGTCGCCGATCAGCGTTTTGACTCCCTTGGGCAAGGGAACGGCGGTCTTGTTCCGGTTCAAGATCGTCACATCGTGGCCGTTGGCTAGTGAGGCCTCGAGGCAGGGCAACGAAATCTGCCCGGTGCCGCCGATGTAGAGCACGCTAAGCGCCATGGACGAGTTCCTCTCTGAAGGTTCTAAGGGATCATATAGAATCCATCCGTAATCATATACAATACCTGCGCGATGGCAAAGGGCGGAGCCGCGGACCTCCTCCGCAGGCGTCCTGGAACCTCAGGTCGCGGAGGCGGCCGTCGCCTTTCGGGCGGCGCGCGGCGCCGGCTCCGCAAGTCTCGCCTCGCGGAGGCCGGTCGTCCGCGCCTGTCGCATCAGGTTGAGCAGGTCGTCGCCCGCGCCGCGCACATGCTCCATGGCGACCCGCGCGGCCCTCTCCGCATCGCCCGCCGCAATCGCTTCGATGATTTCCCGATGCTGGGCGATCCGCTGGCGCAGGCGCGACAGCGTGATCGGCAGCTTCGCCCGCGTGGCGTTGATGATGCCGGCGTAGCGCTCCATCGCCTCAATGGCCGGGATGTTGAACTCGCCCTCGAGGATGATGGCGTGAAAATCCCGGTTGGCGGCTTCGAGCGCCTCGAAATCGCTCGGCCGGTCGGCCGCCACCTCGGCGAAAGCCGTGGCCGCGGCCTGCAGACGGTCAAGATCGCCGGGCGTCGCCCGCCCGCAAAAGCGGCGCACGAAGATCGGCTCGATCGCCTCGCGAATCTCGAAAATGTTGCGGACGAAATCGTCGTCGACGGTGCGCACCCGGGCGCCCTGGTTGGGATTAGCGACGACGAAGCCCTCGCCCTGCAACCGCCACAGGGCCTCCCGCACCGGATTCGCGCTCACGGCATAACGCGCCGCGAGCTCCTCGGTTTTGAGCCAAGCGCCCGGCTCGAGGACCCCAGCGACGATGTCCCGGCGAAGTTCGCTGGTGACGCGGTGAGATAGGCTCAAAACTTTTGACATCGGTGTCGGCCGCCACGGGTGCTCCACAGGCTGCACGCGTCAGTCTGTGTCAAGCGAAAAATTCTATAGATTTTCATCCAACTTCTATGCATTATAGCAGAAGCCGCAAGGCGGAGGAACTCCAAGGAAGGACCCGTGAAGGTCGTCCGCGTCGAAGTTTTCCTGGTCGGCCGCGAGTGGAACAATCTCGTGATCGCCCGCGCGCATACGGACAAGGGCGTTTCGGGTCTGGGCGAAGGGACCATGCAGTGGCAGGCGCGCACGGTCGCGACCGCGATCGAGCATATGGCGAGCCGCTATGTCCTGGGCGCCTCCCCGTTCGAAATCGAGCGGCTGGTCCAGGCGATGTACCGCAACGAATATGCGCGCGGCGGTCCTGTGCTGAACAGCGCGATCGCGGCGATCGAGTTCGCTCTCTGGGACATTTGCGGCAAGATCCTGAACCAGCCTGTCTACAATCTGCTCGGCGGAAGGGTCCATGACGCCATACCCGCCTACGCCAACGGCTGGTTCGACGTGGAGGGCGGCTCCGAGGACGCAGCCGCGGCCGCGCGCAAGGTTGTCGACGCCGGCTACCGGGGTCTGAAATTCGACCCCTTTTGGGGACTTGGGCGCGATCCGGATCTGGCCGATCTGCGGCGCGGCGTCGAAGCCGTCGGCGCCGTTCGCGCCGCGGTCGGCCCCGACGTGAAGATCATGGTCGACGGGCACGGGCGGTTCAGCGTCGGCACGGCGAGCAGCCTCGCTTATGTGCTCGCTGAAAACGGTGTTTACTGGTTCGAGGAGCCAGTCGATCCGGAAAACTATCTGGCCCTCGGCGAGGTGGCGAGGCCCGCGGGCCTGCGCATCGCCGCCGGCGAGCGCTGCTACTCGCGCTATCAGACGCCGCTGCTCATGCGGTTCGGCCGGCCGCACGTCCTTCAGCCTGATCCGATCCAGGTCGGCGGCCTGCTCGAGGCCAAGAAGATCGCCGCGCTCGCCGACACGAGTTACCTGCCCGTCTCCTTTCATTGCCCGTTCGGGCCGATCGCCTCGGCGGCCATCCTGCAACTGAATGCGGCGACGACGAACATCATCTGCCAGGAGTTGTTTTCCGCCTTCGACGTGGATTGGCGGACGACGCTGGTCAGCCATTGTCCGACGTCGGCGGGCGGCAGCTACGCGGTCAGCGCGCTGCCGGGCCTTGGCGGCATCGAACTGAACGAATCCGCGGTCCGCGAACATCCTTATCGGGACGACGCCGTCCAATCCATGTGGGCGGTGAACGGCGCGATGCTGTCGCCTCAGGCGGCGGCGGCCGGAGAGGCGGTGAACGCCTCACCGGAAACAACAGGACCAACAGAGGAGGAAAATGCCTATGAAGATGCACGAAAGGCTTAAGTCGGCTGTGGCCGGACTGGCGCTCATGAGCTTCGCCAGCGGCGCGGCAATCGCGGCTGAGACCACGCTTCACATGATGAGCTGGCAGCCTGCCTACGTCGCTGGGACGCCCTATTGGGACAAGACCGTCGCCGGATTCGAGGCCGAGAACCCCGGCGTCAAGGTCGAGAGCAATTTCGTCGCGTTCAGCCAGTACCTTCCGACCCTGACCGCAATGATTGCCGGGGACTCGTTGCCCGATGTGTTCAACGGCGGCACCAAGACCGGAGAGCTCGGCCGCTCGGGTCTCCTGGTGAACTTCAAGGATGTGTACCCCGCCGCCTTCTTCGACCAATTCTTCAAGGGACCGCTTCGCCAGTACACTTTCGACGGCAAGCCGTACGGCCTTGCCGACATGGCCCAGGACTTCGGCGTCTTCGCCAACGATCGTATCATGAAGGAGGTCGGCCTGGGCGTGCCCAATACCTGGGACGAGTTGATCGCCGATGCGCCCAAGTTCAAGGCTGCGGGATATATCCCGCTCGCCTGGGGCAACCTGACGCGCAACACCTGCCCGGACTTCTTTCTGCCGCTCATTGCTCAGTACGGCGGCGACGTCTACGCGCTCGACGATCACACCGCCCCCGGCATCAGCTGGAACTCGAAGCCGGTCATCGATGCGCTCGGACTTTTGGAGCGTCTTGCCAAGGCGGGCGTATTTCCCCCCGGCATCAACGGCATCGACGACCCTCAAAGCTATCAGCTGGTCTATCAGGGGCGCGCCGCCATGTTTTTTGGCGGATCCTGGACCCCGAGCATCTTCGCCCACGATGGCAGCAAGGATTGGCTCGACAACTACTCCGTCCACAAGGTGCCGGCGCTGACGCCTGACGGCGTCCACTACACGGGCGATGGCGCAGGCGAGGCCTGGTCGGTCAACGCCAAAAGCCCGAACAAGGACATCGCGCTCAAGTTCATCGCGTACATCTTCCGCCCCGATGTCTACGACTGGCGCGCCAAGGGTCTGCAGTCGTTCCCCTCTCTCAAGAGCGCCGTAGATCAGATCGACAATCCGAAGGTTCGTAAGATGATCCCGTGGATTGCGACCGACGCCGCGGATCACATTCTCTTCGGGCCCGGCAGTTGGGATTCGGTCTCCAACGTCTGCCAGAGCGCCCTTGACGGCTCGATTTCGCCTGCCGACGGGGCGAAGAAGATCGAGGCCGATGTGATGGCCGCGCGCAGAAAGTGACCGACAGGCGCATACTTACGCCTCCTTCCGGCTGCGTCGCCGCCGATGGGCGCCGACGCAGCGAAGCCATGAAGAACCGCAAATGGCTACAGCCTCTCCTTCGATGAGTTTATCGTTGCGCCTGCGGCCCTTGATTGCGCCGGCCTTGTTCATCGCCCCCGCCGCTGTGGCGTTGATCCTGACGATGGCCGTGCCCATGGCGGACGCCGTCCTGCTCAGTCTGCAACACTGGGACGGCATGAGGCCGCCCAGTTGGGCCGGGTTCAGCAACTATGTGAGCCTGATTCACGACGAGACGTTCTTCAGGGCGCTCTGGCACACCGCGTACTTCACGGTGTGCACCGTGATCTTGCAGACCGTTCTGCCGTTGCTGATCGCCAGCCTTCTCAATTCCGGCATCCGCGGAAGCACGGTGTTCCGGACGCTCTACTTCATGCCGGTGATCATTTCGCTGGCCATCAGCGGCCTGCTCTGGGCCATGCTGTTCGAGCCCAACTTTGGAGCCGTGAACAGCGTCCTGCGAGCGGTCGGACTGGGGCGGTTCGCGCCGTTGTGGCTCGCCGGCGCCGACACGGTCATGCCGAGCGTGATCATCGTGTCGGTGTGGCAGTCGCTTGGCTTCTATCTCGTCATCTTCTTCGCGGCGCTGCAAAGCGTGCCCAAGGAACTCTACGAGGCGGCGGAGCTGGACGGCGCCAATGCGTGGAGCCGCTTCCTGAACGTCAGCGTTCCGACGATCTGGCCGGTGATCCTGATTGTGATCGTCCTCAATACCATCAACGGCATCAAGGTCTTCGACCAGATCTGGGTGATGACTGCAGGCGGTCCCGACTACGCCAGCGCGACGCTCGGCACCTACCTCTACTCTATCGCCTTCGGCGCCATGGGCGCCTCCAATTCGAGGCTCGGTTATGCGACGGCGATCGCGATCGTCATCCTGCTGCTCAGCATCGTGGTTTCGATGATTTAGATCCGTCTTGGACGGCGCCGGGACCTCGATTCCCAGATTGAAGTGTGAGGCGGCAGGGGAATGACCGGCAGCCCGACAAGCTTATCGATGCGCGGCTCTCGCGGCGTAATCGCCTGGGCGACCTCGCCGGTGACCCTCACGCGCACGCTCATCTACGCCATCCTCGTGATGATCGCGATCGCGGAGGCGTTCCCGCTGGTGTGGATGATCATCACGTCGGTGAAGGACTCGCACGAAGTCTTCAACACGCTCCTGCCCACACAGATCGAGTGGCGGAACTACCCGCGCGTATGGTTCGCGATGAACTTTCCGGTCCATCTCGGCAACTCTCTTTATGTCACCAGCCTCACCGTCGCGCTGGTCGTCGCATTGGCGACCCCGGCGGCATACGCCTTCGCGCGCTACAGGTTTCCCGGACGCGAGCTGGTCTTCTACGCCTTCATCGGAGCGATGATGATCCCGCCGCAGGCGATTCTCATCCCGATGTTTCAATTCCTGAAGTCGCTGCATCTGCTCAATTCGCTCACCGGACTGGCGCTGTCCTATGTCGGCGGCGGCGCCGCTTTCGCCGTTTTCCTGATGCGGACGTTCTTCCTCAGCCTGCCAGGCGAACTCGGCGACTCGGCGCGGATCGATGGCTGCAACGACTTTCAGGTGTTCTGGCATATCTACTTGCCGCTGGCCCGGCCCGGCATGGCGACCGTGGTGATCATTCAGTCGTTGTACACGTGGAATGAATTCATGTTCGCCAACACGCTCATCACCTCTCCTAACAAAAAGACGGTGCAGTCGGCAGTATTCCAGGCGGTTGGGCAATACGGGACCGATTATACCGCGCTCTGCTCCGGGCTGATCATCGCGCTTATTCCGGTCATCCTAGTCTACCTCGCCTTGCAGCGGCAGTTCATCAGCGGCCTGACCGCCGGCGCGTTGAAAGGCTGAGACCATGGCTCGTGTATCCCCTCCGGCGACCCTCGATCGGTCAGTCCCGCCGATCGCCATCGACGGCAACGCGAAACGCCATTTGCCGCTCGCGATGGGCGCCGCGTGGTTCGTCGAACACGATGCCGACGTCGACAGAGCCCAATTGGCCGCCCTCGAAGAGATCTGGCGGTGAAGTCCATAGGCGTGCTTGGCGCGGGGTCGATTGCGGATGTTTATGTCCGCAATGTCGCGCGCATGCGCAACTGTCGCGTGGTCGCGGTGGCCGGTCTCGACGCCGAGCGCACGCGAGCGCGCGCTGCGGCTTGGGGTGTCGCGGGGGAGACGCCGGATGGACTGATCGCCCGGGACGACATCGACATTATCCTCAACCTGACGCCGCCGGCGGCGCACTATGCAACCACCATGGCGGCGCTCAAGGCGGGCAAGCACGTCTTCACCGAGAAGCCTCTCGGCGCGAACGTCGCGGAGGCGCGGGACCTTTTGCAATTCGCCGCCGAGCGCGGCCTCAAGCTCGGCGTGGCGCCCGACTCGATCCTCGGCGCGGGCGTTCAGCGCGCGCGAGCCATGCTCGACGCCGGCGCAATCGGTCGGCCCTTGATGGCGAACGCGGCGATCCTCTATCACGGCGCCGAAAGCTGGCATCCGAATCCGGCTTTCTTCTATGAGCCGGGCGGCGGACCCATTCACGACGTCGGCCCTTATTTCCTGGCGACGCTGATGAGTTTTCTCGGGCCGGTCGAGCGGGTGAAGGCGGACGGCTTCAAAGGATTTCGAGAAGCGCAGGGTCACTGCGCCCGGCCCGCAGCAGGGCCTGGAGGCGCCGGTCCACGTCCTCACCAGCGTGCTGGCGCTCCTGAGCTTCCGGTCGGGCGTCAAGGCCACGCTTGTGACGAGCTGGGACGTCTGGGGAACGTCGCAGCCCGCCATCGAGATACACGGGACCGAAGGCTCGCTCAGGCTGCCGCACCCCAACTTTCACGGCGGTCCGCTACGGTTCGTCGCTGCGGGGCGCGGTTGGGAGGAGGCGCCGCTCGACGGCGCGCCGCTAGCGGTTCCCAACTGGCCCTTCGAACGCCCTGAGCACTGCAATTACCGCGGCATCGGGTTGGCGGAGATGGCCGAAGCGATCACGGCAGGCCGTGCGCATCGCGCGTCGGGGGAGCTCGGCGCGCACGTCGTCGAGGCCGCGGACGCGATCATCGCCTCCGCGCATAGCGGGAAGACCATGGAGCTTCAAATGACGCCGGAACGTCCGAAGCCCTTCGGGTCGCGCGAGGCGGAAGCGCTTTTAGGCCAGATCGACCGTGGCGCGTCGTCATCGTAGGTTCCCAAGGACGCAGGCCTACGATTGCTCAACCATCCAGCCGCGAGGTCGGCGCCGCGATCGGGTTTCGCGGGTGACCAGACAATCAACGATTTATGTAAGTTGATTTGGTAGCGATCAGGGCGCCGCCCCCTCGCCTCCCGTCGTCCAAATCCATGCCTTGACATCCGCCGCCCCCGGGTGGATGGAAAACGGCATGACGCCAAGCTTCCGCATCGCCCGGATTTGCATGATTACCTGCTAGCTCCCCGCTGGCTGGCTCGCGTCTCTTTTTCTTCAACCCCTCGAGAAGCGATCATGGCCGCGGTCCCCGGGCGGCGCATCGCGCCGTCTCCGCCACGAGACGTTCGATGACCAGAAACGCTCCTCTGACCCTCTCCCCGTCGCGCCAGCGGCGCGAAAGCGGCCGGCGATGACGCTCAGGCTTTACAACACGCTGACCCGGCGCAAGGAGGACTTTGCGCCGCTCGACCGCGATGCGGTCCGCCTCTACGTCTGCGGCCCGACGGTCTACGACTTCGCCCATATCGGCAACGCCCGGCCGGTCGTCGTCTTCGACGTGCTGTTCCGGCTGCTGCGCCACATCTACGGCGCAACCCATGTCATCTACGCCCGCAACGTCACCGACGTCGACGACAAGATCAACGCCCGGGCCGAGCGCGACTGGCCGGATCTGCCGCTCAACCAGGCGATCGCCAGGGTGACGGAGGCGACCGGGCGCCAGTTCCACGACGATGTCGCCGCGCTCGGCGCCCTGCCGCCGACCGTCGAGCCGCGGGCGACCGATCACATCGATCGCATGCGCGCGATGATCGAACGGCTGATCGCCCGCGGCGTCGCCTATGTCGCCGAGGACCATGTCCTCTTCTCCCCCGCCGCCATGGACGCGCTCAAGGGCGCGCCGCGCTACGGCGCGCTGGCGCGCCGTTCGCTCGACGAGATGCTGGCCGGCGCCCGGATCGAGGTCGCCCCATACAAGCGCGGCCCGATGGATTTCGTCTTGTGGAAGCCGTCGAAGCCGAACGAGCCGAGCTGGCCGAGCCCAGCCGGCATCGCCGCGCCGGGGCGCCCGGCTGGCACATCGAATGCTCGGCCATGTCGATGGCGAAGCTGCTCGAGCCGTTCGGCGGCGGGCTCGCCTCAGACGATCCGGCCATGAACGTCTTCGACATTCACGGCGGCGGGATCGATCTCGTCTTCCCCCACCACGAGAACGAGATCGCTCAGTCCTGCTGCGCCTTCGGCTCCCAGCGTATGGCGAATTACTGGATGCACAACGGCTTTTTGCAGGTCGAAAGCGAGAAGATGTCGAAGAGCCTCGGCAACTTCGTCACCATCCGCGAGCTCCTCGACACGCCGGTCTTCGGCGGTCGCGCCTGGCCGGGCGCAGCGCTCCGGCTCGCGATGCTGCGCACCCATTATCGCCAGCCGATCGACTGGACGCTCCGCGCCCTCGAAGAGAGCGACAGGGCGCTCGAACGCTTCGCCGAGACGATCGACTTCGGCGCGCCCCCTGCGCCCGAGCCTTCGAGGGCGCTCATCGCCGCGCTAGACGACGACCTCAACACGCCCGCGGCGATCGCCCATCTGCATGCGCTGCACGTCGAGGCGCGCAGCCGCCCCGAGGCCGCCGCCGAGCTCAGGGCCGACGCGGAGTTCCTCGGCCTGGATCTCATGGGCGTCGCCGGGCGCCGCGCTGCCGGGACGCCGCCCGAGACGATCGCCGAGATCGAGCGCCTCGTCGCCGAGCGCGACCTGGCGCGGCGGCGGCGCGACTGGGCGGCGTCCGACCGGATGCGCGACGAGCTCGCCGCGCTCGGCGTCGCCGTGATGGACGGCAAGGGCGGGGCGAAATGGGAGTTCAAGCGATGAGCGAGGTCTCCCTGCGGCCCTACGTGCCGGCCGACGCCAGACGCCTGGCCGAGATCTTTCGCGCCAGCGTCGAGGAGCTGGCGGCGGAGGATTACGACGACGAGCAGCGCGAGGCCTGGGCGGCGACGGCCGACGACGAGGACGCTTTCGGCGAGCGACTCGCGGGCGCCTTGACCCTGATCGCCGTCATCGACGGCGCGGCGGCCGGCTTTGCCAGCCTCAAGGGCGCGGACGCCATCGACATGCTCTACGTCGATCCCGAATATTCCGGCCAGGGCGCCGCCCGGGCTCTCGTCGACGCGTTGACGCGGCTTGCCGGCGCGCGCGGCGCCCAGCGCCTCACGGTCGAAGCGAGCGAAGTCGCCAAGCCGCTGTTCGAGCGGCAAGGATTTCGCGCCGAGCGGCGCAATCTGGTGCGCGTCGGCGACCAGTGGCTCGCCAACACCACGATGACGAAAACGCTCGGCGAAGCGCCCCCGCCGCCGCCCCGACACTGAAGAGCGCCCATGTCCGCCCGCGAACGCCTCTATCTCTTCGACACGACGCTGCGCGACGGCGCGCTGACGACGGGGGTCGATTTCTCGCTCGACGACAAGCGGCGGATCGCGGCGATGCTCGAGCGGCTCGGCGTCGACTATATCGAGGGCGGTTATCCGGGCGCGAACCCGCTCGATACCGAATTCTTCAAAAGGAAGCCGACGAAGACTGCGCGCTTCTGCGCTTTCGGCATGACCAAGCGGCCCGGGCGTTCGGCCGGCAACGATCCGGGGCTCGCGGGCTTGCTCGCTTCGGATTCCGACGCGATCGTCTTCGTCGCCAAGTCCTGGGACTACCACGTCCATGTGGCGCTCGGCTGCACGCTCGAGGAGAACCTCGATGGCATCGCCGACAGCGTCAAGGCGGCGGTCGCCTCCGGGCGCGAGGCGATGGTCGATTGCGAGCATTTCTTCGACGGCTTCAAGGCCAATCCGAAATATGCGCTGGCCTGCGCCAGGGCGGCGCTCGACGCCGGCGCGCGCTGGGCGGTGCTCTGCGACACCAACGGCGGCACGCTTCCGCACGAGATCGAGCGCATTGTCGGCGAGGTCGCGCGTTCGATCCCCGGCGAGCGCCTCGGCATCCACGCCCACAACGACACCGGCAACGCGGTCGCCAATTCGCTCGCCGCCATCCGCGCCGGCGCGCGCCAGGCGCAGGGAACGCTGAACGGGCTCGGCGAGCGCTGCGGCAACGCCAATCTCGTGACCCTGATCCCGACGCTCAAGCTCAAGGACGAATTCGCCGAGCGCTTCGAGACCGGCGTGACGGCGGAGGCTTTGCGCCAGCTCACCCACATCTCGCGCGCCTTCGACGAGCTCCTGAACCGCGCCCCGAACCGCCACGCCCCGTACGTCGGCGCCTCGGCTTTCGCCACCAAGGCCGGCATCCATGCCTCGGCGCTGGCCAAGGACCCGCGCACCTACGAGCATGTGACGCCGGACAGCGTCGGCAACCAGCGGGCGGTTCTCGTTTCCGACCAGGCGGGGCGGTCGAATCTGTTGTCCGAGCTCAAGCGGCTCGGCGTCGAGGCGGAGCCGAACGATCCGCGGCTCGCGCGCCTTCTGGACGAGGTGAAGGCGCGCGAGGCGCAGGGCTATGCGTACGAGGCGGCGGACGCCTCGTTCGAACTGCTGGCGCGCGGCGTGCTCGGCGGCGTGCCGGAGTTCTTCGCCGTGGAGAGCTTCCATGTCGGCGTCGAGCGCAAGCTCGTCGCGCCGGGGGTCACCTACTCGGCGTCGCAAGCGGTGGTGAAGATCCGCATCGGCGAGGAGCGACTGATCTCCGCCGCCGAAGGCAACGGCCCGGTCAACGCGCTCGACCTCGCGCTGCGCAAGGATCTCGGCGTCTACCAGAGGCATATCGAGGACCTGGAGCTGCTCGACTATCGCGTGCGGGTCTTCCAGGGCGGCACCGACGCGGTGACGCGGGTCCTGATCGAGTTCGGCGACGGCAACGGCGGCGCGTGGTCGACGGTCGGCGTATCGGGCAACATCATCGACGCCTCGTTCCAGGCGCTGGTCGACGCGATCGTCTACAGGCTCGTCAAGCTCGGCGTTCCGGCGCAATAGCGGCGGGCGTCGGATTCCCCGGAGGCGCCGGCCCGCCCCACGATGCCCTCGGCTCGCCCTCACACCCTGAGCGGCATCAGCACATAGAGCGCCGAGGCGCCGTCCCTGTCCTGGATCAGCGTCGGCGAGCCCGGATCGGCGAGGCGGATCAGCGCCGTGTCGCCGGCGAGCTGGGCGAGGATGTCGAGCAGGTAGCGTGCGTTGAAGCCGATGTCGATCGGCGGCGAATCGTAGTCGACCTCGATATCCTCGCTCGCCGATCCCGAATTGGGATTGTTGACAGAGAGCGTCATCTTGCTGTCGGCGATGGCGAGCTTGATCGCCCGTCCGCGCTCGGAGGAGAGCGTCGACACGCGGTCGACCGCCCGCTCGAACGGCTCCTTGTCGACCACGAGGCGCTTGTCGTTGCCCAGGGGAATGACGCGTGCATAGTCGGGGAACGTGCCGTCGATCAGCTTGGTGGTCAAAACCACATCGCCGAACTGGAATCGTGCCTTGGCGGTCGAGATTTCGACCTTGACGTCCTGCGTCGGGTCCTCGAGCAGTTTCAGGACTTCGCTCACCGCCTTGCGCGGCGCGATTACGCCGGGCATGCCGGCCGATCCTTGCGGCGCCGGCGTTTCGACGCGCGCCAGGCGGTGCCCGTCGGTCGCCACCGCGCGCAGCATCGTGGTTCCGCCGACGTCGACGGTGTGCAGGAAGATGCCGTTCAGATAGTACCGTGTCTCTTCGGTCGAGATGGCGAATTGCGTGTGGTCGATCAGCCGCTTGAGCTCGACCGCCGGCAGGGTGAAGCGGTGCGAGAACTCGCCTGAGGTCAGATCGGGAAAATCGGACGCCGGCAGCGCCTGAAGATAGAAGCGCGAGCGGCCCGAGCGCACGAGGAGCTGGCCCGTGTCGGCGGCGATCTCCAGACTGACTTGCGCGCCCTCCGGCAGCTTGCGCACGATGTCGTAGATCACATGCGCCGGCACAGTCGTCGCGCCGGGTTGCGCCACGTCGGCCGGGACCTGCTCTGCCGCTTCGAGGTCGAGGTCGGTGCTTTTCAGCGCGACTTTGCCGTCGGCCGCCTCGATCAGCACATTGGCGAGGATCGGGATGGTGTTGCGCCGTTCGACGATGCGGTGGACGTGGCCGAGAGCCTTGAGCAGGACGGACCGCTCGATGGTGACCTTCATCGCTTCAATCCCCTGCTCTTATCACGACTGGCGCGCTCTTTGTTGGATGGGGCCGAGGACTTTGCCAACCGGCTCCGGCCTGCGCAAGGGCGCGAGGCGGGTCGAACCCCGGGTCGTCGCGGATATTCACCGTTCCGTCAATTCCCTCGAAAGCTTTACTGGCCCTTAAATCGCCGGCTTTAGGCTTCTCCCCTGCGGTGGGCGCGTTCCGGGTTGCTCGGCGGCGTCCTCGAGTGGGATCGCCATGTTCGGCCGAGGCGGCAAGAAGAACCGGACGCGGATCGAGCCGCGCCTTGGCGGGCGCGCCGAGACGATGGGCGACCTGCGCGCCGACCCGGCGGACCGGCCGCCGTCGGCGCGCCGGAAGGCGGCCAAACCGCAGCGCGGCAGGAAAAGCAGGGGCAAGCGCCGCTCGCCGCTCGGCCGCCTTTTCTACTGGACTCTGGTGCTCGGCGTCTGGGGGCTCATCGCGTCGGCCGGCCTTATCGCCTACGAGGCGAGCCAGCTGCCGCCGATCGACCAGCTCGCGGTGCCCAAGCGGCCGCCCAACATCGCCATCCTGGCCGACGACGGCTCGCTCCTCGCCAATCGCGGCGACACCGGCGGGCCGGCGGTGCGGCTCATCGATCTGCCGCCGTATCTGCCCAAGGCCTTCGTCGCCATCGAGGACCGGCGCTTCTATTCGCATCTCGGCATCGATCCCGTCGGCATCTCGCGCGCGCTGGTGCGTGACGTGACCGGCGGACGGGGCGTCGAGGGCGGCTCGACCATCACCCAGCAGCTCGCCAAGAACCTCTTCCTCACTCAGGAGCGCACGCTTTCCCGCAAGATCCAGGAGGCGATCCTGGCCTTGTGGCTCGAGCGCAGATATTCCAAAGACCAGATCCTGGAGCTCTATCTCAATCGCGTCTATTTCGGCTCGGGGGCCTACGGGGTCGAGGCGGCGGCGCAGAAATATTTCGGCAAGAGCGCCCGCTTCGTCTCGCTGTCGGAAGCAGCCCTCCTCGCCGGTCTGATGAAGTCGCCGACCCGGCTCGCGCCGAACCACAACCTCGCCGGCGCCAACGAGCGCGCCGCCGAGGTCATCGCCGCCATGGCGGAGCAGGGCCAGATCACCCCGGCGATGGCCAGAATGGCGCTCGCCAACCCGGCGCGCCTCTGGCGCGACAAGAGCGCGGGCTCGATCAATTACGCCGCCGACTACGTGATGGACGCGCTCGACGACACGGTCGGCGCGATCGACGAGGACATTGTCGTCACCACCACGCTCGACCCGAAGATGCAGGCCGAGGCCGAGCATGCGCTGACCGAAGAGCTCAACGCCAAGGGGGCGAAGTTCGGCGTATCGGAGGGCGCGCTGGTCGCCGTCGATCCGACCGGCGCGGTCAGGGCGATGATCGGCGGTCGCAATTATGCCGAAAGCCAGTTCAACCGCGCCGTATCCGCCAAGCGCCAGCCGGGCTCGTCGTTCAAGCCCTTCGTCTATCTTGCGGCGCTGGAGAAGGGCCTGACGCCCGACACTGTGCGCGAGGACGCGCCGATCTCGGTGCACGGCTGGAACCCCGAAAATTACAGCCGCGAATATTTCGGCCCGGTCACCCTGACCAAGGCGCTGTCGCTGTCGCTGAACACGGTCGCCGTCCGGCTCGGCCTCGAGGTCGGGCCGAAGGCGGTGGTCTCGGTCGCGCACCGGCTCGGCATCGCCTCCGAGCTCGAGCCGAACGCCTCGATCGCGCTCGGCACCTCGGAGGTGACGCCGCTCGAGATGGTCTCGGCTTACGCCGCCTTCGCCAATGGCGGCATCGGCGTCCAGCCGCATGTCATCACGCGGGTGCGGACCGCGCACGGCAAGCAACTCTATCTCCGCCGCAATGCGAATTTCGGCCGCGTCATCGATCCGAAGTACGTTCCGATGATGAACGCGATGATGGAGGAGACGCTTCTGACTGGCACGGCGCACAAGGCCGAGTTGCCCGGCTGGCAGGCGGCCGGCAAGACCGGGACGAGCCAGGAATGGCGCGACGCCTGGTTCGTCGGCTATACGAGCTATCTCGTCGCCGCGGTCTGGCTCGGCAACGACGACAGCAGCCCGACCAAAAAGGTCTCCGGCGGCAACCTGCCGGTCGAGATCTGGAGCCGGTTCATGAAGGCCGCGCACGAGGGCGTGCCCGTGGCGGGATTGCCGCTTGGGCTCTGGCGCAGCGGCGGCGGGGCGCCGAATCCCTTCCCCCTCTCGCTGCCGCCGCTCGACCTCACCGGCGCCCCGGGGCCGACCCCGCCGCCCGGCGGCCGCGGCGGGTCTCCGGCGAGCGCGCCCGTCGCCGCCGGTCCGCCCGCGCCGACCCTGGTTCCGCTCGCTCCGGTCGGCCGCGCTGCGCCGACCCCCGTCGTCAACGACGCGCCCGTCCCGCCCGCGCCGATCCCGAACGTCGGCCAGCCGGGGGAAAGGACCAACAGCTTCCTCAACAAGATTTTCGGCAGGCTGTGACTGCGAGGCGCTGTAGCCGCGATCGCTGGTCGCGGGCTGACGCGGTCATTGACCGCGTCTACAGGTTGCGACCGAGCAGCGCCCGCGACAGCTTCTGGAAGGCCCGGGCCCTGTGCGACAGGGCGAGCGAGCCGTCCGGCGGCAGCCCGTGCTTTTCCTCCGCGCTCATCTCGCCGAAGGTGCGCCTGTGACCGTCGGGCCGGAAGATCGGATCGTAGCCGAAGCCTCGCGTTCCCTTGGGCGGAAAGACCAGTTCGCCGTCGACACGGCCCTCGAAGACCTCGACCCGCCCGTCGGGCCAGGCGAGCGCCAGCGCGCTGACGAAATACGCCCGCCAGGGCTGCGGGGCCCGGGCCGCGCGTAGTTCCCGCTCGACGCGGGCCATAGCGGCGGCAAAGTCCCTCGAGTCGCCGGCCCAGCGCGCGGAAAGGACCCCGGGCGCGCCGTGGAGCGCCTCGACGCAGAGGCCTGAATTGTCGGCGAGCGAAAGCTCGCCGGACGACCGCGCCGCGGCCTCGGCTTTTAGGATCGCATTGTCGCGAAAAGTCGAACCGGTCTCTTCCGGTTCGATGAGCCCCAGCGCCGCGGCGCCGATGGCTTCGATGCCGAAAGGGCGCAGGAGATCGCCGATCTCGCGCAGCTTGCCCGCATTGTGCGTCGCCGCGACCAGCCGTCCCGGAAAGCGAGATCCCGCACCCGTCGGAAGCGCCTTCGCGTTCATTGCGCCACGACCTTGTATCGCTGGCCGGCGACCAGCGGAACGCCGCGCTCGAGACCGTTGAGGATGAGGAACTGGTCGAGGCTCTGGGGCAGGAACGTCATCCGCGCCGCCATCGTCTCCGACGTATCGGATGGGCCGGCGGCGACGATCTTGATCGCCTGGGCGGCGGCCATCGCCGAATCCTGGGCGTTGATCAGATGAAAGGACTTGAGCGAGGCGAGGAATTCGGCATCGACCGCCGGCGACAGCGTGTGCGCGGCAAAGATCAGCCGGTATAGCCTGCCGTTGAGGCGGATCCCACCGAGCCTAAAGCTCCATTGATCGCCTTTCGCGACCGCGGTGGCGGCCTCGAGGCCGCCGATCTGCATCGTTTCGACCGAGGTCGTCTTGACGCCGTCGATCCAACCGGACTCGATCGCCGCCGCGATCGACGTCGAATTGGCGATTGGCACGCTGTCGAGCCGCAACGCTTCGCCTCCCGCCTGGCCGACGCCGATCAAGGCGGACGTCTGGTTCTCGAGGGTGAAGCCCTCGGGCGCCTGGAAGGCGAATCCGAGCTTCGGATGGATGAATGCGGTTCCGCGCACGATGCCCTGCGAAGGATCGTCGCCGAAGGCGAGGCCCTCGATCGCCGAGAGATAGGCCTCGCGGCCGCGCGCGCCGTTTCCTGACGGGTCGATTGCGTGGGCTTCCGCAGTCGCCTGGGCGATCCGCTCCGGCGTCGAGGGGTGGGTCGCCATCATGTCAGGCCGGTCGGCGGTGCTCGCGCCCGACGTCGACTTGAGGGCGCTCCACTCGCCCAGCGCGTCGAGGAACCGCGTCGCGGCGAAGGGGTCGTATCCGGCCTTGGCGATGTTCTTGATGCCGATCTGATCCGCGTCGAACTCCTGTTGTCGGGAGAAGCGCGCGATCGACAGCTTCGAGCGGGCCTCGACTTCATCCTCGGGCTGCGAATGCTGCAACACCTGCTGGTTGACGCGACTGAACAGCGCCGTCGTCCTTTCGAACTCGGCCCGGAGAGCGGCGTGTCGGGCGGTGATGTGCGCGATCTCATGCGCCATGACGGCGGCGATTTCCGACGTGTCGTCTGCCAGCGCGAGCAGACCTCGGGTCATGAAGATGTCGCCGGAGGGCAGGGCGAAGGCGTTGACGACGGGCGAATTGAGCAGCGTCACGCGATAAGGCGCGGGTGAAGCGCCCGAGGCCGGCGCGAGCTTCGCCAGAACGCTGTTGAGGTAGCTCTCTGTCGCTGGGTGGTAATATTCGCCGCCGAACGCCTCGATCAGGCGCTTGCGCTCCGGACTGACCGGAACGCCGACCGCGCTCGGCGCCGCGACGGCCTGAGCGACATTGGCTCGGAGCCGGCGGCGCGTCGATCGCAGCGCAAGCCGCCAGGACGAGGCTGAGGGCGGCCGCGATCGGCGCCAGGACAGCCCGCCAGCGCCGCAGGCTCCGCCGGCCGGATCGAGATCTGCAAGAACCGTTCGCTCATCGAGGCCGCTGTTCTACTCCCTGGCGCCGACCGTTTCGATCATTGCCGGCTCGTCGACCTCGATCCTCGGACGAGGGCGATCGTCGAGCGCGCCGCGCGCCCGAATGACTTCTCCCGCGAGCCTCTCGACGGGACGGCCCTCTCGAGCGAGGGCCGGGGCGAGCTTCCGCGCGACGACGACGGTTGGACCGCCGTATGGAACAAGGTCAAGATAGAGACGCGAGCGGGCAAAGCCAACTCTCCGCACCCGTCCCTCGATTACGATGAATTGTCCGTCGCGCGCCCTGAGGCCGGCGGCGTCCGAGGCTTCCACGATCGCGTAAGCGGGGTCGCGCCAGAGGCCGAGCCGCGCGCGGCGCGCCTGATCCTCGGCCGCGAGCCGGGCCGGCGCGCAGGCGCGGGCCTCGAATTCGGGCCTGACCCGGGCATGGCCGGCGGCCAGAAGCGCGATGGCGATCGATCCCGCGGTCCCGGCGGAGATTTCGATGCGAGATCCGCCACCGTGCGGTCCCACCGATCCGTCTCCGCTCGCCAGGAGGTCGAGTTCGACCTCGCGGCCGACCAGCAGGCCGGATAGGAATTCCCGCGCGGTCGTCGCCGTTTCCGGCGAACCGCGCGTAGGAACAGGCGTGTCCAGACCGCCGAGCCTGACAATGCGTCCGTCCTCAAGATGAATTCCTAGCCTTTGGTCAACTCCAACGACGCGCGCCGCGCCTGACGGAGTTCCGCACGCCGCTTGCGCCGGAACGACGAAGGCAAGAACGACGCACAAAGCTCCGGCCGTGAAAGCCGGGCCGGCCCGAGGATCGCCAGATCCGTTGACGCAGGCGATGGGCGAAGGGCAAATTCATGCCAAAGCGTTTGCCCGCATCGTGCTCCTTCGTCTATAGCAATGCCATCGGCCAGCGCGTTTGCTCGTCAGGTCCCGGTAGCTCAGCAGGATAGAGCACAGGTTTCCTAAACCTGGGGTCAGGGGTTCGATTCCCTTCCGGGACGCCAGCAAAATCAATAGATTACGGCTCACATAGTGACTAGGAGCGGCGATCAGGTAAGCGCCGGGTAAGCGATCGGGTTGCCACCAGTGGCGTTGGCGGGTGCACTCACTTCGGTTTCCATTCGCTCGCCAGCCGCTGCGCCTCGGCGATTTGAGCGGAGGTCATTTTGGTGGCGAGTTCGTCGCGGCTAGCAGCAGCTTGATAGCGTACCTGGAGGTCCGACGCATGAGCGGTAGCTAGATTGAACCACATTTCCGCCTGCACAAAGTCTGTCGGGACGCCGTGCCCCTTAAAGTTCATTAGGCCGATGTTGAACATCGCGCGAGCGTCCCCATTTCCTGCTGCCTTGCGATACAAAAGAGCAGCCTGCTCGTAATTCTGCGGCACGCCCTGGCCGTTCTCATACATCGCGGCGAGGCTGTTTTGCGCGCTCACTTGGCCTTGGTCGGCGGCCTTCTGAAACCATGAAATGGCCTCGCGGTAGGCTTGAACAGCAACGAGTAGAGTGCCTAATTCGCTTTGCGCGTCTGCGTCTCCTCGGTCCGCGGCCTTTTTGAGCCATACAATGGCTTTCTCATAATCCCTCGGCATGCCTTGGCCGCCTAAGTAAATCTTCCCCAGGTGAGACTCAGCATCGACGTTTCCTTGGTCTGCGGCCTTGCGGTACCAAGCGAGAGCCTGACCGAAGTCCCGAGGCACACCCATGTCGCCGCTGTCAAAGGCCCGGCCCATAAGATACTCCGCGTCGGCGAAGCCTCGCCCGGCGGCCTTTTGAAACCATTTTAGGGCCCGTCTAGAATCACTTGATACTCCCCCTCCGCCGTTGGCATAGATCAGGCCTATGAGGAACTGAGCCCTTGCGTCTCCTTTTCCGGCAAGCGGATTCAGGGCCTGTATCGCGGCCGCAAGATCACCGCGTCGGATGGCAGCTTGACCGTCTTCGTATGGACCAGCCGCAGCAAGGCCAAACGGGGTGACCGCGAGAAGGCCGGCAAAAAGGAACGCAATCCGCTTTTTCACAAGTTTCGCCGCCCAGGAATAACAAGCGCGCAAGCCAATAAACGCCCGCTGCTTCACGGCGTCAACCACCCCGACGAAGCACATTCGCCACCGTCTGAGCTTCCCACCGGCCCCCACGTGCCGTTGCAATGCCCCGTCCGTTTAGGGCGGCGGCTATCTGCCGAAGCGACTTTGCTCCGGCGGCTTGAGCCTCACGGATGGCTGGGGCAACATCGGCGGCGTGCGCGTCTGCGCTGGCCTTGTGGGCGGCATTGGCGGTGGCGCGAGCCTCGGATAGCCGGGGGTTGCCGAGGGCCTGCCCACGCGCTTTTGCGGCGGCCAAGGCGGCCGCTGTGCGCTGAGAGATTACCGCCCGCTCTTTTTCGGCGAGGGCGGCGAACAGATGCAGCATGAACGGATCGGCGTCCGCGCCTAGTTCGACGCTGATAAAGGGCACCTTCTCGACCATGAGACGGGCGACGAAAGCAACGTCCCGTGACAGCCGATCGAGCTTAGCGACGACAACGGGCGCCTTCCCGTGGCGGCGGGCGGCAGCGAGAGCGGCGGCGAGTTGCGGGCGGCGCTCGATTGCGTCCGCGCCTTTGCCCGTTTCAATTTCGATGAACTCCGCGACAATCTCGAAGCCCTCGGCCTCAGCGAAGCGGGCCACGGCATCGCGCTGAGCGCCAATGCCGAGCCCGGAGCGTCCCTGCTCGCGAGTGCTGACCCGGAAATAGGCGACCAGCGGTTTCGACATTGCGGCGTTCCCTCAAAGCTGCTCCGTAAACGACTATACGACCGTTTAAATTTTTTACAAGGACGAAAAATAGGCCAGCGACGAAAAAATGCTAGTTCAAAACCGGGAAGACTAAGTGCCGCAATTAGCCTCTTCGCGAGGCCGGCTCTAAACTCACAATGTCGGCAAGTCGTTTTCGTTGTCGATCATGGGAGGTGAAATATGGCAAAGCGCTTCCAAGGGGAATGGGCGGCCAGTGCACCCTTTACACACAAAAATTACAACTCGGCCGCTCTCGCGCTCGGGCAACTCGCGCTTGCTTGGAACGACCTTCATGAATCCTTAGCGCTCGTTTTCTGTTCAATAATGGGAGGCGGTTACGTTGGCCCTTTCTTGGGAATATGGCATGCTCTGAAAGTTGATCGAGCGCAAAGAGATATCCTTTTGGGAGCGACTAAAAGTCGAGTTGCTCCTATTTATCAATCTCAAACGAGCGATTGGCAAAAAAGGATTATGGGCGATGTCGAGTGGTTATGCGGGCAAGCCGACAAGCTAGAGGATGCGAGAAACGATGCGCTGCACTCTCCATTCTGGGCGGCAAAGGAGACCAGCGGTAAAACCACAATAGTGCCTGTTACCGGACTAGGACACGTCCGGGCGCGAAAATTTCAAGGCAAGAATGTTTTATTTGAACTTCGCTGGTGCAGGGACGCGACTACGGTTTTGCGGAATTTCGCAATGGAAATCGAACACGCGTTGAAGGACTACAGGCGGCCATGGCCAGATCGACCGAGACTTCCGAATCGGGCGCCTCCGAATGCGAAGAAACCGCGCCACCCAGCTCCCGCAACAGAACCCCCTCGCCCGCCTCGGCCGACTCAGGCGTGATGGTCTTCCGAGACCTTCGCCTCCGACCTGCGCCAATTGCGCGAGGGGTGGCGATCTCCTTCGCTAAGGGTCACTGCCTCGCGTTCTTATTGCCCTTCGGGGCACCGCGAGCGGCGCCGTGCATCCGGTGGACGCTACGCGCAGCGCACTACTGGTATGCGGCGCTGCCGGCCGGATTATCCGGCTTTCGGCAGCATCTTCGTCTTTGTGAATAGGGCCATCAAGGCCCGGGCACGCATCTCGTCGGTGATGACTACGTGCTCGATCGGGCCGCGGTCATGACCGGAAAGCTCGACGCCTTGAAGGGGTTTGCCAAACCCGCGGTCCAGAATGGCGTTCGCGGCGCCTACGCGGGCCGCCGGAGGCGCTTTCCGGTTGTTCATAATTTTGGCCAGCGTCTTGATTGCACCGGGGCCGTGCGAACGCGCTAGCTCAATTACGTCGCGCAACTCTTTTGGACGGCCGCCGGGGTTGCCAGACTGACCCTTAGCGAACGGTCTGCCACGAGTGCTCATTTGCTCAGCCTCGTTGTTCTCAGCGGTCATTGCAAACTCCTTCGATAAATGCGCTGTGATGCCCCGCTCGCGGTTCGAACTGTGATCGCCGCGGCGGTCACCTCGATTACGTCCGGGTCGCCGACGAACCATGCCGCGCCTTGCAAGCTGACGTTGGCGTAGGGGTTCAGCAATGGCGAACAACTCGTCGAGGCTCCAGCCAAGGCGGACGGCTTCGGCGGCCCATTTGCTCGCGAACCGCACCGCGCTTGCCGCAGCCGCTTAAAGCGCTCGGGCGAGACATCGTCCGGGCAGGGATGCGAGCGCAATCGATCGAGATAGGACGCGATAACTGGCCCATGCGTCCCAACTGTCCCGACTGTCCCATGCGTCCCGTTCGTCCCGCTCGCCAAGGACCGTCCCGCTGGGACAGCGCTAGGGACTGTCCCTGGGACAACGCCAGGCGCTTCAGTGCGAGGGCGAGCACGCTCACGGCGCGCCCTCCTTGAGCCGGCGTCCGACGGTCGATCTAGGCAGACCGGTGCGCTCGGCGATGTCACGGACAGACAACCCTTCGGCCTTGAGGGTCGCAAGCGCTTCATCGGAATTGTCCGCGACGATCTCGCTCGTTGACCATCTGCTATTGGCGAAGCGGGCTTCGAACGGCTCGGCGTCGTCGCCCCAGAAACCGCGCGATTTGGTAAACCGCACTTCGAACCGCGCGCCTTCGCTCGCCTGGTATCCGGGCGGACGGGTCAGGCTGACGACGCTATCGAGCACGTCTTCCTTTCGAGAGGTTCCCCGCTGGCCGCCACCTTTGCCGGCGTGATGGATCAATAGGACCGATCGCCCGGCCGCGCGCTGGGCCAACAGCCAACTTTGAACCGGCCCGAAACTGTCCGCCTCGTTCTCGCGGAGGCCCCGCGCGATCGTCGAGAGGTTATCGACGATGACGAGCTCGGCGTCGCCGATCGCGCAGTCATAGAACCGCTGCGCCTCGGGGTCGGCGAGATCGGGCAGGCCGTCCGGCTGAATGTCGGCTGCGGCCAGCCGAAAACTGGCCGCGGGCGCATCCGTCATCGACGCCGCGACAATGGCCATGTATCGGGCTTGTAGCACGGCCGCCGGCATTTCGCCGTCGATGTACAGGACGCCGCGCGACTTCGGCGCCCGCCACCGCAAGAATTCCGCGCCGGTCGCAACGGCGTGCGCGATACCGAGCGCCATCCACGTCTTGCCGACGCCGCGGGGGGCGAAGATCATCGTCAATCCCTTGTCTGGCAACCACGGCGACAGCATCAAAGAGCGCGGCGGGAATTTCGCTGTGATAAGTTCCGCGCCGTCGAGAGTTTTGATGCCTCTCTTATATGCGGGCTCATAGGCGAGCGGCGCGCGGTCGCGCTCGGTCTTTCGGCGTTCGTCATACGCCTTCGCCGCGTCGGCGCACCACTTGTTCTTGCGGTCCTGCGGCCAAGTCGAATAATCCTCGGGATGGACGAACCCGCTCATGGCGCGCTCGCTTTCTCGCCGTCCGCGGCGAGCTCTCGATAGAGTTTCAACGCTGCGATGAGAGACGAACGCGCTTCCAACAAATGATGGCGGGTGGGCTCAGCGTCGCCCCGCCACGCCGCTTCGGCGGCAGAGCGGGCGTGACTGGCCGTCCAGTCGGCCATGTCCATCAGGACTTCGAAGAGAACTTCCCGCCCCGCGGCAAGGGCGATCGGGGAAATGCATGGAGGCGCGCTCATCGGCCCAACTCGCGCGTCTCGAGGCCCCAGGCGGCGAACGCCAAGCGCGCATCGTCAATCGAGCGCACGATGGCGGGCGGCGTCCCGAGCGCAATCAGAGCTTCGTGAATGGTGAGCTGTTCGGGCGAAGGCCGGCCCCTTGGCGTCTTCACTTCGAGAAAGCAAGCCCGTCCGCTAGGCGCGATTAGCACAAGGTCAGGCACGC
Organism: uncultured Alphaproteobacteria bacterium; assembly: GCA_963772555.1. Taxonomy (GTDB): domain Bacteria; phylum Pseudomonadota; class Alphaproteobacteria; order Rhizobiales; family Beijerinckiaceae; genus Roseiarcus. The sequence continues at coordinate 26,711 of CAVYXQ010000022.1, read as the reverse complement.
CGGCGACAACGCCGGTCCATCGCAGCCGCGCGGCCTCTGCCTTTGTTCTCAAGCCCCCGTTCGGAACGGCGAAAACGAGAACGCCGGGCGCAACAAGCCGGATCCATTCGACGATGGCTGCTTGAATTCTCGCTTCCGCGTTGAGATCGCGGCGGCGCAGCGCTTGAACCGTGGACGTCTGCGCATTATTCTTCAAAGAGAATTTCGCCAACGCGAAATTGCTCTTGGAAGCCCGGCCCGCCGCCAGCGTGGCCGGGTTTCGTTTTGACGAGCGCATCGATCAACCGGCGTCCTGGCCGGGCTTACAGCGCGCTTCCGCCCATGCAATTAGGTCATCCACCTTATAGAGAGCGCGGCCGCCGAACCAAGCGTCAACTCGCGGTCCCTGCCCCGTCGAAGGCACGCACAACTTTTCGAGGTAGCGTTGCGAGATTGGAAAACCCCGGCCGCTCAAGAATTGCGCGGCCTGTTTCCGGGTTAGCCGTGCTGGCGTCGCCTCAGCAGTATGAGACATATATGCTTCTCCGCGTTTTGTGATGACCAACGCGGACAACATGACGGAAGCCGTGGCGGCGCGTCACTGCACGAAACATCTACAATTTTCCTGCACCTGATTTATAGAAACCAGGCAACTTCCTTGCTTCTGCGGCGCTTTGTGTGACGTAGCGGCCTTCGGTTTGGTCAAGTTCTAACTTCGCCATCACCTCGCCAACGGCGTCGGCGTGAGACTTTCCTGCCGCTATTGCGTCAAGAACGGCCATGCCCGTTGCGAGCTTCTTTTCATACGTTTGAATTTTGCGACGCGTGGCCTGAGTACGCTTGAATACAAAACAGTCCGAGTTGCGAAGATCGATTCGGGCCTTACCTTCGTCGTTGCCAAGCAAAAGCGCGCGCGTCGGATTCAGCAATTCGGCTAGCTCTTGGCGAAGCCAACGCGGAATAGGAATATCGGTAGCAAGCAAGTGCGCCAGCGGTTTCTGGTCTTCCTTGATCATGAGGGCCTTAAAGGCGCCCCGCCATCTTTCGTCTTCGCTCATCCGGCCCTCAAAGAAACCACATTGTCCTGCGGCTCAACGATGCGCTGAATAAGCGCGGCGAGGGCCTCGAAGGCCCGCTTTTTCTCGTTGAGATACGCATACCGATCATAGGTGCCTCGAACGCCAGATATGACGTGGCCTAGACACCGCTCGGCGATATCGGCGCTCACGCCCGCGCGGCTCATGAGGGAGCGCGCGGTGCGGCGAAGATCGTGTAGCGTCCAGCCTGTCACGCCGCACGCTGCATCGAACTTCGCCTTTGCCTTTGAGTAGCCGCTAAAGGGGTGCTCGCCATCAGTCGTGAAAACGAGTTCGCCCTTGCCGATCTTCGGCAGTCGGGTCAGCACGTCGAGCGCAGGCGCCGACAAGGGAATAACGAGTTCACGGCCGGTCTTGTACCGCTCTTGGGGTATCGTCCAAACTTCGCCCACAATCTCGCTGCTGGCCATCTGAGCGGCTTCTGTGCGGCGAGCGGCAGTAAGCAACAGAAATTGGACGAAAGGCCCAAACAGGCCTTTGGAGGCCTCTGCGGCGGCCCACAAGGCTCTTAGCTCGTCATCGGTAAGGACACGCTGCCGTGCGCGTTCCCTGAGCTTTGTACGGGCCATTCCGCGAACGATAGGGCTTCGGAAATCATCAGACCGGGCCGCGTGCCAATTCATAACGCGGCGGATGACAGCCAATGTGTGATCCGCCGCCGAAGGGCCGCGCTCATCATCGATTTTGTCGAGAAGACGGACGATATCGCTTCGTTTGATTTCACCGATGGGGCGCGATCCCAATTTGGCGAACACATGCCTCTTTAAAATTGCCTCGCGCTCGCCCATGCGACGAAGGCCCCTACTTTCCCGCCGAATGTATTCCTCGGCGATGCTTCGGAACGTGTCGGCGCCAGCGGCGGCCTCTTTCCGACGCTTATCAAGCGGGTTTCCACCCCTCGCTACGTCGCCGAGTAGCTTCTTGGCCTCTCGTCGCGCGTCCTGAAGCGTTAGGCCCGCCTTTAAGGACATACGGTGCGACCTTCGGCCGACGCGGTACTGACAGACAAAGGACGCGTGTCCGCCCGCCGTCACCATGAGCCCGAAGCTGGGAAGCATGCTGTCCCAGTGAATGACGCGATCCTTGGGGAGTTCAGGCAAGGGCGGTTTGGCGACAAAATCGGGCGTAAGTTTCACTCTCATGAGCATGCCCCTCGGGTAAGCGCCGGGTAAGCGAACCTGGAGTATGCCGAAGTGCGCTAGAGTGCGCAAGTACGCGACGGAGAAATTAGCTTTTTCAGTCGATTATGTGCTTACCGGGAATAAAAGAGCATGAGACGGAAACCGGAGTGCGTTGCGCACACATAATTCCTAAACCTGGGGTCAGGGGTTCGATTCCCTTCCGGGACGCCAGCAAAATCAAGGACTTGCCTCGCTGGCGCGCCCGCGCTCCTTACTCCGCGGCGACCCGCTTGGGCAGGACCCAGTTAGGGCGGACGAAGTGGCAGGTGTAGCCGTTCGGATAGCGCTGGAGATAATCCTGATGCTCGGGCTCCGCTTCCCAGAAGGGCCCCGCCGGCTTGACTTCGGTCACCGCCTTGCCCGGCCACAGGCCTGAGGCGTCGACATCGGCGATGGCGTCAAGCGCCACACGCTTCTGCTCGTCGCTGGTGGTGAAGATGGCCGAGCGGTAGCTGGCGCCGACGTCGTTGCCCTGGCGGTTTCGGGTCGACGGATCGTGGATCTGGAAGAAGAACTCCAAAAGCTTGCGGTAGCTGATTTTGGCCGGGTCGAAGACGATCTCGATCGCCTCGGCGTGATTGCCGTGGTTGCGGTAGGTGGCGTTGGGAACCTCGCCGCCGGTGTAGCCGACGCGGGTCGAGACGACTCCGGGCATACGCCGGATCAGCTCCTGCATGCCCCAGAAACAGCCGCCGGCAAGCACCGCGCGTTCCGTGGAATTGGCCATTTGACAGTCCTTCCGTTGCAGCAGAGGAGGAGGCGAAGACTCTTCGTCAGCGATCTGGCGTTCGTTACGACGGGTTTCAAGGCGGCCGCGGCGTCCTTCGTGCCGGGGCGGTCGGGCCGCCCTCGGGCGGGGGAGGCTTAAACCGGCGCTTCGGCTCGGCCCGCGACGAGTTCGCCGGCGAGCGCCTTGGCGATCAGCGCGCGCGTCTCCTCGAGGCCGTAAAGGGCGATGAAGGAGCCGAGGCGCGGCCCGCGATCCTCGCCGAGCAGCACGGCGTAGACCATGTTGAAGAAGTCGTTGGAGACGCCGGGCCGCTCGGGCGAGGCGCCCTTGGCCAAAAGGTCCTGGTAGCGCGGGATCGGCCGGGCGACGTCGTAAAGCGCGTGCTGGATGTCTTCGGCGCTCGCGCCCGACGGGAGCTCGGCGAGCTTCGCCGAGAGTCTCTGAAGCGCGTCGCGCTCGACCTCGTCGGCGAGGCGATAGCGCTTCTTCGGCGCGACGAAATCGCGGAAGTAGGCGACGGCGTAACGGACCAGCCGATCGAGCCGCGGGTGGTTCTCCGGCGAGGCGGACGGGGCGTAGCGGCGCAGGAACCCCCAGAGCACCGCAGGATTGTCGCTGTTGGCGACCGCGGCGAGATTGAGCAGCATGGCGAAGGATACCGAGGTCTGCCCTTCGTCGCCGTGCATCAGCGCCTCCGGCGCGGGGGGCTCGCCCGAATGAACGTGCCAGACGGGATTGCCGAGCCGCTCCTTCCAGTCCTGCCGCGGGTAGGCTTCGAGAAAGCCGAGATAGTCGTCGACGGTTCGCGGGATGACGTCGAAATAGAGGCGCTTGGCGGCGCTCGGCTTCTGGAACATGAAGAGCGACAGGCTCTCCGGACTGGCGTAGGTCAGCCATTCGTCGATCGTCAGGCCGTTGCCCTTCGACTTCGATATCTTCTGACCCTTCTCGTCGAGAAAGAGCTCGTAGTTGAAACCGGCCGGCGGCTCGGATCCCAGAACCCTGACGATCCGCGAGGAGAGCTTGACCGAGTTGATCAGATCCTTGCCGGCCATTTCGTAATCGACGCCGAGCGCGTGCCAGCGCATCGCCCAGTCGGGCTTCCACTGCAGCTTGCTTTTGCCCCCGGTCACCGGCGTCTCGAACGCTTCGCCCGTCTCGGGGTCGCGCCAGCGGATGGTTCCCGCCCTTGCGTCGTGGGCGAACACCGGCGCCTGCATGACGATGCCGGTCCGCGGATGGATCGGCAGGAAGGGCGAATAGGTGGCCGCTCGCTCGGCTCGAAGCGAGGGCAGCATGACCGCCTGCACTTCGTCGAAGCGCTCGAGCATCTTGAGGAGCGCCGCGTCGAAGCGGCCGCTCCCGTAGGCCTCGGTCGAGGACATGAATTCGTAGTCGAAGCCGAAACGGTCGAGAAAGCGCCTCAGCATCGCGTTGTTGTGCGCGGCGAAGCTGTCATATTCGCCGAACGGGTCGGGGACCCGGGTCAGCGGCTTGCCGAGATGCGCCGCGATCAGCTCGCGATTGGGGATATTGTCGGGCGTCTTGCGCAGCCCGTCCATGTCGTCGGAGAAGGCGATGAGCCGCGTCCTGATCGAATCACCGGTCAAGACGCGGAAGGCGTGCCGCACCATCGTCGTCCGCGCGACCTCGCCGAAGGTGCCGAGATGCGGCAATCCCGACGGGCCGTAGCCGGTCTCGAAGACGACCTCGGCCTTGGGGGCGCGCTCGAGCCGCGCGATCAGCTTGCGCGCTTCCTCGAACGGCCAAGCCTTGGAGACCTCGGCGGCCTCGCGTGACGGGGGCAATGCTTGATCCTGTTGGGATGGGCGGCTTCGCCGGCCGGAAAGCGGGCATTACTCTGTAATCGAGGGCGGCGAGTCAAATCGCAGCGGCGCGGCTCCGCTCGTGATCCGAGCAACGCTCGGCCAGGTTCACATAGTCGGCGCGCGGGGAGCCCCTTCTCCCTATAGCCCGTCGAAAGACGGGCGTTCTTCCGAACGCCCTATGGCGGGAGAAGGTGGCCGGCGCAGCCGGCGGATGAGCAACTGTGAAGTAGGAGGTAGCCCGGTGCTCGGCCGGGGTCAAGGCCGCAGCCGCCGGAGGCGGGGGCGCGCAGCGCCAGCCTTGAGCCCGGCCGAGCACCGGGCTACCTCCTACTTCACAGTTGCTCATCCGTCGTTGCTTCGCAACGCAACCTTCCCCCGCAAGGGGGGAAGGAGCGCGCGCCCATCGATCCGGTTGCGCGCGCTATCCCAGCGCCTTCTCCAGCACCCGGCGGAGCCGCGCGGCGAAGGCCGGCGGATCCTCGACGCTGGCGCCTTCGAGGAGCCGCGCCTCGTCCAGCATCAGCCAGGCCGCGTCCTCGACCAGGGGCTTGTCCTTGCCGTCGCGGAAGCGCTCCGCCAGCGACAGCGTCAGCGGGTGGGTCGGGTTGATCTCCAGGATGGGCTTCGCCCGTTCGGAGAGCCGGCCGTGCGCGGCGAGCATCTTCTCGAGCTGCCGGTCGGGGCCGAACTCCGGCGCGATCAGGCAGGCGACGCTGTCGGTCAGGCGGTCGGAGGCGCGCACCTCGGCGATCTCCTTCTCCAGCGTCTGCTTGAAGTAAGCCAGCAAAGTCGCGACTTCCCCCGTCGCTTCGGCCGGCGCCGAAGCCCCCTCGATGAACGCGATCGACTTGATGTCGGCCGCGCCCTGGCTCACCGACTTGAACGGCTTGCCGTCGAAGCCCGCCGCGGTCGAGACCCAGAACGAATCAACCGGATCGGACAGCAGCAGCACCTCGACGCCGCGGGCGCGAAAGCCCTCGAGCTGCGGGCTGACCGCGAGCCGTTTGGCGTCGTCCCCGGTGAGATAATAGATCGCCGTCTGGTTCTCCCGGAAGCTGGCGACATATTGCGCCAGCGTCCGGTCGCCGTCGGGATGCGCGGTCGAGGCGAAGCGGGCGATCTTGAACAGGCCGTCGCGCCGCTCCGGATCCTCGTAAAGGCCCTCCTTGATGACAGGACCGAAATGCTCCCACACCTTGGCGAATTTCTCCGGCTCGGCCTCGGCGAGCTTGCCGAGCTCCTGCACGATCCGGTTGGTCACGCCCTTGCGGATGGCGGCGAAGACCGCGCTCTCCTGGATCATTTCGCGCGAGACGTTGAGCGGCAGGTCGGCGCTGTCGACCACGAGGCGGACGAAGCGCAGCCAGCCGGGCAGGATGTCGGCGTTCTCGGTGATCAGCACGCGGCGGACATAGAGCTTGTTGCGCCCCTTGCGGGTCGGGTCGAAGAGGTCGAACGGCCGTGAGCCGGGGACGAACGCCAGCACCGTGTATTCGTGCCGGCCCTCGGCGCGCCAGTGCAGGGTCAGCGCCGGCTCGTCGAACATGCCGCCGAGGCCGCGGTAGAACTCGGTATAATCCTCCGGCTTCACCTCGGACTTGGGCTTGGCCCAGATCGCCGCCCCGTCGGCGATGCGGCGCGGCTCGGCGCCCGGCTTCTCGATGATGTCGATCGGCACGGCGACGGCGCCGGAATGGTCGCGGACGATCCGCTCGACCTTCCAGGCGGTCGCGTAGTCGTGCGACTCCGCGTTGAGATGCAGGATGACCCGGGTGCCGCGCGTCGGCGCGGCGTCGAGGGCGAGGGGCGCGATGCTGAAGGAGCCCTTGCCGTCGGACGACCAGCGCCAAGCCTGATCGGCGCCGGCAGGGCGCGTCTCGACCACCACCTCGTCGGCGACCATGAAGGACGAGTAGAAGCCGATGCCGAACTGGCCGATGAGGGCCGAGGCTTCCTTGCTCGCCTCCTCCGCCGCCAGCCGGTCGAGGAAGGCCTTGGTGCCGGAACGGGCGATGGTGCCGAGCCCCTGGGTCAAGTCGTCCCGGTTCATGCCGACGCCGTTGTCCGAGATGGTGAGCGTTTTGGCGTCGGGATCGAGGGCGACGGCGATGGCGAAAGGCGCGCCGTCGGCGATGAGGTCAGGCCTGGCGATCGCCTCGTAGCGCAGCTTCTCGCAGGCGTCGGCGGCGTTGGAGACGAGCTCGCGGATGAAAATGTCGCGGTCGGAATAGACCGAGTGGACCATCAGATGCAAAAGCCGCGAAACGTCGGCCTCGAAGCTCTGCGTCGTTGCAGCTTCGGTCGTCGGGGTCTGGGCGTCGGCGGTCAAGTCGGTGCCTCTTTGATAGATTTTGAACTGTCGGGAGCCCGGGAAGGGTCGCGCTGATATTGTCGCCTTCGCCGGCGGATTCAAGACATCGTCGCCGACAGCCCGGCCGCGTCGCGAAAGTCTGGAAACGACGAAGGCCGCCTCGCGGGCGGCCTCCCTGTTCGAGACGAAGGTTCGAGCGATCGATCAGCCGATGGCGGCGATCGCGTCCTTGCGGCCGCGACCCGCCGCGGCGAGACCGAGACCCGCGAACCCGAGGCCGAGCATCGCCCAGGTCGACAGTTCCGGAACCGCCGTCATGGTGAGGACGATGTTGTAGGACCCGCTGGCGAGGCTGCCGAGGCTCACGCCGCCGCCCGGATTGAGGACCGAGTCGTTAAGCAACTCGAATTGCGGAGCGGAGACGCCGCCGCCCCCGAGATTGAAATCCGGGCCGCCGGCAGTGGCGACCGAAATGCCGCCAAACGAGGTGTAGCTCGTGGAGGGATAGTAGAGCAAGTTGTCGCCGCCGGCGTAGGAGGAGAGGCCGTCGATGGTGAATGTCCCGGACGGGTCGGTGATCGAGCCGGTCGCTCCCGTGACGGTGTAGGGCGACGAAGCCCCGCTGGCGAACAGCTGGCCGCTGCCGAACACGTCCGCCGGATAATCGACGCCGACCAACGAGAAGTCGTAAACGGCTGCTTTTGCGGGCGCTTGGGCGAACAGCCCTACGACGCAAACCAGAGTGGAGATGGAAACGATCGTCTTCATGGCGCCTCTCGCAACATAACAGCCGGAGCCCTGCTCCAGAGTTGACGGCCGTGCACATACGCGACTGCCCTGAGCTGCGCAATCCTAGTATTCTCGTTAAGGTTGCGGTTCATTCACCCCCCCGAGCGGGTCGGGCCGCCGAACAGACGGATGCAGGTCAGACTGGCCGGCGACGGAGGGCTGCTGCGATTACCGCCAAAGATTCTCCCAAACGGAAAATCGTCGGGGCTGAAGCCGCCCTTCCGTGCGAGTCGAGACCGGCCTTCGGCCCGACTTGAACCGGGCTCAAGATGGCCGAGGGTCGCGCTTTCGAAGCCCTCCAGCCGAGTTTCACCGAATGATCGCTGAGGTCATGGCCTCCGCCGGTCGCACCAACCGGGCGGAGCGCGGCAATCCTGACGCCGCGTCGAGAAGAACGCTTAGGATATCGGCTACGAAAGCCAGCACATTCAAAGCCTGCGCGACCTTCGCGATAGTCTCGGGGGTTCCCTTACGGCGCCGCTTTCGAGATCGGACAGATAGCCCTGCGCGACGTCTGTCTTGAAATTCAAGTGCTTTTGGGTCTCGCCGCGCCAGCTACGAATTGCCTTCAGCCGACAGGGCCTCCTGCACCGCCTCCGGGTCTCTTTCAATGACGGTAAGGTAGCTTTTCGCTGCAGCGTCCGGCTCTCGCCGACCGTATTCCCAGTTCCTGACGGCGTCCAATTCGAGGCAGAACCTCGGCGCGAAGTGTTCCTGGGTGAGGCCCAAACGTTCGCGAAGGCCTCGGACATCGACGGAAACTGGAGCGACCAAAGACATGCGAAATCCAAAGCGTCGCAGGTCCCTTCCGGCGCATGCGGGCTCTCGACGGTCGGAACCTCCAGAACGTTGGCTTTGCCTTCCTTTGCGGCCTCGACCGCCCGCTTGGCCTTGAGCGTCGGCGCGCTGCGCCGGCGCAGGGCGATCACCGCCTCAACCGAATTCTTCCTGTCACTTGCAAAGAGACGATCACGGGAGAACCGGATCGAACCGGGTCGACGCCCTGGATGCGCCCCAGTCGTTCGAACCGCTCCCTCAATGATGATTTCGTCATAACCACTGATCTCCATGGCGGCTCGGGCGAGCTGCCTCAGGTTGGAAACACCGACTTCGATGGGGTTGGCCCCTTCGGACGAAACATGAACCCCGCCCAAAACAAGCCGCTTTCCGTCCTCCCGGATCTCTCCCCTCACGAACAAGGCAGCGCCGGCCACGCAATCTCTCACTGTCACGACTTCGCCTTCGCTCGCCTCGTCGATGAGGTCGATTGCGATGTCTTCCAGATTCCATTCTGGCCGGAATTATATGCCACTGGCCAACATTTTCGAGACTGGCTAATGACCCGCGTCGGGTCAAAAGCCGAGCTCGCTGTGCGAGCCGAGGCGAACGAGCTCAAGGGTTTTGTCGTCGGGTTTGCGATAGATGAGCACGAGATCAGGCCGAACGTGGCAGTCACGAAAGTCTTTCCACCTGCCGGCGAGCGCGTGATCGCGAAAACGCGGCGGCGGAGGCTCGTCGGCGGCCAGCATGGCGATCACTGCGCCGAGCAGGTCGTCCAACTTTCTGTCGTGAGCGCGGGCCTTCGCGCGCCTGTAATCCCGCTTGTATCGGCCGACAGCTTTAATCGTCCGCATTGAGATGGGCGAAAAGCTCGTCAACCGTCTTGAACTCCCCGACGAACTCGCCGCGCCGCGCAGCTTCCATCGCCTCGATCGTCTCGGCGTTCGGGATCAACGGCTCGAACGGGAGTGCCTTCTCCTTTGCGATGCGCACCATCATCATTCGGAAGGCGTCGGACACGGTGAGCCCGATCTCGCTGAGGACGGCGGCGGCCTCCCGCTTCACGCGCTCGTCGATGCGCGCGCGGACAACAGTGCTGGTCATTAACGGTCTCCTTGAGCCACAATGTAGCGCAAGCAGGACTGGTTTCAACCGATCGGAAGGCTGCCGCTCTCCCATTGAGCTACACGCGCGCCGGCGCCTCCTCGGCCTCCCGCCGCTGCATCCGCCAGGCCGTCAGGCTCAGCGCAACGACGGGAATGCCGATGGCGGCGGTGGCGAGGAAGAAGCGGACGTAGCCGAACTCGTCGACCATCACCCCCGACAGGCCGCCGATGAGCTTGCCGGGCAGCGCGTAGAGCGAGGAGAGGAGCGCGTATTGGCTCGCCGCGTAGGCGGGCGAGACGAGCGACGACATGTAGGCGATCAGCGCCGCGCCGGCGAAGCCCGAGGCGAAGCTCTCGGCGCTGACCGCAAGCGTCAGCAGCGGCAGGCTCGCCCCGTGCGCCGCGAGCAGGGCCAGCGTCAGGTGCGAGGACGAGGCGGCGAGGCCGCCGAGGATGAGCGAGGGCATGAGCCCGAGCCGCGCGACCGCGACGCCGCCGCCGAAGGCGCCGGCAATGCCGATCCACACGCCGTAGAGCTTGGAGACGGTGGCGATGTCGGACTTGGTGAAGCCGAGGTCGATATAGAGGGGGTTGGCCATCACGCCGGACACGAAATCCGGCAGGCGATAGATCGCCACCAGCACGAGGATGACGATCAGCGTCGGGCCGTAGCGGCGCAGAAGATCGCTGAGCGGCTCGACGAACGACACGGCGAAGGAAGCGGCGCCCTGGCTTGCGGCTTCCTTCGGCCGGTCGAGCCGCGGCGACAGAAGACAGCCGCCGATGCCGACCAGCGTCAGCCCCGCCATCGCCAGATAGGCGGCGCGCCAGCTGGCGAAATCGGCGATATAGAGCGCGCCGGCGCCGGCGCAGAGCATCGCCAGCCTATAGCCCAGCTGGTAGACCGCCGACATCATGCCCTGGCGCTCGATCGGCGCGGCGTCGATCCGCCAGCCGTCGATGGTGACGTCCTGGCTCGCCGCGGCGAAGGCGGTCAGGAAGGCGAAGAGGACGCTCCAGCCGAGGCCCTGGGCGGGCGCGCCGAAGGCGAGCCCCGAAAGCCCCGCGGCGACCCCGATTTGCGCAAGCAGCATCCAGCCGCGCCGGCGCCCGAGCCAGCGGCCGACCAGCGGGGGATCATATTCGTCGATCAGCGGCGCCCAGGCGAACTTGAAGCTGAACGCCAGCGCCGCATAGCTCATCAGCCCGATCGCCGAGTGGCTGACCCCCGCCTCGCGCAGCCAGGCCGACTGGGTCGAGAAGATCAAAAGGAACGGCAGCCCCGAGGAGAAGCCCAGCGCCAGCATCAGCGCGAGGCGCGGGTCTTTTAAGATTTCGCGGAGCGGGGGCGATTTGCGGGGCGATGTCATGGCGATTTACTGGGTTTACCGGGACGGTCGACTCGACCCCCAACGAAAGCAGCTGCGACCTACACAGCATACCGCTCGAGGATCAATAGGGCCGCATCGGCCGCTTCGTCGCCCCCGTCTTTTCCCCATCCCGTCAGATGAGCCCGACCGCGTGGTCTTCGGCGAGGACGACGGAGGGATCGGGAAGAAGTCTGGACGTTGTCACCCCCGCGAAAGCGGGGGTCCAGAGAGCCGCCGCAGGCTCCTCGAAATTCAGTTGTTCAGCGTCTCGTAAAGGTCTCGCCAGTCCGGATTGGACTGCTCGATCAGCTCGAGCTTCCACCGTCGCTCCCACCTCTTCAACTGCTTTTCCCGTGCAATTGCGTCCCTGACATTGCCGTAATGCTCATACCAGACGAGCCTCTTGACGCCATACTTCGCGGTGAACTGCGAGCCAACGCCGTTGCGATGCTGAAACGCGCGCGCTCCCAGATGGTTCGTTACGCCCACATAGAGCGTTCCGTTGCGCCGACTTGCCATGATGTAGACGCTGTAGCGTCGCTCTGTCATCCAACGCCCTTGCCCATGCAGTCGCGTTCACTCCAGTGGAAAACGGGGTCCAGCTCTATCACGTGTCATGGCCAGGCCGCTTCGCGGTCAAGCGTCCGCGGCGGCTCACTGGACCCCCGCTTTCGCGGGGGTGACACGGCGGGACCGACAATCGGCGGCATCGACCGTCACCGGCGCCAGATTGGGAGTCGCCGCGTCGGCGTTCGCCGAGATTCACCGAATGATCGCAGAGTTGCGGGGTGGGGGGCGGCAAGCGTCGCGCGTTCGGCTCAATGGACAATGGAACGACTTCGTTTGCTTCTTTCCCTGTTACCTCGCGTATCAGGGAAAAGACATTCCCTGTTCCTTCCTGCTGCGGCGCATCAAGTTTTTCGAAGAACCGGCTGACTCCTGCGGCTTTCTCAATGCGAAAGGGGGCTCCAGGAGCGTGTTTTCCTCATCAGCAGGGAAAAACAGGGAATTCTCGGCGCCGAGGAGCCGCCCCGAGGAGCCGCCGGCGCCTCCTCCGGGGACCGCGCGTCAGCTCTCCGACGTCGTCAGCGCGAGCGCGTGCAAATCGCCACCCATCTTCCCCTTGAGCGCGGCATAGACCATCTGGTGCTGCTGCACCTTGCTCCTGCCCTTGAAGGCGGCGGAGACGACGTTGGCGGCGTAATGGTTCCCGTCGCCCGCCAGATCCTTGACCTCGATCCGCGCGTCCGGGAAGGCCTCGCGGATCATCGTTTCAATCTCGCTCTTGGACATGGCCATGCTGGTGGCGCTCCTTGTTTTGGGCCGCATCGTCCTCTTCGCGCGCTTCCGCTTCGAGTCGGGCGACGATGTCCTCGGCGGGCTCGGCGGCGACGATCGTCACGCCGTCGGTCATCAGAATGCTGCAGTCGGCCGGGTCGGCGGCGCTGATGGCGACGATGCGCTCGGGCCGCAGATAGGCGAAGCCCGCCTTGGTCTTGACGACGATGAACGGGATCATGCGCTTTTCCCTCCGGGATGATCCATATAGTCGGGCAGCCACGATTCGTGCGCCTGTTTCAGCTTGGAAAGCGCGATCGGCGGCGCGCCGCCGAGCCTCAGGCCGTCGCCTCCGGTGACGCCGAGGCTGAGGAGCGGAACGGCGGCGCGCTCGGCCGTTTTGACGATCGCGGCCGTCTCGGCCGGCGGCGCGGTCAGGACATAGCGGCCCTGATCCTCGCCGAAGAAGAACGCGTGCTCGGGCCCGAGGGACTCGACGCTCGCGCCGATGCCGCCTGCGAGCGCCATTTCCGCCAGCGCCACGGCGAGGCCGCCGTCGGAAAGGTCATGCACGGCGCTGACTCGGCCGCCGGCGATGAGCGCGGCGACGAATTCGCCGTTGAGCCGTTCGGCCGCGAGGTCGACCGGCGGCGGCGCCCCCTCTTCCCGCCCGGCGACCACGGCGAGCCAGGCCGAGCGGCCGAGCCAGCCGGGCGGGCCGCCGACCAGCAGCACATCCTCCCCGGCCGCCTTGAAGGCGAGCGTCGCCGTCCTCGCCACGTCGGCGACGAGGCCGACGCCGCCGATGGCGGGGGTCGGAGGAATGCCGGCGCCCATCGTTTCGTTGTAGAGCGACACATTGCCGGAGACGATGGGGAAATCGAGCGCCCGCGCCGCCGCCGCGATCCCCTCGATGCAGCCGACGAGCTGCCCCATCGCCTCGGGCTTCTCCGGGTTGCCGAAATTGAGATTGTCGGTCAGCGCCAGCGGCCGGGCGCCGACGGCGATCAGATTGCGCCAGGCCTCCGCCACCGCCTGCTTGCCCCCCTCGCGCGGGTCGGCCTGGCAATAGCGCTGCGTGCAGTCCGTCGTCAGCGCCAGGCCCTTGGGGCCGTCGCCGAGCCGCACCACCGCGGCGTCGCCGCCGGGGCCCTGAATGGTGTTGCCGAGGATGAGCCAGTCGTATTGCTCCGCGACCCAGCGCTTCGAGCAAAGATCGGGCGAATGGAGGAGCTGGAGCAGCGCGGCGTCCGTCGGCGCGGGCGGGACGATCGCCGCCGCGTCGACGACCGGCGACGGCGGCGTCGGCGTCCACGGGCGGTCGTAGAGCGGCGCTTCGTCGCCGAGCTCCCGGATCGGCAGGTCGGCTTTGACCTCGCGTTCGCGCCTGACGACAAAGCGCTTCGTCGCGGTCGTCCGGCCAATGACGGCGAAGTCGAGCCCCCACTTGCGGAAGATGGCCTCGGCCTCCGCCTCTTTCTCTGGCTTCAGCACCATGAGCATGCGCTCCTGGCTCTCGGAGAGCATCATCTCGTAGGCGCTCATGCCCTCCTCGCGGCAGGGCACGGCGTCGAGGTCGAGTTCGACCCCGAGATCGCCCTTCGCCCCCATTTCGGCCGCCGACGAGGTCAGGCCGGCCGCGCCCATGTCCTGGATGGCGATGACCGCGCCCGCGGCCATCAGTTCGAGACAGGCCTCGAGCAGAAGCTTCTCCGAGAACGGGTCGCCGACCTGCACCGTCGGCCGCTTCTCCTCGGCGTCCGCCGCGAAGGCGGCCGAGGCCATGGTCGCGCCATGGATGCCGTCGCGGCCGGTCTTCGAGCCGAGATAGACGATCGGATTGCCGATGCCGCTCGCCTTGGCGGTGAAGATCGCGTCCGCGCGGGCGATGCCGACGGCAAAGGCGTTGACGAGGATGTTGCCGTCATACCGTCGGTGGAAGCCGACCGAGCCGCCGACGGTCGGCACGCCGAACGAATTGCCGTAGCCGCCGATGCCGGCGACGACGCCCGCCACGAGGCGCCGGGTCTTCGGATGGTCCGGCGAGCCGAAGCGCAGGAAGTTGAGGCAGGCGACCGGCCGCGCGCCCATGGTGAAGACGTCGCGCAGGATGCCGCCGACCCCGGTCGCCGCGCCCTGATAGGGCTCGATGAACGACGGATGGTTGTGGCTCTCCATCTTGAAGACGCAGGCAAGCCCATCGCCGATGTCGACGACGCCGGCGTTCTCGCCTGGCCCCTGGATGACCCAGGGCGCCCTTGTCGGCAGGCGCTTGAGGTGCAGGCGGGAGGATTTGTACGAGCAGTGCTCGTTCCACATCGCCGAGACGATGCCGAGCTCGGTGAAGGTCGGCGTACGGCCGATCAGGGCGACGAAGCGCTGATACTCGTCCGGCTTCAGCCCGTGCTCGATCGCGAGCGCCTCGTCGACCTTGGGCTCGGAAACGCTCAACCTTCAGGTTCTCTTTCAAACACGTTGAAATTCGTCCCCGCCCATAGCCGCCGGCGACGCCGATCTCAAGCGTTCGTTCGGGCGGCCCGACGAATTCGCCGCCGAGCGCCTTCCTCAGGCGCTGCGGCGGGCGACGGCGAGCGTCGCGTAACCGCGGCGCCAGGGCTCGGCCGAAGCGGAAAATCCGCGAGGGCCTGCGAGGGCGGCGAGCGCTTCCGCAAGATCGTCGTGCGGGCTGACGTCGAAGGCGGCGAGCCAGCGACGAAGCCCCGCCTTGAACGGCCGGGGCAGGCCCGAGCAGTCGCCGAAGTCGACGCAGTGCAGTTCCCCGCCCGGCGCCACGACGTCGAGCGCGTGGGCCAGGGTTTCCCGCCACGGCGGAATGATCGAGAGCGCGTAGGAGATGATCACCCGGTTGAATCGCGGCCGGCCGAACAGCGCCACCGGGTCGAAGTCCGTCGCGTCGCCCTCGGCGATGGCGATCCGCGACGAGAGCCCGGCCCGGGCGATCGAGATGGCGGCGGTCTCGAGCATTTCGCGCGACACGTCGAGGCCAAAGAACCGCGCCCGAGGGTAGGCTTTCGCCGCCTTGATAAGGTTGCGGCCGGTGCCGCAGCCGATTTCCAACACCGCATGGCCGGGCTCGGCGCCGAGCCGGGCGATCGCCTCGTCGCGGCCGACGAGGTAATATTTGCGGCTCAGATCATAGATATGGCGCTGATGCCGATACATCCGGTCCATCAGCCGGGCGGCGTCGCTCATGGATCAAGAGTCCTTCAGCGCATAGAGGTGGAAGGCGCCGTAGATCGAGGAACGGTCCTGAAGGCCGAGTTCGCGGCTCAGGGCCTCCTCATAGGACCAACGGCCCAAAAGATGGTCGGGGACGCGGCCCGGCAGCAGACGCTCGTCGGCGGCGGTGCGGAAGATGACGCGAGCGTGCGGTCGGGCTGTGCGGGTGATCTCTGTCCACAGCGCCGTGAGATCCGAATCATTCATCCAGTCCTGCGCATCGAGCAGCACATAGCGATCGAAGCTCCCGGCCGGCAAATCGCGGAGGATCTCGGTGAAGGAGCGCTGGACATAGCGCACCCTGTGGGCGCGGCGGCTGACCGCCTCGAAATTCTCCTTTTGCAGATAGGGCGGCAAGGAGGGGTTCGGTCCGGGCGCATAGCGGCGGCCGAAAGCCTGCCAGGCGAAGTAATTCTGTCCGATGTCAAAGCCGCAGGCGAGCCGCTCGAGGCGCGCGCTCAGCACCTCGCCTATGCCTTCGGGCGAATCGGCGGCGAGCGCCTTGTACTGCGCCGGCGGAATGCCGAGGCCATAAAGCGAGGCGGGCTGCTTCATCATCCAGCGGATCAACGGCTTTTCGAAGATCGGCGCGAGCCGCTCTTCGTAGAGGGCCCGCTGCTCCTCTAGCGTCCGCGCGGTCAGGATGACCGACGGATCGATCCCGTGCAGTCGCGCCAGCGTGTGGCCTGCTCCGAGGAAATGGCCGAGAACGCCGTGACGATAGAAATTGCGGGCGAAGACGCCGATCCGCCGCCGGCCGAACGCCAGGCGCTTGTCCCAATACGCCCGCGTTGCCGGGTCGAGCCGGCCGCGCAACCTTTGATCGTAGACGCTGACGTTCGCGCGCGCGTCGGCCCGGCCGAAAAAGCGGAAAAAGGTCTCGTAGTCGGGCAGGTGCTGCGCCGCGCAAATCTTGAGCCGCCCGAGCGCGATATGCGCGCCGTTGAGGTCGACGGCTGTCACCGCGGCTGGGTCGGCGATCAGGTACGAAAGCACGTTGCATCCGCCTGACGCGATCGCGATCACCTCGTGGCCGGGTCCGATCTCGAGCGCCTTCATGTCGACGATCGGGTCTTCCCAGATCTGCGGATAGACAAGCTTGGAGAAGGCGAGGGTGAAAACGCGCTCGAGCACGCCGGCGCGCGAGAAAGGCTTTGCCCGATGAACCGCCGCCTTGAGACCGGCGCCGGTCGCCTTCCGATCCACCCTGGTCGAATGTCGCAACGCAAGGTCCCTCGGTCGAATCGATGGGTCCGCGGCTATTTGAGTCGCGTGACGGCGCCATGACGGTTTCGCGTGGTGATCGGACCGGGAGAGAGGGCGAGGGCGCCGAGGCAAAAAAAGAGCGGACCGGCTGGGAGGGGGCCCGCCGATCCGCTAGCCTTCGCAAGATGTCTTCGGCTCGTCTTGGCGCTCGGGGGCTGGGGGGCAAGAAAACCGAGCAAACCGCGAACCGATCTCGCGCGGCACGAAAAGGACTATGCTCGGGGCTTACGGCGCGCGGTTGACGAGAAGCTGGCCAAACTAAGGCATTCTGTGAAAACTTGTGGGTCCTTGAAATCTAAAGGTCTTCCGGGTCGGATCACACATAACTGAAGTCTTTTATTGGCTGCTGACGGGCTTCGTTATGGCCGCCCCGGCGCTGGTCTTGGCGTTCGTTTTCAGCGCCTTGGCGCCATTGGCAACCGCCTTCCTCGCTGGCCTCCGCTCGATGCTGGCGTGGGCGACCGGCCTGACCGCGCGGTCGAGACGCGGGGTGCGGACGGCGCGTTTCAGGACCGCCGGCGCGTTCGCCTCCCCACTCCCGGTCGCGGCGTCAACCCCGGTCGTCTTCTCGGCAGTATAGGCCTTGGCGTCTGCCGGGAGCGCGGCCGTCGTGGGGACTGTGGCACGCGCCGCGAGAACCGGACCCGTCCATCCGGGCGCCGGTCCGATGAAGACCTTCACCGGTTCGAAGCGCGGCTGCCCGCTCGAGAGTTCCGTATGGGTCGGCTGACCGGCGGCGGCGACCGCCGACAAAACGATGCCGCGGCCGCTGCCCTGGCTGAGATGCTCGGACTCGGCCATGCTTTCCTCCTCGGCCGAGGCGATGGCCGCGGCGCTGCGGCGCAGGCACACGTCGGCGCGCATGTTGGGCGCGACGCCAGAACCCGAAGGGGGCAGCGAGTCCAGCGTTCCGGTGCCGCCCCCGCTCATGGCGAAGCCTCGGTCGAACAGGTTCGCGGCCTCCTCGGTGCGCAATTTCGCAGTCGGCGACCCGAGCACCACGACGATCAGGCGGCGCCCCCCTGAGTCGCGGTGGCGACCACGTTAAATCCTGCAGGACAGGTGAAACCGGTCTTCATGCCGTCCGCGCCGGGATAGCGGCCGATAAGCCCGTTGTGGTTGCGAATGATCTGATTGCCGAGCTGAAGCTCTCCGATGCCGAAGATATCGGCGTGCTCGGGAAATTCGCGCAGGAGCGCCCGGGCGATGATCGCCATGTCCCGGGCCGAGGAGACATGCGCGGGGTCATGCAGTCCGTTCGGATTGACGAAATGCAACTCGTGCAGCCCGAGCCGCCCGGCCGCGGCGTTCATCTCAGCGGCGAAGTCGGCGACGGAACCCGAGATGCCCTCGGCGACAGTCACCGCGAGATCGTTCGGCGACTTGACCATCAGCATCTTCAGAGCGTTGTCGAGCGTCACCTCGGTGCCGGGGCGAAACCCCATTTTCGAGGGCGGCATGCTGGCCGCATGCGCCGACACGACGAGTGGCGTATCCATCGTAAGTCTGTTGTTCCGCACCGCGTCGAGCGCCACATAGACGGTCATCAGCTTGGTCAGCGAGGCGGGATACCAGACGGCGGTCGCCTGATTCTCTATCAACACCTGGCCGGTTTCGGCGTCGGCCACAAGATAAGGCGTGGCCGCCCTCGCCGGGGCCGCGCCGAAAATGAGCGCTGCGGCGAGGCCGGAGGCCGCAATCCGTATTAGTGACCAGACGCCAAAAGGCATGCCCTACGCTCCTTCGACGCTTCGCCGGAAAGGGAGTCGTAGAGGAGAACGGCGGAAACCTCAAGTTTCAGGCAGAGTCCCAATGCGCCTTGGGCAAGGTTTACTTTGGGGGAACGCTGGCGCCTGGCTCGCACGGACGGCCTCTTCCGCCGCTTGACCAGCCGCGGCGAGCGCGGTTCTCTGCCCATCAATCGCAATAGAGAGCCCGAGCCGTCATGGCGAAAGCCCCGGTCGATGCAGACGCACATCGCGCCGCCACGGCGGATGCAAAGCGACTGATTCGGCTCGCCCGGACGGGCGCGCTGGCGACGCTCGAGCCGGAATCCGGCGCGCCGCTGACAACGCTCGTCGGCGTCGCGAGCGATTTTGACGGCGCGCCGCTCTTTCTCATGTCGACGCTCTCCCGCCACACCCGGCATCTCGCCAAGGATCCGCGCGCGTCCCTTCTCCTGACGCAGCAGCCCGAACGCGGCGATCCCCTGAACCACCCGCGGGTGACTTTGAGCGGCCGGATCGCGCCGGCGCAGGGCGATTCGCCGCGCCGGCGCTACCTCGAGCGCAACCCGAAGGCGAAGCTCTACGCCGATTTCGCCGACTTCGGTTTTTTCCGGCTCGCCATCGAAAATGTGCATTTCAACGGCGGCTTCGGCCGCGCCGCGCCGCTCGCGGTCGCCGACGTGCTGAAGCCGCGTGCGGGCGAGGCGGCGCTGACCGAGGCCGAACCGCGCCTCATCGAGGAGGTCAATGCGCTCGGCGACGACGCGCTCGCCCGTCTCGCCGGACGCAAGTCCTCGGGGAGGAGGGTCTGGAAGGCGATCGGCCTTGACGCCGAGGGGCTCGATCTCGCCGCCGGCGGCGTCGCCGCCCGCCTGCAGTTCGCTTCGCCAGCGCATGACGAAGCCGGCTGGCGGGCGCGTCTCGCCGAAGCCGCCGATGTGGCTAACGAGAAGTCGACGTAGCGATCGGCCGCGAATAGCGGTCGTTCCCGATGTCGTGACGAACGGGTCAAATCAACCGAAGCGGCGACTCGAAAATTATTGTCTCGCCTCATCGCCGCTCAGCGGGAGCCACGACGTACGATGTTCCGCGGGCGAATCGAAAGCGCGAAGGACTTCCACCGGGAAGTCCGCCAGCCTCTCCCGCAAGCGACGCATCGGGCATGATTATTGCTACGGGTATGACGGCCCGAGCAGAGCGTCGATGTCCCGCCGATAACTGCGCTTGTGCGCGCCGCGCGGGCCGAACGATAGGCGAGGAGCCCCCTTTTTAGGCGGTGCCACGGGATGAAAAATGTCGTCGACGTCGCGGCTGAGCCATACGCCTTCGAGCTGACGCCGGAGCATTGCGCGTTGCTCATCATCGACATGCAGCGAGATTTTCTCGAGCCTGGCGGTTTTGGCGAGATGCTCGGCAACGATGTTTCGCAATTGCGCCGCACGATCGAGCCCAACAAGCGCCTGCTGGCGGCGTGGCGAGCCGCAGGGCTGCTCGCGATGCATACGCGCGAGGGCCACCGGCCCGACCTCGCGGATCTGCCGCCGGCGAAGAAGGTTCGTGGACGCAGCCCGACCACCATCGGCGAAGTCGGGCCTATGGGCCGCATCCTGGTGCGCGGCGAACCCGGGCACGACATCATCGCGGAGCTCTACCCGGAGCCCGGAGAGCCGGTGATCGACAAGCCGGGCAAGGGCGCTTTTCACGCCACCGATCTGCACGCAATCCTTCAGCATCGCGGCGTCAAGCAACTCGTCGTCACCGGGGTGACGACGGAAGTCTGCGTCAACACCACCGTCCGCGAAGCCAATGACCGGGGTTACGACTGCCTCGTGCTCGAAGACTGCGTGGGGTCCTACTTCCCGGAGTTCCACGCCATAGGCCTCAAGATGATCAAGGCCCAGGGCGGCATTTTCGGCTGGGTCGCCAATTCCGATGCGCTGATTGAAGCCTTGGCCGGGCTGACTCGACGCGGGTGACTCGAGGCCCTTTGCAGCGGAGGGAGACGAAGCGATGCAAACCACGGCGACAACACGAGGCGGCAGCGAACGCTTCTGGGTTCCCGGCGACTGGAACGCCTTCTTCGGTTTCGGCACCAATATTCTGGTCAACATCCTCGTATTGACGGGGCTCCTGCGCTTCGTCCTGAAGATGCCGGATTCGTTGGTGTTCGGCAGGATACTTCCGGCCACGGGGCTGATGCTGTTCCTCAGCACCGTGTACTACGCTTATCTTGGCTATCGGTTGGCGCAGAAGACCGGCCGGAACGACGTGTGCGCCTTGCCATCGGGCATCAGCGTGCCGCACATGTTTGTCGTCACGTTCGTGGTCATGCTGCCGATCCTGCTCAGGACCAAGGATCCGATCCAGGCCTGGGAGGCGGGCCTCACTTGGGTGTTCGTGCAGAGTTTCGTGCTGATGGCCGGCGGCTTCATCGCGCCGGTGATCCGGCGGATCACGCCGAGGGCTGCGCTGTTGGGCTCGCTCGCCGGCATTTCCATCACCTTCATTTCGATGCGGCCCGGTCTCTTGGTGTTCGAGACGCCCCTCATCGGCCTCGTGTGCTTTGCGATCATCCTGGCCAATTGGTTCGGCGGCGTCCGCTATTTCCAGGATGTGCCCGGCGGCCTGGTCGCCATCGCCGCTGGCACGCTGATCGCCTGGGGATCGAATATCTTCGGTCTCGGCTACGGCGGCTTGAGCCTGGCGACCGTCGGCCACGCTTTTTCGCACTTTGGCTTCTCCTTTCCCTTGCCGGCCGTCGGTCACGTCTTTTCCGGCTTCAAGTTCCTGGCGGTGATCCTGGTGACGGCGATTCCTTTCGGAATCTACGATCTTGTCGAGGCAATGGACAACGTCGAGAGCGCCGCCGCCGCCGGCGACTCCTTTCCGACGACCCGAGTGCTGTCGGCCGATGGCGTCATCAGCCTGATCGGCTGCCTCATGGGCAATCCCTTCATCAACGCCGTATATATCGGTCATCCCGGCTGGAAGGCGATGGGCGGGCGCATAGGCTATTCCGCGGCGACCGGCGCGATGGTGCTGGTGCTGACGTGGCTCGGCATCGTTGCCCTGGTCAGCAGCCTGATCCCGGTCGTTGCGATCCTGCCGATCCTTCTCTACATCGGCATGCTGATCGGCTCGCAGGCCTTCCAGGAGACCCCAAGGAGCCATGCCCCGGCGATCATCCTGGCGATGGTCCCGCAGATTGCAGCCTGGGGCAAAACCATGATCGACGGCGCGCTCGGCGCCGCGGGCACTAGCGCGACCGCCGTCGGTTTCGACAAGCTGGGCAATACTGGCGTGTTATACAAAGGCTTGGAGACGCTCGGCGGCGGCGCCACGCTCGCCGGCATCATTTTGGGCGCCGTCACAGTATTCATCATCGAACGCCAGCTCGAGAAGGCCGCGTGGTTCGCGCTCGCGGGCTCGGTCTGCACCTTCTTCGGGTTGATCCATGCCGAGGATCTTGGCGTCGGACAGTCGCCCGTAGTGGCGCTCAGCTATCTCGGCGTCGCCGCGATGCTCTATTGCTTCGCGAAATTCGCACACCTTTCACCCGCCGCAGCGATCGAGTTGCATCACCATGGCGAAGTGACGGGCCAGCCGGCGGAATAGCTTTCGCCGTCCGGGTGCGGAAAGGGTTCGCGTCCACCGTCGCCGCCTCGGCCACGGCATTCACGCCCCCGCCGTTGCGGCGCCCTCCGCTCTCGCCCACACCCTGATGTCGTGAAACGCGGCGCCTCCGAACGGCGCCACGCTGTCGGCGCCGGTCAGCGTGTTGATTCCGCGTCCGCCGCTAAAGTCGCGGTTGTCCCAAAGGCCCTCGCTGACAATGACGCCGCGGGTCGCGCCCTCGCACGGCCGGGCGTTGAGCCGAATCTCGCCGCGCGCGTTGCCGAGGCGCACGATGTCGCCCTCGCTCAAGCCCAGCGCCGCCATGTCGTCGGGATGCATCAGCGCGCTCGGTCGGATCTCGCGGGCACGCGAGGTTGCGGTCTCACCGAAGCTCGAGTTGAGGAAATTGCGCGCCGGCGAGGTCGCGAGCCTGAACGGATGGGCCTCATCGGCGACTTCATTGACCGCCCAATGATCGGGCAGGGCCGGCAAATCGCGCCACGGACCGCAGAGGCCGTCATGGTCGTAAGGCACGTTCGGCCAGTCGGCGCGGAAGTGAAATTTGCCGTCTGGGTGAGGGAAGCCGTCGAGGAAGTGGGCGGTCTCGAACGGCGGCTGGCAGTCGAGCCAGCGCGTCGCCTCCAGCTCGGCGAGGCTTCCCCGCCCGGAGACCCGCAAGGACTCGTCGATGATCTCGCGCGGGCTCATCATGAAGCTGCGGTGTTCGGCGCCGAGCTTGCCGGCGAGCGCCGCGACGAGGTCGTGGTTCGAGCGGCATCCTTCCGGCGGATCGATCGTCTTCGCGGCGAACTGGAGCGACTGGTGGGCGCTCGCCGTATAGATGTCGTCGTGCTCGAGGAACATCGTCGCCGGCAGGACGATGTCGGCATGGCGCGCGGTGGCGGTCATGAACTGCTCGTGCACGCAGGTGAAGAGGTCCTCGCGGGCAAAGCCGCGCCGCACCTGCTCCTGGTCGGGCGCGACCACCAGCGGATTGGTGTTCTGGATCAGCATCGCCTTGACCGGCCCGCCGCCCTTCAAGGCCTCACGGTCGCCGGTCAGGATCGAACCGACGCGCGACTGGTCGAGCCGCCTCACGCTCTCGTCGCGTGCGTCGAGGCCCTCGATCAGCGTCCGGTCGAGCTTGTAGACGGCGCTCGAGGCATGCAGCGCGCCGCCGCCCTCGAGCGCCCAGGCGCCCGTAACGGCAGGGATGCAGAGGGCGGCGTGCATATTGGCCGCGCCGTTGCGCTGGCGCGAGAAGCCGTAGCCGAGCCGGAAGAACGTGCGCTTATGGCGCCCGACGAGCGCCGCGAACGCCTCGATCTCTTCGACCTTGAGCCCGGTGATGGCGCTCGCCCATTGCGGCGTACGATCGCGCAGGTGGGCTTCCAGCGCGACGGGCGCGTCGGTGAAGCGCGCCATGTAGTCGCGGTCGGCGAAGCCGTCGCGGAAGAGCACATGCATCACGGCGCAGGCGAGCGCGCCGTCGGTTCCCGGCTTGAGCTGCAGCGCGAGGTCGGCCTGGCGCATCGTCTCGGTCGGATAGATGTCGATGGCGACGATCCGGGCGCCGTGCTCCTTCCGCGCGCGCACAGCGTGGGTCATCAGATTGACTTGGGTCGCCGCGGCGTTGGTCCCCCAGATGACAACGACGTCGGACTTCGCCATTTCCGCCGGAGAGATTCCGGACATGCGTCCGGTTCCGACGATGTAGCCCGGCCAGGCGATGCCGACGCAGATGTTGCCGAAAAAGCGGGAATAACGCTTGACGTGGGTCAGGCGATTGATCCCATCGCGCATCACGAGGCCCATCGTGCCGGCGTAGTAATAAGGCCAGACGCTTTCGGCCCCATGCTCGCGCTCCGCCTCGAGGAACGCCTCAGCGACGCGGTCGAGCGCCTCGTCCCAGTCAATCGGAACGAACTGTGCAGAGCCTTTGGGGCCAACGCGCCGCAAGGGGCGCGTTAGCCGGTCGGGGTGATGGATGCGCTCGGCATAGCGAGCCACTTTCGCGCAGACGACGCCTCGTGTGTAGGGATGGTCGGCGGCGCCATGCACGCGTCCGATCCGAACGCCGCCGATCACCTCGACGTCGAGCGCGCAGACCGACGGGCAGTCGTGCGGGCAGACGGAAGCGCGACGGGCGATGTCGAGAGGGGCGTTCATCGAGGCTCCAGGATCCTGAGCTTGGCGAAGAGAGCCTGGCGGCGCAAGGGCCAAGGGTGGGCCGCTCGCTGGTCGGCTCCTACGTGACCTCGCTCGACATTGCTTGGGGGGCTGATGACCATTTCTGTTTCTTGACAGACGCCGTCGCCTGCATCCCCATTGCCAATATCGTGATTTGTTCGCAGCGGTCGATCGCCGCGGCGGCTAAAGTGGTCCCTCCTCGCGGATCGATGCCGCAAAGCCGATGCGCCGCAAGGCCGGCGAAGACGGGTTTTTGTCCGCCCCAGGGGAAAGTATTTCGGGTCATGGCGCCTCCCCAACCGCTCGATCCCGGTTCGCGCTGCCCTTGCGGCAGCGGGCTCAGGGCCTCGCGCTGCTGCGGCCTCGACTGGGCGGCGTCACGGCCCGAGCCTGGAGTGGCGCCGGAACTCGGCCGCGCCCGCGCGGCGCTCGCGGCGAGCGACGAAGCCGAGACCGAGCGGCTTCTCGTCGAGCTGCTCGAGCGTTCGCCGAAACACGTCGGCGCCCTCACGCTGCTCTACGAGCTTCGCTCGAGGCAAAACCGCATCGCTGCGGCGGAGGCGCTGCTCAAGCGGATCGTGCGGCTCGATCCCAACAATCTCCCCATGACCCAGGCGCTCGCCCTGCAGCTCTTCGCCAAAGGCGCGCTGGCCGAGGCGGAAGTTCATGCGCGCAATGCCGTGCGCATCGCCCCGACCGATGCGCAATCGCACAACCTCATGGGCATGATCATGACGGAGGCGCAGCGGCCGCAGGTCGGCGAGCATCATTACCGCCAGGCGATGAAGCTCCTGGCGACTTCGAGCCCAATCCTCATCGCCAATCTCGCCTGGAACCTCAAAAACCAGGGGCGGATGGCCGAATCGCGAAAACTCTACGAAGACTCCGTGCACCTTGACCCGGCGATCTTCCAGACGCTCTACGGCTGGGCGCGGATGGAGGAGACCGACCGCAACTTCGCCCGCGCCGGCGAGTTGCTCGACGCGGCCGAACGATTATCGCCCGGCAACCCGAGCGTTTTGCTGCACCGCGCGATTCTGCACGGGCGCGTCAAGCATTACGACCAGGCGCTGGCCGCGCTCGACGACATCGAGCGGCGACGCGCGGGCAGCGGCCTCGGGCCGATCGAATGGAGTGAGAAGGGTCTCCTGCTCGACCGGATGGGCCGATATGCGGAAGCGTTTGCCGCTTTCAGCGAAGGCAAGCGGACGCTGCGCGCGCTGACGGGCCAGAACTATCTGGCGGAAGAGGCGGCAGGTTTGGCGCGGCGCCTGAAAAGCTTCTTCGTTGCTCCGCGGCTAAAAATCTTGCCGCGCGCCGGGGTCCGATCCGATGTCGCCCAGCCGATCTTCATCGTCGGCTTTCCAAGATCCGGCACGACCATGATCGAGCAGACGCTGAGCGCCCATCCGCAGATCGGCGCCGGCGACGAACTGCCGATCGTCAGCGAGCTGACAGGGCTCATTCCGCGGATGCTGATGAGCCCGCTCGCCTATCCGGAAGCCTTGGCGGAGCTCTGGCTCGGCGACCAGGTCGAGGGGCTCGACAATTTGCGCGACTATTATCTCCAGCGCGCCCGCCAGCTCGGCGCGCTCAGAAAGGGCGCCCGCTGGTTCACTGACAAGATGCCGCTGAACGAGACCCATCTCGGCCTCATCGGCCTCATCTTCCCGCAGGCGCCGATCATCCACCTCCTGCGCCATCCGCTCGACGTCGTGCTGTCGGTGTTTTCCAACCACCTGACGCACGGCTTCTACTGCGCCTACGATCTCGAAAGCATCGCCCGCCACTACCTGCTGGTTATGGACCTGGTCGAACACTACAGGCGCGAGATGGCGCTGAAGTACATGGCCGCGCGCTACGAGGACGTGATCGACCGGCAGGAGGAGAGCGTGCGCAAGCTGCTCGCCTTCGTCGGCGCGCCCTACGACCGGCGCTGCCTCGATTTTCACGAGAACCGGCGCTACGCCCGCACCGCGAGCTACGCCCAGGTGACCGAGAAGCTCTACGGCCGTTCGCGCTACCGCTACCGCTCCTACCGCGACGAGCTCGCCCCAGTGATCCCCATCCTGGAGCCGGCCATTCACGCGCTTGGCTACACGATCGAGTAAAGCGCCGGCGCGACTTACCGCTCCGAAGGAACGCGAGGCACGGCGACCAAAGCGCGATCGAGCCTCCGGCCTGCCCTGTCGTCGCCTGGCTGGGCGAGCGCGGACTCGCCGT
>CAVYXQ010000021.1:0-32174 GCA_963772555.1 uncultured Alphaproteobacteria bacterium | reverse complement strand
CTAAGCCGGCGCCGGCAGCTACGTCGGCCATGCTGTTGGCGAGCTGTCGGGCCTCGTCTAGCGTCCGCATATAGGCGCCCGATCCCGAACCCACCGAAATTGCGACGCCGCGCGGGGCGGTTGCCAGTTTCTTCGAGACGATGGAGCCGGTGATGAGCGGCACGCTCTCGACGGTTGCGGTCACGTCGCGCACGTAGAAGAGCTTGCGGTCAGCGGGCGCCAGGTCGAGCGTCGGGCCGATGACCGCACCGCCGGCCTCCTTCACCGCTTTCATGAAGTATTCGAGCGTCGGCGAAGTCTGATAGCCGGGAATCGCATCCAACAGGTCGACTTCCCCGGCGCAGTAATCAAGACCGCGCGCGGAAAGATTAGGCGCATATACGCCGCAAGCTGCCGCGAGCGGCACGACGATCAGGGTGATCTTCTCGTCGCCGACGCCGCCCGACGAATGTTTCTCGATCACCCGGTCCGGGTCGATTTCCCACCTTCTCCCAATCGAGGACCTGGCCCAACTCGCGCATGGCAAGGGAGAGGGCGACAGTTTCCGTCGGGTTCATTCCCCGCAGATAGACCGCCATTGCGAATGCGCCGATCTGCCCCTGGATGCCTCGCCGACCGTCGCCGCCTTGATAAAGGCTGTGATCTCTTCCGCGCTGAGGGACAGACCGTCGCGTTTTCTCCTGATGATCTCCTGCAATCGCATTTATCGTTCCCTCATCGCTGCAGACGGGCCGGCGCGTCAGCGAAGTTAGTCAAAATCTGACCAAAGCATCAAGTTTTTGCCATCCGTACCTGACTTGCCGTTTCGGTGAGTATCAGCCGTAGCGGACCTCCAGGGGGCCGATCCACGTCGCAAATGTAAGGAGACGTGAATTCGAGGTTTTCGACGCTGGCAGCGACCAACGCGGGGCCCGCGCGCCGGCGCAAGACGGGCTCCCATTTCAAGGTAGCCGAGCCAATCTTTCGATGAGAAGCTTATAGAAGCCATCGACATCGACTTCGCGCAGGAACAGGGCGTTTGGCGGACGGTCGTTACCCGCCACCAGTCTACGACGGTCATACCCAATGTGTACGCGCCGGCCGTTTCGACGACGACATTGACATTGCGGCCCCCGAACAGCGTGGGATTGAGAAGATAGGCTATAGCGCAAGGATCGTGCAGCGGGGCGCCCGACCAACCGTATTTCCTCAAATCGAAAGCCTCCGAGAAAGCCAGCATGTCGGCGGCCGCGATGGCGCAAGCGGTTCCGGCCTCACGGAGCGCAGCGAGGCGGGCCGGCGTGCTGAGGCACTGGTGCGTGACGTCCATCGGGACCATCGTGACCGGGACACCGCTCGTCAGCACGACATCGGCGGCTTCCGGATCGACATACTCGTTGAATGCGGCGGCCGGCGTTATATTGCCATTTTCCGACCAACTTCCGAGAACCGCCACGATCTCCCGGATGCGTGGCGCGATATCAGGCGCCTCGACAAGCGCCATTGCGATGTTGGTGAGCGGACCCAGCGTCACGAGAGTAATAGCGCCCGACCTTACCTGCCGGAAAGTCTGGATCAAATACTGCACGCCATGCAGGCTTTGGATGGGCATCGTCGGTTTCGGAAAGAATGGCTGGTCGAGACCAGTGGGCCCATGAACGTGTTCGGCCGTGACAAGCGTGCGCCGCATCGGCCGGGCGCAGCCGGCGTAAAGCGGCAGGTCGACGCGGCGAGCGAGCTCCAAGACTTGTCGCGCGTTGGTCGTGGTGTGCGAGAGAGGGACATTGCCCGCCACCGTGACGATGGCGAGAATCTCCAGATCCTGAGACGAGCCGAGCGCAAGCAATATGGCGACCGCGTCGTCCTGGCCAGGATCAGTGTCGATGATAACCCTTTGAGGCATTCCGATTGTTCTCCGACCGTGGGGAAAATGCCTATCTGAGGCGTAGCCGTTGATATCACTAGCGGCCAAAACCGTGGCTGACTTTGAGCCTTCTTCCGCCCCGCAAAGCTGACGTTGGGCGGGAGAGCTTGGCATGCCGATCGAGCGGGCGTGAGTCCGATCCAGGCGACGATATCTGCGCTGGGGCGTGGAGGCCTCGCAAACGGCTCGTATTGAGACCTCGCGTTTGAGGCTGAAGCGAACAGGAAATCGGAAGGGCAGGGCTTACAACAAGCCGGCCAAGCGCCCTTGTCCCCGCCTGTCGCCGCCGATGTAGCGCTCGTGGTCTCGATCAGTCGGCGCCTGGCGAGCAGCCGGTAAGCAAGCCAAGGTGGTCACCCCGCATATGCTGCGACGGAGGTTGCGCAGAGCCCCTTCACGCTCGCGATCAACGATGATCCCTCTGTCCCTAAAGGCAGGTCTGCGGGCTTGCGAGATCGCCCGGCTCGATTGGTCGATGGGTGCTCGACGCGAGGCAAGCCCGCCGACGCGAGCCTCGACGCAATCGCCAAGAAGCACGGAGGTCGACGCATCCCGATGCATCACGGTCTGCGCCGCGCGCTTCAAGGATTGCTGCGGTCGGTCGATTGGGCCCTACCGAGATTGAAAGGAGCCGGGGAGTAATATAAGATACGTGTTAAAAGTGATATCACAGAGAGTGAACGTTTCAGCGACTTTCGATGGTGGGCGCACAAGGGCTCGAACCTTGGACCCGCTGATTAAGAGTCAGCTGCTCTACCAACTGAGCTATGCGCCCATCGAAGTCGCGGCCGCTCGCCCGCGAGGCCGCGATCTAGCAAAGGCGGCCGGAGCTGTCCAGCGGAAATCGGACGCGGAACCCCGCGGGAGCCGCGGCTTAAAGGCTGCGCTAGTTCTTCGCCTTGTCGACCAGCTTGTTCTTTCCGATCCACGGCATCATGGCGCGCAGTTTCGCCCCGACGTCCTCGATCGGGTGGGCGTTGGCGCGGGCGCGCATCGCCTTGAAGGAGGTCTGGTTGACCTTGTTCTCGAGCATCCAGTCGCGGGTAAACTTGCCGGACTGGATGTCGTCGAGGACCCGCTTCATCTCGGCCCGCGTCTCGCCGGTGATGATGCGCGGGCCCGAGACGTATTCGCCAAACTCGGCGGTGTTCGAGATCGAATAGTTCATGTTGGCGATGCCGCCCTCGTAGATGAGGTCGACGATCAGCTTCACCTCGTGCAGGCACTCGAAATAGGCCATTTCCGGCGCGTAGCCTGCCTCGACCAGGGTGTCGTAGCCGCCGCGGATGAGCTCGACGAGGCCGCCGCACAGGACCACCTGCTCGCCGAAAAGATCGGTCTCGCACTCCTCGCGGAACGAGGTCTCGATGACCCCGGCGCGCCCGCCGCCGATGGCGGAAGCGTAGGAGAGGCCGAGATCGTGCGCGTTGCCGCTCGCATCCTGATGGATGGCGATTAGGCACGGCACGCCGCCGCCGCGCTTGTACTCCGACCGCACGGTGTGGCCGGGCCCTTTGGGGGCGACCATCAGGACGTCGAGATCGGCGCGCGGCTCGATCAGGTTGAAGTGGACGTTGAGGCCGTGAGCGAACATCAGCGCCGCGCCCGGCTTCATGTTGGGGGCAAGCTCGGCCCGATAGATGTCGGCCTGCAGTTCGTCCGGGGTCAGCATCATCGCCACATCCGCCCATTTGGCCGCGCTGACGACGTCCATCACCTTGATGCCTTCGGCCTCCGCCTTCTTCGCCGAGGGCGAGCCCTGCCGGAGCGCGACGGCGATGTCCTTCACCCCGCTGTCGCGCATGTTGAGAAGATGCGCGTGGCCCTGGCTGCCGTAGCCGATGACGACCACCTTCCTGCCCTTGATCAGATTGAGGATGGAATCCCGATCATAATAGACGCGCATCATGACTTCCTTGTTGGGGCGTTCCCGCCACGCCGGTTCTTGTTCTGGTCCTGGGATCGGGCGTCGGCGTTTCTAGTGAAAGCGGCCTCGCCGATCAAGCAGGCTCCCGCCGGGGATGGCCGAGCGCGCCTCCGGCGACTGGCGGCATCGGTCCGCCTGGGCCTTGGCGAAACGGGGCCGCGGCCTGTATTGTGTCCCGGACCGATCGCGCGGACGCGCGATTAATGAGGGGGCTGATTCCCGTGACCTTCCTTGCCCGACTGCGTGCGTTCGTCGTTCTGGCCCTCGTCGCCCTGCCGCTTTCCGGCTGCGGCTACAACGTCATTCCGACGAAAGAGGAGGCCGCCAAGGCCGCCTGGGCGGAAGTGCAGAACCAGTATCAGCGGCGCGCCGATCTCGTGCCCAACCTCGTCGCCACGGTCCAAGGCTACGCCAAGCAGGAAAAGGACGTCCTGACCGCGGTCACCGAGGCCCGCGCCAAGGCGACCTCGATCCATGTCGACGCCAACGACCTCACCGACCCGGCCAAGGTCAAGCAGCTGCAGGATGCGCAGAACGCCCTTTCCGGCGCGCTCGGCCGTCTGCTCGCGGTCAGCGAGAACTACCCGGATCTGAAGTCGAACCAGAACTTCCTCGCCCTGCAGTCGCAGCTCGAGGGCACGGAGAACCGCATCGCCGTCGCCCGCAGGGACTACATCGCCGCCGCGCAGGACTTCAATACCTCGCTCAGGACCTTCCCGACCGTGATCTGGGCCAAGACGGCGTTCAGCGGCACGAAACCGCTGGTCCCGTTCACCGCGGAGGCCGAGGCGCAGGCCGCGCCGAAGGTGAAGTTCTGACCGCGTAAAAATGGAGAGCGCCCGGATGCTTCGCCTCGGGCCGCGCACGCTCCTCGCCCTGTGTCTCGCGTTCTTATGGGCCGGCGTCGCGCTCGCGGCGACCAACTTTCCTCAGCTCACCGGCCGCGTCGTCGATCAGGCGCACATCCTTTCGCCGGTGACGATCGCCGACCTCGAGCGCAAGCTGGCCGATCTCGAGCAGAAGTCCGGCATCCAGCTCGTGGTCGCGACGGTGTCCTCGCTCGATGGCCAGGAAATCGAGCCCTATGCCAACGAGCTCTTCCGCGCCTGGAAGCTCGGCGAGGCCAAGACGAACAACGGCGCCCTCCTCCTGATCGCGCCGAAAGAACGCCGCGTGCGGATCGAGGTCGGCTACGGCCTCGAGGGCACGCTGACCGACGCGGTCTCGAGCCTGATCATCGCCAACGCCATCGCGCCGCGGTTCAAGGCGGGCGATTACGACGGCGGCGTCACCCGCGGCGTCGACGACATCATCACCGCGCTGACGACCGACTCGGCCGAATGGAAGCCGAAACCGACCGAAATGCGCCCCGAGCACGACGCGACGCTGCTCGACACGATCGCGCCGTTCCTCGTCTTCCTGTTCATCATGTTCGTCTTCAGCCGGATCGCGCGGCGCGGCGGCGGCAATGTCGTCTTCATCCCGATGGGCATGGGGCGCGGCGGCGGCTTCGGCGGCGGCGGAGGATTCGGCGGCGGAGGCGGGTTCGGCGGCGGGGGCGGCTTTTCCGGCGGCGGCGGCTCGTCGGGCGGCGGCGGCGCCTCGGGGGGCTGGTGATGGTCCTCGACCCGGCCGAGGGAGCGCGGATCGAAGCGGCCTTCGACGCCGCGCAGGAAAAAACCCGCGCGCCGCTGACCTGCGTGCTGGCCGGCGCCTCGGTCTCGCGCGAGCCGGAATTCCTGCTCGGCGCCTGCATCCTGGCGCTGGCGACGCCGCTGCCGCTCCTGGTCTTCACCGACCTTTCGGCGCAGCGCATCTATATCGCCCAGTTGCTGGTCGCCATTGTCGCTGCGGCCGTCGGCTCGCTGCCGTGGGTGCGACGGATGCTGATCCCCAAGCGCGCCGCGCGCTCGGCCGGCCATCGCGCCGCGTTGGCGCAGTTCACGCTTCGCGGGCTCGATCGTTCGCAATGCGGCGTGCTCGTCTATGTTTCGCTCGCCGAGCATTACATCCGCATCGTGCCGGCCGAGGAGGCGGCTCAAGCCATCCCGCAGGACCGCTGGCAAGCGGCGGTCGACGCCGCCGTTCCCGCGCTTGCCGCCGGACGGACGGAAGCCGCGCTGACGAGCCTCGCCGAACGCTGCGCCGACCTGCTCGCCGCGCCCTTTCCGCCCGACCCGTCCTGGCGGCCGCCGCAGCGGCAGCGGTTCCACGTCGTCTGAGCAGGGGCTCGGTCGGAAGGAAGGACCGGATCAGGAAATCTTGCCGATCCCTGGCCGCCGGGCGGTTCTGACGCGTTCGCGCGGAACAAGGCCAGTCCGCCTGCTTTTCGCTGATAATCCCTGCTGACCGAAAAAATCGCTCCCGCCGCCGGTCGGCGATTGCACCAGTCCACAGGATTTCATGGCCGTGAGCGGCGTTGTTCGAACGGAAGGTAAAGAGAGAACAGGGAATTCGAATTCCCTGTTCGACCGCTTAACAGGGAAACGGGCGCGACGCGGAAAACCGGCTTCGGGGGTCCGGCGCAGAGCGCGCGATCGTCAAGAATATCTATATCCTCGAGAGGGTCGCTCGCGAACTGAGGAGGGTGGGAAAAGCGGGTCACCAGCCCTGACCTCGGGTTCGGCCGGCATGAGAGGGCCGAGCCCCATCGCCGCTTGTCCGCCCGAGCTTTGCGCCTTACGCTCACGCGGAAAATCGAGAACGTCGCGCCAAACGCGGCGACATCCATGGGAGGAGACGTTTCATGACCGACTATGTCATCGTCGGCGCCGGCTCGGCCGGCTGCGTGCTGGCCGCCCGCCTCAGCGAAGATCCCGCGGCGCAAGTCACCCTGATCGAGGCCGGCGGCCCCGACAGCGCCCAGGAAATCCATATCCCCGTCGCCTTCCCGCAACTCTACAAATCGCACGTCGACTGGGACTATATGACCGAGCCGGAGCCGGCGCTCGGCGGCAGGCGCGTCTACCTGCCGCGCGGCAAGGTGCTCGGCGGCTCGAGCTCGATCAACGCGATGATCTACATCCGCGGCCATCGCGCCGATTACGACGGCTGGGCGGCCAACGGCGCCAAGGGCTGGAGCTACAACGAGGTTCTGCCCTATTTCATCAAGGCGGAGGCGAACGAGCGCGGCGAGGACCAGTTTCACGGGCGGCTCGGGCCGCTCTCGGTCTGCGAGGGCCACTCGCGCAATCCTCTGATGGACGCCTTCGTCGAGGCGGCGGTCCATGCCGGCTACAAGAAGAACCCGGATTTCAACGGCGCCGTCCAGGACGGTGTCGGGCTCTATCAGTACACCCAGCGCAACGGCATGCGCTGCAGCGCCGCGGCGGCCTATCTGCATCCCGCCATGGCCAGGCCTAATCTCAGGCTGGTCGCCAAGGCGCAGACGACGCGAATCCTGTTCGACGGCAAGCGGGCGACCGGCGTCGAGATCGCCGTCGACGGCCGCCTCGAGGAGGTCCTCGCCGACAGGGAAGTGATCCTCGCCGCCGGCGCCTACAATTCCCCGCAGCTGCTGCTCCTGTCGGGAATCGGGCCGGCGGCGGATCTGGCGATGCTGCAGATCCCGGTCCGCCAGGACCTGCCCGTCGGGATCGGGCTGCAGGACCATCCGATGACGCTGATGTCCTGGTTCACCGACACCGAAAGCCTGATGACCGCGCTGACGCCCGAGAATGTCGGCCTGCTGCAAAGCGAAGGCCGCGGGCCGCTGACCTCGAACATCGGCGAGGCGGGCGGCTTCTTCCGCACCCGCGACGGACTTGAAGCGCCCGACGTGCAGTTCCACGCCGCCCCGGTGATGTTCTATGAGGAGGGCATGGGCATCCCGTTCGCCCATGCCTTCGGCTACGGCCCCGGCGTCGTGAAGCCGATGAGCCGCGGCAAGCTCTCGCTCAGAAACGCCAACCCGTTCTCGAAGCCCCGCATCGCGCACAATTACTTCGCTGCGCCCGAGGATCGCCAGAGCATGATCGAGGGCATCCGCATCGGCCTCGAGATCGCCGCAGAGCCGGCGATGCGCGCCCACATCAAGGCGCTCCACCTCGTGCCGAAATCGGCGGCCGAAGCCGATGTCTGGGAGCATATCCAGAAGGAAACCCAGACCCTCTATCACCCGACCAGCACCTGCGCGATCGGGCCGGTGGTCGACAGCGACCTCAAGGTGCACGGGTTCGACGGCTTGCGCGTGGTCGACGCCTCGGTGATGCCGAGCGTGGTGCGCGGCAACACCAACGCGCCCACGATCATGATCGCCGAACGGGCGGCGGACCTGATCCGTGGAGGTGCGGGGGCGAGGGCGCAGTGAGTGTGGGGCAACGCAAGAACTCGCCGTCCTCAATTCCGCCCTCCTCCGCGCCGCCTTCTCTGGGGCCGTGTGATGCCGACGGACGAGTCATCGCGGGATCGCTGCGCCTTGCGCCTGGTGACGGAATGGGCTCTGGGCGCATCGGAGCAACTGGAGGAGGATTGGGCGCGCGCCCGCGCCGATGAGCCGTCGAAAGGATTGCGGGACCCGATGACGACTGAATATCCGATGGTGGACGTCGTGAAAGTCAAGCCGATGGAGGCGTTTCGCCTCTGGGTGCAATTCAGCGACGGCAGCGAGGGCGTCGCCGATTTGAGCGGACTTGCGGCGCGGACCGGACCGATGGCCGCGCCGCTCAAGGACGCTTTTTTCAGCCGGGTGTTCGTTGAGGCCGGCGTGCCGACCTGGCCGAACGGCTATGACTATGCGCCTTCAGCCCTCTACGCCGAAATGCGCGAGGCCGGGGCGCTGGCGAACCCCTCTCCCAAAGGGAGAGGGGCAGGGGAGAGGGGACCGGGCGGAGAAGGATAAGTCAATGGCTTCCGAGCGGCGCGAATTTGCGCGCGCCCTTCGCAAGCATCCGACCCGTGCCGAAGACATCCTTTGGCAGCGCCTGCGCGGTTCGAGTTTTCACGGTGCGAAGTTCCGGCGTCAGGTCCCGTTCGATCGCTACGTCGCCGACTTCTATTGTCACGGCGCCAAGCTCGTCATCGACCCCCGGACTGCGATCCGGGGGGACGGCAAGCAGCATGACTGGTTCGTCGATTATGACAACGGCCGGACCAAGGTGATCGAAAATTTCCGCGTGCGCGTCGTCCGCTTCACCGACGCTGAAGTCTGCGACGATCTCGATCTGGTTCTTGCGCGGATTCGGAAGGAATTGAGGTTGCCCTTTGTCTGATACGCTGATCCCCTCACCCCTGCCCCTCTCCCGACGGGAGAGGGGGGCCCACGGCGCACAGCTTGCCACTTCTCGCATCGCCGCCAATTCGCGATCTGGTCGATGGTTATGTTGGCGTTCACGGATGGAGGTCTCCATGACCATTTGGTCATTTTGACTTTATAGGCTAAAGTCGCCCGGACGAGCGGGAGCAGGCATGGCGAAGATCAACCTCGAGCGGCGGGCCGAGATCGGCGCTGAGAAGCGCGCCAGGACCCGGGCGCAAATCCTCGACGCGGCGAGCGCGCTCTTCGCCCGGCAGCCGTGGGACACGGTCACTGTCGACCACCTCGTCAACGAGGCGGGGGTGGCGAAGGGAACCTTTTACGTCCATTTCACTGACATGCAGGCGCTGGCCGCCGCCGTCGCCGACGAATTGATCAAGACCTTCGACGAGATGCTGCAGCCGCAACGGCTGTCGATCGCCGACCCGCTCGTCCGGATCGCCTTCGGCTGCAACGCCTTCCTGGAAAGAGCGCTCATCGACCCGAACTGGGCCTCGCTGGTGGCGCGCATGGCGCGATCCCATCCGGCCGTCGGCCAGACGGCGCGGCGCAGGCTTTCCGAGGACCTCGAGCGGGTTCTGGAAGCGGCGCCCCAGGCCGAGCTTTCGCTGGCGCTCGGCCTCGAGGCGGCGATCGGCGTCGTTCTCCAGGTTCTGGCGGCGATCGGCGAAGGCCGGCTTTCGGCGGGCGATCGGGAGCCGGCGATCCGTTCCGTCCTCCGGGCGATCGGCGTTGGCAAGCCGCAGGCGGCCGCGGCGCTCGCGCAGGCCGCCCGCATCTCGCGGGCCGCGCCCCGCCTGGCCAGAGCCGGCTGAAGGCGGCTCGAGCCGTCATTGCCGAGTGCGCATGGATTGCTTTCCTGTCGCGACGCTTGGGGTCCCAACGACGAGGCGCGGAATGCGCACTACCCCAGAACCTGGGTCAGCTGCTCGCCGAGGTCCACCCGGCCGTCGGCGCTGCGAATGCGGGCGCTGATTCTGTCTCCCGGCTGAAGATACTGCGGCCGGCGGCGCTGGCCGTTGAGAAACAGTTTCCAGAAGGCCCGCTCCGGCAGCAGCTGCGCCAGCTTGCGGATCGGCGCCGGCGGCACGCGGAGCGCGCATCCGCTCGGCGTTCCGGTCAGGAGCACGTCGCCCGCCGCGACATTGCCGAAGGTTGAGAGCTCCGAGATCGTCTCGGCCGGCTTGAAGACGAGATTCCCCGTCGTGTCCTTCTGGCGCACGGTCCCGTTGACCGCGAGCTGAAGGTCGAGCCGATCGAGATCGGCGAATTCGTCGGGCTCAAGCGCCGTCAGCCAGGGACCGATCGGGCAGAAGCCCGGATAGCTCTTGCCCTTGAAGAACTGCATTTGCGGCAGCTGCACGTCCCGCGCGCTGAGGTCGTTGGCGACGGCGATGGCGAACACGTAGTCCTTGAGATTATCTGTCGTGATCGTCGCCGAGGCGGGGATAGACCGGCGGAAGATCAGCGCCAGCTCGATTTCGTAGTCGAGCAGCGCGACGTGCTTCGGCCGCTCGACCGCGCCGCGCGCGGAACTGACCGAGGCGTCGGACTTGGTGAAGAACATGTTGAACCGCTTGGCGTCCGGATCCATGCCGGATTCGATCATGTGCTGGCGGTAGTTCGCGCCCTGGCAGTAGACGCGGCAGGGCGTCGTCACCGGCGAGAGGACGTTGACCGATTCCAGCGACAGGCTCGGCGTCTTCCTGGCCGCCGCTCGCCAGTCGGCTTCGCCGCCCTCGATCAAGGCCGCCGTCGTCGGATAGGCGCCGTCGAGCGGCGCTATGCCTGAGCCCGACACGACGCCCCAATGCGGCGTGCCGCCGACTTCGTAGCGTATGAGTTTCGTCGCCATTCGTTTCACTCCCTTGGTGATGACCGGCCGCTGATATCCTGTCGATTTTGGCCGCTCGCCCTGCCTGAAACCTCGTCTTGCACTTTTCGTATTGACTATTTAGTCGATTTGACTTAGAAGTGCAAATGATATTTCGGGGGGTAGCCCGAAAGTTCGGGAGGAAGCGAGAATGCTGAAAGATTTCAATGATAGGAGTGGCGGCCTGCCGCATCGGGTCGAGGTCGCGGTGGTCGGCGCGGGCCCGATCGGCCTGATGACGGCGAACCTGCTTGGCCTCGCCGGCGTGCGGGTCGCGGTGCTCGAACGCAACCGGGGCCTGCTCGGCCT
The DNA here is from genome assembly GCA_963772555.1 of uncultured Alphaproteobacteria bacterium. Classification (GTDB taxonomy): domain Bacteria; phylum Pseudomonadota; class Alphaproteobacteria; order Rhizobiales; family Beijerinckiaceae; genus Roseiarcus. The sequence goes on along the minus strand of CAVYXQ010000021.1, from coordinate 20,908 downwards.
GCCCCGCGCCATCGCCTACGACGCCGAGACGCTGCGCCTCTTCGCCCAGGTCGGGCTCTTCGGCGAGATTGCGCCCGGCCTCGTGCAGGACCCGCACGTGCGCCACGTCAACGCGCGCAACGTGACCCTGATGGCGGCCGACTTCCCGCGCAGTCTCTACGGTCATTCGTCGCTCGGCACCTTCTATCAGCCGGATTTCGAGAGCGCGCTGTTGAAGGGACTTTCCCGGTTCGACAACGTTCGCGTGGCCTTCGAGCACGCCGTCGCCGATCTGACCCAGGACGGGACCGGCGTCGTCTTGAAGATCGCCGCGCCGGGGGGCGAACGCACGCTCAGCGCCGATTACGTCGTCGCCTGCGACGGCGGGGCGAGCGGCATCCGCGAGCGGCTGGGGCTCAAACTCGTGGGCTCGACCTACGCCGAGCGCTGGCTGGTGATCGATGCGATCGTCAGGGGCCACAGGGTCAAGGAGATCACCTTCAACTGCGATCCGCGCCGTCCATCGGTCCAATTGCCGGCTGTCGGCGACCGAGTCCGCTGGGAATTCATGCAATTGCCGGGCGAGAGCGAAGACGCGCTGAAGAGCGACGACAACGTTCGCGCTCTGATCAAGCGGAGGTCGGGAACCGAAGCCTTCGAGGTCGAGCGCAAGGCCGTCTACACCTTCCACGCGCGCGTCGCCGATCATTGGCGCGTCGGGCGCGTCTTCTTGGCGGGCGACGCGGCGCATCTGATGCCGCCGTTCGCCGGCCAGGGCATGAACGGCGGCATGAAGGACGCGGTCAATCTGTCCTGGAAGCTCGCCGCGGTCCTGAGAGGCGAGGCGAAGGAAGACATTCTCGACACCTACGAGACCGAGCGCGCGCCGATCGTCCGCAAGATGGTCGAGGTCTCGCGCCGCCTCGGGTCGATCATCATGCCGACGAGCCGGATCGCCGCCGCGACGCGCGACTCCCTCTTTGCCTGCCTCAACCTGTCGAGCCGGTTCCGCGCCTTCATCGCGCGTGGCGGCGTCGTGCCGCCGCCGGCCATCGCTCGCAGCGCCCTCACCGGGGCGGGGCGAGACGCGCTGGTCGGCCAGATGATGCCGCAGCCGACCGTCGGGACGGCGCAGTCGCGAGCGCCTCTCGACGAGTATCTCGCCTGCCATCAATGGATGGTCCTCGGCCTGGGGGTCGATCCGGCCTCGATGCTGTCGAGCCGCGATTTCGCCCTCCTCTCGGGGCTCGGCGCGCGGTTCATCTGCCTCAATGGCGTGAGCCGGAACCCGGGCACGCTTTCGCTGCAATGCGACGATGCCGCCTTCGCCGACTGGGCGAGACGCCACGCTGTGGGAAGCGTTCTCGTGCGCCCCGACCGGTTCATCGCCGCCCGGCTCGACGAGGCCCGCGATCTCGCGGTTCTCGCCCCGTTCGCCATCGCGCAAACCGCCGACCAGCCGCGCGTCGCGGCCTGAAACCTCACATGAAACAGGAGACTCGCATGCTACACACTGCAACGATCAAACGTGGACCCGGCAGCGTCGCGCTGCCGCGCAGCCGGTCGCCGATCGTCAAGGCCGACGAACTGCTGTTCGTTCATTTCGAGCGGCCGGACCTCGAGCAGGCCGAGCGATACCTTCGCGACTTCGGCCTGATCGTCGCCGAGCGACGCGAAGGCGACCTCTTCCTGCGCGGAACGGGATCGCAGCCCTACATCTATCGCGCGAGCCGCGGCCCCAACGCGCGTCTGCTCGGATTCGGCTTCTCCGTTCCCGCCGTCGAGGACCTCGAGAAACTTTCCAGGGCGTTCGGTCGCCCGATCGAGACCTCCGATGCGCCGGGCGGCGGCTCGTTCGTCCGGCTTCGCGATCCGCAGGGAGTCGCGGTCGATGTGCTGCATGGGTTCACGCGCCTGGAGCCGATGCCGACCCGGGCGCCGATCCCTTACAATGCGCCGAACCAGACGATCCGGGTCAACGACACGCAACGCCCCGCGCTGGAACCGCCGCAGGTGACGAAGCTCGGTCATCTGGTCCTCGAAACGCCCGACTTCGACGCGAGCGCGCGCTGGTACATGGACACGCTCGGTTTCATCCCGTCCGATGTCATGTGCCTGCCCGAGGGCGACCCGGTCGGATCGTTCATGCGGCTCGATCGCGGCGACGTGCCGACGGACCATCATACGCTGTTCGTCGCCACCGGCCTCGAATCGAAGGCCGATCACGTCGCCTTCGAGGTGGTCGATCTCGATGCGGTGGAGATGGGCCAGCAGGTGATGCTCGCCGGCCGCTACCGCCATGCGTGGGGGGTCGGGCGCCATCTCCTCGGCAGCCAGATCTTCGACTACTGGCGCGACCCGTGGGGCCAGAAGCACGAGCACTACGCCGACGGCGACCTGTTCGATTCCCGGCAGGAGCCCGGCTATCACGTGCTGGATCGCAAGGGCCTCTATCAGTGGGGTCCCGACCTGCCGGACGACTTCATCGACGCGAGGCTGACGCCGCGCCGCTTATGGACGATTGTGCAGATGGCGGTGAAAGACCGGCCGCGGCTGAAGCGGATGCTGGCGCTGAAAAGCGGGCTCGCGAATCCGGGCCGCCCCTGGCAGCAATAGGCGTTGGAGCTGTCGGACGAGCAATCGCGCGCGCCCGATATTCCTACTCGCCAGTTCGACGGGCGAGCCGATCAGCCCCGCCGCCCCCGCTGGGCGCGGCTGCCGAAATCTTTCGGGCTCCGCGCCGCGGGATCGGCGAGGATGGGCTTCAAAAGGCGCGCGAGCCGGTCGGCCCAGGCCAGCGCGCCAGCCGGCTCGGCGATCAGGTCCTGGCGGATCTCGATCAGCGCATTGGCGAGGCCGCGCGCGGTGGCGACGGCGTCGATCGTGTCGCCGGCCAGCGCCCCGTCGTAAGGTTCGTTGTCGCCGATCGCCTCGGGGCCGAGATCGGGCTCGGCGGCGAGCGCTTCGAGGAGCGGCTTCGGCAGCCGGTCGTCGCGGTCCCACAACACGCCGACCTTCCAGCGGCGGCGGACGCCGCGCCAAACCGGGGTGAAAGAGTGGATCGAGAGGATCGCCGGCGGCTCCCCGGCTGCGATCATCGCTTCGACCGTCGCCGCGACCTTCTCCCTATAGGGCGCCCAGTAGCGGTCGCGCCGGCCGGCGATCTCGGCCGCGTCCGCGCGCGCGTTGCCGGGGATGATCGCGCCGTCGGAATAGCGCATGACCAGCGTCGGGTCGTCCGCGCCGCGGTTCGGGTCGATGAGCAGGCGCGAAAAGGTCGAGAGCACGGCCGGGGCCTTTAGCCGCGCCGCGAGCGCCCGGGACAGCGCCGCCGCGCCGATGTCGTAGGCGATGTGCCGCTCGAGCGCTTCGCGGCCGAGGCCGAGCGAGCCATAGCCCGGCGGCAGCCCGTTCGAGGCGTGATCGCAGATCAGCAGGGCTCCGGCGGCGAGCGGCCCGGCGACCGTCTCGACCGGCGAAAAGGCCGGCTCGTCCGGCAAGAGTTCGAGGCGCGCTGTTCCGTCCATCATGCCTTGGCTTGCTCGCGGGGTTTGGCGAGACTATGGACGGCCGGCAGCGACCCGGCGAGATCGCCGGGCCAACGTTTCCACGGAATCCTTTGCCGGATGTCGCAGTTGAGCTCTACCGCGGCGCGCGGCGGGCGGCTCGCGCCCTTCCTCGCCCTCGTCGCCGGCGCGGTGGCGATGGGCGTGTCGCCGATCTTCGTCCGCCTCGCCGATGTCGGGCCGTTCGCCAGCGCATTCTGGCGGGTCGCGCTCGCGCTGCCGGTGCTTTACGGCTGGCTGCGGCTCGCTGAGAAAGAGGGGAGATCGCAGCGCTTCTCCAAGGCTGCGATTCTGTCGGGGCTCGCCTTTGCCGGCGATCTTTGCTTCTGGCATCTGGCCATCGTGCATACCAGCGTCGCCAATGCGACATTCTTCGCCACCACCGCGCCGATCTGGGTCGTGCTGTTCGGCTGGCTGCTCCTCAGGCAGAAAGCGACGGGCGAGGTGCTCGGCGGGCTCGGCCTCTGCCTGATCGGCGGCGCGGCCTTGCTGGCGCAAAGCTTCGAGCTCAAGCCCGTCGGCGCGCTCGGCGACGCCTTCGGCATCGTCACCGGCGTTTTCTTCGGCCTCTATTTTCTCGCCGTGCAGCGGGCGCGGAAGACCGCCACGGCGGCGAGGGTCACGTTCGAAGCGACCCTGATCACCGCGGCGATCCTGCTTCTCGTCGCCCTCGTCGCCGAACCCAGGCTTCTGCCGGCGTCCACGCGCGGCCTCGCTGCGCTCTTCGCCATGGCCTGGATCAGCCACTGCGGCGGCCAGGGGCTCCTCACGGTTGCGCTCGGAAAGCTTCCCGCAGCCTTCTCCTCGCTCGTCATCTTTCTCGAGGCGATCGCCGCGGCCGGCTTTGGCTACCTCATCCTCGGGGAGCCGGTCAGCCTGATCCAGGCGCTCGGCGGCCTCGCCATTCTCTTGGGGATTTTCGTCGCGCGGCCCCGATGAGCGGGCGCCCGTCCCTTCGGTGGGCGGCTCAGGCGAAGACGAATGCGAAAATAGATTTCTCAACCCGCCGATGTTATTATATCGGGCGGCAAAGTCGCCGCGCCGACGGAACTCTTCATTCCGCAGAGGCGCTCTCGCCGGCCCACGATCCTACTCTTTTTTCGCGTTCACAAGTTTGTTTAGGTTGCTGCGTAACTTTGCCAAATTGTTGACACGGAGCCTTGGTCCAGCCATTTTCTTGCGCTGGATATTACTTTTTTGGACGCCTGTGGTACGCTTGCTCGTGGGACTGGGACGGTACGGCTACGGAAAAGGGGCTCGAAATGACTCAGCATATTCTGGAACCGCTCGTTGCGGCGAATGACATCGACGCGGCGCTTGAACTTAGCCTGACAACGGTGTGGGACGCGAAAGTCTATGCGTGGGACAATTCGAAATACCCGTTCAACGAGTGGATCCTCGATCGTATCCGGGGCATGGGCTACAAGTTGGACGATCTGAGTTACTTACACGAGGCGGTTCCGCTCAACGAGGTCTACACCGTCACCAAGCAGCTCTGCGCCGATACGAACCTGCCCGAATTCCGGCGCATGCTGAACCGCTTCGTGCGCGAACAGGTGGTGACTCAAGGCAAACTGCGACTTCCGGTGGCGGTGCAACGTTTCATGAACGTCCGCATCATGTTGCCGACCACGCCGGAGCTGTTCTTCCCGTTCCATACCGGACTGCTCTATGGTCACGGCATCGCCTCGCGCAGCATCTGGATGCCGTTCGTGGATGTGACCGCCGACGAGGACCGGAGCCGGTCGATGCAGATCCTCAGCATCAAGAGGTCGCGGGAACTGATCAAATATGCGATCGAAAAGCGGCTCAGCATGGAGGAGATGACCGAGGTCTTCGGCAAGGAAAGCTGGCAGATCAAGGCCAAACCTGGCAGCGCCTGCTTCTTCACCCAGGAGAACATCCACGGCTCCGGCCGCCCCAACACGTCAGGCAAGACGCGCGTCAGCATGGATTTCCGCATCGCGGAAGGGATTTATGGCGACTATCTCGGCCGCAAGATTCCCGCCGGCTATTTCCATCTGATCCCCGACACGGAGGAAGAGGAAGAAAGGCTCGCCGCCGAGCCGCCGCGGGAGCGCGGTTTCTTCAATGGAAAACCAAATATCTTCTATGTAGCCAACAACACCGCGGCGACATACAGTATCCCGGTGCACCTGCAGCGATATATGCTGGTGGATTACTGCAAGAAGAAGAACCTCGAATTCAACTACGAGTTGTTCGACCTCGAGGATATGATGCATCTGCCGACTTTGCGGCACCTGGTCGAGAAACGCGACTGCAACATCATCATGTACAGCATCTTCGCACTGCCCGAGGATGAAGACGACCGTAACAGCCTGCTCGAGACGGCGGTGAACCGAAAGATGGTCATCCACTTCGTCAACGAGGATCTGCAGCTGGCCAGCGCTGAAGATCTGAAGACCATCAAGAAATATCTCGAGTTCTCCAAGTACGGCCAGTCCAGGCTGCCCATCGGCCTGCCGCTGTCGGGACTGAGCAAGTCGTACTTCGACAAGTGGTCGGCGTCTCTGGCTCGGACCGCCTAACCGAGCCACGCCGTAAGAGAGGGGAGGACCTGTCGTCTTCCCGCTCTCATCTTCATGGCGCAAGCCCGCGCAAACGACGGAGACAAAGCAAGCGTCGTCGGCGGGCGAGGCAGCGATCGTAGCATCTCGATCGTTTCAGTTTTCGACCGGGCCGTCAGCGTGTCGAAAATCGGCCGCCTGATGTCACTGTGACACAAGAGGCGGCGTGGCGGACTTCTTCCACTTGGGAATCGGATTCAGGACATTGCCGCAAACGAAGGTGATTTCGGAGCGCCTTTGCGATGTCGCCCTGCCCAGGGACGGCACGACTGCGGCCGTCCCTTCGTCCCTCGCGCCCAGTTCCGCCGAATCTGGAAAGATATACGCAATTCCAGTCCGGCCCGCACACACGCCACACGTCATGATTGAGGCCGTCGGTCGGGCCTTCGACATCGCGCTCGCGTCGGCGGGATTGCTTGTCGCCCTGCCCCTCATGCTGGCGACAGCGATCGTTATCCGTCTCGATTCTCCAGGACCGGCGCTTTTCCGCCACAGACGGCCCGCCCGCTCCGTTCGCCTTCGCGGGCGCGATCTCGAGGGGCGCGCCGATCTGCGTCCGCCGCCCGGCGGTTACGATCCCGACGCCCAATATTGGGCGCCGGCTTATTTCACGCTGATCAAGTTTCGCACCATGTACGAGGACGCGCGGGAGCGCTTTCCCAGTCATTTTCCGGACGTCTATGCAGCCCAGGAGGACTTTCGCAGCCGGTTTCCGCATGTCGAAAACGATCCACGGATCACCCGTGTCGGACGCGTGCTGCGCAGGCTCTCCGTGGACGAACTGCCGAACCTTTGGTCCGTGCTGATTGGAGATATGCGTCTGGTCGGGCCTCGCCCCGAGGCGCCTGAGGTTCTGCAATATCACACCCCGGAGGAGATGATAAAGTTCACCTGTAAGCCAGGACTGACAGGACTCGCCCAGATCCGCGGCCGCAAGCTGCTGAGTTGGGGCGAAACGCTCGCCTTGGACCTTGAATACGTGCGCGCGCGCAGCCTGGCGCTCGATATCAAGATTATACTTTTGACGATCAAGCAGGTCATTACGGCTCATGGGGCGCTGTAAAGCCTGTTTCTCGTCGGGGCTCCACCAGACCGGTCGCCTTCAGCCTCGGATCCCCGCTGCAATCCAAGGGTCTGACCGAATGCCGGCGAGCGGCTTGTCGCCGCCGCGGCGGTCATTTTGCCGGTCGGCGTCCATAAGGCCTGGGCGGGTTATCCCGGCCCCGCGAGCGGCGCCTCGCACACTGTCCGCCAGCGTTTTACCGGTCCGGAATCCTCGATCGGAAGTTCCGTTTCGATCATCCGCGCCCGATCAAAACGATAAACGCCCATCGGCGCATCGAGCGTCCGGCAAAGCTTTTGTTGCTCGGCGGCGGGCAGTTTCCTGTAGAGCAGGCTCAGGTGCGGGCTGAGGACGTAGTCGGAGCGTTGCGAATAGGCTCCCGCCGCAGTCTCGAACATGCGTCGCATCAGCGCGGATTCCTGGAACTGCACAAACAGGGTTTTCGTATAGATCTCCGTACAGTCCAGGCGATCCGCGATCAGCTCAACCTGAGAGTCTGTCCGGAAACATTATGTGGGATTGCATAGTTTTCGCAGCATGAGGCGGATGGAGGCGAGGCGGAGGAAGGCGAGCGCCTTGCGGTTGAGGCATTCCCAATCCTTGGCCAGTCTGCGGCAGCGGCCGAGCCAGGCGAGAGTGCGTTCGACGATCCAGCGCTTGGGCAGGACGACGAAGGCCTTGGCCTGATCCGACCGCTTGACGATCTCGACCATGACGCGCGCCAGAGTTCGCCCGATTGCGCTCTGAAATTGTGACCCCCGATAACCGCCGTCGGCAAAGAGCCTGGTCAGGAACGGAAAGGCGCCGAACAAGGTCGCCATCAACGCCGCGCCGCCGTCGCGGTCCTGGATGTCGGCGGCGTGGACGATCGCATGCATCAACAGGCCCTGCGTATCGACGAGGATGTGGCGCTTTTTGCCCGTGATCTTCTTGCCGGCGTCATAACCCGCCGGATCGATGCAGACCCCCCTTTTTCCGCGCTCTTGACGCTCTGGCTGTCGATGATCGCGGCGGTCGGGCTCGCCTCGCGAGCGGCGGCTTCGCGACACTTCACGTAGAGAGCGTCGTGGATGCGATCGAGCGTGCCGTCCCAACTCCAGCGATCGAAGTAATCGTAAAGCGTCGAACGCGGCGGCAGGTCCTTCGGCACGGCGCGCCATTGGCAGCCGGTGCTGAGGACGTACATCAGGCCGTTGACGACGTCGCGCTCATCGACATGGCGTCGGTTGCCGCCGCGCTTGGCCGGCGGAATGAGCGGCCCGACATGCGCCCATTCCGCGTCGGTCAGATCGCTCGGATAGCGCAGCAGACCGCGGTCGTAGCGAGCGCGATTTTCGTTGGTCCACATCGGCGACCCCCCTGATTCGGGCCGCCTTCCTTGAAATCATAAGCGATTCCAACGATTCGTTAACTTCCCGGACGGGCTCTGAGGGAATTGCTGGGCGACCAGGTCAATGACGCCGCGCGCCTCCAGGTCGCTCGAGCGGCCGCAGAAGACGGTCACGTGCGGTTCAAACTCGACCGCGTCGAGGCTCGACGCCAAACGACGCACGATCGAACGAAGCGTCGAGCGAAGCGGCTCGCAAGGCGTCAGCCATAAGGTGAATTCCGTCGATGAGATCGGGGTTCTCCTTGCTTTCTGCCTGACTGTACAAGTCGGTGAGCGAATATCTCTGGCCGTCCCCAGCGTCGCTTATAACTCGACTTTCAGACAGAACGGGTCGAAATTCTGTTGAATCAGGAGGCCGCTCACGCTAGGCATTCGCTGCCTTGGTTTAGCTTGGACCGGACCTGGCATTGCCATGACCGCCGCGTGACCCGATACACGCTGGATGATCACCATGAGCGGCCTCAAACCACCGGTGAGCAGTGAGGCGAGGCCTTCCGACATCGCGCTGACAATTATCATTTCTTGCTACAATACATGCGAGCTGGCGCGAGACTGCCTGCGGTCGATCTATGCGAACCCCCCAACGGACCCGTATGAAATCATCCTTGTCGATGACGCCTCCACCGACGGGACAAGCGAGATGGCGCGCTCAACATTTCCCGAGGTTCGTCTGCTGCGGAACGAGGTGAACCGGCACTATACGTTCTCGAACAACAGGGCGCTGGACGAGGCGCGCGGGCGCTATGTTCTGTTGCTGAACAATGACACGATCGTCCTGCCGCATGCGCTCGACGCGATGATCGATTTCCTCCGAGCGCATCCGGAGGCCGGGGCGGTCGGCTGCAGGTTGCTCAACGAGGATGGGACGACTCAGGCGTCGGCGAAGGCCCCTCTCGGCCCAGGAGCGGCGATTTTCGGGGCGCAGTCGATCCTGACCAAACTCTTCCCGAACAACCGCTTTTCCCGGCGACATGTTCTGCACCTCGGCCGGGACACGGGCGAGCCGTTCGTCGCCGGTTTTGTCTCCGGCGCCGCGTCGATGGCGCCCCTGAAGGTCATGCGTGAGGTTGGACGCCTGGACGAATCCTTTTTTTATCATGTCGACGCCGACTATTGTAAGCGGATCGCCGAGGCCGGCTACAAGTGCTTCTACCTGCCCGCAGCCGCAATCATCCACCTGAACCACAAGGGAGGATCAAGGGCAAACGCGCTGAAGCGCCTACGATCGCTGATAATGTTTGAAGTCTATAGCTATCGCTATTACCGCAAGCACTTTCTGCGATCCTCTTGGAATCCGATGGCGGCGGTGGTCGCTCTCGGTTTATGCTTGCATTTTCTAGGGTCGGCGTCCGGCCAGGCCTATGCCGAAGTCTTGGGTTTTGCCCGCTCGCTGTCACAGCCCAAAAAGTCGGCTGGTTGAAGTCGCGGGCTCGCCCAACGGCATCGACAGACTGCGGATCGAGGAGGTCTGCTCCCGGTCCTGGCTCGACCAAAACAAGCCACGAGCTGCAGTCTCAAAGCCGGGCGGACCGCGATCCAACTTCGACGGAGGGAAATCGTACGGTCAGAACAATCGTGTCGCCGACAGCTTCCCACGAGTGGACGACCTCCGGCCCGAAAATCAAATAGTCGCCTTTCGCCTGGAGCGTGACCTCCTGTTGTGCTCCGTCGATATGGAACGTGACCCTCAAGCTTCCCTCGATCAAAACGGAGATCGTAGCGCTGTTTTGAGTGGCCCAGGGTTGGGATCGCTTTTCGCCGTCAGGGTGGATCCCCCACTTCAATTCGACGTCCGTCTGGCGGCGGAGCCCGAGTTCGGGCGGAACGAACTGGCCGACAAACCAGCCGCTGCCCCGCACCTGGTCGGCCTTTGCATTGCCAAAATAGAACGGTGTCTTCGCATTCATGCGCAACTGCGCTCCAGTCGCCGGCCACCCGCGGCGGCCGCACCGCCTTTATTGGCCGCCCACGCTTATGCTCGTCCCCACCGAGGTCTTGCCCTGAATGGTGCTGACCGCGGAGCCTCCGAGGACAATCGCGCTCTCGGCCGAGAGGATCGGCTGGAGGGCCTTTGTCGCGTAATCAAAATACCGCTCCGATGCGCCGAGTTCGGTCAGAGGCACGTATACGATGTCCCCGCGCGCCAAGGCGACGTTCTTTTCCAGTTCGCCCCGATAGAGAATTCCGCCCAAGTCGACGAGTTTCAGTGTCGGATTCGCAAGCCCGCCCGAAATGATCAGCACATGGTCGACTTTTGCCTTGGCTCCCACTCCCCCTGCCAGGGCGACGGCGTCCGTCAGACTCAACGCGCCTTCCCAGGTCACCTTGCCTTGGTGGCCCACCTCGCCAATGACATAGGCAGTATTGAACTTCGTGCTTGCGATATAGACCGATGAGTTCGGTTGCAGGTAGACGTTTTGTCTAAGGTCCGCCTGCTTGAACAGGCGTTCAAGGCTGACCGGCAGGATCTTGCCGCCTTGCAGCACAATGGACTCCCGCAAATCTGCATCGTCGCTCAGTCCGCCTGCCTCGGATATCGCATCCATGAGGGTTGTCGCGGTGCGAAGCTTGACGATTCCCGGGCTGTGCACCGCCCCGAGGATCGAAATCCGACGGCTGTTGATTTCCGCAATCACCACGTTGACCAGCGGGTCGGCGATGAACAGCGGCTGGCTTTTGTACTCCTTCACAGAAACATTCAGGATGGGATTTTGCACAATGGTCGACACACGTTCCCTAATCTCGTCCGCGAGTTCGTCAACGGTCTTACCTGCGGCGTGCAGGGACCCGCCCGGCAAAATCGAAATTCCGCCATCGGGACCAATGGTCTGCGTGCTGTTGAGATCATTGTGTCCGTACACCTTTATGTCGATGACGTCTTGAATGCCGAGCCGATACGAACGGGCGGACTTGGCGCGCAGCCGGCGGACGATTTCGTCACGAACCTGCTCGACCGTGCGTCCGGCCGCTTGCAGGTCTCCCGTCGGAAAGAAGGCAATCTTGCCGTCCGGCCGCACAGGTTCGGTGGTGCCCAGGTCCGGCTGGTTGAGCACTGAAATTTTGACGACATCGTCTGGCCCGAGCAGGAACGACGAGACCTCCGGCGTCAAGCTCTGTCTGGACGGAGTCGGAGCGAACTCAGTCGTGCTCGCCGTCGGGTACGCGCTCTGATATTCGACCCGGGCCTGGAGCGCCCGCTCGTCGATGACGTCCTTGCCAGTGCACCCGGTCAGGATAACCGCGAGAGGGACAATGTACCTCAGGAGCGCCAAGCGCATGCAGGATGTACTTTCCCTCGGGCGAAAAACAGTTTCATCGACATGCTGAACCAGAGTTCGAGCTCAGGAAAAGCTACGGCCCCTGGCGCTCAGGCTCAACCTCGAGCCGTGCGGTCTTGCGATAGACGCTTGCGCCCCCACGGCGGGCTAACCCGTTCGTCCTCGCCCGCGGATCGCTTCACCGTCTGTCGGAACCCGGCTTGCCCCGAAGCTGCGAATCCGCGTCGCGCGTCCCATCCGTTTTGCCCATCCGTTTTGAAAAGCGTAGCCTTCTCATTGCTGTCAGGCAAGCAGAGTTTCCCAAAGGTTTGTCGAGACACTCAGAGATGGATCAGCGAGTCCGCAACTCTCGAAATGGGGGCAAAAGCCAAAGCGTGACCGGGCTCGCCCGCCGCTTGACCCGCAACACCATCGTAGTAGCAAGCCGGAATCCGACTCAATCTTGTACGGGCGGTCGCCGAAGCGGCAGATTGGCGCCATCCTTGTTGGCGCCATGCTTGGCGGGCGTCCTCGCCGGGCAGGCGGAAACAGTGGGTCGCGACCAACGCCGGCGTCCTGGCGGCCGCACGCGGAGGAACCGCTTCATGAATCCGGCCGCGACGAACACGTTCAACCTCGCATGGCATTGCCTTGGGCGACAGTCGGCGCTCCGTCCCGGAAAGACCGCGCTGGTCCTCGCCGACGGCCCGGACGTTTTCCGTTCGTGGAGCTACGGCGAACTCGATCTGATGGCGCGCCGGCTCGCGGCCGGGCTCGTCGCCAGCGGACTCGCCAGGGGCGACCGGGTGATGATCCGCGCGGCGAACGACGTCGATTTCGTGCTCGCCTTCTTCGCCACGACGGCGATCGGCTGCATCGCCCAGCCGGTCTCCCTCCTCTTGACCTCGGCGGAGGCGCTGGCGCTGGCGAAGGATTCGGGCGCCGAGGCGGTCTTCCTCGGCAACGGCGATCTGAACGAGCGCGCGCTCTTCGCCAATCTTCGGGTCTTCGATCGCGACGAGACCCGGCGGCTCGCCGCGGACGGCGAGCCCGCCGACTATGCCCCGACCGGGCCCGACGATCCCGCTTACCTCATCTTCACCTCCGGCTCGACGGCTGAGCCGAAGGGCGTCCTGCACGCCCATCGGGCGGTTCTCGGGCGCCGGCCGATGGCGGCGGACTGGCTGGGGCTCGACGAGGACGACATCCTCCTTCATGCCGGCAACATCAATTGGACTTACACGCTCGGCGTCGGCGTCTTCGATCCTTTCGCCCGCGGCGCGACAGGGGCGCTCTACACCGGGCCGCGCGACCCGGCGATCTGGCCCTTGCTCATCGAGAAGGCCCGGGCGACGATCTTCGCCGCCGTTCCCAGCGTCTATCGCCAGATCCTGAAATACGGAGAGTCGTCGAAGTTTGATCTTTCGAGCCTTCGGCACGGCGTCTCGGCGGGCGAAGCGCTGTCGCCCGAACTGCTCGCCCGCTGGCGCGAGGCGACCGGAACCTGGCTCTACGAGTTGCTCGGCATGAGCGAAATCTCGACCTACATCTCGAGCCGCCCGGGCGAGCCGATCCGCCCTGGTTCCCCCGGGCGCCCGCAGACCGGGCGCCATGTCGCCATTCTGCCGGTCGAGGGGGGAACTGCCGCGCTTCCCGCAGGCCAAGTCGGTCTGCTAGCCCGAACTTCCGGGCGGGGTAAGGCGAGAAGGTGAGGTTTTGTGCCGGATTGCCGGAACTGGCGGTGATTTTGTAGGCATGTAAATATCTGCTTGCGTTCGGCTTGAGGCCGTGATTCAAGCTGTTCATGTACGTCACGCGCATCCCGAACCGTGATTCGCGCCCCGCCGTCCTGTTGCGCGAGAGCTATCGCGAGGGCGGCAAGGTCAAGTCGCGCACGCTGGCCAATATCTCCGATTGGCCGGAGGCGAAGATCGAGAGCCTGCGGCGGGTGCTGGCCGGCGAGGCCCTCGTGCCGCTCGGCGAAGAGCGCTTCGAGATCGCCCGCGCGCTGGGGCACGGCCATGTCGCCGCGGCGCTCGGGACGGTGCGCCGGCTCGGGCTCGACAAGATGCTGCCGAAAGGGCCGGACCGTCCGGCCAAGCTGATCCTGGCGATGATCGCGGCGCGGATCGTCGAGCCGGCCGCCAAGCTCGCCACCGCGCGCCAACTCAGCGAGGCGACCGCCGCCCACTCGCTCGGCGCGGTGCTGGACCTCGGCGCTGTCGACGAGGACGAACTCTACGCCGCCCTCGACCTGTTGGGCCGCAGCCAGGCCGACATCGAGAAAGTCTTCGCCAAACGCCACCTCGAGGACGGCGTGCTCGTGCTCTACGATGTCACTTCGAGCTATTTGGAGGGACGGCGCTGCGAACTGGCGCAATTCGGCTACAGCCGCGATCATCGTCCCGACCGACCGCAGATCGTCTTCGGGCTCCTGTGCACGCCGGACGGCTGCCCGGTCGCCGTCGAGGTGTTCGAAGGCAACCTCGGCGACCCGAGCACCCTCGCCAGTCAGGTCAAGAAGCTGCGCATGCGGTTTCGGCTGAAGCGCGTCGTGCTCGTCGGCGACCGCGGCATGATCACAAAGGCGCGCATCGACGCCGATGTCGCGCCCGCCGGCCTCGACTGGATCACCGCGCTCCGCGCGCCGGCGATCAAGGCGCTCGCGGCCGAAGGCGGCCCGCTGCAGCTCTCGCTGTTCGACGAGCGCGACATGGCGGAGATCGTCTCGGGCGACTATCCCGGAGAGCGTCTCGTCGTCTGCCGCAACCCCCAACTCGCCGCCGAGCGCGTGCGCAAACGCGTCGAACTCCTCGATGCGACCGAGATGGCGCTGATCAAGATCCGCGCCATGACCGAGAAGAAGCGCAATCCGCTGCGCGGCGCCGACAAGATCGCCCTCAAGGTCGGCGCCGTCATCGACCGTCGCCGCATGGCCAAGCATTTCGACCTCGCCATCACCGAGACCGGCCTCGCATGGTCGCGCAGAGCCGAGGCGATCGCCGCGGAGGCCGCGCTCGATGGTATCTACGTGATCCGGAGCTCTCTTCCCGCGGACGGCTTCGCAGCCGCCGACCTCGTCCTCGCCTACAAGGGCCTCAGCCACGCCGAACGCGGCTTTCGCGACATCAAATCCGGCGACCTCGACGTCCGTCCGATCCACCATCGCCGGGCCCACCGCGTTCGCGCCCACGTCTTCTTGTGCATGCTTGCCTACTACGTCGTCTGGCACATGAAGCGCGACCTCGCCCCGATGCTGTTCAAGGACGACGATCTCGAAGCCGCCGCCGCTGAGCGCGCCTCCCCCGTCGCCAAGGCCAAGGTCTCGCCCGCGGCGCGCCGCAAGGCCATCGACAGGCGCACCGAAGACGGGCAGCCCGTCCACAGCTTCCGCACCCTACTGCAGGACCTTGCCAATCTCACTCGAAACAGCGTCCGCTTCGGCGACGCCCATCCCACGACAATCCTGTCAAGGCCAACCCCAACCCAGACCCGAGCCTTCGAACTCCTCCGCCTCAAGATCGCCGCGTAGGCAGAACTCGATTCCCAGATCGAGTCACATCAATGGCTTGCGACCAGAAGCGCCGGAAGTTCGGGCTAGCGGTCCACCGCAGCGATCCCGGCCTGATGCTCGGCTACTGGAACCGGCCGGCGGAAGAGGCGGCGGCCTTTCGTGGCGAATGGTTCATCGGCGGCGATCTCGCCGAGTTCGACGCCGACGGCTGGGTCTGGCATCACGGCCGCAACGACGACATCATGAACGCTTTCGGCTATCGCGTTTCGCCGCTCGAGGTCGAGAAGGTCCTCAGCGGCCATCCCGACGTGGCCGATGTGGCGGTCGCCGAGCGCAAGGTCGCCGACGAGGTCTCGATCGTCGCCGCCTTCGTCACGCCGAAGGCGGAGCGCACGCCTGACCCGACTTGAACACCTGATTTTTGCAAATGGTTGATTATGTTGGTGTTCCGGCGAAATTCAAGTTGGCGTGGCACTACGCTTTGGGCGACCGCGGCGTTTTCGGTCGTGTTTGGGCGGGGGCGGCGGCGGACGGGCCTGCCGGGCGCGGGACGGCAGGGCGACATGGGCGCATTTGAAGAGCCTGGTCACATCTGGCGCGGCGTCGGTGCGCACGAGCCAGTCGGCGGCTCGGTAATGGATGCGCACCTGTTGTAGACGATCGAGATCGCGCAAGAGGTCTTTCCATTCCGGCGCGAGGCTGGCCTGGCGGGCGAGGTCGTCGAGATGCTTCTGCATCGCGAGCGCCAGGAACGAGCAGAAGACATGGCCGCGGATGGCGGCGTCGGAGGAATGGAAGATCGGCCGCGTGCGCATGATCGCCTTGGTTCGACGGAAAAGATCCTCGACAAGGAGAAGATCGCGATAGCGCAAAACTGCCTGCAGAGGGGTCACCTTCGCATTCGTGCGCAGCACGAAGATCCCGTCAAAGCTCGCCTCTTCGGCGAGCTTGCCCACGTCGATCACGAATGAGCGAGCGCCCTTGGCCGCGACTTTGCGCAGATAGCGCCGATAGGCGGAGTTGCCGATCAGCGCCTTGTCGCCCTTCTTCAATTGCGCGTCGAGCGCGGCGACAATCGCTTCGCGGTCCTTGCGGTCGTTCTCGGCCTCCGCCTCGTTGCGGCAGACGACATAGCGGACGCCTTCGATCTTGACCTGCTTGACGAAGAGCTGGGTCTCTCCCGCCTTGCGCTCGATGAGCAGGGGGACGAAAGGATCGTCGTTCTCGAGCACGATCTTGCGCACGATCGCGTCGGAGCGCTCGCGCGCGCCGAGGATATATTCGAGCTTGCGCTCCTCGAGTTCGGCGATGGTCGCCGCCGAGATCATGCCACGGTCGGCGACGACGCAGACCCGGCCGATGGAAAAGCGCTCCCGCAAGCGGTCGACCACCGGCAACAGCGACGTCACGTCGGCGGTGTTCCCCGGCCACATCTCGGTGCAGATCGGCCGGCCGTCGCCGTCGACGACGAGGCCGAGGATCATCTGCTTCAAATCGGGGCGATAGTCCTTGGAGTAGCCGTACTCGCCGAGCGTCTGGCCGCCCTGGCCGTAGAAGGAGAGGCTGGTGGTGTCCATGAATACGACGGAAAGGTCGGTGAAGAGATCGCGGCGGCGGTCGAACAACCGCTCCTCGATCAGGTCCTTGACGCAGCGAGGCGCGAGCGCCCCGTCGGGCTTCTCCTCCACCTCCTCGCCGAGCCAGGCCATGGCGCGGTAGAAGTGATGCAGATCGAGCCCTTCGGCGCCAGGGATGTCGTAATCCTCCATCCACGACGAACAGTCGCGATCCGATCCCGAAACGAATAGCCGATGCAGCGCGGCGACGAACACGGCGCGCTCGACCGGAAACTCGAACGCGCGCTCCTTCAGCAAGCCGGCCAGGACGTCGGCGACGCCGAGCCGCTCCCAGACTTTGCCGAACAGCATCGGCCCGCCGATCCGCTTGGCGGCGACCGACAGCTCGCCTTGGGCGTCCTCATCGAGCGCATTGATCAGCAGAACCTGATCGGTGAGCTTGGCGCCCGAGGCGATCAGCGAAGCGAGCGCGCCGGAGGCGGCCAACGCGTCGGCACGGCCCAGATTGGCGATCACCCTCTGGCGGACGGCGGCGCCGTCGCGCGTGTTCTCGACGATCTGCACGTAGCCGCGTTCGCCGGACTTCTTGAGGCGGAAGAACATGGGCCCTCGCTATCGAGCACCACGGAATCCGACTCGCCGCCAAATATCAAGCGCAAAAACTGTGCAAACGTGGCACCACATTTTGAGAAAATACCTCACCGCCCTCAAGGATATCAATGCCTTGCAAGCGCGAGGGCCGGTTTACTGTTCAAGTAGGGCCTGACGAGGCCGCGCTGCTCGCCTATTGCGCCGAGCGTCTCGCCGTTTACAAGCGCCCGGGCAAGATCGTCTTCGTCAGCGAGATCCCCCGCACCGCCAACGGCAAGGTCAGCCGACGGGCGCTGCCGCAGGTCGGATGAGCGCCCGGATGGCTACCGCGCCAAGCGGACGTGCCGAGGAACGGCCGCTTCGCCGGCGGCTGCGCTCAGGACCGCTCACTGCGCTGCGTCGGCCTTCGCGAATGTCTGTCTGAGTTGATACTTGAGGATCTTGCCGGTCGCGTTGCGCGGCAGGGCCGGGACGATCTCAAGCCGGCGCGGCAGCTTGTAGCGCGCGAGCTGCCCGCCGGCGAAGTCGCGAAGCTCATCGATCGTCAGCGACTGCGATGGCTTCAGCGCCGCGATCGCGATCACGACCTCGCCCCATTGCTCGTCCGGTTCGCCGATCACCGCGACCTCGGCGATTGCCGGATGGCGCATCAGCGTGCTTTCCACCTCGGCCGGATAGACGTTCTCGCCGCCGGCGATGATCATGTCCTTGATGCGGTCGCTGATGGTGAGAAAGCCCCCGTCATCGAAGAAGCCTGCATCCCCAGTGTGGAACCATCCGTCCTTGTCGATGGCGAGCGCGGTCGCGTCGGGTTGGCCCCAATAGCCCGGCGTCACGTTCGGCCCGCGCACCAGGATCTCGCCTTGCGCACCCGGCGTCGTGATCGGCGCGCCGTTCGAATCGGCGATCTTGACCTCGACAAACAGCGCCGGTCGTCCCGACGAGCCGACCTTGCTCAGTGCATATTCAGAGGCGAGGAAGCTCACCATCGGCGCCGTCTCGGTGAGTCCATAACCCTGCTGCATCGGGATGCCGCGCGCGAGATAGGTCTTGAGCAGAGGCAGCGGACTCGGCGCGCCGCCGACGACCAGGACCCGAACCGACGAAAGATCTGTCGCGGCGAAGTCGGGATGCTGCGCCATGAAAAGGAACATCGCCGGCACGCCGAACATCGTCGTGACCTTGTTCGCCGGGATGTCGGCGAGCGCTCGGGCGGGATCGAAGGTCCGATGCAGGACGACCAGTCCGCCCTTCTGAAAGGTCATCAGCGTCGTCACGTTGAGCCCGCCGATATGAAAGACCGGCGCTGGCGTCAGGGTCACGTCGTCCCCGAGGACATCGAGCGCATGCATGCCGTTGGCGTTGTTCCACCAGATATTGCCATGCGTCAGCACCGCGCCTTTCGGCCGGCCGGTGGTGCCCGAGGTGTACATGATCATCGCGACGTCGTCCTCGCCGACGCGGACCGGCCCGGTCGCCGGCGCCGGGGCCTCGGTCCAATGCGCATCGTCCTCGGCGGGCAGGAACGCCTCGAGCGCGCCGAGGTGCTGGCGCTGCGGCTCGATCACCGGACGGTGCTGCGCGTCGACGATCAGCGCCCTGGCGCCGCAATCCTCGATCATGAAAGCGAGTTCCGGACCGGTCAGGCGGAAGTTGAGCGGCACGAAAATCGCGCCGAGCCGCGCCGCGGCGAACATGGCGAAGAAGAACATCGGCTGGTTATGGCCGAGAAAGGCGACGCGATCGCCTTTGCCGATTCCGCGCGCGGCCAGTCGCGCAGCGCAGTCCTCGATCGTCCGCTGCATCTGGGCATAGGTCCAGTCGCGGCCTTCGAAGCGCAGCGCGAGACGTTCGGGCGTGCGGCGGGCGCGCTGACCGATCCAGTTGGCCAACCCAATGTCCGGCGTCATGCGATCCTCCTTTCGTTTGTCGTGCGGTCCGTTTTCAGGCCGTGCCTTCTCCGCCCTGCGGCGGCGGCGGCTGCACGCCCTTCTCGGCGGCAGCGGCCTTCTGCGCGCCTTCGCCCGCCGGAACGCTGGCCGCTCCCTGAGGCGGCCATAATCAGCCTGCAGCGAAGCGGCGCCTCGTCGAAGAGTTCGGTGATCTGGAGCAGCATCAGCGCGTAGCCGACCGAAATGTCGGCGACCGTAAAACGGCCGGCGGCGACATGCTCCGCGCCCTGCATGCGCTCGAAGACCGCAAGGCGCCCGAGCATCCAGCGCCTGTCATATTTGACGGCCCTCGGGGGGCGCCGCTCGGGCGCTGAAGCGGCCGAGGTACAGCATGACGGCTTGCGGCCAGGTCAGCGTCGCCTCGCCGAGAGGACCGCGTCGAGAGGCGCCGTAGTCCGGCTTGTCCGGCCGCACGCGAGCGGCGGCCCGGCGTAACGCTCGGCGAGATACTGGCAGATCACTGCCGATCCGGTGATCCGCACATCGCCGTCAATCATCAGCGACACCTGCCGAGCGGGTTGAGCCGATGTACTCGCGCGCAAGGAATCCGCGGCGGAAAAGACAGGATTTCGAGACGGTAGGGTTGGCCGACTTCCTCGAGCGCCCACGCCCGAAAGGAGCGCGCGTCGGTGCAATGCCAGAGGGCGATCATCGTGCGCCGTTTTTTACTTCTTGGCCCATCGTGTCCTTCGGGGTGGAGTGGTCTCCACAAAGGACCCCTGTTTGAGGAGAACGCCGTTGAAGTTGATCGGCAGGCCGACGCGGAAACGGGAAACTTTCACATAAGGACCTGCGCGTCGTGGATCGGCCGGGAGCGCCTCGAGGGACTTGACCTCGACGGCGACGGTCCCCTCGACCACGAGCGATGCCGGCAAATCAGAAAGCCCCGAACGAGGGGTCGTTCGGGGCTTTTTGGGTGGTTGCGGGGCAGGATTTGAACCTCGGCCTTCAGGTTATGAGCCTGACGAGCCAATATGCTGCTCCACCCCACTGAGCAATGGGAGGACTGAATTTCAGACGACGAAGGATCAGATGGGGATTGTTCTCCGTCGGTCCATCGGTCTTTTGAAGAGGAAGCGACGACGGGGCGGGGACTTGGATCTGTCCTCCGTCCTGCGTCGTCTGTTGTCATTTCTTTGCAGGCGTGGCAGTCAGCCTACTCTCCCATGTCTTGAGACAGAGTTCCATCAGCGCTTAAGGCGTTTGACGGCCGAGTTCGGGATGGGATCGGGTCTTTGTCACCTTGCAAGGGCCACCAGGCCGGCAAAAAACGGAGAACGGAGGACAGAGAGCAGAGGACAGAACGCGAATCTTGTCCGTCCTCTGTTCTCCGAGCTCTGGCCTCCGAATGAAGCAAAACTGGGTCTGGCGGACACGAGGGGAGGGAGGTTATCCGTCCTCTGTTGTCTGTCGTCTGTCCTGAGCGCGCTT
>CAVYXQ010000020.1:0-126766 GCA_963772555.1 uncultured Alphaproteobacteria bacterium | reverse complement strand
AGGAAGAGATCGACATCGACGTCGAGGACGCCGGGGGCGATGTATGAACCAGTCGCGCAAGGACATCGCCCGGCCCGGCGCGGCGTCGGCGCCCCGCATCCTCGTGGTCGAGGATGAATCCGATCTGGCCTTGCTGCTCGCGTACAATCTCGAGGCGGAGGGCTACGTGGTCGAGAGCGTGGAACGGGGGGACGAAGCGGAACTCCGCCTCGCCGAGAACGCGCCCGACCTCGTCATCCTCGACTGGATGCTGCCGGGCGTCTCCGGCCTTGAGATCTGCCGGCGGCTCAGGGCGCGCGAGACCACCCGAACGCTGCCCGTCATCATGGTGACGGCGCGCGGTGAGGAAGCCGAGCGGGTGCGCGGCCTCTCCGTCGGCGCCGACGATTACGTCGTCAAGCCCTTCTCCATACCCGAGCTCATGGCGCGCGTCCGCGCCCTCCTGCGGCGCAGCCGTCCCGAGCGCATCGCCGACCGCCTGAACGCCGGCGACCTCGACCTCGACCGGGAGACCCGACGGGTGCGCCGCGGCGCGCGCGACATTCATCTCGGTCCGACCGAATTCCGGCTGCTCGAATATCTTCTGGAGAAGCCGGGCCGGGTCTTTTCCCGTGCGCAGCTGCTCGACGGGGTCTGGGGGCAGGCGGCCGAGATCGACGAGCGCACCGTCGACGTGCATGTCGGGCGGTTGCGCAAGGCGCTGTCGCGCGGGCGCGAGCGCGATCCGATCCGCACCGTGCGAGGAACCGGCTACGCCTTCGACGAGACCTTCGGCAAGTCTTGACCTTCGGCGAGCCGCAAGGCGACCGTCCGCAACTCCCTTTCGAAAGGCGCTACCGCCCGATCATTCGGCGATCACGGTCGCGGTCCCGCCGGCGTTCGTGCGGCGGCTGGTAGGCCAGTCCGCTATGATAGCCGCAATAGGGGCCGGTCGCCGCAGGCGAGCCGCAATAGCGAAATTCGGGGCTCGCCGGGTCGCCGAGAGGCCATTTGCACATCGCCTCTCTCAATTCGATGATCGTCACTCTCAGCGACATTGGCAGCACGACGCTCTCGAACGTCTCCGGCTCGGATTCGGCCAGCGCCTGCGGGGCGATCGCCAGCGCCGTCGCGCCGCGCACCATCCGCTGGGCGACGGCTGGCCGCGGCGCGGCATGGCGGCGCGGCGCGTGCGACGCGGTCTGGCGGGGATGCGACCCTGCGGAAGAGGGTGATTTCGCCCGGCCGGCGAGTTCGAGCCGGTGGACCTTGCCAATGACGGCGTTGCGGGTCAGGCCGTCACCAAGAAGGTTGGCGATCTGGCTCGCGCTCTTGCCCTCCATCCAGTGCTGTTTGAGCTGCTCGAACTCGTTCATCCGTCCAAGACATCGTCGCCTCGTTCGTCAATTCCTTGGCCAAAGTAAGAAGCCCACGCATATTCCCGTCCTCCTCGCCGATGGCTGACGCCGCCGGCGAAAACGCAGGAGCAACACTCTCTTTTGAAGCCGCCGCCACGACATCTCGTGGCCATTGACGATAAAAATACACTAGTCCTTGAATTGGGCGCAAGAGTTGGAAAGGTCGGAGGGGCCGGCTTTTCAACAGCTCTCCGCATTGCGGTGGGCGCTCGGCGCGGCCAATCGAGGCGATTGCGTGAGTTTGTTCAAGATTTTAACCCGCGTCGCGGAGGGCGGGCGGAGGGCCAAAAAATCTTTCGCAGGGCCATTCGTTATTGACCCAAACCGGGCGTTTCCGTTATAGTTGTCGCCTCTTCGGCGGCCGTCCCAGCGGGGCGGCGTTTTTATTTTGCGCTTTGGAGCGCCGCCGGCGAAGGGCCAAAGCAAGAGACCCAAGCCTTAGACAAGGAGTTGGACGGTGGTTTCCGCTCAAGCGACCTCAGCGATCGTGCCGACCTATGCGCGCGCGAACGTCGCCTTCGAGCGAGGGGAGGGCTGCTGGCTCGTCTCGACCGACGGCGAGCGCTATCTCGACTTCGGCGCGGGCATCGCCGTGACCTCGGTCGGCCACGCCCATCCGCATCTTGTCGAGGCCTTGACCCGCCAGGGCTCGAAGCTTTGGCACGTATCGAACCTCTATCAGAATCCGGAAGGCGAGCGCTTCGCCCGGCGCCTTGTCGACGCTACGTTCGCCGATGAGGTCTTCTTCGCCAACTCGGGCGCCGAAGCCAATGAGGCGGCGATCAAGATGGCGCGGCGTCGGCAGACGGTCGGCGGCCATCCGGAGCGTTATCGGGTTCTGACTTTCGAGGGCGCTTTTCACGGGCGCACCCTGGCGACCATCGCCGCCGGCGGCCAGGCGAAGTATCTCGACGGCTTCGGGCCCAAGGTCGACGGTTTCGATCAGATTCCGCTCACCGATCTCGACGCGGTCGAGGCGGCGATCGGCCCCGGAACGGGCGCGATCCTGATCGAGCCGATCCAGGGCGAGGGCGGCGTGCGCATGATCCCGCCCGCTTTCCTGCGCGGCTTGCGCGACATCTGCGACCGACACGGACTGCTCTTGATTTTCGACGAGGTGCAGACCGGCATGGGCCGCACCGGACGGCTCTTCGCCTATGAACATTCCGGCGTCCACCCGGACATCCTGACCTCGGCCAAAGGCATCGGCGCGGGTTTCCCGATGTCCGCATGCCTCGCGACCGCCGACGCGGCGCGCGGCCTCACCGTCGGCGTGCACGGGACAACCTTCGGCGGCAATCCGCTCGCCATGGCGATCGGCAATGCGACCCTCGACGTCATCCTCGCGCCGGGCTTTCTCGAGCGCGTCGCCAGGCTCGGCCTCGGCCTCAAGCAGCGCCTCGCGGAACTCAAGGACCGACGCGGCTCGGTGATCGAGGAGGTGCGCGGGGAAGGGCTGATGGTCGGCCTCAAGCTCAAGCTGCCGCCGGCGAGCTTCGCCGAAGCGGCGCTGGCGCAGAAAATCCTCGTCATTCCGGCCGGCGACAACGTCGTGCGGCTGCTGCCGCCGCTCGTGGTGACCGATGAGGAAATCGCCGAAGGCGTCCGGCGTCTCGACGCAGCCTGCGCCGCCGTCGAGGAACGCCTGATGGTCGCCATCAACTGATCGAACGCATGAACGCAGCCGTTCAGAACGCCCCCCGGCACTTTCTCGGTCTCCTCGAACTGTCGACCGCCGAGCTCAGGCGCATTTTGGACATGTCGGCGAAGATGAAAAAGGCGCGCGTCAAGGGCGATCCGTCCGCCGGACGGCCGCTCGCCGGCAAGACGCTCGCCATGATCTTCGATCGGCCTTCGACCCGCACGCGCGTGTCGTTCGACGTCGGCATGCGCGAACTCGGCGGCGAGACGGTCATGCTGACCGGCGCCGAAATGCAGCTCGGCCGGGGAGAGACCATCGCCGACACCGCACGCGTGCTGTCGCGCTACGTCGAGGCGATCGTCCTCCGCATTCTGAGCCAGGACGATTTGCTGGACATGGCCGCGGCCGCGACCATTCCGGTCATCAACGGCCTCACCAAGCAGTCGCATCCCTGTCAGGTTCTGGCCGACCTCCTGACGTTCGAGGAGAAGCGCGGCGCGATCCGCGGCTGCAAGATCGCCTGGTCGGGCGACTACAACAACGTGCTGTCGTCCTGGATCGACGCCTCCGCCCGCTTCGACTTCACCCTCGACATCGCCTGCCCGCGCGAATTGCAGCCGACAAAGCAGCGTCTCAAGGCAGCCCTTTCGGCCGGCGCCAGGATCATCCTGCGCGAAGAGCCCGAGGCGGCGGTGGCGGGCGCCGCCGCCGTCATTTCCGACTGCTGGGTGTCGATGGGGGACGAGGACGAGGGCCGGCGGCAGAACCTGCTCGCGCCCTACCAGGTCAATCAGCGGCTCATGCGCCTGGCGGCCCCCAACGCCATCTTCATGCACTGCCTGCCGGCGCATCGGGGCGAGGAAGTGACCGACGAGGTCATCGACGGCCCACAGTCGGTCGTGTTCGACGAGGCGGAAAACCGCCTGCATGCCCAGAAAGGCGTGCTGGCATGGTGCTTCGGGGTCGAGCCGTGAGCGTCGCCGAACGCGCCGCCTCCGCCCGCGTGGTGGACGACATCGTCCTGCCCTTCTCGGTCGAAGGGCTCAGCAGCCGCGGCCGCCTGGTCCGCCTGGGTCCGGCCATCGACCAGCTGCTGGGGCGCCACGCTTACCCGGAGCCGGTCTCGAAGCTCCTGGCGGAGGCGGTGGCGCTGGCGGCGCTTCTCGGTTCGACCCTGAAGCACGAGGGCCGCTTCCAGCTGCAAGCGCAGAGCGACGGGCCGGTCGGCATGCTGCTGGTCGACTTCGACGCGCCGTCGAACCTCAGGGCGCTCGCCCGGTTCGACCCGGCGCGCCTCGAAGGCGTCGCCGCCCACGATCTCCTCGGACGCGGCCACATGGCGTTCACCATCGATCCGGGCGAAGAGATGACCCGCTATCAGGGCGTCATCTCCCTCGAGGGGCAGGGGCTCGAAGGCGCCGCGCACAGCTATTTCGACCGCTCCGAGCAGATCCCGACGCTGGTGCGCCTGGCGGTCGGCGAGACGATCTCGCAAGGGGCGCGCGCCTGGCGGGCCGGCGGGCTGATCGTCCAGTATCTGCCGGCGGCCCCTCGCCGGCGCGCCGATTTCCATCCGGGCGACGCGCCGGAAGGCACGGAGCTGCACCGGGTCGAGGAGGATGACGCCTGGAGCGAGGCGCAGGCGCTGGCCGCCACGACCGAAGCGCACGAGTTGCTCGACCCGACGCTGTCGGGCGAGCGCCTGCTCTATCGGCTTTTCAATCAGCGCGGCGTGCGCGTGTTCGAGCCGACGCCGCTCGTCTCCGTCTGCCGCTGCTCGGCGGCGGGGGTCGACGCGATGCTGCGCAGCTTCTCCGCGGAAGAGGTGAGGGACATGGTCGGCGACGACGGGGTGATCGGCGTCACCTGCGAATTCTGCTCGACGAAGCGCGGTTTCGATCCAGCCGACTACGGCGCCTGAGGCGGAGGCGCCCGCGTCATGGACCAACACGCATTCCTGAGGCGGCTCGCCGAGGTCGCAGCGACGGTCGAGGGCGAGCTCGAAGACCTGCTCGCGCTCGATCCCAAGCCGGGCGAGATCGCCCGTCCGCGGCGGCTCGTGGAGGCGATGCGCTACGCCACGCTCGGCGGCGGCAAGCGACTCAGGCCGTTTCTCGTCGTCGAGACGGCGCGGGCGCTCGGGCGCGCCGACGGCGGACCGGTCCGCGCCGGGGCGGCGATCGAATGCGTGCATGCCTATTCGCTGATCCATGACGATTTGCCGGCGATGGACGACGACGATTTGAGACGGGGCCGTCCGACCGTGCACCGGGCGTTCGACCAGGCGACCGCAATCCTAGCCGGCGACGGGCTGCAGGCGCTCGCTTTCGAGATTTTGGCCGACCCGCAGACCGACCCAGACGCCGGGACTCGCGCGGCGCTCTCAGCCGGGCTCGCCCGCGCATCCGGCCTCGCCGGCATGGTCGGCGGCCAGATGTTCGACCTCGCGGCCGAGACGGCGGAGGCGCCGTTGCCGCTGGACGAGATCCGGCGCCTGCAGGCGATGAAGACCGGTGCGCTCCTGCGCTTCAGCGTCGAGGCGGGCGCGCGGCTTGCTGCGGCCGGCGCCGCCGCGAGCGCCGCGTTCGAGACCTACGGCCGCGCGATCGGGGCGGCGTTCCAGATCGCCGACGACATCCTCGACGCCGAGGGCGACATGGCGACGCTGGGCAAGCGGGCCGGCAAGGACGCCGAACGCCACAAGGCGACGCTCATCGCCGCGCTCGGGATCGACGGCGCGCGCCGCGAGCTCTCCCGCCTCGTCGATGAGGCGAAGGCCGCGGTCGGGGCGTCGGGCGTCGGCGAAAAAGGCGACGTTCTGCGAGCGACGGCCGCGTTCGTCGCCTCGAGAAAGAGCTGAACCGGAGAGGCGAGCGGGGGCGCCGAACCCGGACGGTCTACCGTCCTGTCGCGGCCTCCTCCTCGGCGCCGATGACGTAGCCGAGGCCGCGGGCGGTCTTGATGATGTCGACGCCGAGTTTCTTGCGCAGGCGGCCGATGAAGACCTCGATCGTGTTCGAATCGCGGTCGAAATCCTGCTCGTAAAGGTGCTCGACGATCTCGCTGCGGGAGATGATGCGCCCGGCGTGGTGCATGAGATAGGAGAGGAGCCGGTACTCGTGGCTGGTCAGCTTGACCGGCGCGCCGCGGACCGTAACCCGCCCGGCGCGGGCGTCGAGCCGGACCGGGCCGACCGAAAGATCGCTGGTGGCGCGCCCCGCCGCGCGGCGCAGAAGCGCGCGCAGCCGGGCCAGAACCTCCTCCATGTGGAAAGGCTTGGCGACATAGTCGTCGGCGCCGGCGTCGATGCCTTGCACCTTGTCGCTCCAGCGGTCGCGCGCGGTCAGGATCAGGACCGGCATCGTCCGTCCCGCCTTGCGCCACGCCTCGAGCACGGAAATGCCGTCCCGCTTCGGCAGGCCGATGTCGAGCACGACCGCATCGTAGGGCTCGGTGTCGCCGCGAAACCATCCCTCCTCGCCGTCGAATGCCCGGTCGACCGCATAGCCCGCCGCCTCCAGCGCGGAAGAAACCTGACGGTTGAGATCGCGATCGTCTTCGACAACCAGGAGACGCATGGGGAGATGTTCTTTCGTTGTCCGTTTCGGCTACTTCGGCTGATCATGCGCCTCATGCGCCGCGCGGGAAACCGGCTTGCCCGTCCCCGCGTCGATCTGGACATGCACCAGACGGCCGTCGCGATGCAACAGGGTGATTTCATAGATGAATTGGTCGTCGGAATGGCAGAGTTTCGCCGACAGGGCTTCGGCCTTGCGTTGCGCGGCGGCGTATTTGAGCGCCGTGAACGGTTCAAGCAGCCGGCGGGCCTTCACCTCTTCCCGCGTTTCGGCGGCGGTCAGGCACACCGGCTTGGCCGCCACGGGGCGCAGATCGGCTTCCGCGGCGCGCGCGCCCGCTGAGGCCATCGCGAGGCCCAGCACCGCGGCGCGGCTGGCGATGGCGAGCGCGGCCATGACGACAAAGCCCTTTTCCTATGGCGAGCCCATGCTCGCTGGAACCGGCTGAATGCAGTGTGAATGGTAAGCCCCCGCAAAAGCGTGTCCGGCGCGGCGCGATTGAACCTGCGGGGCTTTCGGCGCATGAAAAGCCCATGGCCCCGCGCGCGCTTGCTGTCGCCTTCGTCACCGTCCTTGCCGCGCTCGCTTCGCCTTTGGCTCCGGCGCGGGCGCTGGTCGGGGCGGCTCCGGACGGGCGTTTTGCCGACCGCGTGGCGATGCTGCTCATTCGCGGCGGCTCGTCGGCCGGCTTCTGCTCGGCCCTCGTCCTCGATTCGCGCACCGTGCTCACGGCCGCGCATTGTCTGAGGCCGCTCGGCGATATGGCGGTCTATTATCGCGACGCCTCAGGATCGCCGGTCATCGTTCCCGTCCAGGCGGCGGAGCGTCACCCGCTCTATCGGGCGGACGCCATCAAGGCTCGCGTGCAGTCGATCGACGTCGCGCTCGTCCGGACGGCGAAGCCGCTCGACCCGCGCTTCGTCGGCGCGGCCATCGCCTCCGGCGACGGGCCGTCGGTCGGCGAGACCGTCGTCATCACCGGCTACGGCGTCGCCGGGGAAGGCGACTGGAAGTCGGGCGGCACGCTGAGGAGCGTCGCGCTCGCGGTCAGCCCCCCGACCTCGACGGTGCTCGTCTGGGCGGCCGCCCCGGGCGGCGGCCTCGCGGGCGCCTGCGCCGGCGATTCCGGCGCGCCGATCTGGTCAGCCGACGGAGAGACGGCGGTCGCCATCGCGGCCTGGGCGCAGGCGCCGCACGGGCGCGGCTGCGGCGGCCTCACCCAGGGGCCGAGGCTCGCGCCCCTCAGGGGCTGGATCGAGGAGACGGCGCGGAAGCTCGCGGCCGCGCACTGACCGATCTGCGGCGAAAAGCGGGCGCCCGCCATAATAACGTCACAAAGCTGTATCTTAACTTTGTTCACAATCCTGTGGGCGCAGGAGCAAATCGAAATGGATCCGGGGGGCGCCGACCCGACTGATCTCTATGTCCAATTGCAGAAACAGGGCTCTCTCGGCGCATGCGCTGCTCTGTTCAGGGGTATTGTCGCGCCCTTCTGCTTTGTCGCCTTCGCCTGCGGCGAGATCGATCTCTCGGATCGCGAGCGCAGCGTCATGTTCATCGCCGAGTGGCCGGAGGCGTGGAAACGCTATTACTTCGAGTCGGGCTTCGTCCATCGCGATCCGGTCCTCAACGCTCTGAGCCTCTACCGGGGACCCTTCGCCTTCGGCGACATCGTTCGCGATCCGCGCTTTTCGAGCATGGAGCAGCAACTTCTCCGTGCGGCGGCTGAGCACGGCTGGAGCCAGGGCCTGGTCGTGCCGGTCGCGCGCGGCGGGACGCGGTTCGGACTTGTGTCCCTGGTCGGGCGCGGCGCGCAAGTCGAAGGGGCGGACCGATCGCGTCTCTGCCTGATGAGCGAGTGCCTCCTGACCCGGGCGCGGGCGCTCGTCCAAGCCGGCGCCAGCGCGCTCGCCCCGGCAAGCCTGACCTCACGCGAAATCGATGCGCTCCGCCTCGTCGCCATCGGCTGCTCGGATTGCGAGATCGCCGCCTGCCTGCGCATTTCGGAATCGACGGCCCACAAGCATGTCGAAAGCGCGCGGCGGCGCTTGAAAGCGAAGAGCCGCGCGCAAATGGCCGCGCTCGGGGTCTCGTTCGCGATCGCGTCGGTGACGGCGCCGGTCACCTGAACCCGTAACTCGGCATGGCCTGTTTAGGCCATTTGCAGCCGCCGCGGGCCGTGCAACTATAAAGTTGTGGGAAGTATTGGCGTGCGTGCGCCAAGGTGGGACATCGGCACATCAATCGCGGCCGTAAGTGGTGGCCGCGCGCGTTCAGGCAAGGCCGAAGTGCGAGCGCTGTGTTTGCGGCGCGTCCGGGCCGCGGCCGTTAGGTCGGTTAGCAGCGTTCCGTTGGGTCGGCGCTGCGCCGTGCGGCGATTTCGGGGGAGTCGATTCATGAAGCTCAATCGCATCACTCGCAAGCATCTGGCGGCCGTCTGTCCGGTGGCGCTCGCTTTGGGGATGCTGGCCGCCTCGGCGGCGCCGGCGGCGGCGCAATGCGTGCTGAACGGCGTAGATGGCCCTTGCAGCCTGACCGGCCCGCTGTCGATCTCGACCTACACGGGTCCTGGCGGCACCGTAACGAGCAGCTCCGGCGCGCTTACCAACACCGGCACGATCACGCTGGGCGGCGCGTTGAAGCTGGTGGGCGACACGACCCTGACGGGAGCGGGCGTGCTGGACATCAGCGGGACCGGCAGCAGCGCCACCGGCGAGATCGGCACCGACGGCAACGACCGAACCCTCACAAACCAGTCGACCATTCAGGGGACGGGCGTGATCGGTTCGAACGCAGACGTGAACCAGAACCTCAGCCTGTCCAACAGCGGCGCCATCGACGCCAACACCAACGCCGGGACGCTATCGATCCAGGGCACCGGGGCCTCGATCACCAACAGCGGCACGTTCGAGGCCACCGGCGGCGGCCTCCTGAACCTCGCGACCTCGGCTGCGATCAACAATACGGGCGGAAACATCATCGCCAGCGGCACGGGCAGCACGGTGACCGTCAACACGACGATCGAAGGCGGCACGCTGCAGACTTTGAGCGGCGGCGTGATCCAGACGTCATCCGGCGGCGCGACTTTGAATGGCGCCGGCGCCGGCAACGCGATAACGCTGGCCGACGGCAGCACATACACGGCCACGGCCGGCGCCACCAAGATCACGGGAACGCTGAATCTCGGGACGACGACCGGCAGCACGCTGGCGCTGGGCGGGGCGTTGGAGCTGGTTGGCGATACGACCCTGACCGGACCGAGCGGCGCTCTCGTCACCATGACCGGCACCTCTTCCAGCGGCGGGCAGATCGGAACCGACGGCAACGACCGCACCCTGACCATCGACAGCAGCGTGACGGTTCAGGGTTCCGGCAATATCGGCTTCAATGGCGTCAGCCAGCCGAATCTCAGTCTCGACAACAAGGGGACGATCGACGGCAACTCGACGGCCAACCCGCTCGCAATCGGCGGTACCGGCAGCTCGATCACCAATACCGGCACGTTCGAGGCCACCGGCGGGGGCGCCCTCAATCTCACGCCGAGCGCCGCGATCAACAACGTGGGCGGAACGATCGCCGCAAGCGGCACGGGCAGCACGGTGACTATCGACGCGACGATCGAAGGCGGCACGCTGCAGACATCCAGCGGCGGCGTGGTGCAGACGTCGTCCGGCGGCGCGACTTTGAATGGCGCCGGCAACGCGATAACGCTGGCCGACGGCAGCACCTACACGGCCACGGCCGGCACCACCAAGATCACAGGAACGCTGAATCTCGGGACGACGACCGGCAGCACGCTGGCGCTCGGTGGGGCGTTGGAGCTGGTTGGCGATACGACCCTGACCGGACCGAGCGGCGCTCTCGTCACCATGACCGGCACCTCTTCCAGCGGGGGGCAGATCGGAACCGACGGCAACGACCGCACCCTGACCATCGACAGCAGCGTGACGGTTCAGGGTTCCGGCAATATCGGCTTCAATGGCGTCGGCCAGCCGAATCTCAGTCTCGACAACAAGGGGACGATCGACGGCAACTCGACGGCCAACCCGCTCGCAATCGGCGGTACCGGCAGCTCGATCACCAATACCGGCACGTTCGAGGCCACCGGCGGCGGCGCCCTCAATCTCACGCCGAGCGCCGCGATCAACAACGTGGGCGGAACGATCGCCGCAAGCGGCACGGGCAGCACGGTGACTATCGACGCGACGATCGAAGGCGGCACGCTGAAGACATCAAGCGGCGGCGTGATCCAGACGTCGTCCGGCGGCGCGACTTTGAATGGCGCCGGCGCCGGCAACGCGATAACGCTGGCCGACGGCAGCACCTACACGGCCGCAGCAGGCACCACATTCAACAAAGGAACGCTGAATCTGGGGACGGTGACCGGAAGCACGCTGAAGTTGGGCGGAGCGTTGGAGTTGACCGGCGATACGACCCTGACCGGACCAAGAGGCGCTCTCGTCACCATGACCGGCGTCGCCAATCCAGCCAGCGGCGCTCAGATCGGAACCGACGGCAACGGCCGCACCTTGACCATCGACAGCGGTGTGACGGTTCAGGGCTCTGGCAATATCGGTGTAAACGCCACCGTCTCCCCGAATCTCAATCTCGACAACGCCGGGACGATCAACGGAATCGACGACGAACGCGCTTCAAATCGGCGGCTCGGGCTCGATCACCAACACCGGCGCCTTCAGGGCCAGCGGCGGCGGCACGCTGGATCTGGTGAGTTCAACTCCGATCAACAACGCTACCGGAACCATCAATGCCGACGACGGCGTCGTGAACGTGTCCACGACCATTGAAGGCGGCACGCTCAACACCCTGCACGGCGGCATGATGCAGACGACGGCCGCCGGGGCCAAGCTGGACGGCAGCACTCAGGGCGCCATCACGCTGTCCGACGGCAGCACCTACACGTCGACGGCCGGCGAGACGAAGATCCTGGGAACGCTGACCCTGGGAACGGCGACCGGAAGCACGCTGACGCTGGGCGGAGCGCTGGAGCTGGTGGGCGACACGACCTTGGCGGGAAATGGGGTCGTCGCGATGACCGGCGTCCCGACGAGTCCAGGTCCAGTCAGCGGCGCTCAGATCGGAACCGACGGCAACGTTCGAACCCTGACGATCGACAGCGGCGTGACGGTTCAGGGTTCCGGCTCGGTTGGCGTAAACGCCACCGTCTCCCCGAATCTCAATCTGGACAACGCCGGGACGATCAACGGCAACTCGACAACCAACGCGCTCCAAATCGGCGGCTCAGGCTCGGTCACCAATACCGGCACATTCAAGGCGAGCGCCGGCGGCACGCTTGATCTGGTGACTTCAAATCCGATCAACAACGCTACCGGCAACATCACGGCCGACAACGGCGTCGTGAATGTGTCCACGACCATTGAAGGCGGCACGCTCAACACCCTGAACGGCGGCGTGATGCAGACGACGGCCGCGGGAGCGAAGCTGGACGGCATCACTCAGGGCGCCATCACCGTCAACGGCGGCTCCTCGTTCACCACGGCGAACCTCGGTCCGAGCGCGAGCTCGACGGTCGCGGTCTCGCTGGGCACAGGCACGGCCGGGTCGTTCAGCAACACCGTCTCCATCGCCAACACC
This sequence comes from uncultured Alphaproteobacteria bacterium, assembly GCA_963772555.1. Classification (GTDB taxonomy): domain Bacteria; phylum Pseudomonadota; class Alphaproteobacteria; order Rhizobiales; family Beijerinckiaceae; genus Roseiarcus. The sequence continues at coordinate 114,536 of CAVYXQ010000020.1, read as the reverse complement.
TCGATCCCGGTCGCGGGCAGCGGCTTTTCGAATCTGGCGCTGGCCGGACAGACGGTCAACCGTGTCGGGCAACGTCTATGCGCCGGCGGTCGTCAAGCTGTCGGGGACCGTGGTCGACTTCGGCACAATGCGTCAGAACACCGGGAACGCGACCGGCAGCCTCTCTTTGACCAACAACAACACAGGCGCGCTGACCGACAGCCTCGTGACGGCAGCGGGCCCGATGCCCACCGGAATCACCGCGACGACGCCCGGAGCGCTCGCTTCGCAACAGACGGGAAGCATCGGATTTACCCTCAGCACGACCACCGCCGGCGTGGTCAGCGGTTCCGGGTCGCTCAGCTTCGCGTCCCACGACTCCGAATTGTCGGACCTGTCGCTGGGGTCGCAAGGCGTCACCTTCGAGGGTACGGTCACGCAGCTCGCCGAGGCCGCGCTCTCGAAGCTCAGCGGCTCGGGAACGATGACGGGCGGCGGGACCAGCTACATCCTCGACTTGGGGTCGTTTGCCTCCGGCGCGACCGGCAGCGCTGATGTCGGGGTCATGAACACCAATTCTGGTCTGGATTTTTCTGAACTCCTCGGCGGCAGCTTCGCCCAATCCAACGGCTCCGGATTCACCTTCACCGGATCCGATCTCTCCGGCCTGGTCGGCGGGGCGCCGGCCGTCCTCGGCGATATCGTGGGGTTCGACGCGGCCGGACTCTCCAACGGTTTGTACAGCGAGACGGTCACCTTCGACGGTTTCAGTCATTACGAAGGATTGACCGACCAAAGCCTGTCGCCGATCAGCGTGACGATCGACGCGACGGTCACTGGCGGCACAGGCGCTGTCCCCGAGCCCTCGACCTGGGCGATGATGCTGCTCGGCTTCAGCGGCCTCGGCCTGCTCGCGCGGCGTCACCGCAGGACGGCGGCAGGCGCAGCCTGAAGTCCAGACCAAGGAATCGCCAAGGGTGGCGCTTATCCAGGGCCGCCGCAGGGCGGCCTTGGCCGTTCCAGGACGGCGAGGAAAAAAACATTATAACTATGTGCATTACTCGCGAATGTTGCGGAAAAGGGAAAAGGGCGCCCAAGCCTCTGAAAAGGCGCGTCCGCACGTGGATCCTGCACGCCATGCCCGCGAGCGGCTGTTTGCCTTCCACGAGATGCGGGAAGCCGACACGCCCGACGTGCTTGGGGCGCGAACGCCTGCCTGGTCCGGCGATCATCGACCTGCATTCGTCGGGCGCCGCCGCTTCGTCTCAGTGGTACCCCACGTCCGCCCGCACCTTGCCGCGGAACACCCAGTAGGACCAGCCGGTGTACATGAGGATGATCGGCAGCAGGAAGAGCGTGCCGACGGCGAGGAACGCCTGCGTCGCCTCCGACGACGCCGCCTCCCACAGCGTGTATTTATAGGGCACGATCATCGGGAACATGCTGATTGCGATGCCGATGTAGGACATCACGAACAGCAGCACCGCGCCGATGAACGGCGCGGCTTCCGAGCGGTCGTTGAGCGAGCGCCACTCCCAATAGGCGAGAATGGCGGTGATGATCGGCACCGGAGCGAGAAGCGCGATATTCGGCCAGGAGAACCAGCGGGCCGCGATGCTGGGCTGCAGAAACGGCGTCCACAGGCTGACCGCGCCGATGGCGATGGCGACGCCCAGGAAGGCGAAGCGTCCGAGCCGTCGGGCCCAGTCCTGCAGCGCGCCCTCGGTCTTGAGGATGAGCCAGCCGGCGCCGAGCAAGGAATAGCCAAAGACCAGCGCGACCCCGGTCAAGAGGGTGAACGGGGTGAAGCAGTCGGTCGAGCTGCCGGCGAATTGGCGCCCGTCGACCGCAAAGCCCTCGATGAACGCGCCGAGCACGACGCCTTGCGCGAAAGCGCCGAGCGCCGAGCCAATGCAGAAAGCGTAGTCCCAAAACGTGCGGTGCTCGGCGTCCCGGTAGCGGAATTCGAACGCCACGCCGCGAAAGACGAGCGCCAGCAGCATGACGATGATCGGAAAATAGACCGCAGGCAGGATGATGGCGAACGCGAGCGGAAAGGCCGCGAGCAGCGCGATGCCGCCGAGGACGAGCCACGTCTCATTGCCGTCCCAGATCGGCGAGATCGAGTTCATCACCAGGTTGCGCGATTCGCGGTCGGGCGCGAAGCCGTACAGGATGCCGACCCCGAGATCGAAGCCGTCAAGCAGGACGTACAGGAACACGCCAACGCCGAGAACGAGCGTCCATATCGGCACGAAGTCGAGGGCAGGCCCCATCATGCCCGGCTCCCGAGATGCGTCGAGGGCAGAACTTGCGCCGGCCTTCTGGGCCGCCCGCTCTCGATCTCAGCGGGCTCCGTCTCCGGCGCGGCCGGCCCGCGCCCCATGATCCGGACGATCAGCGCGATCCCAACGGAGAACACCAGGATGTAGACGAGGCTGTAGCCGATAAGGGACAGCAGGACGTCGACGCCGGTGAGCGAAGGCGACACGGAATCCGCGGTGCGCAAGAGCCCGTAGACTGTCCACGGCTGGCGGCCGACCTCGGTCACCGCCCAGCCGGCGAGGACGGCGAAGAAGCCGAGCGGCGAGGCGAGCGCGCACAGCGTCAGATACCAACGCGCATCGAACAGCCGCCCTCTCCACCGCAGCCACCAGCTCACGGCCACGACCGCCAGCATGATGAGTCCGATGCCGACCATGATGCGGAAGGCGAAGAACGGGATGGCGACCGGCGGACGCTGATCGGCGGGAAAATCCTTCAGGCCGCGCACCGTTCCGTTGGGATTATGGGTCAGAATGAGGCTGCCGAGGTCGGGGATCGAAATCTCGTCGCGGTTCGTCGCCGCCTTGTCGTCGGGAATGGCGAAGAGGTTGAGAGGAACCCGGCTTCCCGTGTCCCAGATGGCCTCGATCGCCGCGAGCTTGGCCGGCTGATGTTCGAGCGTGTTCAGCCCGTGCGCGTCCCCGAGAAATATCTGCAAGGGGACGAGGACGGTCAGGACCCACAGCGTCATCGACAGCATCGTGCGCGCCTCGTCGACGAAACGCCCGCGCCGCAGATAATAGGCGGCGACGCCGACCACGACGAAGCCGGCCGTGATGTAGATCGCGTCGACCGTGTGCGCGAGACGATAGGGGAAGGAGGGATTGAAGATGATCGCGATCCAGTCCTTCGGCATGAAGCGGCCGTCGACCATCTCATAGCCGGCGGGCGTCTGCATCCAACTGTTGGTGGCGAGAATCCAGAAGGTCGAGGCGAGGGTGCCGAGCGCTACCATCAGCGCGGCGAAGAAATGCGCCCAGCGCGGCACGAGGTTGCGGCCGAACAAGAGCACGCCGAGGAAGGCCGCTTCGAGGAAAAAGGCGGTCAGGCCCTCATAGGCGAGCAGCGGCGAGAGCACGTTGGCGACGGCGTCCGAATAACGGCTCCAGTTGGTGCCGAACTGGAACGGCATGGTGATGCCGGAGACGACGCCCATGCCGAACGAGACGGCGAAAATCTTGATCCAGAACGACGAGATGCGAAAATAGATCTCGCGTTTCGTGGCGAGATACAACCCTTCCAGCACCGCGATGTAGGACGCGAGCCCGACAGTGAAGGCGGGCAGAAGGAAATGCCAGGCGACGACCCAGGCAAACTGGATCCGCGAGAGGAGAAGAGGATCGAGGGCCATTGCGCCGTCTCCTTTTCGAAGGACCGTGTCATCAGGACTTCGACCTCAATACGGCGCGAACCGGAGTGGGTTTACGACGGGCGGATCACGGCGCAGTGACCGATTGTCGCAGCTGCCTCCGGGCGACGAGCCAAGCGAACTGGATACGCGAGAGGAGAAGAGGATCGAGACTCATTCGCGCTTCGTCCCTTCGGCGATCGGAACACGTTTCCGGGCGCGATCCAATCAGTATCGACGCTTCCACGCTAACACGAGCGCCGGGCTTTTTGCGTGACAACACTGGGCCATGGTCGCCTAACGGCCCTCGGGCAGAATGTTGGCGACCGCGTTCGCCACCGGGCGGCTCGAAATCTGCAGCAGGCCTTCGAAGGGCCGATCGAGTTCGAGGATCAGGAAGATGGCGCTTCCCATGGCGAAGGCGCAGATCAGGAACGCCGCGTAGACGGTCAGATTCGTCGGCGCGTTCATGCCGAAACTGATAAAAATCGCGATGATCCATAACGCGAGGATCACGATGACCGCGGGGCGCACGCTCGGGCCGGACTGCTCGATCAGAAGCCATCTTTGGCGCAGGAGTTGAGCGCTCGACGTGAGGGCCTCGTCCATGAGCCGCCGCTGGTCGTCGTTGGCGGGCTTCAAGCGCCGGATTTCGTCCTGCATGCGCGTTATCAGCTCGAATCCCTGCTCGGTCGGGACGATGTAGGGGTTCGACGGCCTGTCGGGCCAAACCGTGTGAAGAAGCGCGACTGCGTAGTCGCGGAGCGCGCGCCGGGCGGCAAGCGCGCCGTCGCCGTAATCGCGTAGCGTCCCGTCGAGGAGGATCATGTCGGCGGCATAGGTGCGCATGCTCGAATCCTTGGTGTCGTACGAGCTTTTCGCGGTCGCGATCAGAAGCCCCAGCACCAGGGACGCCAGAACCGACAGCATCCCCGTTCCGAGCAGAACGACATCCCGCGTTTCCTTGGACAAGTGCTCGGGGGGCAGCAGGCGGTGCAATTGCGTGCCGAGAACCCCTCCGGCGAACACGAAAGCGGCCACGATGAAGCCGATCAGCGCCGCGCTCATTCACCCCTCTTTTCGCCGCCGCACACGCGCGTCCTCGGGCGTGCGGCGCTTTCGTATGCAATTGTCTCGCGTGCATATCAACGGAGAGCGACGGCGGGGGTCGCTATCGGCGGCCCGTCGGGTCCGTGGCGAAATCTCCAGCTAACTGGCGTATTCGTCATGCAGCTTCACCCAGGCCATCGGATTGGGCAGCTCGTCCTCCTGGCGGCCAAGGGCGGTGATGTCGAGCAGCTGGTAGGCGGGGTTGAGCATGTCGAGGCCGCGCGCATAGGCCGAGTAGCTGCGATAGATCGCGCCGTCCGACTCGCGGATGAACGCGCTGATTCCGGGCAGGTCGGTCATCGTTGTCGTCGTCGGGGCGAAATTGTAGCGGATCGCGCCGCCGACGACCTCCTCGGGGCGAAACGAGACGTGGAAATCGTAGTTGAAGTCGCTTTCATCCGACGAATACCAAGGAAAGGTCCAGCCCATCCGTCTGGCGGTCGCCTCGAGCTTCGTCCGTGGGGCGCGCGAGACCGCGACGAGCCGCGTGTCGCGCTCTGCCAGATGCGCCGTCACGCCGTCATAGCCGTCGGCCCAGAACGAGCAGCTTTTGCAGGGCTTTTCCCAGTCGGGGGCGAACATAAAGTGATAGACGATGAGCTGGCGCTTGCCGCCGAAGAGATCGGCAAGCGCGAGGTCTTGTCCCTCCGGTCCGTCGAACCGGTAATCCTTGTCGATCCTGAGCCACGGCATCGCCCGGCGCTTGGCGGCGAGCTCGTCGCGCAGCCGCGTGAAGTCCTTCTCTTCCGCCAGCAGGCCTCGGCGCGCGGCGAGCCACTCGTCTTCGCTCACGACGGGATGATCGGTCATCTCAGCCTCCTCATGCGCCGCAACGCCCCGCACCGGGGCGCCGCCTCGGCAGGAGCGGCCCGCAGTCCCAAGGCCTCCAGATGACGCGCCGTCCGCGCCCTTCACTTTATCACTGGACCGCCGCCCGTCATGAGGTTGACGTTGCGGCGGATCGTCGCTCGCCTGGGGAGCAGATCGAGAAGGGAAAGGGCGCGACAGCGCTTTGAAGTTCCGCGAATCCTGGCCGGCGACGACGCCCGTCAAACGGGGATCGTTGCGGCTCTACAGAAAGCTCTGCGGATCGACGTCGATGGCGACCCTCACTCCGCCGCGCGGCGGCGGCGCGGCGGCGATCAGCGCGCGCAGGAACCCCTGCAGGTCGGCCGAGCGCGGCGCCTTGGCGGCGAGCCGGAACCGGTGGCGCCGCCTCAAGACCGCGATCGGCGCCTCGGCCGGGCCGAGCAGGACGATCTCATCGTCCCGCGGATGGCCGCCGAGCGGCGCGACCCGCCAGCCCCTGCCTCCACCGAGGCCATGCGCTGCGCGGGCGAGCACGCGGGCGTGCGCCTCCGCCGCGCCCTTGTCCTCGGCCGAGATGATGATCGCAGCGAGCCGGCCGAACGGCGGCAGGCCGCCGATCCGCCGCTGCTCCGTCTCCTCCCGGTAGAAGCGCTCGGCGTCGCCCGAGACCAGCGCCTGGATCACCGGATGGTCCGGTTGCCAGGTCTGCAACAACGCGTGGCCCTCCCGTTCGCCGCGCCCGGCCCGCCCCGTCGCCTGGCGCAGGAGCTGGAAGGTGCGCTCGGCGGCGCGCGGATCGGCGTTCGCGAGGCCGATATCGGCGTCGACGACGCAGACTAAGGTGAGCAGCGGAAAATTATGGCCCTTGGCGACGAGCTGGGTGCCGATGACGAGGTCGAATTCTCCTCTCGCCGCCGCGTCGAGCTGGCGTCTCAGCGTCTCGATCCCGCCCGGAAAATCCGACGACAGCGTCAGCGTGCGGATGTCGGGAAAGAGGAGCGCCGCCTCTTCGGCGAGACGCTCGACCCCCGGCCCGCAGGCGGTCAGGCTGTCCGCCTCGTGGCAGGCCGGGCAGAGTTTCGGCCGCGCTTCGACATGGCCGCAATGGTGGCAGACGAGCGCCGCGCGGAAGCGGTGCTCGACCAGCCAGGCCGAGCAATTGGGGCATTCGAAGCGATGGCCGCACGACCGGCAGAGCGTCAGCGGGGCATAGCCGCGCCGGTTGAGGAAAAGGAGGGCCTGCTCGCCGCGCGCCCGCGTAGCCTCGACGCCGGCGATGGCTTTCGGCGATAGCCAACGGCCGCGCGGCGGGCCTTCGCGCTTGAGGTCGACGGTCAGGATCCGCGGCAGGGTCGCCGGGCCGAAGCGGGAGGGCAGACGCAGCCAGCGGTAGCGGCCGGTCTCCGCATTGATCCGGGTCTCGAGCGCGGGCGTCGCGGAGGCGAGCACGACCGGCGCGGCCTCGAGCTTGGCGCGCACGACCGCCATGTCGCGCGCGTTGTAGACGACGCCGTCCTCCTGCTTGTAGGCGCCGTCATGCTCTTCGTCGACGACGATGAGGCCGAGATCGGCGAAGGGCAGGAAGAGGGCGGAGCGGGCGCCGACCACGGCGCGGGCCTCGCCGCTCGTCACGGCGGCCCACGCCCGCTCGCGCTGCCGCCCGGTCAGGCCCGAGTGCCATTCTGCCGGCCGAGCGGAAAAGCGCGCCGCGAACCGGTCCAGGAACTGCGCCGTCAGCGCGATCTCGGGCAGAAGCGCCAGCGCCTGCCGCCCCTGCCGCAGGGCTTCCGCGACCGCCTCGAAATAGACTTCCGTCTTGCCGGAGCCGGTCACGCCCTCGAGCAGCGTCGCCGAGTAGGCCCGGGCGGCGACTTGCGCAACGAGATCGTCGGCCGCCCGGCGCTGGTCGGGATTCAGGAGGGCGGGGCGGAATTCCGGATCGAGGTCGGCGCCGATCCGTTCGGGCGTGAGCGCGACGCTCATCAGCGCGCCGTCCTCGACGAGGCCGTCGATCACCCCCGGCGAACAGCCGGCGCGCTCGGCGAGCGCTGCCTTCGGCATCGGCAAATCGGCCCCGGAGAGGGCCGCGAGAACGCGGGCGCGCGCTTCCGTCATTCGCGCGGGAGCCTTCCCGCTGGCGACAATGCCGTACTTGGTCGCCGGCGGCTCGATGACCTCGTGCGCCCGGATCGCCATGCGCAGCACCATGCCGCGCGGCGCCAGCGTCCAGCGCGCCGTCCAGTCGATGAAGTCGCGCAACGGCTTTCGCAGCGGCGGCCAGTCGCGGATCGCCGCCACCGGTTTCAGGTTGTCGCCGCCGCCCTCCCGCATGGCCCAGACGACGCCGGTCGCATGGCGCGCGCCGAGCGGGACGCCGACGCAGGCGCCCGGCTCGAGCTTCAAGCCGGCGGGCGCGCGATAGCTGTAGGCGGTGTCGACGGCGACCGGGACCAGCACGTCGACGACAGCGTCGGCAGTCACGTCAGGGGGCGATGGGCTGGCGGCGGCAGGCGCGGGAGTCAAGTCTCTTTGTCAGCAGCGAGGTTCGGGACGGTGGTCGCGAGCCGGCCCCGAGGGCCGATTCACAAACTCTTATGGGTCCCGTCGCAATAGGGCGCGTTCTTCGACTGCTTGCAGCCGCAGAGCCAGGCAGTCGCGGTCTTCTCTGCGGTAAACGGTTTCGGCGCCATGCCGACCGCCTTGTGCGAGCCGTCGCAAAACGGCTGGTTGGCCGAGCGCCCGCAGGCGCACCAGTAATAGGTCTTGCCCGCTTCGACATCGTGGGAATAGGGCGCCTTCTGCGCGACGACTGCACCGGTCATGGCCTTCTCCGCTCCGAATGAATGCGCCCGTCAGGCCCCGGCGGTCTTGCCGGCCTGCCTGCTCGCGTCCTTTCCCTCCGTGCGTTCGGCGATGCGCGCCGACTTGCCCCGGCGGTCGCGCAAGTAATAGAGCTTGGCGCGGCGCACCTTGCCGCGACGCACCACCTTAACCGAATCGATCATCGGCGAATAGACCGGGAAGACGCGCTCGACGCCCTCGCCGTAGGAGATCTTGCGGACGGTGAAGCTCTCGTTGAGGCCCTGACCGCTGCGGGCGATGCAGACGCCCTCGTAAGCCTGGATGCGGGTGCGCTCGCCTTCGGTGACCTTCACATTGACGACGACGGTGTCGCCGGGCCGGAACTCGGGCATTTTCGCGCCGGGCAGATTGGCCGCGTGCTCGGCCTCGAGCGTCTCGATGATATTCATGGCTTCGAACTCCTGCCGTGACGCCAGCTCCGATTTCCAGGATCCGGCGAGCGCTTCGGCGCGCTGTTGTGAATTGAGCCGCGGCTCATAGAGCAAAGCGAGACGCAAGTCGAGACTTCAATTTGCCGGGTGGACGCGCGGGCTGTAGAAGCTCGCCCGGGCTCGCCGTCGCTCAAGAGGAAACTCATGATGACGCCCATTCGTCAAATGAAAAGCCTGTCCGCCGCGCTCGTCGTGGTGGCGCTTTTCGCCGCGGGCGCTTGCGCCCAGACCAACCCGCCATCGGCCGACGTGCTCGAGGCGCTCTCCAAAGAACCGCCGCTGCCCGACATCGTCGAGGGCCGCGTCGACGCGCCGCATATCATCATCGAATACGCCTCATTGACCTGCAGCCATTGCGCGGCCTTCCATAAGGACGTGTGGCCGGCGCTCAAAGCGAAATACGTCGACACTGGCAAGGCGAAATTCGTCCTGCGCGAATTCCCCCTCGATCCGCTCGCGCTCGGCGCCTTCATGCTCGCCCGCTGCGCCGGACCGGAGAAGCGCGACGCCGTCGTCGACCGCCTCTTCGACCATCAGGCCGACTGGGCTTTCGCCGCCAACCCGCTGTTCAAGCTGAAGGAGCAGCTCCTCGCCGCCGGCATGACGGAGGCCGATTTCGAGGCCTGCCTCAAGGACCAGGCCCTGTACGACAAGGTGAAGGCGATGCACGATTTCGCCGCGGCGACGCTCGGCGTCCAGTCGACCCCGACCTTCTTCATCGACGGCGTCCGCCTCGCTGGCGAGCACAAGCTCGAGGATTTCGACAAGATCCTCGCCCCGCCCCCGCATTGAGCCTGTTTCGCACAGGAATCTCGCCGCTCGGGATTGATTGCCGCTGCCTGATATGGCCGCTAGACTCCCTTTGTGTGCCGAATCAGGACGCCACGACGGGGACTTGAATCGATGGCCGCCCGCGGCTCTTCCGATAATCCGCCCGCCGGGACGGCCAAAGGGCAGCCGCAATGAAATTCGACCGCCTGCGCCTCGCCGGCTTCAAGAGCTTCTGCGATCCCGCCGACTTCAAGATCGAGCCGGGGCTGACCGGCGTTGTCGGGCCGAACGGCTGCGGCAAGTCGAACCTCGTCGAGGCGCTCCGCTGGGTGATGGGCGAGACGTCGTTCAAGAGCATGCGCGGCTCGGGGATGGAGGACGTCATCTTCGCCGGCTCCGGCCGCCGTCCCTCGCGCAACAATGCCGAGGTCGTCCTCGTCCTCGACAATTCCGACCGCCGCGCGCCGGCGGCCTTCAACGACTACGAGACGATCGAGGTTCAGCGCCGCATCGAGCGCGACGCCGGCTCGACCTATCGCGTCAACGGCCGCGAGGTGCGCGCCCGCGACGTGCAGCTTCTGTTCGCCGACGCTTCGACCGGCGCCCGCTCGCCCGCCCTCGTGCGCCAGGGCCAGATCGGCGAGATCATCGGGTCGAAACCGCAGGCCCGCCGGCTCATCCTCGAAGAGGCGGCCGGCATTTCCGGGCTGCACTCGCGTCGTCATGAGGCCGAACTCCGGCTCAAAGGGGCGGAGGACAATCTCCTGCGTCTCGAAGACGTGCTGACCCAGATCGACGCGCAGATCGAAAGTCTGAAAAAGCAGGCGCGCCAGTCGAGCCGCTACCGCAACCTCGCCGCCGACATCCGCCGCCATGAGGCGCTGGCGCATCTGATCGCCTGGCGGGAGCACGAGACCCAATTCATCGAGGCGCGGCGGAAGCTCGACGCGGACCTGATCGAGGTCGCCGAGCGCACCCGGGCGCAGGCAGAGGCGGCGCGCCAGCAGGCGCTCGCCGCCGCCGGCCTGCCCGCGCTGCGGGAAGAGGAGGCCCGCCGCGGCGCGGCGCTGCACCGCATCACGCTGGCGCGCCAGGCCCTCGAAGCCGAGGAGAAGCGCGCCAGCGAACGGCGGAGCGAACTCGAGCGGCGCATCGCCCAGTTCGTCCGCGACCTCGAGCGCGAGGAGGCGCTGATCGCCGACGCCGCCGGCGTCGCCCAGCGGCTCGCAGCCGAGGACGCGGCGCTGGCCGAGGCGCTCTCCCATGCGGGCGAAGCGGGAAATGATGCGCGCGAGCGCGAACAGGCGGCCGGGCAGCGTCTTGCGGCCGCCGAAGCCGGGCTCGCCGAGGCGCAGGCAGCGGCTTCCGATTTGAACGCCCGCCGCAACGCGCTCACCGCCGCGGCGGCCGAGGAGGCGCGGCGCCTCGCCCGCCTCGAGAACGAGTGTGCTGCGATGGCGCGCGAGCTGGCGGCGCTCCGTGCCGTCGGCTTCGAAGGGGCCGAACACGCAACGCGGGCCGAGGCCGCCGCCGGGTGCGTCGGCGCGCTGGAGGCGGCCGAGCGGGACGTCGCCGCCGCCGAGGAGCGCCATCAGCGCCTGCGCGAGGCGGAGACCGGCTCGCGCCGGCCGCTCGCCGAGGCCGAGCGGGCCCTGCAGAAGCTCGAGACCGAAGCGGCAACGCTGGCGAAGCTCCTCGGCTCGGCTTCCGCCGGCGGCTTTCCGCCGGTCGTCGACGCGCTGAGCGTCGCCCGCGGCTTCGAGGCGGCGCTGGGCTCCGCGCTCGGCGACGATCTCGACGCGCCGGCGGACGAAGCCGCCCCGGCGCACTGGTCCGTCGTCGCCAGCGCCGTCCCCGATCCCGCCCTGCCGCCGGGGGTCGAGCCGCTCGCCGGGCGGGTCGCGACGCCGCCGGCCCTGGCGCGGCGCCTGGCGCAGATCGGCGTCGTGTCGCGTGAAGACGGCAAGCGGCTGAGCCTGCTGCTCAAAGCCGGCCAGCGTCTGGTGTCGCGCGAAGGCGACCTCTGGCGCTGGGACGGCTTCGTCGCCGCCGCCGAGGCCCCGACGCCGGCCGCCCGTCGCCTTGCCGAGAGGAACCGCCTCGGCGACATCGAGCGCGAGGCTGAGGCCGCGCGCCAGGCGGTCGAGGTCGCCCGCGCCGAAGCCGCACGCGCGGCTGGGGCCTTGACCGCGGCCGCCGAAGCCGAGGCCGAGGCGCGCCGGCGCGTCCGCGCCGCCCGCGCGGCCCTTGACAGCGCCCGGGCGGCGCTCGCCGAATTCGAGAAGAAGCGCGCCGAGACGCTGACGCGAGCCTCCGCCGTCGGGGAAGCCGCCGCCCGCGCCGGGGCGACGCGTGACGAGGCGGCGGCGGGCAAGGCCCGGGCCGAGGCCGCGCTGGCGGCGCTGCAGCCGGGCGACGAACTCTCCGCCCGGCTCGAGCGCGCTCGCGCCGACGCCTCACAGGCGCGCGCCGAATTCGCCGAAGCGCGCGCGGCGGCGCAAAGCCTCATGCGGGAGAGCGAAGCGCGCGCCGCCCGCCGCCAGGCGGTCGCCACTGAGCGCCGCTCGTGGGACGAGCGGCTCAAAAAGTCGCAGGCGCAGATCGCCGAGCTCGGCGAGCGGCGCGCCGCGGCCGACAGGGAGCTCGCCGAACTTGCGGAAGCGCCCGCGGCCTTCGCCCGGAACAGGCGCGCGCTCGCCGACGAATTCGATCGCGCGGAGGCGCTGAGGCGGGAGGCGGCCGACGCGCTCGCCGCCGGCGAGACGGCGCTGGCCGAGGGCGACCGCGCCGCGCGTCAGGCGCTCGATGCGATGAGCGCCGCGCGCGAAGCCCGCGCCGCCTCGGAAGCGCGCGTCGAAGCGGCGCGAGAGCGGCGTGAGGAGCTCCTGCGCCTGATCCAGGCGGAGCTCAACTGCGAGCCGGCCGACCTCGCCGCGCTCGCGGCCCATAAAGCGGATGCGCCCCTGCCCGAGGCGGAGTCGGTGCAGCGCAAGCTCGAGCAATTGCGGCAGGAGCGCGAGCGGCTCGGAGCGGTCAATTTGCGCGCCGACGTCGAACTGGCGGAGGTTCAGGCGAGCCGCGACCGGCTGGTTGCCGAGCGCGAGGATCTGACCGAGGCGATCAAGCGGTTGCGTTCCGCCATCGGCAGTCTGAACCAGGAGGGGCGGGAGCGGCTGATCACCGCCTTCGACGTCGTCAACGGGCATTTCCAGGCCCTGTTCGGCACGCTGTTCGAGGGCGGCAAGGCGGAATTGCAGCTCGTCGAATCGGACGACCCGCTCGAGGCCGGCCTCGAGCTCGTCGCCCAGCCGCCGGGCAAGAAGCCGCAGACGCTGACGCTGCTCTCCGGCGGCGAGCAGGCGCTGACGGCGCTGGCGCTGATCTTCGCCGTCTTCCTGACCAACCCGTCACCGATCTGCGTCCTCGACGAGGTCGACGCGCCGCTCGACGACTATAACGTCGAGCGCTTCTGCGACCTTCTCGACGAAATGCGCAAGCGAGCCGACACCCGCTTCGTCACCATCACCCACAACCCGATCACCATGGCCCGCATGGACCGCCTCTTCGGGGTGACGATGGCCGAGCGCGGCGTCAGCCAGCTCGTCTCGGTCGAGCTCGCCGAAGCGGAGCGGCTGGCCGAGGCGGGGTAGAGCATTCCCTGCGGGCAGCGACTTTGCAGGGAACTCGGCCTTTTTCAGGAAAACGTGCGGCGAAGCGACCTTGAATTTAAGGGCTCTGCGGCAAGACCCCTTCGCCAGCGGTCTCAGCTTTATCAGTCGTTCCACGACGCGCCGTGACAGCAGTCCGGTCGGGCCCCGATCTGCACCGGCGAAGTGTTTTGCGATAGGCTCCGGGTCGAAGGATCAGGAGGAAGTCCGATGGATCGTCGCACCTTCGTGAGCCGGATGGCCGCCGGGGCGGTCAGTCCTCTTTTCCAACGCGTCGCTGATGCTGAGCCTCTGGTCAAGGCGCGGAACGTCGTCCTCGTGCATGGGCTCTTCGCCGACGGGTCGTGCTGGTCGGAAGTGATCGCCCGGCTGCAGCCGAAAGGCCTCCGGGTCACGTCGGTGCAGAACCCGCTGACGAGCCTTCAGGAAGCCGTCGACGCGACTCAGCGGGCGCTGGCTCTGCAAGAGGGACCGACCGTGCTCGCAGGACACTCCTTCAGCGGCATGATCGTCACTGAAGCTGGCGTCGATCCCAAGGTGTCGGCTCTCGTCTACGTCGCCGCGCGCGCTCCCGATGCGGGGGAGGATTACACGGCGCTGGCGAAACAGTTTCCGACGCCGCCGGCCACCGCCGGCATCGTCTGGTCACAGGATTATGGCAGGCTGACGGAAGAGGCCTTTCTGCGCGACTTCGCCGGCGACGTAGCGCAGGACAAAGCGCGTGTCCTCTACGCCGTTCAGGCGCCGTTCAAACGGTCGTTGCTCGCCGACAGGACAACCCATGCGGCGTGGCGCTCGAAGCCGAGCTGGTACGCCGTTTCGACGGAAGACCGGACGATCAATCCGGATCTCGAACGCTTCATGGCGATGCGCATGGGCGCCAAGACGATCGAGCTGAAGTCGAGCCACGTCTCCCTCATATCCCACCCCGATGCGATCACGAACCTCATTCTGGAGGCGGTGGGGCAAAAATAGGTCATGACCGGATGCACGGGTCCATCCTCGCCTTGAGCAAGCGGCGTTCGCCGTTGGCAGTCGTGCGTACACATATTCGTCCCGGCGCCTTCGAATCTGATTCCGTTTTCCTCCGCCGACGACGGGCGCTGGCTATCGACCGGCGCATTCCGCTTGGCGCGCGGCGGGTCGAGGCTTAGACTGGGGGCCAACCGGTTTTAGGAGAACCCGCATGGCCACAAGACCGAAGGGCGAAGCGAAGCCGACCGATGTGCGCGGCAAGATCGTCGATGCGCTGATGGAACTCGCGAGCGAGCAGCGTTTCGAGGAGATCTCGATCCGCGACATCTGCAAGGCGGCGGACGTATCGCTCGCCGATTTCCGCGATCTCTTTCCCTCGAAGGGCGCGGTCCTGGCGGGCTTCTCGCGCCGCATCGACCATGCGGTGCTGGCGCAGAGCAGCGAAGAGCTGGCCGACGAGAGCCCGCGCGAGCGCCTGTTCGACATTCTGATGCGCCGCCTCGAGGCGATGGCCCCTTATCGGGAGGGCCTGCGCGAAGTTACCGCCTGGCTGAGACGCAGTCCGTCGGCGGCGCTGGCGATGAATCAGGTCGTCATCAACTCGATGCGCTTCATGGTCGAGGCGGCGGGCATCGAGGTCGAAGGCGACGCCGCCGGGGCGATCAAGCTGCAGGGGCTGGCGCTCGCCTGGGCGCGCATTGTCGGCGTCTGGCTCGAGGACGAGGATCCTGGCCTGTCGAAGACGATGGCCGAGCTCGATCGCGAACTCACGCGCGGCGAGAGAGCGGTCGCCGGGGTGGATCGCGTGAACGGGCTCGCCGCGCCGTTCCGGGCGATCGCCCAGGCCGCCTTCGAGGCGCGCCGGCGCGGCCGCGATCGCCGCGGGAGCGCGCGTCGCCGCGGCGAAGCGGAGGCGGTGCCGGACGCCGGCGAACACGGAGCCCCGATGGTATAGCCGGCAGTCCCGGTCGGGCGGACTCGATGCCGCAAGGAGCGCAGCGGTGCGCGCCGACGATTCAAACTTGAATCATTCGCTTCAGCGCTTGCTCGCCACGCGCCGCGAAACCCGGACGGAACCACGCCGTTATCGCGGGCTTAACCAGCTTCGTTAGGCTGCCGGCCAGCGTCTTGGCCTCATCTTCCCGCGACTTTCAGTCGACGCGGGAACGGTCTTGACGCCATCGATATCCCTTGAGCCTGTGACAATCGAAGATTGCGATCCCAGATCCGACGATCGCCGGCGCGTAATCGACGTGGGCCGCGAAACGGTGACGATCCGGCGCGCCGTCGCCGGCGTCTCGATGGCGATCCGCCTCTCCGCGAGCGCTTACCGGGGCGTCAGTCTGCGCGCTCAGGCGCTTCGGGATGGCCGCTTCCACTACGAGGTCGAGCTCATGCACCGCGATCCGGATCTCTCGGTCATGCTCGCCAGGGGATGCGATCGGGCGGCGATCGAGGCCCGATGGCGCGACTGGGTCCGCTTCCTGCAGCTGCCGGCGCTCGTCGGGCGAAACGAGGCAGGCGACGTGGAAGTGAATCTCGACGTCTCCGGCCTGGCCACGCGAAAACCGAACCTGCGCCGGCGCGGCAAGGCGACCCTGTCGCGCCGCCCGCGCTTCCTGACGAGGCGCAAGGTTGGCGCCGTCGCGCTCGCGCAGGGGGTTCATGCCGGTCCGCGGGTGCTGTTTCCCGGATCGAAGTAGGGCGGCCGACGGGCCGTCTACAGCATCGATAGGTCGGGCGGCCTTAAGCCCCGCGCGGGATCGCCGCCGAGCTCGACCATCACGACTTCCGGCGGCCGCAGCACGCGCACCGGCGCCAGGGATGTTCCCAACCCGCCGGAGACGATGAGCCGGCGGTCGTTCAGCGCATATTCGCCGTAGATGTACCTGACCGAGCGTCGGCGGAGGTAGCCGAGCGGCGAACCGATGACGGGAAGGACGACCTGCCCGCCGTGCATGTGGCCGGCCAGGGTCAGGGCGACGCGGTCGGGCACCCGGGCGAAGACATGCGGCTCGTGGGCGAGGAGGATTGCCGGCGCCGCATCGTCGATCTCGCGCAAGGCCCGCCCGAGGTCGTCGACCCCGCGCCGCGAGCCCGCGCGCCAGGCGAGGCGGGCGAGCTGGTCGCCGAGCCCGATCAGCCAGAACGGTCGCCCCTTCTTCGACAGGCGGACCAACTCGTTCTCGAGGACCGGGATGCCGGCGGCGGTCAGCGCCCGGCGCACGCTGAGCGAATTGTCGGGCGGGTCGGTCGGAACAGCCGCCGACCACCAGTCATGATTGCCGAGGACCGAATAGACGCCGAGCGGCGCTTCGAGCCGGGCGAGCTCGGCGGCCCAGGCGCCGGGCGGCACGTAGCCCGAGACGAATTGATGGGTGCAGACGAAATCGCCGAGCAGCACGGTCAGATCCGGCTTCTGAGCATTGGCCAGGTCGACGATCTGGCCGACACGCTCCTCCGGCATCCAGGGGTAGCACGCGTGGATATCGGCGATGACCGCGACCCTGACTTCGAGATCCTCCGGCCAGCCGCTGAGGAGGGGCGCATAGGATGTCCGGACGAGCGCGCTGCCGGTCTCGTAGGCGACGGCGTATCCGGCGAACGATGCGGCGGCGGCCGCCGCGCCGGCGCCGGCAAGAAACCCCCGCCTTGTCAGCTGCACCATCGATCCCGCTTCGGCTCCGACGCCCGGCGACAGAGCACGGCTTGCATGCGCGGGACTTACGCGACCATCTCCGTGGGCTCGTGCTCAGCGTCGGACGGAAGCAGATAGAATTCGCCGCGTTCGAGAGAGCTGTTGAGATCCGGGTCGAAATCCGCGTTCAATAAATCCAAGGCGTCGGCCACCGCGGCCAGGCCGATGTCATGGTAGATGCGGGCCAGCGCCATTCCGGCCTTGTCCCGCTGACCGTCCGCCTCCGGAATTGCGTCGAAATCATCACGCATCGTCTTGATCGCCCTCGTTCGAAGGACCGGCCCCGCTTTCGAAGCGCCTGTCGGACAAACTGGGTGAAATTCGTTAAGAGCGAATTAATGACCAAACCACGGCGGCTGACATAAGGGCCGTCAAGCGGTCGCCGACGTCCCGCCGCAAAGGAAAGACTGGGGAAACCCTTGGTGAAGCACGACCGAAACCTGCCTCTGGCCGGCGTCCTTTTCGATAAGGACGGCACGCTGATCGATTTTCACGCCACCTGGGGGCCTGCCGTCCATGCGATGATCCATGCTTTGGCGGATGGCGATCCGGCGCTTGTTCAAGCGCAGGCGGAAGCGCTCCACTTCTCGGTCGGGACGAAGCGTTTCCTGGCGACGTCGCCGCTGATCGCCGGCTCGACGGCGGACTATGGGCGCCGCTGGGCGGAAGCGCTCGGGCGCGCCGACGCCGACGCCTTGAAATGCGAGATCGACGCCCTCTCCGCCGTCGAGTCGCTGAATGCGCTGACGCCGATCGGCGAGCCGTCCGCAGTTTTCGGCGCGCTGCGGCGCATGGGTCTCAGGCTCGGCGTCGCCACCAACGACTCCGAGGCCAGCGCGCGAAGGCAGATCGGCGCGCTCGGCCTCGGCGACCTTGTCGAGTTCGTCGCCGGCTACGATTCGGGACACGGCGGCAAGCCCGATGCCGGCATGGCGCTGGCTTTCGCTGGCTTTCTCGAGGCGGACCCGGCGCAGATCGTCATGGTCGGCGATTCCGTGCACGACCTCGCCTGCGGCCGGGCCGCCGGCGCGGTCGCGGTCGCTGTGCTGTCGGGGCCGGCGGAACGCGCCGCGCTCGAGCCGCATGCCGATTTCGTGGTTGAGCATATCGGCGATCTGCCGGAACTTTTGGCCCGGCTCAGCGCCTTGAGGTCGAACAGGGGCCGCCGCCGTCCGCCTCCGATCAAACCGCCGCCGCAATTACAGTGACAATCGCCGGGTCTCGCAGCGAGACGATTTCCGTGGTTAAGCGGCTCGGGCCGTTTGCTTTTCTGGGCGCCTCAGGATGCAGCAACGCGCGCTGACGCTCCGACTTATCCGGCTCGCCATGGCGGCCGCCCTGCTCCTGCCGTGCCTCCTGTTCGGCGTGGCGTCGTGGATCAGTTATCGAAATATCGAGAATTTGACCGCAGAGCGCCTAACTCGCTCGCTCCAGGTCGAGTTGGAGGAGGCGCAGAAGACGTTCCTGGTCGTCGATCATATCCTTGAGGACGCGAGCGCTGTCGTGGCCGGACTGTCGCCGGCGGAGATCCGGGCGAACGAAGGGCGAATCCACCGTGAGCTGAAAAGCTTGAGAAGCGATCTTCCGGTGGCGCAGTCGATCTGGATCCTCGACGCCAACGGGGACGCCCTGACCACCACGGCGATCGAACCGCCCCCGTCGATCAGCTTCGCGGACCGGGATTTCGTCCGCGCCCATCAGGCTGGCGGCGCCGAAACCTACTACGGCCGCGTCTATCCGCCCATCTACGGCCAGCAGCCGTATTTTACGGTCAGCAGAGGCGTCTTCCGCGACGGCGCGCTCGCCGCGATTGTCGTGGTTTCGGTTCCGCCGAGCAGCTTCTCCGATTTCTACGCCACACTCGCCTACGGGCCCGGGCAGGAATATGCCCTCATCCGCGATGACGGCGCCCTGCTTGCCCGCTATCCAGCCGCGCCGCCGGGCGCGCCGGACCAGGCGGGCGAAGGCCCCGGATTCCGGCGAACGATCGCAACCGATCACGGGGGCGGCTTCTATACGTCCACTTCTCCCATCGACGGCGTGACCCGGCGCTTCGCGGCGCGCCGTCTCGGGGATACGCCTCTCTATCTATCGGCCGGCATCGCCACCTCGACGATTCGCCAGGAATGGCTCGCCCAGATGGCGCCGCATCTCGTATTCGGCATTCCCGCGACCCTGCTGCTCTTCTTGACCCTGCTCATAATCCTGCGCCGAACGCGGCGCCTCTATGCGGAGATCGACCAGCGCAGCCTCGCCGAGGAATCGCTGCGCCAGGCGCAGAAAATGGAGGCGATCGGCCAGCTCACCGGCGGCGTCGCGCATGACTTCAACAACCTCCTGACCATCATCCTCGGAAATCTGGAGACGGCGAAGCGCCAGCTGGCTAAAGGCGACGACAAGACAAAGCTCGGCAGCCGGATCGACAGCGCCATCCAGGGCGCGAACCGCGCGGCCACCCTGACCAAGCGGCTCCTCGCTTTTTCGCGGCAGCAGACGCTCAATCCGTCTGCCATCGACGTCAACAAGCTGCTCGGCGGACTCGCCGACTTTCTCCAGCGGACGATCGGCGAGGAAATGTCGCTCGAGGTCGTCGGCAGCGCCGGTTT
Organism: uncultured Alphaproteobacteria bacterium; assembly: GCA_963772555.1. Classification (GTDB taxonomy): domain Bacteria; phylum Pseudomonadota; class Alphaproteobacteria; order Rhizobiales; family Beijerinckiaceae; genus Roseiarcus. The sequence goes on along the minus strand of CAVYXQ010000020.1, from coordinate 94,953 downwards.
GTGGCCGGTCGAAGCCGATCAGACCGAACTCGAGGCCGCCATCATCAATCTCGCAGTCAATGCCCGCGATGCGATGCCGGGGGGCGGCAAGCTGACGATCGAGGCGAGCAACTCCTACGTCGACGACGACTATGCCCGCGAGAACTTGGATGTCCGGCCCGGTCAGTACGTCCAGATCGCCGTCAGCGATACCGGCAGTGGAATGCGAAAGGACGTGGTCGATCGGGCCTTCGAGCCCTTCTTCACCACCAAGCCCGCTGGTCAAGGCACGGGCCTCGGCCTCAGCCAAGTCTTTGGGTTCGTCAAGCAATCCGGCGGACACGTGAAAATCTACAGCGAGCTCGGCTTCGGGGCCACAGTCAAGATGTACCTGCCCCGGCGCCTCGCGGCGTCGCCCGCGCCACCCGCCGTTCCCGCCAAGGCAAGCCGGGGTCGGCCGGGCGAGACCGTCCTCGTTGCGGAAGACGATTCCGAGGTCCGCGCCTATGTCCTCGAGACTCTGGAGGAGCTCGGCTACAACGCGGTCGGGGTCCCTGACGCGGTGGAGGCGCTCCGCGTCCTTGACCGTGACGGCAGGATCGATCTCCTGTTGACCGACGTGATCATGCCGGGCATGAACGGCCGAAAACTGGCCGAGCAAGCGACCCAGCTGCACCCGGACCTCAAGGTCGTGTTCATGACCGGCTACTCGCGCAACGCCATCGTCCATCAGGGCCGGCTCGACCCTGACGTCGAATTGATCCAGAAACCGCTCACCAGCGAGGCGCTGTCGACCCGGATCCGCAAGGTTCTCGACCGCTAGAGGCCCGGCCGCTCAACGCGGTCCTTGTCCTGGCCACGGCCGAACTTCGATTGCTCCCGCGTCTCATCAGGAGTACGGACAGGCATGGCGACGCTGACGGAGGTCCGCCGCTCATGGCGCCCGACAATCTGACGTTCCTGGGCGGTTTGCTGATGGGGCTGGCCAGCAGCCTGCACTGCGCCAGCATGTGCGGAGCGATCGCTTCGAGCCTGATGTTCGCCTTCTCGACAGGCGAAGCGGCGTCCGATCGCGCCCGGGCGCTCGGGGCAGCCTACGGAGGCCGCATCCTGATGTATGTTGCGGCGGGCATGATCGTCGGCGGCGTCGGATCGGCGTTCTTTGGCGCCTTCGATCGCGCCTCGGCCTTTCTCGTCATGCGTTGGGCCGGCGCGGTCGCGCTTGGCTGGATCGGACTTTCGGTCGCCGGCTTCGCGCCTTCGCTGGTGATGGCCGATCGTCTCGCGGCGCCGATCGCCGTCAACCTGCGTCACGCGCATGCCTTGCCGGGCTCGGGCGCGTTCGCCTCCGGCCTGATGTGGGGCCTCATGCCTTGCGGCATGGTCTACGGGGCGCTGTTTTACGCCATGCTGTCGGGAAGCGCGCTCGCCGGCGGGGCCGTGATGGCTGGGTTCGGCCTCGGCACGCTGCCGTCAGTGACCGCGGTGGCGCTCGGGCTTTCGAGTTTCCGCCGTCTTGCCCGCGGGCAGCGGACGCGCGTCATCGTCGGCCTCGCCATCCTGGCGCTGGCCGCAGCGAGCATCGCGGTTCCGGCTATCGCCGCCGCCGGCTTCTGCCTCAATTGAACCGAGGCCCGATTTCCCGTTGAGATTCATTTCGTCGTATAGACGCGTGCGGGAGGCGCTCGGCAAAGCGAGGCCGCGCCGGAGACCCAGTGGCATGCGTCGGGCGGCAGCATGGGCGGGCGGCGTCGGCCTGACGGCCGGGGTGGCCGCGCTCGGCTTCGCCTCCTGGCCGCTGTCCACGCAGCGAGTCGCCGATTGCCTGGACGGAGCCTCGGCGCCCCTGCGCCTCGGCGTGCCTGACGCTGCGACGTTTCGCGCGCTTCCCTGGCCGAGCGTCAGCATCGAGGGCGCCCGACTCGACAGCGCGGGCGGCGCAGTCCGGATCGCTGCGCCCGAGGCGACGCTGGATCTGTCGGTCGGGGCGCTCGTCCAGGGGCGGTTCGCGCCGGTCCGGGCGCGTCTGGTCAACCCGATCGTCACGCTCGACCTCGACCGGGCGCCGTTCGCGGGCCAGGAAGCCGGGCTGGCGGGGGCGGAAGCGGTGGCCGCTCTGGCGCCGCTCGACGGGCTCGCCCTGACCAACGGCGTGCTGCGCGTCACGAGCCGCAAGCGCGTACTCGACGTGATGATCGAGAACGTTCAGGGCCAGCTCGACGGGCTCTCGCCGTATGCGCGCCTGCGGTTCAACCTGTCGGCCGTCTGGCGCGACGCGCCGTTCGCGATTTCCGGCTTGCTCGCCAATCGCGAACGGGCCGAGCGGGGAGGGCCGAGCGCCTTCGAGCTGGCGCTGGCCTCCTCCGTCGCCGCGCTCTCTTTCAAGGGAGCGTTTGCCGGCGGCGCGACCCCGGGCGTCGCCGGCGACGTCTCCGTCACGATACCCTCGCTGAGGGCGCTCTCCCGTCTGATCGATCTCAGTCCGCCCGCCTGGTTTGCCGGCGATGATCTCGCCCTTGCCGCCACGCTCAAGGCCTCGCCGCGGGAAGCCGCCCTCGCCGGCGCCACCATGACCAGCGCCGGACAGACCCTCGAGGGCGCCCTGCATTTCGTCGAAGAGGTCGGCGGCCGTCCGGCGCTCTCCGGCACGCTCGACGCCGATCAACTCGCGCTCGCCCCGATCATCGGTCCGGCCGGCCCGCTGTTTGACGCCGGCGGCGACTGGAGCGCCCGCGCCTTCTCGCTCGCGCCGCCGCGGGATTTCGATCTCGACCTCCGCCTGTCGGCGGCGCGCCTCGATGTTTATGGGCGCGAGCTTGCCGACGCGGCCGGATCGCTGATCCTGAAAGACGGCGTTCTGACCGCGAGCCTCCTCGACTCCGGCTTCTACGGCGGACGCCTCCGGGGGGAGGCGCGGATCGCCTGCGTGGGGCAGGATCTCGACATGCATGCCCGCGGCGCCGTCGCGGACGCGGACTTCGGCGCAGCCTTCTCCGACGTCGGCTGGCCGGTCCCCGGCGGCAAGGGCGCGGCGGAATTCAGCCTGCAAACGGTCGGGCGGACGCCGGCCACGGCCGTCGCAGGGCTCGGCGGCTCGATCTCAGTCAGGTTGCAGCAGGGCTCGGTCGCCGGCGTCAATCTGGAGGAAGCCCTGCGCCGCAGCCTGAGACGCAAGATCGAAGTCGACCGCGACATGCGGATCGGCAGCACGGCCTTCGACAGGCTGGCGCTCGACTTCGCGCTTGGCCGAGGCGTCCTCCACGTCCTCAACGGCGAACTCGTCGCCGAGGGCGTCTCCGGCAACCTCGAGGGCCGAATTGATCTTGCCGGCCAGACCTTCGGTCTTCGCTTCAACGCCATGCAGACCGACGCGACCGGGGAGGAGTTGCCGGACGCCGCCCACCTGAGCCTCGACATCGACGGACCCTGGTCGCAGCCGGCGATCCGCGTCGTGGGCGAAAAGGCGAAGGACCCGAGCGCCGACTAGGGTCCGCACAAGGCGCGCGGGACGGCGTCTTTCCGCGCTCCCTGGCGAACGCGCTTCAAACGGCATCCCTGCCTTGCAGGTCGGGCCCTATGTTCACCGGAACCAAACGGCGCGGCTGGACATAGGAGACGCAAGGCAGGCGGCGCGCCTCGCCATCGCTTCCGCGAGGAGCCCTCCCGCACATGCGTGTCCTGTATATCTATTGCCACCCCCTGCCCGACAGCTTTCACGCGGCGATCCTGAGCGCCGGGCTGAAGGCGCTCAAAGCGCGCGGGCATGCGATCGACCTCCTCGATCTCTACGCGGAATTGTTTGCCGCCGTGCTCACGCCCGACGAGCGGCGCCATTACTTCGAATCGCCGCGCAACCAGGTCGGGCTTGAGGCCTATGTCGCGCGGCTCAGGGCGGCGGAGGCGCTGGTCGTCCAGTTCCCGACCTGGTGCTTCGGCCCGCCGGCGATGCTGAAGGGCTTCTTCGACCGGCTCCTGATCCCAGGCGTCGCCTACGACATGTCCGATCCGTCCGGCGCCCTGCCGACCCTCGACCAGATCCGCAGGATCGTCGGCGTCGTCACCTACGGCCAGCGCTGGAGCGCCGTCTTCTGGATGGGCGATGCGTCGAGAAAGACGGTGACCCGCTTCCTGCCCTGGTTCACCGGCGGCAAGGCCAAAGCGCGTTGCTGTGCGCTCTACCATGTCGACGCCAGCGCCCTCGCCCAGCGCGAGGCTTTCATCGCCCGGGTCGAGAAGGCTATGCAGCGGATTTAGCGGCTTCCCGAGCGCCTTGGCTATCTCCGAAACTCCGGCCTCACCGCCTCATAAAGCGCCTTGAACCTCTTTCGCTGCGCTGCGAACGCCGCCGCAAGCTCAGCTTCAGGCTCGGTCACGTCCGCGATTTTCGGCGGCTTGCACACCGCCTCCGCCGGCTCGCCGGTCGCCGCCATGCGGGCGAGCCGCGCCGCGCCCAGGGCGGGACCGGTTTCGCCTGCTTGCATGCGCACGACCGTGAAACCGGTCGCGGCAGCGATCATGCGCGTCCAGAGGTTGCTCTTCGCGCCGCCGCCGATGAGCCCGACGCGCGCGAAGCTGGCGCCCGCCGCCTCGAGGCAGTCGCGCGCGTCGGCGAGCGTCAGCGCGACGCCCTCCATCACGGTGCGGGCCACATCGGCTGGGCTTGTCGTCTCGCTCATGCCGAAGAGGACGCCGCGCGCATCGGCGTCGTCGAGCGGCGTCCGCTCGCCGGAAAGATAGGGCAGGAAGATCAGCGCGCCCGGCCGCTGATAGCCGTCCGCCGCCTGCCGCTCGAGCGCGTCCGGCTTCATCCCGAGCAGGCGTGCGGCGAAGGCGAGCGCGCCGGCGCCGTTCAGCATGGCGGCCATGGCGTACCAGCGGCCGGGCAGCGCATGGGCGAAGCTGTGGACGAGCTTTTCCGGCGCGCTGAGGGTGCGGTCGGCGGCGACGATGAGCTGCGTCGCCGTTCCGAGCGAAATGAAGGCCTGGCCGGGCTCGATCGCCCCGAGGCCGACCGCGCCGGCGGCCGCGTCGCCGCCGCCGGCCGCGACGATGAGCCCGTGCGGAAGCCCGAGCGCGTCGGCGATCGCCGGGCGGATCTTGCCGACCGGAGCGGACCCTTCGAACAGCGGCGGCGCCCAGCGGGCTTGCGCCTCGCAGGCCGCGATCGCCTCGGCGGACCAACGGCGCGCCGCCTCGTCGAGCATCCATGTCCCGGCCGCATCGCTCATGTCCGTGCCGCGCTCGCCGCAGAGCGCGAGGCGAAGATAGTCTTTCGGCGAAAGGACGCACGCGATCCGGCGCCGCCTTTCCGGCTCATGCCGGCTGAGCCAGAGAAGCTTCGGGCCGGTGAAGCCCGGCATCGGCTTGACGCCGACGACGCCGGCGAGATGGGGGAACCGTTCGGCGAGCTCGGCCGCTTCGGCGGCGGCGCGTCCGTCATTGTGCAGGATCGCCGGCCGGACCGGCCGGTCCATCCGATCGAGGGCGACCGCGCCGTGCATCTGCCCGGAGAAGCCGACGGCCCTCAAGGCACCAAACGCCTTGCCGGCGGAGCCCCTGAGGTCGGCGATCGCCCCCGCCATGGCGGCGCGCCAGACATCGGGATCCTGCTCCGACCAATTGGGTTTCGGCCGATCCGGTGTGTAGGCGCGCACGGCGCTGGCCACCGGCCCGCCGCTTTCGTCCGTCAGAAGCGCCTTGAGCCCTGAAGTGCCGCAGTCGAGCCCGAGATACATGGGCCAAACATGCGCCGGCCCCAGCCCCTGCACAAGGCGGCGTTCTTGCAGGCCTCAGCTCAGTTCGGCCGCCCCTCGCCGCAGGCGAGCGCCGCTTCGGGCGCCGCCTTCCAGCTCCCGGTCCGCGCCCGATCTGCGCCGGCCTCGAGGCTGCGCTCGAGGATATAGCGAAGGCCGCTGAGGATCGGCATGTCGGCGCCGCGGGTCGCCTCGTCGACGCTCTCCCAGTCGCTCTCTTTCGCCTTGCGGGCGAAATAGCGCACGAGGCGCGACGCAAGAAGTCCGCTCGACAGGTTTCGCTCCGCCGCGTCGCGCGAGAAGTTGCGGGCGAAGTCGCCGCCGATCGAAGCCACGGCCGCCCGCGCGACATGAGGATTGGAGCACGTGACCAGGATCTCGCGCACGATCATGTGGGCTCCTCCTTCATCTGGCTGTATCCGCCGCAGCCGACTTCCGTGGGCCGCCTTTTTGAGCAAAGAATTTGTCCTTTGCATGTCGCCGGCCGGGATTCGCAAAATTTCATCATTGTCCGCGTACGACCCGATGGTGACGGCAGGTCATGTCAACGTTCTGTCATAAACTTCCTGAGTGCAATGCAGCATAGCTTTACTTCGCCGCGCGGCGAGACTGTGCGCAGGTCCCGGCAAAAACTTTATTAAGACCCCTTTATTGATTTGCTCGAACGGCGGAACGCGACCGCCCCGACCCGCCGATACAAGACCACCCCGGCGTTGGCGAGGGCCCGACGGCCGGACGATGATTTGTTTGCCGGTCCCGGCGCCTGCCTCGGGGACAGCGGCGTCATCCACGCCTCCGCCGTGGCGCGCAGCCCCCGACGCCGCCCGAAAATACCCTGCGAGGCTCTTAGCGCGAGGCGTAAACATGCCCCGCGCCGGCGATTTTTCGGCTCAGATTTCCGGCAGAAAGGCCGGGCTCGCCGCAAATTGGCCGCTCGCAGCGAATTTGCCGACGTCGGATGCAAGAGCGGAAAAAATTCAGGCGGCCCGCGAAATTGTTCTCGCATTCGCAAGCCAAAACGCGCAAATCCTCGCCCGGCAATCCGGCCGGTCGCGGGCGCGTTTCTGAACAAAGTGCGGTTCTCCTTTCTCAATATCGCGCGGCAGGCGCTCAAGCACAACGAGGACTGGCCGGAGCAATGGCGAAGCCCCGAGCCCCAGCCCGCTTACGACGCCATCATCGTCGGCGCCGGCGGCCACGGGCTCGCCACCGCCTATTACCTGGCGAGCGAGCACGCGCTCAACAAGGTCGCGGTTCTCGAAAAGGGCTGGCTCGGCGGCGGCAACACCGGGCGCAACACGACGATCCTGCGCTCAAACTATCTCTGGGAAGAGTCGGCCGCGCTCTACGAGCATGCGCTGAAACTCTGGGAGGGACTCTCCGCCGAGCTCAACTACAACGTGATGTATTCGCCGCGCGGCGTGATGATGCTGGCGCACAACACCCATGACGTCCAGGTGAGCAAGCGCCACATCCACGCCAACCGCCTCGCCGGCGTCGACAACGAGTGGCTGACGCCGGACGAGGCGAAAGCCTTCTGCCCGATCCTCAACATCGCCCCCGACATCCGCTACCCGATCGTCGGCGCGGCGCTGCAGCGGCGCGGCGGCACGGCCCGCCACGACGCGGTCGCCTGGGGCTATGCGCGCGCGGCTTCCGAGCGCGGCGTCGACATCATCGAGCGCTGCGAGGTCACCGGCATTCGCCGCGACGCGTCGGGCGCGGTCGCCGGCGTCGAGACGACGCGCGGCGCCATCGCGACGAAGAAAATCGGCGTCGTCGCCGCCGGGCATACGTCGGTCGTGATGGCGATGGCTGGCGTGCGCATGCCGCTCGAAAGCTATCCCTTGCAGGCGCTGGTGTCGGAGCCGGTGAAGCCGATGATGCCCTGCGTCGTCATGTCGAACACCATCCACGCCTATATGTCGCAGTCGGACAAGGGCGAGATGGTGATCGGCGCCGGGACCGACGCCTACGTCTCTTATTCGCAGATGGGCGGCCTGCATATCGCCAGCCACACGCTCGAGGCGATCTGCGAGCTCTTTCCCGCCGTCAGGCGCCTGCGCATGCTGCGCAACTGGGGCGGCATCGTCGACGTCACCCCCGACCGGTCGCCGGTCATCGGGCTCACGCCGGTTCCCGGGCTCTTCGTCAATTGCGGCTGGGGCACCGGCGGCTTCAAGGCGACGCCGGGCTCGGGCCACGTGTTCGCCCATACGCTGGCGCGCGGCGAACCGCATCCGCTCGCCGCGCCCTTCACCCTCGACCGTTTCCGCACCGGGCGCCTCATCGACGAAGCGGCCGCCGCGGCGGTGGCGCATTGAGGGCCCGATGCTGCTGATCCCTTGTCCCTATTGCGGCGTCGAAAGGCCGGAGCTCGAGTTCCGCTACGGCGGCGAAGCGCATATCGCGCGGCCGCAGGACCCGGGCCTTCTCAGCGACGCGGACTGGGCGCAATTCCTCTACTTCCGCTCGAACGCGAAGGGCGTGCTGGCCGAGCGCTGGCGGCATGCCTCCGGCTGCGGCCGCTTCTTCAACGCCTTGCGCGACACCGTCAGCGACAGGATCCTTGCTGTCTACAAATCGGGCGAGCCGCGGCCCGACATCGGCGGGGCGAGGCCCGCATGACCCAGGCGTTCCGCGTCGCCGGCGGCGCTTCGCTCGATCGCGACCGCCCGGTGTCGTTCACCTTCGACGGCGTGGCTTACGGCGGTTACGAGGGCGACACGCTCGCTTCCGCCCTCCTCGCCAACGGCGTGCGTCTCGTCGGGCGCTCGTACAAGTACCATCGGCCGCGCGGCATCCTCACCGCCGGGGCGGAAGAGCCGAATGCGCTCGTCGGCCTCTCGCGCGGCCCCGGCCGCTTCACCCCGAACCTGCGCGCGACCCAGGTCGAGCTCTACGACGGCCTCGTGGCGGCGAGCCAGAACCGCTGGCCGACGCTCAGATACGATTTCGGCGAAATCAACGATGTCGCGGCGCCGCTGATCGGCGCGGGCTTCTACTACAAGACCTTCATGGGGCCGAACCTGATCGGCAAGAACTGGGCCTGGCGGCATGTCTACGAGCCGGCGATCCGCCGTGCTGCCGGCCTCGGGGCCGCTCCGCGCGAAGCCGACCCCGATCGCTACGTCCGCTATTTCGATCATTGCGACGTCGTGATCGTCGGCGCCGGGCCCGCCGGCCTGGCGGCGGCTCTGGCCGCGGGCGCGAGCGGCGCCTGCGTCGTCGTCTGCGACGAGAATGCCGCGCCCGGCGGCTCGCTGCTCGCCGAGACGCGGGCGCGGATCGACGGCCGGAGCGCGCTCGAATGGCGGGCGGAGGCGCTTGCCGCGCTCGGCGCGATGGCGAACGTCAGGCTGATGCCGCGCACCCAGGCGTTCGGCTATTACGCGCAGAACTTCCTCGCGCTCAGCGAGCGGCTCACCGAGCCCGCGCTGATGGCGGACGCCGATCTGCCGCGCGAGCGGCTCTGGCAGGTGCGAGCGAAAGAGGTCGTGCTGGCGACCGGTGCGATCGAGCGGCCGCTCGTCTTCGCCGACAACGACCGGCCGGGCGTGATGCTGGCCGACGCGGCGCGGCGTTATCTCAACCAGTACGGCGTCAAGGTCGGCGAGCGCATCGTCATCGCCACGGCCGACGACGGCGCCTATCGCGCCGCCCTCGACCTCGAGCAGGCCGGCGCAAAGGTCGAGATCGTCGCCGACCTGCGCGACGAGGCGTCGGGCCTCCTGCCGCAGGCGGCGCGCGCCGCCGGCATCCGCGTCGCGGTCAAGGCGTCGATGCACGAGGTCAAGGGCCGGCTCGGCGTCGAGGCCGTGCGGCTCGCCGCCCATCCCGGCGGCATGCGCTGGGTCGCATGCGACGCCCTCCTGATGTCGGGCGGCTTCACGCCCTCGGTGCATCTCTTCTCGCAATCGCGCGGCAAGCTCGCCTTCGACGAAGCGCTGCAGGCGTTCCGGCCTGGCTTGTCGGCGCAGCGCGAGCGCTCGGCCGGCGCCTGCAACGCCGCGTTCGGCCTCGCGGAGGCGCTGGCCGAAGGCGATGCGGCCGGGCGCGCGGCCGCGTCGGCAGCCGGCTTCGCCGCGCCGGAGCCGCGCTCCTATGCCGTCGTCGATGCGCCGCCCGGCTCGGGCGGCGCGCTCGGCGCGCCGCTGCACGTCCTCGGCGACCGCCGTCTCAAGGCTTTCGTCGACTTCCAGAACGACGTCTGCGTCAAGGACGTCGAGCTCGCGGTGCAGGAGGGCATGCGCTCGATCGAGCACATCAAGCGCTACACCACGACCGGCATGGCGACCGACCAGGGCAAGCTCTCCAACATGAACGCGCTCGCCATCGCCGCCGCCGTGCAGCAAAAACCGATCGCCGACGTCGGACTCACCACCTTCCGTCCGCCCTATACCCCGGTCACTTTCGGCGCGCTCGCCGGCCCGGCGCGCGGCGATCTCTTCGATCCGATCCGCCGCACGGCGATCCATGACTGGGCGGCCGAAAAGGGCGCCGCGTTCGAGGACGTCGGCCTCTGGAAACGCGCCTGGTACTTCCCGCAGGCCAACGAATCGATGCACGAGGCGGTGGCGCGCGAATGCCGGACCGCGCGCGCCTCGGTCGGCCTCTTCGACGCCTCGACCCTCGGCAAGATCGAGGTCGTCGGCCCGGACGCGGCGCGCTTCCTCGAGCGCATGTACGCCAACGCCTTCCAGAAGCTCGAGGTCGGCCGCTGCCGCTATGGCCTCATGCTGAGCGAAGCGGGCTTCCTGATGGACGACGGCGTCATCGCCCGGCTCGCGCCCGATCGCTTTCATGTGACGACCACGACCGGCGGCGCGCCGCGCGTGCTGGCGCAAATGGAGGACTACCTTCAGACGGAGTTCACCGACCTCAAGGTCTGGCTGACGTCGACGACCGAGCAATGGACGGTGATCGCCGTCCAGGGGCCGAAGGCGCGCGAGACGATCGCCCCGCTTGTCGAGGGCGTCGACCTCGCCAACGAGGCCTTCCCGCACATGAGCGTGCGCGAGGCCCGCGTCTGCGGCGTAGCCGCCCGGCTCATGCGCATGAGCTTCACTGGCGAGCTCGGCTACGAGATCAACGTCGCCGCGGGCTACGGCCGCGCCGTCTGGGAGGCCGTGTGGCGCGAGGTCGAGACGCAGGGCGGCGCCGCCTACGGCACCGAGGCCATGCATGTGATGCGCGCCGAGAAGGGCTATGTGATCGTCGGCCAGGAGACGGACGGCACGGTGACGCTCGCCGACCTCGGCCTCGACTGGGCGATCGGCAAGGCGAAGAAGGATTTCGTCGGCAAGCGTTCGCTGAGCCGCCCGGACATCATGGCCGAAAACCGCAAGCAGCTCGTCGGCCTCCTGACCGAGGACCCGAACGTCGTCCTGGAGGAGGGCGCGCAGCTGACGGGGAGCGCGACTCCGGCGACCGGCTCGCCGGCGCTCGGCCATGTGACGTCGTCCTATCGCAGCCCGACGCTCGAGCGGTCGATCGCGCTGGCGCTGGTCGCTTCGGGCCGCTCGCGGCTCGGGGCCAAGCTCTTCGTGCCGATGCCGAAGGGGGCGATCCCGGTCGCCGTCACGGCGCCGATCTTCTACGACAAGGAGGGAAAGCGCCTGCATGTCTGACGTCTCCCTGCCGGGCCTTCCGCTTCCGGCGCGCTCGCCGATCGCAGGCGTCGGCCTGCCCGCCGACGACAGGTTCGCGCTCGCCGAGTTGCCGGCCGCGGCGCGCTTCGTCTTTCGCGGCGAAGCGGCGGCGCGCGCCCGCGGCTCTGAGGCCTTCGGCGTCGAGCTGCCGGCCAAGCTCGGAGAGGCCGGCGAAACGAACGCCCGCGCCGCGCTCTGGCTCGGGCCGGACGAATGGCTCCTGATCGCCGAGGGCGCCCATCCGGGGCCGCTCGGATCGGCGCTCGAGGCTCAGCTGCGGGACGCCCCCCACAGCCTCGTCGACGTCTCCGACCGCCAGATCGGCCTCATCGTCCGCGGCGCGAGCGCGGCGCGGGCGCTCAGCGCCGGCTGCCCGCTCGACCTGCGCCTGACCCATTTCCCGGTTCGCATGGCGACGCGGACGATCTTCGACAAGGCCGAGATCGTGCTCTGGCGCCGCGGCGCGGAGGCGTTCCACGTCGAGGTCTGGCGGTCGTTCGCGCCTTACCTGGTCGCGGCGCTGACCGAGGCGGCCAAGGGCGCGCCGGAGGGTTAGGCCAGCCGACGTTTTGTGGCGTCGAAAAACGAGAAGGCCGCCAGAAGGCGGCCTTCCCTTGCGTGATTTTTGGATTCTCCGTCAGGCGACGACGGGTTTCGACTTCGCCCTTCGGAAACCAGCCAAGCCCAGCCCCAGGAAGCCCAGAACCATCAGCGCCCATGTCGCCGGCTCGGGGACAAGCGCGACCTGCAAGCCGGTTGGGCCATCGGCGTATCCCGTTTCGATATTGTTCGGCACGACAACGGTCAGAGTGTTAAGGCCGACATTGAAGCCGGACGTGATCAAGAACGGGTCCAAGAAGCTCCAAGGCGCGGATGAGTTAGGAGCTCCGGTTAAAGACCAGAATTCCATTCAAGTAGATGCTGCCCTGGTCGTCGGCAGACATCAGGCCCTCGATAAAATTCGAGCCGGCGCTCGCATGGAACGTGGTCGAATAGGTGAACGGGCCGCCGCCGCCTTCGGTGTCTGGAACGTTGCTGATCCATTGCGCCCCCGCAGCGTTGCCAACCCACCCGACCGAGCCGGGGTCGGCGATCGCATAAGCCGGTCCGCCGTTCACGGTCCGCGCTTGGTCAATCCCGCCAGCCACGACGGAGCCGGTGCTGTCAAGACCAGATACCGTTGCGTGGGCTTGACCAAGCGAAATGGCGGCAAACGCCGCGGTCGCGATTATCCCCCTTGAGATGCGCATGCCAATTCGTAAAAGTTAACATAGCTTACGATACGGTAGTGAACATTGTTCGCGCCCGGCTGTCAAGAACCGGTTCAAGAAAGCCAAGTCAAACGGAATCGTTACGCTATCAATTGATCCGTTTCGACGGAAACCAGCGTTATCCGCTGGTCGTCCTCCAACAGGCCGCCGCGGCAGTCGGTTCATCCGGCGGGCAAGCCGCTGTCGGTGGCGGACGTGGTCAAGAGGCCTTCCGGCGATTGGAAGCGTTGGTCGTGCAAATGGATTTCTGCACCGCTTAACCTATTGATTTAATTGTGATCAGGTCTCTGTCAAAAAGTCGGGAATTTTGTTCAGCGGAGCTTTGGCGTTTGTCCCTCTTCGGGCCCCCCCGCAGCCGACAGCGGGTCCTGTGGTCCTGGCTCACCGACTTGCGCTCGATTTTGTGACGTGGAATGTTTTCGGTGTGCGCTGGCAGCGGCCCTCGGCAGGGCGGTCTGTCGCCGCTGTCCGGAGGAGACGTAGGACTAAAAGGAACCCGCACTGATGTTACAATTCCTTCCAACTCTCTTCACGAGCGCTTGTGCGGCCTTTTGCATTACGGCAGCGGATGCCCAATTGGGTCGACCGACGGAAAGTCGGCCGGTGACCGCAAATGATCTCCTTGGGAAGAAGATTTGCTGGAATGATGGGGGAATCACCGTATTTGGGGCCAATGGTCAAACCACTAATAATCGAGGTCACCACTCTACCTGGTTGGTCACCGAGCCTGGAGTTGTAAAGTTTGGAATCCATTATCGTCAATTCGAGATCTTACCGGACGGCAGTTTTTATAGCCATACGTTCTGCGCTCGATGTGGGTCTATTACAGGACATAGAGAATACTATGGAACAGTGTGCAACTGAGGCGCCCGTGTGCCCGTGAATGCCCGCGAAGCGTCGCGATATTCGGTTTCGGTCGAAATGTCCGGCGATAGCGCTGCGCCGTGCCAGGCGCCAGGTGGAGGGGCACAAGTCATCGTGAGGCCTCCCGGCCTCTCGATCCGCCAAGCCTACGACTTCCGCGAGAGCAATTCTCAAACCCATTTGGCGGACCACACCCGCTCAGCGATCCGGCAACTCCTCGTCCGCCTCCTGCCGATAGAGACGGCTCGCGCGGATTATGAAGATCAGGAGCACAACCAAAGATGGCCACTGGAACCAGAAGTGGCCACTCCAGGAGAACAGATTGATCGCGCCGAGGAACGCCACGATCGCGCCGGCCCGGATGGCGCTCGCGATCAGCTTCTGCTGTATTTTCTGCGGCGCGGCGCTCTGGCCGACCTTGATGTGGACAGGCGGCCTCGCGGCGCCGGCGGCGGACATGACTGCGCTATAGACGGGCACCTCGGCGTCGATGTTCTTCAACCGTTGAGGGCCGAGGAAATGGAAGCTCAGGCCGAGCTTGTTCTTGACCTGGTCGAATACCGTGCCCGAAATCAGAATGCCGCCAGGCTCAGCCATGGATTGAAGTCGCGCCGCGATATTGACGTCGTCGCCGAAGATATCGTCGTGCTCCACGATCACGTCGCCGAGATTGATGCCGATGCGGAACCACATTTGCCGGTCAGGTTCGAGCTTCTGATTCCGCTCGGCAAGCTGGCGCTGGATGTCCACCGCCGCCTGCACCGCCATGACGGAGCTCGGGAACTCCGCCAGCACGCCGTCGCCGGCGGTGCTGACGATCCGCCCGCGATGCTCGGCGATAAGCCCGGCCATGATGCTCTTGTAGTCGTTGAGCACCGCCAGCGTCCCGGCCTCGTCCAGCCCCATCAAACGGCTGTAGCCAAGCACGTCGGCCGAGAAGATATTGGTCAGCCTGCGTTCGATCCCGGCGCTCATGCCTGACACTGCTTCCGACGATCCTGCGGAGATCATGACGTCTGGTGGGCCGCCGAGATCCTGGACCGGTGGGATTACGGGGACCTGATACGAATTCCCCATATCACGGGGGGTCGTCATACCCGGGCGGCGATATCATGCAATGCGTATCGTGTCCCCTAATGCCAAGACCGCCGCCGGGCTTTTCGCCTGAAAGCGCGCTTATGTCCGGGCCGCGAGGGCGACAGAGCCGGATGGGCCCTCGTTAAGCTGGCGGACGAAGGCCTGCGCGACCTCTGCTGCCGGAATTCCTCCGGTCGGGTCGCGACCCATCGCCTTCAGCGTCTCGGCGACCCAACCGGGCGACACCGCGTTGACCCGCACAGGGATGGGTTCGACGGCGGCGGCGTGGACGAAGGCCTCGACTGCAGCGTTGACCGTCGTGATCATCGCGCCGCCGGGCATCGGTTGCTGCGCCAGCACGCCGCTCGTCAGCGTGATCGCGCCGCCGGCGGCGACGGAGCGCGCGCCAAGCCGGACGACGTTGACCTGCCCCATCAGCTTGTTGGCCAGGCAGAAGGCCCAGTCCTCGTCGGTCGACTGGTCCCACGGCTTGAAGCGCGCCGCGCCGCCGGTGCAGACGATGCCGTCCACTGTCCCGACGCGGTCGAACAGCGCCGCCAGCGACTTCGGATCTGAAATGTCGACCCGTTCGGGCGAACTGCGCGAGGCGCGGATGCAGCGGTTCTCGCCGAGCGCCGCGACAACATGCGACCCGAGTAGCCCCGCGGCGCCGATCACCAGAACTTTGCCCATTGCTCTACTCCCTTTTTAACGCCTCGTCGGCCGCTGAAAACTGAGAGGGTCGGAGAGTCTGTCAAGCAAAGCGGGCGAAAGTCAGAAGGGCGTCATTCGAGCGCGCGGGGGCGCTCGGGCTTCTGGGCGCGGATTGGCGCGCCCGACCGGAATTGCGCCGCTCGATCGCCAGAAGCGACAAATAGAGCTAGAATTAATCGTTACAGACGATCAACACCTTTCGCCTGCGGAGCCATGCGCGATGAAAACTTTGCCGACCCTGAGGCAGCTGAGGTTCCTGGTCGCGGTCGCCGACCGGCGTCACTTCGGCCATGCGGCCGAGGCCTGTTTCGTCGGCCAGTCGACCTTGAGCGCGGCCATCCAGGAACTGGAGGAGGGGCTCGGCGTCACGTTGATCGAGCGGACGCGGCGCTCGGTCGCGCCGACCTCGATCGGCCTCGAGATCGTCGAGCGGGCGCGGGCCTTGCTCAAGGACGCGGAGGACCTGGTCGATGTGGCGCTTGCGGCGCAGGACCCGCTGTCGGGGCCGCTCCAGCTCGGAATCATCCCGACCGTCGGCCCGTTCATCCTGCCGAAGATCATGCCGCATCTGCACGCGGCCGCGCCGCGCCTCAGGATCTACCTGCGCGAGGAGCAGACGGCGGCGCTGATCGGGCGGCTCGAGGCGGGCCGGCTCGACGCCGTCATCCTGGCGCTGCCGGCGCCGCTCGCCAACGTCGAGACCGAGGACCTCATGCTCGACCGCTTTCATCTCGTCTGCCCGCGCCGGCATCGGCTGGCGGGGATGGCGACCGTCCGCGCCGCCGACCTGGCGAACGAGGATCTCCTTTTGCTCGAGGACGGCCATTGCCTCACCGGCCACGCGCTCGCCGCCTGCGCGCTCGAAGGCGCGCGGCGCAATGTCGCTTTTCAGGGAACGAGCCTGATGACGCTGGTGCAGATGGTGGCGATCGGGCTCGGGGTGACGCTCGCCCCGGAGATGGCGATCGAGGCGGGCCTGTTGCGCGGCCTCGATCTCCACGCTGCGCCGCTCGAAGGCGAGGCGCCGTTCCGCCGCATCGCGCTCGCCTGGCGTCGGACGACCGGCCGGAGGGAGACGTTCCTGCGCCTCGCCGAACTGCTCCGCGCGAGCCTGACGAAGGAGGCGACGGCGCCGACGCCGGAGACCGCCGGTGTGCCGTCGGGTCGAGCCGGCTCCCGGTGAGCCGGCGCCGACAATGCCCCCGGCAACTGTTGGAGGGCGCCTAAAATCGCGCCACTGTTTTCGTCATGGCCGGGCTTGACCCGGCCATTCAGGCAGCGTCGTCGCGCATTCCGCATGGCTGGAAAACATAACATGATATCAATAGTTTATAAAAAAAGCACGTTGTCACCGTGGATGGCCGGGTCAAGCCCGGCCATGACGGGCCTCGGGTTTTGGAAATGGGGTTCGCCAGGGTCTGCCAACAGGAACGCGATGAGACCGACAACCTCTTGCAGATAATCAGAATGCCGTCTACAATTCCCTCATGTGCTCACTACACTTTCCTTTTCGCAATTGTCGCGCTGGGCGCCGGCCCAAATTCAACCCATCGCGATTGCGCAATGGGCCAAGACGCGCGTCAAATTCCTATTGCCGGGAACTCGCCCGCAAGCCCTTGAAATCCCTCATTCCGGACGAATGAATCCAAGGAAATCCAAGGAAATCCAAACGAAAATCATGGGGTAAACTGGGGAAAATCCCAAGGATTCCAAGAAAGTCCAAATCGAACGGCGGCCCACGGCGGGAAAGCCCGCTTCAGCGGTCCCGCGCGCGTTCCGCCTGCCAGCGGAGGCGCGCCTTGGCCGCCGCCGCGGCGCTGAGCGCCGAAGCGGCGTCGACCGGGGTCGCCAATTCGCGGCTGAGACCGGCGAGCGCCGGACCCTCGCTGTCTCCGGCCGAGGGGCAGGCGTCGGCGACGACGAACACCTGATAGCCGAGCGCGCCGGCCTCGCGCGCCGTCGCCACGACGGCGTCGGCCGCGCCGCAGACGACGAGCGTCGTCGCGCCGATCGCGTCCAGCCGGCTCTCGAGCGCCGTGCCGGCAAAGGCGCTGGCCGCGCTCATGGCGACGACGATCTCGCCCTCCAGCGCCTCGGGTCCCCCGCCCCGCGCGGGCGAGAAAGCGTGCGCCAGCGGCAAGGCCTCCGCCCGCCAGGCGGCGATCAGCGCCGCGAGATTGGCCATCGCCGGCGGGGCGCCCGGCGCCCCGGACGGCGGGGCGTCGACGACGATCAGCGTGGCGTCGGCGGGCAAGCGCATGGGGTGTCAGGCCCGGCGCGGCGCGAGCGCCCAATAGTCGAGATCGAGCACGACGCTCGGATCGTAGCCCTCCCCGGCGCTCGAAGGGAAATCGCCGCAGGGGCGGTTCTTGGTCGCGATCGTGCGCACCCTGAGCGCGCCGACGTCGTCGCGGCCGGGAAGCGCGGCCGTCTCCTTGATCTCGCTCCAGGCGAACACCGTGTCGCCGGCGAAGAGCGGCGCGACGTGGCGTCCGGCATTGATCGCGGCGATATGGAACGCATTGGCGAGGCCGTTGAAGCTCAGCGCCCGGGCGAGCGAGATGACGTGGCCGCCGTAGACCAGTCGCCGCCCGAACCGGCCCTGACCCTCGCTCAGCTGGTTGAAGTGCACCTTGGCGGCGTTCTGGTAGAGGCGGGTCGCGATCATGTGCTCCGCCTCCTCGACGGTCATGCCGTCGACATGGTCGATCCGCTCGCCGGCGACATAGTCCTCGAACAGGAACGGCGAGCCGCTGAGCGCCGTGTCGAAGGCGGCGCGGTCGATCGCCGGGCAGGCGGCGCCGAGCTCGGCGACGGCGACGGATTCGGGCAGCTTCGGCGTCTGCGGCTCCGGCGCCATGGCCTCCGGATCGCGCTTTCTCACCATCACCCAGCGCACGTAGTCGACGACCGTCTCGCCGCGCTGGTTCAGGCCGCGCGAGCGCACATGGACGACGCCGGTCTGGCGGTTCGAGTTCTCCTTGAGGCCGATCACCTCGGAGGCGGCGGAGAGCGTGTCGCCGGGATAGACCGGCTTGAGGAAGCGGCAGTCGGCATAGCCGAGATTGGCGACCGCGTTGAGCGAGATGTCGGCGACCGTCTTGCCGAAGACCACGTGGAAGGCGAGCAGGTCGTCGATCGGCCGGGCCGGGTAGCCGATAGCGCGGGCGAACGTCTCGGCGCTCTCGCGGGCGAAGCGCGAACCGTAGAGCGCCGCGTAGAGCGAGACGTCGCCGTCGCCGAGCGTGCGGGGGGTCGCGTGGCGGATGGTTTCGCCGAGCCGGAAGTCCTCGAAAAAGCGGCCGGACGCGGTCTTGGAGCCTATGCTCATGGCCGGTGTCTTCGCCCGATCAGTAGAAAAGCGGCGCGATATCGTCCTGGATGATCCACTGGATGAACATGATCGCGAGAAGGAGGATGATCGGCGAAATGTCGATGCCGCCGGTGTTGGGCAGGAACCTGCGGATCGGCTTCAGGAAGGGGTCGGTCAGCGCGACGAAGAGGTTCCAGATCGCCCGGACGAAGTCGTTGCGGATGTTGACCACATTGAAGGCGATGAGCCACGACAGCACCGCGCCGGCGATGATGACGATCTTGTAAAGATCGAGGATGGTCAGGATCAGTTTGATCAGCGGAAGCATGCGGTCTCCTCAAATCCGAAGCGCCGTCCCGCCGGCCGCGGGACGAGGATCCGGACCCCGTCGGCGCAATTGACAGGGAATAGGCGCGCGCCTAAAGACCCGCGCGGATGGGGCTGTAGCTCAGATGGGAGAGCGCTGCAATCGCACTGCAGAGGTCAGGGGTTCGAATCCCCTCAGCTCCACCAGGGACGTCCGCACACGAGGCGGTGGTTTCCCGGTTCCGAAGTTCCGCGACAGATTAGGCAGTTAGCGCAGCCGAGTCCGGTCTGCGGCGGTTACGGCGCGGGAGCCTGGTCAAGCGGGCGATACGGATGCGGGGCTTGCGCCTCGGCCGGACAGCGCGGAGCGAGCGATGCGTGGCGACCAGCAGGTGATCGACTATCTGAACAAAGCGTTGCGCCATGAGCTTGCGGCGGTCAACCAATACTGGCTCCATTACCGCATCCTCCACAACTGGGGGTACAGGGACCTGGCGAAGACCTGGCGCGAGGAATCGATCGAGGAGATGCGCCACGCCGATCGGCTGGTGGCGCGAATCCTGTTTCTCGACGGCCAGCCGAACATGCAATCGCTCGATCAGCTCCGGATCGGCAAGAGCGTCAAGGAAATCCTCGAATGCGATCTGGCGGCCGAGCTCGACGCCCGCGCCCTCTATCTCGAGGCGGCGCGCCATTGCGAACTCGGTCAATGACCGGGTCTCCATGAACCTGTTCGAGCAATTGACCACGGACGAGGAACATCACATCGATTTCCTCGAGGCGCAGCTGACGCTGGTGGATCAGCTCGGCCTGCAGCTCTACGCCCAGAAGCACGTCGGCAAGCCGGAAGGCTGAAGCCGGTCCGTCGCGACGACCAAGCGCGAGGCCTACAAAAGCCGGACACTCGGACGCGTGAACTCGACCCTCGTTCCTGGGAAGGAAGGGTTTTTGGAAATGCGAGGCGGTCTTCGCCTTCGAACGCGCCCCGCCGAGCGGATCGAAGGTGTGAGGGCTGCCGGGGCCAGCCTCACCGCTGCTCAGTCGGCCGCGGGCGGATAGTTGGACGGAAACATCGCCCGCCTGGTCTCTTCGTCCACCTCCCGCTTGAAGGCGAACTCCTTCCCGACGGCGCGCGCCCGCGCCGCGGCGGGCCTCGCGTCGATGCTCTTGAACCAGCGCGCGAGATCGGGGAAGGCGGCGAGCGGATCGCCTTCGCCGGGAAGGACGCGCGCCGCCCGGGTGAGCCAGCCCCAGGCGGACATGTCGACGATCGTCAAGTCGTCGCCAACGATGTACTGGCGTCCGGCCAGATGCTTGTCGAGAACCTTGTAGTGGCGTTCGGCTTCGCGGCGATAGCGGTTCATGGCGTAGGGGATCTTTTCCGGCGCCGCATGCTGGAAATGCACCGCCTGACCGGAGAACGGGCCGAGACCGCTCGCGATGAAGAAGAGCCAAGACAGGAGTTCCGGCCGGTCGCTGGGTGCGCCGATGAAGCGCTGGGTCTTCTCGCCGAGGTAAAGCAGAATCGCGCTCGAATCGAAGACCCGCGCCTCCTTTCCGCCAGGGCCGTCGGTGTCGACGATGGCCGGAACCTTGCCGTTCGGATTGATGGCGCGAAAGGCGGGCGCATGCTGCTCGCCCTTCGCGGTGTCGACCGGCACGACCTCGTACGGGAGGCCTGCCTCCTCCAGGAAGAGGGCGACCTTGGCGGGGTTGGGGACCGGGTGGAAATAGAACCGGATCATCAAAGGCTCGCTTTCTCGCTTCCGTGCGCATGATGTAACGCGCCGGCATCGGCAAGGTCCAGCCGTCCGCGCGCCCCGCAGTTGTCGCGCGCCGCAATTGCGAGGCCTCGGCGGTGAGGGGCCGGTTCCGCAACGAGCTACTTTCCCTTCCGCGCCTCGCGCCGGTAGAGCGCCAGCGTTTGCGCGCGGTAGATCGGCCGCAGGATCTCGTGGCGCAGCCGCTCTGTGAGGCCGATCCGCTGGCGCTGCACGGTGGTCCCGCCGCTATCGCGGGACACATCCCGGATCGGCGTCGGCGTCGCCGCCAGCAGGGTCACGCCGGTCGCCCAGTTCATCTGCAGGAACGTGTCGACCGGCCGGTCGAAGGGCGCCGTGACGGCGACGAGCCGCTCGGCGGCGGCGCGCGAGACGATCTGCGCGATTGCGCGCAAGGGGGGCGCGTGCGGTCTTATGAGCTGAAATTCGCCGCGGCGCGCGACGACGGCCCCTCCGGGCTCGAGGCCGGCCGCCGGCAAGAGCACATAGTCCCAGGCCTGGCGCTCGGCGACGGCGAAATCGGCGAGCGCGGCGAAGCGCGCGGCGTCGACCGCCGCGTCGTCCTCGAACACGAAGGCGAAATCGAGCCTCTCGTCGAGAATTCTCCCCCAGGCGGCCCGGTGGCTGAGGAAGGCGCCGATCTCGGCGAGGCTCAAGCCGAACGGATAGCGTGGCCTGAAGCGCTGGCGCAAATAAGCAGCCTTGACCGCATCGGGCGACAGAAGCTGGCCATCGACCGCAGGCAGGATCTCGCTCCCGAACGGCAAGGCAGCCTGCAAGGCCCGGACGGCGGGTTTGCGGCCCGACGCCCGTTCGAGATGGAGAACGAAGGCCTTAAACTGGCTCAAAGAACTGGCCCATCCTGCAAAGACCTGATATGCGCGCCACGCGCCGGCCGCCCTATCACAGCGCGCGGCGGCGGGACCACCCCCAAGGGCAATCGAACAAGCAGGCATGACGGACCGCGCGCACCCGCCGAAATCGCAACTGGCCGCTTTTTCGCCCCCGCTGCCGATCTCCGCCACGATCATCTGCAAGAACGAGGAAGCCTGCATCGGCCAATGCCTAGCAAGCCTCGAGGGATTGTCGGAGATCGTGCTGGTCGATTCCGGCTCGACCGACGGCACGCTGGCGATCGTCGAGGATTTCTCGCGCCGCGGCTTTCCGATCCAACTCATCCGCCAGCCGTGGCTCGGCTACGCCGGGCAGAAGCAGTTCGCGCTCGATCAGGCGAGCGAGCCCTGGGTTCTCAGCGTCGACGCCGACGAATGGCTCGACGGAGAATTGCGTAGTTCACTGCCGGACCTGATCGCGGCGGCGCCGTCCATCGCCGGCTGGAAGCTGCGGCGGACGCTCACCCTCTACGGACGGCCCGGTCCGATCAGTCTGTGGACAAGGCCGGAACTGATCCTGCGCCTGGTGCGGCGCGGCCGCGCCCATTTCGATCCGGCCCTCCTCGTCCACGAAGGCCTCATCGCCGATGGCGACACCGCGGTCTCCCGGCGAGGTCTCCTCAGACATGAACGCGGGCTGCCGCTCGATCAGCAGATGAAGAAGGAAATCGCCTACGCCCGGCTCAAGGCGGAACAGCGCCTCGAGCGCGGCACAAAGCCGTCGGCGCTCAAGCTCGTGTTCAATCCGCCGATCTATTTTTTGCGCATCTTTCTCTGGAACCGCTTTTTCCTGTGTGGCTGGGCCGGTTTCATCCACGCGGCGACCGGCGCGATCTATTCCCTGATGACCGAAGCCATGCACCGCCAGTTTTATTACGCGCGCAAGGCCGAGGCCGAGCGCAAGGGGCGCGGCAGCCGCCCGGACGGCGCCGCATGAGGCGGGACCTCGCCGACCTCGACGCGCTCGAAGTCATCATCCCGAACCTCAAAAAGCGCTATTCCGGCGGCACGGCGGTCAACCGGACCATTGCTCCGCTGATCGCGAAGCGCTGCCGGGCGGCGTGGCTCGGTCCGGACCGGCCTGACGGCATCGCCGGCCTCCGGGTCTCCGACCTCCTGCGGCTGAGGTTCCACCAGCACGGCGGCCAGGCGCGGATCTGGCACGCACGCCGCAACACCGAGATGCTGCTCGGCCTCGCGCTGAAACTGTCCGGCTGGCGGCTCAAGCTCATTTTCAATTCCGCCGGGCAGCGCCGGAAGTCTCGCTATACCCAATTTCTCATTCAGCGGATGGATGCGGTCATCGCCGCCAGCGAGGATTCGGCGGCGTTTCTGAGCCGCGCGGCGACCGTCATCCATCACGGCGTCGATCTCGACGTCTACCGGCCGCCGGAGGATCGCGCCGCCGCTTTCCGCGGGACCGGCCTGCCGGGGAAATACGGCGTCGGCACGTTCGGCCGGGTGCGGCGGCAGAAGGGCAGCGATCTCTTCGTCGAGGCGATGTGCCGCCTCCTGCCGAAATATCCCGACTTCGCCGCCGTCGTCGTCGGCCACGTCACGGTCGACAATCTGCCGTTCGTCGAGCGCCTGAAACAGCGCATCGCCGCCGCCGGGCTCGAAGAGCGCATCCGCTTCCTCGGCGAACTGCCGATCGAAGAGGTGCCGCTCTGGTACCAGCGGATCTTGATCTACGTCTTCGCCTCCCGCGTCGAGGGCTTCGGGCTCACCATGCTCGAAGCCATGGCCGCCGGGAATGCGGTGGCGGCGACGCGCGCCGGGGCGGCGGCGACCGTCATCACCGACGGCGAGGACGGCGTGCTCGCGCCGATCGGCGACGTCGAGGCGCTGGTCACAGCGATCGAGCCGCTGATGCGCGATCCGGAGCGGGCGGCGCGGATGGGCGCGCGGGCCCGCGCCCGCGTGGCGAAGGACTTCAGCCGCGACCGCGAGGTCGACGAGATCGTCGCTCTCTACCGCCGGCTCTGGGGGGAATGACGGTCTCCGCGTTGCGGGGCCTGACGCGCGCCTGTTTTTCCCTGTTTTTCCCTGCGAAGGTGGAAATACGGCCCTGACGGACCGGTTCCACGGCCGGAAAGCCCTCCGTCTCAAGGGTTTGCGCGGAAATCTACTCCCGACGTAAGCGAAAATAACAGGGAAAGCCATTTCCCTGCTCCGGGGAAGAACAGGGAATTTCCGGCTCCGCTCTCTGGCGCGCAAGTGGCGCGCAAGAGGGGGCCTTTCCCGGGTCCCAATCGCCGTTTCCGATCGTCCTGGCCGTCCCGGGTTAAACCCGGGGATCCCCCGCCACCCAGGATGGCGGCCGAGACGATTCGGGAAACCCGCATTACAGCCTCTTGGCGCATTTTCCCATCACGGAGCCTCGGCTGCCCCGGTTACCGAACCTCAAACTCAAGCCTCCGCCGGCGCCTTGGGCTTGGCCGCGGCGATGAGGCGCTTGAAGGAGGCGGAGACCTGGTGCCGCAGCATGGCGATCCGGCGATCGCCGTCGGAGGTGACCCAGTTGAACTGGATGACGCGCCGCTCGCCGTCGAAAGGCTTGTGCCCGTGCCAGGAATTCTCGGACCGCTTGAACGCGAGCAGCGTGCCGCCGACCGGCGGCACCTCCATGATCGGATCGTCGAGATCGTCGGCCGACTTCAAAAGCCTGAGCCGCCCGCCGGAATGCTCCCAATCGGGGTTCATGTAGATCAGGATGGTGATGATCTTGCTCTTCGTGTCGGTATGGATCCGCCCGTCCTTCGAGCTGCAGCGGCCGCGCACCGTGACCGTATGCGGGCGGCCGGAAAGATCGAGATCGAATTTCCGCTCGAAGGCTTCGCGGAACGCGTCGGAGGCGAGCTCGTCCAGGAAGGCGCGAAACGCCGGCCCGTAGGCGAGCTGGTCGACGGGGAAGCTGCCGCTTTCGGCGATCTTCGGATAGTCGCGGTTGATCTCGTCGAGGGCCGGGGCGCGGACGAAGCCGGGAATGACCAGATACTGGAACGGCGTCCTTGTCAGCGGCGCGGCTTCGAGCGCATCGAGATCGAGATATTTTAAGGGCATTCGCGGCTCCTGACCCGGCGACGGACGTTGCCGCCACGCTCTAAAGTATTTTCGCCCACGAGGGAATCGGCGGGCGTTATCGCTCCGGTCCACGCAAGGATCACTTGCGCAGCGGCGAGACCCGGTCGAGGGCGGTGATCGAGAGGAAACCGCCGATCCAGGAGCCGAGCGCGGCGAACAGCACATAGGCCCAGTTCGACGTGTAGCTGATCACCGCGAAAGCTGCGAGCAGGTACCACACGCTGCTCCAGCTGGCGGCGGCGAAGCGGCGGCGGGCCGAGACGGCGGAATTGAAGAGCACATAGACCGCGTCGGTGACCGCCGTCGACAGGACGACGCCGGCGGCGATCATGGGATCGATGGGCGGCAGGATCATGGGGTTCCCTCGCGCGTTGCCGGGCGCAGTCCGGCGCTGCTTCGAACAATATCGGTAGGCGCGCGCTTCACGCACATAATTTCAGCGACGCTCCGCTCGACGGGATCCAACTCGGCCGACGGGCGCTGCCGCTCCCCTGACCCACAAGAGGGGGAAGGAACGTCGCCGCCCTTGAGGAACTGCACTTCACCACGACGAACCGGGCCGACCTCCTCTTCGCGATCTGCCATCTCATTGGACAGAGGGCCAAGGCGAAGGCAGCGGCCGAGGCGGCCCGAGCCGCGGGGCGATCGTCCCTTCTCCCCTTGTGGGGGAACGCAGCCGCGCGTCAGCGCGGCCGGATGAGGGGTTGGCGTCGTAAGGGGCGCTGGCGCCGAGGCGCTGGCGCGCCGGACCCTCGCCCCCTTCCCATCTCCCGCAAGGGAGAGGGGACTCGCGCGGGCCCGTCAGGCGAGGACTTCAATCGACAACCTCCAGCCAGTGCAGGCGCCCGAGGCTGTCGCCCGCCACGAGGCGGGACGTCGAAAGGGCAAGCAGGCAAGCGATCGGCGCGTCAGTTTCGAGACAGGCGATCTCGGCGCCGGTTTTAACGTCCCACAACCGGATGGTCTTGTCCTCGGAGCCTGACGCGAGCCGCCCGTCCGGCAAAGAGCACAGCGTCAGGACAGGACCGGCGTGCCCATCAAGGCTGACAGTCTCTGCGCCTGTCGTCCCGTCCCACAGCCTGATGGTCCGGTCCCCGGAGCCCGAAGCGAGCCGCCCGTCCGGCAGCAGACGCAGCGCGTTGACCGACCCAGTGTGCCCCGCGAGTCGCGCGGTCTCCGCGCCCGAGGTCACATCCCACAGCCGGATCTTCCCATCTGAAGAGCCCGAGGCGAGCCGCCCGTCCGGAAGCAGGCATAGCTCATAGACACGGCCAGCGTCATTGAAGCGGGTGGTCTCCGCGCCGCCTGCCACGTCCCACACCCGGATTGTCCTGTCCCGGCAGCCCGAGGCGAGCCGCCCGTCCGGAAGCATGCAGAGGGCGTTAGCGGGATTGACGGGCCGGGCGTCCGCCGCGAGGCGCGCGGTCTCGGAGCCGGTGGTCACGTCCCACAACCGGATCGTGTGGTCCAAAGAGCCGGAGGCGAGCCGACTGTCCGTCAACAGGCACAGCGCAATGACAGCACTGGTGTGCCCTTCCAGGCGGGCGGTCTCGGCGCCGGTTGTCGTGTCCCAGAGTCGGATTGTCCCGTCCCCAGAGCCCGAGGCGAGCCGCCCGTCCGGCAGCATGCAGAGGGCGTTAACGGGATTGACGGGCGCGGCGTCCGGTGCGAGGCGCGCGGTTTCGGCACCGGTCTTTAGATCCCACAGCCTAATGGTTTGGTCCTCAGAGCCCGAAGCGAGCCGACCGTCCGGTAGCGGGCACAGAGCCCGGACACGACCCGTGTGCCCCGCGAGGCGGGCAGTCGCGGCGCCGGTCTTTAGATCCCACAGCCTAATGGTTCGGTCCTCAGAGCCCGAAGCGAGCCGACCGTCCGGCAGTGGGCACAGCTCATTGACACTGCTAGAATTCTCGAAGCAGGCGACCTCGAGGCCGTTTTTCACGTCCCACAGCCGGATCGTGTTGTCACCGGAGCCCGAGGCGAGCCGCTCGTCCGGCAGCGCGCACAGCGTCAAGACCCCACTTGAGTGTCCCTCCAGGCGGGCGGTCTCGGCGCCGGCGGTTAGGTCCCACAGCCGGATGGTGTTGTCCCAGGAGCCCGAAGCGAGCCGTCCGTCCGGTAGTAGGCATAGCGCACCGACAGCCCTGGTGTGCCCCGTCAGGCGAGCAGTCTCGACGCCGATTTTCACGTCCCACAGCCGGATCGTATGGTCCTCTGAACCCGAGGCGAAGCGCCGGTGCGGGAGCGAGCACAGTTCATTGACACGGCTAGAATTCTCGAAGCGGGCGACCTCGACGCCGATTTTCACGTCCCACAGCCGGATCGTATGGTCCCCTGAGCCCGAGGCGAGCCGTCCGTCCGGCAGCAGGCAAAGTGTGTTGACTGAACCGGACCCCTCGAGGCGAGTGGTCTCGATGCCGGCCGTTAAGTCCCACAGCCGGATCGTCTTGTCATAAGAGCCCGAGGCGAGCCGCCCGTCCGGCAGCACGCAAAGGGCCTCGACAGGACCCTCATGCCCTTCGAGGCGCGCGGTCTCGGCGCCCGGAGGAATCAGACTGGGCCGAAGAGGAACAATGGCGGGGCGCGGAATGAGTTGACGTGCATTGTCGAGAAAGCCTGACGCGGCGACGGCTTCGTTGCTAGCCAAGCGTGTCGCCAACTGCACAGGTAGCTGACGCCGGTCACGGCCACAAATGCCGCTGATTAGTCGCAGCGTCCTGCCGATGAGGTTTTGCGCCTCCCCCGCGCCGAATTGCTGATAGTCGGCGACAAGGGCCTGAGGATTCGCTGTCGCTTCGAGCTTTGCCTTGAGCCAGCCGGGATCGAGCAGCAACGCGTCCAGCTTCTCACGCTCGTCCGCCGCGGCGAGATGATGCGGAAGGTAGAGATAGAAGTAACGCAGCGTCGGAGCATCCGGTGCCGCTTCCGCGACGCCGTCGAGAGCGGTCACCAAGACTTTTTGCTGGGCGACAAGCCGCTCCCTCCCCGCCCGATCCCGGAGGAAGTGACGCACCGTGTCGTGCAGCCGAAAGAAGCGTTGTCCGAGATCGAGATTGAGGAAGAGCGAGAGATCGAACAGCCGGCTCAAAAGATCTTCCGTCTCAAAATCTTCGAAACCGCCCGTCGCCGCCCACAGGCCCACGGCTACGCCGATCGGGATGTTCGCATCCTCGGGAAACACGGCGAGTTCGCCAAAGCGCAAACGCTCCGGCTCGGACAGGAGGTCGAGGCTGACGCCAAGGGTTCTCGCGATTGCCTTGCTCCGATCGGTCTCGTCACGCGGATCGAAGGCGACGAGGCCCTTGACATCAAGCCGCTTGTTGACGCCTGCGATGGCTTCCGACAGCGGCTGGCGAGCGTTGACAACGCGGTCGCGCAGGAAGCCGTTGGCGATCTTCAGAAGCTGCGCCCATTTGCCGAGACGGGCGGCAAGCTTGGCAAGGCTTTGGCCTTCACGCGAGGCGTCATCCGGCGGCAGGCCGACCGCGAGCAACCGCGGGGCTTCGCCGGCCTGCATGGCGTCGACGGGCTGACGAATGGCCGTCGCCGGAAGGATGCTGTCGATCCTGGTGGTGACAAGACGGACGGTGTTTGGCCCGCCTCGCAGGAACGGCCGCAGGTCCTGCTCGCGCCAGGCGTCGTCGATGACCATCAGGACGCGGCGATCCCCCAGGGCTTCCCCTAATTTCGCCGCGGCGGCGTTGATCGTCTCCAGCGCCGGCCGCTCGCCCGCCAGCAAAGTGATGAGATCGGAGAGAATCGAGAGGAGGCGCTCCGGCTTCTCGCCCAGTTCGGCCCACAGGATTCCGTCGAAATAGGCGTCCTGGATGTCGGCGTCATGCGCCAACGCCTTGGCCATGGTCGTCTTGCCGTAGCCGCCGGCGCCGCGCAGCGCGGCGGTGATGGCGGCGACGGAATCGCCCTTGGCGTCCAGCAGCAGGCCTTTCAGCGCGTTGAATTCGGCGGGACGTTGAACAAAATCGAGCGGCGGCTCAGGCGCCATCATCGGCACGCGCTTCTGCCGGCTCTCGTCCTGCAGGACGCGGATCAGGGTCGTCCTGTGCTCGGCAAGGTCGAGGTCGTAAATCTGGCCGAGCCAACGCGGCAATTTGGCCAGGTCTCCCAGGCCCGGCCCTTTGACCGGGCAAACGGCCTTGCCCTCCTGCCGCGCGAGGCGAACTTCGCGCCGGACATAAGGGCTTTCGAGCGCGGCCGGGGTTACGACGAGAATGAAATGTTGCAGCGCCCTGGACTTCAAGGCGTCCTCGATCTGGCTCCACCAGTCCCGCCCGCCTTCGAGCGCGACGATGTCCTGCCAGACCGAGAGGTGTTCCCTTTCCAGGCGCCGTCGAAGATCCGCGGCGAACTCGGCGCCGTCCTTGCGCGAATAGGAAACGAACGTGCGGCCTGCGACCTGGCCAACCATGACGATATTCCGGGCGTTGCCGCCGCCACTCTAACAGCGTTCCGAGAGCCTGTAACGCAGTCAGAGAGCGGCTTGCGCCGTCACCGAACGCCAGCCAGCGTGCCGACGAAGTCGGCGCCGCGGGCGGCGCGTCCCCGACAAAGAAACAATCATCAATGAGGTCGCCGCCTGGCTCCTCCGACCGAAACAAAACTCACGCCGTCGCAGAGTGGCGCTTCACAACCAACGACGCCCGCATCAAACTGAAGAGCTTTGTACCCTTCGCTGTGATCGAATCGCGCCACGAGAGCCTCACCGGTCAGGGTGCTGTCTTTCGCCTTGCGGCTGCGACGTCGGCGGCGGATACGCCGTCGCCGTAGGCGTTGCCAAAGTGGGTGCGGACGTAATTGATCACGTCGGCGATCTGCTGGTCGCTCATCATCTGGCCGACCGGCGGCATGCCTCTTTGCCCGTGGAGCAGCAATCCCTCCACGTAGTCCGCCGAGGCGAGGCTCTTGTTTTCCTCGAGCGCGGGATAATCGGCCGCGCCGCCGGCGCCCCGTGCGTCCGGCTGATGGCAGCCGGCGCAGACGCTGGCGTAGAGCGCGGCCCCGCCTTGCTCTTCGAAGACCTGGCCGTGGCTCAAAGGAGGCGGCGTCGAAGGCGCTCCGGCGAAGGCCGTCGCGACATTGAGCATGAGCTGGAAGAGGAGGAGGCCTCGCCGGGCGTTGCCTAGGACGATGCGGACGGCGCTCATCGGGTCGCAAGGATCCGTTTGTGCAGCCGGGCGATCGCGTCGAGCGCCGACAGGATCGCGCCTTCCTGCCAGGCCGGGATCAAGGAGGCGTGCTCGCCCGCCAGCACGATCCTTCCGTCGATCTGGCAGAGATCGTCGTAGTGATCGCGGCGCGCCGCGTCCGTCCATTCGCCGGCGCAGCCGAGAGTGAAGGGCACGCGATGCCAGGCGACCGAGATTCCGGTCTCAAACTCGCTTCGATATTGCGGATGGATCTCGGCGCCGCAGGCCAGAGCCGCCTCGATCCGGTCGGCCGGCGACATGGCGGTCAGTTCGTAGGCGTTCGGGCCGCCCCAGGTGTAGCCGCCGAGCAACACGCCCTTGCCGCCGGCATTGAGGCCGCCGCTCGGATAGGCGATCTGGCGGATGGGCAGGTTGGTGTAGGAGATGCCGCCGAAGATCTGCTCGTCTTCCTCCCAGAAGCGGCGCTTGAACTGCAGGCCGGTCTTGACCACCGAGGCGTAGGGAACCGCGTCGATCGCGGCCTTCATCGGAGCGGAGACGTCGATGTCGAGCTGGCTCAGAATCGAGAGCGGCAAGGCGCAGACGCACCAGTCGGCTTTGACTTCCTCGACGCTGCCGCCGCGTTCGAGGTCCTCGAAGACGACGGCGACGCCCGTCTCGTCCTGATGGATCTCGGTCACCTTGGCCCGGTAGCGGATGACGCTCGGGATCTGGCGGGCGAACGCTTCGCCGATCCTGCCCATGCCGCCGACCGGCTGGAACATGGTCGTCTGGAAATCGTAGAGCGAGAAATTCTGCAGGCTGCGCCAGAGGCGCGACGTCAGGAGATCGTGCAGGCCGAGCGGCTCGCTGAAGACCGACTTGGCTGCGAGGCCGCCGCCGGGATCCCTGGAATAGCCGCGGAACGCCGAGGAGATGTCGCCGGCCTTGTAGCGAAAGTCGTCGTCGAGGGCGCCATAGGCGCGCAGCGCCTCGAGCAGGATCTCCTGATCCTCTTTCGACACCGCTTCGTCGAGCGCGCCCTGGCGGGTGGCCTTCGCCAGGAGTTCGGCGACCGCCCCGTCGAAGTCGGCCTTGATCTCGCGGATGCGCTGCGGCCTGCCGCTGAAGGCGATCGTCGAGTGAAGAAAGGCGTTGTGGTTGAGCTGAATGAACGGCTCGAGCGCGACGCCGAACCTGCGGCAGTAATCGAGGATCGCATGGTGGTGATAGGGGATCCGCCACGGCCCCGGGTTGAGATAGAGGCCGTCGTCGAAGGCGCAGCGCTGCGTTTGGCCGCCGAGCTCGACATAGACGTCGCCGCCGCGCAGCGACCAGTTCCGGCCGCCCGGACGGCTGTTGTATTCGAGGACCTGGACCGTGTAGCCGGCCCGGCCGAGCTCGAAGGCGGCGGTCATGCCGGCGAGGCCGGCGCCGAGAATGAGGACGGAGGCGCCCTTCGGGTCGCCCTCGAGCCGGATCGGGCCGCGATAGGACGACTCGGCCGCGAGCCCGAGGCTCGTCATTGCTTGATACATCGCGGATCCGCCCGCGACCGCGCCGATCAGCGAGAGGAGATCGCGCCGGGTGGGACGGGCGAGGGCTGAGTCGCTCATGGCGAAGGGATAGCCTTCCGATATCGCGCATTCGGGTTGGCGCTCGAATCGGGGGCGCGACAGAGGATTGCAGACGATCGCCATGGCTAGCTCGGGTGGACCGGTTGCGTCAGGAATCGCTCGGCCGAAGCGGGCACGGTCGGCTCGTCCACGACCGCCGGCGAGCCGGCCTCTTCCGCCAGCATCGAATGCCGGATGTCGAACCC
This sequence comes from uncultured Alphaproteobacteria bacterium, assembly GCA_963772555.1. Taxonomy (GTDB): domain Bacteria; phylum Pseudomonadota; class Alphaproteobacteria; order Rhizobiales; family Beijerinckiaceae; genus Roseiarcus. Next base: position 63,301 of record CAVYXQ010000020.1, on the reverse strand, counting down.
GGTGGTATAGTTGCTGTGAGCCGTCGGCCGGTTTTGCTCATAAAGGGGTAGGTCCTTCGGCTTCGGCGGTTCCACGATCGAGAGGTTTGAGGGCCGCTGCAGAGTTCCGGCAGGGACGAGACCGGCCAATAAGGGTTGAATTGGAAAGGGATCGCGCAAGCTCAAACGGCGCCGCGCGCGCCGAACATGAGGGCGACGCCGAGCGCCAGCACCGCGAGCGCCGCGGCGAACTCGAAGCTCCTGGCGACAAGCGCGGCGCGGGAGTTCTCGCCCGCCGCCAAGCGCACCGCAATCGACTTGGCGAAGACCGCCAGCCAGGCGAGCGCCGCGGTCGTCGCCGCCGTCCCGAGCGCCATCGCCACCGTCGCCTCGACCCCGGCGGCGAACAGCCCCTGGGTGAGCGCGAACACCAGCACCAGGATCGCGCCCGAGCAGGGACGGATGCCCGCAGCGACCACCGTTGCGGCGGCGTCCCGCCAGGAAAACGCGCCGTCGAGCGTCTCGGGCGCCACGGGGGATCGGCAGCCGCAGTCGCCTGCGGCCCCGCCTCCGTCCGGCGCCGCGGCGCGGAACGCCGTCGACGGCAATGCCAGTGTCGGGGCGCTCCACTCGATGCCGGCGAAAGCGGGGGTGGAGGATAGCGCGCGGCCCTGCTCGAAGTGGCGGCGCAGCGCTCTCGCCAGCGCGCCGCCCTTCCGCCAGACGAGCCAGAGGCCCATCGATGCGACGCCGTAATAGCTGGCGAGCACGATCCAGTCGGCCGCGCGGTTCATCTCGGAGGCGGTCGCGTTCAAGAGGATGCCCGCCGTCCCGACCAGGGCGACCGCGACGCCGGCTTGCAGCAAGGACGCGAGCAGCGAAAGCAAGGCCCCGCGCTTGAGCGAGCGCTCGTTGGCAAGCATGTAGGAGGCGATCACCGCTTTGCCGTGGCCGGGGCCGGCGGCGTGAAAGACCCCGTAGGCGAGGCCGAGCGCAACCAGCCCCCAGGCGGCGCCCGAGTTGGTGTGCAGCGCATGGACCCTGGCCGCCATGAGATGGGTGAGAACCGACTGCTCGCCCATAAGCCAGCCGGCAATGCCGCCGTTCCCCCCGCCGCCGCCTTCGCCGCCGGCGACGGCGAACGGGCGGTGCGCTATCTGCGCGAGCGCCGCCGCGACGGAAGCGAGCCAGAAGCCGGACGATGCGGCGATGCTGCGGGAGATCCTGGTCATGGACACGCGATGATGGCGGCGCTTGCCATCTTAAAGCCAAAATTGGTCCCGGGCGACAGATTGGTGAAGAAGGATTCCGTCAGCTTGCTCTTGTCGGCCGCCTCGAGGGGCTGTGGCTTGGCGACGGAGACGGTGCAGCCGGGGGGTGGCGAGAGAAGGTTCACCGGATCCTTGTCGTCGAATTCGAAGTCGATGAAATACTCGGGGTCCGCGACGCGCAAGGTGAAAAGCTTTGACGGCGCGGTCGGCGTCTTCAAGGGCAGAGTGACGTGAAACTGGACGAGATGATCGGGCCGCTCCTCCATCCAATAGTCCGTCACCGAGCCGAAGTCGACCGACTTGCTGCCGATCCTCAAGGTGGTGAAATAGCCGATGTCAGCCAGGCTCCCGGCGTTTTCCCGGGCGAGCGGGGCGAACTGCGCGCGCTTGACCAGTTCCCCCGGCTTCGCCAGGCCCTGGGTGGCGAAAGCGGAATACATCTCGTCGAACACCCAGTCATGCACGACGGCTGACACCTTGCCGTCGTGGCTGAAGGCGATCTGGCTCTTCACCGTGATCCAGACATGAGGATGCGCGCTCGCGGAAGTCTGCGCGGCGATGGCGGACACAAGCCCGAGGAAAACCGCCCGCCATTTGTCCTTTCCCCAGAGCAACGAATCCCGTCTCCGTTGAATCTTCCAGCGCCTCTTGCGGACAAAGTGCGGCGGCTCGATGGCGGCCGGCACGGGATGCGCTGTTCGTGGTCGGAATTGTGATTTCTAAAGCTTTTCTTAATAGAGAGCATGCAGCTTGAGGCAATGGCGCGCTGCGTCCGCCCGGTTGTGCTTGTGTTATTCGCCGCGTCCTCTCTGGCGGGCTGCGGCTTCTTAAGCCGTCCGGAGCGGCCGATCTGGCGAACGCAGGCCGAGAACGCGTGTTTTGCGCGCAAGCTCGTCACCCCTTCCGAATATATCGTACCCGCCCCGGAGATCGACGGGCCGGGCGTCTGCGGCATGACCCGCCCGCTGAAAGTCTCCGCTCTGGCGAACGGAAGCGTCGGGCTCGACAAGACGCTCACGATCGACTGCCCGATGATCCCGGCGCTCGAAGCCTGGGTGAACGATATCGTGCAGCCGGACGCGATGGCTCGTTTCGGGCAGCGGGTCGCAACGGTCAACGTCTTCGGCGCCTACAGCTGCCGCTCGGTAGACAACATGGCCGGCGCGCGGCTGTCGGAGCACGCCTTCGGCAACGCGGTCGACGTCGCCGGCTTCACCCTCGCCGACGGCCGGACGCTCGAATTCGTGCGCGACTGGAAGCGGGCCGACACGCAGGAGGCCGCCTTCCTGCACGAAGCCCACGCCGGCGCCTGTCAATATTTCACCACCGTGCTCGGACCCGGCGCGGACGTCTTCCACTACAATCACATCCATCTCGACCTCGCCAATCACGGCGCGACCGACACGGGACCTCGCCGCATCTGCAAGCCGACGCCCTCGCCGAACCTCACGCCGGCCCCCGCGGCGCCCGACGGCCTGCCGCCCGCGCCCGAGATGGAAGAGCCGCTCGACACCGCTCATTCGGGTGACAACCGCGCGGTGGCGCTGGCGCCGACGTCGCTGACCGGGCCGGGCGAGGGGCCGAACGGCGCGCTCCCGCCCGCGCCGATCGGCGAGGCCAATCCCGCGCCGCCGATTCTCCCGGCCGGGGCGGGACCGAGCGTCGATCCCGAGCCTACGTCGTCGGTTGGCGAGCACGATGAATAGGCTCGGCTGGCGGCCAGGATCAAACGCCGGCGCACGCCCGATTGACCGCAGTCCACACAAACAGCAGTCGTTCGTCGACGGTGCGAGGACGGGTCAAATTGATCCCAAAGAAAGCGATACGCCGCGGCGTGTTTGCGGAGGCCCGTCTCGCCGAGGCTCAACGCCTTCAGGGATTTGGTGGGGGAGATCGAGCGCGTCGCGCCGCACGTGCGCCGCGCTCCAACTGCGCGGGAAGTCCCGGCTTGCGCAAGCGATGGGAATTGGGGCATGGCTTCCCCCGGGGCAAGGGCAACGAAAAGAACAACAGCTATGGGCGTCATCCTCACTTCGATCCTGATTTTCATCCTGACCTTCGGCGCGGGACTCGTGGGGCTCGCGGTGCAAAGGGTTCTGCCGGCCGAGCACATGTCCGACAGCGCTCGCGGCGTCGTCGGCCAGGTGTCGGGTCTGGTCAGCCTGTTGCTGGCGCTCGTTCTCGGCACCTTGATCGGCGTCAGCTTCGCCTATTTTTCGACCCAGAGGACGGAACTCGAGACCTTCTCGGCCCAGATCCTCAAACTCGATCAGGCGCTCAAGCAGTTTGGGCCCGAGACGAAGCCGGCGCGCGACAAGCTCAAGGAGACCATCGTCCGGGGCTATGAGATGTTCTGGGGCGGCGGAGAAGCCGACCCCAAGGCGTTGACGGTGGAGGGCCCGCTCGCCAACGCCGAGGCGACCTCCGCCTATCTCGCCACTCTGCAACCCAAGACCGACGTGCAGAAGGCGGTGCTGGCCACGGCGAACACCTATGCCAGCCTTGTCGAACAGGGCAGGCTGCTCATGTCCCTCCAGGTCGCCAGTCCGCCGGTCTCGTGGGTCGTGGTGGCGGCCCTCCTCTTCTGGACCTTGGCGCTCTTTTTCGGCATCGGCCTGTTCGCCAAGAGCAATGGCGTGGTTATCGCGGCGCTCGCGTTTGGCGCGGTGTCGATCGCCTTCGCGATTTTCCTGATTTTCGAACTCGGCGAACCCTACACCGGGGTGTTCAAGGTCTCGCCGGCCGCGCTTCAACAGACGATCCAGTACCTCGACAGATAGTGGCGGCGCAGGATGCGCCGGGTTGCGCGGCGCGCCACGCAATTGTCCACAATTCCTCGTCTATCGCCCGGGAAAGAAAGGAGCCCGCCATCTGGATCGTCGCCGCGCTCGTCGCCCTGGCGCTCGCAGCCGTCCTCGCCGCCCTTATCGCCGGGCGCAGCGGCGGCTTCGTCCGGCTTCTGGCGCAAGCCGTCGCGGTCATCCTCGGCTCGCTGACCGGGGCGCTTGTCGGCTTCGTCATCCCGCTCGCGCCCGTTGTTGACCGCTGGATCGGCACGGCGTTCTGGGCAGGCATCCTCGGGACGATCGGCGCCATCGCCGGGATGTCGCTCGCCGAGTGGCTGATGGAGCGGCTGGACAGGAAGGCCTAGTTCGTACTCCGAAATCGCGCGTTAACCTTAGTCGAAAGTTAAGGCGCCGGAGGTTCTCCGCAAGGCCTATGATCGCGGCGAAAGCGTTTCCGCGCGGCGCGATGCGGCCGGCTTGAGCCGCTGTCCTTAGGGAAAGAGGGCAAAGCGAATGAACCGGCAGTACGACGGGGGGAAGGCTTACCCGGCCTCGGGCCAGCCGTCGGCCGCCGTTCCTTTCATTCACCGCCTGACCGCCTCGGCGGCGTTCAAGGACCTGTTCGGCCAGGGCATGACGCTCGTGCAAGAGGCGGCCGCCTATCTCGATGGGCCGGGACGAAAGGAGTTCGCAGGACCTCGCCGGCGCGGCGGCGCTCGCCTATGGGAGGGAAAGCATGCGCCTGACCACGCGGCTCATGCAGATCGCTTCCTGGCTTCTCTTGCAGCGCGCCGTCAACGAGGGCGAGCTCACGCCCGTCCAGGCGCTGGCCGAGCGTCACCGCGTCAGGCTGACGCCCGAGCCTCTCGATTCCGCTCCAGAGGTCTTTGAGCAGTTGCCGGCGACGTTGCGCCAGTTGAGCCTGCGCTCATTGCGCCTTCAGGAGCGGGTCATTCATCTCGATCGCAGCCTCGCCATCGCCCGCTCGCCGGACGCGATCCGGCGCCCTTGCGAGATCGCCTCGCAACACGAGCGCCTGCGCGTCGCGTTCGCGATGCGCAAGGCGCTCCTTTGAGCGCCAGCCGCAGCCCCCGTCGCTCTGTTCCGCCTCCGCGCGACTGAGGGACTTGCCTCCTCCCCGGTTTGGCCGCATTGGTCGGCAAGTTTTTGCGTTTTCAACCGACGCATCGCTCATGCCGGCCCCGGAAACCCGTTTGCCCTGCTCGCTCTACCTGGTCACGCCGCCCCTATCAGCCGCCAATGCGGATGCGTTCGGGACAGCCTTCGCCGAGGTTTTGAACGCCGTTGCGGTCGCCAGCGCCCTGATCAAACTCGCGCCGGGCTCGGAGGCCGAGGCCAAGGCGGTCGTCGCGCCGCTCCTGAGGATTGCCGTCGGCAAAAATTGCGCGCTTCTTATGGAGAACGAGGCCCGTCTGGCTGCCCGTCTCGGCGCCGACGGGGTGCACGTCGCCGGAGCGGGCGAAGCGTTGGACGAGGCGCTCGCAAGTCTGAAGCCCGAACGCATCGTCGGCGCCGGGGCGTTGCGTATGCGCGACGAGGCGATGACGGCCGGGGAAAAGGGCGCCGACTATGTGATGTTCGGCGAGCCGCGCGGCGCCGTTCCCGCGATGGCGCTAGAGCTTCTGGTCGAGCGGGTCGCCTGGTGGGCGGAGATCTTCGAGTTGCCCTGCGTCGCCTATGCCGAATCGATCGAGGCGGCGCGCGCGCTGGCGGCGGCGGGCGCCGATTTCGTCGCGCTCGACCACGCAATCTGGAGCGCGCCCTCCCCGGCGGAGGCCGCCCGGCGCACGGGCCGCCTGCTCGCCGAGGTCGAGGCGGAAGCATCATGATCAAGGTTGCGCTCTTCGCCACGCTCGGGCTCGCCGTCGCGAGCGCCGCCGAGGCGCAAAGTCCGGCGGCAGCTCTGCCCGCTTCGCCCCTCGCGATGCCTTCGACAGCCGCCGCGCAGCCGCCCGGCTTTCCGGCGCCCTTGCCGCCGCGAGCGGACGGCCGGCCGCCGGACATCGCCTTCGGCGCCTACCAGCGCGGCAACTTCCTGATCGCGCTGAAGGAGGCGGAGCGCCGCATCGACGACAATCCCAAGGACGCTGCCGCGATGACGCTGATCGGCGCGATCTACCACGACGGCGCCGCGGTCGGGCGAAACGATTTCGAGGCGTCGCGGTGGTATCGGTTGGCGAGCAATCTCGGCGATCCGCAGGCTGCCTACGAGCTCGGTGCGCTCCTGCTCGTAGGGGCCAATGGCGTGCCGAAGGATTTGGCGGGGGCCAAGGAACAGTTCGAGCGCGCGGCAGCCAAGAAACATCCCGGCGCGCTGTATAACCTCGGCGTCATGACGCTCGACGCAAGCAACGGTCGCAAGGCCGATTTCGCCAAGGCGGCGCAGTATTTCCTGCAGTCGGCGAATGCTGGCGACGACAACGGAGCCTATTCCTACGGCGTGATGATGCGCGAGGGCAAAGGCGTCCCTCAGGACATCGCGGAATTGGCGCACTGGCTCAAGCGCGCCGCCGACGGCGGCATCGTCGCCGGCGAGGTGGAATATGCGATCATGCTGTTCAATGGGGACGGCGTGAAGAAGAACGAGGCGGGCGCCGTGAAGATCCTGCGGATCGCGGCGGCGAAAGGGAACCCGATCGCCCAGAACCGGCTGGCGCATCTCTATGTCGATGGCGGCGTGGTGCCGCGCGACCTGGCTGAGGCGGCCGCATGGAACAGTTTCGCCAAGGCGGGCGGCCTCACCGATGAAAGTCTCGATGTCGCCACGGCGAACCTGACGAATGACGAGCGCAAGCGGTTCACCAAGCTCGTGCGCGACGAAATCGGCTTTTGACCGGCGGCTCGAAACGCCCCGTTCGAAGCAAGCGGAGCGGCGGCGGCCGAGCGGCCGATTGCTGCGTATCAAGGAGGCGAGAGCCCATGACCCAACTCAACGCCCGCGTGGGGGACGTGACGGAGCGGCTCGCCGAACGGAGTCGCGCCTCGCGCCGGGCCTATCTCGACCGCATCGACGACGCGGTCGCCCGGGCGCCGGCGCGAAAGCGCCTGGGCTGCGCCAATTTCGCCCACGGGTTTGCCGCCTGCGCGGCCGGCGACAAGGAGGCGCTGCGCGACGGTACCGGCCCCAATCTCGCGATCGTCACCGCCTATAACGACATGCTGTCGGCCCACCAGCCCTACGCGCGCTTTCCCGATCTGATCAAGGAAGCGGCGCGCGCTGCCGGCGGCTCGGCGCAGGTGGCCGGCGGCGTTCCGGCGATGTGCGACGGCGTCACCCAGGGCGAGAAAGGCATGGAGCTCTCGCTCTTTTCGCGAGACGTGATCGCGCTCTCGACGGCGGTCGCGCTGTCGCACAACATGTTCGACGCCGCTGTCTATCTCGGGATCTGCGACAAAATCGTGCCGGGGCTACTGATCGGCGCGCTGTCTTTCGGCCATCTGCCGGCGGTGTTCCTGCCCGCCGGACCGATGCCCTCCGGGCTCCCCAACGACCAGAAGTCAAATATCCGCCAGCTCTACGCCGAGGGCAAAGCGACGCGCGCCGAACTGCTCGCCTCCGAGGCGGCAGCCTATCACGCGCCGGGAACCTGCACGTTTTACGGCACGGCAAATACCAACCAGATGCTGATGGAGGTCATGGGACTGCACCTGCCCGGCGCCTCCTTCATCAATCCCAACACGCCGCTCCGCGATGCGTTGACGATGCTCGGAGTAAAGCGCGCCCTTGAACTGACCGCGCTCGGAAACCATTTCACGCCGATTGGCCATGTCATCGATGAGCGAGCAGTCGTCAACGGCGTCGTCGGCCTGCACGCGACGGGCGGTTCGACCAACCTCACCATTCACCTTATCGCCATGGCCGCCGCCGCCGGCATCGCCCTGACATGGGAGGATTTCGCCGATCTCGCCGAAGTGACGCCGCTCCTCACCCGCATCTATCCCAATGGCAAGGCGGACGTGAACCATTTTCAGGCCGCGGGCGGCATGGGCCTGTTGATCCGCGAACTTATCAGCGCCGGACTCCTGCATGGCGACGCCCGCACGGTGTGGGGCGAGCGTCTTTCCGAATATGCGATCGAGCCGAGCCTCGGCGATGACGGCGCGGTCGTCTGGTCTCCGGCGCCTCAGCTGTCCAGCGACCCGTCCGTGCTGCGCGGCGCGGACGCTCCGTTCCAGCCGACCGGCGGCTTGCGGGTGCTCGAAGGTCCGCTCGGTCGCGCCGTGATCAAGACTTCGGCCGTCGACGCCAACCGGCATCTGATCGAGGCGCCGGCCCGGGTGTTTCACAGCCAAGAGGAGCTGCACCAGGCGTTTCGGGCCGGGGAACTCGACCGCGACTTTGTCGCGGTGGTGCGCTTCCAGGGCCCCAAAGCGATCGGCATGCCGGAATTGCACAAGCTCATGCCGCCGCTTGGCGTGCTGCAGGACCGCGGCCGGCGCGTCGCCCTGGTCACCGACGGGCGCCTGTCGGGGGCGTCCGGGAAAGTGCCCTCCGCAATCCATGTGACGCCGGAGGCGGCGGCCGGGGGAGCGATCGCCAAGATCTGCGACGGCGACATGATCCGTCTGGATGCGGCGAACGGACGGCTCGAGGTCGACGTGGCGAGCGAGGAGTGGACGCGCCGCATTCCGGCGGCGGCCGACCTGTCGGCGGCGCATATCGGCGTGGGGCGCGAACTGTTCGGCGTTTTCCGCGCCTTCGTCGGCGCGGCCGACGAAGGGGCGGCGATATTCCGCGCCGCCTGATGCCCCGGATCTTCAGCGACATAGAGGCTTTGTTCACCATTTGCGGGCGATATCCGGCCGTCCGCCACAGTGAAGAGGTCGCCTCTTGTCCTCCCGCCTTGGGCTCGCCATCGCCTTCGTTATTGCCTTCGGCGCGCCGCCGGCGCATGCGGGAGCGGCGGGGCGCGCAGCCGGCCTGTCGCTTCTTCCCGCTGTCTCGGCTAGCGGAGCTTTGCCGGCCGAAGGCGATGAGAGCGGCAAGCGGGACGCCGCCCGCTAGGCGATTGCGGCGGTAGCGGCTTTGCGCCGCCTGATCGTCGCCGAACCTGTCGCGCGCTCCGCCGTTTGGGCGCGACGGCTTTCCCTCTTCGCCCTCGCCATCGCCGGCGTGGCGATCGCGCTGTCGCGCACACACGCCGTCGATCCCGCGGGTGCGCTGACCGTGTTCGGCGCGGCGCTGGTCGTGGCGGCCTTCGCGCTGGGGCTTGCAGTTTCGGCGGCGGTGTTGATCTGGCGGGACGGGTTGCGCGGGGCACAGCAGGCGACGTTCGGCTTCGTTCTCGCCGCCGCCTTGATGGCCTACCCGGTCTATCTTGCGACTGTCGCTTTCCTTTTGCCGCCGATCAATGATGTCTCGACCGATCTCAAGTCGCCGCCGCCGTTCCTGCTTTCGGCCAAGGCGCGCGAGGCGCGAGGCGGAGCCGAGCCGCCGCCGCCGAGCGACGAGACGCGCGCCGCGCAGCGCGCCGCCTACCCGGACCTCGCGACCGTCAGGGTTCCGATGGACTCGACCGGGGCCTATCAGTTGGCCCTCAACGTCGCGAGGGACCTCGGCTGGCGGGTGGTCGACTCCGAACCGCCGAATCTCAGCGGGGACGGCGCCGCACTGATCGAGGCGACCGCCCGGTCGCTGTTCTTCGGATTTATCAGCGACATCGCGATCCGAATCCGCCCCGGGGCGGTTGAGACCGCCATCGACTTGCGCTCGGTCTCCCGGGTCGGACGGCACGATTTCGGTTCCAATGCCCGGCGCGTCCGACGGTTCATCGCCGACGCGCAGGAGACGGCCCGCGAGCAATGAAGGGGTCAGGCCCGGCGATAGCGCGCCTCGCCCGCCACGGGCGTCTCGACCGCCACCGCCCCGCGCTGCCGCAAATCTTCGAGGTGGGCGAGCGTCGACAGACTGGCGGCGCGGACCAAGGACGCGCTGAGGCCGGCATAGACCCTGGCGACCACCTCGGGAATGGTTTGCGCGCCCTCGTCAAGCGCGGCCAGGATCGAGGCTTCCCGCTGGCGGCGATGGTGGATGAGCGCGCGCACATAGCGCTGCGGCTCGGCGACGGGGCCCCCATGGCCGGGCCAGTAGACGACTTCCTCGCGACCGCGCAGCCTCTCCAGCGAAGCCATGTAAGCGCCCATGGATCCGTCCGGCGGCGCGACGACGGACGTCGACCAGCCCATTACATGGTCGCCGGAGAACAGCGCGCCCTCTTCCAGCAGGGAGAAGCACAAGTGGTTGGCGCAGTGCCCGGGCGTCGCGACCGTTTCGAGGGTGAAGTCCGGCCCCACAAACCGTTCGCCGTCCATGAGAACATGGTCCGGCGCATAGTTGCGGTCGTGCGAGGCGTCGAGGCCGCCGCCGCCGTCGCCCTTCGGCGCGAAGGGCGCGGCGCCGACGATTCGCGCGCCTGTGGCCTGCTTCAGGCGACCGGCCCCCGGGCTATGGTCGCGATGGGTGTGGGTGATGAGAATCGTCTCGACCCGCTCGCCCGCGACCGATTCGAGGATCGACTGCAGATGCCCTTCATCTTCCGGCCCCGGATCAAGGACAGCGACCGCGCCGTCGCCGAGGATATAGGTGCAGGTGCCGTTGAAGGTGTACGGCGACGCGTTCGGCGCTATGAGGCGGCGAACGCGCCGGGAAAGGCGGGTCAGAGCCCGCGGCGGGGGATGCCGCGGGTCGGCGAAGAGGTCCGGTTCGCTCTCCTCGGCCATTTCGAGAGACTCCTCAGCCGGTCGCCAACGGCTTGGTTTGGGCAAGGTTGGGCAGGCGTCGCCTTGTCATCATACCGCGCCTTCGGATAAGAGGCGAAGCCGGTCAGGCTGATCGAGCGATTGCCGCTTCTGGGGAAAGCATGACCAACGCCAGGATCGGCTCGACGCTCTCGCGCGCGAGGCTAGGCTCGCCCGCCGGGCGTCGGCGCCGAGCCGTCTAATCAGGACGCGGATGGCGGCCGATCCAAATCGCCGTGGGCCGCCGGAGCGGAGCGCCTTCGCGCGGTTCGTGCCGTTGGCGACACGCTGGAGCGACAACGACGCCTACGGTCACCTCAACAATGTCGTCTACTACTCGTTGTTCGATTCGGCGGTGAACGCGCTCCTGATCGAGGCGGGGCTGCTCGATCTGGCGAAGAGCCCGGTCATCGGCCTCGTGGTCGAAAGCAGCTGCCGCTATTATGCAAGCCTGACCTATCCCGAGCCGGCCGAGGTCGGCGTCGCGGTCGAGCATCTCGGCCATTCATCCGTGCGCTATCATCTGGCGGTGTTCAAGGCCGGCGCCGCGGAGGCGGCAGCGGCGGGGCGCTTCACCCATGTCTACGTCGAGCGCGCGACCGGCCGCCCTGTCCCGATTCCCGACGGACACCGGCGGCTGATGGAAAAGCTGTGCGCGCCGCAGCTCTAATTCGTTTATCAAGTCGCTTCATATTTCCGTGAACCCGCCGCCCTTGATCGCCGCCCGCCTTTCGGGCATAGGAGCGCCTCCTGAATTCCTCCGCCGTGGGTCTTTTCCCCGCGGAAAGAACCATTGGCAAGCCCCATGAAAGTCCGCAACTCGCTGAAGTCGCTCCGCAACCGCCATCGCGACAATCGTCTCGTGCGCCGCAAGGGACGCGTCTACATCATCAACAAGACGCAGAAGCGGTTCAAGGCCCGTCAGGGCTGAAGGCAGCCGGCCGGCTTTTGACCGGCCAGGTCCGGCGCGGTAGTCTGCCGCCCATGAGACTTCGCGCAGCGTCTCTCTTCGCAATGCTGGCGCTGGCGGCCCTTCCAGGCAGCGCAGGGGCGCGCGCCGACGACGGCCCGCCGGCCGCGCCAAACCCTGCGCCCGAAACTGAACCGGCGCCTGTGCCGAAGACGCCGGCCGAAGTCCGCGAGGACCTCTACACGCGTCTCGCCGCCTCGACCGATGCGGACGAAACCGACGGCTTGGTCGGTCTCCTTCTCGCGGCCTATGCCCGGTCGGGATCGGACACCTGCGACCTTCTCCTGAGCCGCGCCCGTAAGGCGATGGGCCGGAAGGAATACGACGCGGCCGGCGAGATCATCAGTGCGGCAATCGCGCTTCTGCCGGACTGGGCGGAGGGCTGGAACGCGCGCGCGACGCTCCGCTACCTCGATGACGACTACGACGGGTCGATGGCCGACATCGCCGAGACGTTGAAACGCGAGCCCCGCCATCTCGGGGCGCTCCTCGGCATGGCCGCCATCCTCGAATTGCGCGACAAGCCCGAGGAGGCCCTGAGGGTCTATCAGCGCGTGCTGGCCATCGCGCCGCACTGGCGCAATGCGGAAAAAGCGGTGGACAGGCTGAAATCGGACATCGCGGCGCAGGAGCTGTGAGCCCCGGCATGCAAACCAGGCGCGCGTGACGGCGCTCGTTGTCGCGCTCGCCCTCCTCGCCGCGCTCTCGGCCTTCACCGCCGTTGCGACGCGCCGCATCGAGGCGCGCTACCCACCGTCGGGCACGCGCGTGAACGTCGGCGGCAGCGCCATTCACTGTCTTGACCGGCCGGCGCCGGGGCCCGAGCAAAGCGCGGTCCTCCTCATCCATGGCGCCTCGGGCAACGCCTTCGACCTCGACGTCGCGCTCGGCGAGCGCCTGGGCGAGGCGGGCTTCCGCGTCCTCAGCGTCGATCGTCCGGGGCATGGCTGGAGCGAGCGGATCGGCGGCGGCGCATTCTCTTCGCCCACCCGCCAGGCGGAGGCGCTGCTACGGGCCGCGGCAAGTCTCGGCGTCGAGCAGGCGATCGTCGTCGTCCATTCCCTCGGCGGCGTCGTCGGCCTCGCCATGGCGCTCGACGCGCCGGAGTTTGTGCGCGCGCTCGTGCTGATCGCCCCGGTCAGCCATCCCTGGGGCGGCGACGTGGCCTGGTATTACACGATCGGCGCCGCGCCGGTGATCGGCGCGCCTTTTCGCCGGCTCATCGCGCTGCCGGTCGGACTGACGCTCGTCCGCCGCGGCGTTCAGGGCGTGTTCGCGCCCAACGCCCCGCCGCCGGGCTTTGTCGAGGCGACCCGCCTGCCGCTCCTCCTCAGGCCGCTCCAGTTCCGCGCCAATTGCGAGGACGTCAGCTTTGCCGAAGCCGCGGTCGCGGCGCTGTCGCCGCGCTACGGCGCGATCCGCGCGCCGACCGAAATCGTGGCCGGCGACCGCGACGGCGTCGTTTCGACCGACATCCACGCCCGCGCCCTGGCGCGCGGCATTCCCGGCGCGCGGCTCACGATCCTGTCCGATGTCGGCCACGCGCCCCATCATGTCGCGCCGGATCGGATCGTCGGCCTCGTCCTCGAGGCGGAACGCCGGGCGCGCGAACGGGAGACGCAGGCGGCCTAAGCCGGCGGCCCGGAGTCCGGATCAGGCCCCTGTTTGGATTTTCTTGGAATCCGCAGATTCTCCTCTACGCTCGCCTTCCGGGTTGCTTGGATTCTCTTGGATTCTCTTGGATTCCTTCGTCCGAAATGAGGGATTTCAATGGCTTGCGAGCGAGTCCGACGGAAATATCTTTGGCTGGCCCCCGGGTCGGTTGAGCACCCGAGATCGGCCAGAGGGCGGTCGGCGGTTAGCGCAGCGGCGAGGGCTGCCAAAGCATCTTGAACTCATGACGGAATTGTAGATCGCATTCCGGCTTTCTGCAAACAATTGTCGCGTGGATTACCTCAACCCGAAGGGCCTAGCGACGCCCATATCGGCGCGAGGGTTCAGATCGCCTCAGCACGGGTCCAAACTCTCCGCTTGGTAGCGAGTCAGTTTGAACTTCGGCTTCCGACCCCGTTCCCGCCCTTCAGGATCGGTCCTGTGAACGGGCGGGATGCGCAAATAGCGGTCGTTCCCATTGGCGTGGCCGCCCCGCTTTCGACCTCCGCAATCACTCGCTCCCGCATCTCCCCAGAATAGGCCTTCGGCATCGCCCAGCCCTCCCAAAAGCAAATCAATGCTGATAGACTCTCCCGTCCTTCGCCCTACGAGAATCCCCCAATTCAATCGGGGAAAAACATGCGTAGGCTCTTGCCAGTGCAATGATCAAAAAGCCAATGGGAGAAGCGCATGGCACAACAAATAGCAGAGGCCCCGATCGTCAATGCTTGGTCTACGAAGTCGACTGTGCCATTCTTCCGGGTCGGAAATTATGCACCCGTTTTCGACGAGTTGACCTCATTCGATCTGCCAGTTGAGGGGGCGATCCCGCCTGAACTCAACGGCTGGTATTTGCGCAACGGCCCCAACCCGCGACACGATACGCCACATTGGTTCACGGGCGACGGGATGATACACGGCGTGCGGTTAGAAAACGGGCGCGCCGCCTGGTACCGCAATCGATGGGTGCGTACCGAGAGCTTTGATAGACCTTTCCTGCTTTATAACAGTGACGGGACCCGCAACCTGCATGCCAGTGTGGCGAATACTAACGTTGTTAATCACGCAGGCAAGACGCTCGCGCTTGTAGAGTCATCTCTGCCGTACGAGATCACGAACGAGCTGGAAACGCTCGGCGCTTACGATTTCGGCGGCAAGCTGGTCGACTCGATGACTGCACATCCGAAGATCTGCCCCAGAACTGGCGAGCTACATTTTATCGGCTATGGCAGCCTGACCAGCCCGTATGTCACCTATCACCGCGCGAACGCGTCGGGGGAACTGATCATTGATCGCGGCGTCGATGTTCCCAAGTTGACCATGATGCACGACTTCGCGCTGAGCGCCGAGCACATAGTGCTCATGGACCTCCCGATCGTGTTTAGGCTCGACATCGCGCGCAACAGTCTGGGCGACCTTCCGTACCGCTGGAGCGACGACTACGGCGCCCGGCTCGGAGTGTTGGGCCGCGATGACCCATTAGGTCCGATCCGCTGGTTTGACATCGATCCGTGTTACGTTTTTCACGTCCTCAACGCCTTTGATAAGACTACAGATGATGGCAAAGTTATTGTGCTGCAAGCAGCTCGGTATCCCGAGTTGTGGCGCGACGACGGGGCGTCTGGTTCTGACGCTATGATGTGGTCCTGGACGATCAATCTGACCCGCGGCACCGTGACAGAGGAGCAGATCGACGAGCGCGCTGTGGAGTTCCCGCGCATCGATGATCGGCTGGTTGGCCTGCCGGCGCGGTACGGAGTTACCGTGGGTACGGGTAAACTCGTGCGCTACGACCTTGAGCGCGGCACTGCCGAGGAGCATTCGTTCGGCACGGCCGCCGAGCCCGGTGGACCTGGTGAGGCCGTATTCGCTCCGGCCCATTCGGAGGCGGGTGAACTGTCCGGCTGGTATCTGTCCTATGTTCACGACCCGGTCCGGGACGGCAGCGACCTGATAATAATCGATGCGTCGGACTTCCAAAGCAAGCCCGTCGCTCGAGTACAACTTCCGCGGCGCGTGCCCTACGGATTCCATGGTAACTGGATCGCCGGCTGAGAATGCACGAGACGGATGCGCAAGGAACTGGAAGTTCGGGACAGGGCATGATTTCGGTGGGATCGCGTCCCCCACCATCGACCATGGGGGGCCAAATTGCCCCGGAGCCAAGTTGCCGCCTACTTCTACGTCTCTTTCTAATATCTATCGCGCCTACATCGACTGCCTGAACCGACACGACTGGGACAAACTCGGGCGATACGTCGTTGACGAAGTCGAGCATAACGGCCGACCGCTCAAGTTGTCCGGTTACCGTGTCATGCTCGTGCAGGACTTCGAAGATATCCCCGACCTGCGCTTCAACATCCAGCTTCTGGCCACCTCTCCTCCGCTCGTCGCGGCCCGCCTCGCCTTCAAATGCTCCTCTAAGGGGAAGTTCCTTGGGCTGAGCGTCGACGGGCGCGGGGTCTCGTTTGCGGAGAACGTCTTCTACGAGTTCAAACTCTCCAAGATCGCATCGGTTTGGTCGATCATCGACAAGGGCGCCATTGAGGCTCAGCTTGCCGGGTAGCGGGCAGCGTCCGCTTGCTGCGGTGCAGGGGTCCAAGCCGCGGTTCGCTATGTCCGCTCTACGTCGATTGTGTTGAAAAACTCAAATTTCCGCGTCGATCACGATTCAGGAGACCGCTGGCGGCCTCGATGAAAAATTCCTTTAGGGGATCGGCGGACCAACCGGTTTTGCCGCCTGCGACGCTCCTAGATGCCCTGCCGTAACGACTATCGGCCGGGACGACGCGACACGCGCGAAATCGAGATTTTCGCGCTGGCTCAATTTACGAGTTTTTCAACAATATCCGTCGATTGCGGGCATTCCACTGGCGACGGCCGTACGGGCGGTGTCCGCCCAAGCCTGAAGTTCAAACTGACCCACTACGCTCCGCTTTCAGACCTTGAAGGCCGCGGCGGCCGTGGCGTGGGTCGCCTGCCGGGCCTCGATCGCCTTTTCCAGCCGCTCGATCTCGGCCCGGAGGAGGCCGATGCGCTCGGCGAGTTCGGGCGCGGACAGATCGTCGAGGTTCTGGCCCATCTCGTGCGCAGCCTTGGGCTTGGGCTTCTGTGCGAATAAGGACTCCTCGTCGAGGGACGCCATCGATCGCTCCGTTAACAGTCCTCTTAGGGCGCGGTGATGAATCCGCCGCCGAGCACCCGCGCGTGCGGGTCCAGGGAATCGTAGAAGATGCAGGCCTGGCCCGGCGACACGCCGCTTTCGGGTTCGGCGAACTCGATCTCGCCGCCCGGCGACAGCCGCGCCGGCGCCGGCGCCCGGGTCGAGCGGATTCGCGCCGCGATCGGCAGCCCGTCCCCGGGCAGATCTTCGATCTCGCCGTCGCCGATCCAATTGACGTCGCGAAGCTTGAGTCGCGCCCTGGCGAGGGCGGCGCGAGGGCCGACGATCACCCGTCCGGCGGCCGCATCGAGCGCCACGACGTAGAGCGGTTCGGTCGCCGCGACGCCAAGGCCGCGCCGCTGGCCGATGGTGTAGTGAATGACGCCGGGATGGCGGCCGAGGAGGCGCCCGTCCACATGCACGATGTCGCCGGGCTTCGAAGCGCCGGGCACAAGCCGCTCGACCACCTCGCTGTAATGGCCGGCCGGGACGAAGCAGATGTCCTGGCTGTCGGCTTTCTCCGCATTGAGAAGGCCGAACCGGCGCGCCAGTTCGCGCACCTGCGCTTTCGGCATTCCTCCGAGCGGAAAGCGCAGCCGCTCGAGCTGCGCGCGCGTGGTGGCGAACAGGAAATAGCTCTGGTCGCGCTCCGGATCGGCGGCGCGATAAAGCGCCCGGCGCCCATGCCCGTCGTCGCGCGCGATGACGTAATGGCCGGTCGCCAGAAGGTCGGCGCCGAGGTCGGTCGCGGCGTCGAACAGATCGGCGAACTTCATGTGCTGGTTGCAGGCGACGCAGGGGATCGGCGTTTCGCCCGAAACGTAGGCGCGGGCGAACGGCTCGATCACCTTTTCGCGAAAGCGCTGCTCGTAGTCGAGAACGTAGTGGGGAATCCCGAGGCGGGCGGCGACGTCGCGGGCGTCATGGATGTCCTGCCCGGCGCAGCAGGCCCCCTTCCGGTGGGTCGCCTCGCCGTAATCGTAGAGCTGCATGGTGACGCCGACGACATCGTAGCCCTCGGCGGCGAGCATGGCGGCCACGACCGAAGAATCGACGCCGCCCGACATGGCGACGACGACGCGGGTATCTTCCGGCGCCTTGCCAAGGCCCAGGCTGTTCAGCTCGGCGGCCTTGGCCGGCGCAAGCAAAGTGGCGGCCATTCCGATCTCATCCCGGCGGCGGGGCCGGATCCTTTCTTTTAGATTGGGGGTTTCACCCGCAAGGACAAGCCCATAGCCGAAATCCCGCTCTGCCGCCAGTTGCGACGGCCCAAGGCCATGCCCCAGCCCGGCGCCTTCGCTTACCTTTGAGTAAGACATCGTTTGATTTGAAACACATACGAGAGTTTTTCGATGGCTGCCGTTTAGGCAAATCTTAAAGCGCCTGCTCTATTGTCCAAACTCGTCGGGGTGTGCGTTCGAGTGAGTGTTCCATGAGTGAAACCATGCGGCCGAGGGTGAAATACGTGATCGGTCCCGACGGCAGTCCGCTGACGGTCGCCGACCTGCCGGCGCCGACGACCCGGCGCTGGGTCATTCGCCGCAAGGCCGAGGTGGTGGCGGCGGTCAGGGGCGGTCTTCTTTCGCTCGATGAGGCGTGCTCCCGCTACAGTCTGACGGTCGACGAGTTCCTGAGCTGGCAGGTGTCGATCGACCAGTTCGGGCTTGCCGGGCTGCGCACGACCCGCATCCAGCAATATCGTCAATAGGCTGAAGGACTGCCGCCGGCGACCCGTCTTCGGCTGCGATCAATCCGCTTGTGAACGTCGGACATTTTCGCGCCGACCTGGCCGTTGCGCGCGCTGGCTTCATTGACGAAAATGACCGCGGACGGGCCTGGCGCGCATTTGCGCGCCGTAACGCGCTCCGCTCGATTCTGGATTGTTCCTCCGCGGCCACTATATTCGTCCCGGACGCGCGGAGGCGACCCCATGATCGTGATGCGCAAGCTGGCGGCAATTCTGGTGGCCGACATCGTCGGCTACTCGCGGCTTGCCGGCGCCGACGAGGATCGCATCCTGGCGCGGCTTCGCGGTCTCAGAAGCGACCTGATCGATCCGGCAATTTCGGTGCACCACGGCCGCGTGGTCAAGCGGACGGGCGACGGGGTTCTGGTCGAGTTCCGCAGCGTGGTGGACGCCGTCCGCTGCGCCATCGAGATGCAGAACGGGCTCGTCGAACGCAATGCCGGTCTGCCGGCCGACCGTCGCATCGAGTTTCGCGTCGGCGTCCACCTCGGCGACGTGGTCGAGGAGACCGACGGCGACCTGATGGGCGACGGCGTCAATATCGCGGCGCGCCTCGAGGGAATCGCCAGGCCCGGCGCGATCGCCCTTTCCGAAGACGCCTATCGACAGGTCAAGGGGCGGCTCGACATCGCCGTCAGCGATCTCGGCCCAAAGGAATTGAAGAACATCGCCGAGCCGATCCGGGTCTATTCGCTCGAGGTCGGCCAGCCGGCCGAAGCCAAGCCCGCGCCGCTCGAATCGCCGGCGCAGAAGTCCGGCCCCCCACGCCTGTCGATCGTCGTCCTGCCGTTCGCCAATCTCGGCGGAGGCCCGGAGCAGGAGCATTTCGCCGACGGCGTCACCGAAAGCCTGACGACCGACCTTTCGCTGATCACCAACGCCCTCATCGTCGCGCGCAACACCGCCTTCACCTACAAGGGCAAGACCGTCGATGCGAAGCAGATCGGCCGCGAACTGAACGTCCGCTATATCCTCGAAGGCAGCATCCAGCGCGCCGGAAACCGCATGCGGGTCAATGTGCAGCTCATCGACGGGATCACCGGCAATCATCTGTGGGCGGACCGGTTCGACAAGCCGGTCGCCGATCTCTTCGACATGCAGGACGAGATCGTGTCGCGCCTCGCCAACCAGCTGCGCGGGGAGCTGATCGAAGTCGAGGCGCAACGGGCCGAGCGCGAGCCCGAGCCGGATTCGATCGACTATTATTTCCGCGGCGTCGCCGCGTTCAACAAGGGACGCCGGGAAAACATCGGCCGGGCGCGGCAGTTCTTCGAAAAGGCGGTCGAGCTCGACCCGACGAATATCGACGCTCTCGTGGGCGCAGCCCGCGTCGATATTCTCTTGGGCGCTCTATTCGCCGCCGACGATCGCAAGGAGAGGCTGGCTGCGGCGGAGGCGATGCTGTTGAAGGGCCTCGGCATCACGCCGCGCAACTACTGGGCGCATCTCTGGCTCGGCTACGTCCAGATCCTGACGAACCGGGGGTCTCGCGCGATCGGCGAATTCGAGCGCGCGCTGACGTTGAACCGCAATCTGGGCCAGGCGCATGCCTGGATAGGCTTGGCCAAGGTCACGCTCGGCCGGGCCGAGGAGACGGACGACCACATCGCCGAGGCGTTTCGCATCTCGCCAACCGACGGCGCAGCGTTCCTCTGGCAACATATACAGGGCTTCGCCAAGCTCCATCTCGGGGCGGACCAGGAGGCGGCCGAGCTGTTCCGCAAGTCAATCGACACAAGCCGCAACTATCCTTTGAACCATTTTTACAACGCTTCGGCGCTTGCCCATCTTGGCCGCCAGAGCGAGGCCGAGGCCGAGATCAAGGCGGGCCTGGAGCTGGTGCCGACCTTCACCCTGGCGCGATTTCACGCCGGCGCGGAAAGCGACAATCCCGTCTTCCTGAGCCAGCGCGAACGCGTGATCGAGGGATTGCAAAAGGCCGTCGCGCCACAGGGCTAGCGGAGAAGGACCTTTCTGCTCGTGCCGCTTGCCCTCACCCGCTTGCGGTCGCTTGCGGGAGAGGGTGTGCGCCCTTCTTCGGCTGGCGGGAGCCCGAAGGGCCGGATGAGGTCCGAGCGTCGCCGGAAAATCATGCCCGCCGACCCGCCCAAGGCCGACGGACCTGTCACTTCCGGACCGCGACGATGAACAGGCGCGGGTAGGCCAGGAGGACCTTTCCGTCCGATTGCGCGGGATAGGCTTGCCTGAGGCCGTTGCGATAGCGCGCCAGAAAGGCGCAACGCTCGTCGTCGGAAAGCTGCTCGAGAAACGGTTGCAGCGTCGAGCCGGCGAACCAGTCGGCGATCACCTCCGGCCCGTCGAGCGGATACACGTAGGTCGTCAGCCAAAGATCGATTCGCGAGGCGAGCGGCCGCAGCCACTCGTAATAATCCTCGAACTCGGCGATCAGCGGCTGGGTCTTGGCGATCGGCACCAGCCGCGCCGACCACGGGCCCTCTGCGGCGACCATGCGCATCAGGGCATGCGAGGATTCGCTGGCGGTCGAGGGCATTTGCGCGGCGAGGGCGCCGCCGGGCGCGACCGCCGCCATCAGCCGCGGAAAGAGCTTGTGGTGATCGGGCAGGAAGTGCAGCGCGGAATTGGCGAAGAGGAGGTCGGGCGGCCCGCCCGGCGCCCAGTCCGCGATGTCCTGCCGAACGAACAGCGCCCCGGGCGCGCGCAACCGGGCGCGCTCGAGCATCGCCTCGGAGGTGTCGATGCCGGCGATGCTGGCGCCGGGAAAGCGCCGCCCGAGCAGCTCCGCCGTGTTGCCGGGGCCACAGCCGAGATCGTAGACGCGACTGGCCGTGGCGAGCGGAACGCGGGCAAGAAGATCGCGGGCCGCGACCATCCGCTGGTCCTCGAACTTCATGTAGAGATCGGGATTCCAGTCCGAGAGCGGCCGGCGTTCGGAGAGGGAGTGCGAATTCATGGGCGAACAGCTCGATCTGGGCCAAGGCCGACGGAATCCTGATGGCGGACCCTAGTTTAAGGTTCGTCGGCAAGACCAGTCAAAACAACGCGATCGGCAAGGGCGCATGAGAGATTTCCGCCCGGGCGCCAGCCGTGTGACGCGCGTCACAGCGAAAGCGTACGTCCTGTGGTTAATGCCCGCGGTGTTGAGTGTAGGGGGGCGACCGCCGGTTAGCGGAAAGGGATCGAAGCGATGGAGATCGTCATGGACAGGATCGGAAAGCACGCGGGTTTCTACCGCGGATATCTGACCGACGACCGCAGCGCGCTCCCCCTCACGATCATGCTGCTGACCGGCATTGCGCTCTGGCTGCTCGTCTACCTCGTCGGGTCGATCGGACCGGTTCCCACCGCGAAGACGGCGCTGGGACCGCCGCCCGCGCACGCTACCCCCGTTGTCGTCCAGTCGCGGGCTCCGTGATCGAGGAGGACGGGCGGGACCCGGTCTGATCTGGAGAAAAAGCGCGCCGCCATTTCGTGACTGAGCCTGTGCGGCCGAGCGTCACAGGAATGGCGGCGCGCTCCGGACCTTGCGGCGGGGGCCGGGAATGAGCACATTCGAGCCGGAGAGTTTCTCTATCTCGAGCGCTTGTCCATGCCGCACCTCTTGAGCGAATTCCGGCTGCGCGACGTTGCGCTCGCCAACCGGATCGGCGTTTCGCCGATGTGCCAGTATTCTTCGATCGATGGCTACGCCAACGACTGGCACTTCGCCCATCTGTCGACCCGTGCGGTCGGCGGGGCGGGGCTCGTTTTCACCGAGGCGGCCGCGGTGTCGCCGGAGGGACGAATCTCGCCGCAGGACCTTGGCGTCTGGAGCGAGAAGCACTTCGAGCCGCTGGCGCCGATCGCGCGCTTCATCGAAGCGCAAGGGGCGATCGCCGGCATCCAGCTTGCCCACGCCGGGCGGAAGGCAAGCGTCTACCGGCCATGGTCCGGGCGCGGCGCCGTGCCGGAGACGCTCGGCGGATGGCGGCCGGTGGCCCCGAGCCCGATTGCGTTCGGCCAGGGCTATGCAATGCCGGAGGCGCTCGACGTTGATCGGATCGAGGCGCTGGAGCAGGCTTTCGCGACGGCCGCGCGCCGCGCGCATGCCGCGGGCTTCCGGGTCGTCGAAATCAATCCATGCCGCGCATGGCTACCTCCTGCATCAGTTTCTCTCTCCCTTGAGCAACAAGCGCGCCGACGGCTATGGCGGCTCCTTCGACAATTGCACCCGCTTTCTGCGGGAGTGCGTAACGGCGGTGCGTCAGGCCCTGCCTGAGCCGTCTCTCCTATTCGTGCGGATTTCGGCGACGGACTGGACCGAGGGCGGCTGGGACGCCGACCAGTCGGTCGAACTCGCGCGCCGGCTGAAGGATCTCGGCGTCGACCTCATCGACTGTTCCTCGGGCGGCAATGTCGAGAAGGCGGAGATTCCCGTCGGATCGGGATACCAGGTTCCATTTGCTCGACGGATCCGGCGCGAGGCGGACATCGCCACTGCGGCGGTCGGCATGATCACCGGGGCGGCCCAGGCCGATCAGATCGTCCGCACGGGCGAGGCGGATCTCGTTCTCTTGGCGCGCGAGCTGCTGCGCGATCCGTATTGGCCGCTGCGCGCCGCACAGGAGCTCGGCTTCCCCATGCCATGGCCGGCGCAATATCTGCGCGCCGCCCCGGCCGGCGCCCCCGAGCGCACGCCGGCGCACGAGATCGACTGAGGCCCCCGCTTCGGGTCAGATCGAGGCCAGCGTCTTTTGAGCCGCCTTCAGATGCGGGATGTCGACCATCTTGCCGTCGATCCCGATCGTTCCCGCGTTCGGATTGGCGGCGAAGGCTTCGACGATGCGGCGCGCCTGGCCGATTTCGGCTTCCGAAGGGGCGTAGCAGCGATTGATCGGAGCAACCTGGTCGGGATGGATCGCCATGCGGCCGAGGAAGCCGTCGCGGCGCGAGCGGCGGCAATCGCGTTCGAGCCCGTCGAGATCGCGGAAGTCGGCGTGGATCGTGTCGATCGCCACGACGCCGGCGGCCGAGGCGGCGAAGAGGCATTGCGCGCGGGCGACCTGATAGGGAAAGGTCCAGGCGCCGTCGGGCTCCCTATTGTCAGTCGCGCCGAGCGCGGCGGCGAGGTCTTCGGCGCCCCAGGTCAGCGCGGCGAGGCGCGGATGGGCGGGCGCATACGAGCCGAGCGCGAACATCGCGTTCGCCGTCTCGGTCGCCACGACCGCCATCTTGACAGAGCCCGGCGGCATGCCGGCCGTCGTCTCGAACGCGTCGAGGTAATGACCGAAACGGGCGGTGTCGCCGCCGCCGCCCGCCTTCGGAACCATGATGGCGTCGAGGCCGGGCTTCACGACGGCCGCGAGATCCTCGAGGGTCAGCCCGGTGTCGAGGGCGTTGACGCGGACAAAAAAGCACCAGTCGCGAGGCGAGCGATCGTCAAGAAGCTTCGCCACGATCCGCCGGGCGACAGGCTTTTCCCCCGACGCGACGGAATCTTCCAGGTCGAGGATCAGGGCGT
The DNA here is from genome assembly GCA_963772555.1 of uncultured Alphaproteobacteria bacterium. Classification (GTDB taxonomy): domain Bacteria; phylum Pseudomonadota; class Alphaproteobacteria; order Rhizobiales; family Beijerinckiaceae; genus Roseiarcus. Next base: position 39,494 of record CAVYXQ010000020.1, on the reverse strand, counting down.
CCGCGCCCGACGTCCGCGCCCTCATGAACTTGCGCTCGGAATCGCCCGGAACGAACAGAAGCGAACGCAGCCTCATTGGGGCTTCCTCGAGATGAGCGCCACGCTACGGCTCCTGCGCTGTCGGTTTGCCGGGACGGCGTGGTGGGCGATGCAGGGATCGAACCTGCGACCCCTCCCGTGTGAAGGGAGTGCTCTACCGCTGAGCTAATCGCCCGGAAGCCAAGAGGCAGCCAGCTTTACGGCCCGCCTCCGCGCCAAGTCAAGATTCGAGCGCGGGTCCCAAGTTCGGCCGGACGCTGAATGGAGAGGCCCGGCGTCAGACTGCCCGCGAATGGCGCGGCTTGCCGTCGTCGCGTGCGAGATAGGCGTCGAACAGGGCGGCGACCGAGCGCACGAACGGCCGTCCCCTCTCGCTGACGGCGAGCCGACGCCCGTCGAAGGCGGCGAGCCCGTCTTCGATGAAAGGCTTGATCCCTTCGGCCGCCGCTGCGGTCAGGCTCGCGGGATCCGCGGCGCGCAAGGCCGCGGTCGCGTGGAGGTCGACTTCGAGTTCGCACATCAGGCGCTCGATGACGTCGCGGCGCAGCCGGTCGTCGGCGGTCAGCGCCACGCCGCGCGCCGTCGCCAGCCGGCCCGCCTCGATCTCCCTCGCGTAGGCCGCGGCGGTCGGAGCGTTCTGCACGTAGCCTTGCGGCAAGGAACCGATGGCGCTCGCGCCGAAGCCGATCAGCGCCGGCGCCGCGTCGGTCGTATAGCCCTGGAAACTGCGCTTGAGGCGGCGCGCTCGGGCGGCCTTCGCCATGGCGTCGTCAGGCAGGGCGTAATGATCGAGACCGACGGCGACATAGCCGCCTTCCTCGACGAGCACGCGATGGATCGCGGTCAGCTGGGCGTAGCGCTCGATCGGGCCGGGCAACTTGTCGTCCGGGATCAACGCTTGGTGGCGCTTCATCCACGGCACGTGCGCGTAGCCGAAGACGGCGACGCGCTCGGCCTTGAGTCCGAGCGCCCGGCGCGCCGTTCGCGCCACACCCTCGGCGGTCTGCAGGGGAAGGCCGTAGATGAGGTCGAGATTGAGCGAATGAACGCCGAGCGCCCGCGCCGCGTCGGCGCAGGCTTCTGTTTGCTCATAGGACTGTTCCCGGCCAATCGCCTGCTGGACCGCGGGCTCGAGATCCTGGACGCCGAGGCTGATCCGCGTCACCCCCATGCGGCCGAGCGCCTCCCGGCGGTCGGGCGAGAGCGACGTCGGATCGATCTCGATCGCGATCTCCGCATCGTCGGCGAGGGCGAAGCGCCGCCCGAGCCGCTCCATGATCCCGGTCAGGCAATCCGCCGGCAGCAAGGTCGGGGTGCCGCCGCCCCAATGGACGTGCGACACCGGCGCCCTGCGGCCGATCCGGCGGGCGACCTCGTCGATCTCCTGCATCAAGAGGGCCGCATAGGCGCGATGCGAGGAATCGAGCCGGACGACCGTCGTATTGCAGCCGCAGTAGAGGCAGAGCCGTTCGCAGAACGGCACATGCAGGTAGAGCGAGAGGGGGCTGTCCGGCGGCAGCTCCTCCAGCCAGCCGGCATAGGCGCTCGCGCCGATCGACGGGGTGAAATGGGGCGCGGTGGGGTAGCTGGTGTAGCGCGGCGCACGGCCGTCGTAGCGGGCGATGAGATCGGCGGCCCCGGTCGCCGAGGGCGCATCGACTCCGGGCGTGGCGTTGGTTGTGGCCATGCATGGACCCTGCGGGGCAGGTCGGCGCCCGCTGGCCGGTCCCGCCTCAATAGCGCCCGAAGCCGATCGACGGCCTGCGGCGCGTTGACGCGGGGGGCCGTTGCGACTCGGCTCCGGCTGGAGGATACATGCGGCGATGGACCGGTCGGATCAGCGCGCGCATGCACCATCATCATGAGTTCTACATTGGCGGCCGCTGGGTCGAACCGGCGGCGGCGGCGACGCTCGAGGTCGTCGATCCATCGACCGAGCAGCCGTTCGCGACGATTGGGCGCGGCGGGAAGGCGGACGTCGACCGCGCGGTCGCCGCCGCCAGGGCGGCCTTCGACGACTTCTCCACGACGTCGCGTGAGGACCGGCTCGCCCTGCTTCGCCGCATTCTCGACGCCTACAACCAGCGGTCGGAGGATCTCGCTCAGGCGGTTTCGCGCGAGATGGGCGCGCCGCTCGCTTTTGCCCGCGAGGCGCAAGTCTGGGCGGGCCGGGTGCATCTCGAGGCGACAATCCAGGCGCTCGAAACTTACGAATTCAGCCGGGTGCGGGGCACGAGCCTCATCGTCAAGGAGCCGGTCGGGGTGGCGGCGCTGATCACGCCGTGGAACTGGCCCTTGAACCAGATCGTCTGCAAGGCGGCGCCGGCGCTGGCCGCTGGCTGCGCCGTGGTCCTGAAGCCCAGCGAGATCGCGCCGCTCAGCGGCCTCGTCTTCGCCGAGATCGTCGACGCCGCCGACGCGCCGCCCGGCGTCTTCAATCTCGTCAATGGGACCGGACCCGAGGTCGGACAGGTCATGGCGGGGCACCCCGACGTCGACATGGTGTCCTTCACCGGCTCGATGCGCGCCGGCATCATCGTCGCCAAGACGGCCGCCGACACCGTCAAGCGGGTCGCCCAGGAACTCGGCGGCAAGTCGCCGAACATCATCCTTCGCGACGCCGATTTCGAGCCGGCGGTCCGGGCCGGCGTCGCCGCCTGCTTTTCCAACAGCGGCCAGTCCTGCGATGCGCCGACGCGGATGCTGGTGCCGGCCGAACGGCACGAGGACGCGCTCGCGATCGCCGCGGACGCTGCCGGCAGGCTCAAGGTTGGCGACCCGCGCGACGCAGGCGTCGATCTCGGCCCCGTCGTCAGCCGGGCCCAGTTCGACAAGATCCAGCGGCTGATCGAGGCCGGCATCGGCGAGGGCGCCCGGCTCGTCGCCGGCGGACCGGGACGCCCGCCCGGTCTCAATCGCGGCTTTTACGTCCGGCCGACCGTCTTCGGCGATGTGAAGCCCGGCATGACGATCGAGCGCGAGGAAGTGTTCGGCCCGGTCCTGGCGGTGATGGCCTACGAGACCGAGGATGAAGCGGTCAGGATCGCCAACGACACCGTCTACGGCCTCGCCGCCTACGTGTGCTCGGCCAATCCCGAGCACGCCCGGGCGGTCGCCGGGCGGCTGCGGGCCGGCACGGTCAACATCAACTATCCGGCCTGGGACGTGCACGCTCCCTTCGGAGGCTTCAAGCAGTCGGGCAACGGCCGCGAATACGCGGATTTCGGCATCGACGACTATCTCGAGCTCAAGGCCGTCGTAGGCTACGGCGCGTAGGTCCCCGGTTTCCCCCTTTCCCCCGCCGAGGCGGGATCAACGAGACGGCTTCCGCCATGTTCACGCTCGATGAACTCGCCGAAACGATCGCCGAGCGCGCCGCGGCGAGCGCGGACGCCTCGTACACCCGGAGCCTGCTCGACAAGGGCTCGGCCCATTGCGCCCGCAAGTTCGGCGAGGAGGCGATCGAGCTTGTGGTCGCCGCCGCGGCCGAGGACGAGAACGCGGTTCGCGCCGAAGCGGCGGATGTGCTTTATCACCTGCTTGTCCTGCTCCACGCGCGCGGTGTTGCGTTCGCCTCGGTCGTCGGCGAACTCGAGAGCCGCACGCGGCGCAGCGGCCACGCCGAGAAAGCTTCCCGCCAAGCCTGACGAGCGAAGCGGGACCGGGGGCGTCCAGATGGATCGTGAGGTCAACCACCACGCGCTCGAATCGCCGTTTCGGCGGTTCACCCGTGACGAGTGGGCCAAGTTGCGCGCCGACACCCAGCTCACCCTGACGATCGACGACTTAAGGAAGCTGCAATCGACGCACGACCCGATTTCGATCGACGAGGTGGTGGCGATCTATCTGCCGCTCTCGCGCCTGCTTGCCCTCTATGTCGCGGCGACGCAGGGGCTGTTCAAAGCGACACAAAGATTCCTCGGCGCGACGGACGGCAAGGTGCCCTACATCATCGGCGTCGCCGGCTCGGTCGCGGTCGGCAAGTCGACGACGGCGCGCGTCCTGCAGGCGCTGCTGACCCGCTGGCCGAATACGCCGAAAGTCCAGCTCATCACCACCGACGGCTTTCTGCACCCGAACGCCGAACTCATTCGGCAAGGGATCATGGACCGCAAAGGCTTCCCCGAGAGCTACGACGGCACGGCGCTGATCCGCTTTCTCTCCGCGGTCAAGGCGGGGATGCACAATGTCGCTGCGCCCGTCTACTCGCACCTCACCTATGACATCGTGCCGGGCGAAACGATCCTCGTCGATCGGCCGGACATCCTCATCGTCGAGGGCGTCAACGTGCTGCTGCCGAACCGGCTGCCGCGCGACGGCAAGGAGATTCCGTTCGTCTCCGACTTCTTCGACTTCTCGGTCTTCCTCGACGCGGACGACCAGCTGCTCGAACATTGGTACATCCAGCGCTTCATGGGCCTACGGCAGACGGCGTTCCGCGACCCGCGCAGCTATTTCCGCCTCTACGCCGATCTCGACGATCTGGAAGCCGAGGCGACGGCGCGCTCGATCTGGCGGCGCATCAATCTTGTTAACCTGCACGAGAATATCCTTCCTACGCGACCGCGCGCGGACCTGCTCCTGACCAAGGGCGCGAGCCACCGCATCGAGGAAGTCGCGCTGAGGAAGCTGTGAGGACGACACCAAGGATTCTGGCGCTCTGCGGCCTCGCATTCGCTTTCGCTGTTGCGGCGGCTGCGGCGGAGCCGCCTCAAGCCTGCGTGGGCAAGGATCTGACGAAGGTCGCCGGGCTCGCCGAAGCGAGCGCCAGGCGCGCCGACGATCTCGTCAACGCCGACGGCCTCCTGTGGCGAATCGAAAAGCCTGGCCTCGCGCCATCTTATCTGTTCGGCACAATTCATTCGACCGACGACACGGCCGTTGCGCTGGCACGGCGGGCGGCGCAACGAATATCGGGCGCGAAGGTCGTGGCGACCGAACTTGGCCTCCTCGGACCCGCGGCGCGGGCCGACATTCTGGCGCTGGTCCTGGCGCGGGCGCTCGACCGTGACCATGATACGTTCGACCCCCTGCCGCCCGAAGACAGGCCGCGGCTCGAGGCGCTCGCCGCCGCCAAGGGGTTCGGCGACGGCTTCGCGCATCATCTGAAGCTCTGGTTTCTCGCGATCCTGACCGCGACGCCCGCCTGCGAGTTCGAGCCGGCAGGCGGCGGGTCTGCCTGAGCTCGACGAATATCTCGCCGCGACCGCGAAAGACGCCGGCGTCAGGGTCATCGGGCTCGAGACCTACGAGGAGCAGATCGACGCCATTTCGGCGATGCGCCCGGATGTCGTCGTCGCGCTGCTTGAGCTGTCGGCCCGCGAGCCCGAGCTCGATGACGACGTCTACGCCACCATGCTGCGCCTCTACCGCGAGAGCCGGCCTGCCGAAATCCTGCCGATCGTCGACGTCGTCGGCGCACCGACCGACAATGAGCGCGCGGCGCAGGAGGAATTCACGCATGCGCTGCTGACCGGCCGCAACGCCACGATGGCCGAGCGCGCCGCGCCGCTCCTTGACGAAGGCGGCGCCTTCATCGCCGTCGGGGCGCTGCATCTGACGGGCCAGGACGGCCTCATCGAGCGGATCCGTGCGATGGGCTATACGGTCACCAAAGAATGGTGAGGCTCACTCGCCGTAGGGCGTCCAGATGTTCTTGACCTGGGTCGCCCGGCGCAGGAACTCCCGGCCCTCCGCCTGCGCCCAGTCCACGGCCGTCGACAAGGTCCAAGTCGCCTTGAGATTGCCGGCCGAGAGCGCCTCGACTTTGGCCGCTCCGGCGGCGCCGCCCACATACCAGAGCGCGTCGACGCCGTCGTGCTCGGCGAGCGTCGTCGAGAGCGCGTCGGCGTCTCCCGTCACGATATTGATCACGCCCGCCGGGACGTCGGAGGCGTCGACCACGGTGTAGAGATCGGTCGCGCTCAAGGGATGCAGCGACGACGGAACGGCGACGACGCAATTGCCCATGGCGATCGCCGGCATGACGAGCGAGACGAAACCAATCAGCGGCGCTTCGTTCGGGCAGACGATTCCCATCACTCCCCACGGCTCGTTCATCGCCAGGGTGACGAAGCGGGAGCGCGTCGCGTGCACCGCGCCGTCGAACTTGTCGGCGAAGCCGGCATAGTAGAAGGCGCGCCGGATCGCCGCCTCGACCTCCGCCTTGGCGACGCGCGCGTCAGCCCCGGTCATGCCGCGCAGGCGCCGGGTGAACTCGTCCGCCCGGGCGCTCAGGTTCTCCGCAAGGTAATAGAGAACCTGCGCGCGATTGTGCGCCGTCGCGGCGCCCCAGGACGAGGCCTTGCTCGCCGCTTCGACGGCGTTGCGGATGTCCTTGCGATTGCCGAGCCCCGCAAGCCCGACCTCGCGGCCGTTCGGATCGAGCACGGCGTAGCTATAGCCGGAATCGGGCCGCGCCTGCTTGCCGCCGACGTACATCTTCGCCGTTCGGTCGATGCCGCTTGCGGCCTCCGCCGCCGGAGCGAAGCCGGGCGCGGCGGTGAAGCGCGACGGGCTCGCCGGGATGGACTTGCCCTTCGGCGGCTCGGCGATGCGGTATTCGTAAAGGCCCTCGCGCCCGCCCTCGCGGCCAAAGCCGCTCTCGCGATAGCCGCCGAAGCCCGAGGCGGCGTCGAACATGTTGGTCGAATTGATCCAGACGACGCCAGCCCTGATCCGGGCAGCGACTTCGAGGGCGCGGTTGATGTTCTCGGTCCAGACGGAGGCGGCGAGGCCGTAGCGAGTGTTGTTGGCGAGCGCGACCGCCTCGTCCGGCGTGCGGAAGGTCGTCGCGACCAGAACCGGACCGAAGATCTCCTCGCGCGCCAGGATCGAGGCCGGCTCGACGCCGGCGACCAGCGTCGGCGGGTAGAAGCAGCCGCGGTTCGGCAGCGAATGGCCCGCCTGCCACAACGACAGGCCCTCCCGTTCGCCTTCGCGCATCAATCGCTCGATGCGCTCGAGTTGCGCAGGCGCGACGATCGCGCCGACGTCGGTCGACTTGTCGAGCGGATCGCCAACCCGAAGCTTCGCCATGCGGCCCCTGAGCTTCGCGTACAGCGCCTCGGCGACGCCCTCGGCCGCCAGGAGCCTCGACCCGGCGCAGCAGACCTGACCCTGGTTGAACCAGATCGCGTCGACGACGCCTTCGACCGCGCTGTCGAGATCGGCGTCCTCGAAGACCACGAAGGGCGACTTGCCGCCGAGTTCGAGCGAAAGCTTCTTGCCGGTCCCGGCGGTCGCCTTGCGGATCGCGCGGCCGACTTCGGTCGAGCCGGTGAAGGCGATCTTGTCGACGCCCGGGTGCTCCACCAGCGCCGCCCCGGTTGCGCCGTCGCCTGTGACGATATTGACGACGCCGGCCGGAAGGCCGACTTCAACGCAGATCTCGGCGAAGGCGAGCGCCGTCAGCGGCGTATATTCGGCCGGCTTCAAAACGACGGTATTCCCGGCTGCGAGAGCAGGCGCAATCTTCCAGGCGAGCATCAGCAGCGGGAAATTCCAAGGGATGATCTGCCCGCAGACGCCGACCGGCCGCGTGCCCGGAAACTCGCTCTCGATCAGCGCCGCCCAGCCCGCGTGATGGTAGAAGTGGCGGGCGACAAGCGGAATATCGATGTCGCGCGACTCGCGGATCGGCTTGCCGTTGTCGATCGTTTCGAGCACCGAGAGGAAGCGCTCGCGCTTCTGCACGTGCCGCGCCAGCGCGTAGAGAAAGCCCGCCCGTTCGTGTCCGGAGAGCGCCGCCCACCTGGGCGCCGCCTTGCGCGCGGCTGCGACGGCCTGATCGACGTCGGCCGCCGAGCCCTGCGAAACCTCGGCGATGCGCTCGCCGGTCGCAGGGTTGAAGACGTCGAACAGCGCGTCGGGCCTGGTGAAGCGGCCGTTGATGAAGCAGCCGAAGCCGCCCTTGTACTTGTCGAGCCAGCCGGCGACGTGCTCGCTTCCTTCAGGCGCGGGGCCGTAGTCCATTGTGCGCAGAATGTCCTTGATCAGGGCCATGTGCCTCTCACGCCATTGCGTGGCGATACGCCGCGGAATAGCGGCCGGTGGCGTAATGGTCGAGCTGGCGCTCGATGTCGGTCAAGAGGCCGCTCGCGCCGATGCGGAAAAGATCGGGCTGCAGCCAGTCGAGGCCAACTTCCTCCTTCATGAGAATGAGCCAGGCGAGGGCATCCTTTGCCGCGCGCACGCCTCCTGCCGGCTTAAAGCCGATGTCGACGCCGGCGCGCTCGCGATAGTCCCGCAGCGCCCTGACCATCACGAGGCTCACCGGCAGGGTCGCATTGACGTCCTCCTTGCCGGTCGAGGTCTTGATGAAATCAGCGCCGGCCTGCATCGCCACCATGCTCGCGGCATAGACGTTGCGGAGGGTCTTGAGGTCGCCCGTGCCGAGGATCGCCTTCAGGTGCGCTGCGCCGCAGGCCTCGCGCATCGCCGCGACCTCGTCGTAGAGCGCCGCCCAGTCGCGGTCGAACACATGGGCGCGAGTGATGACGATGTCGATCTCGCGCGCGCCCTCGCCGACGGCGTAGCGGATTTCCGCCAGGCGCAACGGAAGCGGGGTAAGGCCCGCGGGAAAGCCGGTGGCGACCGAGGCGACCGGAATCCCCGAGCCCTCGAGCGCCTTGACAGCAGGCGCGACCATGGTCGGATAGACGCAGACGGCGCCGACGGTCGGGGGCATATCCCCGAGGCCGAGCGTGGCGAGAAGATCGTCGCTCAAGGGCCGCCGCGCCTTGGCGCAGAGACGGCGCACGCGTTCGGGCGTATCGTCGCCGGCGAGCGTGGTGAGATCGATGCATTCGATCGCCCGGACAAGCCAGGCGGCCTGGTATTCTTTCTTGACCGTGCGCCTAGTGGTCAGCGTCGCCGCCCGGCGCTCGACCGCGCTGGCATTGACGCCGACACTCTCGAACCAGTCGGGATTGAGCGGCGCGCCCGGATTGCGGGGCCGGTTATGGCCGGCGGCGACCTCCTCCCTGATCTGGTCCATGGGACCCTCGCGGTCTTAAGGCGGAAGCCGGATTGTCACGATTGCCGGCCCGAGATCAAGGGGCCATGGGGCAAGGGGGGCAAGGGGTCCAATCTGACGCGGTGGAGGGGCGGACGGCAGCCTGGCCGGGTTCCTGCTCTTAAGGTTGCAGCTTTTTCTGCAGCCAGTAGGCGAAGGATTGCGACAGCTTCGACACGCGGCCATGCTCGGCCTGTTTCCACAGCGTCAGATCGACGGACGTCGGCGTGAAGAACGACGTCGCCCGCAACGGAATCGTGCGCGGCGCGCCCCCCGCCGTTCCGCCTAACGTCGCCGCTCGAACCGCACCGACTTCCGGGAGCAACTCGGGCTTATGAAGGGACCGGCCCGCTGTCTTCGGCCGCGGCGGCCTCCCGATATGCAGGCTCGCCCTTGCTCTGCCTCTTGCGCAGGATCGTCGAGGACAAATCCGAGCGCGGACCATGTAGAAACAGGAAAGCCGGCGGCGGCAGCGTGGCGAAACGCGCCGCATCGCGCTCGGGCGCCCGCCATCGCCGGAGCGCAATCGCCGCCGGGCTCGCCATCGACCGCAGGGTCGAGCCCGGCCGGTCGATGACGGCGATCGGGGTCAAGTCCGCAATCGCCCGCCAATGGCGCCACAAATGGAACTGCCTCAAATTGTCGGCGCCCATGAGCCAGACGAAATGAACACCCGCGGCGCGCCGCGTCAGCCATGCGAGCGTATCGTAAGTGTAGCGCGCCCCGATTTGCGACTCGATGTCCGTCACGGCGACGCGGGGGCCCCCGACGAGACGCCGGGCCGCCGCCACCCGCGCCTGCAGGGCGGCGAGCTCCGACTGCGATTTCAGCGGGTTTCCCGGCGTCACCAGCCACCAGACCCGCTCGAGGCCGAGCCGCGTCAGCGCCAGTCGGGTGACGAGGGCGTGACCCTCATGCGGCGGATTGAACGAGCCGCCCAGAAGCCCGATCCGCATGCCCGGCGCAAAGGGCGGCAGGCGGGGAACTCGGCTCACGCGGACGCCTGCTGGGCGAGCATTTCCGCCTGACGCTCGGCCGTCAGCGCGTCGATGATCTCGTCCAGCCCCTCCCCTTCCATGATGCGGTCGAGCGAATGGAGCGTCAGGTTGACGCGATGGTCGGTCACCCGTCCCTGCGGAAAGTGGTAGGTGCGGATGCGCTGCGAGCGATCGCCCGAGCCGACCTGCGAGCGCCGTTCCTGCGCCCGCTCGGCGTCGAGCTTCCGATTGCGCGCGTCGAGGATGCGCGAACGCAGGAGCGCCATCGCCTTGGCGCGATTGCGGTGTTGCGAGCGTTCCTCCTGCATCGCGACGACGACGCCCGTCGGCAGATGGGTGATCCGGATCGCCGACTCCGTCTTGTTGACGTGCTGGCCGCCGGCGCCGCTCGAGCGCATGGTGTCGATCTTGAGATCGGCCTCGTTGATGACGAAGTCCGCCTCTTCGGCGATCGGCAAGACCGCAACGGTGGCGGCGGACGTATGGATCCGCCCTTGCGTTTCGGTCACGGGAACGCGCTGCACCCGATGGACGCCGCTTTCGAACTTGAGCCGGGCGAAGACGCCGCGGCCGGAAATCTCGGCGACGATTTCCTTGTACCCGCCCGCCGTCCCCTCGCTCATCGACAGCACCTCGACCGTCCAGCGCCTCCGCTCGGCATATTTGACGTACATGCGGAACAGGTCCCCGGCGAAAAGAGCTGCCTCGTCGCCGCCAATTCCGGCTCTCACTTCGAGGATCGCGCCGCCCTCATCGGCTGCGTCCTTGGGCAGGAGCGAAACGCGGATCGCCTTCGCCATTTCCTCGGCCTCGGCTTCGAGCGCCGCGAGCTCGGCATTCGCCATCGCCCGCATCTCGGGGTCGAGGGCCGGGTCCTCGAGCAGGGTCTCGAGATCGCTGCGCTCCTTCTCCTTGGCGCTGAAGGCCTTGATGGCGGCGACGACCGGCTCGAGGTCGGCGAGCTCGCGCGACAGCGAGGAATATTCCTGTCCCCCGACGCCTTCGGTCAACCGCGCGCCGATTTCCTCGTAGCGTCTGAGGATGAGATCGAGATTGTCGTTCGCGGGCATTTTCTTTTGACTCTCGGCAAAGGGAGACAGACGCCGGACGCCGCCTCGCTAGAGCCGGACCCTCGAGCGCGCCGCCAGCGCGATCAGGGCGTCCCGGAGCGAGGCGTCGTCACGGCCCTCCGCCAGCATCGCGTCGACCTCGCGCGAAATCTCCTCGATCCTGAGCGTCAGGATCATCGCCTTGACCGGGCCGATCGAGGCCGCGGACATCGACAGGTCGCGGTAGCCGATGGCGATCAGCGTCATCGCTTCGAGCGGCCTGCCGCCGATCTCGCCACAGAGCGTCACGGGCGACCCGCCGCGCGCGCCCGCCTGGGCGATCCGGCGCAGCGCGCGCAGGAATCCGACGCTCAGCGGATCAAACCGGTTCGCCACCCTGCGATTGTCGCGATCGACCGCGTAGAGATACTGCATCAGATCGTTCGAGCCGACGGAGAGGAAGTCGGCGCACGCGGCGATCTCGTCGATTTGCCACAGCAGCGAAGGCACTTCGACCATCACCCCAAGCCTGGTCGAGCGCGGCGGCTCATGGCCGTGGCTCGCGCTCCAGGCGAGTTCGCGATCGAACAGGCCGCGCGTCGTCTTGAACTCCTGGACGGTCGAGACCATCGGCAGCATCACGCGAAGGTCGTTTCCGGCGGCGGCCCGGATGAAAGCGCGCAGCTGCATGCGCAACAGCGCCGGGCGGTCGAGACCGATGCGCAGCGCCCGCCATCCAAGCGCAGGATTTTCTTCCTCGAAGCCCTTCATGTAGGGCAGGAGCTTGTCGCCGCCGATATCGAGCGTGCGGAAGGTGACGGGACGATTGCCCGCGGCGTCCAGAATCGTCCGGTAGAGTTTTTCCTGCGCTCCCGGCCTCGGGAAGCGCGAGGCGAGCATGAACTGCAATTCGGTGCGGAAGAGGCCGATGGATTTCGCCCCGGTCTCGGCCAGGTGCGGCATGTCGACGAGCAGTCCTGCGTTCATGTGCAGGCCGATCGACACGCCGTCGAGGGTGATGGTCGGAACCTCGCGCAGCGCCCGATATTGCGCCTGCTTGCGGGCGCGCATGCGCGCCTTTTCCGCATATGCGGCTTCGACGTCCGGCGGCGGGCGGAGGTGGATCTCGCCAGCGTCGCCGTCGACGATGATGGCGTCGCCCTGGTCGACGATCTCCGAAATGTTCGGAATGTCGCTGACCGCCGGCACGGCGAGGGCGCGGGCGACGATGGCGATGTGGCTTGCGGCCCCCGCCTCCTCGACCACAAGTCCCCTGAGGCGCGCGCGGTCGTAATCGAGCAGCGCGGCAGGGCTCATCGAGCGGGCGACAAGGATCGCATTCTCGGGCAGTTCGTCTGGCAGAACGACGAGACTCTGACCGGCGAGCTGATGCAGGAGCCGGTTTGCTATATCGGTCAGATCGTGCAGTCGGTCGCGCAGATAGGGGTCCGTCTGGCGCTGAAGCTTGGCGCGGGCGTCGTTCTGGACACGCTCGACCGCAGCTTCCGCGGTGAGGCCAGAACTCACCGCCTCGCGCAGCCGGCGCAGCCACCCGCGGTCGTGGGCGATCATGCGGAAGGCCTCGAGCACGTCGCGATGCTCGCCCGAGACGCCGTCGTCGTTGCGGTCGATCAGGTCGTCCACCGAGGCGCGCATCGCGCTAATCGCCGTCTCCAGCCGATGCAACTCCAGTTCCACGTCGTCGGCGACGATCTTGGACACCGCGACCCGCGGCTGGTGCATCACGACATGACCGAGGCCGAGGCCGTCGGCGATGCCGAGGCCCTTGAGCGACATCGGCCGGCGGACGGCGATCGGCGCGCCCTGCGCCGCGATCGCCTGCAATTCGCCCGACGCGATCATCTCGGCGAGCAGCATCGCGGTCGTCTGCAGCGCCTCGACTTCTTCTTCCGAATAGGTGCGCCTGGCGCGATTCTGCACCACGAGCACGCCGATCGTCGCCCCGCTGCGCAGCACCGGCACCCCGAGGAACGATTGATAGATCTCTTCTCCCGTCTCGGGCTTGTAGGAAAATGAGGGATGATGCTGCGCGTCGGAGAGCGCCAGCGGCTCGGCGCTGGCGGCGATGAGACCGACCAGGCCCTCGCCCGGCCGCATGGTCGTCAGGTGCACGGCTTCCCGGTTGAGCCCCTCGGTGGCGAACAGCTCGAGCGCCCCGTCGGCGCGGGCGACATAGAGCGAGCAGACCTCCGCCACCATGTTCGAAGCGATCAGGACGACGATGCGGTCCAGGCGCGCCTGTGCCGTGACGGGCTCCGCCATGACCTCGCGGAGCCGCCGCAGCAACAGACGGGGGCCGCCCGGCGCGCGCATTAAAGACTCATCCTCTCGTCTCGCACGACCGGCTCGCCGGCGTTTCGAACCATGCAACGAACGGGCCGAATGGCCGCCGATCGGCCGAACCGGCGCCTCGCGCGCGATCGTCTTGCGGCTTCAGGGCGGTATAGAAACGATTTTCCGCCCGGGCAAGGGCGGGGCCTCGACGGAAGCCTCTCGCGTTCCCCTTCAGGGCGCGTGCAGCAAAGCCGCGGTCGTCGCCGCGCCGGTGGCGCGCCGGGCGAGGACCTCATCGAGCCAGTCCGGCCGCATCTCGGGAACCGAAGAGAGCAAGAGTTCCGTATAGGGATGGTAGGGCGGAGCGAACACCGATACAGTATCGCCGCTGGCCACGATCTTGCCCTTGAGCATGACGGCGACCTTGTTGGCGATGCGTTTCACCGTGCCGAGGTCGTGGGTGATGAAAAGATAGGCGACGCCCAGCTCGTTCTGCAGCTTCTTGAGAAGGCGCAGGATCTCTTCGCCGACGAGCTGATCGAGGGCGGAGGTGACCTCGTCGCAGATGATGAGGTCGGGCTCGGCCGCAAGCGCCCGGGCGATGGATACCCGTTGCTTCTGGCCGCCCGATAGCTCGCTGGTCTTCCGTGAGATGAAGGATTCGGGCAGGTCCATCTGCCGCAAGAGTTCGGCCACCCGGTTGCGCACCTCCTCGCGCGAACGGTTGAAATAGAAGGCGACCGGCCGCCCGATCGTCTGCAAAAGCGTGTGCTGTGGGTTGAGGGCGACGTCAGGCATCTGGTAGATCATCTGCACCCGGCGCAGCTGGTCCTTGCTGCGGTCCCTGAGCCGCGGCGGCAGGCTGACGCCGTTGAAGCGCACGTCGCCGGCGATTCGCGGCAGGAGCCCCGTGACAACGCGGGCGAGTGTCGATTTGCCCGATCCCGATTCGCCGACGACCGCGACCGTGTCGCCCCGGCGCACGTCCAAAGTGACGTCGTCGATGACCTTCGGCTTCCCCGGATAATTGGCGCTCACACGCTCGATCGCCAGAATCGGGACCTGGTTCGCCATATTCGCTTCGACGAAGGCGTGCCCGGCCACCCGTTCGCTCACCAGGCGGCGGGTATATTCCTCTTTCGGTTGCTGCAGGATCTGGCGCGAGTCGCCGAATTCGACCATCTTGCCCCGCCGCAGCACCATGATCCGGTCGGCGATCTGCGCCACGACGGCGAGGTCATGGGTGATGTAGAGCGCGGCGGTGCCGTGTTCGCGGATGAGCTTGCGGAAGGCGGCCAGGCACTCGACCTGCGTCGTCACGTCGAGGGCGGTCGTCGGCTCGTCGAAGATCAGGATGTCGGGCTTGGCGACCATCGCCATCGCCGCCATGACCCTCTGCAACTGGCCGCCGGACACCTGGTGGGGATAGCGAGAGCCGATCGTGTCCGGACTGGGCAGATCGAGCTCGCGGAACAATTGCACCGCCGCGGCGCGCGCTTCCGCCGCGCTCAACACGCCGTGGCGGACCGAGGCCTCGCAGACCTGCTCCATCAGCGTATGCGCCGGGTTGAACGAAGCCGCCGCGCTCTGGGCGATATAGGCGATTTTCGGCCCGCGCAGCGCGCGCCGCTCGTCCGGGCCGATCGCCCGGATGTCCAGGTCGCCATAGATGATGTTGCCGCCGACGATATGGCAGTCGCGGCGCGTATAGCCCATCGAGGCGAGCCCGATGGTCGATTTGCCCGCCCCGGATTCGCCGATCAGGCCGATCACTTCGCCGCGCCTGAGCTGGAGCGAAACGTCGTCGACCAGCACCGGGCCCTCGCCAAGGTCGGTGCGCACGGCGACCCGCATGCCGCGAACGTCGAGGATGATGGAATTATGCTGCAGTTCGGCAGTCCGCGTCTCGGACTCGACGCTCATGCGCCTTCTCCCTGGCCTCTGGAATGGATGGAGAGCATCCAGTCAACGACGAAATTGACGCCGATCGTCAGAATCGCGATCGCCGCGGCGGGGTAAAGCGGCGCGGCGAAGCCGAAATTGATCATGTCGCGATAGTCCTTGACCATGCTCCCCCAGTCGGCGGCCGGCGGCTGCACGCCGAGCCCGAGGAAGCTCAGCGCGGCGATGAAAAGGAAGGTGAAACAGAAGCGCAAGCCGAACTCGGCCGTGAGCGGGGGAATCGCGTTGGGCAGCACCTCCCGCGTCACGATCCACCACCAGCCTTCGCCGCGCAGGCGCGCCGCCTCGACGAATTCGAGACTGACGATATTCACCCCGACCGAGCGCGCCAGGCGGAACACCTTGGTCGAATCGAGGACGGCGATCGTGACGATGAGGACTGGCAGGGCGGAGCCCAGCACCGACAGAATGACGAAGGCGAAAATCAGGGTGGGCATCGACAGCAGCAGGTCGACGAGCCGCGACAGGGCCAGATCGACCCACCCTCCGGCGACCGCGGCCGCGAAGCCGGTGATAACGCCAAGCGCGAAGGAAAGCGCAGTGATGATCAACGACAGTCCGATCGACATGCGCGCGCCATAGATGAGGCGGCTCAGGATGTCGCGGCCGAGATTGTCCAGCCCGAGCCAATGCTGCGCGCTCGGATCCGCCCAGGCATCGCCGACCGGCGTCGCCTGGTCGAACGGGGCGATGAGCGGCGCAAACAGCGCCACCAGCACGTTGAGGATAACGACGACGATGCCGATCTGCGCGGTGACGGAGAGTTTATGGCCCAGTATCCGCATGGCGTTCCTGATCGATCTCCCGTCAGCGCGGCTGGCGCAGCCGCGGATTGGACAGAATGGCGAGAATGTCGGCGGTCATGTTCAAGAGAATGAACGTGGCGGCGAAGATCAGGCCGCACGCCTGAACGACCGGCACGTCGTGCTTGGAGACCTCGTCCACCATCAGCTGGCCGAGGCCAGGGTAGACGAACACGGTCTCGACGACGACAACGCCGACGATGAGATAGGCGAGGTTCAGCGCAACGACCGCGATGATCGGGGCGAGCGCGTTCGGCAGCGCATGACGGACGACGATGCGGGTTTTGGTCAGGCCCTTGAGGATCGCCATTTCGATGTAAGGGCTGGCCATCACCGAAAGCACTGAGGCGCGCGTCATCCGCATCATGTGCGCGATGATGACGAGAACCAGCGTCAGCATCGGCAGGAACGCGTAATAGAGCCGGTCGGGAAAGCTCATGTCCGGCGTAACGTTGGCAAGCGAGGGAAACCAGCCGAGATTGACCGCGACATATTTGATCAGGAGATACGCCAGAAAGTACTCGGGCACGGAAATCGTCATCAGGGTGAAGACATTGACGAGCCGGTCGAAGACGCCGCCCTGCCGGATCGCCGCCACGAGTCCGAGTCCGATGGCGAGCGGAACCGCGACGACCGCTGCATAGGCGGCGAGGAACATGGTGTTGGCGAAGCGCGGCGCGATCTCCGTCAGGACATCGCGGCCGTTGGCCAGCGAATGGCCGAAATCGCCGCGCAACGCGTGGAAAAGCCAGTCGAAGAACCGCACGATCGCCGGACGGTCGAGCCCGAGATCGAGGCGCAGCTTGGCGAGGCTTTCGGGCGTGGCGTTGTTTTGCAGGATCGCCGAGGCGAGATCGCCCGGCAGAATCTCCGTGCCGATGAAAATGAGCACAGAGGCGGCGAAGAGCGTCAGCAAGCCAAGACCAAAACGCTGAAGCACAAGTTTAAGCACGACGCCCGCCCTTCAACCCGATTTGCCTGGGACGCTCTCTAGGCGACCTTCGGATCAGCTGGCGGCTTCGCCGAAGGTCGGGGATTTGGCCGAGCCTCACGGCCGCAGGCGCCTTGCCTGGACCGGGCGGGGGCCCGCGCCCGCGCATTCGGGCGGACGCGGCGGGGTTGGTCAGGTGTTGATCCAGGCCTTCTCCATGATCATGCCGTTGTCCATGTCGAATCCGCCATGCGGGGTATGGCCGCCGACCTTCACGTTATGGGCGTCGAGCCAATCCTTGAACACCGGAATGATGGCGCCGCCCTGGTCGTGCAGCATCGCCTGCATCTCCCAGATGTAGGGCCGCCGCTTGTTTTCGTCGGTTTCGCCGCGCGCGTCGGCGAGCAGCTTCTCGAATTTCTCGTTCTTCCAGTGGGTTTCGTTCCAGGGCGCGCTGGCGGCGTAGGCGACGGAGAGCATCTGCGTCGCCGCGGCGCGGCCGCCCCAGTAGCTCGAGACGAACGCGCCCTTCAGCCACACGTTGTCCCAGAAGCCGTCGGCCGGCTCCTTCTTCAGGTCGACCTTGATGCCGGCTTTGCCGGCGCTCGCTTGCAGGAGCGCCCCCTCGTCGACGGCGCCGTTGAACGCCGCGTCGGAGGCCTGCAAAAGGATCTTCGGGTCGGGGATGCCCGCCTTCTTGAAAGTAGCGGCCGCCTTCTCCGGATCGTATTTGCGCTGCGGCAGCTCCTTGTTGAAATAGGGATCGGTCGGCGGGATCGGGTGATCGTTGCCAAGCGTGCCGTAGCCGCTGAAGAGCGCCTTCAGGATCTGCGCGCGATCGGTCGCCTCCTTCAGCGCCAGGCGGATATCCGGATTGTCGTACGGCGCCTTGTCGCATTGCATCGCCATCACCGAGTGCCAGCCGCCGGCCGCGCGCACGATCTGGATCTTCGGCGTCTTCGACAGAAGCGCCACCGCATTGTGGTCGACGCGGTTGATCGCATCCATCTGGCCGGAGATGAGGGCGTTCAGGCGCGCCGAGCCGTCGTTGATGACGGTGACTTCAATGGCGTCGAGATGGCCGCGTCCCGGCTTCCAGTAATCACGGGTCTTCTTGAGCGAGATTCTTACGCCCGGATCGAACTTGTCGAGGCTGAAGGCGCCGGTCCCCACGGGTTTGGCCCAATCCTTGAATCCGTCCGGCACCATGAGGACATGATAGTCGGTCAGCGAATACGGCAGATCGGCGTCGGGCGCGTCGAGCGTGATTTGGATCTGGTATTTGTCGAGCTTCTTGACGTCGGTGATCGGCTTCAGCGAGCCGGCGCCGCCGGACTTGGTGTTGCCCCGGTGCAGGTTCAGCGAGTAGATGGCGTCGTCGGCGGTGAATTCCTGGCCGTTCGAGAACTTGACGCCCTTGCGAAGATTGAAGATCCAGTCCTTGGCGCCGCCCTTCGGCTCGAAGCTTTCGGCGAGCGAGGGATGCGGCTTGCCGTCCTGGCCCCATTCGACGATGCCGTTGAAGAGGCCGTGGCCGACGTCGATCATGACGGAGTCGTTGTACGACGTGACATCGATGCTGTCCGTAGTGCTGCCGCCGCCGAGGCCAAGCCGCAGAAGTCCGCCGTTCTTCGGCGTCTCGGCTGCGAACGCATCGGCGGTCGCCAGCATGGTGGAGATCGCGAGGCTCGAGGCGCCGAGCGCAGCGGCGCGGCCCATGAACTCGCGCCGCGAAACGCTGCCTTTCAGTAGCCGTCCAGTCCAATAATCCAGTTCACTCATTTTCCGATTTCCTTACCTTGTGTGCGCGCCCTTCCCCGGGACAACGATCGGCCGGCTTTTTCGGACGGGCTGTCATGGGATCGAATAGCCGACAGTTTTGGCAATCTGTCAATTGCATCGCGAGAAGGATTCGCCGCGGAACTGCGGCCTTCTCAGGTTTAAACTCTCTGACGGCGTTTAATTCGGCGCCTTCGCGCCGAGCCCGCGCGCATGGGCGCTCGCGCTGTCTGCGGCTGAATCATCGCGACGCCCGGATTGAACGGGTCTTCCCGACCCGCGTTGACTTGCGCAAGAGCGGCGATTAGGGATTTCCGCCTTGAATTGCCGAGCATGCGCTCGACCGGTGGGAGTTAAAGCTCGCCCATGAAGATTCTCGTGCCCGTCAAACGGGTCGTCGATTACAACATCAAGATCCGCATCAAGGCCGACGGGTCGGGCGTCGAGCTTCAGAACGTCAAGATGTCGATGAACCCCTTCGACGAGATCGCGGTCGAGGAAGCGCTTCGCCAGAAGGAGGCCGGCAAGGCGACCGAGGTGATCGTCGTCTCGATCGGGCCGGCGCAGGCGAGCGAGACCATCCGCACGGCGCTGGCGATGGGCGCCGACCGAGGCGTTCTCGTCAAGACGGACGCGCTGGTCGAGCCGCTGGCCGTCGCCAAGATCCTCAAGGGCGTCGCGGGCGCCGAGCAGCCCGGCCTGGTCATCATGGGCAAGCAGGCGATCGACGACGACTGCAACCAGACCGGCCAGATGCTGGCGGCGCTGACCGGCTGGGGCCAGGGGACCTTCGCCTCGAAGGTCGTCATCGGCGACGGCTCGGTCGAGGTCACCCGCGAAGTCGACGGCGGCATGCAGACCGTGTCGCTCAGGCTGCCCGCCATCGTCACCACCGACCTTCGCCTCAACGAGCCGCGCTACGCTTCGCTGCCCAACATCATGAAGGCGAAGAAGAAGCCGATCGACGAGAAGACGCCGGCGGACTACGGCGTCGACGTCGCGCCGCGGCTCAAGGTCCTCAAGACAACCGAGCCGGGCGGCCGCAAGGCGGGGGTCAAGGTGAAGACGGTCGCCGAGCTCGTCGCCAAGCTGCACGACGAAGCGGGAGTGATCTGACCATGGCGACCCTTCTTCTGGCGGAAGTCGCGGGCGGCGTTTTGAGCGACATGACCGCGCGGGCGCTGACCGCGGCGATCCAGCTCGGCGCGCCCGTCGACGTGCTGGTCGCCGGGCAGAACGTCGAAGGCGCCGCGGCGAGCGCGGCGAAGCTTGCCGGCGTCGCCGAAGTGCGCGTCGCCGACGACCCGGCTTACGCCCATGCGCTGGCCGAGCCGCTCGCCGGGCTGATCGTCTCGCTCGCGCCCGCCTACGACGCCATCGTCGCGCCCTCGACCGCCAGCGCCAAGAATGTCATGCCGCGGGTCGCCGCGCTCCTCGACGTGATGCAGGTTTCCGACATCACAAAAGTGCTCGGGCCCAAGACCTTCGAGCGGCCGATCTACGCCGGCAACGCCATCCAGACGGTCGAGTCGAGCGACCCCAAGATGGTCGTGACCGTCCGCACCGCGGCCTTCGCCGCCACGGGTCCCGGCGATGCTGCGGCGCCGGTCGAGCCGGTCGCCGCCGCCGCGGATCCGGGCGTGTCTTCGTTCGTCGGCGAGGCGCTCGCCAGGTCCGACCGGCCGGAGCTCACCTCCGCCCGCATCATCATCTCGGGCGGGCGGGCGATGCAGAAGGCGGAGAACTTCAAGACCTATATCGAGCCGATCGCCGACAAGCTCAATGCGGCCATGGGCGCTTCGCGGGCCGCGGTCGACGCAGGCTACGCCCCGAACGACTGGCAGGTCGGGCAGACCGGCAAGGTCGTCGCGCCCGAGCTCTACATCGCGGTCGGCATTTCGGGCGCGATCCAGCATCTCGCCGGCATGAAGGACTCCAAGATCATCGTCGCCATCAACAAGGACGAAGAGGCGCCGATCTTCCAGGTGGCCGATTACGGTCTCGTCGCCGACCTCTATCAGGCGCTGCCAGAATTGGACGCGGAATTGGCCAAGATCGGCCGATAAGCACCGCAAGTTTCGACAAAAATCAGGTGTCCGACTGGACGCCTGTCATCGCTCCTCTATGATCCCGGCCCGAGATCCGGGCGCTCGCGGGATTTGAAGTATCATGGCACTCAACATCGACACGATCGGCGTCATCGGCGCGGGGCAGATGGGCGCGGGCATTGCGGAGGTCGCGGCGCAGGCGGGCATGAGCGTCCTGCTCAACGATGTGGCCGAGGAACGGGTTCAGGCCGCGCTGGCGACGATCAACGGGCACCTGTCGCGCCAGGTTCAGAAAGGCCAGCTGGACGAGCCGGAGCGAAGCGCGATCCTCGACCGCATCCAGTTCGCTCGAACCCTCGACAAGCTTGCCGACTGCGATCTGGTCGTCGAGGCGGCGTCCGAGAACGAGGAGGTCAAGCGCAAGATCTTCACTGCGCTGCGCTCGTTCATGAAATCCGAGGCGATCCTCGCCTCCAACACCTCGTCGATCTCGATCACCCGGCTCGCTTCGGTCACCGCCAATCCCGAGCGCTTCATCGGCATCCATTTCATGAACCCGGTGCCGCGCATGCAGCTCGTCGAGCTCATCCGCGGCATCGCCACGAAGGACGACACGTTCGAGGCGGCGAAGGCCTTCGTCACCCGGCTCGGCAAGACGGCGACGATGTCGGAGGACTTCCCCGCCTTCATCGTCAACCGCATCCTCTTGCCGATGATCAACGAGGCCGTTTACACGCTCTACGAGGGCGTCGGCTCGGTCGACGCTATCGACACCGCCATGCGGCTCGGCGCCAACCACCCGATGGGCCCGCTGCAGCTCGCCGACTTCATCGGCCTCGACACCTGCCTCGCCGTCATGCAGGTGCTGCACGAGGGCCTGGCGGATTCGAAGTACCGCCCCTGTCCGCTCCTGGTGAAATACGTCGAGGCCGGCTGGCTCGGCCGCAAGACGCAGCGCGGCTTCTACGACTACCGCGGCGAGCACCCGGTGCCGACGCGCTGACGCGCGTCCCGCCGACCCGACGCTTCCTTGCCGCTGCGCAGCTGGCCTTCCTAACGAAGCCCGCTTGGCGCAGCCTGCTTCCGCGTTGCTCGTTGTTTTAAAGGCTCGAACCTGATTGCGCATCGGCGGCATTCGCGAAAAGATAGATCTGGATATGCTGCGCAGCCTCGCTTTCTTTCGAAATCAAGACCCCGGATCCAGCCTGGTATCGTTCAGCCCC
This sequence comes from uncultured Alphaproteobacteria bacterium, assembly GCA_963772555.1. Classification (GTDB taxonomy): domain Bacteria; phylum Pseudomonadota; class Alphaproteobacteria; order Rhizobiales; family Beijerinckiaceae; genus Roseiarcus. The sequence continues at coordinate 17,351 of CAVYXQ010000020.1, read as the reverse complement.
GACATAGTGGTGGTCGACGGGCGAGGGAATTCCTTCCTCAAAGCGGTATCCGTACCGCCGAGCGTCGTCGACGAATTGCTGAGACAGGAGAATGTCCCCTGGCTTGGCGAGGGGCTCGATGCGCGCGGCGACGACAACGATGTCGGTAATCTCCGGATGCAGCACGCCCTCGAGAGCGGGATTGAGCTTCCAGAATCCGCTGTGGGCGCCCATTCTGATTTGCAGGTTGTACCCGGAGGCCAAAAGTTGAGCGCTCAGCCCGCGCGCAGCGCGCAACAGCCTCCCCGGGCTTCGATCGGCCAGGATCAAATGGTCGCCGGCGGACGTGTTGGCGTAGTCTAAATCACGGGTGAACTGCCTGAACAAATCGCGCCAGTATTTGTCGAAAGTTTGCGACTTCCCGGCGATCTGGACGACGTTTTCCCTGTAGCCTCGAATATCGCCAACGGCGACAAACCGGATGCTTTCCTCGGGCCGCCATTCCAGCTCATCGCCGATGACGTTGTGCTTATTGAGTTCTTTAAGGAACCCGACGTTTCGCCGAGTGATGAAGTCGCTCAGCGACGGGTGGATCAAATATGTCTCGGCGTGCGGCAGGACATGAATTTTGCCAAAGGCGATTTCCCCGACGGGGGCGAACTTTTGCACCAGCCGGGCGGGATCGTCCCTGCTCTGTTGGACAATTCCGACCAGCCCCAACGCATAGAGGGCGCAGAAAGGATGTCGCGCAGCCTCGGTTTCGATCTCGTATTGTCGCGCGGCGATATCTGCATAGGCCGAGGACGCCTCAACGACCTCGTCATACGTCAGCACGTTGGATTTGATGACCTGGGGGAAGATTTCCGGATACAAACCACTGAAGAAAGGCGCGACCTCATTGAAAAGCGTTTCGACCCTCTCCGCTGCGGTGGAGTTGATTGCATTGCGAATTTCCTGCTGATTTCTCCTTTTGACGCCAATCAGGCTGATCTCCTTGCCGATGACAATGGCGTCTCGCGGCCTGAGCGAGCAGTGGCGAGTCCAATAGTCTATCGCTCGCTCTTGCCGCGCCGTTCCACTGTTCGAAACAAACTCATTTTTCGGCCCAAGGAAACGCAACACGGGATCTTCGTTGTTCCTGTCGACCAGGTCATTCTTTGGCATGATCGCTATATTGTTTTCGATGATTTGTTTTATATCCTCCATCCTGTAGCGCAATTCTCTTCGGAACGACCTCAAGTTGGAGAATTGAGGCTCGTTCTGCGCGGCGTGTTGATAGGCCTCCTTTCTGATCGACACGAATATTCGTACATGGGGATTGATCCCGTGCAGCCGCCTTAACGCCAGCCAGGCGCCGATCTGGCCGGCGTGCCAGATTCGGACAAATCGATCGTGGACTTCATTGCGACGGAGATAAGAAAAATTGATGTAATGGATGAGATACTCATCGATGTTGTCGACAAAAATGCCCGCCTGTTTGTGGATCGTCGCGAAAATGCGCGTCACCTTTTGCGCCGCCCGCAAGATCAAAAATAGCTCGTTGCGCTGCGCCGCCAGACAGTCGTGCAGGATATCGAATGGTCTGACTATGTGCGGATGGGTCAGGATCGTCAGCAATGTCGACGGCAAGTTATCCGACTCTAGCAAGTCTGTGAGCTGCTGATGAACGTCGCGGTCGTCCTGGAACCCCTTAATCATGCATATCGAGAATGCGATATTCCACAGGGTCTCCCAATTGTCGCTATTTTCTAGAACGTTTATGATTTCGTTCGGCAAGATCGGCGGTTTGTTGCTCGGACGATCAAGAATAGGCGAGAAGGGGAAGCAACGATAGTCGTTCTCCTGCAATGAAATCCGTTTCAGTTTCAGCACGAAAGTCTTCCCGAATCCCTTCGGCGCGACCAGAGCGTGAGAAGACAGATTCAAATTGGATAAGAACTCTTCGACCTCGGTTGTCCGAAGTAATACAGAACTCTGCGAGTTGCTTAAGTCTCTGAGCTCGGTCAGCTGTTGCGCGTCCTCTACCCACGCCGGCATCCCAGCCTCCCAAAATCCACGTCTGTGACCGCCCGTCCTGTGTCCCCTACCGGAATTTTGTGATTGGACAAAACTAGAGCACAACCTTGTCGAATTTGGGCGCCCTTAGCTCCGTCAAGGCGGGCCCTTTCCCCACTTGCGGCCGCTCGGCGATCTTGGCGAGATCGCCCACGCCCTCGAAGCGCGAGTAGACGATGACGAGGCCAGGGGCCCCCAGAGAGCGCGGAAAGCCGGAACAACAATTTCTTGTCAAACCCGGGGATGTGTTCTATCTTTGTTCTACCGCCCTCAACGGAGACCGCGCAGCGGAGCGGGGAGGGGACCGCCCGAAGGCTGGTTGGGGGGCGGCGCCGTCAGGCGGCTTGGGAGTGACTTTTTTCTTACCTCCGTCCGTCCGTAAGTCCCTGATAAGTCCGGATTCCGGGCAAGGAATTGCAATTTTTGGCAGGAATTTGCAGCGCTTTGGAAGTCTTCGGCAGGCCGATGGCAACGTTCGGAAGGCTTTGTGAAAGAAATGGAACCCGGCCGCCGGCTCTTCCCGGCCGCGACGGAGCGGTCGAGACGCGAGCGGCGCATGCTCGGATTGTCGTTTAAGGGAATTCGGGCCGCCGTCCAAAGTGGAGCTCGGCTGGAAATCGCGGTCTGCGGCTTCGGGGCTCAGGCGGGCTTCAGATCCGGCCGCCGCGCCCGCGTGATCCGCTCGGCCTCCGCCCGGCGCCATTCCGCGATCTTCGCGTGGTCGCCTGAGAGCAGCACGTCGGGGATGGCGCGGCCCTCCCACTCCCGCGGGCGGGTATAGTGCGGATATTCCAGGAGACCGGCCTCGAAGCTCTCCTGGTCGCCCGAGGCTTGCCTGCCCATGACGCCCGGAATGAGCCGAACGCAGGCGTCGAGGATCGCGAGCGCGGCGATTTCGCCGCCCGACAGCACATAGTCGCCGATCGAAATCTCGATCAGCCCGCGCGCTTCGACGATGCGCTCGTCGACGCCCTCGAAGCGCGGACAGAGAATGACGAGGCCCGGCCCCGCCGCCCATTCGCGCGCATGCGCCTGCGTGAACGGTCTTCCGCGCGGGCTCATGATCAGCCGCGGGCGGGAATCGTCCTGCGTCGCTGCGGCGTCGAGGCTGGCGGCCAGCACGTCGGCCCGCATGACCATGCCCGGGCCGCCGCCCGCCGGCGTGTCGTCGACGGCGCGATGGCGCCCGAGCCCATGCTCACGGATGTCGCGCGCCTCGAGCGACCATAAGCTCCGCGCCAGCGCCTCGCCGGCCAGCGACTGGCCGAGCGGCCCCGGAAACATCGTCGGAAAGAGGGTGAGGATGGTTGCGGCGAACATCCGAGACCTTACCTGCGCCGCGACGGCGGCCAGTTCCCGTTCGTAACCGACCGGGTCAGAACAGGCTTTTCAGATGCGCTCCGCGCCCAGGGTCTGGCGCCAGTGATCCGCCCGCTCCTTGAGAACCCGGTCGCGACCATAGACCAGCTCTTCCTCGTCGACCCGCTCGACGATCTCGAACGAGAAACTCGCTCCGCCGTGGTCTCGCCACACGGTCTGGAGAGAGCGATTCGGATTGTCCCCCTGGCGAAGGGTGAAGGAGAGGCGGTTCCACACCGTCGCGAGATTCGGCGCGCTCCCGACCCATCGCCGTCCCGCTGGCGCGCAACCAATCAGATAAACGGCCGCGGTCGCCTTGCGCTCCTTGTAGGCGGCGACAGCCGCCTTCCTGTCCTCCGGCTTCAATGTCCTCACACCTGCAGGATCGAGTTGAAGTCGTAGGTCTGCCCCGGCGGGTTCTGCCCGATGCGCAAGGTCTTGTCGTTGGGGAAGTGGTAGGGCGGCACGGGAAGGTTGTAGGGCGCCGGGACGCCCTGAAACACGCGCGCGGAGAGATCGTATTTCGACCCATGGCACGGGCAGAAGAAGCCGCCGAGCCAGTCGGGGGCCGGGTCGGTCTTGCTGGGATTGGGCTCGTAGAGGGGAACGCAGCCGAGATGGGTGCAGATGCCGACGACGACGAGGAATTCCGGCTTGATCGAGCGGTGCCAGTTCCTGGCGTATTCCGGCTGCTGCCAATTTTCGGAATTGGGATCGCGGAGCTGGTTCAGGAGCTTCGGGTCCTGCAGCTCCTTCAACGCCGAGGCGGGCCGATTGACGATGAAGACCGGACGGGCGGCCCACAGCGTCACCATCCGCTGCCCCTCCTGGATCTGGCTGATGTCGATGTCGACCGGGCCGGCCGCCGCGATGGTCGCCGCATCCGGGTTCATCTGATCGATGAACGGCCAGAGCGTCACCGCCGCGCCGACCGCCACGACCGAGCCGGTCATGAGATAGAGAAAATCACGCCGCGCCGGCTCGTGCAGGGTCGTGTCCGGAGTGTCCGGAGCGGCTTCGGAAGGGGTATGGGCCATCGATGCGCCTCCGTCGCGGGTGCGGGCCGATAAACGAAATCGGGCGGCTCGAGCGACTCTGCAGCGCACCGATCAAGAGCGAATATTCGCGACCCTCATCCTCCTCGAAACCAAGGCGGAAATGACGGTCGCGCAACCTTCTGCGGCGCCGCCGAAAAAAAATCAATGCGACCCAGGCGCGGTCAAGGCATGGCCCCCGTTCAATCTTCGACGAGCTCGGGCGGCTCGATCACGATCTGCCCGCGGTCGAAGTCGACGACCGGCGCGACCGCTCTGGTGAACGGCATGAGCAGCGTCTCTCCGCCGCCGTCCGGCGCAATCTCGAGAATGTCGCCGGCGCCGTAGTTGCTGACGCCGCTGACCCGCCCGAGCCGGGCGCCGTCGCGCGTCACCGCCTCCAAGCCGACGAGGTCGGCGCAATAGAATTCCTCGCCCGTCGTCGGCGGCAGCCGTTCGCGGCGGGCGAAGAGTTCGACCCCGGTCAGCGCCGCCGCTGCATCGCGCGTATCGACGCCCTTCAGCTTCGCCGCCAGCATGTCGCCCTTGATCGGGCGCAGGCGCTCGACGGCGAAGACGCGCCGGCCGACGGCGTCGGTCAGCGGGCCGTACGCGCCGACCGCCTTCGGATCGCCGGTGAAGGCCTTGATCCGGATTTCGCCCTTGACCCCGTGCGGCGCGCCGAAGACGCCAAGGAGCACCAGGCCACCCGGGCGCACTTGTTCACGCCTGGAGATCAGGCCGCGGCGGCGTCGGCGGCCTTGGCGGCGGCGGCCGCCGCGGCGGCGGCGCGCTCCTGCGCCTTTTTCTTCGGCTTCGCCTTCTCCGGATTGGCGCGCGCTTCCCGCGTGGCGACCCCGAGGCCGTCGAGGAGCCGGAGCACGCGATCAGTCGGCTGCGCGCCCTTGGCGAGCCAGGATTTCGCCTTCTCCTGATCGAGCGCGACGCGGCCGGCGTCGTCCTTGGCCTTCAGGGGATCAAAGGTGCCGATCTTCTCGACAAAGCGGCCGTCGCGCGGCATGCGCGAGTCGGCGACGACGATGCGATAGAACGGGCGCTTCTTGGCGCCGCCGCGCGACAGGCGGATTTTCAGGGACATTGGTCTTTTCCTTTCAATACTGCGCGACTTGGATTGAGGCAGAGTCTCCCGCGGCGGGATGGCGATAAATCGCGCAATCCTCTCCGCGGAACCGAAGGGCGCGTTCGTAGGTCGCGCCAAGCTTTTCAGCGACGCGGATCGACGCCGCGTTGTCGGGATGGATGAGACTGATGGCGCTATCCCATCCGAGCGTTTCGTAGGCAAAGGCGCGGATCCGCCGTCCGGCTTCCTGCGCGAGCCCACGCCCGCGCATCGCCGGCATGATCGTCCACGCGACTTCGCGGCCCGGGAAGCCCTCGGGCGACCACAAACCCGCCCAGCCAGCGAAGGCAGCCGTGTTCTTGTTTTCAAGAACCCAGTGCCCATAACCCCGAAGGACCCAGTGGCCCAGAAAGCAAGCCATGCGGCGCCAAGCGTCGTCGCGCGTATGCACGCCGCCAATGAAGCGGGCGTCCCGAGGATCGGCGTAGACCTCGGCGAATGGCTCGAAATCGTCTTTCCGCCACCCGCGCAGCAACAGCCGCTCCGTCTCAAGGACGGGTATCACTTCTTCTTCCCCGCAAACGGGTTGAACCCGCCGCCCAAGCCCGGCAGCTTGCCGCCGCCGAGGCCGGGGAATTGCGGCGGCAGATTGAAGGCGCCGGGCGGCGGGGCGCTCGGGATGCCCGGCGGCGCCGAAGGCAGGCCGGGGGCGCCGCCGGGCATCTGCTTTTGCAACGCCTCGATCTGCTCCGGCGTCGGCATCGGTATGCCGCCGCCCATCCCCATCATCTGTCCGAGCTTGCCCATCATGCCGCGCTTGGCCCCGGCGCCGCCCATCGCCTTCATCATGTCGGCCATCTGCCGGTGCTGCTTCAAGAGCCGGTTGACCTGCTCGACATTAACCCCCGATCCCGCGGCGATGCGCTTCTTGCGGGAGGCCTTCAGGATATCGGGGTTCCGCCGCTCGGGCGGCGTCATCGAGGAGATGATCGCCCGTTGGCGCCTGACGATCTTGTCGTCGAGATGGGCCGAGGCCAGCTGATCCTTGATCTTCGCCACCCCCGGCAGCATGCCCATGATGCCGCCCATGCCGCCGAGCTTCTCGATCTGCGCCAGCTGCTCGTATAGGTCGTTCAGGTCGAAGACGCCCTTGCGCATCTTCTCGGCCATCCGGGCCGCCTGGGCGGCGTCGATCGTTTCGGCCGCCTTCTCGACCAGGCTGACGATGTCGCCCATGCCGAGGATGCGGTCGGCGAGGCGCGCCGGATGGAAGTCCTCGACCGCGTCCATCTTCTCGCCGACGCCGAGCAGCTTGATCGGCTGGCCGGTGACGGCGCGCATCGACAGCGCCGCGCCGCCGCGGCCGTCGCCGTCCATGCGGGTCAAGACGATGCCGGTGAGGCCGACCCGCTCGTTGAAGTGCTTCGCCAGATTGACCGCGTCCTGGCCGGTCAGCGCGTCGGCGACAAGGAGAACCTCGTGCGGACGGGCGGCCGCGCGGATCTCCGCCATCTCCGCCATCAGGGGCTCGTCGATATGGGTGCGGCCGGCGGTGTCGAGCAGCACGACGTCGTAGCCTTGCAGCCGCGCCGCCTGCTCGGCGCGTTTGGCGATGGCGACCGGCTCCTGGCCGAAAATGATCGGCAGCGTGTCGACGCCGACCTGCGTCCCGAGCACCGCGAGCTGCTCCTGCGCCGCCGGGCGCTTGACGTCGAGCGAGGCCATCAGCACCCGGCGCCGGTCGCGCTCGAAGAGCCGCTTGGCGATCTTGGCCGCCGTCGTCGTCTTGCCCGCGCCCTGCAGCCCGACCAGCATGATCGCCACCGGGGCCGGAGCGTTGAGGTCGATCGCCTGCGATTCCCCGCCCAGCGTCTCGACCAGGCAGTCGTGGACGATCTTGACCACCATCTGCCCGGGCTTGACCGACTTGATGACCGCGGCGCCGACCGCTCGCGTCCGGGCGCGGTCGACGAACGAACGCACCACCTCGAGCGCCACGTCGGCCTCGAGGAGGGCGCGGCGCACCTCGCGCATCGCCGCGTTGACGTCCTCTTCCGAGAGGGCGCCGCGGCCGGTGAGCTTATCCAATATGCCGGAGAGCTTTTCGGACAGGCTCTCGAACATGGGTTACTCCTGTTCAGACAACGGACGACGGACGGACGCCAATAAAGTCATCCTTCCGTCCTCTGCTCCCCGTTCTTCGTTCTCCGTGTCCAACGCCAATCCCGCCCGGGGGCGCGACGCGCTGCCGGACGGGAACCGCCGATCGCATGCGGATCGGTCGACTGATTGACGAGGCCAGAACCTGACGAAGGCGAGCCTCTTATGCGTGCGGAACGGGGATGTCAAATGCCCAGGGGCGTCAGATAGCGTCAGACTGAGGCTCACTGGTTGGGCGAGGGGCCGTACGCCATCTGGCGCTTCCTGTCGTTTCCCAGCCACGGGAGCAGTGGGGAAGGTCACGCCCGCGACAGGTAGCGCTTAACCCGGGGACGGCGATGACGAGCGTCCCGCAGCGGCTCGTGAATCTGCTCCAGTGGCCAGGGCTGCGTCACCGCCCGTAGACGCCGGTCAGGGTCGCCTTGGCCAGCGTGTGCGCATGGACGTTGAAGCCGACGACGGCAGGCGAGGCGGTGGCGTCGATATCGAGCTTGTCGACGTCGAGCGCGTAGACCGTGATCTGATAGTGATGGGTCGAGCCCTTCGGCGGGCACGGGCCGCCATAGCCCGCCAGGCTGAAGTCGTTGCGCACTTGGACGGCCCCCTCCGGCAGGCCCTTGCCGCTGCCCGCGTCCTTCGGCAACGAGGTTGTGCTCGCCGGCAGGTTCGCCACCCACCAGTGCCAGAAGCCGCTGCCGGTCGGCGCGTCGGGATCGAAGATGCTGACGGCAAAGCTCTTGGTCCTTTTGGGCGCGCCCGACCAGGCGAGCGCCGGCGAGACGTTCTTGCCGGTACAGTCCCAGCCGTTAAAGACCTGCTCGTCGGCGATCTTTCCCCCGGGCTTGATGTCGGGGCTGGTCAGCGTCATCGCGTTCGCCGCGCCAGCGGTCGCAAGGACGGCGACGCTGAACAGGGCTACGGCGGCAGATTTCAGCATGGATGCTCCTCCCAGATGAAGCCGCCGTTCGCGGCGATTGGCCGCCGGCGTACCTAGCATAATCGATTGCGACGTTTGCCGTTGCAAGCCTCGTCGCGCCCACTCGAATCGGGCCAGCTTGTATAGGATACCCCGGTAGGTTATATGCTCAACATGACCCACACCATCCGGGACAAGCAGAAGCTGGTAGCGCGCGTGCGCCGTCTTCGCGGCCAGGTTGAGGCGATCGAGCGGGCGCTCGAGGGCGAGGCCGGCTGCGAGAAGGTGATGCATCTCATCGCCGCCGTGCGCGGCGCGGCCAACGGCCTGATGGCCGAGGTGGTCGAGGACCACGTGCGCACCCATCTCGTCGATGCGCAGCGCCATCCCGGCGCGCTGAACGCCGAAGCCGCAGACCAGCTCCTCGATGTCGTCCGGACCTATCTCAGATGAGGCCGCGCCATGAGCGAAGACAATCACGCCGCATCCGCCTTTCATAGGCATGTCTTCCTGGGCGAGGGGCACGAGGCCAGCGAACGCAAGACCTGGGCGGTGATCATTCTCTGCGTCGCCATGATGGCGGCCGAGATCGTCGGCGGATGGCTGTTCGGCTCGATCGCGCTGATCGCCGACGGGCTGCACATGAGCACCCACGCCGGCGCGCTCACGCTTGCGGCGCTCGCCTACATGTTCGCCCGCCGCTATGTCGACGATCCGCGCTTCACCTTCGGCACCGGCAAGTTCGGCGATCTGGCCGGTTTCGCCAGCGCGCTGATCCTGGCGATGATCGCGCTCCTGATCGGCTACGAAGCCATCTCGCGCCTGTTTGCGCCGGTCACGATCCAATTCGTCGAGGCGATCCCGATCGCGGCCGTCGGGCTTGCCGTCAACATCGCCAGCGTATGGCTGCTCAGCGGCGGCGATCATCGCGACGGGCATGGCCACGCGCACGGACACGGGGGCACGCACGATCACGACAAATCGAAGCGGATCGAGACGCGGAAGGGAGCGGTTGTCCTCGACGTGTTCGAAGACGGGGTTGCGCCGCGCTTCCGGCTCCACGCCGAAGGGCCGGCGCTCGACGCGCCCCTGGTTTCGGTCGAGACGATGCGGCCGGACGGCGCGCGGCAGGTCTTCGCCTTCGTCGACCGCGGCGATTTTCTCGAGTTCGATCGACGAAATCCCCGAGCCGCACGCCTTCCGAGCCAATGTCGCAATCAATGGCGAGGCCCACGCCGTCGTCTTCGAGGAGCATGAGCACGCTGAGGGCGCCGCCGCGCGCGACAACAATCTTCGCGCCGCCTTCCTTCATGTCATGGGCGACGCGGCCGTCTCGGTGATGGTGATCGTCGGCCTCGTGCTGGCCGGCGCCTTCGGCTGGATGTGGATGGACCCGGTCGCGGGCATCGTCGGGGCGGTGGTGATCGCGAGCTGGGCGGCGACGCTCATCCGCGATACCGGCGCCGTCCTGCTCGACATGAACCCCGACCGCCGCATGGCTGGCGCCTTGCGGCAGGCGATCGAAGGGGAAGGCGACCGCATTGCCGATCTGCACCTCTGGCGGCTCGGCCCCGGCCACCTCGGCGCGATCGTCTCCGTGGTGACGCCGAGCGGGCGAAGCGAGGCCGACTATCGCGCCAGGCTGGCGCGCTTCCGCTCGCTCTCGCACCTGACGATCGAGGTGAAACGCGCGGCGTGAGGGCGGCGGGCCATATGCGAGTCATCGCGATCCGCCTCGAGCCGCGGCCGATCTCCCAGTCCGTGAAGAGACCGCTGATGCGGTTCGTTCCATTCGATGCGGGCTGCGGCCATAAGCCGTGCCGTCCAAGCCAAATCCCGCCGCGGCTGTATTGCAAACGGCCGGCCGAATTGCGAGGGTGAGCCCGACAAAACAAATTCAACGGGAGGTATGGCGTGAAGGTCGCCGCGATCCGGACTCGATGCCGGCGGATCAAAATGCAGGTCACAATCAATCGAAGGTTTGGCTCCGGCGACCGAAGAAAGACGCCGCGACGGCGATCGTTCCGGTGTCGAAGAGCCTGAACCGCATGCCGACAACTGGCGCAACTTCAACGAACTCGCCGCTCGCAGCTGATCCGATCTCCTCAATCTCTGTGGCCGGCTTGCGTCGTGTGAGCAAGCGCTTCGGCGGAACGATCGCGCTCAGCGATGTCTCTTTCAATCTGACGCGGGGCGAGGTGCTCGCTCTGCTTGGCGAGAATGGCGCTGGCAAAAGCACGTGCGTGAAGCTGCTGGCGGGAGTCTACAGGGCCGATGCCGGCGACATCCTCGTCGACGGCGTCGCCGTCGAGCACTGGTCTCCGCTCGAAGCGCAGCGGCAAGGCATTGCCGTGATGCATCAACATCCAGGCCTTTTTCCCGACCTGACCGTCTTCGAGAATATCTTCATTGGACATATGCCCCACAACCCGCTTGGCGTCGACTATGAGGCCATGCGCGAACGAACTGCGCGTCTGCTGGCGATCGTCGGGCTGTCTTGCCGCCCGGACGACATCTTGAAGCGGCTGCGCACATCCGAGCAGCAGCTCGTGGAGATTGCCCGCGCCCTTTCTGTCGACGCCAAGGTGCTGATCATGGACGAGCCGACGGCGGCCTTGTCCCAACGCGAAGTCGAGCGGCTCTTCGCCGTCGTGGCCGGGTTGAAGGCGCGCCAGGTGGCGATGATGTTCGTCAGCCATCGAATGGAAGAGATCTATCGACTCGCCGACCAGATTGCGATTTTGCGCGATGGGCGGCTCATCGGCGTTCAGCCAGCCGCCGAACTCGATCGCGATCGGGCGATCCAGATGATGATCGGGCGATCGCTCAACTCAATCTATCCGCCGCGGCAGACAAAGCCGGGCGAGGAAATCCTGGCGGTAGAAGGTCTGTCGCGCGATGGGGCGTTCGCTGACGTGTCCTTCAAAGTTCGCGCGGGAGAAGTTCTTGGCCTCGGGGGATTGGTGGGCAGCGGGCGCACCGAAATTGCACGCGTGCTGTTCGGCATCGACCAGCCGAGCGCAGGCCGCATTCGGCTCGATGGGGAAGACGTCTGCTTCGCCGACCCTGCGGCGGCAATGCGTGCGGGTGTCGCCTATGTTTCGGAAGACCGGCTGGGCCAAAGCCTCGTGCTGGATTTTTCCATCCTCGCCAACGCGTCCCTGCCCGTCATTGCGAAGGCGACGTTGGCGGGCCTTGTGGTAAGGCGTCACGAGCTGGCGCTGGTTGAGCCGCACCTCCTCCGGCTGCGCCTCAAGTTTCGAAGCTTCGACCAGCTGGTGAAGACGCTTTCCGGCGGCAATCAGCAAAAGGTCGTCCTCTCCAAATGGCTAGCGACCCTTCCGCGCGTCCTTATCCTCGACGAACCGACGCAGGGCATCGACGTCCAGAGCAAATCCGAGGTGCATGCAATGATCGCCGAGCTCGCGCGGCAAGGCATGGCGATCATCCTCATCTCATCCGAGTTGCCTGAGCTCGTCGGGATGTGCGATCGCATAGTGGTTCTGCGCGAGGGGCGCGTGACGGCGCGGTTTTCGGCTGACGAAGCCGATCCAGAGCGCGTGATTCGCGCCGCAACCGATGCGGAACGCGCGGCGACCGTCGCACGGACGCAAGAGATCGGGGAGGCGCAAACCTCGACAATCGATGCTGCCGGGGATCCGGTCATCTCGGACCAAAAACCCGGATACCCCTCGCTCCTGCACCGTTTACTCCGGAAGCGTGAGTCCGGCCTTGTTTGCGCTATCGCCGCGGTTGGTCTGCCGGTCATGCTGCTCAATCCTCGCATGATCAGCGCCGAGAACCTCACGGCGATCGCGATGGACTCCGCCCTATTGATGATTGTCGCCGTGGCCCAGATGCTGGTGCTCGTGACGCGCAATATCGATCTCTCGGTTGCTTCCGTCATTGGCCTTTCCGCCTATGGCGCAGCCCGCTTCGTGCATATGCACCCGCAAAGCCCGGTGCTGGTCGGCGTCGGGGTGGCTATCTTGATCGGCCTCGCGTGCGGCGGCCTCAATGGCGCGGTCGTGACCGTCGGCCGAGTCCCCGCCATCGTCGTGACACTCGGAACGCTGTCCGTATTCCGGGGAGTGAACAGCCTTTGGGCGGGGGGAAAGCAAATCAGCGCCGACCAGGTGCCGCAGTCGTGGCTCGATCTGACCAGTTCCAGGATCCTCGGAGTTCCGGCGGTCGTTCTCGTCGCCGTGGCGACGCTGGTTCTCATCGGAATAGCCTTGCGCCGCCTGCCCTTCGGCCGCGAGCTCTACGCCATCGGATCGAATCCGGAAGGCGCAGCGCTGATCGGGATTCGCGCGAAGACCCTGGTCCTTGGCGCCTTCATGCTTGCCGGCATGCTCGCAGGTTTTGACGGCGCGCTGTGGGCGTCCCGCTACGCGACGATTGACGCCCGAGTGGCGCTCGGCTTCGAGCTGACGGTGATCGCTTCCGTCGTCGTCGGAGGCGTCGCAATCCGCGGCGGGGCCGGCACAGTGCTTGGGGTTGCGCTCGGCGCTCTGACATTGCTGGTGATCCAGAACGGTCTCACCCTGGTTCGAGTCGATCCGCTTTGGCTGCAGGGCGTTTATGGCCTCGTCATCCTTCTCGCCGTGGCCATCGACGCTTTCGTTGGGCATCGAGCCCAGCATTCGCTGAGGCGGCCATGAAGACGAGCCTCCTCGAGCGATTGACCACCTGGGAGACCTTTCTTCTTGCGCTCACTGTCGCGGCGCTGACTTATGCGACGCTTGCCGTGCCGAATTTCGTTACGACCTTCAATCTGTCGCAGACAATCGCCGGCGCCTCTGAGCGCGCGCTGATCGCACTGCCGATGACGCTCCTGATCATCGCGCGGGAGATCGACATTTCCGTCGCGAGCATCCTGGCCCTTTCCAGTGTCGTGTTTGGGGCAGCGATTCGCGATGGAGCGTCCATTCAACTCGCCATCGTTTTCGCAATGCTGACCGGCGCGGCGGCGGGGACCATCAACGGCGTCCTCGTCACCTGGCTTGGCCTGCCGTCTCTCGTTGTGACGCTCGGGTCCATGGCCATGTTTCGAGGAATTGGTTACATCATCCTCGGCTCCGGATCGGTGAACGAATTTCCCGACGCCTTCACCGACTTCGGCATCAATACGATCGGCCATACGCCTCTGCCCTGGACGATCGCGCCGTTTCTCTTATTGGCGCCGATCTTCGTCATCGTCCTCCAATATAGTTCGATCGGCCGGCGTATATACGCGATCGGCGGCAATCCGGACGCCGCCCGATATGCCGGCGTCAAGGTCAACAAAATCCGCTTGAGCTTGTTCATAGTTAGCGGACTGGTCTGCGCGATCGCCGGCGTCGTCTTTACCGCGCGGCTCGCCAACGCCCGCGCCGACAACGCGGTCGGCCTCGAACTCGACGTCATCACCATCGCGCTTCTCGGCGGAGTGAGTGTCTTTGGCGGTCGCGGCAAGCTCACCGGCGTCTTCCTGGCGCTGATATTGATCGCCTCGCTCCGCAATGTCCTCGGCCTCAGCCAGATCGGCGGCGACGCGCAGGGAACGGTTATCGGAATGCTCCTCATCGTGTCGCTTCTCGTCAGCGCCACCGCGCAGCGCTTTTATGACGCGCTGCAGTCGATCCTCGCTTCGCGCAAAACCGGCGGCCCGAACCAGGGGGGACCTCCGGAATCGGTAGGAGCTCTCCTGGACTAACCACAATGTCACTCGAAAAGAAGGGAAACGACCATGACAAGGCGACTCACGGTGAGACTGGCGGCGCTTGCTCTCGGCACAGCTCTCGGGACGGCTCTGGCCGCATCTGCGGCCCTCGCGGCGGAGGAGTGCGCGAAGGGGCCAGTGACGGTTGGCTTCCTTCCCAAGCTCGACACGGATCCGTATTTTCAGGTCGCGAGGACCGGCGCCGAGGAGGCGCAAGGCGAAATCGGCGGCAAAGTCATCCAGGAGGCGCCGTCGCAGGCTACCGCGGAAGCCCAGATCGAGTTCATCAACAATCTCGTCTCCCAGAAGGTTGATGTGATCGCGATCGCCGGAAATGACGCCAACGCCGTTGCGCCGGCGTTGAAGAGAGCCGCTCAGCAAGGCGTCAAGGTCGTGTCCTACGATTCCGACGTCGCCGAATCCGCACGCAGCCTCTTCTTCAACCAGGCAAAGGGCGACAGCTTGGCCGAGATGATGCTGGAGAGCATGGGCCAAATGATCGCCTATGAAGGCGATTTCGCCATCCTTTCTTCGACGCCGACCGCGACAAACCAAAATGCTTGGATCGACTTCATGAAGAAAAGGATGCAGGAGCCTAAGTTCGCCAAGATGAAGTTGGTTCAGGTCGCTTACGGGCAGGAAAGCGAGCAGGTCAATCAGCAACAGGCATTGGCGCTCGTTCAGGCTTTCCCGAACCTCAAGGGGATCATCATTCCGGCCGGTATCGGTCTTCCAGCCGCGGCCCGCGCGATGGAGCAGGCCGGAAGCCTCGGCAAGGTCAAACTGACGGGCCTGGCGCCGGCGACCTTAATCAAGAAATACATCGAAAACGGTTCGGTGCAGGATATCTGGTGGAACGTCAAGGACCTCGGCTACTTGACCTATTACGGCGCACAACTGCTTGCTCAATGCAAGATCTCCGGCAAGGAAGGCGAAACCTTCAAAGCCGGCCTGCTGGGCGACTACAAAGTGGGAGCGAAGGGGGAAGTGGTTCTCGGTCCCGCGCAGATCGTCACCCCCGCCAACGTGAACGACTTCAAGTTCTAACTGAGCCGCAGGTTGGGGCGGCGGCGATGATCCGGTCTGGCCGCCGCTCGACTCGAAATCCGGGCGTCGGATCCCGTCTGCTGAACCAGCGATATTCGGCTGATCAAGCTGAGCGTTCGCCTGAGGGAGGGAAAAGAAAGCGTAGGGGGGGGGGGTCGGCGCACGACGCCGCGGGGGGGGAGGGGGTTAGAGGCCTCCCCCGTCCCCGCCCGGCGGGCCCGCCCCCGGCCCCCCCAAGGGGGAAAGGGGCGAATTAATTCGGGCAAATATAATTGAAAAATAGGTGTTCAAGTCGGGTCGATGAGGCTTCAGCAAGCGTCGGCTTCTCCATCGGCTGCGTCAGGTAGGCGGAAAGCCGGCCGGCGAAGGCGTGAGGGGTCTCGGCGAAGAGGCGGTGGAACTCGGTTTCGGCGCGGCGGCGGAGCTTCTGCTGCTTCGCGGCGACCCGCTCCATCAGCATCCCGATCGCCTCGGGGGTGAGGCCGCCACGCTCCGAGGCGAATTTCGCCAGCACGACGAGATCGTTGAAGTCGCCGAGCGCGTCGCGGAGCGCGTCCAGTTCCTCGCCTTGCGCGCCGAGCGCGGCGGGCCAAGCGGGAGAGAGCGCCGCGAGCTGATAGCGCAAGTCGACGACGCGGCTTCTGAGCGCATGCAGGGCGGCCGAATCGTCGCCGGCGAAGGCGGCGCGGCCGCGCCGGCGCGCCTGCTTGTAGGTGTGCGCCACCGCGTCGACGATGTCGCTCTCGTGGACCGCTTGCAGATCCCAGGCTTCGACCCGCTTGGCGATGGCGCCGAGCTGAGCCCGGGAAGCGCTGGTGGCGAAGCCGCCGTGCGCCCGCGCCGCGGCCGACCGCTCGCCCGCAATCGCCTCGCGGAGCCGGGTCGCAATCTCGGGCGGCGGGGCGAGACGCTCGAGGCGCAGCGCCATCACGTCGAGGTCGCGCGTACGTCCGACCCGGCGGCGGACGACGGCGAGAGCGGCGATCGTCACTCGCGCCGGCTCGCCGATCGACGGCAAAAAGAGCCGCGCCAGCGCGCGCGCCTCCTTCAGCCTCTTGCGCACACTATGGACCCGCTCCGGCGCGGCCTCGCCGCGGCCCGGAAACAGCTTGGCGGCGGCGCCGACGGACGCCGCCAGCAGGGCTCGGCAATAGAGCGGCCAGGCGTCCGCGGGCATCGACGCTAGACCTGAGACTCGTCCAGGCGCTTCGCATGCTCCCGCAACGCGAATTTCTGCACCTTGCCCGTCGATGTCTTCGGGATCTCGGCGAACACGATTGTTCGCGGGCACTTGAAGCGCGCCAGCCGCTCGCGGCACCAGGCGATCAGCTCGTCGGCGGTGGCGCTGGCGCCCGGCTTCATTTCGACGAAGGCGCAAGGGCTCTCGCCCCATTTCTCGTCCGGGCGCGCCACCACCGCTGCGAGCTGCACGCCCGGATGCTCGAACAGGGCGTCCTCGACCTCGATCGAGGAGATGTTCTCGCCGCCGGAGATGATGATGTCCTTCGAGCGGTCGCGCAGCTGCACGTAGCCGTCGGGGTGCTTGACGGCGAGATCGCCCGAATGAAACCAGCCGCCGGCGAAGGCCTTGTCGGTCGAGGGCCTGTTCTTGAGATAGCCCTTCATCACGACATTGCCGCGAAACATGACCTCGCCCATCGTCTTGCCGTCGGCCGGCACAGGCGCCATCGTCTCCGGATCGAGCACGTCGAGCGCCTCGAGCGCGTGGTAGCGGACGCCCTGACGCGCCTTCAGATGGGCCTGTTCCTCGCCGTCCAGCGCATTCCACTCGTCCTTCCAGTCGTTGACGACGGCGGGCCCATAAACTTCGGTCAGACCGTAGAGATGGGTCACTTCGAAGCCCGCCTCGCTCATGGCTTTCAGGACCGCCGCGGGCGGCGGCGCGGCTGCGGTGAAGAAGCGCACGAGATGGGGAAGCGGCCGCCGTTCCTCGGGGCCCGCGTCGAGCAGCACCGACATGACGATCGGCGCGCCGCAGAGATGCGTCACCTTGTG
>CAVYXQ010000019.1:135000-142887 GCA_963772555.1 uncultured Alphaproteobacteria bacterium | reverse complement strand
GAGACACTCAGAGATGGATCAGCGAGTCCGCAACTCTCGAAATGGGGGCAAAAGCCAAAGCGTGACCGGGCTCGCCCGCCGCTTGACCCGCAACACCATCGTAGTAGCAAGCCGGAATCGACTCAATCTTGTACGGGCGGTCGCCGAAGCGGCAGATTGGCGCCATCCTTGTTGGCGCCATGCTTGGCGGGCGTCCTCGCCGGGCAGGCGGAAACAGTGGGTCGCGACCAACGCCGGCGTCCTGGCGGCCGCACGCGGAGGAACCGCTTCATGAATCCGGCCGCGACGAACACGTTCAACCTCGCATGGCATTGCCTTGGGCGACAGTCGGCGCTCCGTCCCGGAAAGACCGCGCTGGTCCTCGCCGACGGCCCGGACGTTTTCCGTTCGTGGAGCTACGGCGAACTCGATCTGATGGCGCGCCGGCTCGCGGCCGGGCTCGTCGCCAGCGGACTTGCCAGGGGCGACCGGGTGATGATCCGCGCGGCGAACGACGTCGATTTCGTGCTCGCCTTCTTCGCCACGACGGCGATCGGCTGCATCGCCCAGCCGGTCTCCCTCCTCTTGACCTCGGCGGAGGCGCTGGCGCTGGCGAAGGATTTGGGCGCCGAGGCGGTCTTCCTCGGCAACGGCGATCTGAACGAGCGCGCGCTCTTCGCCAATCTTCGGGTCTTCGATCGCGACGAGACCCGGCGGCTCGCCGCGGACGGCGAGCCCGCCGACTATGCCCCGACCGGGCCCGACGATCCCGCTTACCTCATCTTCACCTCCGGCTCGACGGCTGAGCCGAAGGGCGTCCTGCACGCCCATCGGGCGGTTCTCGGGCGCCGGCCGATGGCGGCGGACTGGCTGGGGCTCGACGAGGACGACATCCTCCTTCATGCCGGCAACATCAATTGGACTTACACGCTCGGCGTCGGCGTCTTCGATCCTTTCGCCCGCGGCGCGACAGGGGCGCTCTACACCGGGCCGCGCGACCCGGCGATCTGGCCCTTGCTCATCGAGAAGGCCCGGGCGACGATCTTCGCCGCCGTTCCCAGCGTCTATCGCCAGATCCTGAAATACGGAGAGTTGTCGAAGTTTGATCTTTCGAGCCTTCGGCACGGCGTCTCGGCGGGCGAAGCGCTGTCGCCCGAACTGCTCGCCCGCTGGCGCGAGGCGACCGGAACCTGGCTCTACGAGTTGCTCGGCATGAGCGAAATCTCGACCTACATCTCGAGCCGCCCGGGCGAGCCGATCCGCCCTGGTTCCCCCGGGCGCCCGCAGACCGGGCGCCATGTCGCCATTCTGCCGGTCGAGGGGGGAACTGCCGCGCTTCCCGCAGGCCAAGTCGGTCTGCTAGCCCGAACTTCCGGGCGGGGTAAGGCGAGAAGGTGAGGTTTTGTGCCGGATTGCCGGAACTGGCGGTGATTTTGTAGGCATGTAAATATCTGCTTGCGTTCGGCTTGAGGCCGTGATTTAAGCTGTTCATGTACGTCACGCGCATCCCGAACCGTGATTCGCGCCCCGCCGTCCTGTTGCGCGAGAGCTATCGCGAGGGCGGCAAGGTCAAGTCGCGCACGCTGGCCAATATCTCCGATTGGCCGGAGGCGAAGATCGAGAGCCTGCGGCGGGTGCTGGCCGGCGAGGCCCTCGTGCCGCTCGGCGAAGAGCGCTTCGAGATCGCCCGCGCGCTGGGGCACGGCCATGTCGCCGCGGCGCTCGGGACGGTGCGCCGGCTCGGGCTCGACAAGATGCTGCCGAAAGGGCCGGACCGTCCGGCCAAGCTGATCCTGGCGATGATCGCGGCGCGGATCGTCGAGCCGGCCGCCAAGCTCGCCACCGCGCGCCAACTCAGCGAGGCGACCGCCGCCCACTCGCTCGGCGCGGTGCTGGACCTCGGCGCTGTCGACGAGGACGAACTCTACGCCGCCCTCGACCTGTTGGGCCGCAGCCAGGCCGACATCGAGAAAGTCTTCGCCAAACGCCACCTCGAGGACGGCGTGCTCGTGCTCTACGATGTCACTTCGAGCTATTTGGAGGGACGGCGCTGCGAACTGGCGCAATTCGGCTACAGCCGCGATCATCGTCCCGACCGACCGCAGATCGTCTTCGGGCTCCTGTGCACGCCGGACGGCTGCCCGGTCGCCGTCGAGGTGTTCGAAGGCAACCTCGGCGACCCGAGCACCCTCGCCAGTCAGGTCAAGAAGCTGCGCATGCGGTTTCGGCTGAAGCGCGTCGTGCTCGTCGGCGACCGCGGCATGATCACAAAGGCGCGCATCGACGCCGATGTCGCGCCCGCCGGCCTCGACTGGATCACCGCGCTCCGCGCGCCGGCGATCAAGGCGCTCGCGGCCGAAGGCGGCCCGCTGCAGCTCTCGCTGTTCGACGAGCGCGACATGGCGGAGATCGTCTCGGGCGACTATCCCGGAGAGCGTCTCGTCGTCTGCCGCAACCCCCAACTCGCCGCCGAGCGCGTGCGCAAACGCGTCGAACTCCTCGATGCGACCGAGATGGCGCTTATCAAGATCCGCGCCATGACCGAGAAGAAGCGCAATCCGCTGCGCGGCGCCGACAAGATCGCCCTCAAGGTCGGCGCCGTCATCGACCGTCGCCGCATGGCCAAGCATTTCGACCTCGCCATCACCGAGACCGGCCTCGCATGGTCGCGCAGAGCCGAGGCGATCGCCGCGGAGGCCGCGCTCGATGGTATCTACGTGATCCGGAGCTCTCTTCCCGCGGACGGCTTCGCAGCCGCCGACCTCGTCCTCGCCTACAAGGGCCTCAGCCACGCCGAACGCGGCTTTCGCGACATCAAATCCGGCGACCTCGACGTCCGTCCGATCCACCATCGCCGGGCCCACCGCGTTCGCGCCCACGTCTTCTTGTGCATGCTTGCCTACTACGTCGTCTGGCACATGAAGCGCGACCTCGCCCCGATGCTGTTCAAGGACGACGATCTCGAAGCCGCCGCCGCTGAGCGCGCCTCCCCCGTCGCCAAGGCCAAGGTCTCGCCCGCGGCGCGCCGCAAGGCCATCGACAGGCGCACCGAAGACGGGCAGCCCGTCCACAGCTTCCGCACCCTACTGCAGGACCTTGCCAATCTCACTCGAAACAGCGTCCGCTTCGGCGACGCCCATCCCACGACAATCCTGTCAAGGCCAACCCCAACCCAGACCCGAGCCTTCGAACTCCTCCGCCTCAAGATCGCCGCGTAGGCAGAACTCGATTCCCAGATCGAGTTCACATCAATGGCTTGCGACCAGAAGCGCCGGAAGTTCGGGCTAGCGGTCCACCGCAGCGATCCCGGCCTGATGCTCGGCTACTGGAACCGGCCGGCGGAAGAGGCGGCGGCCTTTCGTGGCGAATGGTTCATCGGCGGCGATCTCGCCGAGTTCGACGCCGACGGCTGGGTCTGGCATCACGGCCGCAACGACGACATCATGAACGCTTTCGGCTATCGCGTTTCGCCGCTCGAGGTCGAGAAGGTCCTCAGCGGCCATCCCGACGTGGCCGATGTGGCGGTCGCCGAGCGCAAGGTCGCCGACGAGGTCTCGATCGTCGCCGCCTTCGTCACGCCGAAGGCGGAGCGCACGCCTGACCCGACTTGAACACCTGATTTTTGCAAATGGTTGATTATGTTGGTGTTCCGGCGAAATTCAAGTTGGCGTGGCACTACGCTTTGGGCGACCGCGGCGTTTTCGGTCGTGTTTGGGCGGGGGCGGCGGCGGACGGGCCTGCCGGGCGCGGGACGGCAGGGCGACATGGGCGCATTTGAAGAGCCTGGTCACATCTGGCGCGGCGTCGGTGCGCACGAGCCAGTCGGCGGCTCGGTAATGGATGCGCACCTGTTGTAGACGATCGAGATCGCGCAAGAGGTCTTTCCATTCCGGCGCGAGGCTGGCCTGGCGGGCGAGGTCGTCGAGATGCTTCTGCATCGCGAGCGCCAGGAACGAGCAGAAGACATGGCCGCGGATGGCGGCGTCGGAGGAATGGAAGATCGGCCGCGTGCGCATGATCGCCTTGGTTCGACGGAAAAGATCCTCGACAAGGAGAAGATCGCGATAGCGCAAAACTGCCTGCAGAGGGGTCACCTTCGCATTCGTGCGCAGCACGAAGATCCCGTCAAAGCTCGCCTCTTCGGCGAGCTTGCCCACGTCGATCACGAATGAGCGAGCGCCCTTGGCCGCGACTTTGCGCAGATAGCGCCGATAGGCGGAGTTGCCGATCAGCGCCTTGTCGCCCTTCTTCAATTGCGCGTCGAGCGCGGCGACAATCGCTTCGCGGTCCTTGCGGTCGTTCTCGGCCTCCGCCTCGTTGCGGCAGACGACATAGCGGACGCCTTCGATCTTGACCTGCTTGACGAAGAGCTGGGTCTCTCCCGCCTTGCGCTCGATGAGCAGGGGGACGAAAGGATCGTCGTTCTCGAGCACGATCTTGCGCACGATCGCGTCGGAGCGCTCGCGCGCGCCGAGGATATATTCGAGCTTGCGCTCCTCGAGTTCGGCGATGGTCGCCGCCGAGATCATGCCACGGTCGGCGACGACGCAGACCCGGCCGATGGAAAAGCGCTCCCGCAAGCGGTCGACCACCGGCAACAGCGACGTCACGTCGGCGGTGTTCCCCGGCCACATCTCGGTGCAGATCGGCCGGCCGTCGCCGTCGACGACGAGGCCGAGGATCATCTGCTTCAAATCGGGGCGATAGTCCTTGGAGTAGCCGTACTCGCCGAGCGTCTGGCCGCCCTGGCCGTAGAAGGAGAGGCTGGTGGTGTCCATGAATACGACGGAAAGGTCGGTGAAGAGATCGCGGCGGCGGTCGAACAACCGCTCCTCGATCAGGTCCTTGACGCAGCGAGGCGCGAGCGCCCCGTCGGGCTTCTCCTCCACCTCCTCGCCGAGCCAGGCCATGGCGCGGTAGAAGTGATGCAGATCGAGCCCTTCGGCGCCAGGGATGTCGTAATCCTCCATCCACGACGAACAGTCGCGATCCGATCCCGAAACGAATAGCCGATGCAGCGCGGCGACGAACACGGCGCGCTCGACCGGAAACTCGAACGCGCGCTCCTTCAGCAAGCCGGCCAGGACGTCGGCGACGCCGAGCCGCTCCCAGACTTTGCCGAACAGCATCGGCCCGCCGATCCGCTTGGCGGCGACCGACAGCTCGCCTTGGGCGTCCTCATCGAGCGCATTGATCAGCAGAACCTGATCGGTGAGCTTGGCGCCCGAGGCGATCAGCGAAGCGAGCGCGCCGGAGGCGGCCAACGCGTCGGCACGGCCCAGATTGGCGATCACCCTCTGGCGGACGGCGGCGCCGTCGCGCGTGTTCTCGACGATCTGCACGTAGCCGCGTTCGCCGGACTTCTTGAGGCGGAAGAACATGGGCCCTCGCTATCGAGCACCACGGAATCCGACTCGCCGCCAAATATCAAGCGCAAAAACTGTGCAAACGTGGCACCACATTTTGAGAAAATACCTCACCGCCCTCAAGGATATCAATGCCTTGCAAGCGCGAGGGCCGGTTTACTGTTCAAGTAGGGCCTGACGAGGCCGCGCTGCTCGCCTATTGCGCCGAGCGTCTCGCCGTTTACAAGCGCCCGGGCAAGATCGTCTTCGTCAGCGAGATCCCCCGCACCGCCAACGGCAAGGTCAGCCGACGGGCGCTGCCGCAGGTCGGATGAGCGCCCGGATGGCTACCGCGCCAAGCGGACGTGCCGAGGAACGGCCGCTTCGCCGGCGGCTGCGCTCAGGACCGCTCACTGCGCTGCGTCGGCCTTCGCGAATGTCTGTCTGAGTTGATACTTGAGGATCTTGCCGGTCGCGTTGCGCGGCAGGGCCGGGACGATCTCAAGCCGGCGCGGCAGCTTGTAGCGCGCGAGCTGCCCGCCGGCGAAGTCGCGAAGCTCATCGATCGTCAGCGACTGCGATGGCTTCAGCGCCGCGATCGCGATCACGACCTCGCCCCATTGCTCGTCCGGTTCGCCGATCACCGCGACCTCGGCGATTGCCGGATGGCGCATCAGCGTGCTTTCCACCTCGGCCGGATAGACGTTCTCGCCGCCGGCGATGATCATGTCCTTGATGCGGTCGCTGATGGTGAGAAAGCCCCCGTCATCGAAGAAGCCTGCATCCCCAGTGTGGAACCATCCGTCCTTGTCGATGGCGAGCGCGGTCGCGTCGGGTTGGCCCCAATAGCCCGGCGTCACGTTCGGCCCGCGCACCAGGATCTCGCCTTGCGCACCCGGCGTCGTGATCGGCGCGCCGTTCGAATCGGCGATCTTGACCTCGACAAACAGCGCCGGTCGTCCCGACGAGCCGACCTTGCTCAGTGCATATTCAGAGGCGAGGAAGCTCACCATCGGCGCCGTCTCGGTGAGTCCATAACCCTGCTGCATCGGGATGCCGCGCGCGAGATAGGTCTTGAGCAGAGGCAGCGGACTCGGCGCGCCGCCGACGACCAGGACCCGAACCGACGAAAGATCTGTCGCGGCGAAGTCGGGATGCTGCGCCATGAAAAGGAACATCGCCGGCACGCCGAACATCGTCGTGACCTTGTTCGCCGGGATGTCGGCGAGCGCTCGGGCGGGATCGAAGGTCCGATGCAGGACGACCAGTCCGCCCTTCTGAAAGGTCATCAGCGTCGTCACGTTGAGCCCGCCGATATGAAAGACCGGCGCTGGCGTCAGGGTCACGTCGTCCCCGAGGACATCGAGCGCATGCATGCCGTTGGCGTTGTTCCACCAGATATTGCCATGCGTCAGCACCGCGCCTTTCGGCCGGCCGGTGGTGCCCGAGGTGTACATGATCATCGCGACGTCGTCCTCGCCGACGCGGACCGGCCCGGTCGCCGGCGCCGGGGCCTCGGTCCAATGCGCATCGTCCTCGGCGGGCAGGAACGCCTCGAGCGCGCCGAGGTGCTGGCGCTGCGGCTCGATCACCGGACGGTGCTGCGCGTCGACGATCAGCGCCCTGGCGCCGCAATCCTCGATCATGAAAGCGAGTTCCGGACCGGTCAGGCGGAAGTTGAGCGGCACGAAAATCGCGCCGAGCCGCGCCGCGGCGAACATGGCGAAGAAGAACATCGGCTGGTTATGGCCGAGAAAGGCGACGCGATCGCCTTTGCCGATTCCGCGCGCGGCCAGTCGCGCAGCGCAGTCCTCGATCGTCCGCTGCATCTGGGCATAGGTCCAGTCGCGGCCTTCGAAGCGCAGCGCGAGACGTTCGGGCGTGCGGCGGGCGCGCTGACCGAACCAGTTGGCCAACCCAATGTCCGGCGTCATGCGATCCTCCTTTCGTTTGTCGTGCGGTCCGTTTTCAGGCCGTGCTTTCTCCGCCCTGCGGCGGCGGCGGCTGCACGCCCTTCTCGGCGGCAGCGGCCTTCTGCGCCGCCTTCGCCCGCCGGAACGCCGGCCGCTCCCTGAGGCGGCCATAATAAGCCTGCAGCGAAGCGGGCGCCTCGTCGAAGAGTTCGGTGATCTTGAGCAGCATCAGCGCGTAGCCGACCGAAATGTCGGCAACCGTAAAACGGCCGGCGGCGACATGCTCCGCGCCCTCGAGCATGCGCTCGAAGCCCGCAAGGCGCCCGAGCATCCAGCGCCTGTAATATTCGACGGCCTGCGGCAGGCGCCGCTCGGGCCGCTGGAAGCGGCCGAGGTACAGCATGACGGCTTGCGGCCAGGTCAGCGTCGCCTCGCCGAGATGGAGCGCGTTGAGATAGGCGCCGTAGTCCGGCTCGTCCGGCCGCACGGCGAGCGGCGGCCCGGCGTAGCGCTCGGCGAGATACTGGCAGATCGCGGCCGATTCGGTCATCCGCACATCGCCGTCAATCATCAGCGGCACCGTGCCGAGCGGGTTGAGCTCGATGTACTCGCGCGCCAGGAACCGCGGCGGAAAGGGCAGGATTTCGAGA
>CAVYXQ010000019.1:0-132500 GCA_963772555.1 uncultured Alphaproteobacteria bacterium | reverse complement strand
AGCCAGAAGTCGGAACAAAAGCACGCGCGCTACGGGCGCATCCTTTCCGATTTCAGATTTCAGATTTTCAGATTTCCGCCGGCTTGCAATGCAAGCCGGCATCCAAAGCTTCGGCTCGCGGCTTGAGCCCCGTTACATCTTCGGCGCAGAAACCCTTAATTAGACCAGTGAGCTGTTACGCTTTCTTTAAAGGATGGCTGCTTCTAAGCCAACCTCCTGGTTGTTTTGGGATTTCCACATCCTTTCCCACTTAGCCGCGAATTGGGGGCCTTAGCTGTTGGTCTGGGTTGTTTCCCTCTCCACGATGGACGTTAGCACCCACCGTGTGGCTCCCGAGCATGACTTCCAGGTATTCGGAGTTTGGTTAGGTTTGGTAGGGTTTTGGCCCCCCTAGCCCATCCAGTGCTCTACCCCCTGGAGCCTCAGCTCGAGGCTATACCTAAATATATTTCGCGGAGAACCAGCTATTTCCGAGTTTGGTTGGCCTTTCACCCCTAATCACAAGTCATCCGAGCCTTTTTCAACAGGCACCGGTTCGGTCCTCCAGCAGGTGTTACCCTGCCTTCAACCTGCTCATGACTAGATCACTCGGTTTCGGGTCTAAAGCATCGAACTCATCCGCCCTATTCAAACTCGCTTTCGCTGCGCCTACGCCTACCGGCTTAAGCTTGCTCGATACTTTAAGTCGCTGACCCATAATACAAAAGGTACGCCGTCACCCGCTCGCCTTTGGCGAGGCGGGGCTCGGAAGTCGGAAATCGGAAATCGGAAGTCGGAAAAAGAGCTCTATTTCCACTTGGCTCCTTTTCTGACTTCTGACTTCTGACTTCTGCTTTCCGAGCCCGCTCACCAAAGGTGAGCGGGCTCCGACTGTTTGTAGGTATCCGGTTTCAGGAACTGTTTCACTCCCCTCGTCGGGGTGCTTTTCACCTTTCCCTCACGGTACTTGTTCGCTATCGGTCGCTGAGGAGTACTTAGGCTTGGAGGGTGGTCCCCCCGTGTTCAGGCAGGATTGCACGTGTCCCGCCCTACTCGAATCTTCAGCTCGAACCTTATCCATACGGGGCTGTCACCCGCTGCGGCCCGGCTTTCCAGCCGGTTCTGGTTGGTTTGAGCAAAAGCATTGGCCTCGTCCGCGTTCGCTCGCCACTACTGACGGAGTCTCGTTGATGTCCTTTCCTCCGGGTACTGAGATGTTTCAGTTCCCCGGGTTCGCTCTTATTCTCTTATGAATTCGGAGAATAAGTCCCTTCTTTTGATCTCTGTTGGTCCAAAGACCGCTTCCCTCGTCCTTTCGAACAGGAAGCCGACCCGCCTTCGCCCGAGACCGAAGCCTGTGCGGCCTCGCCTCGCGCCAAAACGCGCCTCTTCGGAGCAACAGAGATCGAAGGTGGGTTTCCCCATTCGGAAATTCACGGATCAAAGCCTGTTCGCGGCTCCCCATGACTTATCGCAGCGTACCACGTCCTTCATCGCCTCTCAGCGCCAAGGCATCCACCAGATACCCTTAAGACACTTGATTGCTCTCATCGCCAAAGCGCGTGTCGGAGGACAGAAGTCGGAAGTCGGAAGTCAGAAGCCGGAATAGCCGATTTCTGATTTCTGTTTTCTGATTTCCGCGCCGAAGGCGCCCTGGCGTGAAAAGACCAGTTTTGCTTCAAACGCATCCGGGGATCTGAGCGGTCAGGCTCCAAACCCACGACTGGTTGCTTAAAGGACGACAGACAACAGAGAAACAGAGGACAGATGAATCTGTCTTCTGACGTCCCTCGTCCGTTCATCCGATAACCGAATGCGCTTCCTCTTCACAATGTCAGATATCGAAGGACCCGAGGGCAGAACGACAGAGGAGAGATCCTCCCCGTCGGCCTTCCGGCCTTCTTAAACGCCCAAGCGCTTTTGGCGCTGGGCGAAACTGATAGATTGCATCGGATCCGACTTCAGACTTTCGTCGCCGGCGTCCTTCTCCGTCCTCTGTCGTCCGTCCTCTGTCGTCCGCCCTCCGTCCTCCGACAATGGTGGAGCCAGACGGGATCGAACCGACGACCTCATGCTTGCAAAGC
Organism: uncultured Alphaproteobacteria bacterium; assembly: GCA_963772555.1. Lineage (GTDB taxonomy): Bacteria > Pseudomonadota > Alphaproteobacteria > Rhizobiales > Beijerinckiaceae > Roseiarcus. The sequence continues at coordinate 130,437 of CAVYXQ010000019.1, read as the reverse complement.
ACGCGCTCTCCCAACTGAGCTATGGCCCCGTCGCCGCGAAGCGGCGCGGCGGAAATCAGAACTCGGAAAACAGAAGTCGGAAGGCCGATTTCCGACTTCCGATTTCCAGCGGCGAAGCCGCTGGTGGGCCTGGGAGGACTTGAACCTCCGACCTCACGCTTATCAAGCGCGCGCTCTAACCAACTGAGCTACAAGCCCGTTTCAGAGGACAGAGGTCGGAAGACAGACGACCGAAAGGGCGCTTTCCGTCCTCATGTCGTCCGTTCTCCGTCGTCCGATAAAGAAGAGAGACGAAGGCGGCGCCGTCCCGCAAAACGCGGCTTCGACTAAGCCGCTTGATTCTGAGCCGAACGACAGGACATGCCGACATCGACGAACGAAAAGCCTAAACCTTCCGTCCTCCGTCCTCTGTCCTCTGCTGTCCGAATCCAGAAAGGAGGTGATCCAGCCGCAGGTTCCCCTACGGCTACCTTGTTACGACTTCACCCCAGTCGCTGACCCTACCGTGGCCGGCTGCCTCCCTTTCAGGTTAGCGCGCCGTCTTCGGGTAAAACCAACTCCCATGGTGTGACGGGCGGTGTGTACAAGGCCCGGGAACGTATTCACCGCGGCGTGCTGATCCGCGATTACTAGCGATTCCAACTTCATGCACTCGAGTTGCAGAGTGCAATCCGAACTGAGACGGCTTTTCGAGATTTGCTAAGGGTCGCCCCTTCGCCTCCCGCTGTCGCCGCCATTGTAGCACGTGTGTAGCCCAGCCTGTAAGGGCCATGAGGACTTGACGTCATCCCCACCTTCCTCCGGCTTATCACCGGCAGTCCCCCTGGAGTGCCCAACTGAATGATGGCAACTAAGGGCGAGGGTTGCGCTCGTTGCGGGACTTAACCCAACATCTCACGACACGAGCTGACGACAGCCATGCAGCACCTGTGTTCCCGGCCCGTGAGGGAAGATCGCATCTCTGCAATCCGTCCAGGACATGTCAAAAGCTGGTAAGGTTCTGCGCGTTGCTTCGAATTAAACCACATGCTCCACCGCTTGTGCGGGCCCCCGTCAATTCCTTTGAGTTTTAATCTTGCGACCGTACTCCCCAGGCGGGATGCTTAAAGCGTTAGCTGCGCCACTGAAGAGCAAGCTCCCCAACGGCTAGCATCCATCGTTTACAGCGTGGACTACCAGGGTATCTAATCCTGTTTGCTCCCCACGCTTTCGCGTCTCAGCGTCAGTTCCGGGCCAGTGAGCCGCCTTCGCCACTGGTGTTCTTGCGAATATCTACGAATTTCACCTCTACACTCGCAGTTCCACTCACCTCTCCCGGACTCAAGGTCCCCAGTATCAAAGGCAGTTCCAAGGTTGAGCCTTGGCATTTCACCCCTGACTTAAAGACCCGCCTACACGCGCTTTACGCCCAGTAATTCCGAACAACGCTAGCCCCCTTCGTATTACCGCGGCTGCTGGCACGAAGTTAGCCGGGGCTTCTTCTCTCGGTACCGTCATTATCGTCCCGAGCGAAAGAGCTTTACAACCCTAAGGCCGTCATCACTCACGCGGCATGGCTGGATCAGGCTTGCGCCCATTGTCCAATATTCCCCACTGCTGCCTCCCGTAGGAGTTTGGGCCGTGTCTCAGTCCCAATGTGGCTGATCATCCTCTCAGACCAGCTATCGATCGTCGCCTTGGTGGGCCGTTACCCCACCAACTAGCTAATCGAACGCGGGCCAATCCTCCGGCGATGAATCTTTCCCGCCGGATCAAGTCCGGCGGCGTATCCGGTATTAGCTCAAGTTTCCTCGAGTTATTCCGAACCAAAGGGTATGTTCCCACGCGTTACTCACCCGTCTGCCACTGACGTCTTGCGACGCCCGTTCGACTTGCATGTGTTAAGCCTGCCGCCAGCGTTCGTTCTGAGCCAGGATCAAACTCTCAAGTTCAACTTGAAGATCAATCCCGACTGGTCACTTTTCTTCAGGGCAGGCCCTCCTAAAGGCCCCGCCCCGCGTCTTGACGAGTTCCAAACACATCCGCTCAAATGGGAACAAAACGCCAGCCCGCCTCACGGCGGTCCGCCATCCATCCCAAAAAGCGCGATGAATTCTTCAGAAAACGTGACCGTCAGTGTCTCTTCGGGACCCCAACCCCAGTCCCCCCGCACGAAAGCCATAACCCTCGCACAGGAAAACCAGCGCCAAAGCCCCCGCAAGGACAACGCCGCCCACGTCTCTCTTCTATCCGATGCAATTGTCAAACAGCAGAGGTCAGATTCCCTGGCTTCGGCCGCGGAACCAGACCCAGAGGCTTTCCCAGCGAGGAGCGTGGCTCCAGTGCAACCCCGAAACTCGCCGGTCGACGCGCCATAGCAAGGCGGCCAAAAACGCCAAAACCCCACCTCCCCGCCTCTCAGCGGGTACGAGGTTCGATCGTGCTGATCCGATTTCCGGACAGCCAGCCGCCGCAAAACGCTACAGCGCCGTCGGTCGTCGCGATATAGGGATGTCCGGTAATCCTGTCAAACACTTTTTTGAAGAAATTGTCACATTTTGGCGAAGGCCGGAACTTTCTGGAAACTCTCGCTTTGCCGCGGATTTGCCAAGGTTGAGGACGATACGAGAGGGCTCGGCGCAATGCTCCTGGCGACCTCGGCTCACTTGCTGCGGGCGCATGTGCGCGTTAACACCTCGACCGCCCCGCTGCGCTTCGGCAGCGGGCAATGAAGCGAGCGATTGAGAAGCCTTGACCACTTCGGCCGCCGCTTTTCCGAGATTGGGTCTTCGGAGCGACCGCGCGATCCTTGGACTGGAACTCGGCATCGAGCCGCCGATACAACTCGGCGACGATCGGCTCGATCGCAACGAACGCCAGCGCGCCTCGCTCAGATGGCTTGTGGGCGCCACCCTGACCGGTCTTTGCGGGGTCGCGCTGATCGGCGCCGCGCTCTATTTCGATCTCGACAGCCAGTATGACTTCGCCGAAAATCCGGAATTCGCCGCGGCCTCTGCGCCGGCCGGCGGGCAAGAAGAGGGGGTCAACCCAGGCAAGGGCGATCGGCTGCTGCGGCCGGTCGACATCGTTTCGGACAAGCAGACGTACAAGGTTCCAACAGCGATAAAGATCGGCGACAAGGAGGTCATAAGGGCCCGCGCCTTCACCCGTCTCCAGACGACCTTGACGATGACGCCGACGGGCTTTGCTGACGCGGTGCCGCCCTTCAATCCCCTCAAGCTGACAAATCGGGCCGACGCTGCAGACCCCGCGCCCGATCCGGGACCGGTGCAGGACGACGCGGAAGTGACTTTCCGCGTCGAGGATCTGTCGCCGGCGGACGCTGGCCAGATGTCGGGCGAATTGTCGCAAGCCGAGGCGCAGGCTCAGATTGTCGAGACCCTGAAGGCGCCGGCCGACGCGCCCAAAGCCCCGGCGCAGTCGTTGCCACCGCAGCTCCTGCTGATGCGCACGAGCCAGGCCGCCTCGGACCAGCCCGGCGCACCGTCCGCCTATGCGACGGTCGGCAGCGTCAGTTCGAGCGCGCCCTTCGCCTCGATCGAAGTGCGCATGATTCCGGAGAATGTGACCAACGTCGGGAAATCGGTCCGCCCGGAGGACGCATCGCCGAGCGAGAAACTCATTCAGCTGCGTCACGGCGAAACCTTCGAAGACGTGCTCAAGGCCAATGGCGCCACGTCCGAGGCGGCCATGGCGATTATGGCCGCCTTCGGCGTCAAGCACGGCGAATCGCCGGTCGGCGAGGGACAGAAGATCCTACTGCTTCCGGAAGAGCCTGCGGCGCCGGGGGATAAGCCGCGGATCGCGCGCGTGTCGGTCTATGCTGACGACCAGCTCAAGGCGACTGTCGCGATCGACGATCGCGGCGCCTACGCGACCGTCTCCAACCGGGCCGCTCAAACGGCACGCGAGGCGCGGTCCACAGTCGACAGCGATTCAGGCGGCATGAGCCTCTACCAGAGCTTGTACGAGACCGCGCTCAAACAGGGGCTGGCCAAGCCGCTGATCGACGTCATCGTGCGGGTTTTCGCCAATGACGTGGACTTCCAGCGTGCGACCGCCCCCGGCGATTCGATCGATGCCTTCTTTTCCGATCCCGACGATCTCGATCCCCGGGCGGAACTGCTCTATGCGTCAATGACTGTGCGCGACCAGTCCTACAAGTACTTCCGGTTCCAGACGCCTGACGACAACCTGGTCGATTTCTACGACGAGAACGGCCGATCCACCCGAAAATTCCTGCTGCGGAAGCCGATTGCGGAGGGCGAGCTCACCTCGCCTTTCGGCATGCGCTACCACCCGATCCTCCATTTCACCCGCATGCACACCGGGGTCGACTGGGCGGCGCCGGTCGGAACGCCGATTTTCGCCGCGGGTAATGGCGTCGTCATCGAGGCCGGTTGGGACGCCGGATATGGCCGGCGGGTCGAGATTCAGCACGCCAACGGCTACGTGACCACATATAACCATATGTCGGGGTTCGGACGCGGCATTACCGCCGGGGTCCATGTCACTCAGGGCCAGACGATCGGCTATCTCGGTCAAACCGGACTTGCGACCGGACCGCACCTGCACTACGAAGTGATCATCAATGGCAACTTCGTCGACCCCATGGCGATCAAGCTTGCGCGGACGCGCGAGTTTGACGGCAAGATGCTTGCCGCCTTCAGGCGCGAGCGCGACCGCATCGAGGGGCTGATGGCCCAGGCGCCGTCCGCGGCGGCTGAAGCGCCGGCTCCCGCGTCCTCGGGCCCGACCGCAAAGCTCAACTGAGGCTGACGACCAGCCCTCCGCTGTCGCCCTCTCCCAGCCCGAGCGCTGCGCGGATTTCGCTCGGGCCGACCCCGCTCTTGCGCAACGTCGCCAGCGACGTCGACTGGCGGCTCTTCGACAGCTTCGCGCCGTTCGGGTCTCGAACCAGCCGGTGGTGGCGGTAGCGCGGGGCGGGAAGGCCCAGCAATTCCTGCAGCAGACGATGGAGAGAGGTTGCGGCGAGAAGATCGCGGCCCCGCACGACGTCGGTCACGCCCTGGAGCGAATCGTCCACCGCCACCGCCAGATGATAGCTGGCCGCCGAGTCGCGCCCGCGCAGGATTATGTCTCCCCAGAGGGCAGGCTCGCCGACCCGCGTCGAGGGCGCCGGCCCCTCGCCAAATTCGATCCAGTTGGCTGGCGCGGGCGCCAACTCGAGTGCGCGCCGCATTTGGAGGCGCCAGACGGGCCTGTCGCCCTGCGCAAGCCGCGCCGCGGCCTCATCCGCGGCAAGCGACCGGCAGGCGCCCGAATAGACCGGCGCTCCATCGGGGTCGTAGGCGGGCGGGGAACGGGCGACGTCCTGCCGGCTGCAAAAACACGGATAGGTCAGTCCCTGCGCCGCCAGACGGGCCAACGCCGCGTCGTAGTCCGCGACGTGATCGCTCTCGCGGCGGGCCGGCGCATCGAAGCGAACCCCGAGCCATTCGAGATCCCGCTCGATTGCGGATTCGTATTGCCTCCGGCTCCGGGTCCGATCCAAATCGTCAAAACGCAGCAGCAGGCGTCCCTTCAATGCGGCGGAGGCGCGCGCGTTCATCAGCGCGGAATAGGCGTGGCCGAGATGCAACAAGCCGTTTGGCGAGGGCGCGAATCGCAGGGTCACAGCAGGAGCGGGGTCATCAGGGCGCATGGCGAACAAGCGGAACCATGAAGGAAAGTCCCGCGCAAGACGCGCCGGGCGACCGCCGCACCGGCTCTATCATCCAGCGGCGCTGATCGTCGACGAGACGAGCTTGCGGGAAGCCGCCGAGGCCTTGCGCCAGCAGGACCCCGAACTGGTCGAAAAGCTGATCGCCGTCGGCGGCTTACCGCCTTTGCGCCGCCGGGATCCGGGCTTTGCCGGCCTCGCCGCCATCATCGTCTCGCAGCAGGTGTCGGTCGCCAGCGCCAAGGCGATTTTCGGCCGGCTCGAGACCCGCATTGTCCCGCTCGACTCCGACCGCCTTGCCGCCGCGACCGAGGAGGAATTGCGCGCCTGCGGGCTCTCGGCGCCGAAAATTCGCGCCCTGCGCGCGCTGGCGGAGTCCACCGCCGACGGCCGGCTCGATCTGTCGGGCCTTGCGGCCCTCGACGCCGAACGCGCCCACGACGCGCTGGTGTCGGTGAAGGGGATCGGCCCCTGGACGGCCGATATATTTCTGCTCTTCTGTCTCGGCCATCCGGACGCCTTTCCCTCCGGCGATCTCGCCCTGCAGCAAGCGGCGAAGCTGGCCTTGAACCTCAAAACCCGACCGGATGCCGGGAGGCTCGAACGGATCGCCGAGCGCTGGCGGCCTTGGCGCGGCGTCGCCGCGCGGATGCTTTGGGCCTATTACCGCGGGGTAAAAGCGCGATCGGGGATGGCTCTCGCGGATCGTTCGGGTTAAGGCCAGCGGGAATTCAACCAACCCGGAGCCCTGATGAGCCTCGCGCTGGACGGCCCCCGAATTGCGGCGACCGCGGGGCGCGCGGGCGCGCTAGTGGTCCTCTTGCACGGCTACGGCACCGATGGGGCGGACCTCATCGAGTTCGGTCGCCAGTGGCGAAACCTGATGCCCGAGGCGGCCTTCGTTTCGCCTCACGCCGCGGAACGCTGCCCAGGCACGCCGATGGGGCGGCAATGGTTTCCACTATCGAATCGGCCGCCGGACGATCCGGCTGGAGCCGACGAGCGGTGGAAGGGCGTCGTCAACGCGCGCAGCTCGCTCGACCCCTTCCTCGACGGCGAGCTCCAAAGGCTTGGGCTCGACGATTCGAGACTGGCGCTCGTCGGCTTCAGCCAGGGCGCGATGATGGCGATGCATGTCGGGCTCCGGCGCAGACGGGCGCCCGCCGCGATTCTCGGCTATTCAGGCGCGCTGGTCGGGCCTGAGCGCCTCAAAGAGGCCACGGCGCGCGACGCCATCGGCGGCCCGCCGCCTATCCTGCTCGTTCACGGCGACCAGGATCCGCTCATCCCTGTCGAGGCGATGTTCCTCGCCGCCGAGGCGCTGGCGGCCGCCGATATCCCGACGCAATGGCATCTGTCTTTTGGCATCGGCCACGGCGTCGATGCCGGCGGACTGCATCACGGCGGCCAGTTCCTCGCCCAGACCCTCGGCGACAGGCGGAGGCAGGAGCGTTTGCTCAACCCGACGCGAAAGCCGTAGCCATGATTGCGGGAGAGAAGGTTTTCGGCTGATCCGCCCCGCACAAAAAAGGAGGCCGCCTTTCGGCGGCCCTTAAGTCTAGGGAGGAAACGCCCAAGGAGGGCATGTGCGGCGAATCGCGCCGCACCGCAATAAGCTAGTTGTGCGACGCGAGGATTGCAAGAACTTTCGTATCCGTGTTCACGCAAATGTGTGGACCCTGCTCGCATTGCAAAAGGCTTGGCGGCAGAGCGGGCCGATGCACGCAAAATGAGGGGGCTTGCGCTGCCTGCCGCCACTTTCCGACGATATCCTGCCTGCCACGAGGCCTTTTGCCAGCCGGCCGAGTTCAATGGGGCTTCTCAACTTGAACAATTGTTAATCTGCTGGTCAAAAGGCGGATAACACGAGGCGCGCATTCTTCCCTCCGTCGGCCGGTTCATTCGGTCCATCGGAGAAATCATCAATAAAGGAATCATTGCCATGTCTCTTCTAGCCCCGTTCCGGAACCGCAGCCGCCTTCTCGCTTCGGCAGCGGCGCTATCGCTCGTCGCCGCCGGCGCGATCGGCGAAGGCGCCCTTACGACATCGCATCCCGCGGCCGCCGCGCAAATCCAGACGAACGACCTGCAGACCTCCGGCTTGCCGTCTTTCGCGTCCCTGATCGCGCGGGTGAAGCCGGCGGTCGTCTCGGTCAAGGTCAAGGTCGTTCGCGACGCAAGCGCCGAAAGCAAGCTCCCGCCGCAGATCCGGCAGTTCTTCCATGACTTCGGTGCGCCGGACCGTGTCCATCCGCCGCAAGAGATTATCGGCGAGGGCTCCGGGTTCTTCATTTCGTCGGATGGCTACATTGTCACCAACAATCATGTCGTGCAGGACTCGAAGGCCGTCACCGTCACCATGGACGACGGCAAGGTCCTCGACGCGAAGGTGATTGGCACGGACCCGAAGACTGACCTGGCCCTCCTGAAGGTTGAGCAGCCGGGCGACTATCCATTTGTGACCTTCGCCAAGGAGCAGCCGAAAATCGGCGATTGGGTCGTGGCCATCGGCAATCCGTACGGCCTGGGCGGCACCGTCACCGCCGGCATCATCTCGGCCAAGGGCCGCGACATCGGCGACGGCCCGTACGATCGCTTCCTGCAGATCGACGCGCCGATCAACAAGGGCAATTCCGGCGGCCCGACGTTCAACCTAGAAGGCCAGGTCGTCGGCGTTAACACGGCGATCTACTCGCCTTCCGGCGGCAGCGTCGGCATCGGCTTCGACATTCCCGCCAACACAGTCGATCAGGTCGTGACCGAGCTCGAGCATGGCGGCGTCGTTCAGCGCGGCTATCTGGGCGTGCGGATCCAGCCCGTCGGAGCGGACATCGCCGAGAGCCTCGGCATGAAGAAAGCCGAAGGCGCGATCGTGGACGAGACGATGCCGGGCACGCCGGCGGCCGAGGCCGGGGTCAAGCCGGGGGACGTCATCACCAAGCTGAATGGCGAACCCATCAGGGATGCGGGCGATCTGACCCGTCGGATCGGCTTCATGAAGCCCGGCGAAAAGGTGGAGCTGACGATCCTGCGCGACAAGTCGGAGAAGACCATCGACGCGACTCTCGCCCCGCAGAAGACGGCGACCCTGGCCAGCGCCGAAACGAAGGCCAACTCTCCCACGCCGGCGCTCGGCTTGGAGCTCGCGCCGGGCCGCCAAGGCGGACATGGCGGCGGCGTAGCCATCGTCGGGGTCGATCCGAACGGCGAAGCCGCGCTCAAAGGCTTGAAGCCCGGCGACGTGATCCTCGATGTCGCCGGAAAGCCGGTTTCGACGCCGCAAGAGGTCAAGTCCGATGTCGCCCAGGCCAAGCAGACCGGCGACAAGGCGGTCCTGATGCGCGTACAGACCGCCGAAGGCGACCGCTTCGTCGCGTTCGCTTTCCCCAAGGCGTAACCCTACTGAGAACGGTGAGGCCGGCGTGAAGAGCCGGCCTCACCGTTCGGCGGCGGCCCGGCCCGCCCCAAGGGTTCGCTTTGCCCGGGTGACCAGGGGGTCTTTCACGCGCAACCGGGGACGCGCTTTTCGGCTCCGGGGGCGGCCGCGTTCGGCGCGGGCGGCTCCGCAGTGTCCCGACGCGGCGCTTTCGCGGCGATCGCTTAACCGACTGGAAAGGCTGCGGGCGTATTACCGCCAGGGCGGCAACGACACGAACCAGGCGCACATGCAGGTCAGCTTCACCAGCGTCCTCGAGGGCGCGCGACGAACGATTGCCATCGGGCGCGTCAGAGTGACGACGCGATGGCGCGCCGCAGAGGCGGCGGGGTCGGAAGCCGAACACGCGGCGGCCATCGAGGCCCTGAAGCGTGAAGCGGCCGAATACGGCGCGGACGCCCTTGTCGACGTACGGTTCGAAGTCGACGACGTCAAGGGCGCTGACATCGAGGGTGTGGCGCTCCGGCGCGTCGTCGTGACCGGGCTTGCCGTGCGTTACGCCCGCGCCGCCTGAACGTGTCGCTTTCCTATTCGGCGGCGTGGCGCAACTGGGGCTGCGCGTCCTCGCGCCGACGCAATTCGGCCTCGCGCTCGGCAAGGTAATCGCGCGTCAAGGGAACGGCGTCCTGGCGTTTCGCGACCTGGACCTGAAAAACCATATGCCCGTCGACGCGGAATGAGCTTTCGGCCCCCGCGAGATAGAACTCCCACATGCGGCAGAAGCGTTCGTCATAGAGGCGCGCCGCCTCGTCGCGCCGAGCCATGAACTGCTCGCGCCAGACGCGCAGCGTATCGGCGTAATGCAGTCGGAGAATTTCGATATCCGTCACATACAATCCGGCTCGCTCGATCGCCGGGAGCACCTCCGAGAGGCTTGGAATGTAGCCGCCAGGGAAAATGTACTTTCGGATCCACGGATTGGTCGCGCCCGGCGTGGAGTTGCGGCCGATGGAGTGCAGCAGCATCACGCCATCGTCCTTGAGCTGGCGTCTGACCGTGCGGAAGTATTCGTCGTAGCGGCGCACGCCGACATGCTCGAACATTCCGACCGACACGATCCGGTCATAGGTCTCGGGGACGTCGCGGTAATCCTGCAAACGGAAGTCCAGGCGCTCGGCCAATCCGGACCGGCGCGCGCGCTCCGTCGCCACGGCGAACTGTTCCTCCGACAGGGTGACGCCGGTTGCCTTCGCTCCGGCGATGCCAGCCAGATAGAGCGCGAGTCCGCCAAAGCCGCAACCGATGTCGAGCACGGACATCCCGTCCTCGATCAGAAGCTTCGCGGCGATGTGGCGTTTCTTGGCCTTCTGCGCGTCGTCGAGCGACTGCCCCGGATGCTCGAAATAGGCGCAGGAATATTGCCGGTCCGAGTCGAGAAAGAGATCGTACAGACGCGCGTCGAGATCATAGTGGCGGGCGACATTCGCCTTGGCGCGGCGCCTGTCATTATGCTGATGCAGTCCGCGGAACGCGACACGGATCTTCTCGAGCGCCTGGACCCACGGCAGGCCCTTAAGCTCGGACAGGTTCCTCGCCCCCAGCTCGAGAAGATCGTAGAGCGACCCGTGCGTGACGATCAGCCGGCCGTCCGTGAAGAGTTCTCCGAGCGTGAGCGCCGGATTCATGAGCAGTTCGCGCTCCGCCGCGCGATCCGCAAGCCTTACCGCGAGGCGAGGGCCAGAGCCATCGCCAAGCAGATGCGTCGTCCCGTCGGCCGTCTCGACTTCGAGATTGCCCATACGCGCCAGCGTTCCGAGCATTGCTGCAAACGATATCGCCATGCCGCTCACCTCGCCTCAGTCGGGCCAATTCAGCCGCGCGAGATCCCTTCCCCTTGGTCGTGTAAGTTATGGAAACTTCGGCGCACTTTTCAAGTCCATCCCTCGTCGGGTCCTCTGGCGTCTTGCTTTGGCCTCAATGTTGGAACCATGTCCGCCGAAAAGGCGGCGCTGCGCTTCGTGGAAGCGAGCCGACATTTTCCTTTCGCGCCTTTTGCGATAGACGACGGGCAAATCGGTTAGGGATCTCCAGTTCGTGCACTATATTTCGACGCGCGGCGCGGCGCCGGCGCTCGGCTTCGAGGACGTATTGCTTGCCGGGCTCGCGCGCGACGGCGGACTCTATACGCCCCGGTCGCTGCCCCATTGGCCGCCGGAAGCGATCCGCGCGCTCAGAGGCCTTAGCTACGCCGACGTCGCCGTCCGGGTTATGACGCCGTTCATCGCGGGTGAATTCGACGAAGCCGATATCGGCGCCATGACTTCGGATGCCTACGCCTGCTTTCGTCATGCCGCGACCGCGCCGATCGTCCAGATTGAGCCGAACCTCTTTGCTCTCGAATTGTTCCACGGGCCCACGCTGGCGTTCAAGGACTTCGCGATGCAGTGGCTCAGCCGAGCCATGAATCAAGCGCTCGAACAGCGGCGCTTGCACGCCACCATCCTAGGCGCGACCTCGGGCGATACCGGCGCGGCCGCGATCGAAGCCTTCGGCGGCCGATCGCAGACTGACGTCTACATTCTCTTTCCCCGCGGGCGGGTGTCGGAGGTCCAGCGCCGCCAAATGACGACGGTCGGCAAGCCCAACGTTCACGCCATCGCCATCGAGGGGACGTTCGACGACTGCCAGCGGATCGTCAAAGAGCTGTTCAACGATCTTGCCTTTCGCGACGAGATGGCGCTATCCGGCGTCAACTCGATCAATTGGGCGCGTATCCTCGCTCAGATCGTCTATTACTTTGTCAGTGCGATCGCCCTCGGCGCCCCGGAACGCGCAGTCTCCTACGCGGTCCCGACCGGGAATTTCGGCGATGTTCTGGCCGGCTACTACGCCAAGCGCATGGGCCTGCCGATCGAACGGTTGGTCGTGGCGACAAACGAGAACGATATCCTCGCCCGCGCCATGGCGGAAGGCCGCTACCGGCCGAAAGGCGTCACGGCGACGCTGTCGCCATCGATGGACATCGAGGTCTCATCGAATTTCGAACGGCTGATGTTCGAGGCGTCGGATCAGGATCCGGAACTCATCCGGGCGATGATGACCGACTTTGCGCGCCATGGCTGGTTCGAGATCCCTTCGACGGTTTTGCAACGCATTCGCGCCGACTTCAGCGCCGAACGTATCGACGAGGCGGCCTGCATCGCGGAAATGACCCGCGTCTATCGCGAGAGCGGCCTCATCCTTGATCCGCACAGCGCAATCGGCGTCAGCGCCGCCCGGAGAGCGCTCGAATCATCGCCGGCGACCCCGGTCGTCTCGCTGGGCACCGCCCATCCCGCAAAGTTCCCCGACGCCGTCGAGCGCGCCACAGGCATTCGCCCTCCGTTGCCGCCGCACCTCACCGGTCTCATGGAGCGAGAGGAGACGAGCGTCGTCCTGGCGAACGATCGGATCGCCGTGGCGGATTACCTCCGTGAGACAGCAAGGGCGCCGGCGTGACCGTCGAGGTTAAGCGCCTTGCTTCCGGCCTCGCCGTCGTCACCGACGCGGCCTCCCATCTCAAGACGGTCGCGATCGGCGTTTTCGTGGCCGCCGGCTCACGGCATGAGAGTTCCGCGGAGCATGGGCTATCGCATTTGCTTGAACATATGGCGTTCAAGGGCACCCGCCGCCGAAGCGCCCGCGACATCGCCGAAGCGATCGAAGACGCGGGGGGCGACCTTAACGCCGAGACGGGCGTCGAGCGCACCGGGTATTTCGCCCGGATGATGGGAAGCGACGCGGGGCTTGCTTTCGACGTGCTTGGGGACATTCTCACCGACAGCCAGTTCGATCCGAACGAGCTCGAGCGGGAAAAGAGCGTGATCACCCAGGAGATCGCGGCCGTGGAGGATACGCCCGACGACCTCGTCTTCGATATGCTTACCGCCGCAGCGTGGCCGGAACAGGCGATCGGCCGGCCGATCCTCGGCACCCGGGAAGGCGTGGCGGCGCTCGACCGGGAAGCAATCGATAGCTACCTGCACAAGCATTATCGCGCTCCCGCCATGGTTGTCGCGGCGGCCGGCGCCCTGAGACATGACGATATTGTTGCTTTGGCGGAGGCCTGCCTGAACCGATTTTCAGGCCAGGAGCGTCAAGGCCCGACTCCCGCGCAATATCGGGGCGGTGACAGCAGACTTGGCAAGCGTCTCGAGCAAACTCACGTCGTCGTCGGGTTCGAGGGCCGCCCAGCCGACGCGCCGGACCACGACGCAGCCCAAATTTTTGCCGCCGCCGCCGGCGGGGGCATGTCTTCCAGGTTGTTTCAGGAAGTGCGGGAGAAGCGTGGACTTGCCTACTCGATCCACTCGTTCCATTGGGATTATTCCGACGCCGGGCTCTTCGGCTTTTATGCGGCCTCGGCTGGCCGGCATGCCGCCGAGGTGGTCGCGGCGTCGATCGGCTGCCTCGCCGAGGCCGCGCATGGGCTTGACGAAAGCGAAATCCGCCGCGCCAAGGCCCAGATGAAAGTTTCCACGCTTGCGGCGCTCGAATCGCCTAGCCTTAGGGCCCAGCAACTGGCGCGGCAGGTGCAGATCTATGGACGGCCGCTCGGCGTCGAGGAGATGATGGTGCAAATCGACCAGGTCTCGGTCGAAGAGGTTCGCAAAGCGGGCGCGGCCATGCTTAGATCGCCGCCCACAATCGCGACGATCGGCTCCGTCGGCAAAGTTCCCGGGCAGGCCAAGATCGCCGAGGCGCTGAAGGGGGTTTGATGGCGCTGTTCGGCCTTACTCGATCCTTGACCCCCGAGCCGCTGCTGCGCGGCGAGGGTCTTTATCTGCGCCCGCCGACGCCGGCAGACTTCTCTCCGTGGTCGCGGCTCAGGGCGATGAGCCGCAGCTTTCTCGAGCCATGGGAGCCGACCTGGCCGGACGACGATCTGACCAACGCGGCGTTTCGCCGCCGCTTGCGCCGCCAGGAAGAGGACATGGCGCGGGACGAAGCCTACCCGTTGTTCATCTTCGACCAGACCTCGGACGAACTGCTCGGCGGCATCACGCTCGGTGGTATTCGGCGCGGCGTCTCGCAAACCGGTACGCTCGGCTATTGGATGGGCGCCTGCCATGCGGGCAAGGGACGCATGACTCGGGCGGTAGCGGCGACGGTCGAGTTTGGCTTCTCCCGACTGAGGCTCCACCGCATCGAGGCTGCGTGCATTCCCGACAATGCGCCGTCCATCGCTCTCCTGCAGCGCAACGGTTTCCGGCGCGAGGGTTTCGCGCGCGGCTACCTCAAGATCGACGGCGCCTGGCGCGACCATGTCCTCTTTGCGCTGGTCGAGGGGGACCAGCGCACGCCGCCGGCCTCATCGCGACTGGTCTGAGCTCGATTTGCCCGCTCACGACCTGAACGTATCCTTTGCCAAATGTCGCGCTGGTTCGCCCGACGCGCCCGGGCGCTCGCGATCGCTGTGGCGGATCATCGCCAAGTGTCTGATCCTGTTCGCCCTGGTTCTCGCCGGCTGCCCCCGGGCGGTCGCGGTTCAATCCGTTAGAGTGTCGCCCGACTCCGACGCCATCGATCTCACCAAAGCGGTTGAACATTACAGCGCCCAGGGCGACCGCATCCAGGTTTCGACCGCGCCGGGGCCGGACGGCATCGTGCGGCGCATTGAAGTGAGCGCGCTCGAAGCGGGCGCGCGACCGTCGTGGATAGTTTTCGCGCTAACCAATGATTCCGACGAACAACTGACCCGCCTCATTGTCGCGCCGAATTTCAGACTGGTCGGGTCGGGCGTCGTGTGGCCGGATCTCGGCTCCTCGCGAATCACGACCATCACCGCGAGTCAGGGCGCAGCGCCGGAACGCGAAGACAACCCCGGCGCCGACGTATTCCGTCTGACCCTCGATCCCGGGACCACCGTGACCTATGTCGCGGAACTACGGACCCCTTCGCTCCCCCAGCTCTACCTTTGGGAGCCAGACGCGTTCAAGGACAAGTCGACCAGCCTCACGCTCTATGAGGGAATTCTGATCGGCATCGCTGGGCTCCTCGCGCTCTTCCTGACGATCGTGTTCGTGGTGCGGGGCGCGATGATTTTTCCCGCCGCGGCGGCGTTGGCCTGGGCGGTCTTTGCCTATGTCTGCATCGATTTCGGCTTCTGGCGGAAATTGTTCGGTCTCGAAGACGCCTCGGAGCGCATCTGGCGCGCCGGCGTCGAGGCGTCGATCGCCGCCACCCTGATCGTCTTTCTTTTCGCCTATCTCAACCTGCGTCGCTGGCACGTCCGCTACATGCATTTTGCGTTCGCGTGGCTCGTCTTGATGGCCGCGGTCGTCGGCCTCTCTGTCTTCAACGCCCCGGTGGCGGCCGGGGTCGCGCGCATCTCCATCGCGACGGTCGCGGGGGTCGGGCTGCTGCTCATCCTGAGCCTGGCGGCCCGCGGATCAGAACGCGCGGTCATGCTGATTCCGACCTGGTACCTTCTCGCAGTCTGGGTCGTGGCCGCGGGCGCCGCTGTGCTCGGGTACCTGACCAACGACCTGGCCGCCCCGGGTCTTGTGGGCGGTTTGGTGCTGATTGTGATGCTGATCGGCTTCACAGTCATGCAATTCGCCTTTTCCGGCGCCGGCGGCGGGGCCGATAACGGCGCCGACGCCGAGCGTCGATCGCTGGCCATGACGGGTTCCGGCGAGGCGATCTTCGACTGGAATGTCGTGAGCGACGAAATTTCAGGGAGCGAATTTCTCGAAAACCAGCTGGGCTTGAGGCGCGGCGCGCTCGAAGGACCTGCGGCCGGCTGGCTCGACGTGCTGCATCCGCTAGATCGCGACCGCTATACTTTGGCGCTCGACGGGCTTCTGCATCAGCGTTCCGGCCGGATCAATCACGATCTGCGTCTGCGCGGCTCGGACGGACACTATTTCTGGTACGTGCTGAAAGCGCGGCCAGTGGTCAGTGCGGACGGCGAGGTCGTGCGGGTAATCGGCTCGCTGGCGGACGTCACCGAAATCAAGTCGGCGGAGGAGCGCATGCTTCATGACGCCGTGCACGACAATCTGACGGGCCTGCCCAATCGCGAGCTCTTTTACGATCGGCTCGCCAGCGCGCTCTACCTCGCGCAGAAGGCCGGCGCGAGCGCGCTGACGGTGCTTGTGGTCGACATCGACAATTTCAAGTCCGTCAACGATTCTTATGGCCTATCGATGGGCGATGCCGCCCTGCTGGCGGTGGCGCGGCGCCTGTCGCGCGATCTGAAACCGGGGGATACGCTTGCGCGGCTGTCGGGCGACCAGTTCGGAGCGATTGTGCTCGAAGATCCGGGCGCGGACCCCAGGGCGCGTATGGAGGCCTTGCGGGCCGGGTTGGCGGCGCCGATCAGCTTCGGGGAGAGAGACATTTCGCTAACCGTCTCGATCGGCGCCGCGGTCTACGACCCGAAGCTCCATCTGAAAGGCGGCGACCTTCTCGCAGACGCGCAGCTCGGCCTCGCCAACGCCAAGAAATCGGGCGGAGACCAAGTCGAGACGTTCTCTCCGGCGATGCGGTCGCAACGCTCGGATCGGCAGATGCTCGAGAACGATATGCGCCGTGCGCTCGAGCGGGGCGAGATCGCAGTGTTGTTTCGTCCGATGGTGCGGCTCGAGGACCGTACCGTCGCGGGCTTTCAGGCGCTTGCCCGATGGCGGCACCCGAAGCTCGGCGTTCTCGATGCGGAGGAGTTTGCCTCGGCCGCGGAGTCGACCGGCGCTATCATCGATATCGGCGCCTATACATTGGAGACCGCGACGCGCGAACTCGCGGCGTGGCAGAAAGCGCTCGAAGTCAATCCGCCGATTTTCGCCACCGTCGCCGCGACCTCTCGGCAAATGTTGAGCCACGATCTCCTGACCGACCTGCGCACGGCGTTGAGCCGCCACCCCGTGCCGCGCGGATCGCTCAAAGTTGCGATCGCCGAAAAGCTGATTATGGAGAACCCCGAGTACGCCGCGGCGCTATTACAGCGCACGCGGGAAATCGGCGCGGCCATCCTGCTCGATCACTTCGGCGCCGGCTATACCTCGCTTGGCCATTTGCCGCAGTACCGCTTCGACGCCATCCGGATCGACGCCTCGCTCGTCAGGCCCAACGCGTTCGGCGCGCGTTCGCCGATCCTGCGCTCGCTCGTCGCCATGGCGCAGGAAATCGGCATGGACGTCATTTCCGAGGGGGCGGAGACCGAGTCGGACGCGGTCGAGCTGGCGCAGTTCGGCTGCCAGTTCGCACAAGGGGCGGCGTTCGGTCAGCCGATAAGCGCCGCCGCCGCGCGGAAGCTGATGGGCGCGCCGCCGCTTTGATGACCGCAGCGAAACGACTTGTGGAAAGGCGGGGATAACGTCGCAGCTTCCTTGCCAACGCGGCGGGGAGCGCCAATCTCGCGATGATGAAGTTCCCATCTTCCTTTCTCGACGAGATCAGGGCCCGGCTGCCCGTATCCGAGGTCGTAGGCAAGCGCGTCAAATTGCGCAAGCAGGGGCGCGAATGGGCGGGACTCTCGCCCTTCAACGCCGAGAAAACCCCCTCCTTCTTCGTCAATGATCAGAAGGGCTTCTTTCATGATTTTTCCTCCGGCAAGCACGGCGACATCTTCACCTTCTTGATCGAGACCGAGGGCCTGACCTTCCCCGATGCCGTCGAACGTCTCGCGGCGATGGCCGGGGTGTCGATGCCGCGCCAGACTGGAGCGGAGGCCGAACAGGAGAAGAACCGTGCGGGGCTCCTCGACGTGCTGGCGATGGCGGCTCGCATCTTCGAGGCCAACCTGCATGCGCCCGTTGGGGCGAGGGCGCGCGGCTATCTTTCCGATCGGAGCCTCGGCCCCGCCGTGCAGCAGCGCTTTTCGCTGGGCTACTCATCGCCGGAGCGTTTCGCCCTGCGGGATGCGATGGCCGCTCAGGGCGTCGACGTCGAGGGGATGATCGAGGCCGGCCTTCTTATTCATGGCGACGGTATCGCCGTCCCTTACGACCGGTTCCGCGATCGGATCATGTTTCCCATTCATGACCGCTCCGGCCGGGTTGTCGCGTTCGGCGGCCGGGCGATCGATCCCGGCGCGAAAGCGAAATATCTGAACTCGCCGGAGACGCCGCTCTTCCACAAAGGGGCGCTGCTGTTCAACCACCATCGGGCGCGGAAGGCCGCTCATGACAGCGGTCAGGTTATCGTCGTCGAGGGCTACGTCGACGCGATCGCGATGAGCGAGGCCGGTTTCGCCAACGTCGTCGCCACTCTCGGCACGGCCTTGACCCCCGATCAATGCGCCCTGCTGTGGGCCATGGCGGCCGAGCCGATCCTGTGCCTCGACGGCGACAGCGCCGGGCGGAGGGCGGCCTATCGCGCCATCGAGACGGCCCTGCCGCTGATCGGCGCGGGAAAAAGCCTGCGGTTCGCGCTTCTTCCGGAAGACCAGGACCCGGACGATCTCATCCGCGCCAGCGGCCCCGCGGCGGTCGCCGACATCCTCAAGGCGGCCCAGCCATTCGCCGACATGCTGTTTCTGCGCGAATGCGAGGGGCAGAGCTTTGATACGCCCGAACAGCGCGCCGCGCTCGAACGCCGTCTCGGGGACGCTGTGAGCCTCATTGCTGACGAAACCCTTCGCCGGCACTACCAGGCGGATACGAAACGCCGGCTTTTCGAGCTTTTCGCCGATCGTCGGCCGGCGGGACCGCGGCGCGAGTTTGGGGCGGGATTTGCGCCCTCGGAGCGCCGCGGGGGCGCGTTCCCGGGGCGTGGGCCGCGGGTCGGACTCGCCGAAGCGGCGCTGCCGGTGCAGCGGAAACTTGGCCGCAGGTCGCGCGAGCCGCCGCGCGAGGTCGTCATCCTGGCCATCGCCATCAGCCATCCCGGGCTCCTTGAAGCCCACTGGGAGGAGCTTGCGGCGATCGAATTCGCCGGCAAGAGGCTCGCCGCCTTCCGCGACGCCCTGATGGCGGCAGCGCCGCAAGCGCTGCAATCTGCCGAGGCTCTCGCCCGATGGCTCGAAGCCGCGGGCCACGCGGAGGAGCGCGACCGCATCCTGGCGCTTGCCGGAAAGATGCCAAACTGGTGGTGCATGCGCCCGAACGCATCGTCCTCGGATGCCGAGCACGTGTTGCGACAGGGCCTAGCCTTGCATCGGCGGGCGGGCGCGTTAAATAGGGAACTGAAACTCGCGGAGCGGTTGCTGGCTGGCGAGCCAAACGAGCAGAATTTCGCCCGATTGCTGGATATTAAGGCGCATTTGGCCGACCTCGCGCACGCGGAGGCGGCGATTGAGGGGTTCGGCGAACGCTCCGGCCGGTCCTCGTTCGCGATTTGAAGAGCGCACCGGAGCGAGGTTAACGCCTGCTTAAGGGAACCATTTCATGAGATACGGCGCCGGCTTCGACCCCCGCAAGGGCCGCAGGCCTCGTTGAGCCTTTGAAACTGGGCCTGGCGAAGTCAGCTGCGGCTCGAATGAAACAAGAACCCCGCGTCTTGGCTGCGGGACGGAGACCGACGATGGCGAAGAAGGACGAGGCGAAGGCCGAAGGCGAGGCGGCGGCGGTCGAAACCGTCGACAGTCCTCTGCTTGACCTGAGCGACGCAGCCGTCAAGCGTATGCTGAAGGTCGCCAAGAAGCGCGGCTGGGTCACGCAGGACGAGCTCAACGCGGTCCTGCCGTCCGAAGAGATTTCCTCCGATCAGATCGAGGACATGAACGCGATGCTCAGCGAGATGGGCATCAATGTCGTCGACAACGAGGACGCGGAGGAGGCGGAGAAGGAAAGCCCGGACGAGGAAGAGGAGCCGGAAGGCGGCGAGGTCGTCGAGACCAGCCGGTCGACGGCCGTCGTGACCCGCAGTTCGGAGCCTGCCGAGCGTACCGACGATCCTGTCCGCATGTATCTGCGCGAAATGGGTTCGGTGGAGCTGCTGTCGCGCGAAGGCGAGATCGCCATCGCCAAGCGCATCGAGGCCGGGCGCGAGGCGATGATCGCCGGCTTGTGCGAAAGCCCGCTGACCTTCCAGGCCATCATCATCTGGCGGGACGAGCTCAACGAAGGCAAGATCCTTCTGCGCGACATCATCGATCTCGAAGCCAGCTATACCGGCCCGGACGGCAAGAAGCCGCCGAAGACCGATTACACCGCGCCGGGCGCGCCTCCCGCGCCGAACCCCGTTCGCGACCGGCTCGCGCCGGCGACCGCGCCGCAATTGCCGCCCGACGGCTTCGATGGCGAGGGCGCGCCGCCGCCGGAGGGCTTTGACGACGAGGATGATCTCGAGAATTCGGTGTCGCTGTCGGCGATGGAAGCAGACCTCAAGCCGCGGGTGCTGGAGACTTTCGACCGCATCGCCGAAGCCTACAAGAAGCTGCGCCGTCTTCAGGATCAGAACGTCGAGAACAAGCTGAGGAGCGAGTCGCTCTCGCCGGCCCAGGAGCGCAAGTACAAGGTTCTGAAGAAGGAGATCGTGACGGACGTCAAGTCGCTGTCGCTGAACCAGAATCGCATCGACGCCCTGGTCGAGCAGCTCTACGACATCAACAAGCGGCTGATCGGGCTCGACGTGCGGCTGATGCGCATGGCGGAGGCGCATCGCGTGAGCCGCGAGGATTTTCTGAAGAACTACCAGAATTCGGAATTGGACCCGAAATGGCTGTTGCGCGTCTCGAAGCTCGCGACGCGCGGCTGGAAAGATTTCGTGGCTGTCGACAAGAACCCGATCAAGGAGATCCGCTCCGAGATCCAGTCCCTGGCGACCGAGACCGGCCTCGAAATCCAGGAATTCCGCAAGCTCGTGCACATGGTGCAGAAGGGCGAACGGGAGGCCCGGCAGGCGAAAAAGGAAATGGTCGAGGCGAACCTGCGTCTCGTCATCTCGATCGCCAAGAAATACACGAACCGCGGCCTGCAGTTCCTCGACCTGATTCAGGAGGGCAACATCGGCCTGATGAAGGCGGTCGACAAGTTCGAATACCGGCGCGGCTACAAATTCTCGACCTATGCGACCTGGTGGATCCGCCAGGCGATCACCCGCTCGATCGCCGACCAGGCCCGCACGATCCGCATTCCCGTGCATATGATCGAGACGATCAACAAGATCGTGCGCACCTCGCGCCAGATGCTGCATGAGATCGGCCGCGAGCCGACGCCCGAGGAGCTCTCGGAAAAGCTCGCCATGCCGCTCGAGAAGGTGCGCAAGGTGCTCAAGATCGCCAAGGAGCCGATCAGCCTCGAAACGCCGATCGGCGACGAGGAGGACAGCCATCTCGGCGATTTCATCGAGGACAAGAATGCGGTGCTGCCGATCGACGCGGCGATCCAATCGAACTTGCGCGAAACGACGACCCGCGTGCTGGCCTCGCTGACGCCGCGCGAGGAGCGCGTGCTTCGCATGCGTTTCGGCATCGGCATGAACACCGATCATACGCTCGAGGAGGTCGGCCAGCAGTTCTCGGTGACGCGCGAACGCATCCGCCAGATCGAGGCCAAGGCGTTGCGCAAGCTCAAGCACCCGAGCCGGTCGCGGAAGCTGAGAAGCTTCCTGGACAACTAAGCCGCGCCGGCAAATCGCCGGTCTTCGCCGGCTGTCGTCGTCCAGCCCGGGGGCGGCAGCCGCGCACTTCGGGGGGGCGCCCGCGCGACAAAAACGGGAGGAGCGTTTCATGAGCCAACTCGCAGATCTTGGCGTCTTCGGACTCTCCACGATGGGCGCCAATCTCGCGCGCAATGCAGCTCGAAACGGCTTTGGCGTCGCGGTCTTCAATCGTCACGTCGCTCGCACTGACGAGCTTGTCGCCGCTCACGGGGCGGAGGGACAATTCATCGCCGCAAAAGGCGTCGCCGAATTCGCCGCGGCGCTCGCCAGGCCGCGCGCCCTTCTCGTCATGGTCAAGGCAGGCAAACCGGTGGATGACGTTATCGAGGAGATGCTGCCGCATCTCGAGGCCGACGACATCATCATCGATGGCGGCAATTCGCTCTTCACCGACACCAACCGGCGCGTGAAAAGCCTCGAGGAGAAGAAGATCCGGTTTCTCGGAATGGGCGTTTCCGGCGGCGAGGAAGGCGCGCTGCTGGGACCGAGCATGATGCCGGGCGGCGACGAATCGGCCTACCGGCGGATCGAGCCCATCGTCACAAAAATGGCGGCGCATGTCGATGGCGAGCCCTGCTGCGTCTTCATCGGTCCGGAGGGCTCCGGCCACTACGTCAAAATGGTCCACAACGGCATTGAATATGCCGACATGCAGCTGATTGCCGAAGCCTACGATCTCCTCAAGTCGGCCTATGGACTCGACGCGGGCTCGATCGCCGGGATTTTTGAGGAGTGGAACAAGGGCGAACTCAACTCCTATCTCATCGAGATCACGGCCGCGGTGCTGCGCAAGCGCAACTCCACCGGCCAGCCGCTCGTCGACGCCATCGTCGATGAAGCCGAGCAGAAGGGAACGGGGCGCTGGACGGCGCAATCGGCGCTCGATCTCGGCGTGCCCCTGACCTCGATCACCGAAGCCGTCTACGCGCGCGCGTTGTCGGCCCGCAGGGCGCAGCGCGCCGCCGCGGAAAAGCTTATCCCCGGTCCCGAGATCCGTCGGCGCAACGCAGGGACAGCGGACATCGAGGCGATCCGCGACGCCCTCTACGCCTCGAAGATCATCGCCTACGCTCAGGGGTTCGAGCAGCTCAGCGCCGCGTCCGAACAATTCGACTGGGGTCTGAAATTCGGCGAGATCGCATCGATCTGGCGCGGCGGGTGCATCATTCGCGCCCGCTTCCTCAGACGCATCCGCGAGGCCTACGACACCGGCGAAGGGATCGATAATCTCGTGCTGCAAGGCTACTTTCGCGACGCCGTCGTCCAGGCGGAACCGGCGTGGCGCCGCGTTGTCGCGCTGGCCGTCGAGCAGGGCGTGCCGACGCCGGCCTTCTCTTCGTCGCTCGCCTATTTTGACGGTCTGAGGCGCGCTCGCGGCCCCGCCAACCTGTTGCAGGGCCTGCGCGACTATTTCGGCGCCCACACCTATCGCCGGCTCGATAAGCCGGGCAGCTTTCACACGCGTTGGGCTCAGGACGGCGAAGAAGTCAGCGCCTGAACCCAGCAGGTGTTTTGCGATCAGCGGGACTTGGCGAGCGCCAGGGCGAACGCATGACTGCGACCGGAGCTTGAGCGGGCGCAGCCAAGCGGGTGACGTTCGAGAGTTTGGACTCTCTTGGAATCTCCAAATTCTTCCGCCTTTTTGCCCTCCCAGCCTGTTTGGATTCTCTTGGATTCTCTTGGAATCCTTCGTCAGAAATGAGCGATTTCAATGGGTTGCGAGCGAGTCGCGGCCACGGAAATCTTAAGGGCGCCTCGGCCCATCGACCGATCGCGGTGGGTCGAACCGCAGGCAGCGCCCAGCGCGACGATGGCGACCATGGAAGTGTCTTGACCTCATCGCGGGATTGTAGACGACATTCTGTTTTTCGACGAGCAATTGTCGAAATAATTGTATAAATCGGAACGGTCCGGGCGACGCAGCGCTGGACTGGGCTCTCCAATTTTCGACCGTGACATTCTGATATCGCCCCGCTTTCAGCTTATGACGCTCCTTCGGGAAGATTCCACGATGACGCCTTGATGAGCGCGAGCGCGCGGATCGCTCGCTTCGGGATTCCCCACAATCGGACAAGCTCTTCAATCGGATCAGGGGTCGGGCGGCAGCTCGAGCCGGCCGCGCGGTTTCGCAGCCGGTTCGCATGGTCGCCAACGCGTCGCCGGCGCAGCCATTTGAACACTGTTTCACCTTCCCCCTCAGCTCGGCTGTATAGCGCCGCGCCGGGTTCCCGTAAAAATTCAAGAATTCGTGGAACCAAACGCGTGCTGGCGGATTTGCCCCGTCGGGCCGCTTTCCGCCAACCGGGGAGGAAGCATACCGATGAACGACGCAGCCGCCCCTTACGGCCGCAAAACCCAACGCGCGCCAAAAATTGCGGAAGTTCACGTTCTCTGGATCACCGCCGGCCTCGGCTGCGACGGCGATTCGGTGTCGATCACCGCCGCCAGCGATCCCAGCATCGAGGACGTGCTGCTGGGCGCCATCCCGGGCCTGCCGAAAGTCCATCTGCACAATCCGGTTCTGGCCTATACGGTCGGCGACGAGTTCATGCAGCCCTTCCACCGGGCGGCACGTGGCGAGCTGGACAATTTCGTCCTGGTCGTCGAGGGGTCGATCCCCAACGAAAACCTCAGCGGCGACGGCTATTGGGCAGCCGTCGGCACCGACGCCCACACCGGACAGCCCATCAAGACCACGGACTGGATCAACCGCCTGGCGCCCAAGGCGCTCGCGGTGATCGGCGCCGGGACCTGCGCCACCTTCGGCGGCATTCACGCCATGAAGGGAAATCCCACCGGTTGCATGGGCCTCAACGATTTTCTCGGCCACGACTGGAAGTCCAAGGCCGGACTGCCGATCGTGAATGTGCCGGGCTGTCCCGTTCAGCCCGACAATTTCATGGAAACCCTGCTTTATCTGTTACGCCAGCTAGCGGGCCTCGCTCCGATGATACCTGTCGATCATCATGGCCGTCCGCGATGGCTGTTCGGACCGACCGTCCACGAGGGATGCGACCGCGCGGCTTTCTATGAGCAGGCGGATTTCGCGCACGACTATGGGTCGCACAAGTGCCTGGTGAAAATCGGCTGCTGGGGCCCGGTGGTGCAATGCAACGTGCCGAAGCGCGGCTGGATCTCCGGGATGGGCGGATGCCCAAATGTCGGCGGAATCTGCATCGGCTGCACCATGCCGGGATTCCCGGACAAGTTCATGCCGTTCATGGATGAACCTCCCGGCGGCGTCGTCTCGTCCTCGCTCGTCAGGCCCTACGGCGTCTTGATCCGCAACCTTCGCAAAATCACCAACCGGACGATCAACCAGGAGCCGAAATGGCGGAACAATGGGCCTGAATACATGACGGGCTACGAGCCGAATTGACCGGAGAAGATGCACCCGCTGTAAAATCCAAAGCAGGGAAGAAATCATGGCTGACGTTGCTGCGGTAGAGCCCCGAGCGCGAAAAACGGCACGCAATCTCGTCGAGATGAACTGGGATCCCATCACGCGTATTGTCGGCAGCCTCGGCATTTTCACCAAGATCGACTTCGAAAACCGCGAGGTGGCGGAATGTCACGCGACATCGTCGATCTTCCGCGGCTACAGCATTTTCATGAAGGGCAAAGATCCGCGCGACGCCCATTTCATCACCAGCCGGATTTGCGGCATTTGCGGCGACAATCACGCCACCTGTTCGGTCTACGCGCAGAACATGGCCTACGGCATCAGACCGCCGGCGCTGGCGGAGTGGATCATCAATCTCGGCGAAGCCGCCGAGTACATGTTCGATCACAATATATTCCAGGACAATCTGGTCGGGGTCGATTTCTGCGAGCAGATGGTGAAGGAGACCAACCCGGGCGTCTGGGCAAAGGCCCAGACGACATCGGCGCCGCACGCCGCCGAGCACGGCTACCGCACCATCGCCGATATCATGACGGCGCTCAATCCGTTCTCCGGCGAGTTCTATCGCGAGACGCTTCTGGTCAGCCGCTACACCCGCGAGATGTTCAGTCTGATGGAGGGACGGCACGTCCATCCTTCGACGCTCTATCCCGGCGGCGTCGGCACGGTCCCATCGGTGCAGCTGTTCACCGAGTACATGGTGCGACTCGCGCGCTACGCCGAGTTCATGAAGAAATGCGTGCCGCTGCACGACGATTTGTTCGATTTCTTCTATGAGGCACTGCCGGGCTACGAAAAGGTCGGGCAGCGCCGCATCCTGCTCGGATGCTGGGGCTCCTATCAGGACCCTGACCATTGCGACTACGACTACAAAACCATGACCAACTGGGGCCGGAAGATGTTCGTCACCCCGGGGGTGGTCGTCGACGGCAAGCTGGTCACGACGGATCTGGTCGACATCAACCTGCAAATCCGCATCCTGCTCGGCCACTCCTTCTATCAGGATTGGGACAATACCGAGATGTTCGTCAGGAACGATCCGCTCGGAAATCCGGTCGACCGCAAGCACCCCTGGAATCAGACGACGATTTCCGCGCCCGCAGAAGCGGGACTTCGACGGCAATTATTCGTGGGTGATGTGCCCGCGCTGGCTGTACGAGGGCGACCATCTCGCGCTGGACACCGGCGGCGGCGCGTTTGCGCGGCTATTCGCCACGGCGCTCGCCGGATTGGTCGACATCGGCTACGTCAAGGCGACCGGCAACAGCGTCAAAATCTATCTGCCGAAGACCGCGCTCAAGCCCGAGGTGGAATTCGAGTGGAAAGTCCCGAAGTGGAGCAACGCCATCGAGCGCGATCGCGCCCGCACCTATTTTCAGGCTTATTCCGCCGCGGCGGCCTATCATTTCCTCGAGAAGGCGTTCGCCGAGGTGCAGGCAGGCCGCACCAGGACCTGGACGGAATTCAAGGTGCCTGACGAGGCGATTGGCTGCGGCTTCCACGAGGCGGTCCGCGGCGTGCTCTCGCATCATCTCGTCATCCGCGGCGGCAAGATCGCCAATTACCACCCCTATCCGCCAACGCCGTGGAACGGCACGCCGCGGGACATCTACGGCACGCCGGGCCCGTACGAGGACGCCGTGCAGAACACGCCGATCTTCGAGGAAAACGGCCCCGACAAGTTCAAGGGCATCGACATCATGCGCGCCGTCCGCAGCTTCGACCCGTGCCTGCCTTGCGGCGTCCATATGTATCTGGGCAACGGCAAGACCTTGAAGACCACGCACACGCCGATGTTCGGGGCGGCGCGAGGGTGAATATGCCCGACGAGCCGGCGAAGGCCGCAACGACGCTCGAATCGGCGCTCCGCCGGCTCGAGGCGCTGACGGCGAAGCTGGACGATGTGGCCGACCGGCAGGCGCGCGCGGCGGCGCGCGAACTGCTCGAACTCGTGCTCGATCTGCATGGGCTTGCTCTGGCCAGAACAACCGCCATGGTCGCGGCCGCTGAAGGCGGATCGGCGCTGCTCGACCGGCTGATCGCGGATCCGTATGTCTGCGCCATCCTTCTCCTGCACGGGCTGCATCCGCACGATGCGAGGACGAGGCTCAATCGAGCGATCGAGCGCATGGATCCGCAGTGGGCGGAGCGCGGCTTTCACGCCGATCTCATCAGTGTCGAGGGGGCCTCCGCGCGCATTCGCCTCACCAGGCGCAACGGTTCGGCGCCGACGGATGAGCTTCGCCGGGAAGTCGAAGAGGTCTTGGCCGAGGCCGCGCCCGATCTCGATGAGATCCTGGTTGAGGTCGAAGTTGCGGGCGCCGCGGGCGTGACCCGAGCCCGAACTCCGGCGTTCCATGCAGGATAGCGCAGTGAGACCGGCGGGAGGCGGCGTGCAAACACAGTCGCTGCACAACTGGGCTTCGCAAGTCCGACGCTTCGTTGCGCGGAGCGATGTCGAATTTTGCGACTTCTGCTCGAAGCCGATCCCGCATCGGCACGCCCACCTGATCGAGCGGGCGACGCGGCGCTTTCTCTGCGCCTGTCAGGGCTGCGCCCTGACGCTCGGCGCATCGGCGAAATACCGCGAAGTGTCGCCGCGCACCGACGTCTTGCGGGACTTCAAGCTGAGCGACGCAGAGTGGAACGCGCTTCAGATCCCGATCGACATGGTTTTTATTTTCCATTCGACGACAGGCAATCGTCCGGTCGCCATCTATCCAAGTCCGGCCGGGCCGATGGAATCTTTGCTGAGCCTCGATGCCTGGTCGCAGCTCGCCGAGACCAACCCGGTGCTGGCCGAGCTCGAGCTCGATGTCGAAGCGCTTCTCGTCAACCGCACCAACGGCGCGCGCGAATATTATCGAGTGTCGATCGACCGCTGCTACGCGCTGGTTGGACTGGTCCGCACGCGGTGGCGGGGATTGTCGGGCGGCGCTGAGGTCTGGACCGCTGTGCAGGAGTTCTTTGCCGCGCTGCGCCAATCGCCACGCGGCGCGGTGGGAGACGTGGTTCATGGTTGATCTCGACTTCAGCGTGGAAGGCGTCGAGATGGAGCGGCACGCGGTTGCGCCGCTGCTGCAATTTCAGCTGCGGGCGGTCAGCAACTCGCCGGAGGCGGCGGTGCTCAATGTCCTGCTCAACTGTCAGATCCGGATCGAACCGGCCCGAAGGGGCTACGCGCCGCCCGAGCACGATTCCCTGTCCGATCTGTTCGGCAGCGTGGAACGCTGGGGTCAGACCCTGCAAAGCTTTCTCTGGACGCACGCCAACATCCTCATTCCGGCCTTCGAGCGGGAGTGTGCGGTCAAGCTCCCGGTTCCGTGCAGCTTCGACTTCAACGTGGCGGCGACCAAATATTTCTACGGCGTCGAAGATGGCCAGATCCCGCTCAGTTTCCTGTTCAGCGGGTCGGTGTTCTACCGCGACGCCGAGGACGCGTTGCAGATCGGCCAGATCGCCTGGAGCAAGGAAAGCGCCTACCGGCTGCCGGTGCGGGTGTGGCGCGCCATGATGGACCATTATTACCCCGAGACGGCTTGGCTCTGCTTGCGCCGCGACGCCTTTGACGAGCTCTATCGTTACAAGCGCGCCAGGGGACTGCCGAGCTTCGAACAGGCGCTCGGCGACCTTCTCGAAGCAAAGCCGGCGGGCTTGCCGTCATGAGGCTCGACCGCATCAAGAACGTCGCGAATGCGGTGCTCTACGAGGGATATATCCTTTATCCTTACCGGCCGTCCTCGATCAAAAACCAGCAGCGCTGGACCTTCGGCTGCGTGTTTCCCAAGGCGTTCGCCGGCCGCCAGGGCGATGCCGCCACGATGGAGACCCAGCTTCTCCTGCGCGGCGACGCGAAAACCGCGCTCGACGTGCACGTTCGCTTTCTGCAGGTCCTGACGCGCGAGGTCGGATCGCTGCCGCGGGCGGTCGCCAAACTGACGCCCGAAGCCGAGGCGGACGCGGTCATGGTTCCCCGGCTCGAGATCGACGGGCGGGAGTATCTCGCCTGGGAAGAGGCGATCGAGCGCGAGGTCGCCATTGCCGACCTCGCGCTGCCGGACATCGTCGCTCAGCCGCGCCGGAGGCCGTTTCGCTTCCAGGCGACGCGGACGCCGGAGCCTGTCAAGAATTCCAAGGGCGAAGTCAGCGGTCTCCTGATCCGCTCCTCGTGCGCGATCGAGGGAATTGTCGAGGTTTTGTCCGAAAGCGTGACAGAGGGCGTCTATCGGCTGACGGTTCGGGTCGAAAACGTCACCGAGCTTTCGACGGCCGAGTGCAGCGAGCGAGGCCTGGCGCAGCGCCGCGCTTTTGCTTCGACCCACACGATTCTCGGCGTCCGCGACGGCGCCTTCCTCTCGCTGATGGATCCTCCCGCGGAGCTCAGCGACGCGTCGGCGGCTTGCGACAACCAGGGCGCCTGGCCTGTCCTGGTCGGCGAGCCGGGCGAGACCGGCTCGATCCTGTCCTCGCCGATCATCCTTTACGACTACCCGGATATCGCGCCGCAGAGTCCGGGCGACCTCTACGACGCGACCGAGATCGATGAGATCCTCACCTTGCGCATCTTGACCATGACCGATGCCGAAAAGCGCGAGATGGTCTCGGCTGACGCGCGGGCGCGGGCGCTGCTCGAACGCACCCATGGTCTGACCGCGGCCGAGGTCGCTCGGATGCACGGCGTCATGCGGCCGGCGGGATCGATGCGGGCGGCCGAAGATTCGCTGGCAGGCCAATCGGCCAGCGACGGCGCGCCGCGCCTCGCTTCGCTCTTGAGCCGCGGTCGCGCGCTGACGGTCGGCGCCGAGGTGCGGCTGCGGCCTAAGGCCGGCGGCGACATCATGGATCTGGCGCTGGCCGGGCAGGTGGCGGTGATCGAGGCGATCGAGCGCGACTTCGAGGACAGGGTCCATATCGCCGTGACGCTGCGTGACGACCCCGGTCGGGACCTCGGAGCGGCGGGATTCCCCGGCCACCGCTTCTTCTTTTCGCAGGACGAGATCGAGCCCGTCGGCCTCGGAGAGCCGACATGATCCTGGTCGCCGGCGTCGGCAACATCTTCAACGGCGACGACGCCTTCGGGGTCGAGGTGGTGCGGCGCCTGGCGCAGCGGAAGCTGCCGGACGGCGTCAGAGCGATCGATTTCGGCATCCGCGGCATCGATCTGACGTATGCGTTGCTCGACGGCTATGGCGCCTTGGTGCTGGTGGACGCGGCCCAGCGCGGTGAGCTGCCGGGCACCATTTCCATTGTCGAGCCGGATGCGCCCGAGCTTGGCCCACCCGATCCCGAGGACTTGATGCTGTCGCCGCACGAGCTCGACCCCGCGCGCGTTCTGCGCCTCGCCGCCGCGCTCGGCGGCGGGTGCAAGCGCGTCCGGCTTGTGGCGTGCGAGCCGCTGACCTTCGGCGGCGAGGAGGGCGCGATGGGCTTGAGCAAGCCGGTGGCGGCGGCGATTGACGCCGCGGTCGAGACCGTCCACGGCTTGATCGACGAGATGATTGCCGAGCAGAACCTGGAGAGGAGTTGAATCATGAATGGATGGGCCGTTTTCGGCAAGGTTGTCGCCGGACTGATCATCGTCACAACCGTCGGAATGCTTCTGGTGAACATGAAGGACGTCGAGAGGTATCTCAAAATCGCCAGTATGTGATAAGCGCGCTGATCGACTGTGACGCGGAAGGCCGTCGCCGGCGAGCTGCTGGAGTTGCGCGCGGCGCTCGACGGCGGTGGGCCGTCTCGCCGCGAATGAGGTAACGACAATGTGTCTGGGCGTTCCCGGTTGCCTGGTCCGCATCGACGATGCGGACAACATGCTGGCGACGGTCGATGTCTGCGGCGTCCGCCGCCAGATCAACATCAGCTGCATCGTCGACGACAGTCATCCGGTCGATGCCTGTGTGGGCGACTGGGTGCTGGTCCACGTCGGCTTCGCCATGAGCCGGATCGACGCGGAGGAGGCGGCGAAAACGCTCGATATCCTGACTGAGCTCGGCGAGATGCAGGCCGAACTCGAAGCCATGCGCGAATCCGATCGCGCGGCGGCAATTGAACCGCGGGAGGGGATATGAGAGGGAACGCGGCTTGCTCGTAAGGCAGTAAGGCGAAGGGCGGAAACCGCCGTGCCGCTGATGAAAGGAGCTTTTACTCACTCAATTAAAGTCAATCGACTCGAATCTTTCAACGCCGCACAACAGTCCTCGGAGCTAACGGAATAGTTCCGATGACTTTCACGCCGACAATATCCTCGATATCGCCGATCCCGCGAGCGGTTCGGTTGATATACTCGAGGAAAAAGGCCAGAGCCAGACCGGCGAGCAAACCGGCCAGAAGGGATGTAAGCACGATTACGACGCGGCGCGGGTGGCTCGGCAGCTGCGGGACGAGCGCCGGTGATATCAGGCGCGCTTCGGGCGCTGCGTCGAACTTGATTTCCGCATCCTTCAATTCCTTGGCGACGGTCCCGAACGCCTCGTTCGCCACATCGACGTCAGCCTGCCGGAGCTGAAGCTCGCGCTCGATCCTCGGCAATGAGGTCAAGTCCGCTTGGTTCTCGTCAAGGATCTTGAGAAGGCGCTCGCGCTTCTTGGCATAGGTGTTGGCTTCGGTCGTACCGGCTGCCAAGCTCTCGTTTGCGTAAGTCGCGTCCAGTTTCGCCAGTTCGACGTTCAAATCCGAAATCACCCTGAGTTTCGCCTCATACTCCGGCTGGTAGAGGAAGACCCCGTGAGATACCTTGTAATCCTGCAGGCTTTCGCGGGCCGTCACGAGCCGTTGCCGGCTCTGCTCGAGTTCGCTCCTCAGACGATTGGCCGAATCCTTTGCCTCGGAAGTCCGCATGTCTTCCATGAACTTTATCAACAACTTTGCGGTGGTATTGGCGACATCCGCGGCCGTCTGAGGATCTTCGTCACTGTAGGTGATCTCGAAAACATAAGTGTCCTCGTACGATTTCAGCGCAAAACCCTTGGCGACGCGGTTGACCGCCTTCTCGAACGGGTCACTCTTCACGGCTTTACCGTACTTAAAAATCGAGATCGCCTCGTTGAGGTACGATGCCGGACCATTGGCAAGCGCGTTGAGGGAAGCCATGGTCCGGGCAAATATTGTCCCGCCCGCGGCCTCCTTCTTTTGCGGTTTCTGGTCCAGCTTGAGTTGACGAACGACTTCGCCAATCAGGGCCGGACTCTGGATAATCTGGATATACGTCTTGGACGCCGACTCAATGACCGGCGATTGGGCGACAGGAAAATCCAAAAATTCCTTGGTTGAGGTGGTCGGCTCAATCTTGATCGGATCGTGCGGCCGCACCAGCAAGATCGCCGAGGCATCGTATGTCTCGGGTATGAGGGGGGAAAAGGAGATCCCATATCCGAAAAGCACGGTTAGAACGCACAGCGCGCCGATCAGGTAGGCGTGGCGGCGCAATACGGCGAATACGGCGATTGCTTCCATTCGTTCGCTAAGCTTCCCGCAGCTGGTTGCAGCTGGTGATTGTCGACATTTACCACTAACTCAAGCCGTCGTTCTAGGCCATGACGGCAAGGCAAGCGGCGCCGGCCGGCGGCTCCAGTTCGACAGCCGCAAAGGCCAAGACGCGCCTGCGACCGCCTTAAACCGCGATTGCGCCGGCCGACGCTTCAGCTCGCACCTCGACCCTCGAATTTCAAGACGCCGTCCCATGCTATACGGCCCGGACTCGACAGTAGTTTCGTCAGCCGCCATTTGGCCTGCTCGTCCTTTTCGTCAGTCGGGGTCAAAAACATTGCGATAGTCGAGCTTCAGCGCCGGGTCCTGCCGCTCCTTGCGCAGCAGACAATTGCCGACAATCAAGACTTCGATCTCGGTGCCCATGAGGCAGCGGAAGGCGTCCTCCGGCGTGCAGGCGATCGGCTCGCCGCGCACGTTGAAGCTCGTGTTGACCAGCACCGGGCAACCGGTCCTGGCCTTGAAGGCCGAAATCAGCGCATGGTAGCGCGGGTTGGTCTCGCGGTGAACGGTCTGCAGCCGCGCCGAGTAATCGACGTGGGTGACAGCGGGGATTTCTGACCGCGCCGCATTGACTTTGTCGGTTCCAACCCGCGCCGTGTCCTCCTGACTCACCGGCGTGCGGCGCTTCTCGGCGACGTCTGCGACCACCAGCATGTAGGGACTGTCGCCGTCATAGTCGAACCAGTCGGCGACGTCCTCGCGGAGCACCGAGGGCGCGAAAGGTCGGAAACTCTCTCGATATTTGACGCGCAGGTTCAACGTCTTCTGCATTGTCCGGCTGCGCGGATCGCCCAGGATGGAGCGGTTGCCGAGCGCGCGCGGGCCGAATTCCATCCGTCCCTGGTGCCAGCCGACGGCCTTCTCCTCGATCAGCGCGTCGACCGCCGCGTCGATCAGCGCTTTGTCATCGATCACCTCGAACACTGCGCCGCACGCGGCGAGCCGGCGCTCAATATCGGTTTGCGCGAATCCCGGGCCGAGATAGCAGCCCTGCATTGCATCGAGGGTGTTGAGCGGCAGGCGCGGCTGGTTGAGATAGAGGTGATAGGCGGAGAGCGCCGCGCCGAGCGCGCCGCCGGCATCGCCCGCCGCCGGCTGCACCCAAATCGCGTCGAACTTGCCGTCGCGGACGATCTTGCCGTTGGCGACGCAGTTGAGCGCAACGCCGCCAGCCAGGCACAAATCCTTGGCGCCGGTCTCGGCGGCGATCGAGCGGGTCAGCCGCAGCACGATCTCGTCCGTCACGGCCTGGATCGAGGCCGCGAGGTCCATGTCGCGCTG
Source organism: uncultured Alphaproteobacteria bacterium (assembly GCA_963772555.1). Classification (GTDB taxonomy): domain Bacteria; phylum Pseudomonadota; class Alphaproteobacteria; order Rhizobiales; family Beijerinckiaceae; genus Roseiarcus. The sequence continues at coordinate 96,618 of CAVYXQ010000019.1, read as the reverse complement.
CGTCAGCGGGTCGTTTTCGCCGCGCGGCTCGGCGCCAAAGAGCGCATGGAAGCGGGAACTCGTCATGCTGAGCCCGGTGCAATAATTGAAATAGCTCTGGTCGAGCCGGAAGCTGCCGTCCGGCTTTACGTCGAGCAAATGGTCGAGGATTTTCTGCACGTAACGCGGCTCGCCGTACGGCGCGAGCCCCATCATCTTGTATTCGCCGGAGTTGACGCGAAACCCGGTATAGGCGGTGAAAGCGGCGTAGAGCAGCCCAAGCGAATGCGGGAAATGGATTTCCTTCACCATCTCCAGCGAGTTGCCGGACCCCAGCGCCAAGGATGTCGTAGCCCATTCGCCGACGCCATCCATCGTCAAGACCGCGGCCCTGTCGAAAGGCGAAGGAAAGAACGCCGAGGCGGCGTGGCTCTGGTGATGCTCGCCGAACAGCAGCCGCTTGTCGCAGTCGTAATCCGGCGCAAAGCGTTCCAGCTCTTTGCGCAAGAGCCGCTTCTGAAACAGCTTCTCCTTGATCCAAATGGGCAATGCGACGCGAAACGAGCTCAGGCCGCGGGGCGCGAAAGCAAGATAGGTTTCGAGCAGGCGCTCGAATTTGAGGAATGGCTTTTCATAGAAGACAACGTAATCGACCGCGCTAAGCTCGATCTCAGCCTCCTCCAGACAGTATAGGATGGCGTTGCGAGGAAAGGCAGAGTCGTTCTTCTTACGGGTGAACCTCTCCTCCTGCGCCGCGGCGACGATTTGGCTGTCCGTGACCAGCGCCGCGGCGCTGTCATGGTAGAAGGCCGAGATGCCAAGTACGTACAAACGTTCGGCCTAGAACAGCGTGTAAATGAACGGTGCGATCACCGAACCATTGCTGAGCACGACCAAGCCGCCGAAGACAGCCATCATGAAGATCACGGGAATCAGCCAGAATTTCTTGCGTACCCGCAGGAATCTCCACAACTCCAGCACAAACGACATAGCGCCTCGTCAGAATTGCTTCTTCATCGCCTCGAGCGCCGGTTCGGGCGGCTCGCGTTCGATCCAGTAGCTAGCCGCATCCGGCCTCAGCCGCAACCGCAGCGGATCCTTCCCGCGCAGCCGCATCAGCGCGCCAATCGGCACGATCGTCGAACCGAACAACAGCGTCATGACGATCGGATTGACGATCTTATTCAGTACGAGTCCGAGCTTAAGCCAAAGCCGATTGAAGGGGGTCAGCGCAACCGGCCAAAATATGGCAAAAAAAGCAACGACAAGCCCGGCGCCCAACCACCATTCGGAATGAACGTGGCCGAGCAGCGCGCGGATGCCGCCAATGACGATGAAGGCCGCGCCCATGGTCAGGCCGAAACGGCGATTTGAGGGACCGGCAATCTCTTCGCGACGGACCAGATTCTCGTGCAGCGCGCCACCTAGCGGCGCCGTGCGGTTCGCTCGATCCTCCCGGCTGGCGCCGTTATTCGTCATCGGCGCGGAGGCCTGAAACCGGGTCGACCGACGCCAAAGCAATGATATGGCTGATCACGTAGACCCGCTGGATTTTTCGCCATCACGACCGATTATGCAGTGCATCTTTATCCGTCCCGCCAGACAGCGCAAGGTGTGGTCAGGCGACAAGCCGGCGCCTCGAGCCGCGGTGGAACCCGAAGGCGGCGCGAATAACGCAGCCGTCGGCGACGTTTGGGGCAATTCATCAGGGACTTCCTGAGGGCGGACGGTAGGCCTCATCAGCGCCCCACCACGAACTGATTGATTACCCGGGTGGCGCAGGCCGCAATTTTGGTGTAGCCGGCTTTATTCGGATGGTCGTCGTTCGTGTAATAGTCGGACTCGGTCAGTTTACAGAGTTTGAACCCGTCAAACAAATTTCCTCCAGCCTCTTCTATCGCGAGTTTGGCCCTTAGGCCAATGCTGTTGGGCCCATGGCCGACTTCGTTCTTCTGCGGCAGGTGGAGAAATGCTATGTTGTTGCGGCCATAGAGCTTGATCAGTTCAGCGATCGCATCGTGCGACCCCCGCTCGGCGCCTGAGAACCGAGCCAGATCCTGAAGGTATATATAGACAGAGTAGCTCGCCGGCATCAACGCCGCTGCGCTGAGCTTCAGGCGGGGTTTCATTGGTCCCCGGGCGGCTCTTATCTTGGCGATCCACGAAGGCAACTCCTCCGGCGGCGGCAACCGATAGAGGTAGCTTTTCCCCGCCTCGCAAAGCGGCGAGGCTGAAAGGCAGGCGAATGCGGGCAGCGGAATATTCCAGACCGAGCGGTGGTAATCGTCGGAGATAAAGATTACGAGCACCTTGCGCGCCGCAATATTTTTGGCCGCCAAATATCGGTCGAGCTTGAGCCACTGTTCGAATCCGGTCCCCATTACGCCGCCGTTGATGGGCTGATAGCCGAGCTTTTCGATTGCAGGGCTCACCAGTCGAAACCATGGCTCGGCGCCTTCTCCCTCTGTGAAGGAATCCCCAAGCAGCAGCAGCGAGTCCCGCTGCGGCGCGATGTCGGCGTCTTGCACCAGACCGAAATTGTTGGTCTCAAACCGATAGTCGTACTCCGTGACAAAGCCGCGGTCGGTCAAGAACGCCGTCAGGTTCCGAATCTTGCTATGCGGCAAGTAGGTGAAGATGTCTCCATGATTCTCAAATATTGGACTGGGTCCGTCGAGGAAGACGAGGCGTCGATCCCGCCCCGGCATGTTCCATCCTAAAGAAGGAACAAACAGCCAACAAAACAACTCGACCAGAAGGATGCCAATCAGCGCGGAGGCGATCGTCAGCAGCCATGGCGCTATTGTCTCGATAAGAGTTCGTTTGTCCCTCAGGTCAGGCGAGCTGCCGCCGGTCATCCGAGGTCTCGCGGATGGGAATCCATATCGCCGGCATCGGCCAAAAAGCCGGCGGCTCTGCGGCAGGAGCTCATTTCAGTCCTGCGATTTATCCGAAGCCTTCCAGGGATCGATCAGCTGCACATATTCGACTGTCAATCCCCTGGTGAAGCCGGGGCTCAAGAAATTGCAGAGGAACCGGCCAGCGCCGCGCACATGCTCGACTTCCAAAAATTTCATTCCCCGAGCTTGAAGCTCCAGCCCAATCGCGTCGAGATCGGGGACCTGGAGGGCGATGTGATGGAGGCCGCCCGCGCCCCTGTTGAAGTCGGCGAGCGGCCCCCCATTCGGGATGACGTATTCGATCTGCGAACCTTTCCCGCCCGTGGTGAATATGCAGAGCGCCGACCATCGCGGCACAAATCCCCGGTACTCCTCCTCGAGGCCCAGCAACGACATTTGCTCAAGCGCTTCCCTTTCGTCGGGTTGGACAATGCCGACATGGTGCAGGAACGGACGAATACTCATCGCGGGCGCCCTTGCTCATCTTTCCCCCGCCCCGATCCCCAAAGTGCAGGCCGGGCCGCCTTGGGCGGGATTCCTTCCCCTAGAAGTTAAAGTATATGAAGACGGATTGACCGCGCTCGATGAAGGCAACGCCCATAAACAGTGTGACGCCCGCGAAGACAAGTCCGAGCGGAGACGGAGCCCAAATCCAGCAAATTGGCGGACGCGCGACGTCGCGCCATTCCCGCCAGTTCAACGCAGGGTCAAAGCGTCCCATAATCTGTTGTGAATTGGGCATGAGGAACACCAAGCCGCTTGCGACCGCCAGCACGGCCACAAGGCCGCTATTGAACCACGACTCCAACGGGAGTTGCCCAATCCCGAATCCGGTCATGCTGCGCCAGATCCGGGCGGCGTCGCCGGGCGTCGCCGCCCGGAACATGACGTTTGCCAAGACGATCGCGCAGAGGGTTACGAGGCGGTAGGCGACGGCATTCCAGCGCTTAAGCGATGGGAGAGGCAGGCCAGCGCGCTTGAGCTTGCGCCGGCGGCTGGCCTGATATTCCCGCCAGGCTTCGTTCAGGCCCAGATAGATGCCGTGCATCGCGCCAAAAAGGACAAAAGTCCACCCGGCGCCATGCCACAGACCGACGATGACAAAGGTGACGAATATGGGCAGGCCGGCATCCAGGAGAAATCCACTCCACCGCCTCAGATTCCAGCCCGCCGCAACGCGCGTCAGCGGCAGCGAAAGGGGTTGGAAAATGTACGCGACGACGAAGCGCTGAAGCGTCATGTGCCAGCGACGCCAGTAATCGGTGATGCTGGCGGCCCGCAGCGGCGAGTGGAAATTGAGAGGAAGCTTGACGCCGAGCATCCGCCCCAGCCCGATCGCCATGTCGGAATAGCCGGAAAAATCGAAATAAAGCTGAAAGGTGAACCCTACGCCGGCCACCCATGCCGAAATGAAGCCCAGTTCCTGCCCTTGCCGGGCAGCTTCGTAGAGGGGATTGACATAAATCGCCAAAGTATCGGCAAGAACGGTTTTCTTGAACAGTCCGATCGAGAATAAAACCAGACCCACCATCAGATTTCGTGCGATCAGCTTGCCGAACAACGGCTTCTGAAGTTGCGGCATCACCTCCCTGAAGTGAACGATCGGACCGGCGATCAGTTGAGGGTAGAACGCCGCGAACAGCGAGAAGTCGAGGACTCCGACTGGGCGGGTCTCCCCCCGCGCGGTGTCGATCAAATAAGCGATCTTCTGAAAGGTGAAGAAGGATATCGCCAGCGGGAGGGCGATCCGCTCAAGCTGAATATGCAAACCGGTCGCGAAATTTATGTTATCGACGGCAAAGTTTGCATATTTGAACCATCCGAGGAAGAGCACGTCTGCGAGGACCCCAACCGCCAGAATGGCCCGGACTTGTTCAGGTCGGTCCGCGGCGCGGGCTCGCTGCATCCATTCGCCGGCGCCATAGTTGAACGCGATGGAAATGAGCAGAAGCGGCAATTGGGACGGCCGCCACCAGACGTAGAAGACGAACGACATGAAGAGCAGAGCGACCTTGGCGGCCGTCTGGTTCCAGCTTCCGGCGCGATAGGTGAGCAGCAGCGAAAGCGGCAGGAAGGCAAAGACGAAGACGAACGAATTAAACAGCATGCCGGCACAAAGTCCGAGCTTCGACCGGACGCGCCCTGTCGAGGGCGCTCAAGCGGTGACCTTCGCGCGCGCAAGGGCTCTGTCTTCGATCCGCATCGGCAGATCCGGCGCCTCGTAGGCCGCCAGGTCGAGGCGCCATTCGGTCTTCCCATCCTCTGCCGTTGCGATGAGGGTGAAGCCAAGCGATTGATAATGACCCGCCACCATCCGGTTTTTGGCCGACGGGATGTATCGCCCTATGAGGCTTTTGGCTCCCTCGGAGGCCGCGGCGGCGGCGAGATGCGCAAGGGCCGCTTCCTGAACCCGTCGGCCGAGGACCCGACAACTCATCAGCCAAGTGTCGATCGTCCAGGCCTCGTCTGCCTTCTCGGCAATGATGACGCTGATGATGCCGTTGTCCCCGAACCGGTCGACGAGACGAATCTGAATGACGTGTCGTGCGGGATCGTTCTCCGCCAACTCCACCTCGGCCTCGGAGTACCGGAGCGTCGTCAGATTGTACTGATTTGATTTATTAATCAGCTGCGCGACCCGCGAACGCGAAAGGGGGTCCACCCTACCAATGGAACAGACCATATCGAGAGCGGCGAGATAGTCGCCCACATCGCGGCTCGACGACAGCGCCTCGGCACGCTGGGTGTTCGCTTCATAATATTTGGCTCGATTCCGGTCCTCCTCCGAGAAGGCGACCGCCTCAAAATACCCGGCGGCGGCAAGCGCCCGCGGATAGAGCGCCGGGTCGTCGGGCAGTTCAGGCACCGCAACGAGAGGCAGCGCGGCGCGGACTTGCATGCGCTCTGCGGGATTGTCGTCGAGGAAGACGAGGGCGTCCACTCCGATGTTGAGGGTGCTGGCGATCGCCCTCAAGTTGGCGGCCTTGTCCGTCCAATTGGCTTGGAAAACTGCAATGTGATCCTCGCGAAGCAGCATGTCCGGATGCTTGCGAAACGGCAACCTGGCGACGTCCTCCTCGTTTTTCGAGCACACCGCCAGAATGACGCCGCGCGACCGCAATTCCAGGGCCATCGTCTGAATGGCGATAAAGGCTTCGCCCAGGGAAGATCCTTGACCCACTTCGATTCCCGCCAGGCCGTCGTCACCAATAACTCCGCCCCACAGCGTGTTATCAAGATCCAGAACCAGGCACTTCTTCGACTTGCCGATGACCGCGGCGATCGTTCTCGCGACGACATCCGCATAGACTGGGATCAACCTCGGGCTGAATGCGAGCTTCGACGCGTGCCAGTGGCCGGGCTCGTGCCAGGTCTGGAGACCAACCGCGGTCGCAAGACGCGCAATATCGACCAAGATCACGCGCCCCTCCCTCGCCCAGTCGGCGATCTTTCGATTGAGCGTCTCGACCATGGCGAAGGGCGTGGCTGCATGCACGCGGTCGAAGCTGCCGAACAACGGGTCCATGGGGGCCGGCACAGTCTGGACCAAAATCGCCGATTTTACCGACGGACGAAGGCCGTTGACGATCATCTGCATGCTGGACAATGCGGCGTTGATCTTTGCTTCAGCCTCCCCCTCGGAAGCCGCGGCGCGATCCAGTCCGAGAGCCCGCGCATCGCCTGCAATGAGCGCGAAATGCAGTGCAGCCGCATGCATGCGGCTGCCTCGATCTGCCGCCTCCTGCACGGCGCAATTGTAGCCGCCCTCGATCACTTCCGTCAGCAGGCCATGGCGAAACCCCGCCCCGACAATCGGCGGCCCAATAAGCGAAAGGGCGCCATCTCCCATGACGCCCAATCTGACAGACGACAGTTCGTCCGTTCGGGACTTGCTGTCCTTGATCCAACGCGACAGTCCCGCCAGCCGCGTCAGCTCCGCTTCGCTGAGAGAGGTCGCGGCGAGGCTAACCAGCCGCTCGTAGAAGTTCGGCTGGATGTCTCCGGCGAGTTCGCCCTGCAAGGCCCGCAAGCGGTCTCGGAAATCGGGCGGCGCGGGCGGCAACCATTCCAGATCAACAAGCATGGCCGACCCCTTGTGCAAATGAGGTTGCAATCACTTGCGCCGCTTTGCGTCGATACTGCTGATCAAATCACCGACATTCTTGAAACTCTCGATTTCCGCGTTGGTGAAACGGATCTTGAAAGCTCGCTCGATTGCGACCATCAGCCGAATGTGACTGAGGCTGTCCCACTGTTCGATATCATGCGCAGTTGTGGCCTCGGTGATCGAAAGCTGATCAATATCGAATACATCCATCATAATATCGCGAACCCGTTGAATAGTATCACCTTCGGTCATCCTCATCGACAGTTTTCTCCTGCTCACAGGTTGAGGGCTTAACCTGCCCTTGGGCAGGATTAGCTTGACGAGTTACAGTTGCGCCGCCACGGCGGCCGCTATCCTGTCGCTGACGATCATGGCTCCTGCGTGATTGAGATGCGCCCAGTGCATAAATAGATTATTTCGTGGAGCGAGGTCGCTGAAATCAAGCATCGTTCCATATTGACTGTAGTATTTTTGGATTTTTTCGTCAAGTTCGCCGCTGTCAAAATTGGGAATATAGAGCAATATTAATTTTGTGCGATGAGCCAACGCCAGGCGCGCAATTTTTTCAAGATAGAGTCGGTCATCGGCTTCAACGAAAGGGGCCAAAACTCGAGGGAGCCTTGGGGGACGCAGAATTTTATTAAACTCCTCGTGGTCAGCCGTTAATTCCGCCGCGGAAACTTCGCGCTCCATGTCCACCAATTCGCCGCTTTGACCGCGAAAGCTCGTCGTGAAATCGTTGCGGGTTTTCGCATAACGGATCGGATCGAAGGCATCGCGAAAGCCGAAGAAGCTCGGGAAGAGCAACGCCGAAAACAGCTCCATTTGCCGATAGGGTAAAAATGCGGCGTCGGGTAGGTAGTTATGCAAGAACATCGACGGAGGAAAGGCGATAGCCGCTGAAGGCGCAAAATACATAAACCATGGATGGCCCCAGAGCGCGATCTCCTCGTCAATCTGAACAATTAATATACGTGGGCTTTTAGTTTTATAGAGCTCGTCCAGAATAGCCCATTGGGCATTTCTCCCTTGATAGACTAGCGAGAGGTTCGCAACGCTAGCGGGTTTGCCGAGGACCGACAGGCGCTTCTCGACCTCGCTCCCACTCACACCAGTGAACGTCTTGGATGGGCCGAGGATGGCAACATCTATTGGCTTCGGATCATAGTGAATCCGCTCATATATCCATGCCAGTCGCTGGTAGAGCACAGGCAGAAATTGAAACCGTTGATAGGGATTATCGGGAAGGCAGGCGGCGGCCACCGCCGACAATAGCGAGACCAGGCAAATAACGACCACTGCAGTCCGAGAGCTCTTTATTAGCACGCCGCTTCCTGACGGTCAGAGCGGCCGAGATTGCGGCACTAGGTCGTGTTTGGCAAGGCGGATGCGTTGCGCGTTCGTTGCGCCTTGGGATGCGGGTCCGCTTCGGCGGCCGGCTTCCGGCCGCGAGTTGGACCGCATTTTCTTTCGATAGGACGCGCCTCCGCCGTGGTTTGTCATGGCGCGTACGCCAAATTGAACTTCGCACGCTGTCGACGCGACGACGACCAAACCTCAGAGACGCCCTGGCCCACGTTCGCTCAACGCCCTTCGGCCTTGATCTGCATGCGGATGGCGCCCTAGGCTGTGGCGACCGCAAACTCGACCGGCTCAATTTCGGGGCAAATCACGATATGAGGAGTGATTTGAGCCTGCCCAGGCAGCAGAGTTCTGCGCCAGAAACTGGATAAGGAACGCCTGTCGATGAGGATGAGCGCTTCCGGTCCGGATTGGCGCGCAACGGGCGGCGTGAGGATAATTGGGGTCTTTGCCGTTTCCAAGGGCCGAGACACCATCTGCACGACCGAAAGCGACGAGGCGAATATCGTCTGTCGGCACTTTGTTCGCGTCGTCCCGCGCAAGAAATGCTGAACGCACAGCCGAGGACTTCGGCCAGGCCTCTGCTCGCCGGCTTCGCCGTTGTCGGCATCGGCTTCTTGGTGGCGCTCGCTACGGATCTCGCGGCAGATGTGCTAACGCCAGCGAAGCTGGCGTTCGCGCTGGGTGGATTCGCCCTGCTGATCCCGATGATGCTGGTGAAGGACCCGCAGGCTTACTGGCTGTTCCTGTTGGTCGTGTCGATCCCTTTCGACATCACCAAATGGCTGTCAATCGGATGGGTTGATTCCCAAGCTCTCGTCGACACGTACGGCGAGCCTATGTCGGGGACGACCGGCCTTGAAGTCTATTTGACGGACGTCGTATTAGTCGCGATGGTGTTGCCGTGGCTCGCTCGTGTATGCCTGAGACGAACACCGCTGTATTTCCCCAAAATTGGATACCTGTTTTTGCTCTATCTTGCCTGGGCCCTGCTCGCCTCGCTGGCCAATGCTCCGTCTTTCACCTTGTCGATATTCGAGTTGTTCCGGGAGTGTATTTATTTCTTGTCATTTGTGTATTTGATCAACAACGTGTCAACTCGGCGGCAGTTTAGAAGCGTTATCTACGCGATCTTCCTCGGGCTGATCATTGGCGCCGGCAGCGTAATCGTGTTCTTCGAACGCGGTATCGGGACCGACACTGTGGCTTTTGTAGGGTTGCATGATCAAGCGCAGAAAACCAAGTTCGACACCCTTACTCTCAACAATAAGGGTCGCGATTTCGGATCAGTCGACGATCCAACCGCATCGCAGATTAAACGCAGCCAGGGCATGTTCCGCCACCCCGCGATAGCGGCGGGCTTGTGTGGTCTCGTTCTGCCGATCGTGCTCGCTTATCTTATCGCGGCGCAAAAAATCGCCACCGAATTATGTTCTTCCTGATGTATGTGTGGGGCTTTGTCGCATTGGTGCTGACCTTCTCGCGGGCTGGGTTCATCGGTTTTATGGCGGGCACTTTCGTCTTCCTGGCGGTCGGCGGATGGTCAGGGTTCATATCACGTAAAGCGGCAACTAGAGGCGCTATTGCTGCGACCTTGCTTGTGGCTCTTAGTATCCCATTGCTGATGGGTTACTTGGAGGCCCGGTCGGAAACCTTCTTCATGCGTTTCTACATGTTTGAGGCTGCGATGGAGGGTTATTCGCAGCATCCGATCCTCGGCGTGGGCCTGAACAATAGCACCGGCGCCATGAAGGCGGGGAGACAGGAATTGAAAGATATGGGCATACCGGCTCCGACGAACGAACCCGCTGACAGTTACTATTTGGCGATCCTGACCGAGATTGGACCCGTTGGATCAATCTTGTTCTTTGGTTTCTTCGGGAAGATCGTTGCGATCGGCCTTCGCTCGACGAGAGAGGCTGCGGTCGACTTGAAGCCGCTGCTGGTCGGGATGATTGCGGGTTTGGCAGCGCTGGCTACCCAGTGTATTGCCGATGGGCCTTTGGCGGGCCACGCTGTCAGCGGAACGCTATGGCTTTTCGCCGCACTGATTGTCGCTATGCGTCGCCTTAGCCAGGCCGAAACGCGACCCTCGATCCTCCCAGCGGCATCCGTGTTGGGCTCGTCGGCGGGCGCGGCGCGGCGTTCGTGACTAATCGGAGGGATTGCGCGCTGCTTGCGCGCTCGTCAAACCAGATACCTGGCGGGCTCGCTGCCCTGTTCTGGGCTTCCCAAGGAGCTATGGATGGCTAAAAAAACCGGCGTGAACCTGGCGCTGCTTGTCGTCGTGAGCTTCGTTTGCCTCGGGTTGTGCGAGATCGGGACCCGCGCGTTGTTCCGCAATCAGATGCTGTTGATTCCTCGCTACCACACGTCTGCGCATTACGGAGACTTCACGATAAGGCGACTGCGGCCGAATACTGAGTTCTGGCACACCGATCCGGACGGGCGCTGGAAATTTGTCACAAACAGTCAAGGGTTCCGCTCGAATGAAGATTTCCGCCTCGAGAAGCCTCCCGGCACTTTCCGGGTAATTGCCCTCGGCAATTCGACCACGGAGGGGTTCGAAGTACGCCAGAACTACACCTACCCCGCTGTGCTCGAGCGATATTTGAGGAAGTACGGCATCAACGCCGAGGTCTTCAACACGGGAATCTCCGGGTTTGGCACGGCGGAGGAACTGATTTATCTGGAGAACGAGGGAATAAAGTACAAGCCTGATGCTGTAGTGCTCGGTTTTTTCGGCAACGATTTCGATGACAACGTGAGGACCCAATTATTCGGAATCGCCGGTGGCAAGCTTGTCGTCACAAACAAGACTTACATTCCGGGAGTTAAGATTCTCGACGCAATAAATGCGGTTCCGCTTTTGCGGTGGCTGAGCGAAAACTCTTATTTCTATTCGTTTGCCATGAATACGGTTTGGGATGCAGTCAAGCAGGCGCGGCTGGGTTCTGCCGAACGAGCCAGAGAGACGGAACTCACTATATCGACCTCACTCGATAATTACAAAATAGAGCTGGAGCTAGCCTTGCTCCAGCGCCTCTACGCGTTTTGCCGCTCGCATGGCATCATGTTGATCGTTGTTGACATTCCGGAGCGGTCAGTACCTGATTTCGTGGTCTCGATACCTGCCGACTTGCAGGGCCAATTCCGGCAAAACAGCGACGCCCTGATATTGAGCGAAAAGGTATTTGCACCCTATCTCGGATTAACCGAGCTCCACGCGCTGCGCGGCGCCGGCCATCCTAACGAGTTTTCCGACCTGATGATCGCAATCGCCGTCGGCCAGAAAATTCGTGCCCTCCTTGGCGGCTGCGCGGAAATTGCGCTGGGGCGCGCGTGTCCAGTCACGGGGTGGGCGGCGCGACCTTAGACTTGAACTGGACCAGCATGCCGCGCGGCATCCAAACCACAAGAACAAGCGCAAATTCAGTCTACGGTCGATAAATGGGCGGTTGCACAGCTAGACCCTTCGCGCGATCTCGTCAGTGGCTCGCAAGCTATTGGCCACAATTGTCAAACTCGGATTGATCCCGCCGCTCGACGGGAAGAAGGAAGCGTCAAGAACATAGAGATTGTCGAGATCATGAGCCCGGTTGTGACGGTCGAGGACGCTTGTTCGAGGATCGTCGCCGAAGCGGCAAGTGCCGCACACGTGACTGCCGTTCAGCGAACCGGCGGGTTGCAGAGGCCGGACGTCAAAGAGGGGAGCCACCGCGCTCTTGAAAGCGTCATTCATTAACTGCGCGCGATGACGAAGCTCGTCCGGATATCGGTAAGTATATACTATGTCTTCGTCTGAGCCTGCCTTCGCCGCTACGTAGTTCCGATGGTAAGGGAGATCCTCGACGATGGCGGCAAACACAGTCCACGGACGGCTCAAGAATGTCCCCATCGATGTGACCAGAGAGAGGAGCCTTCCGGGGAGAGCGTTCAAGCCTCTATGGTATTGAACCAGAAACGCCATCAGCTCATCGCGCGTCACCATCGGGTGGGCATGAAAATTTCCCAGTTTTGTACCCTTGTGGACGTAAAAATCGTTGAGCGACAGGCCGTGGCGCATGTTGAAATCCCGGCTGCGCGCGCTCCGTTTAAGTCCCATGAAGAGATGGTTGGAAGCGTGCAGCATCAGGTTGCGACCTACCAGGCCTGAGCTGTTGGCTAAACCGGTAGGGCAGCGCTCATTTGCCGAGCGTTGTAGCAGCGCCGGCGTCAGAAATGCGTTCGCCGCAAGAATGAAAACGCGCGCTCGCAAGGCGATCCGGCGCCGGTCCCGCTCGCAAATCACCCGCTCAACGACCCGACCCCGCTCTTCAAATCGGATTGCGCGACAGTTCGCAAGGATCTTGGCCCCGTACTGATCGAGCGCCGGATAGAGACATATGCGGGCGGCATCGTTGCGGCATGCGCGCGGGCAGAGCATGCCCGGGCAACCGGAGCAACCGGGAACGGACTCCAATGCGGAGTGAATGCGGTACGGGTTGAGGCCGACGTCCCTGAGCGCTGCAAAAACGGCAAGCTCACGATCGGACGCCGGCGGCGGGTCGAGAAGGCTGGCTCCGGTTGGCGCCAGTGGGTCTTGCGTGCCTCGCACCCGATACAAGCTCTCCGCCCGCTCGTAAAACGGCGCCATGTCTTCGTGGCTGATCGGCCACGCCTCAGGCAATGACGCGCCAGATATGCCTGGAAAAAAATGACGCGGGGTAAAATCTTGCGGACGAAACCGGTCCATGACTGCATTGAATTGCGCTGTCGATCCGCCTGCGCCAGAACCGACGGGAGGCCTGGTAGGAACAGGAGCGCCAGCCCCTTCTTTCCTATCGTGGAAAGGGCGAGGCCACCAGCCGTGGTTGAGCGCCGTTTCGGGGTTGCCCGTCCATCGGACGCCTCGCACGACGGTCGGGTCGTGGTGAAGAAGTTTTCCGCGCTCGATAAACAGAACCGAGCGCCCCAAACGCGCCAGGTTGTAGCCCGCTGTCGCGCCCCCGGCTCCGGTACCGATGACGATCACATCCCACAAGTGACCTTCAGCGTCCTGCGGAACCACTTCCGAAGGGACAGCCGTCATGACCTCTGGCGCGTCCCTCTCAAAGCAAGACCCGCCTTCTCGTACATCGAGTCCAGGACCCTCGCGGTCAAGACTGGATCATCAGCGGGAAGCGCATTCGACCTCTCGCCCTTTATGCTTTTCGCAAACGCCTCAAGCTGCAGTCGGTAGGTTGATTCTGTGGGAAGCGATTCGTGAATCTCGGCGCCATTTCTCTCGAGCACGAGGCCTTTCGCGTTCCACTTGATCCGTCCGTTTTCGCAAGTAGCTACAACCTCGTCACGAGGCATATAAAAACCGCGAAAGCCGAACTCGATGGCGCCTTCAACGCCCGACGGGAATCGAAGCGTGGCCCGCATCCAACGATCGATTTGCGGGCTCATGCATTTGTGAGCCACCGTGAGGATTTCGGGTTCCTCTCCCGCGACGTACCGCAAGCAGCTGACCGCATAGCACCCCACGTCGAGCGCCGCGCCGCCTCCGAGTTCGAAACGCCGGCGGAAATCATCCTTGCCCATAGGCGTATAAGGCGTCCGGGAACACGCCTCGATGCGAAGCAATCGGCCGAATTCGCCGCCGGCCACCAGTTCGCGTTGACGGCGTAGGCTGTCGAGGAAGCGAACGTGCATGCCTTCGAATAGGACGCGGCCGTGTTGTCCCGCAGACAGCACCAACTCTGCTGCTAATTGCGCATTCTCCGCCAGCGGCTTTTCGCAGAGCACATGTTTGCCCGCACCGATCGCCCGACGCGTCCAGTCGTAGTGAAGCGCCGTCGGAAGCGCGATGTACACCGCGTCGATATCGCTGCATTCGAGAAGCGCCTCATAGGAGCCAAAATTGCGCCGAATTCCGTGGCGCGCAGCAAACTCTTCCGCCTTCTGCAGCGTTCGAGACGCGATCCCGCTCACTTCGACGCCTTGCATCTCTTTGGCCGGCGCCAAGAGCCCGTACGCCACGACTCTTGCTGTTCCCAACACGCCAATGCGAATCATGGACTGACACACTCTGTTGTATCTCGCACACGGGCCCGGGGATGTCTCCGTCGGCGCGTTGGCGTCGGTTTCCGCGGGCATTCTTCCCGCATGGCGTTGCCCTTGCTCACCGTGTATCTGTCCTCTGGTGAGAGCAAGATCTCGCTTTGGAATCCGGACACGACAATCTTCGACCAAAAGAGCGCCGTCGCGCAGAAGGCTCTCGGGCAGGCCAGTTCGTGGCGCTGAAACGCGGTGATTTTGCCTGCGCCAAGGCACACCTTCATGGTCGTGGCGGGACGCGCATAGTCACGTACGTTGCGGCCCGGGAGGTGGTCTCATTACGACGTTCGGCGCTACGGCACAACGTGACGCTGGGCGCGACTTGATCGCCCCCGCAGCCTGGAAGAAACAGACCCGAGCACAGGCGATCTCCCGAACCCCTTGAGGCGTGGAAACGCGAAAGCTGGCTCGGCTAAGTTGGTGGTGAACTCGTCTGCCACATTCGAATTCGATCTCGACATCGCAGGCGCTCTAGGGCAGTCTTTGAGAACTATTCGATGAAACCCTATCGCTCGCGGAATTTCTGACCAACGCAGAACAGTGCCGTCGCGGTCGTGCGTCCGCGACAATCCGCGGTCTGAATGGATTGGGATCCGTCGGTCAATCGCCGCCATGGGAGCAATGGATGGACGCGACCAGCGCTCTACCGAAAGCGCAGCAATATCTTCGCAAGTTGGAGCGGCATAGCCGGCACGTTCCGAAACTCCTTCGCTACGGCACGCCAAAAAAGATAGCAAATATCATACTGGCGGAGTGGGAACTGCGGCAGCAAAAGACCGTTTTGCGATGCCTTCCTTACTATTTCATCGTCGATATTTGCAACGTGTGCAACCTTCGTTGTCCATTGTGCCCAACGGGCAACACGACGATTGCTCGAAAGCAGTCGATGCTATCGCTCGACCAGTACAAGGATGTGTTTAACAGAATCAAGGAATACGCGTTGGTCGTGTCGTTTTACAATCATGGCGAACCGTTGCTCAATCCCGATGTCTTCTCGATCGTTGAACATACCCACCAAAGCCGGGTTGGCACGAACATCAGTTCCAACTTCAACTGGCCGCAACCGGTCGACATCAACGACTTCGTGCGGAGCGGCCTGGATTACATTACCGTGTCGCTCGACGGCGTGACGCAAGAGGCCTATCAGAAGTACCGCGTGCGCGGCGACATCGCCGAAGTCTTCGACAATATGAAGCGCCTGATATCGGCGAAGAGGGCTTTGAAGTCAAAGACGCCGTTTGTCGAGTGGCAGTTCATCGTGTTCAAGCATAACGAGCACGAGATGAACGAGGCGCGGAAGATGGCTTCGGAGATCGGGGTCGACCTTTTGCGTTTCATATCTCCCGGGGTCCCTCCGGAGGATATGTACAAAACGGAACTGCAGCGCCAATGGATGCCCGAAAACCCGCTCTACTGGGAGAGAAATCCAAAACTGGTCGAGGAGCGCGGATACCTCTTCGATCGAGCGTGCTTCTATCTCTATCGATCGATGTTCATTTATCCGGAGGGCGGTGTCACCCCGTGCTGTTTCGCGCATGACGATCGACAGGATTTTGGCAACATCTATAAGAATTCCGTGTCGCAGATTTGGAACAACAAGATTTACCGGTCGGCGCGAATGCTTTTTTCAAAGACAAGGCCAGCCAACGATCGAGTGGAAACGATTTGCGACAAATGCACTGTCTTCCGGCAGGACGGCGCGCACCTGTGCGGCGTGCGCCCCGCACACGACGTTTTCCTCGAAGAGCGAAGGCGGGCGGCGTATTCCGAGGCGGTCTAGCGACCCGGGGACCCTTGGCAACGGGCCGGCGACACGGTGAAAGTCGGCGTCACGAGCAAGGAGACGATCACCCTTGGCAACGGGAACGGCGACGTGGTGAACGCCAGCTCAAGGCCACTTCAACACGATAACGCTCGGCAACGGCAACGACACTGTATTCGGGGGCAAACGACACAATCAACGTCGGAAACGGGAATGACCAACTGATCGCGGCGCCGGGCGACCTCTCTGGACGGTCGGAAGCGAACACGAGACCTTCGCGTTCAATGCGGGTTTCGGCCACAAGGCCATCACGGACTTCAATACGTCTCATGACGTGCTGTAGTTCGACGCTGCCCTTATTGCGAATTACGGATACATTCGGTTGGAATTGCATCCGGCGCCGAAACTTGGGCCTCCTGATTGCTCGCGATTTACACCCTGACTGATCTTCGACAGTTAACGCATGTATGCGGTACGTAAGCTATTGATATGATTTGAGCCGAGGGTGCGCGGACACGAAAATGTAGTGCCACGTTTTGTGTCGATTTCGCTTGATTTGTGGGGAATCGCAGCGGATTTTGTGCGCACCGACATCGAGTCGGCGGCAGGCTTTCCGCCATGTATTTCCGTAAGAAGACCTCGGGCGGCCGCGCCTATCTGCAGATCGTCGAGAGCCGGCGCGAGGGCGCCGCCGTCCGCCAGCAGGTGATCGCGACGCTCGGGCGAATTGAGGATCTCAAGCAGAGCGGGCAGTTGGAGCGCCTTCTGCGCTCCGGCGCGCGCTTCGCCGACAAGGCTATCATGCTCGACGCGCTCGACCGCGGCGAGGCCACGGTCGTGGCGACGCGGCGCGTCGGTCCGGCGCTCGCCTTCGAGCGGGTGTGGGAGGAGACCGGCTGCCGGGGCGTGATCGAGCGCCTGGCGGGCGAACGCGGGCACGAGTTCTCTCTGGAGCGGGCGGCGTTCCTGACCGTGCTGCACCGTCTCGTGTGCGGCGGCTCGGACCGCGCCGCCGACCGCTGGCGCGAGGATTATCGCATCGACGGCGTCGACGGGATCGAGCTGCATCATCTCTACCGCGCCATGGCGTGGCTGGGCGAAGAGCTTCCCAAAGACCAGCAGGACGCCGCGACGCCATTTGCGCCGCGCTGCGTGAAGGACGTCCTCGAGGAGGATCTGTTCGCCGCCCGGCGCGACCTCCTGACCACCCTCGACATCGTGTTCATGGACACCACCAGCCTCTATTTCGAGGGCGCCGGCGGCCAGACGCTCGGGCGGCGCGGCTTCTCCAAGGACCATCGGCCCGACCTCAACCAGATGATCCTGGCCGTGCTGCTCGACGGCGACGGTCGGCCGGTCTGCACCGAGATGTGGCCCGGCAACACCGCCGACGTGACGAGCCTCATCCCAGCGATCGACCGCCTGCAGCGCCGCTTCCGCATCAACCGGGTCTGCGTCGTCGCCGACCGCGGCATGATCAGCGCCGAGACGATCGCCGAGTTCGAAGCGCGAAGACTCCTCTATGTCCTTGGCGTGCGCGAGCGGACCGACAAGCTCGTGCGCGAACTCGTGCTCGACGACCCCGCGCCGTTCGTACCCTTCGTCCTGATGAAGCCGCGGCGCGACGTCGACTACGAGGCGAAGGCGGTGACGCTCGCCGGCCGGCGCTACGTCGTCTGCCGCAACCTTGACGAGATGAAGAAGGACGCCGCCAACCGCGCGACCATCGTCGCCAACCTGGAGCGGCAGTTGAAGAGGGGCGACAAGAGCCTCGTCGGCAACAAGGGCTACCGCCGCTTTCTTGCCGACCCGGAGGGCGAGGGCTTCGCCATCGACCGGGACAAGGTCGAGGAGGACGCAAAATTCGACGGCGTGTTCGTCCTGCGCACCAATGCGCATCTCCCGCCGCTGGAGGCGATGCTCGTGTACAAACAACTCTGGACCGTTGAACGAACCTTCCGGACGACAAAAAGCCTGCTCGACACGCGGCCCATCTATCACAAGCTGGATGAGACGATCCGCGGCCACGTCGCCTGCAGCTTTCTCGCGCTCGTGCTGAAGAAGGAACTGGAAGACCGCCTCGAAGCGGCGGGCGCCGGCGCCCGCGCCTCCTGGCCCGCCGTGATGGCCGACCTCGACTCGCTCACCGAGACCGAGGTCGAGCAGGACGGCAAACGCTTCCTCTTGCGCTCCGCCCCGCGGCCCGGAGCCTCCCTCGCGCTCGCCGCCATCGGCGTCGCCCTGCCGCCGACGATGCGGCCGATCTCGGACGCCTGATTTACGCGCTCCAGTCGTTTTGTAGTGCCACGTCCGCGGCGTAGCGCAATTTTGCGCGCCCGATCAAAAACTTGGCTCCAAGCACTGTCGAAGATCAGCCTGACAGGGGGGCGTTTCGTTACTCACGAAGTAACCGAAGACCTTCCCGTGCGGTACTCATCGCGAACGTCGCAAATGGACTACGCGGAAGACGATTGCGCGGATCGATACAGGCAAACGCTCTGCCCAATGTGAGCTTCGTCAACTAACTCGATTGAAAGATTCAATTCTTTCGACCAGTTATCTAGCACGTTTTTGCTCAGGAACTGATTGAGCGTTCCTCTTCCTGTTATTCTCCAACAACGCTGCGACCACCACCTCCACTGCGTCCAAGACTTGCTGGCCATCTTGGCATGAGATGCGACATCGGGGTCCAAGTATGAAACGACAATTGTCCCGTTCTTGGCCAGCACACGTTTCGCTTCCTGAAGATAACAGAAGCCCTCCTTCACTGTAAGGTGGGTCAACACGGAAAAAAAGACGACGAAGTCAGCAAGCCCATCCTCTTCAGGTATCACAATCCTGTCGACCTGCTTAAAAATCCAGTCCTCTCTACCGCACTTCTTTTGCGCAAATTCGAGCAACTCCGGAACAACATCTGTTCCCAAATACCTTAAATTCGGCAAATCCCTCAGAGCAGTCGCTAAACGCCCGGATCCAGCTCCAACATCGATCACGTAGTGGGTGCCTCTTAATCCTATTGACTCCAAGAATTGGCGGCACCGCGCACCAATTTCAATGTAGTCGCCGCCCACCGCACGGGCCATCGCGACCTCATAGTCTGGCTCAACCGCTACCAAGTGGCGAACAAGTCTGTTATACTCACGCACGAAATGGGGTTTCGGCATTTTCGCTAGCCCTTCACAAAAAGAGGATCAGCTGGTCGCCGACGCACGGCAGCGACTGGGCGTCTAAGGTAATCGTTGAGTTGAAATGACGGTCGTGTCAACGCGTATGACACGCAGGCAAGCCTTAGACGGCGGGCAGGAGAGTGAGTTACAGGCGTGCGGTCTTGCGCGATCCCACGTGTGACTGCGACACAACCTCTCAATGCCGGGGCTTGAAACCAGCGCTTCACGTCGCGACTGGACTTCAGTCGGGAACAAAAACCTCTAAAGAGCCCGTCCGGGAACCTAACGAATTGTTGGAATCGCTTATGTTTTAAGGAAGCCGCCCGAATCGCTTGGGCGGGGGTCGCCGATGTGGACCAACGAAAAATCGCGCTCGGTACGCCGTCGATGAGCGCGAGGTCGTCAATGGCCTGATGTACGTCCTTAGCACCGGCAGCCAATGGCGCGCCGTCTCGAAAGATCTGCCGTCGCTCTCGACGCTTTACGATTACTTCGACCTTTGGAGTTGGGAGGCACGCTCGAGCGCGAAGCAAGCCCGACCGCCGCGATCACCGACAGCCAGAGCTTCAAGAGCGCGGAAAAAGGGGGGCCCGCGTCGATCCGGCGGGTTACGACGCCGGCAAGGAGATCATGGGCAAAAAGCGCCACTTCCCCGTCGATACGCAGGGCCTGCTGATGCGCGCCCTCGTCCACGCCGCCGGCCTCCGGGATCGCGACCGCGGCGCATGCTGATGGCGACATTGTTCGGCGCCTTCCCGTCCTTACGCGGCTCTTCGCCAATTCAGAGGCCACAATTCAAGAGCGCAATCCGACGAACCCTGGCGGGCGTGACAGTCGAGATAGTCAAGCGGTCCGATCAGGCCAAGGTCTTCGTCGTCCTGCCAAGCGCTGGATCGGCGAACGCACCTTCGCTTGGCTCGCCCGCTGCCGCCGATTGGCCAAGGACTGGGAATGCCTCAACCGCAAGGCGCTCGCGTTCCGCCGCCCCGCCTCCATCCGCCTCATGCTGCGAAAACTATGCAATCCACCGTATGTTTCCGGACAGACCCTAACTAGTGTCCGTCCATAAACGCATGATTTTTCGGCTGGAATCAATCGCGTTGGCGATGAACTGGGCCGTTTGGGAGCCATTTCGTTTGCTGTGGCTGCTGCGTGGGCTGATCCGGCCGCCAAGTTCAGGAATTCAGAATGAGAGGCCGACTCGGGCTCAACCAGGCTTGCGCGCCTTCGGCCGAAGACGAGAAATCAGGTCGGCTTGAGCCGGGCAAAGAGGGCGAGGTTGTAGGCGACGACCGAGGACCAGACGTAGGCCTTGAAGTGGTCGAGCCCGCGCCAGACGCAGCGCGCCAGACCATAGGCGCGCTTCAAACACGAGATGTCGGATTCGATGCCGGCTCGGAAGTTGCGCAGCTTGCGGTAGACCCAGTTGCTCTTGACCATGTCCTTGATGCGCAGGCCGGCCTTCTTGTGGAAGGCCATGTCGTGGACGCCAAGGGCCTTCGCCTGGGCGAGATTGTCACGGCTGGCGAAACCGCCGTCGGCGGCGGCCTGTCGGGGCGACTCGCCGTAGAAGGCGATATGGCGCTTCAGCATGGGCAACAACCGTTCGCTGTCCGCCGGATTGCCGGTCTCGATCACCAGGTCGAGGATCAAGCCGCTCCGGCCGGTGGTCAGGTTGAGCTTGTGGCCGTACTGAACCTTGCGGCCGCCTTTGACGATGATGTCGGCGTGCGGCTCGAACAGGCTGACGATCTTCTCGTTGGCGGGAACCGCCTCGCCATTAAGAACGCGACGCTCGGCCTGGGCGATGATCCGCTCGATCAGCAGACGATAGTGACGGAGCTCGGCCTGCCACAGCGTGACGGCGATCGGGTCCGGCGCCTGCCATACCTGCGTTGCGGCCTGATCAACATAGGCCAGGGTCGCCCGGGTCAGCTTGATCAGCTCACGATAATGCTGGACCCGTTTCAGTCGGTCGCGGCCATATTCGATCGCGCGCGCTCGCTTCTTCGCCGCGCGCCGATGATTGCGCCACTCGAGACCGCCGACCAAGGCCTCGGCCGCCTTCAACAGCCGCACCATCACGCGGGCCGCATCCCAGAGAAGACTGCTGTCGCTCGGCTCATGCATGAGCGCGGCGGCGACCGTGCTGTCCAGCCGCACGACCTTGCCGGTCTCGACTTTCTCCTGACGCGCGCTGGCCAGCAGGACGCGATTGATCGCCTCCCATGTCTGGGCCCGGATGGCGCTGATGGTCCTGTGCAGCACCGACTTCTTCGGCGTCCACGACAGCGGCAGCCGCGCGAAGGCGCGAAACGAGGCCGAGTCTTCAAGATGAAACGCCAGCTCCTCATAGCTCAGCTGGCGATGCTGCTTGAGAAGCGCGCAGCGCAAGACCGACTCGGCCGGAAGGCCTTCTCGCCCGGTCTCCTTAACGCCGTGTCGGCGCAGATCCTCCGCCGCCAGCCCGATGAGCTCGCGATGCTCGTCCAGCCACTGCGACATCGCCTTCAGTTCCTGGCCGATCTCGTGGTCGGCGAAGAGATCGAATATGCTGGCCTGGACGGTGCGTTCCTGACGCATTGTCGGGCTCCGGCGGTGGCGGTTTCGCCTTCCGAATCAGTGGCTTGATCCGAAAGCTTAGCCGAAACCGCCGGGCCTTGCATTCGTAAGGACAGCGATTTAACAAATAATTTCAAAAACTTAGCGTTTATGGACGGACACTAACTAGGCGGCTGAAGCGTATTTGCAAAACCTACAGACGAGTTGACGCGAGCCACCAGGTATATTATTGGTCAAGAAAATTATCCGACCGTTGTGTGATAGTAGAGGATATTGTACATTATATGCTCAAGAGATTAAAATTCATCATCGTAATGGTGGCAGTCCTCGAGGTCTTTCCTCTTGTTTTCGTAAACGTGACGAGCACTGCTCAACCCGTTGGACAGGATCCTTCCCCCCCAATTCGAGGAGCAACACCCTCAACACTAGCTTCTGCCGGAATTAAACGACCTGTGCTAATCACTGCGGGTGGAAACCTACCTCAAGGTGTGGATATTTTTCAAGCTCAGAATCTTCTTACTGCAAACGGCATGAACCTTTTCGTCAATATCATACCTTGGGAAAGAATAGAGACGTCGCCCGGCCAGTATGATATGAACGATGCGATCACTGCGCCTATGTCGCTCGTCTATCCCAAACATCCCTATAAGGGCGTCCTCCTCATCATCCCCATCATCGACTCGAGAATAAAAATCTTCCCCGCCGATCTGCAGAACAAATCATTCAATGACCCTGAGGTAGGTCATCGGTTCCTGGCAATGCTTCATGCCATTGCAGAGCAGCCAAGCTCAAAAGAAGTCACGTACATCCTCTTGGGAAATGAAATCGACCAGTACTTCAAAGTAGATCAATCTGAACTGGATAGCTTCATGGGTTTGCTAAAGGCAAGCGTTGATCAGCTACACCGAGACCTTCTCGGCGTGAAGGTGGGCACGATCACGACGTTTACTGCTTTACGCAATCTGAAGCTCTTCGAAGTACTAACTGAATACAGCGATTTTATAGACTATTCGTATTACCCGAGCGAGCAACTGGTGCCCGGACCAGGAGCCACCGATCAGGAAGTGCATATGGAACCCATCAGTGAGGTTCGTGCCGATCTGGGCAAAATGGCTCAAGCCGCGCGCCCCAGGTCGTTCGGTTTCACGGAAATCGGCTATCCCGCTTCACCCCTTGTAGGTTCCTCCGAAGCTCAGCAGGCCGATTTCGTAAAGACGGTGTTTGAGACACTTGACCCGTATCGCCAGCAGAATCGCGTTTTGTTCATTAACTGGGCCAACTTTGCCGATTATGCACCCGAATTCTGCCAGTCTTATGCAGACCAGCAAGCCTTCGCCAACACCCCAGAATATTGCGCTTTTGTGAAAACTCTCGGCCTGCGGATCTACACAGACAATCAACCGCGAAAGGCCTGGAATATATTTGTTGAAGAAGCCGCCGCGTGGCAAAAGTAAGGAAGGAAAAGCGTAGGGAAGTGAGCACGTCCTATTTCTCGGGTATCATATCAGAGGGGAAAAGGAGATCCCATATCCAAAAAGCACAGTCACGACGCCCCCGTGCTGAAGAAGGAGCTGGAAGACCCGCCTCGCCGCCGCCAAGAGCGGCCGCGCCTCCTGGCCCGACGTGATCGCCGATCTCAACTCGCTCATCGAGACCGAGGTCGAACAGGACGGCAAGCGCTTCCCGCTGCGCTCCGCACCGCCCCCCCCAAGCCGCTCTCGGCGTCGCCCAGCCGCCGACCTTGCGCCAGCTTACAGAAGCTTGATCAACAGCGACAGCGTCACGGCGTCGTCGCCGTGCAGATTTTCGTTCCCCGTCAACGAATTAGAGCTGTTTCCGTTCAGGTTGGTTCATAGCCTGCGGCCTCGAAGTAGTTTGCGCATTCGCGCGGAGTGAAGCGGTCGAGAGTTTTGCCGATGGCGATCCAGAGGCCTTCGATGGTTCGCTCGGCCGCCTTGCGCAGGAGGGCTTTGAACTTGGCGAACAGCTTCTCGATTGGATTGAAGTCCGGGCTGTAAGGCGGAAGGTGGAGCGGGCTGGCCCCTGCGGCTTCGATCAGGGCTGCGACCCTCGGCCGCTTGTGGCTGGACAGGTTGTCCATGACGACGATGTCGCCAGGCCTGAGGAACGAGAAACTGCTCGACGTAGGCTTCGAACGTGACCGCATTGATGGGGCCGTCGAAGACGAGGGGCGCGACGAGGCCTTCCAGACGCAAGCCCGCGATGAAGGTCGTGGTCTTCCAGTGGCCGTGCGGGATGGCCGCCCTCAGCCTTTCGCCCTTGGGCGCGCGTCCGTAGCGGCGCGCCATGTTGGTGGAGGCCCAGGTCTCGTCGATGAACACCAGCTTCTCCGGATCGAGATCGAGCTGGCTGTCGAACCAGTCCTGGCGGCGCTTCAGGATGTCGGGGCGCTCCTGCTCGGCCGCGTGCGCGGTCTTTTTTTGAGCGTGAGGTCGCGTCGATCGAGAAACCGCCAGATCGTCGACACGCTGAAGCGATGGCCCTTTTTCTCAAGCGCCTCCTGATACTCGGCCAGCGTCGTGTCCGGCTGCTCGGCCAAAAGCGACAGGATCGTTTCAGCCTGAGCCTCGATCGCCGCCGAACGGTGATCCCCGCCCATCGGCTTCGGTCGCAGATCGCCCGTAGCCTCCGCCTGCGCCGCCCATCGGATGGCGCTCGAAACGCCGACGCGAAAATGCGCCGCCGCCTGCCGGCGCGACATCCCACCCTCGACCGCCGCAACCACCCGTTCGCGAAGATCCGTCGAAAGAGGTTCAGCCATGCACCCGGCCTCCACCGCCGGTCTGAAGGCTGAATCAGAATTTCCCCAATTCGTGAATCGCCCGCGATTCCATCGGCTCGGAAACCGCGCTAGCTCCTCCGACTGCACAAGATCAGTTAGACTCTCCAGCCGCGAACTCGCGCGCCATCATGCGCCGCCATCACGCGCCGCCTCAGCTTGAGCCCGCCGAGGCCGAGCATTCCGGTCATCATGAGCGCCCATGCGCCCGGCTCCGGCACGTTTGATTGCGCCGAGATCGCACCCGTTGTGGGATCAAATCCGGTTAAGTCGAGGCCCGGAACGTTATTTGCGAAACTGATATTCTGAAAGACGGTCCCGCAATTCAGCTCGGCGCAAAATTGGCCGTCGGACAGGCGGAGGAACATGTCGAGATTGAGGAGACCGTCGGCGACGAACTGGTTCGCGTCGGCCCCATCGAGGAAATCGAACACGAGCGTCGCATCGGAAACGCCGAAGGTGAAGCTCGGATCGAAATTAAGGGTCGTCTCCAGGAAGCCGCCGGCCCCGTTCGGGTCCACCTCGAAAACGATCTTGCCGCCGGTCTGCGAATAGTTGCCTTCGAGTGTGAGCGAACCGCCAGGTCCCGTGCCCGCATCGAGTGTGCCGCCGGTCACCGAAACGTCGCCCTCCAAGGAGCCGTTGCCGCCGACGATGCCGTGGTCGACGACGATGTTCGACGGATCGAGGACGCCGCCGTTCAGCAGCGTCGTCGTTCCGCCGGTCGCCTGGGTATATGTGCCGCCGGCTCCCACGACATCCATCGTCACCCCATTTATCGTGAGGTTTCCCGCATTGGTGACGGCGCCGCTCACCTTCACAGCGCCGGTGTCGTTCACCTGAGCGGACGCCAGAATCTCAAGCGTCCTGGAGGTGAGCGCGCCTGTCACGGACAGCGTCCCGCTCGTGACTGTTGTGTCGCCGAATGCCGAACTGCCGCCGAGTGTCCACGTGCCGGTCGCCTCGGCGTTCAGCGTATTGAAATTGATAAAGTTGTTGCTGGCCGTTCCATGACCTTGCAGGATCAAGGCGTTGGTCGCGCCGGAAGCTTTGCTGCCGAAGGCGGCGCCGGTGAGGGTGGAGCCGGTTTGCAGGGTCAGCGTGTTCGTCGCCGACCCCGCGAATACGACCGACGCGGTTCCGCCGCTGATCGTTCCGGCGTTCGTCGCGGAGCCGGAGCCGCCGAAATAGACGCCGAAAAGGGCGCCGCTGATCATCCCGCCGCTCTGGTTGGTTATCGTGCCGCCTGAGCCCAGGTTGACGCCCATGCCGTTCGTCCCCGCGCCAGAGATCCGGCCCGCGTTCGTCACCTCGTTCGTCGCCGCGCCGCCGCCGCCGATGTTGACGCCGAAACTGGCGCCGCTGATCGTTCCGCCGCTCTGGTTGGCGACCGTGCCGCCGCTGTGGAAGGAGACGCCCGCTGGTCCAGTCCCCGTGATTGCGCCTGAGTTCGTCACAGCGCCAGCGCCGCCGCTGACATAGACGCCGAGAGCGCCGGCGATCATCCCCGTATTGTTCACTGTCCCGCCGCCCTCGAGAACGATGGCATTGCCGGAGGGCGCCGTGCCAGAAATTGCGCCGGCGTTCGTCACCGAGCCGGCTCCGCCCCTGACGTAGACGCCGGCGGCGATCCCCTTGATCGCCCCGCCTGTCTGGTTGGTGACCGTGCCGCCTGCCAGGAGGTTGACGCCGCTGCTGTTCGTCCCCGTGCCGTAGATCGCGCCCCCGTTTGTCACCGCGTTCGTCGCCGCGCCTCCGCCTCCGATCTCTACGCCGACGCTCGCGCCGCTGATCGTCCCGCCGCTCTGATTGACGACCTTTCCGCCGCCATGCAAGGCGACGCCTCCGGTTCCTGTCCCGGCGATCGAGCCCGAGTTCGTCACAGTGCCTGCGCCGCCGTCGATATAGACGCCGAGGTTGCCCCCGGTAATCGTCCCCGTATTGCTCACCGTTCCGCCGTCCTCGAGAACAACGCCCATGCTCCCAGAAATCACGCCCGCGTTCGTTACCGAGCCCGTTCCGCTTCCGACCACCACGCCCGCGACCGTGCCGCTGATCTTCGCCCCGCTCTCATTGTCGACCGTCGCACCGGATAACGCGCTGATGCCTGTGCCAACCGCCGCGGTGGCGGTGATTGTCCCTGAGTTGGTGACCATTCCGCCGCCAGGCATGTATACCGCTGTGCTGTTAGTTCCCGTGACCGACATCGTCCCGGAATTGTTCAACGTTCCGCCGTGGAGGAAATACACGTCAACGCTGGTGCTCTGCGTTGCGGCAATCGTCCCGGTGTTGGTCACCGTGCCGCCGTTCTGGAGGTACACGCTCGCCGTCAATTGTCCGGCCGTGGAAATCGTCCCTGAATTGGTCAGGGAGCCGGTCATCTCCAGATCGACGCCCGTGGCGTTCAGGCCTGTGGCGCTGATCGCGCCGGCGTTGGTCACCGCGCCCGATGCGCCTGCGATGGCAATGCCGGAGCCGACGGCGCTGACCGTGCCGCCGCTCTGGTTGATGGCCGTGCCGCCCTTTGCCAGATACACGCCGTCGGAGCCGGCGCTGCTGATCTTTCCGCCGCTCTGGTTGGTCACCGTGCCGCCGCTTTGCAGAATGACGGCGGCATTGGCGGCCCCCGACGTGCTGATCGCGCCGCTGTTCGTCACTGCTCCCGTAGCGCCTGCGATGCTGACGCCGTGAATTGTTCCGCCGCTCTGGTTGATGAGCGTCCCGCCATTTGACAGCAACAGGCTGGAGCCGCCCGCGCTGCTGATTGTCCCGCCGCTCTGGTTGGTGACCGTCCCGCCGTTCTGGAGGACGACCGCCGCGGCGTAAGCCTCGGTCGCGCTGATCGCGCCGGCGTTCGTCACCGTGCCCGTCGCGCCCGCTATGCCGACGCCGACGCCGGCGCCGCTGATCGCGCCGCCGCTTTGGTTGGCGACCGAACCGCCGCTTTGGAGAATGACGCCCGCGCCGCGAGACCCCGTCGCCGTGATCGAACCCGCGTTGGTCACTGCGCCTGACCCCTTGTAGAAGGCGACGCCGATGGGGCCGCCGATCGACCCGCCGCTTTGGTTCGTGACCGCGCCTCCGTTTTCGAGAAAGACGCCAGCGTTGCCCGTTCCACTGATCGTGCCCCAGTTGGTCACCGCGCTGCCCGCGGAGGCGAGGTAGATCCCCAGGAAGGGTCCCAGGATGGCGCCGTGGTTGGCGACTTGCCAAGGCATCAGGCTATTGCCGTAAACCCCGACGATGGACGGGCTGACGGCGTCGATGTTGGTCGTCGAATTGAAGATGATGGGACTGGAGCTGAGGACATAGGTCGAGGACTGGTTGACGATGACCGCGCACGCCTCGCGCGGCAGGGCGAAGCCAAGCGAGAGGCCGAGCGAAAGCGCCGCCAGTGTGTTTCTCGACACGCTGTTCAGGAGCCCTGCAGCGTCGCGACGACCCCGCGCGGTCGAATCAGCCACAGATTCCATGCCTCTGACTCCGCGTTTCGGGAGGCGCAACCTAAGCGCGTGATTAAAATAAGAAACTCTGCTGATAACCCGGCATGCGCGTCACGCCGTTTACCGTCGCTGGCTGGCCTGAGGCTTGCGCGCCGAGCGCCCGGCGCCATCCGAAGAGGCGACGTCACCGGCGTCTGGACGCGAGTGGGAGGCAGGAAATGCTGCCCTGGCCCTGGCCGCAGCAGCGCGGCAAAAGAAATCAAGGGCAAGGCAGTCATGTACAGCCTCGGCCCATGCAATCGGCGGGGCGGCGCTCGCGTCGTCCAGCCGCACCCTTTTGGCGCTTCTGCGCAGGGCGGCGCGAGGCAGAAAGCGACCGGTCTCCGCCCGGTAGATATCCTTGTCACCACCAACCTCGCCTTCGGAGAATAGCCAAGCGTCGCCGGCGCTTGCTCAGGGCGCGCCGGCGAAGACGCAAGGGCTCGCGGCGGACTTCGAAGACGACAACGAATTCATAAACGACGGTCGCGGTTCGGTCGACCGCGGAGCATGCGAATCCCGGCTACTTCGGCGCGCGCTTGGCCAAGATCCTCTGCAGCGTGCGACGGTGCATGTTGAGCTGACGCGCCGTCTCGGAAACATTGCGCTCGCAGGCCTCGAAGATGCGCTGGATGTGCTCCCAGCGCACCCGGTCGGCCGACATCGGCGGTTCGTGCTCGGTCGGGCTGTCGAGCCGTCCCGCCATCAGCGCGGTGACGACGTCGTCCGCGTTGGCGGGCTTCGCCAGATAGTCGAAGGCGCCGAGCTTGACGGCCATCACGGCGGTGGCGATGGCGCCATAGCCCGTCAGGATGACGCCGCGCGAGTTGGCGCGGCGGGCTTTCAGCGCCCGCATCACGTCGAGGCCGCTGCCGTCGCCAAGCCTGAGATCGATGACGGCGAAGGCCGGCGGAGCCGTTTCGATCGCCGCGATCGCTTCGGCGACGCTCAGGGCCGTCCTGGCGACGAACCCGCGCGACGACAACGCCCGAGCCAGCCGTTCGCAAAACAGCCGGTCGTCGTCGACGACGAGAAGCGACTTGTCGAGCGTCTCAGCGCCGCTCGAGCCTTGATTTGACGCCGGGTGCGACCGGTCCTTGTCCATTCCGCAATTCCAACCCAGAAACCGGGGCGAAACACCAAACCTACAGGCTAAGCGCCGGTCCGTCGACCCTGCTCGTAAGCCGCTCGGCTCCACTGCACCGTCGCCACCGCGCCGCTGGCCGGGGCGGGGGCGTTCGCGAGTTCGAGCGTCGCGCCGGACCGTTCGAGCAGGGAGCGGGCGATGAAGAGGCCGAGGCCGAGGCCGCCGCCGTTCGCTCCGCTGCGGCGGGCGCCGTCGCGCTGCGACAGATAGGGCTCGCCCGCGCGGGCCAGAATGCCCGGGGGAAAGCCGCGGCCGTCGTCGGCGATGACGATCCTGACCGTCGATTTGCTCCAGGTGGAACGGATGGCGACCGCCTTCTCGGCGAAGCCGACGGCGTTCTCGATGAGGTTGCCAAGGCCATAGAGCACTCCGGGATTGCGGGGGCACTTGGGCGCAGGGTCGGCGCCTTCGCCCTCGACGGCGATGGCGACGCCAAGCAGCCGGTGGGGGGCGGCGGCGATTTCCGCCAGCTCCATCGGGCTCGAGATGTCCATCTGCCGCTGCCCGGTCAGGCGGGCCGGCTCGGACAGCTTGCCCAGAATGGTCCGGCATCGGTCGACCGACTGTTCGAGCAGCGCGAGGTCGTCGGCGAATTCTTTGCCGGCCGGCGGATGGTCCGCCAACTCCCGCACGACGAGCGCCACCGTTGCAAGCGGCGTTCCGAGCTCGTGCGCCGCCGCGGCAGCCAGTCCGTCGATCTGGGAGAGATGATGGGCGCGCGCGAGCACGAGCTCGGCCGCGGTGAGCGCGCTGGCGTTCTGGCGGGCCTCCCGGGCGACGCGATAGGCGTAGAACGCCACGAAAGCCGCGCTCGCCGCGAACGCCGTCCAGAGGCCGAACACGTAAAGTGGCGGCAGCGTCAGGCTCTCGCCGTCGAGCCACGGCATCGGCAGGCTCGCCCGCAGAAGCGCGGTGGCGCACAAGATTGCGAGTCCGAGAAGCGCGAGGGCCTGACGGAACATCAGCGACGTGGCTGCGATGGTGACCGGCGCCAGAAAGAAAAGCACGAACGGATTGGCCACTCCCCCGGTCAGAAAGAGAAGCCCGGCCAATTGGAGAATGTCATAGCCGAGCATGATCGTCGCGCCCCGCTCGCTGAGCTGGGTGCTGACCGGAAAGCGCCAGCGCAGCGCGAGATTGAGCGCGGCGGACGCGCCCACGAGGCCGAGGCAGGCCAGCACCGGGAAGCGGAGGCCGAAGGCGAAAGCGCCGATGAGGATCGCCGCCGTCTGTCCGGCGATGGCGAGCCAGCGCAGTCCGATGAGCGTATTGAGGCGCAGAAGGCGGGCGCGGCCGAATTCTGCGTCCTCAATCGCGAACACGCGGTGGTTGCCTTGGCTTCGACGGCGGGTTCCGCCTCATTGGATCTTCTCGTCGGGATAGACGCCCCAGAGCTTCACCTGCTCGATATAGCCTTTGAACCCGTCGCCGTCGACCAGACACCAGGTCCCGTCGCAGTTGCGAAGGTTGACGATGACCCCGGCCTGGAGGGTCGCGGCGAGGTCCGACGCCGCGTTCGGACGGACGTAGATCTTCGAGTTCTGCCCCTTCTTGTTCGGCGTCACCAGCGCGGTGCGGCGCCCGGACAGCAGCGAGTGCAGCACCCAGCCCTCGACGCCCTCTGAGTTGCGCACGCGCCGCCAGATCTCGAACTCGGCGGTGATTTCGACCGGCAGCCCGGCGCGCTCATAGACCCACTTGGTCGCATGGTCTTTGGAGGGCCCTTCGCGCAGGTTGACGCGGTCGGTCTTGAGGCTCGCGAACCTCGGCAGCGGCAATTTGGTGACGAGGCCGACGGGGTCGGCGAACGCCGGACGCGGCGCAAAACTCACAGCGGCGAGGAGCGCGAGCGCCGAGCGCCGGGAGAGCCGCGGCGTCGACAAAGGACCATCGTTTCGGTTCATGGCGGGCTCCTCCGGGGCTCGGCGGTCACATCCTTGTCTTTGCCCGGCCATCTGGTAGAGAGGCCGGCGGCCGGCGGTTCGCGACCCCGGCTGCACGGGCGCAATCATTTGCGGCGCGCGGCGTTAACGAGGCCTAAACTGTTTGAAAACGCGAGTGCAAATGGCTGAGAGCGGGGCGGCCGCGCCGCACGGCGGGGGAGGGCGGCGCAGATGACCAGGAAGAAACCCCTCGTGGTCGTGACCCGCCGGCTGCCCGATCTCGTCGAGACCCGCATGCGTGAATTGTTCGACGCGCAGCTGAACCTCGACGACAAGCCGATGTCGCAGGCCGAGATCGTCGAGGCGATGCGCGAGGCCGACGTGCTCGTGCCGACGATCACCGACCACATCAACGCCGCGATGATCGCCCAGGCCGGCGAACAGATGAAGCTGATCGCCAATTTCGGCAACGGCGTCGACCACATCGACGTCACCAGCGCGCTCCGGCGCGGGATCACGGTGACGAATACGCCGGGCGTTCTCACCGAAGACACCGCCGACATGACGATGGCGCTGATCCTGTCGACGGCGCGCCGGCTGGTCGAGGGATCGCAGATCATTCCCAACGGCCACTGGGCCGGCTGGGCGCCGACCTGGATGCTCGGGCGCCGGATCACCGGCAAGCGGCTCGGCATCATCGGCATGGGACGGATCGGCCAGGCGCTCGCCCGCCGCGCGCGCGCCTTCGGCATGTCGATCCACTATCACAACCGCCGCCGCGTCGCCCAGCAGATCGAGGAATTGCTCGAGGCC
Source organism: uncultured Alphaproteobacteria bacterium (assembly GCA_963772555.1). Classification (GTDB taxonomy): domain Bacteria; phylum Pseudomonadota; class Alphaproteobacteria; order Rhizobiales; family Beijerinckiaceae; genus Roseiarcus. The sequence goes on along the minus strand of CAVYXQ010000019.1, from coordinate 64,569 downwards.
ACCTATTGGGATTCCCTCGACCAGATGCTGGCCCGGATGGACTTCGTCTCGGTCAACTGCCCGCATACGCCCGGCACCTACCATCTCTTATCGGCGCGGCGCCTCAAATATCTGCGCGCCGACGCCATTCTGATCAACACGGCGCGGGGAGAGGTGATCGACGAGAACGCCATGATCCGGATGCTGGAGGCCGGGGAGCTGGCGAATGCGGGGCTCGACGTCTTCGAGCACGCGCCCGCGGTCAACGAAAAACTCATCGCGCTCGCCAAGGCCGGCAAGGTCACGCTCCTGCCTCATATGGGCTCGGCGACCCACGAGGGGCGGGCCGACATGGGGGAGAAGGTCATCATCAACATTCGCACCTTCGCTGACGGCCACCGCCCGCCCGACCGGGTGCTGCCGAGCATGCTCTGACAGACGCGGGAGAGCGGACGCGGCTCGCGGACGCTTGGGCCAATCTTGACGATGCGGCCGAGTGGGGCGCGCCATTTTTTCCCTGTTATTCCCTGCCGAAAGGGAATCTTATCGCCTGATGCATTTGTATTTCCGACGAAAATCATTGTCTTTCATGGGCGTGAGCAAAAGAGCTGATGCCGAGGAAGAGCGGCACGGGCGAAAGAACAGGGAACCCGTTTTCCCTGTTCCGCCCCCTTACAGGGAAATAATCCGGGGGCGCCGCCGCCCCATTTGAGGCCGCGGTCACGAAGGCCGACGGCGACGGATGCGCCGACAGCGGCCGTTCGCACAATGGTCGCCACATCCTGGTTCCCTTGCTTTACACGGCGCCCCGGCCGGGCGATTATCCTGCCCGCGTGTGGGGGCGGCCGTGGACGTCGGGGACTGGCTTCGCAGTCAAAACCTCGGAAAGTACGAGGAAGCCTTCCGCGAAAACGCGATCGATCTGGACGTCCTGACTGATCTGACCGATGGCGACCTGGCGCAGATCGGCGTGGCGCTGGGCGATCGCAAGCGGCTCCTGAAAGCGATCGCGGGTTTCCCGGTGTCCGGACCGATTTCGACGCCTCAGGGAAGCGCGCCGCCGCCTGCGCCGGCAGACCGCGCAAATCCCGCGTCTGTATCCTCCGCCGAGCGGCGTCCGATCACCGTCATGTTCTGCGATCTCGTCGGCTCGACGGCGCTCGCGGCGAAGCTCGACGCCGAGGACTGGCGCGAACTGGTCGGCGCCTATCTCGACGCCGCCTCGGAAGCCGTGACCCAATATGGCGGGCATGTGCTGAAGAAACTCGGCGACGGGCTGATGGCCCTGTTCGGCTACCCCAAGGCGCTGGAGAATGACGCCGAGCGCGCGGCGCGCGCCGGGCTCGCCATTCTCGCGGCGCTCGAGGCGCTCAACGCCCGTAACGCCGGCAAAGGCTGGCCTGCGCTCGCTGCGCGCATCGGCCTCGACATGGGCCCGGTCGTGGTCGATTCGACGGGCGAAGTGTTCGGCGAGGCGCCGAACGTCGCGGCGCGCGCGCAGGCCGCCGCCGAGCCCGGACAAGCGCTCGTCACCGCCGCCGTGCAGCGGCATATCGCCGGCCTGTTCGTCGTCGAGGACAAGGGCGCCCATGCGCTCAAAGGCGTGCCGGCGCCGGTGACGCTCTATCGCATCGTCCGGGCGAGCGGGGGCGGGCGGCGCGGCGGAGCCCGCGCGCTCACCCTCTTCGTTGGCCGCGAGGAGGACCTCGCGCTGCTCGCGCGCCGCTGGGAGCGTGCGAAAGGCGGCGAAGGCCAATTCGTCCAGATCGTCGGCGAGCCGGGCCTCGGCAAGTCGCGGCTGGTCGAGGAGTTTCACGCCCGGCTCGGCGCGACGCCGCACACCTGGGTCGAGTGGTCGTCGTCGCAACTGTTGCAGAACACGCCGCTGCATCCGCTCGCCGATTGGGGACGGCTGCGCTTCGGCGGCGCTGATGTCGCGGCGGAGAAGCGTCTCGCCGAACTCGAATTGACGCTCGCGCAGGTCAAGCTCGACGCTGGCGAGACTGCGGCGCTGCTCGCGCCGCTGCTTGACATTCCCTTGCCCGAGGCGCGTGCGCTAAAACTCGCGCCGGAGGAGCTGCGCCGCCGCCAGCTCGCCGCCGTCGCCGCCTGGATTCTGGCTGGGGCGCGTACGCAGGCCCTCGTCCTCGCGTTCGAGGACCTGCACTGGGCCGACCCGACGACACTCGATCTGATGAAGACGCTCGTCGAGCGCGGCGCGGCGGCCCCGTTTTTCGTTGTCGCGACTACCCGGCCCGAGTTTCGCGCGCCTTGGGCGACGCGTTCGCACCACGGAATCGTCTCGCTCGTGCCGCTCGCCCGCGCCGAGATCCGGACGATGGTCGGGGCGATCGCCGAGCGGCATGCGCTGTCGAACGAGGTCATGGAAGGCGTGACGAACCGCACCGGCGGCGTGCCGCTGTTCGTCGAAGAAGTGACCCGGCTCCTGCTCGAAGGCGGCCCGCAGACCATTCCGCCGACCCTGCAGCAGTCGCTGGCCGCCCGACTCGACCGCTTAGGCGAAGCGCGCGAAGTGGCGCAGATCGGCGCGGTGCTGGGGCGGGAGTTTTCGTATGGGCTGCTCGCGTCTGTGGCCGCGGTCGCCGACCGCGGCGCCGCCCCCTCCACCCTGCTTCGCATGGTCCCCCTCCCCCGCTCTGCGGGGGAGGATACGCCCGGCGCCGGCGCCTCTGTCCTCCCCCGCGCAGCGGAGGAGGGGGACCGCCCGAAGGGCGGTGGAGGGGGCTACAATCGCGGCGCCCCTGTAGACGCGGTCGATGACCGCGTCAGCCGCGATCATCGATCGCGGCTACAGAGCGGTCTCAGCGAAGCCGCCCTCGAGAGCGCCCTCGACAAGCTCGCCGAAGCCGACCTCCTGTTCGTCGAGGGCCACGCACCCGACTCCACCTACCGCTTCAAACACGCGCTCATCCAGGACGCCGCCTACGAGAGCCTCCTGAAAAGCCGCCGGCAGGCGCTGCACCGCCGCGCCGCGGAAGCGCTGCTCGCCGCGCCCGACCCGCAACCCGAGCTCGTGGCGCATCATTTCACGCAAGCGGGCGAGAGCGAGCCTGCAATCGAATGGTGGGGCAGGGCGGGCGACGCGGCGCTGCGGCGCAGCGCCTTCCAGGAAGCGATCGCCCACCTCGGCAAGGCGATCGAGATGGCGGATGCGCAACCCGGCGCCAAAGAACGGAGCCAGCTGAAGCTCGAAGTGTCGCGGGCGAACGCCTTGATGGCGTCGCGTGGCCAGGGCGCGACCGAAACGGCCGCCGGCGAGCCGCGCGCGAAACTGCATTCTGATTTTGCGCTCGCCAACCTGATGGGCAAAGGTTTCACCTCGGAGGCCGCTCGCGCCGCGCTGGCTCGCGCCGAGGCGCATGTCGAGGGCGCGGGAACGCCGGAATACTGGCGGCAGCACTATGGCCGCCTTGCCGGCGCGTTGGTGGGAGCGAAACTCTCGACGGCGCGCGAGCGCGCGGCGGCGTTGCTCGCGGAGGCCGAGGCCGCGGGGGAGCCGGGCCATGCGGGCGTCGCGCGACGGATGCTGGGGGCCGCAAAAATCCTCTCGGGCGATTTTGTGGGCGCCGCCGCCGATTTGCGACGCGCGGTCGCCGAGTACGACGAGGCGCGCGACGCCGGGCTGAACGCGCTCTACGGCCACGACCTGTTCGCCAATGCGCAAGCGACGCTCGCGCACGCGCTCTGGTACGTCGGCGAGATCGACGAGGCCGAACGGCTCGCTGCGGCCGCGCTGGCGCGCGCCGAGGCGGCTGGCAGCGCCGTCTCACAGATCCAGGCGCTCTTCTGCCGCTTGGTCTTCGCGGGGCATACGCAACGCTACGACCTCCTCGGCGACGTCGCACGACAGATCGTCGCGCTGGCCGAGGCCCACGACATCGAGTACTGGCGGAATGCGGGCAATGAAAACCTGCTTTGGTTGCAAGCGCTGCGCGGCGAAACGCCGGCGGACGCCTATCGCGAACATTTAGCGCGTCCCATCGAGAACGGCGACCGCCGGATGGATTCGACGCGCTTCCGCCTGCTTGCCCGTTTCGAGTACGAACTCGGCCGCAACGAGGCCGCGCTCGCCGCCGTAGAACAAGCGCTGGCGCTCGCCGCGGAAAGCGGCGAGGGCGAATTCGAGACTGCGCACTTCAGGCTTCGCGCTTTTGCGGCGAGGGACCCTGCCGCCGCCGAGGCCGATCATCGTCGGGCGATGGACGTAGCGCACGCGCAGGGTTCGCCGACGTTGGCGCTGCTTTGCGCTCTGGAATTGGCCAGATTCCTCATTGGGGCCGAGCGGCGGCTCGAAGCCAACGACGTCCTCAGCGCCGCGCTGCAGGGCCTCGCGCCGACGCCGCATCTGCCGGCGATCGGCGAGGCGCAGGCGCTGGTTGCGGAACTGGAGCAATCCGACGCCGTCCGGTCGATTGCGTCCCGGCGAGATCGGGACCTCGCCATACAAACCGGTTACGCGCAGGCCATGCTCGCCGTCAAAGGCTACGCGGCGGAGCAAACTCAGCGGGCCAACGAGAGGATCCGCGGCGCAGCCAGCGCCGTGAGAGGCCCAGAACATTGGACACGTCTCGACATCGAATGGGCCGTCCAGACCTTCGCGGGCCGATTGCGCGAGGCGCAGAGCATCGCCGAAAATTTTCTGCGCGAAGCGGAGACGGCCGGCGATCGCGCCGCCGCCTGGGACGCGAAGCGGCTGCTCGGCTTTGTCAAGGTGTTCATGGGCGAGTTCGTCGTGGGGCGCGAACTTCTCGACGGGGTCTTGGCTTCGATAACGGAGGAGCAGGCGAGCGCGCTCTCGCTCACCCACGTCGATTTCCTATGCGACACTTGGGCCATCTCGGCCCATATAAGCTTCGCGCTTGGCGAGATGGACGATTGGGCGCGATCGCTCGCACTGGCGATCGCGCGGGCAAAGTCGATCGGTCACACGCTCTCGCTCGCGGTCGCGATGGGCGCGCGGGTGCTTTCGCTGAGCGCCCAGGGGAGGGCCGAGGCCGCTCACGCTCAAGGCGCAGAGTTGAGCGAACTCGCAGAAAAGAACGGCTTTGGTTTCTGGGCGAAAGCGGCTCGCATCGCCATGACCTGGGCGAAGGGCCGTCTCGGCGACGAAGCCGCGACAAACGAACTGCGCGACCTCATCCTCGAGTACGAGCACGGCGGATCGCGATTGATGCTTCCGCTCTTCTTGAAGCTGCTCGCTGAGTTGGAAGCCGCGTCGGGGGCGCGCGATGCTGGGCTCGCCTCGGCGGCGCGTGGCCTGGAGGTCATGAATGCGACCAACGAACGTCGCTATGAGGCCCCGCTCCATCTGACGCGCGCGGAAATCCTGGCGTCGGAAGACCCCGCTGCGAGCGAAGCCGCTTTTCTTGAGGCACTCCGCGTCGCGCGCAAGCAAGGGGCGCGAGGCTATGAACTGCGCATCGCGCTCGGCCTGGCGAAGTTTTACGAAACAAACGGCCGCTCGCTCGAAGCCTACGACGCCCTCGCGCCGGCGGTCGAAGGCTTTTCTCCGACGACCGAGTTCCCCGCCCTCGCCGAGTCGCAAGCGCTGCTCGCGGCGCTCGCCGAATCGGGCGAGGTGAAGGCCGATGCGGGGCGGCGGGAGACGCGCTCCAAGCTGCATTCGGGCTACGCGCTCGCGACCATGATGACCAAGGGGTTCGGCGCCGAGGAGACCAAAGCGGCGCTGGCGAGGGCGGCGGGCGCTTCCCGGGTTGCGAAGACCCCGGAATATTGGACGGTGCGATACGGCCGCCTGGTCGGAGACCTCATGGCGGCGAAGTTCGACGCCATGCGCGGGGGCGCCATCGCTTTCATTGCGGAGGCCGAGGCGGCGGGGCAGCCGGGGCACGCCTCCGTCGCGCGCCGCATCCTGGGCTTTGCGAAAATCGTCACCGGCGATTTCGCCGGCGCTGGCGCAGACCTGCGACGGGCGGTCGCCGAATTCGACGACGCCCGCGACGCGGAGCTCAACGCGTATTACGGCCACGATCTGCTCGCCAACGCCTTGGCGACGCTTGCGCAGGCGACCTGGTATCTCGGTGACGTCGACGAAGCCGAGCGGCTCGCCGACGCGGCCATTGCCCGCGCCGAGACGAGCGGGCGCGTTGTCTCGCAAATCCAGGCGATCGCCTGCCGCAATTTTTTCGCCCTGCAAACGGACCGGCCGGAGATCCTTCTGGAGAACGCGCGAAAAATCCTCGGGCTCGCCGAGCGGCACGAACTCGCGTTCTGGAAAACCTTTGCCGGCGAGAGCCTTCTCTCGAGCCGCGCCTGCCTCGGCGAACCGTGCGCGGACGCCTATCGCGAAGACTTCGAACGGCGCGCGGACTTCGGCGGCCGTCTGATGTCGGGGCTGCGCTACACTGTGTTGGCCAGAGTTGAACGCGCGGTCGGCCGCACGCCCGAGGCGCTGGCGGGGATAGAGCGCGCCCTCGCGATCGGCGCGGAAAACGGCGAAGGCGAGTTTACGACGCTGAGCCTGCGGCTGCGCGCCGACATCCGCGCCGAGCTCGAGCCCGCTGCCGCGGAGGCGGATTTTTATGCCGCGCTCGATCTCGCTCGCGCGCAAGGCTCGCCAACTCTGGCGTTGCTCGCGGCGCTCGACCTGGCGAAATTCCTGCGCACGAGAAGCCGCGAGCGGGAAGCCTACGACGCGCTCGCGCCGTCGCTGGACGGTTTGGCGCCGACGCCGAATTTGCCGGCCATCGCCGAAGCCCACGCGCTGCTCGCGGCGCTCGCGGAGACCGACGCCGTGCGCGCAGACCGGCGCAATCGGGGCCTTCGGGCGAAATATGCGCAGGCCGTGTACATCGCCGAAGGGGCCACGGCGGCGGCGACAAAAGCGGCTTTCGACCGGGTCGACTTGCAGGACTTCGCGAAACTGTCCGAAACCGAGCATGTGACGGCGCTTTATGGCCATTTCCTGCAGGCGGTGATGTCGGGCCGGCTTCGCGAAGGGCTGCCGATTGCAGAGGCCGCACTGCGGGACGGGGAGGCGGCGAACCGGAACATGGTCGTCGCCGTCGCTCATCGGCTGAAGAGCGTTGCGCAATACTATCTCGGCTCATTCGCCGCGGCGCTGAGGTCTGCGGAACAGGCGTTGTCGAGGATCGACGAGCGCTGGGCGGCGGCCCACCGCGTCGCGCTCGGCAACGACATCCTGTGCCAGACGCAAAGCATTGTGGCGCAGGCGCTGGGGCCGCTCGGCGAATCCGAAGCCTCGGCCCGCCACGTGGCCGAGGCCGAGCGGCGCGCGCAGGAGACGGGCGAACCCTTCATCATCGCCTCGGTCCACGTTCAGGATCTCGTGCGGCTCTGGGCTGCGAATCTGCCGGCGGCGACTGAGCGCGTGGCGCAGGCGTTGGGCGCGGTCACATCCGCGAGCGGCATCGGCGCCTGGGACTTGACTGCGCGACTGTTCGGTGCCTGGGCGTCGGGGCGGCTTGCGGACCCCGCTGCCGCCATGCAGACGGTTCGCGAGTGCTGGGAAGAGTTGCGACAGCGCGATGCGCGCTTCTACGACCCCATCGCGCTCGTCATGCTCGCCGATCTCGCCGCCTCGGCCGGAATGGGCGAGGACGCGCTGCGTTACGTGGCCGAGGGACTTGAAGTCGCTGCGGCGCAGGGCGCCGGATATGCGCTCGCGCCGCTCCATCGCCTGCGCGGCCAGGCCCTGGCCTTGACAGTCGCGGCGGGCGCCGAAGACGCCTACCGCGAATTGATCCGCATTGCGCGCGAGCAGGGCGCGCGAACCTTCGAGCTGCAAGCCGCCCTCCCGTTCGCCCGGTTCCTCCAATCAAACAATCGCTTCATCGACGCCCACGCCGTCCTCGGCGAGGCGCTCGAAGGCTTTTCGCTCACCTCCGAGTTCCCCGCCATCGCAGACGCGCAGGCGCTGCTCGCGGCGCTTGCCGAGATGGACGCGGTGAAGGCCGAAGCGGGGCGGCGCGAGCGGCGTGCGCAGCTTCAGATCGGCATGGCGACCGCCTTGCTCCAGGGCCGGGGCATGCAGACGCCTGAGAGCCGTGCGGCCTTCGAGCGGGCGGGAGACATTGCCGCCGAGACCGGCGATCCGATGGAGCGGCTCGCGATCCTTTATGGCCAATGGGCCGGCGAGCTCGGCGCCGGGGATGTCCGGCGCATGCTCGAAATCGCCGCGCCGATGGCGCCGGTTGCAGCACGCGACCCGAGCGGGCAGGGCGCGCTGGTCGCTCGGCGGGTTCTTGGCCTGTCGCAGTTTTTCGCCGGCAATCTCCCGGAAGCGGCTGCGAACATGCAGTGGGCGATCGACCATTACGATTTCGATCGCGATCATATGTTGGCGTTCCGCTTCGCCCATGACATTGGCGTTGCAGCGCGATACTATCTTTCCTTCGCCGAGTGGCTGCTGGGCGACGCGAAGGCCGCGTTCCGGCTGGTCGGCGAGGCCCAGCAAATGGCCCAACGCCTCGACCACCCGCCGACCCGCGTGGCGGCCTACGCCATTGCGTCTTGGCTGGACTGCGTACGTGGCGATCACGTCCGGGCCCGGGCGAACGCGGAAACGGCGCTGGCACTCGCCCGAGACTTCGATCTGCCGCTCTGGCGCCTCCAGAGCGAGTTCCTTCTCGTCTGGACGAACGCCGCGTCGGAAGGGACGCGCGCCGCCTGGGAGCAGGCGGAGGCCAGATGGGCCGACTCAATGGAGCGGGGCGTGGGTCTGTTTGAACCGACCGCGGCGGATATTGGCGCCGGATACGCCGCGCTTGGCGACTTCGACCGCGCGCTCGCCCTTGTCGATCAGGCTCTTGCCGCGCCGGTCGAGCGGGGCCTGCGCGTCTCCCTGCCGGAAGCGCACCGGGTGCGCGGGGAGATCCTGTTGCGACGCGATCCCGGCGATCCGAGGCCTGCGCAAGAAGCGCTGGAAACGGCAATCGCGATCGCGTGCGAGCAAGGGTCACGCGCGTTCTGGCTGCGCGCCGCGCTGTCGCTAACCAGGCTCTATCAGTCGACCGGCCGCCCCGTCGAAGCCCACGCCGTCCTCACCGACGCGCTCGAAGGCTTCGCGCCCACCCCCGAATTCCCCGCCATCGCCGAGGCGCAGGCGCTGCTGGCGGCTCTCGCGGAATCGGATGCCGTAAAGTCGGAGATCGCCCGCCGCGACCGGGGCCTTACCATCCACACCGGCAGCCGCTGATGGCCGTCAAAGGCTATACGGCGGAGGAAACGCAGCGCGCCTATGAGCGGGCCTCCGCGCTCGCCGGCGCGGCGCGTGGGCGGGAACATTGGGACCAACCTCAACGGCCAATGGGCCGGGCATGTGTATCAGGCCGGCCGGAGCCCTCGAAGGCTTTTCGCCGACGCCGGAGTTCCCGGCCATTGCGGAGGCGCAGGCGCTGATGGAGCGTTTGGCGGCTGATGAAGCGTTTGGCGTAGGTCCGCCTTTGGGCGGACACCGGGCTTAGACTAGACTAGTGTCCGTCCATAAACGCATGATTTTTCGGCTGGAATCAATCGCGTTGGCGATGAACTGGGCCGTTTGGGAGCCATTTCGTTTGCTGTGGCTGCTGCGTGGGCTGATCCGGCCGCCAAGTTCAGGAATTCAGAATGAGAGGCCGACTCGGGCTCAACCAGGCTTGCGCGCCTTCGGCCGAAGACGAGAAATCAGGTCGGCTTGAGCCGGGCAAAGAGGGCGAGGTTGTAGGCGACGACCGAGGACCAGACGTAGGCCTTGAAGTGGTCGAGCCCGCGCCAGACGCAGCGCGCCAGACCATAGGCGCGCTTCAAACACGAGATGTCGGATTCGATGCCGGCTCGGAAGTTGCGCAGCTTGCGGTAGACCCAGTTGCTCTTGACCATGTCCTTGATGCGCAGGCCGGCCTTCTTGTGGAAGGCCATGTCGTGGACGCCAAGGGCCTTCGCCTGGGCGAGATTGTCACGGCTGGCGAAACCGCCGTCGGCGGCGGCCTGTCGGGGCGACTCGCCGTAGAAGGCGATATGGCGCTTCAGCATGGGCAACAACCGTTCGCTGTCCGCCGGATTGCCGGTCTCGATCACCAGGTCGAGGATCAAGCCGCTCCGGCCGGTGGTCAGGTTGAGCTTGTGGCCGTACTGAACCTTGCGGCCGCCTTTGACGATGATGTCGGCGTGCGGCTCGAACAGGCTGACGATCTTCTCGTTGGCGGGAACCGCCTCGCCATTAAGAACGCGACGCTCGGCCTGGGCGATGATCCGCTCGATCAGCAGACGATAGTGACGGAGCTCGGCCTGCCACAGCGTGACGGCGATCGGGTCCGGCGCCTGCCATACCTGCGTTGCGGCCTGATCAACATAGGCCAGGGTCGCCCGGGTCAGCTTGATCAGCTCACGATAATGCTGGACCCGTTTCAGTCGGTCGCGGCCATATTCGATCGCGCGCGCTCGCTTCTTCGCCGCGCGCCGATGATTGCGCCACTCGAGACCGCCGACCAAGGCCTCGGCCGCCTTCAACAGCCGCACCATCACGCGGGCCGCATCCCAGAGAAGACTGCTGTCGCTCGGCTCATGCATGAGCGCGGCGGCGACCGTGCTGTCCAGCCGCACGACCTTGCCGGTCTCGACTTTCTCCTGACGCGCGCTGGCCAGCAGGACGCGATTGATCGCCTCCCATGTCTGGGCCCGGATGGCGCTGATGGTCCTGTGCAGCACCGACTTCTTCGGCGTCCACGACAGCGGCAGCCGCGCGAAGGCGCGAAACGAGGCCGAGTCTTCAAGATGAAACGCCAGCTCCTCATAGCTCAGCTGGCGATGCTGCTTGAGAAGCGCGCAGCGCAAGACCGACTCGGCCGGAAGGCCTTCTCGCCCGGTCTCCTTAACGCCGTGTCGGCGCAGATCCTCCGCCGCCAGCCCGATGAGCTCGCGATGCTCGTCCAGCCACTGCGACATCGCCTTCAGTTCCTGGCCGATCTCGTGGTCGGCGAAGAGATCGAATATGCTGGCCTGGACGGTGCGTTCCTGACGCATTGTCGGGCTCCGGCGGTGGCGGTTTCGCCTTCCGAATCAGTGGCTTGATTCGAAAGCTTAGCCGAAACCGCCGGGCCTTGCATTCGTAAGGACAGCGATTCAACAAATAATTTCAAAAACTTAGCGTTTATGGACGGACACTAGACTAGCCTGGGCCGGGGGCGGCGCGCGGCAGGACGATGGCGAAGCGGGTGAACGCGCCGGGCTCGGTCGAGACCTCAATCGTCCCGCCGTGCTGCTTGACGACGATGTCGTGGCTCAGCGAAAGGCCGAGCCCGGTGCCCTCCCCAGCGGGCTTGGTGGTGAAGAACGGGTTGAAGATCTTCGCCTTCACCTCGTCGGGAATTCCGGTCCCGTTGTCCTGAATGGCGATTTCGACGCGATCGCCGAGATCGCGCGTCGAGGCGGCGAGTGTCGGCTCGTAACCTCGGTCCGGCTCGCCCTGCGCACGCTTCGTCGTGGCGTAGAACCCGTTGGAAATCAGGTTCAGGAGCACGCGCGTCATCTCCTGCGCATAGAGATGGACGCTGCCCGCCTCCGGATCGAGCGATCTTTCGATCGTCACCTTGAAGCCTGGCTTCTCGGCCCGCGCGCCGTGATAGGCGAGGTTCAGCGCCTCCTCGACCATCGCGTTGACGTTGACGCTGGTGCGCTCGCCCGAGCCCTCGCGCGAATGGAGCAACATGTTCTTGACGATGGAGTCGGCGCGCTTGCCGTGGGTCTCGACCTTGTCGAGATTGGCGTCGATCATGCCGATGAGCTCCTGCGCCTCCTCGCGGTCGGCGTCGTCGAGCGGCGCCTTGGCGACGAGCTCGCGCAGCTCGTCGATGAGCTCGCGCGACAGCGCCGAGAAATTGTTGACGAAATTGAGCGGGTTCTTGATCTCGTGGGCGATTCCCGCGGTGAGTTGGCCGAGCGAAGCGAGCTTTTCCGACTGGATGAGGCGGTCCTGCGCGCGGCGCAGATCGTCGAGCGAGGCGGCGAGTTCTCGGGTGCGCGCCTGCACCTCGTCGAACAGGCGCACGTTCTCCAGCGCGATCACCGCCTGATCGGCGAAGGTCTGGACGATCTCGATCTGGCGTTCCGAGAAATCGCCCGGCTCCACGCGCGTTAATATGATAGCGCCTTCGATCCCGTCCTTTCTGAGCAGCGGCACGCCAAGCAGCGACCGCACGTTCGACGCCAGCGCGCCCATAGGCACGGCATATTCGGGGTCGGCGAGACAATCGGGAATGCGCTCGACCTTGCCCGAGAGCAGCACCCGGCCCGCGACGGTCGAGCGACCCGGAACCGCCGGGTGATCCCGCAAATATTGGGCGAGCGCGGTCGTATGCTCCGCGCCTATCGAGTCGCGATAGCGAAACACGTCGCCGTCGCGAACGCAGATCGTGCCGGTCAGCGCGCCGCCGAGTTCGACGGCGGAGGTCACGAGCGTATTGAATACAGCTTGCAGATCAAACGTCGAGCGGCTGATGACCTTGAGCACGTCGGATGTCGCGGTCTGCTGCTGCAACGCTTCGGAAAGATCCTTCGTGCGCGCCTGCACCTCGTCGAACAGCCGTGCGTTCTCGATCGCGATCACTGCCTGGTCGGCGAAGGTCTTGACGATTTCGATCTCGCGCTCGGTGAAGGCGACCGGCTCGTCGCGCGGTACGCCGAAAACGCCGATCGTCTGCCCATCGCCGATCAACGGCACCCACAGGCCGGCGCCGAAGGGTGCGAGCTTCCGGACCTCCTGCGTGGTTTCGTCGTCGATCTTCGAGAGGTCAGGAACGTGCACAACCCGCCCTTCGCGGGCCGCCTGTGCCGGGTGGGACTCCCCGTCAAGCCGCCAGGTCGTGGCGGCAAGGTATTCGCGGAGCGCGCCGGGAACGTTGCTGTGGAACGCGCTGGCGACGAGAGCGTCCCCCCTTCGAATGAAGATCGTGCCTCGGCTGCCGCGCGCAAGACGGACGGCAGTGTCGATCAGGGTCTGCAAGACCGAATCGAGGTCGAGCACTGAGCGGCTGATGACCTTCAGCACCTCTGCCGTGGCGGTCTGCTGTTGCAGCGCCTCGGAGAGATCGCGCGTGCGCGCCTGCACCTCGTCGAACAGTCGCACGTTCTCGATCGCGATCACGGCTTGGTCGGCGAAGGTTTGCAGGAGATCGACCTGTCGTCGGTTGAACGCGCCCGCCGCTTCCCGTACGACGACGAGCGCCCCGGCCGTCTCGCCGTTTCGCTGCAACGGCACGCCGATCAGCGACCGATAGTCCTCCGCAGGAACGAGGTGCTCCCGGTCCTCGCGGGCGTCGGGGATTTGCTCGACCTCGCCTGAGAGCGCCACGCGCCCGACAATCGAGCCCCGTCCGACGGTCGCCGGATGTTCGCGCAGCCATGCAGCGAATTCCGGCTTTTCCCCGTAGGTGGCACGAAACGGATAGACATCCCCATCGCGCAGGCAGATCGCGCCGCGAAAGGCGCCGACCAGCCTGACCGCTGATTCGATCAAGGTGTCGAGCACCTTTTGCAGATCGAACGCCGAGCGTGAGATGACCTTCAGCACCTCTGCGGTCGCGGTCTGCTGTTGCAGCGCCTCGGAGAGATCGCGCGTGCGCGCTTGCACCTCGTCGAACAGGCGCACGTTCTCGATCGCGATCACGGCCTGGTCGGCGAAAGTCTGGACGAGATCGATCTGGCGCTGCGAATAGGGACCCGGCGAATAGCGCGACAGTACGATTGCGCCCTCGACCTTTCCGTCTCGCAGCAGCGGCACGCCGAGCACCCCTCTCCCGCGCGCCAGCACGCTCGCCGGCAACTCAAATTCCTTGTCTTCGAGCATGTCGGCGATGCACTCGACCCCGCCTGACAGGGCGACGCGGCCCACGACCGAACTGCGACCCACCGCGCGCGGATGCGATCGCATATATTCGACATAATCGGACTCGGCCCCTGAGGCCGCCAACCATCGAAAGACCTCGCCGTCCCGGAGATAGATCGCTCCCCAATTCGCCCCGCTCAATTCGACGGCCGAAGCGATCAGCGTATCGAGCACGGGCTGCAGGTCGAACGCCGATCGGCTGATGACCTTCAGCACCTCGGCCGTCGCGGTCTGCTGCTGCAGCGCCTCGTTGAGGTCTTTCGTGCGCGCCTCGACCTTGGCTTCGAGCGTTTCGTAGCTCTCCTGGATTCTCCCGGCCATCTGGTTGAAGCGGTCGGCGAGCGTTTCGATCTCGTCGCCAGTCCGAATGTCGAGGCGCTGCGAGAGATCGCCTGCGCCGAGTCGTTCTGCGCCCTGCTGCAGGCGGCGGATCGGCACGACCATCCGCCGCGCCAGGAGTCCGCCGGCGATCAGGGCGAGAAGCAGGCCGAGGCCGAGCAGGGCCAGCGTCTGGATCAGCGATTTATAGACGGACGCCAGCGCCTCGGAGAGCGGCTGCTGCACGAAGACGATCCAATGCGGCTTCGGCGCGACGGCGTAGGCGGTCAGAACCTTGCCGCCTTCGAACGAGGCCGCGATCTCGGCTGCGCCGACGCCCGGGGTCACGGCGGCGCCGGGCCCGGACGGGGCGTTGGCGTCGAGCGCCTGCCTGACTTGCGGAAGCCCGGAGAAATCAGTGTCGCGCAGTACGAGGCTCAAGTCCGGATGGGCGATCAGCCGGCCCCTCCCGTCGACGACGAAAGCGTAACCCTTGTCGCCGACGCGGATGGCGCTGATCACGTCCCAGATCAGTTTCAGGTTCACGTCGGCGACGGTCACGCCGGGCTGCTTGCCGACATGCGCGAGCGCGATCGTCATGTATGGCTCGGAGCCACGGCGAAATTCGACCGGGCCGAACCAGATTTTTTCGGCGACAGCCTGGGTAAAGCGCGGATCGTTTGAAAAATCCTTGCCGCTGCCGACCGAATCGGGTTCGAGGCGCGAAACCTCGAGTTGCTCCCTGCCCTGGCCGTCGAGATAGGAAAGCTCGGTGATCGCGGCGACCTGCCTGAGGAGGCGGATGAAGTCGTAGCGCTGCTGGTCGGGCTTGGCGAAGCGCCATTCGGCGCCCGTCGTCCATCCGAGCTGCGTCTGGATGTCGGACAGGAATTCGCCGACGCGAACCGCCGCCGAGCGGGCCTTTTCCTCTTGAACCTCGAGGGCCGCCCTCTTGGCCTGATTGTAATTGAGCCACGTGTTGACGGCCCCGTTGACCATGAGCACGAGCGCCACCAGCCCGATCAGCGCCGCCGCAAGTTTGGCCGCCAGCGGCAAACGCCACGCCCGACGGCCCGTCGATATGCGGGTCTCGGCCGCCGCATCAAGCGCCACGACCGGGTCCGACGAGCGGATTGCGCCTCGAATGCTCACTCGATCACGTCTTCGGCCCTAAGCCGGGATCGCCCGCGGGCTCGTCACGCCAACTGCGAAAGGCGAAATTGCGACAGACTCCCGAAATTGGCAAGGCGTGATCGGGACATGCCAAATCCCCGAGACGAACGGTTTTGGCCGCCTCACCAGTCACTCGATCACATCATCGGCGAGGCCGAGCAGGTCCATGGGAGGTTCGAGACCCATTGCCCTTGCGGTCTTCAGATTGATGACGAAGAGGTATCGGGTCGGCGTCTCGAAAGGAATGTCGCCGGGCGGCGTCCCCTTGAAGATGCGATCGACCATAGAGGCCGCGCGCGTCAGCGATTCTTTGAGGTCGGCGCCATAGGACATCAGTCCGCCGTCCCGGGCGAACAAGTCTAGCTCGTAGATCGCCGGCAGCCGATGGGCCATCGTGTAGTCGAACACGCGTTTGCGGTTGAGCACGGTCAGCGAGTCCGCCACCATCAGGATGGCGTCCGGCCTGTCGCGATCCATGGCCGCAAAAGCCTCATTGAAGTCGTCGGGTTCGCGGACGCCGAGCGGCTCCACGATGAGGCCCTGCTTCTGCGCCGTTGCAGCGGAGGCTTCATAGCGCAGCGTCATGGCGCGATCGCCCGCGTTCCAGAGCATCGCCACGCGCTTCAGGTTCGGCGAGAACGCCTTCAAAAACTCGAGCCTTTTGACGGTCAAGGTCCCCGCCACGTCCGAAATCCCGGTGATGATGCCGCCGGGATGCGCCCAGCTCTCGACGAGGCCGGTCGCGACCGGATCGCCCGCGCCCGAGAAGATGACCGTCGGAACCCCGGCGGACTTGGCGGCAGCGGCGCTCGGATAGCCCAGCACGATTAGGATCTGTGCTCCCTTGGCTCTGAGTTCATCGATGAGTCCCGGTAGCTTCGCGACATCCGCCATCGCGCCGCGGGCCTCGAAATCGAGATTGCGCCCGAGCGCGTAGCCGAGGTCGGCCAGCACCCCGATCAGAATTTTCCCGAGCGGTGAGTCGGCGGTCAGCGGCGCGCCCGCCGACAGCGCTCCCACGCGAAGCGTTTTATCCGTCTCAGCGAACGACGGCGCCGCGGCTGCGCAGCAGCCCGCAGAAAGGAGGGAGATCAGGACGCGACGACGCGTGCGCATACGGCCTCCAAGCCTGACCTTCGGTCGCACTATACGGTTGCGCGCCGCTCGGGCACAAGCCGGACGCTCCGCCGGCCGTGTCGTCATGATTATTCTATCACCTCATCGGCGTTGCCGAGCAGGGAAACCGGCACGGTGAGGCCAAGCGTCTTCGCCGTGGTGAGGTTGATCGACAGCTCGAATTGGGTCGGCGCCTGCACCGGAAGATTGCCCGGCGCCTCCCCTCTCAATATGCGGTCGATGTAACCGACGGGCTGCTCGATCATCGCAGCCAACGCATAGGTGAAAGACAGCAATGCGCCGCGTCGCGTCGCCCCGGCGAACGAGACGACAGCCGGAAGCCGGTCGCGGGCCGCGAGCGCTATGATTTGATCCTGGTGTGTGTTGGTGAACGGCTCCGGTACGACCAGCAGCCCGCCGCTGGAGTCGCCGCGCAGCGACGCCGACGCAGCATCTATGGCCTGCAGATCACGGACCGGATAGTCGAGCACGGCCACCTCGGCTCCGGCAACCGTCCTGGCTGAGGCGATCAGGCCGGTCGCGTAGGGGCCAGTGTCCGGATTGTAGACGACGCCGATACGTTTCACCCCAGGCGCGATCTCGCGCAGCAGTTCGACCCACTTGCCGCCTATGGAAAGGTCCCAGGTCATAAAGCCCGTCACATTCGCGCCGGGATGCGCCAGGCTGTCCACCAGGCCGAAGCGGACAGGATCGGCGACCTGAGTGAACACGATCGGAACCGAACGCGTCATTTGTTGGAGGGCTTTCGCGGGAGGAATCCCCGAGGCGTAGATTGCGTCCAGGTTCAGCGAGACCAGTTCGGCGGCGGCCGCATTGATCTTCGCCGGATCGCCGGCGCCGAAGCGGTATTCGACGCTCAAGTTGCTGCCCTCGATCCATCCAGCCTTTCGCAGAGCGTCCTGAAGCAGATTGATGACTTGATGCGCCATCGGTGCGTCGGCGCTCAATGCGCAACCGACGAGCACGCCGATCCTTCGCGGTCGGTCAGCCTCCTCCGCGCTGGCCCCGAGAGGCCATAAGAGCGCCGACGCCGCGACGAGTCCGACGAAGTCGCGACGTTTCATGGCGCTTCCCCCGATACTGCCGCCACAGCCGCTACGTTCTAGCCGCGGTCCGATTGCGGCGAAACTCCAGATTGCTTCCAGATAGCTCGAAGTCCGGGAGCGGAGGCCGATCTGGGCAGTGCGCTCAGCTTGCTCGGCGCAGGCCGTCCCACCGGCCGATAAACGCGCGCCGCCTTATTCGATCACCTCGTCCGCTTGGGCAAGCAGCATTGGCGGAATGTCGATCCCAAGCGCCCTGGCCGTCTTGAGATTGATGGCGAACTTGATTGCGGTCGCCTGCTCGATCGGCAGGTCGCCCGGTTTCGCGCCCTTGAGGATGCGGTCTACGTAGCCGGCGGCGCGGCGCCAGAGCTCGAAGGAATCGGCCGAGTAGGACATGAGGCCGCCCTGACGGACGGCTGTGCTGGTCCCGTAGATCGTTGGCATGCGGCTTTGCGCAGCGCGCGCGACAATGCGCGGAATGAGCGATTCGGCGTCGGATTCGCCGGACACGATGAGCCCGTCGAAGCTTTCGCTCGTGATCGCCTCGAGGCTCGCCTCGAAGTTGGCGCGATACATATCCAGCTGCGTCAGCGTGACGTAAAAACGCGGCGCGGCCTGGTCCAGTCCTCGCTTTTCCTCGGCGGTGAGCCCGGAGAAATCACCCAGGAAGGCGACGCGATTGAGGTTCGGGACGGCCGCCTGCAGGAGCTCGAGCCTTTTCGGGCTGAGTTCGGACGACAACAGCGACAGGCCCGTGACGTTGCCGCCCGGCCGGGAGAGTTTCGCCGCAAGACCGACGCCGACGAAATCCCCCGCAACGCCGACAATAGGAACCGTGGCGGTCAGCGCATGCGCCTGGATCAACGCAAAGTCCCCCGTCACCAGCACGTCGACCCCGAGCGCAAGAAGCTCCGTAATGAGGTCGCGCGTTCGCGACGGGTCTCCCTCCGCGAAGCGCTCCTCCAGGAGAAGATTGCGGCCGAGGACGTATCCGCGGTCCTGAAGCCCCTGGCGCAGGCCCGCGAGGCCCACGTTCGGGTCAGGAAAATCGTTCCAGAAATAGCCGATGCGCGGAATTTTTCCTTGCGCGCGCGCCGGCGCCGGCCACACGCCTGATACTGCGGTCGTCGCCCATCCGAGAAGACCGATGAACTCGCGCCGCCTCATTCGATCACCTCGTCGGCGGCGGCGAGCAGGAGCGGCGGAATCTCAATTCCGAGCGCCTTGGCGGTCTTGAGGTTCACAACCGTCGTGAATTTCGTCGCCTGCTCGATTGGGATGTCGCCGGGTTTCGCGCCTTTGAGGATCTTGTCCACGAAAGTCGCGGCCCGGCGAAACATCGGTTCGAACCGCACCCCGAAGCCCAGCAGCCAGCCATTCGCGGCAAACTCCGGCGCGCCAATCGACGGGAGGCCGCGTTGTTGAACCAAGGCTATGATCGAAGCCGCGTTCAACGGCGTCAGATCGTCCGCTATCAAACCGCCAATTGGCCCGCCCGCGACGGCCGACAGCGCGCTTTCAAAATCGCTCGGGCTGGCGATCTCGATCGGTTTGACCTCGACCATAGAAGCCGTGGCGGAGACCTCCAGGGCATTGAGCAAATACGAGTCGAAAGGATTGCCGCGTAGCAGCAGCAGACCGCTTCTGCTCATCGAGGGCGCTACCTGCTTGAGGAGCTCCAGCCGCTTCGCCATCACCTCCAACACGAAGAAGGTCGACCCCGTGATGTTGCCGCCCGGATGCGAAAAACTCGCGGCCAGACCCATGGCTAAGACATCAGCGCCAGCCGCCATGACGACCGGAACAGTGGTTGTCGCGCGCTTGGCGGCGTAAACGCCCATCCCGCTGGTCACGATGATATCGACATTCTCGTGGACGAACTCGGCGGCGGCCTCGGCGAGCCGCTCGGGGTCGCCGCCGGCGAAGCGAAGCTCAATCTCTATCGATTTGCCCTGGACGTAGCCGAGGTCGCGAAGTCCGGCGTGGAATTCGCCATAGCGCGGATCGGGGCCGGCCCCGGGGCCGAGGAAGCCGATGCGCGGGAGGGAACTGCGTTGCTCAGCGGGCGCCGCAAGCGGCCAAATGGCCGCGCCGCCAAGAGCGGCGAGGAAGCCGCGCCGCCTCATTCGATCACCTCGTCGGCGCCGGCGAGGATGTCCGGGGGGATGTCGAGCCCCAGCGCCTTCGCGGTCTTGAGATTGACGACCATGGTGAACTTGGTCGCCTGTTCGATCGGGATGTCGCCGGGCTTCGTTCCTTTCAGGATCTTGTCCACGAAGTATGCGGCGCGGCGCAACATCGGGATCAAGTCGACGGCGTAGCTGAGAAGCCCGCCGTTGCTGGCAAAGGAGGCTGGACCTGCGGCGGGCACGCCGTGGCGCATGGCGGCGGCAGCGATGGCGGCCGGCCCGGGCCCGACGGTGAAGTCGCCGCAGCGGCGGCTCAAGTCCGCCATATCCTGCCAATAGGCCATGAGCCCCCCGGCCTCGACGTTCGAGCGCCAGGGATAGATGGCGGGAAGCCGCGCAGCGGCCGCGAGCTCCGCAAGCAGAGGCGCGTAGAAGTCGGTCCCGGGTTCTGACCGACCATGAGGGCGTCGGCGCCTTGGCTGAGAGCGGTCTGGATCGCCGTCCGGTAGTTGGCTTCCGCCGCGGGGAAAACGACCGGAACGACGGCGAGGGCGAGCGCTTGGGCTGCGGCTGCCGCCTCGATCGCCGGGACCTGCACAGGGCGCACGAGCGTCGACTGGGAAAGGCCGAAGAAGGCGAGCTTCGTCATCGAGGGGACCATTTCCCTCAAGAGCGCGATCCGTTTGCCCCAGATCGAGGGTCCGGTGTCCATGGCGACGCCGGTGATGTTGCCGCCCGGGTGGGCGAGGCTCTTGACCAAGCCCTGCCCGACGAGGTCGGACGAAAGGACGAAGATCGGAATCGTGTCGGTCAGGCGCTGAACGAAAGGTACCGCCGACGCCGCCGACGAAGATCACGTCCGGCTCCGTGGCGACGACCCTCCGGGCCAGCGCCTCCACGCCGGAGGCGTTGTCCTCCGTCCCGTAAATCTCAACTTTGAGGTTGTCTCCTTCTTCGCGGCCCCACAAACGAAGGTCTGCTTCGGTGAACGCCGGCCCTACAAAGGCCCCGCTTCTCTCCCCGTTCGTACCGTTCGGCCGCCGGCCGCTATCCCCACACCCGAAATTCAAACGGAGACACTCCCCGGCCGCCTCACCCCGCGGCGAAGCTGCGCGGCGCTGGGCTGATCGCCGTGGCGGCGTTGTTGTCGATCTCCATCACCGCGAGGCCGCGTTCATTGGTCCCGTCCGCATGGAAGCGGAAGACGCCGTCGGCCCCGTTGAACCCCGAGACGCTGGTCAAGGCCTGCTGGCTGAAGCGATCCGTCCCGCCGCCTCGGGCGAGCGCCGCGGCCAGCGTCACCGCGTCGTAGGAGAGCGTCGCCAGCCGGGCCGGGTCGCTGTTGAATTTGGCCCGGTAGCGCTGCGCCATCGCGTTAAAGCCGGCATTGTCCGGCGCCGAGAACCAGGCCCCCTGAAGCTGCGGCAGGCGCAGCACGCGGGCGTCGTTCCAGACGCCGGTTCCGAGCAGCTGCGTCTTGATCCCGCTCGAGGCGAGCGAGGCCGCGACCGCGGGCATGTCGTCGGCCTGGTCGGGGATGAACAAGGCGTCGAACTGGCCGGACGAGGCGGCGACCTCGTGGGCGGCGCTGTCCGGCTGCCCGGACGCATAACGGGCGATGACGACGACCGGCGCATTGAGGCGGCCGGTCGATTCCTGGAATTCGGCGAGGGCGACATTGCCATAGTCGTTCTGCGGGGCCATGGCCGCGAACGACTTCTTGCCGCGCGAGACGGCGAACTGGACGATCCGGTCGACGTAGCCGCCGATCAGGAACGACAGCAGGTAGACGTTTGGCTGGGCGACGCTCGGGTCGGTCGAGAACGCGATCATGGGCTTCCCCGCCGCCTTGGCGACCGAGGCCGCCTGCCGGACGTCATTGGCGTAGACCGGCCCGAGCAGCAGCGACGCCCCGGCGCCGAGCTCGGCCTGAGCCGCCTCTCCCGCCCCCTCGGCGGTCGAGCGGTCGTCCTCGATCATCAGAGTGATGTACGGGCCGGAGAATTCCTCGATCGCGAGCTGGGCGGCGTTGCGCATCGACACGCCGACCGGGCTCGGCGCACCGCTCTGCGTCAGCGGCAGGATCATTCCGACCCGGACAGGCCCGGAGCCCAGCGCTTCGCCGACCGTCGGCCCGCTCGCCGTCGGCGGCAGGGCCGGCGCCGGGCCCGGTGACGGCATCTCCATCGTATTCGAATTGCAGCCGCCGAGCGTCAACGCCAGTCCGCCCCAGATGAGCGACCGCCGCGTCAGGTCGCCGCCGCCGGACGGCACGGACAGAACCGCCATCAACTTCTCCCCATCGGGCCCGTCCGAAATTTTCCAGTTCGGGCCTGGACGCGCGCTCGCTCCCAGGCGACCGCGAATCCCGCTGCCTCTCCACGGCAATTGTGGCATTTTGACCTGCGGTTGGCTATGTCCTGTGCATCGGCATGCGCGCCAGCCATGCGGCCCCGATGGGATCGGCCAGAGCGACCATGAGGAAGGCGGCCATCTCCGACACCCTCCGCAGCGCCGGCGCGGAACGGAGCTTTTCCGTCCACGGCGCCCGCGTCGCCGCGCCGCCGCTCGCGCCGGGGCTCTATGTCGTCGCCACGCCGATCGGCAACCTGGCGGATGTGACGCTGCGGGCGCTCGCCATTCTGGCGGCCGCGGACGCCATTCTGGCCGAGGACACCCGCGTCTCGCGAACGCTCATCTCGCGCTACGGGATCGAGACCCCCCTTTCGCCCTATCACGAGCACAATGCCGCCGAGGCGCGGCCGCGCGCCCTCCGGCGGATCGCCGAAGGCCAGGCGCTGGCGCTCATCTCCGACGCCGGCACGCCGCTCATCTCCGACCCCGGCTACAAGCTAGTCAGCGAGGCGCTTGCCGCCGGCCTCGCGGTCACGACGGCCCCGGGCGCGTCGGCGGCGCTGGCGGCCCTCTGCGTCGCCGGCCTGCCGACCGACCGTTTCTTTTTCGAGGGCTTCCTGCCGCCGAAAAGCGCGGCGCGCCGGGAGCGAATCAACGCGCTCGCCCGCGTGCCCGGCACCCTCGTCTTTTATGAAGCCCCGAGCCGGCTCGCCGAAACGCTGGCGGACCTCGTGATCGAGCTCGGATCCCGCCCGGCGGCGGTGGCGCGCGAGCTGACCAAGCTGCACGAGGAAGTCCGGCGGGGTCCTCTCGACGCGCTCGCCGCGCACTATGGCGCCGCGGGCGAGCCGAGAGGCGAGATCGTGATCCTGGTCGCCGCCGCCGGCGCGGCCGAGGCGGTCTCCGAGGCGGCGCTGGTGGAGGAGCTGCGGGCGGCGCTCGGCGCGCTGTCGGTCAAGGACGCGGCGGCGGCGGTCGCCGCCCGGCACGGCCTCCCGCGCCGGCAGGTCTACGCGCTGGCCCTCGCGCTCGCCGGGGACCGGCGGTGAGAGCGCCCGACCCCCCGGATCGGACGCAGCGGCGGCGCGGGGCGCATCTCTTGGGGCTTCGGGCCGAATCGGTCGCCGTCCTCATGCTGCGGCTCAAGGGCTATTCCGTGCTGGCGCGCCGCTATGCCGTCTCCGGCGGCGAGATCGATCTCATCGCCCGGAGAGGCGGGCTGATCGCCTTCGTCGAGGTGAAGGCGCGGGGCGATCTGGACGCCGCGGCGAGCGCGATCAGCCCGACCAAGCGGCGGCGCATCGGCCGCGCCGTCCGCGTCTGGCTGGCGCGAAATCCGTGGGCGGCGAGCCTGAGCCTGCGTGGCGACGCCGTCTTCGTCGCGCCCCGGCGCCTTCCGCGCCACGCCCCGGACGCGTATAGGCTGGACATCGACTGAGCCGCCGCCCCCTCGAACCAGGACCGCCATGTCCCTCACCGTCGCCGTTCAGATGGACCCGATCGCGGGGATCCGGATCGCCGGCGATTCGACTTTCGCGCTCTGTCTCGAAGCGCAAGCGCGCGGCCATCGCCTCCTGCATTACACGCCGGACCGGCTGCGGCTCAACGGGCCGCGCCTCGAAGCCATGGCCGAACCTTTGAGCGTCAACGACGTCGAGGGCGACCATGCGCGGCTCGGCGATCCCCGTCTCGTCGACCTCTCCGCCGTCGACGTCGTGCTCCTGCGGCAGGACCCCATTCCCTTCGATCTCGCCTATCTGACGACGACCTATCTCCTC
This sequence comes from uncultured Alphaproteobacteria bacterium, assembly GCA_963772555.1. Lineage (GTDB taxonomy): Bacteria > Pseudomonadota > Alphaproteobacteria > Rhizobiales > Beijerinckiaceae > Roseiarcus. The sequence goes on along the minus strand of CAVYXQ010000019.1, from coordinate 40,790 downwards.
GAACGCATCCATCCCAAAACGCTCGTCGTCAACGATCCGCGCGGCGTCCGCGACGCGCCGGAGAAATTGTTCGTGATGGACTTTCCCGAGTTGATGCCGCCGACCCTGATCGCCCGCGACCGGGGTGCGATCGAGGCCTTCCGCGCCGAGCATGGCGAGGTGGTGATGAAGCCGCTTTATGGCGCCGGCGGCGCGGCGGTGTTCAAGGTCGGCCGGAAGGACCCGAACTTCGGCTCGCTGTTCGACCTCTTCAGCGCCACCTTCCGCGAACCTTGGGTCACCCAGAAATACCTGCCGGCGGTCGCCGAGGGCGACAAGCGCATCATCCTCGTCGACGGCGAGGCGAAGGGCGCGGTCAACCGGATTCCGGCCGCCGACGACATCCGCTCCAACATGGTGCGCGGCGGCGCGGCGAAGGAGACGGACCTCACCCCGCGCGAGCGCGCGATCTGCTACAGGATCGGCCCCGAACTCAAGCGGCGCGGACTCCTGTTTGTCGGCATCGACGTGATCGGCGGGTTCCTGACGGAAATCAACGTCACCTCGCCGACCGGGATTCGCGCGGTCAAGAGGCTCGGCGGGCCCGATCTGGCGGTCGCCATCTGGAACGCGATCGAGGCGAAGCTGGTTGAAAGATAGTTATTTCGTCGATCCGGTGGCTTGCGGCCACGGGGGCGAAGGGGAATATAGCCGCCATGTCCGTCGTCAACGCCACGACTGCCGAGCGGCGCTCCCGCGCCGTCCGGGCGCCGTCTCCTGCCGGCAAAGGGCTCGACCGGGCGCTGCTCCTCGACGAGCTGTCGGCCCTGCATGCGAGACACGGCGGCGATCCGGCCGCCTTCCGGCGCGCGGCGATCGCCCTCTTCCAGGCGGCCCTCGCCGAGGGGCGCAGCCAGGCGCGTAAAGCGCTGGAGGCGGGGGGAACCGGAAGAGCCTGCGCCGAGACCCTGAGCGGCCAGATCGACGATCTTCTCAAGGTCGCGCTCGATCTCGCCGCGCGCTGGCTGGCCCCCGCGCCGGCCGGGACGGCTCTGCCCACCGTCGTGGCGGTCGGCGGCTACGGACGCGGACTGCTCGCGCCAGGATCCGACATCGATCTCCTCTTCCTTCTGCCCGACAAGCCGACGCCGGCTGTCTCGAGGATCGTCGAAGCGCTGCTCTACGTGCTTTGGGACTTGCGGCAGAAGGTTGGCCACGCGACGCGTACGATAGACGAGTGCCTCAAGCAGGCGCGGGCCGACATGACGATCCGCACCACGCTCCTCGAGGCGCGTCTCGTCACCGGCGACCGGAAGCTGTTCGACACGCTGCTGTCGCGCTTCGACAAGGAAATCGTCGCCAGGACCGCCCCCGAGTTCGTCGCCGCCAAGCTCGCCGAGCGCGAGGCGCGGGTCAGGAAGGCGGGCGCCTCGCGCTATCTGGTCGAACCCAACGTGAAGGACGGCAAGGGGGGCCTGCGCGACCTCAACACGCTGTTCTGGATCGCGAAATATGCCTATCGGGTCAAAAATCCGCATGAGCTGGTCGCGGCGGGCCTGTTTTCGCCGCGCGAATTCGCGCTTTTCCGGCGCTGCGAGGAATTCCTGTGGTCGGTGCGCTGCCGGCTGCATTTTCTCGCCGGCCGCGCCGAGGAGCGGCTGAGTTTCGACGTGCAGCGGCCGATCGCGCGCCAGCTCGGCTACTCGACCCGGGCGGGACAGGCCGACGTCGAGCGCTTCATGAAGCACTATTTCCTGGTCGCCAAGGACGTCGGCGACCTGACGGCGATCGTCTGCGCCGCGCTCGAGGAGCGCCAGACGAAGCCGACGCCCGTCTTCAACCGGTTTCTCGGCCGGCTCAAGCGACGCACCCGCGCAATTGCTGACGCTGCCGACTTCAAGGTCGAGAACGACCGCATCAATGTGGTCGCCTGCGACGCTTTCGAGCGTGACCCGGTCAATCTGATCCGAATTTTCTGGGTCGCCGACCGATCGAACCTGCCGATTCATCCGGCCGCGGCCCGGCTCGTCACCCAGTCGCTGAAGCGCATCGACGCATCCTTGCGCGAGAACCCCGAGGCGAACCGGCTGTTCCTCGAAGTGCTGACCTCGCGCCGCGCGCCGGAGACGACTCTGCGCCGGATGAACGAGGCCGGAGTGCTTGGCCGGTTCATTCCCGACTTCGGCCGGGTCGTGGGCATGATGCAGTTCTCGATGTACCATCATTACACCATCGACGAGCACCTTCTGCGCACCGTCGGCGGGCTAAGCGACATCGAGGCGGGACTCCACAAGGAGGATCACCCGCTGGTCAGCGAGATGATCCACAAGATCCGCCACCGCACCGAGCTTTACCTCGCCGCCTTCCTCCACGACATCGCCAAGGGCCGGCCGACCAACCATTCGCTGGCCGGCGCGGAAGTCGCGCGCAGGCTCGGGCCGCGGCTTGGGCTGTCGCCCTCAAGCACCGAGCGGGTCGCATGGCTGGTCGAGCAGCACCTCATCATGTCCAACATGGCGCAGGGGCGCGATCTCTCAGATCCCCGAACGGCGGAAGCGCTGGCGGCGATCGTGCAGACCCAGGAGCGGCTCAGGATGCTCCTGGCGCTGACGGTGGCCGACATCCGCGCGGTCGGCCCTGGCGTGTGGAACGGCTGGAAGGGTCAGCTTCTGCGCACGCTCTATTGGGAGACCGAGGCGGAACTCGGCGGCGGTCATACCGCAGTCGACCGCAACGGACGGGTCCGGGCGGCGCAGGAAGCGCTGCGCCGCTCCTTGCCCGGTTGGTCCGATCCGGAATTCGAGGCCTATGCCCAACGGCATTATCCGGCGTACTGGATGAAGGTCGATCCGGCGCGCCAGGTTGCCCACGCCAAGCTTCTGCACGCGATGTCGGCCGATGTGCGCTCGCTGGCGACGGAAGTGGCGACCGACAGTTTTCATGGCGTCACCGCGGTGACCGTGATCGCGCCCGACCATCCGAGGCTGCTGACCGGCATCGCCGGCGCCTGCGCCGCGGCGGGAGGCAACATCGTCGATGCGCAGATCTTCACCACCACCGACGGCCTCGCGCTGGACACGATCTTCGTCTCGCGCGCCTTCGAGCTTGACGATGACGAGCTGCGGCGCGGTCAGCGCATCGCCTCGAACATAGAGAGGACGCTGAAAGGCGAGGTCCGGCTCGCCGAGATCACGCCGCAAAAGGAGACGCGTGACCTTCGCCGCGGCGCCTTCGCCATCGAGCCCGAGGTCACGGTCGACAACAGCGTGTCGCGACGCTACACCGTCGTCGAGGTTTCGGGCCTCGACCGGCCCGGCCTCCTGCGTGACCTCACGGCCTCGCTCTCCAGCCTCAACCTCAACATCGGCTCGGCGCACATCGCCACCTTCGGCGAAAAGGCCGTCGATGCGTTCTACGTGACCGATCTGACCGACCAAAAGGTCAATGCGCCGGCCAAACAGGCGGCGATCAAGCGCCGGTTGCTCGCCGATTTTGCCGACAAATAGGGCCGCTGCACGCGGCCTGCCGTTCACCGGGCGTTCCGGCGCGCTTGATTTTTTGCCCGCCAGCCCTGATATGCGAACCGAATTTCCCATGGGGTCGATCATGAATGAGACGAACGCCGAAAACGGCGCTCCGACGCCTGCGCCTGAGACCGCCGGTGGCCAGCCCGCCGAGCGCGACGCCTTTGCCGTTGTCGAGGCGCTGAACGCCGAGAACAGCCAGTTGAAGGACCGCGTCTTGCGCACGCTGGCGGAAATGGAAAACCTGCGCCGCCGCACCGAGCGCGAAGTGGCCGACGCCAAGACCTATGGCGTCACCAGCTTTGCCCGCGACATGCTGACAGTGGTCGACAATCTGACGCGGGCGCTCGAGCATTTGCCGGCGGAGGCGCGCGCCGCCGCCGACCCGCAGATCCAGTCGGTCGTCGAAGGCGTCGAGTTGACCGCCCGCGATCTCGAAGCCGCTCTCGCGCGCCACGGCGTGCGCAAGCTCGATCCCAAGGGTCAGAAGTTCGATCCGAATTTCCATCAGGCGATCTTCGAAGCTCCGGACGAGACGCTGCCCGCGGGGACGGTCTCACAGGTCGTGCAAAGCGGCTGGACGATCGGCGACCGCGTGCTGCGTCCGGCGATGGTCGGCGTTTCCAAGGGCGGCCCAAAAACCGCGCCCAGGGGGGAGCCGGCGGCGAACGACGGCTAGTCTAGTGTCCGTCCATAAACGCATGATTTTTCGGCTGGAATCAATCGCGTTGGCGATGAACTGGGCCGTTTGGGAGCCATTTCGTTTGCTGTGGCTGCTGCGTGGGCTGATCCGGCCGCCAAGTTCAGGAATTCAGAATGAGAGGCCGACTCGGGCTCAACCAGGCTTGCGCGCCTTCGGCCGAAGACGAGAAATCAGGTCGGCTTGAGCCGGGCAAAGAGGGCGAGGTTGTAGGCGACGACCGAGGACCAGACGTAGGCCTTGAAGTGGTCGAGCCCGCGCCAGACGCAGCGCGCCAGACCATAGGCGCGCTTCAAACACGAGATGTCGGATTCGATGCCGGCTCGGAAGTTGCGCAGCTTGCGGTAGACCCAGTTGCTCTTGACCATGTCCTTGATGCGCAGGCCGGCCTTCTTGTGGAAGGCCATGTCGTGGACGCCAAGGGCCTTCGCCTGGGCGAGATTGTCACGGCTGGCGAAACCGCCGTCGGCGGCGGCCTGTCGGGGCGACTCGCCGTAGAAGGCGATATGGCGCTTCAGCATGGGCAACAACCGTTCGCTGTCCGCCGGATTGCCGGTCTCGATCACCAGGTCGAGGATCAAGCCGCTCCGGCCGGTGGTCAGGTTGAGCTTGTGGCCGTACTGAACCTTGCGGCCGCCTTTGACGATGATGTCGGCGTGCGGCTCGAACAGGCTGACGATCTTCTCGTTGGCGGGAACCGCCTCGCCATTAAGAACGCGACGCTCGGCCTGGGCGATGATCCGCTCGATCAGCAGACGATAGTGACGGAGCTCGGCCTGCCACAGCGTGACGGCGATCGGGTCCGGCGCCTGCCATACCTGCGTTGCGGCCTGATCAACATAGGCCAGGGTCGCCCGGGTCAGCTTGATCAGCTCACGATAATGCTGGACCCGTTTCAGTCGGTCGCGGCCATATTCGATCGCGCGCGCTCGCTTCTTCGCCGCGCGCCGATGATTGCGCCACTCGAGACCGCCGACCAAGGCCTCGGCCGCCTTCAACAGCCGCACCATCACGCGGGCCGCATCCCAGAGAAGACTGCTGTCGCTCGGCTCATGCATGAGCGCGGCGGCGACCGTGCTGTCCAGCCGCACGACCTTGCCGGTCTCGACTTTCTCCTGACGCGCGCTGGCCAGCAGGACGCGATTGATCGCCTCCCATGTCTGGGCCCGGATGGCGCTGATGGTCCTGTGCAGCACCGACTTCTTCGGCGTCCACGACAGCGGCAGCCGCGCGAAGGCGCGAAACGAGGCCGAGTCTTCAAGATGAAACGCCAGCTCCTCATAGCTCAGCTGGCGATGCTGCTTGAGAAGCGCGCAGCGCAAGACCGACTCGGCCGGAAGGCCTTCTCGCCCGGTCTCCTTAACGCCGTGTCGGCGCAGATCCTCCGCCGCCAGCCCGATGAGCTCGCGATGCTCGTCCAGCCACTGCGACATCGCCTTCAGTTCCTGGCCGATCTCGTGGTCGGCGAAGAGATCGAATATGCTGGCCTGGACGGTGCGTTCCTGACGCATTGTCGGGCTCCGGCGGTGGCGGTTTCGCCTTCCGAATCAGTGGCTTGATTCGAAAGCTTAGCCGAAACCGCCGGGCCTTGCATTCGTAAGGACAGCGATTCAACAAATAATTTCAAAAACTTAGCGTTTATGGACGGACACTAGCTAGGCCTTGCTGCAGCCTTGCTCGCTCAGCGCAAGGCGCCATGGTTAACGACTTTTCGTCAGACTTCTCGTAAGTCTGTTGGCGGCTGATTCGCGCCTCCTGGCGGAAGGCGCATTTGGCGGGACGCCTGGACGGCCGCGTCGGCGCCGCGGGCTCTTAAGGAGGCGGTTGGTGCGGGGCTTCAGCGCGGGAGGATTCGCTGCGGTCGGCCGACGGATGCGATTGTTCGGGCCGGCTTCCGTCGCGGGAGCCGCGCCGTTTGTTCTCCTCGCGACGAGCGCCCGCGCAGACGCCCTTGCCGGGCTCGGCGCCCTCTCCGCCTTCCCCCTGGGTCCGGCCAACGCCATGGCCGTCGGGCTGGCGGCGCTGGCGGCGGCGGCATTCGGCCTCGTTCGACGGCGCTCGATTGGGCAAGTCAATGCCGCCCGCCGGATGGGCGAACTCGAAGCCGAGCTGGCGCGGACGAAGGCCCGGCTGGAGCGGTCGGCGCTGATCCTCGGCAGCGAGCCGCAGATCCTGATCGCCTGGGACCGGCCCGACGCCGAGCCGACCATCGACGGGAACGCTTCTTTCGTGGCGGATGCGCCACGGGGTCTGGGCATTCTCGACTACAAGGGCTGGCTCGAACCCGGCCTCGCCGAGGCGGCCCGGGAGGCGACAGAGCGGCTTAAGCAGCGGGGCGAGGCCTTCGTCCTGGCCGGCGCCACCCTTGGCGGACGCTATCTCGAGCTCGTCGGCCAGCCGGTCTCCGGCAGCGCGGTGCTGCGCCTCCGCGACGTCTCCGGCGATCGCCTGCAGCTCGAGCGCTTGCGCAAGGAGTTCGCTGAAGCGGACGGCGAACTGAGCGCGCTGCGCCTCGCGCTCGAGGCGGCCGGGATGCCGGCCTGGCGGCGCGAGCCCGGGGGCAGGCTTGCGTGGTGCAACGATCCCTTCGCCCACGCGGTCGACGCGCCCGACGGCCGAGCGGCGGTCGACAATGGCGGAGAATTGTTCGATCTCGCGGTCCGGCGCGAGGCCACGGCGGCGCTGGAGGATTCGGGAACGTGGAAAGGCCGCGCCGGCGCGGTGGTCAACGGCGAGCGCCGAATCTTCGACGCAGTCGAGGTGAAGGCCGTTTCCGGCTCCGCCGGACTGGCCCGCGACGTTTCGGCGATCGCAGCGCTCCAGGCCGAAATGGAGCGCAACGAGGATGACTACTCGCGCATGATCGATCGTCTGTCGACTGCAGTCGCGATTTTTGACAAGTCGAAGCGGCTGACCTTCTACAACCCCGCATACCGGCAGATCTGGTCGCTCGAACCGGCCTTTCTCGACCAGCGGCCGACCGACGGCGAAGTCCTCGACCGGTTGCGGGCCGAGCGGCAGCTGCCCGAACAAGCGAACTTCCGCGAGTGGAAAGCCCAGCAGATGAACGCCTATCAGGCGATCGAGCCGAGCGAAACGGTCTGGCATCTGCCCGACGGACGCGCCCTGCGCGTGGTCACGAGCCCCAACCCGAAGGGTGGCGTGACCTACCTTTACGACGATGCGACCCAGAGCTATGCGCTTGCCTCGAAAGTCAACGCCTTGACGCAGGTCCAGGGTGAAACGCTCGATGCGCTCAAGGAAGGCGTGGCGGTGTTCGGCGCCGACGGGCGGATGAAGCTCTCCAATCCCGTCTTCGCGCAGATATGGGGGATCGATCCCGCCGCCCTGCGCGACCGGCTGCACATCGACGACATTACGCAAACCTGCCGGACGCTGTGCCGGGACCCGGCCCTTTGGGACGCGTTGCGGGCGATGGTGGTCGGCCTTTCCGAGCGCCGCGAGGGCCGCGCCGTCCGGATCGTGCGGACCGACGGCCTCACCCTCGATTGCGCCGCGCTGCCGCTGCCGGATGGGGCGACGCTGGTGACCTCCCTCGACGTCACCGCCGGCGCCAACATCGAGCGGGCGCTGACCGAGCGCAACGAAGCCCTGGTCGCGGCGGAAAAGCTGCGCAACGACTTCGTCAATCACGTGTCCTACGAGCTGCGCACGCCGCTGACCAACATCATCGGCTTCACCCAGCTCTTGGCCGCCGGCGGCGTCGGGCCGCTCAACCCGAAGCAGCTCGAATATGCGGGCTTCATCACCAATTCGTCGCACGCGCTGCTCGCCATCATCGACGACATTCTCGACCTCGCTTCGATCGACGCAGGCGCCCTGGAACTGCGCCTCGAGACCGTCGACGTCGCCGAGGCGATGAAGGCGGCGGCGGCGGGGGTACAGGACCGGCTGGACGAGGCGGCGATCGAGATGCGTATCGTCATGACCGACGGCGTCGGCGCGATGCGCGCCGACGGCCGGCGCATCCGGCAGGTGCTGTTCAATCTTCTTTCCAACGCCATCAACTATTCCGAAGCCGGCCAAACGGTCACGCTGGCGGCGATGCGGCGCGGGGCGGAAATCGTCTTCAAGGTCAGCGATCGCGGCCGCGGCATCCCGCCCGAGATGATCGACCGCGTGTTCGAGCGCTTCGAGACCTTCCCCAACGGCTCCCGCCACCGGGGGCCCGGGCTCGGCCTCTCGATCGTCAAGGCGCTCGTCGAACTGCACAAGGGCCGCGTGCTGATCGACACGGCCGCGGGCGAGGGCACGACCGTGACCTGCATTTTCCCGATCGACCCGGCCGCGATCTCGGACCGGGCGGAGATCGTCCAGCCCGCCGCGCGGCGCCTGCCGCAACCGGTTCGCTAGCGAAGCAATGGCGAACCGCATCGAGGAAGCGGCACAGCGGAAGCTCTGGCGCATCGAGGCGCCGGACGAAGCCGCCACGCTCGCTTTCGCCGCCGCGCAGGCCGCGTGGCTCGAGCCAGGGGACTTTGTCGCCCTGACGGGCGATCTCGGGGCGGGCAAGACGACTTTCGCCCGCGGCCTGATCCGGGCGCTCGTCGAAACGCCGGGCCTCGAGGCGCCGAGCCCGACTTTCACGCTCATGCAGGTCTATGACGCGCTGCGCGGACCGGTGATCCATGCCGATTTCTACCGTCTGCGCAGCCAGCGCGAGCTCGACAATCTCGGCTGGGACGAGGCGACGAACGGCGCGATCGCGATCGTCGAATGGGCCGAGCGGATCCCGGAAGCGCTTCCGCCCGACCGGCTCGAGATCGCGATCCGGTTCGATCCGGCGCGGGGTCCGGACTTCCGCCTCCTCGAATTGCGCGGCCACGGGAGCATCGGCCGGCGGCTCGCCCACGCGCTCGGCGTCGGCGCGCTCCTGAAGCGCGCCGGCTGGGACGACGCCCGGCGCGAGTTCCTGGAAGGGGACGCCTCGATCCGGGCCTACGAGCGGCTGACCAAGCCCGACGGGCGCACGGCCATCCTGATGGTTTCGCCCCCGAGGACCGACGGGCCGATCATCCGCTACGGCAAGCCCTATGCCGCCATCGCCAGGCTCGCTCCGGACATCCGCGCCTTCATCGCGATCGACGGCGGACTTCGCGCGCTCGGCTACTCGGCGCCGGATCTCATCGCCTATAGCGTCGAGGAAGGGCTCGCGCTCATCGAGGATTTCGGCACGGAGACGGTCGCGGAGGACGAGGTTCCCAACAGCGCCCGCTACGCCGAGGCGATCGCGCTCATCGCCGATCTGCACGGGCGCGAGCTGCCGGACATTCTCTCTGTCGGCGGCGACGGGACCTATCAGCTGCCGACCTATGACATCGAGGCCATGCTGATCGAGGTCGAACTGGCGCTCGACTGGTATGCGCCGGCGGTCGCCAGGGTCGCCGTGGCGTCGGGCGCGCGGATGCAGTTCCTGGCGATCTGGCGCGAGCTTCTCACTCCCGTGCTGGCGGGGCGCCTCACTTGGACGCTGCGCGACTACCACTCGCCCAATCTGCATTGGCTGCCCGGGAGGGAGGGACTGGCCCGGATCGGCCTCATCGATTTCCAGGACGCGGTCCTCGGCCCTCCGGCTTACGATCTCGCCTCGCTGTTGCAGGACGCCCGCGTCGACGTTTCAGAGGACCTCGAAATGCGGCTTGCGGCGCTTTATCTGCGCCGCCGCGCGGCGGCCGACCCCGCGTTCGACGCCGAAGCCTTCGCCGCCGCCTATGCGGCCATGGGCGCGCAGCGCGCCACCAAGATCCTCGGGATCTTCGCCCGCCTCGACCGTCGCGACGGCAAGCCGCAATACCTCAAGCACCTGCCCCGGATCGAGCGCTGCCTCGCCAAAAATCTCGCCCATCCATTGCTCCGCCCGCTCGCGGTTTGGTATCAGAACCATCTGCCGCGCGCGCTGGGGCCACCCCGGGAATGATGCAAGACTTGTCGAGGAGGGGCGGCGCGACGGTTCCGAGGACCGCGATGGTGTTCGCCGCCGGCCTCGGGGTCCGCATGCGCCCCCTGACCGAGACGTTGCCGAAGCCCCTGATCAAGGTCGCCGGCCGCGCGCTCATCGACCGCTGCCTGGACCGCGTGGCCGAGAACGGCGTCGAACGCGCGGTCGTCAACGTCCATTGGCTCGCCGACCAGATCGAGACCCACCTTGCGGGACGCAGGTCGCCGACAATTCTGTTTTCCGACGAGCGAAAGTCGCTCTTGGATCAGGGCGGCGGGGTCCGGCGCGCCCTGCCGATGCTTGGGCCCGAACCTTTCCTCCTCTGCAACACCGATGCGTTCTGGATCGAGGGGCCGCGCTCGAACCTCGTCAGGCTCGGCGCCGCTTTCGATCCCGAGGCCATGGATGTCCTGCTGCTGGTCGCGCCGACGGCCGGGGCGGTCGGCGTCGACTGGCCGGGCGACTTCACGATGAGCGATGACGGCAGGCTCGTCGGGCGGCAGCCGCGTCAGGTCGCGCCCTTCGTCTATACGGGCGTCGGCATCATCAAACCGCAGCTGTTTGAGGCCGAGACGGCGGAAGTTTTCCGTCTCGCTCCCTTCTTCCACGCCGCCGCAGCCCGGGGCCGTCTCTTCGGACTGCGGCTCGACGGTTTGTGGCTGCATGTCGGGCGGCCGGAGACGATCGCCGAGGCGGAACGCGCCATCGACCGGTCGACCCTCTGAAGGGCCTTGCTTTTCGGGCCCGTCGCAACCGACGAGACGTTAGAGCCCCATCTGCCGGCTGGCGAGATCCTTCATGATTTCCTCCGTGCCGGCGCCGATGGCGTTGACCTTCACTTCGCGGTAGATGCGCTCGACTTTCGCGCCGCGCATGAAGCCGGCGCCGCCGAAAATCTGCACCCCCTCCGAGGCGCAGAAGGCGAGCGTCGTCGTCGCCTGGTTCTTCAGCATGCAGATCTCGGCGACGGGGTTCTCGCTGTGTTCGAGCCGCCAGGTCAGAAGCTCCAGCATCGCCTGCGACGCCTCGATCCTTTGCGCCATGTCGACGAGCTTGTGGCGGATCACCTGATGCTGGACGATCGGCTTGCCGAAGGTCACGCGCTCCTTGGCGTAGGCGATCGCCTCCTCGAGACACACCCGGGCGAAGGCGATCGAACCGGCCGCGCCATGCAGGCGCTCGTCGTTGAAATTGAGCATGATGGCGCGGAAGCCGGCGCCCTCCTCGCCGATGAGATTTTCGACCGGCACGCGGCAATTGTCGAAATAGAGCGTCGCCGTATCCGAGCACCACCAGCCCATTTTCTTGAGCAGCGTGCGCTGCAGGCCTTCGGGGTTGCCCTCGACAAGCACGAGGCTCACGCCGCTTGCGCCAGGGCCGCCGGTGCGAACCGCCAGCGTGATGAAATCGGCGCGCATGCCCGAGGTGATGAAGGTCTTCGAGCCGTTGATGACGAAATGATCGCCGTCGCGCCGCGCGGTCGTTCTGAGGTTGGCGACGTCGGAGCCGCCGCTCGGCTCGGTGATGGCGAGCGCCGAGATTTTCTCGCCCGACAGGATTTGCGGCAGCACGCGCGCCTTCATCGCTTCCGGGCCGCGATGCAGGATCGGCGGCGCGCCGATGGTGTGGCTGAAGAGGCCGGCGGCGACGCCGCCCGAGCCGCCGCGCGCGATCTCCTGCATGGCGATGATGCGCATGAAGCGGTCGCATTCGATCCCGCCGTAACGCTCGGGATAGCCGAGCTGCATGTATCCGATTTCGGCGGCCTTCTTGTAAAGTTCGCGCGGGAAGGCGCCGTCCTCGTCCCACTGGTTGGCGAAAGGTTCGATCTCGCGCGCGACGAACCGGCGCAACGTCTGCCGGAACGCTTCGTGCTCGGGCGTGTAGAACGGGCTCATGCGAACTGCGGCGTCGAACGAATGCGCGGTCATGGGGCCTGGACTCCTCAAGATTGCGGCGAAAGGCCGAGGGCGCGGCGCGCCTCGTCGGGCGAGGCGACGGCGCGGCCGGCGTCGCGGGCGACGGCGACCAGGGCCCTGACGAGTTCGCCGTTGGAGGCGGCGCGGGCGCCGTCCGGAAGGTAGTTCGTGTCCTCGAGGCCGGTGCGCAGATCGCCGCCGAGCTCGGCGGCGCGGCGGTGCAGCGGCCAGATCTCCCTGCGCCCGATGGCGGTCACGCTCCAGCGCGCCCCGCCGGCGACGAGGCGCAGCAGGATCGGCAGCAGGTCCGGGTCGGCGGGCATGCCGGATTCGACGCCCATGACGAAATTATACTTGGGCGCGCGCTCGTAGCCGCAATTGCGCGCAATCGCCGCGGCCATGCGCACGATGCCGGTATCGAAGCACTCGAACTCGGGCTCGATCGCGCATTCGCGCATGACGGCGAGGAAGGCCGCGACCTTTTCCACCGGATTGTCGAACAGCATCGGCGGCCAGGCCCAGGTCCCGTCGGCGCGCGTCTTGAGATAGTTCAGCGAGCCGGCGTTGAGCGCGGCGATCTCCGGCCGCACGGCGCGGAGGCACGCGAGCGGCCCGGCGATGTCGGGCCCGACGACGCCGGTCGTCTGGTTGACGATGATTCCGGGACAGGCGTCGCGGATCGCCGCGACGACGGCGACCGCGACCTCCGGTTCCCACGAGGGAAGATGGCCCTTGCCCGGCTCGAGCCGGCGGAAGTGGACGTGGACGACGCTCGCGCCTTCGTCGAAGGCGCGCCTCGCCTCGCGCGCCATGTCCGCCGGCGTCACCGGGGCGGGATAGACGGCGGGGTCGGTCAAAACGCCCGTCAGCGCGCAGGTGACGACGGCCTTCTCCATGTCACGGGCTCCCCATGGGTTCGATGGCGAAGAGAAGCGCCCGCTGTTGCGTCTGCGCGCCCTCAACCGCGTTGGCTTCGGCGACGATGCCGTCGATCGGGGCGAGCAGGGAATATTGCATCTTCATCGCCTCGACCGTCGCCAGCGCCTGCCCGCGCCGCACCTTATCGCCCGCCCGCGCCTCGACCGCGACGATGACGCCGCTGACCGGCGCGCGCACCGCGCCGTCGGCATGCGCGCCCTCGCGCTGCGGCCGTTCATAGGTGCGATCGGCAAAGGCGCGGCAGGCGCCGTTGACGTCGAGCCAGAGCGCGTCGCCGTCACGGGCGTAGGCGGCGCTGCCGACGATGCCGCGACAGACGAACCGCACGTCGCGCTCCGTCCGCGTGAGCACGCGCATCGCCAGGGTCTCGCTGCCGAGCGCGACGCTCCAGTCCTCGCGCTGCCGGCGAACCGAGACGGCGAACTCGGCCCCGCCGGCGGAAAGCCGCAACGGCGAGGCGCGCCATGCCGCGGTCGGCGCCCCCGGGCCGTCGCGGTCGACGAAGAGGAGCGCCGCCAGCGCGATCGTCTCGAGGTCGGGGGCGGCGGCGCTCGGGGCCGCGGCTTCGACGAATGCGGTCGTCGCCTGGCCGCCGACGAATTCCGGCCGCTGCAACGCCTCGATGAGATAATCGCGGTTGCTCGTCACGCCGGCGATGAACGTCTCCCGCAGCGCCCGCACCAGCCGCCGTCGCGCCTGCTCCCGGTCGGCGCCGAAGGCGATCGCCTTGGCGAGCAGCGACTTGTAGTCGGGCGGGACGATCGTTCCGCTTTCGACGCCGCCATCGAAGCGGACGCCCTCGCCCTCGCCGGCGCGCCAGGCCACGATGCGCCCGCTCGAAGGCAGGAAGCCGGCGGCCGGATCTTCCGCGTAGAGCCGCGCCTCGATCGCATGTCCCGTGAGCGCGACGTCGGCTTGCGCAAACGGCAGCGGCCGGCCTTGCGCGACCCGAAACTGCAGGCGCACCAGGTCGATCCCGGTCATGCCTTCCGTCACCGGATGCTCGACCTGGATGCGGGTGTTCATCTCGAGGAAAGAGAAGCGGCCATCGTCGGCGAGCAGGAATTCGACCGTCCCTGCGCCGACATAGCCGACTGCCGCCGCGGCCTTGACGGCGGCCCCGCCCATCGCCGCCCGCAGGTCGGGCGACACCGCCGGCGACGGCGCCTCCTCGATCAGCTTCTGATGGCGGCGCTGGATCGAGCAGTCGCGCTCGCCGAGATGGACGATCGTCCCCCGCTCGTCGCCGAACACCTGGATCTCGACATGTCGGGCGCCAAGCAGGGCCCGCTCGATCAGGAGACGGCCGTCGCCGAAGGCTTTCTCGGCCTCGGCGGCGGCAGACCGCAGCGCCGCGTCCAGGTCCTCCGGCGCGCGCACGAGCCGCAGGCCGCGTCCGCCGCCCCCCGCGCTCGCCTTGACCATGATCGGATAGCCGATGCGCCTGGCCTCGTCGGCGAAGCGCGCCGGGCTCTGGTCGGCGCCATGGTATCCTGGCGCACACGGCACGCCCGCCGCCGCCATCCGCGCCTTGGCCGCGGCCTTGTCGCCCATGGCGCGAATGACCGCCGGCGGCGGCCCGATGAAGACGAGGCCGGCGGCGAGGCAGGCTTCGGCGAAATCGGCGCTCTCGGCGAGGAAGCCGTAGCCCGGATGGACCGCCTCGGCGCCGGCCGCCTTGGCCGCGCCGACCAGGTTCGCGATCGAGAGATAGGACTGCGCCGCCGGCGCCGGGCCGATGCGTATGGCGGCGTCGGCGAGGCGCACATGCAAGGCCTCGGCGTCGGCGTCGCTAAAGACGGCAATGGCGCGGAGACCCTCGGCGCGGGCGGCGCGGACGATCCGGCAGGCGATCTCGCCGCGATTGGCGACAAGGACGGAGGCAAAGCGCGCGGTCACGGTTTCCGCGCCCACGACGGCGCCCGCTTTTCCCGGAAGGCCGCCAGGCCCTCGCGGGCTTCCGGCCCGCGCAAGGCTTCGGCAAAGCTCCTGGCGGCGATTTCGATATAGGCCTCGGGGGTCGCGGCGCGGGAGATGCGGAAGAGCCGCTTGGTCATGGCGTTGGCGCCGGGCGCGCAACGCTCGATCGCCGTCAGAAGCGATTCGAGCCTTGCGTCTTTTTCCGCCTCGGTCCCGCAGTGGAAGTCGGCGAGGCCGAGCGCTTCCGCCTCGCGCCCGTCGAGCCGCGCGCCGGTCAGGGCCAGCCGCCGCGCCAGCGGCTCGCCGAGGCGGGCGACGAGATGGGGCGCGATCTGCGCCGGCGGCAGGCCGAGGCTCGTCTCGGCCAGCGAAAAGCGGGCGCGCGCGGTGGCGATGACGATGTCGGCCGCCGCGGCGAGGCCCATGCCGCCGCCGACCGCGGCGCCGTCGACGACCGCGATCGTCACATAGGGCAGGGCGGCGAAGCGGGCGAAGAAGCGGCCGCCGGCGGCATTATAGGCTTCGAGAGGATCCGGCTCGCCCGGAGCCGGCGGCCTCGCCAGCGCCTCGGACAAGGATTTCAGGTCCGCGCCGCCGCTGAAGACGCCGTTCGCTCCCTCGATCACGAGCGCCGCGAGGCCCGCCGGGGCGTCGTCGAGGGCGCGGTCGATTTCGCCGACCATCTCGGCCGAGAGCGCGTTCATGCGCGGCGCGTCGTCGAGCGTGATCGTCAGGCGCCGGCCGGTCTTCTGCACGCGGAGGAGCGAGGCCATCGTCTTCAGAACCTCGCGACGCCGAACGAAATCGGCCGCAGCCGGCGCGCCTCGGCATCGGCGCATGTGTCGAGGCAGAAGGCAAGCGTGGCGCGGCTGTCGCGTGGATCGATGAGGCCGTCGTCCCAGAGGCGCGCGGTGGCGAAAAGGGCGGTCGATTCCCGAGCGTAGTTGGCGACGATCCGCGCGCCTTGCGCCTTCGTCTTCTCCGCGTCGAAGGCGAGTCCGCGCGTGCGCGCCGCATCCTC
This sequence comes from uncultured Alphaproteobacteria bacterium, assembly GCA_963772555.1. GTDB lineage: Bacteria > Pseudomonadota > Alphaproteobacteria > Rhizobiales > Beijerinckiaceae > Roseiarcus. The sequence goes on along the minus strand of CAVYXQ010000019.1, from coordinate 24,829 downwards.
GGCGACGATCGCCATCACTTTGGCCGCCTGCTCGCCGCCCATCACCGCAACCCGGGCGTTCGGCCAGGAAAACAGGAAGCGCGGACCGAAGGCCCGACCGCACATGCCGTAATGGCCGGCGCCGAACGAGCCGCCGATCTGCAAGGTCAGCTTCGGCACGAAGGCGTTGGTGACCGCCTGGATCATCTTCGAGCCGTGCTTGACGATGCCCGAGGTCTCGGCCTCGACGCCGACGAGATAGCCGGTGGTGTTTTGCAGAAAGACGATCGGCAGGCCGGTCTGGCAGCAGAGCTGGATGAATTGCCCCGCCTTGCTCGAGCCGGCGGAATTGATCGGACCGTTGTTGCCGATGAGCCCGACCATATGGCCCTCGATCGCCGCATGGCCACAGACGGTCGCTGCGCCGTAATCGGGCTTGAAGTCGAGGAACTCGGAACCGTCAACGATCCGCGCCACGACCTCGCGCACTTCATAGGGCCGCCGGTAATCGACCGGAACGATCCCAAGCAGCTCCTCCGGGTCGTAGAGCGGCGGCGGCGCTTTCGGCCGCCGCGCCGTCGCCGGCCAGCCGATCCGCGCCAGAATTTCCCGGCCGATGCGCAAGGCGTCGGAATCGTCCTCGGCCAGATATTCGCCGAGCCCGGTCGTGGCTGTATGCAGCTCCGCCCCGCCGAGCGCCTCGTCGTCGGCGATCTCGCCGGTCGCGGCCTTGAGCAGCGGCGGCCCGGCGAGGAAGACTTTCGAGCGGCCGCGAACCATGACGACATAGTCGGCAAGGCCGGTCTGATAGGCGCCGCCGGCGGTCGAGGAGCCGTGCACGATCGAAACGACGGGGATGCCCGCCGCCGACAGGCGCGCCATGTTGGCGAAGGTCGCGCCGCCGCGGACGAACATTTCCGCCTGCAGCATGAGATTGGCCCCGGCGCTTTCGACGAGCTGAACATAGGGCAGCTTGTTGATAAGCGCGATCTCCTGGGCGCGGATCGCCTTCTCGACGCCCATCGGATGCGCCGCGCCGCCCTTGATGCCGGAATCGTTGGCCGCGATCATGCAGCGCGCGCCGGACACGAGCCCGATGCCGACGATCGAGCCGCCGCCGAAGACGTTGTCGGCCCCGTCGTCCTCGTGCATGCCGAGGCCGCAGAGGCTCGAGAGCTCGAGGAACGGCGAGTCGCGATCGAGGAGCCAGTTGACCCGCTCGCGCGGCGGCAATTGCCCGCGCTGGCGGAACTTGCCGTCGGCGCGGCCGGAGGCGGTCCTGACTTTGCCCTCGAGCGCGCGGAATTCCGCGATCAGCTCGAGATGGGCGGCGCGGTTGGCGCGGAAGCCGTCGCTCTCGACGATGACGCTCGAGCGGATCGCTGGCATCCGGCCGCCCCTCCCTCATCGGCGCGTTCCGCCGCGGCCCGAAGGTCCACGGAAGCCGTGAGCCTGTCAAATGGCGGGCCAGTTTGAACTTCGGAGGCAGGTGGCGCTCCCGAGGCAGTCGCCCGGCGCCTCTTCGGGCACGTCAGCCGGGCCGCGTGGGTGCTCGTGGAGCGCAGTAAGAACGCCAACGGTAGTATTTTGGTACGGCATCCATCCGTATATGCAACCACGGGACGCCGAAGCCGGCGGTGCTAACCCAACGAGGCGCGGCGTCGAGCGTTGCGCGAAGTGTCGTCGCGAGAAGCTTGAAGCAGGCGTCCACCTGATGGCGCCGGGCGCGGCGAAGAAAGGCCGCCATATGTCCATAAGCATCAGCGTCAGCGCCTGGCAGCAGACGCGGGACGACAAGTGTAGCATCGCCGGAAATATTCTTGAATGCGATCGCGTTGCCCTCATCCGCGGCAAAGCGATCCGCGAAAGCCGTCGGGTCGGGCGGGAAGCGCGAGAGGAGTGGCTCATCAAGGACTACGCATTCGAAGCCGCGGTCGATATCGTCGGCCCTCAGCGGTGGACATTCCCAGCGGAACGCCTCGAAAGGAGAAGCCGCGAGGATGCCCGCGAACAGGTTGCGGTCCGCCCAGTCGTTCAGGATCGTCTCAACACTTAGCGGCGTGCCCCCGTCAGCTATCGTGACGCGATGGCCCACCGCGTCGGGAAGCCAGGTTCGCGTCACTTGCCAAGCCATTTCGGTTCTGCCCCCAGGACAGGATGATCGCCGAACCGCTACAATGGCTTGGTAGCTGCATCGAGTCGCTCGGCGATCGACAGTATTTATATTACTGCGTACTACGGTGACGCGACCGTGCTTACCCAATTGCAAGTCTGTGGCGCGCGTCGCCAATGACCCGCATTGTGCCCGCGCCGTCGTTCCCGGCCTCTATTACGGTGACGCGACCGTCTTTACCCAATTGCAAGTCTGCGTTGCGCCTCGCCAATGACCCGCGTCGCCCGCGTCGTCGTTTCCGGCCTGCCCCATCATGTAACGCAGCGGGGCGCCAGGCGCGAGCGGGTCCTTCTTCGAGGATGGCGACTATGCGCACTATCGCGATTGGCTGGGCCTATCCTGCCGTCGCTTCGGCAATCGATCCATGACCGCCTATTGCTGAACTTGACCCACAGAACCTTCCCAGTGTTTTTAGCCGACCAAGTTGCGTTCTATCATAGAAGGGGCCGACCACGGTTAGCCCCATGAGGACAGATCACCTTGAACATATCCGGCAACACCATTCTCATTACCGGCGGCGGAGCGGGCATCGGCCGCGCGCTGGCCGAGGCGCTTCACGCAAAGGGCAACACAATCATCGTCACTGGCCGCAGGCGCGCCGCTCTCGACGAGACGATAGTCGCCAATCCGGGCATGCGCTCCTTCGTGCTCGACATCGAGGACCGCGACGCCGTCGCCGCCTTCGGTAAAACGATCGTCGCCGAACATCCGAACCTCAACGTGCTCGTGAACAACGCCGGGATCATGCAGCGCGAGAACCTGCTGACCGATCCGGTCGATCTTCAGACCGCGGAGGCGACCGTGGCGACGAATCTGCTCGGGCCGCTCCGGCTCACCGCCGCGCTGCTGCCCCACCTTCTGGGCCGACCGCAGGCGACGGTGATGACCGTCTCGTCCGGCCTTGCGTTCGTTCCGATCGCCATGGCCCCGACCTATTGCGCGACGAAGGCCGCAATTCACTCCTGGTCGCAGACGCTGCGCTATCAGCTTCGCAACACGAACGTCGAAGTGCTCGAATTGGCGCCTCCATACGTTCAGACCGAACTCATGGGCCCCGACCAGAAGACTGATCCCCGCGCCATGCCGCTCGACGCGTTCATCGCCGAGGTCATGACCATCCTCGAGACCAAGCCAGACGCGACGGAAATTCTCGTCGAACGGGTGAAGCCACAGCGCTTCGCCGAGTCGAACGGCGACTACGACCAGCTGTTCAAAACGAGGAATGAGGCCATGCCGTAGTGGCCCGCGTCAGCCGGATCGAAGGGTCGCAGCTTCTCCCCTTGCGGGAGAAGGTGGCCGGCGCAGCCGGCCGGATGAGGGGTCGCGGCGCAAGCCGCGGCTTTCGATCTCGAAACCATCTTGCCCCCATGTGTGGACGAAAAAATTGCGCACTGCGCGCAGCAAGCCGTCGCTCGCGCGCCGGACCCCTCATCCGTCGTTGCTTCGCAACGCCACCTTCCCCCGCAAGGGGGGAAGGATCGCACGCCTCCAATTTCGCTGACGCAATCCACTAGCCCCAGGACCCTTGTATCTGTGCCAGCCGGAGCCACGGCAGGAGCCGCCCGATGAGCCGCCGAGCCCGGTCCCGAGCCCTGTCGAAGGGTCAGTTCCAGGGATCGTAACCGGGGCAAATTCCCGGGCGCCGTCGCTCGCGCCAAGCGCCGCCTCAGGCGCTGACGGGCCTGCTGGCGACCTCCGGTCCGCCCGCCCGCCCGCGGTAAAGCGCCAGCGTCGCGACGAGGCCGCAGAGCGCGGCGAAGCTCAGCCAGTAGCCGGGCGCGGCCTTGTCGCCGGTGCGCTGAATGAGCCAGGTCGAGATGAAGAGCGACGAGCCGCCAAGGGTCGTGGCGAGGCTGTAGGCGAGCGAAAAGCCGGCGGTGCGGACCGTCGCCGGAACGAGCTCGGTCAGAGCCACGACCATCGCGCCGTTGTAGCAGGCGTAGATGAACGAGAGCCAGAGCTCGACCGTAAGCATCCGGTCGAAGCTCGGCCCGCTGACCAGCCAGGAAAGCGCCGGATACGCGGTGAGCAGCGCCAGCACGGTGCAGGCGATCAGGATCGGCTTTCGGCCGATCCGGTCGGAGAGCGCGCCGGAGATCGGCAGCCAGAAGAAATTGGAGATGGCGATCGCCATCGTCACCAAGAGCGCATTGGACTCGCTGAGCTTGAGCACGCTGCGGCCGAAGGTCGGGGTGTAGACGGTGATCAGATAGAACGACACCGTCGTCATGACGACCATCGCCACGCCGCCGAGGATCAGCGCCCAGTTCTCGGCCAGCGTCTCGTAGATTTTGGCGAAGGTCGGATGGACCTTTCGCTTGGCGAATTCCTCCGTCTCCTGCAGCGAGCGGCGGATCCAATAGAGGAACGGGACGATGGCGCAGCCGATGAAGAAGGGGATGCGCCAGCCCCAGTCCGCCGCCGCCTGCGGCGACATAAGGTTGGCGATGGCATAGCCGAGGAGCGCGGCGACCATGACCGCGACCTGCTGGCTCGCCGACTGCCAGCTCACATAAAAGCCCTTGTGGCCGGGCGTCGCCATCTCGGAGAGATAGACCGAGACGCCGCCGAGCTCGACGCCGGCGGAAAAGCCCTGCAAGAGCCGGCCGAGCACGACGAGCAGCGGCGCGGCGAAGCCGATCGTCGCATAGCCCGGCACGAAGGCGATGAGGATGGTGCCGCAGGCCATGATCGACAAGGTGACGATCAGGCCCTGGCGGCGGCCCATGCGGTCGAGATAGGGGCCGAGCACCAGCGCCCCGATCGGCCGCATGGCGAAGCCGGCGGCGAAGCTGAGGAAGGTCTGCATCAGCGAGGCGTAGGGATCGTCATTGGGAAAGAACGTGTGGGCGATCTGCCGGGCGTAGATGCCGAACAGGAAGAAATCGTACATCTCGAGGAAGTTGCCGCTGGTGACGCGGAGAACCGTCTTGACTTTCTCGAGGCCCGTCTCGCCCATTGCGGTCGCTCCTCCCTTGTGCCTCGGAGCCGGCGCGGATCGCGCCGTGCTTGGCGGCGTGCAACACTAGGCGCGTCGCCGCCGTTCGCACAACACGCCGAAAGCCGCGCCCCCCTGTTTTTCCGTCCTGGCCGGGCTTGACCCGGCCATCCACGCGGCCCGCCAGTTATTAGCCGCGCGGCTAAAACGGCGGTAGCATCAATGCCTTCTACAAACAGCGGGTCTTCCTGGATGGCCGGGTCAAGCCCGGCCAGGACGCGCTGTTTTGGCAATGGGTTCGCCACGATCACCAAAAGCCAACGTCAAAGAGTTCTTGCGGAAAATCAGACGCATGCTACCTTGAAATTTAGCAGGGCCGTATGCGGTTGGATTGGTGGATGGGCGCCGTCGATTTTTTTGCGCTGGGCGCCGCTAACGCATTGAAAAGTCCGGATTCGGAGAAAGAAATTGCAGGAAATTGCAGGAATCCGGGCGAGATTCCGCAGAAATCCGCAACAAAAAGCATCCATATCGCCGAGTTCAAGCCTTCGAAAGACAAACCCTCCGCGAGGCGCCCATGGCCGACGCCGCCGACTTCCGCCGCATCGCGCTCTCGCTCGAGGGCGCGGCCGAATACCCGCATTTCGACCGCCGCGCGTTCAAGGCGCGCGTCACCTTCGCTACGCTGGCGCCGGATGAGTTGACCGCCAACATCAAGTTCGCCCCTGACGAGCAGGCGCTGAAATGCGCCGTCGCCCCGGACGCCTTCGCCGCGCTCGACAATGCCTGGGGCCGGCGGGGCTGGACGCGCGCGACGCTCGCCGCCCTCGGCGAGCCAGAGCTTCGCGCCGCGCTCGAGATGGCCTGGCGCCATTGCGCGGCCAAGCCGAAGTCGCGGCGAGGCCAGCCGGGCGGCAGGCCAGGCCGCGCGCGGCGCGCCTAGCCCCCACTCTCACGCCACCGGAAGCGGGGCGGCCAGCGCTTCGCTCGCGGCCCACAGCGTCTTCGCCGCCTGATCGTCGCGCGCCGCGGCGGACGGCTCAACGACCTTGCGATTGGCGAAATACTGGCCCGTCACGTTCGACACCTCCGGCGACGAAGCGAGATAGACGAGCGTCTCGGCGCCTTTCTCGGGCGAGATGAAGAACGGCCTTAAGAGCGGGAAGAGGCGGCTGGCCCAGCCGCCGGCAGAGTCGCCGAAGCGCGTCGCGACCACGCCGGGATGAAGGCAGTTGGCGGTGACGCCGGTCCCCGCGAGGCGTCGGGCGAGCTCGCGGGTGAACAGGATGTTGGCGAGCTTCGAGCGGCCGTAGACCTTCAATCCCCCGTACCCCCTCGCGCTCTGCAGATCGCTGAAGTCGAGGCGCGCGCCGATATGCGCGGTCGACGAGGTCGAAACGATGCGCGCCGGCGCCGAGGCGACGAGCCTCTCGCGGAGCGCCGCCGTCATCAGAAAGTAGGCCATGTGATTGAGGGCGAAGGTCAGCTCCAGCCCCTCAGGGGTGACGCGCCGGTCTGAATAAATGGCGCCGGCGTTGTTGATCAGCACGTCGACCCGCGGCTCGCTCGCGGCGATCTGAAGGCCGACCCGTCGGGTCTCGGCCATGCTGGAAAGATCGGCGAGATGCAGGCGGTAGCCGCGCCCCGGCGCGATCGCTTCCAGCTTGTTCAGCGTCGACTCCGCCCGTTTCTCGTCGCGGGCGACGAGGACGATGCGCGCGCCCATCCGCGCCAGCGCCAGGATTGCGGCTTCGCCAATGCCGGACGTCGCTCCAGTCGCGACCACGGTCTTCCCCTGCATGCGGCTTCCCTGCTTCAAGAACCGGCCGATTTTCGCCCTCGGCCAGTCCGCGCTAACCTGGCGGCAAGATCGTCATCGTTGGCAGAACAAACAATGGCCAGAGACCAGCAGGGTTTGCCGCTCGTCGGCGCGCCGGCGTCGGCGGAGGCGTTCGACCGGGCGGTCGCCGACTATTGGGGGCTGACAGGCGATCCGGTCGGCGGCCTGAAGCTTGCGCTGGCGGAAGACCCGGCTTTCGCTCTCGGCGGCGTCGCCATTGCCGGCCTCTTCATGATCGGCGGCTTTCGCGGCGATCATCCCGAGGTCGTCGGCGCGCTTGCCGCCGCGGAGGCGGCGATCCGCGGCGCCTCGGATCGCGAGCGGCTGCATCTCGCCGCCGTCCGGGCCTGGGCCGAGGACCGCGCGCCGGAGGCGCTGCGCGCCTGGGAGGCCATCCTCACCGACTGGCCGACCGACGCGCTGGCGCTGCGCTTCGGCCAGGACGGCTACTACATGCTCGGCCTGTCGCTGGCCCTGCGCGATTCGGCGGCGCGCGTCCTGCCGGCCTGGGAGCGCGACAACCCACTGACGAGCTTCGTCAACGGCGCCTACGCCTTCGGCCTCGAGGAGACGAACGAACTCGGCCGCGCCGAGGATGTCGCCCGCGCCGCGCTCGCAGGCAATCCGCGCGATGCATGGGCGACGCATGCGCTGGCGCATGTGATGGAGACGGAGAGCCGCCAGGAGGAGGGGATCGCTTTTCTGAAGGGAACCCGGGATGTCTGGCGCCAGGCGCATTTCATGGCCGGTCACAACGGCTGGCATCTCGCGCTTTATCTCATCGAACAGGGACGCGCCGCCGAGGCGCTCGCCGATTACGACCGCTTCGCCGCGCCGAAGCTCGCCGACGACATGACGCTCGACCGCGTCGACGCCGCGGCGCTCCTCTGGCGCCTCGAACTGGCGGGCTCCGCCGTCGGCGACCGCTGGGCGCCCGTCGCCAGGGCGTGGCGGGCGCATGCCGGGGACCATGCGCTCGCCTTCAACGACCTGCATTGCGCCTTCGCCGCGTCGCGCTCGCCGGGCCCGGACGACGGGCGCCGCCTGCTTCGCTCGCTCGACGATTTCGCCCGCCGGGGGCGCGGCCACAACTGGCAGGTGACGGTCGAGGTCGGCCGGCCGCTGATCGAGGGCGTGCTGGCGTTCGGCGCCGGCGATTACGCCAGGGCGATCGATCTCATGCTTCCGGTCCGCTACGACGCGGTCCGCATCGGCGGCAGCCATGCTCAGCGCGACATTATCAACCTGACGCTGATCGCCGCGGCCGAGCGCGGCGGGCAATGGAGCCTCGCGCGCGCCCTGCTCGCCGAGCGCGTCGCCGAGCGGCCGACGTCCCCGACGCGGGCGGCCTACGAGCGGGCGCGCGCCATGGCCTCCGCAAGGCGGGCGACGCCGGTTCATTGACCCTCGGCCGCTGGACGAGAAGCTCGTTTCGCGTAAAGCTCAATCCCATAAGCCGTTGGCGGGAGGGAACATGAGCAGCCTGTTCGATCTGGCCGGCCGCGTCGCGGTCGTGACCGGCTCTTCGCGCGGCATCGGGCGGGCGATCGCCGAGCGGCTGGCCGAGCACGGCGCCTCGGTCGTGATCTCGTCGCGCAAGGCCGCGGCCTGCGCCGAGGCGGCCGAGACGATCAACGGCAGGCTCGGACGCGAGGCCGCGATCGCGGTCGCCGCCAATATCTCCTCCAAGGAGGAGCTGCGGCGCCTTGTCGATGAGGCCGAGCGGCGCCTCGGAACCATAGACATCCTCGTCTGCAACGCCGCCTCCAACCCCCACTACGGGCCGATGTCCGGCATTTCCGACGAGCAGTTCCGCAAGATCCTCGACAACAACGTGCTCGCCAACCATTGGCTCGTGCAGATGGCCGCGCCGGCGATGATCGCACGGAAGGAGGGGTCGATCATCATCGTCTCCTCGATCGGCGGGCTCAAGGGCTCGCCGGCGATCGGCGCCTACAATATCTCGAAGGCCGCGGACTTCCAGCTGGCGCGGAACCTGGCGGTCGAGTTGGGCCGGCACAACGTGCGGGTCAATTGCATCGCCCCGGGCCTCGTCAGGACCGACTTCGCCCGGGCGCTCTGGGAGAACCCGGAAACGCTGAAGACGGTGACGGCGATGACGCCGCTCCGCCGGATCGGCGAGCCGGACGAAATCGCCGGCGCGGCGGTGTTCCTGGCCTCGAAGGCCAGTTCGTTCATGACCGGGCAGACTATCGTCGTCGACGGCGGCGCGACCATCGCCGGCTAGTCCGCCGCTCGCGCCTCACAGGGTGCGGGCGATCAACACCTTCATGATCTCGTTGGCGCCGCCATAGATTCTTTGCACCCGGCTGTCGCGAAACATCCGCGCGATCGGATATTCGTTCATGTAGCCGTAGCCGCCGAAAAGCTGGAGGCAATTGTCGACCACCTTGTTCTCCAGGTCCGACACCCAGTACTTGGCCATCGACGCGGTTGCGGCGTCGAGCTTGCCCTGCAGGTGGAGGCCGATCAGCCGGTCGATGAAGATCCGCGCCACCGTTGCTTCGGTCTTGCACTCGGCAAGCTTGAATTGGGTGTTCTGAAAGTCGATCAGCCGCTGGCCGAACGCCTTGCGCTCCTTCACATAGGCGATCGTCAGCTCCAGCGCCCGTTCCATCACCGCCACGCCCGAGACGCCGATCGTCAGGCGCTCCTGCGGCAATTGCCGCATCAGCTGGACGAAGCCCTGCGCCTCTTGCGCGCCGAGAAGGTTCGAGGTCGGCACGCGCACATCGTCGAAGAAGAGCTCCGAGGTGTCCTGCGCCTCCATCCCGATCTTGTCGAGATTGCGTCCGCGACTGAAGCCCGCCGCCTCGGCCGTTTCGACGACGATGAGCGACGTGCCCTTCGCGCCCAGCGCGGGATCGGTCTTGGCGACGACGATGATCAGGTCGGCGAGCTGGCCGTTGCTGATGAAAGTCTTCTGCCCGTTGATGACATAGCGATTGCCGCTCAGCCGCGCCGACGTCTTGATCCCCTGCAGGTCCGATCCCGCGCCCGGCTCCGACATCGCGATGGCGCCGACGAATTCGCCGGAGGCCATCTTGGGCAGCCATTTCCGTTTCTGCTCCTCAGAGCCGTAGTGAAGGATATAGGGCGCAACGATGGCGTTGTGCAGCGAGGCGGCAAAACCGCTGACCTCCTTCCTGGCGATCTGCTCCATCAGGATGACTTCATGTCGAAAGTCGCCGCCGGCGCCGCCATAGACCTCGGGAACGGCAAGGCACAACAAGCCGGCTTCGCCCGCCTCGCGCCATATCGCTCGCTCGACGATTCCGGCCTCGCGCCATTTTTCCACGCGCGACGGCGGCGCATGTTCGTCGAGAAACTTCGCCACCGAATCCTCGAAGATGACGATCTCTTCCTCCGCGAGGACGTCGGCCCGATCGACATTCAACGCCCGCATCCGTTGCCTCCCGGAACAATACGCCCCGCTCGCGATCCGCAGCGATCGGATATCATTTCCAACTCTTAACGTCCGTTTTCGGTCTTTGTCGCGGCCGCGCGGCATTTCCGGCTCAACACCGGCTCGATCCGGACTGAATCGGCCGACTAGGCCGTTCGCGGCGTGTCCGAGTCGAACGCGGGATCGAAGGACTGCGCCAATTCCCGGGGTGGCGCGCGGCATGCTCGATTTCGGCACGCACCAGCCGCTCGACGATGCCCGGAAGATTCTCGTCGAGCCAGGCTTTCAGCATTGGCCGCAGGATTTCCCGGATCATCCCGTCGGCGACCCGGGCGCTCCGAGCGGCGAAAGTTGCGGAGAGGGCGTCGAACGCCGAAGCCACCGCCTCTTCAGTCGCGGGGGAAAGCAATGGCTCGCCTTCGCGCCGTTCTTCCTGCGGCTTCCGGGGAGCGGCGGCGGAATTCGGCGGCTCCGGCTCACTGCAGGCCACCTTCGGGATCGTCGCCGCGGGCGCAGACGCGTCTTCGCGCTGAGGCTCCGGGGCGTCCTTCGAGTGGACGATTTGAGGTCCGGACGCGGCGCCAGCGGGCCGCTGCGGGGCGGGCCTGATCGAATCCGCTTTCGACGACAACTTGTCGCCCGCCATGATGTTTCGGATCGAGGCGAGGATTTCGTCCATGCAGGGCTCGTGCGCGCGACGAAGCGCTTCGAGCTCGCGATCGTTGGAGGTCGAACTGACTGCACTCATTCCCCGGACACGGCCATTTCGCAGGCCCCCCATACTCTGTTGCACCCGCGAATGGAGCGTCTCTGGCGCCGGAGCCGACGCCATCGCGAGCGTGATGAAATCGAATCAAACTAAACGCCTGAGCGAGGTTAGTCGCTGCGAGCCCAAGCGAGCAAGCTGCGCCGGCCTTACTTTCTGTCCGGAGATCTTTCCCGGAATTTATCTTTGTTTCGACCGAAGTGGAGGAGTGGATTGTATTCGAATGAACGCGATCAACATGTTCACGGCAATAGTTTGTCGTGCCGTACCGACATAAAGACTATCGCTACGATATTTTAGCGTAATGCCGAGGCCATGTCTCCGTTTCGTTGCCGCCAAGGCGCGATCAAATCAACTTACTCCGTTAAAAAGTAACAATGCGATTGTTGTAGATTACATAATCGGAAAATGGCCCAAAAATTTATTCGTCTTGCACCTCCTGTTTATGCTGATGAGTCGGCAATGTATACGTTTTTGTAGGAATAACTGTAATGATATCCAATAACTCCACTTACGATATCAACCAAAAGCAACCAAATTAAGCTCTGATTACGTTTATGTGGAAGTTATACGGACGTTAGGTAGGCGCTTGTTCAACGCAAATGCCGTATCGGTAACCAAAATATCTCTCCAAGACACCAAAACGCCACGAAAAAGTTACATTAATACAGACTTAATCGGAAAGCTTGTGCATGTGTTAACTATGAACGCAGGATTTGCGCCCGTCTCGGCGACTGCGTCGGGCGCTGATCTCAACAGTTTAGGGGCAAAATAGGAGGCTGACTGTGGGGATGTTGCCTTGGACAGAAGAGCAAGAAGCAACCGTCGTCAAACACTGGGAACGGGGCCTCTCGGCGCAAAAGATCGCCGCTGAATTGAGCCAAATATTAGGCACCTCGGTCACCCGCAACATGGTGATGGGAAAGGTGGACAGGCTCCGAAAAGACGGATTGATCCGAGCGCGCGACGGAACGATCCGGATCGTCAGCGGCCGTTGCCGGATGAACAGCGCTCGATCGCCGCGACCAATAAAACAATTTGGCCCCAAGGTTGCGAAACCAAGGTTAGTCTGCCGAACCGTCGAGCTGCCGAAGGTTGATCCACTACATATTTCCATGGAGGCGCTGACCGCAAATTCCTGTACATGGTCGTTCGGGGATCCGAAGGACGAGGGCTTCAATTATTGCGGCCTGCCGGTCGAACGGCGTTCGTTCTGCGCGCAACACGCGGCGCTCGCTTATCGGCAGTCTGCGCCGCGACCCATCCAACAAAACAACAAGAGCAGCCCTAAGGCGGTGGGCCTTTTTTGCAGCTGAGCGTTCTTCGAAGCCGTCAGGCGGCGCCTCACCATGAGCTCTGGGGAAGACGGAACGCCAGCCTGGGAGTCCCAGAGTGACAGGTTTTGAAGGACTTGTGCCAAATGGCGCAATCGTGGTCAGAGACATGCCGACCCCCAGGAGGCGCGGTAGTTTCCAGCGGCGGCGGGCTCACGGACCAGCCTTTTTCGTGGCCGTCAGGTGCGCATCGACCGCGGCCGGATCGGCCAGGAGTTCGGCGCTAGGCGCGGCATGGGCGATGGCGCCGCGGTCGAGCACGATCGCCCGATCGGTGAAGGGCAGGATCTTCTTCGGCTTCTGCTCGACGATGATCATCGAGAGGCCGGCGCGCGCAAGCTCCCGCAGCGCCGCCATCAGTTCCTCGACAATGATCGGCGCGAGGCCCTCCGTCGGCTCGTCGAGCAGCAAGAGGCGCGGGTTCAGGATCAGCGCCCGACCGATGGCGAGCATCTGCTGTTCGCCGCCCGACAATTGCCGCCCCATGTTGGCGCGTCGCTCCTCGAGCCGGGGAAAGAGCCCGTAGATGCGCTTCACCGTCCAGGCGCCCGGGCGGGCGACGGCGGTGAGATTCTCCTCGACTGTCAGCGAGCGGAAGATGTTGCGCTCCTGCGGCGTCCAGCCGACGCCGCGATGAGCCCGGGCGTGCGGCGGCAGCCGGGCGATGTCTTCGCCGCCGAGCCAGATGCGTCCGCCAAAGCGGGTGGTGACGCCAATCAGCGTGTCGATCAGCGTCGTCTTGCCGACGCCGTTGCGGCCGAGCAGCGCCAGCGACCGTCCGTCCTCGAGGGCAAAGCTCAGGCCCTGGACGACCTGCGCCTCGCCGTAGCCGGCGCTGAGGTTTTCGACGAGCAGGAGCTCAGCCATGCCCGTCCTCGCCGAGATAGACGGCGCGCACCCGCTCGTCGGCGGCGATCGCGTCCGGCTCGCCCTCGGTGAGGAGCCGTCCGGCGACCAGCACCGAGATGCGGCTGGCGAAGGAGAACACGAGGTCCATGTCGTGCTCGATCAGGAGAATCGCCACCTCGGCGGGCAGCGCGGCCAGCGCGGCGAGGATGTCCTCGCGCTCCTCCTCCGGAACGCCGGCCGCTGGCTCGTCGAGCAGCAGCACGCGCGGGCGGGTCGCCAGCGCCAGCGCGATCTCGAGCAGGCGCTGCTTGCCGTAGGCGAGCTTTCGCGTCGGCGCGTCCATCTCGGCCTCGAGGCCGAAGCGCGTCAGAAGCTCCTCGATTTCGGCGACGACTTCGGGCCGGGTCCCGGCGACGCGCCAGAAGTCGGCGCCGGAGCGGTTGCGCTCCGAGATGGCGAGGCCGAGCGACTTGGCCGGCGTCAGATGCGGAAAGAGCTGGTTGATCTGGAACGTGCGCGAGAGGCCGAGCCGCACGCGATCATGCGGCGCGAGCGCCGTCACATCGCGCCCGTCGACGAGGACCCGCCCCTCGGACGGCTTGACGACGCCGGTCAGGAGATTGATCAGCGTCGTCTTGCCAGCCCCGTTGGGGCCGATCAGCGCCTGACGCGCTCCAGGCGCAATGGCGAAGGACACGTTGTCGGTGGCAAGGAGCGCGCCGAACTGCTTGACCAACCCTCGCGCCTCGAGCGCCGGCGCGCTCACGCCGCCCGCCGGCGCGCCGCCTTCGGCGCAAAGGACGCGACGACCTGGACGACGGCGTCCTTTATCCGTTCGCGGCCGACCAGCACGAGCGCAACGAGGAGCGCGCCGATCCAGAATTCCCAGTATTCCGGCGTCGCCGCCGAAATGACGTCGCGCAAGACGATGAATACGGCTGCGCCGATGATCCCGCCGTAGAGGTAGCCGGCCCCGCCGATGATCAGCATCAACATGACGTCGGCCGAGCGATGGAAGTCGAAGAGGTCGAGGGAGACGATCTGCGTCGTCTGCGCCAGGAGGGCGCCGGCTGCGCCGGCGTAGGCGGCCGAGATCGTATAGATGGCGATCATGCGCCGGCTGGTGACGATGCCGAGCGCCCCGGCGCGCAGGCGGTTCTCGCGGATCGCGGCGAGCGCCAGGCCGAAGGGCGATTGCGCGAGGCGCCGCGCCGCGGCGAACAGAATGAAAAGGACGGCGAGACTGTAGAGCGCGGCGTTGCGCTGCCCGGTGAAGTCGATCGGGAAAAGCCCGAGCACTTTCCCAATCGAGAAATTGAGGCCGTCCGTGCCGCCGGTCAGCCAGCTGTTGCGATTGGCGAGCTCGCCGAGCATCAACGAGACGCCGAGCGTCACCATGAGCCGGGTAAGATCGGCGCCGCGCAGGACGAGCGGGGCGGTGGCGAGGCCAAGGACGGCGGCTAGCGCGGCGCCGAAGAGGAGCCCGAGCGTCGGGTCGGCGAAGCCCTTGCTGGCGAGGATCGCGGCGGCGTAGGCGCCGAGGCCGAAGAACGCCGCCTGTCCGAGCGAGACGATCCCCGTCAGGCCGAGAATGAGATCGAGCGAAAGCGCGAAGAGGCCGGCGATCAGGATTTCATTGACGAGGGCGGCGCGGGAAGGAAAGACGACGACCGCCGCCAGCACCGCGAGCCAGAAGACGATCTCGGGCCAGCGCCAGCGCGCCCGGCGGGCGAGATGCGCCTCAATGCGGAGCGCCGTCGGCGAATGAGCGCTCATCGTGCGTCCCTGCGCGCGAACAGGCCCTGGGGGCGGACAATGAGGGTGACGACCATCACGCCGTAAATGATGAAGGCGCCTATGGACGGGACATAGTATTTGCCGGCGACGTCGAGCACGCCGAGCAGCAACGCGCCGAACAGCGCGCCCAATATGCCGTTCGAGCCGCCGATGGCGGCAACGATGAGGAACGTCACCAGGAACTTGACCGGGAAGGACGGGTCGATGCCGCCCACGACATCGGCGGCGAGCGCGCCGCCGAGCCCGGCCAGGCCGCTGCCGACGGCGAAAGCGACGGCGAAGATGCGGTCGACATTGATCCCGAGACCGTCGGCGACGCGGGCGTCGTCGACCGCCGCGCGGAGCTGTGCGCCGAAACGGGTCCTGACCAGAAAAAGCTGCAACGCCGCGGCGATCAAGGCGCAGACGACGACGATGAAAAGTCGGTAGCGGCTGATGCCCACGCCGTGGAACGAGAGGCTGCCGGAGAGCCAGGCGGGCAAATTGACCTGTTGCGGCTCGTCGCCAAGAAAGAAGGCGGCGATCGGCATCGCCATCAAGACGAGGCCGATGGTGAACAGCACCTGGTCGAGCGGGCTTGCGCCATAGAGCCGACGGTAGAGGCTACGTTCGAGCGCGACGCCGAGAAGGGCCGGGACGAGGAAGGCGACCGGCAGGGTCGCGAGGAACGGGACGCCGGCCCGGTTCATCATCAGCGCCGTGACATAGCCGCCAACCATGGCGAAGGCGCCGTGCGCGAGGTTGATGAAATTCATCAGCCCAAGCGTCACGGAGAGCCCGCTCGCCAGCACGAACAGGAGCATGCCGTAGGCCACGCCGTCGAAGAGGATGGTCAGCATATCCGGCTCGAGAAGGTCATAAGGCTTCGAACTTTCTGCGGCTTCGAGACTTGGGCGACATCCTCCGTTTGGAGACCCCCTTCTCCCGCTTGCGGTCGCTTGCCGGGAAGAAGGCCGGGATGAGAGGTGGTCGCGCGCGACGCAACGGCTTCCCCCAGCCTCCGCTTACGTTATGGCCTCACCCATTGCCTGTTGAACATATGGACCCCGCGCTCCGCGCGATCCGCCTCGTCAGTGCTTCGCCGCCTTGTAGGGGTCCTTCACGTTCGGGATCGTTTCGAATTCGACGTTGTAGAGCGAGCCGTTCTTCTTCTCGACCTTGCGGACATAGATGTTCTGCACGATGTCCCGCGTTTCCGGATCGATCGAGACGGGCCCGCGCGGGCTCATCCAGCTCATGCCCTTCATCGCCGCGATGAGCGCGTCGCCGCTCGTGTCTCCCTTTGTCTTCTCCAGCGCATGATAGACGAGCGCCATGCCGTCATAGGCGCCGACCGCCATGAAATTCGGCCGCATGCCGTTGTTGGCCTTCTCGAAGGCGGCGACAAAAGCCTTGTTCTCGGGCGAATCGTGGTCGGCGGAATAGTGATGCGTCGTCACCGCGCCGAGCGCCGAATTGCCGATGTCGGCCAGCAGGTCGTCATCGGTTACGTCGCCGGTGCCGATCAGTTTGATGCCGGACTTGTCGAGCCCGCGCTCGACGAACTCTTTCATGAATATGGCGCCTTGACCCGACGGCACGAAGACGAAAACCGCGTCGGGGGCGTCGTCCTTGACCCGCTGCAGGAAGGGGGCGAAGTCCGGGTTCTTCAGCGGCACGCGGATCTTCTGCGCAATCTTGCCGCCGCCCTTCTCGAAGGTGTCGGCGAACCATTTCTCCGCATCGGCGCCGGGGCCATAATCGGTGACGATGGTGACGACCTTCTTGATGCCGTTCTTCAGCGCCCAATCCGCCATCGGCGCCGCGGCCTGCGGCAGTGTGAAGGAGGTGCGCACGATATAGGGCGACTTCTCGGTGATCATCGCGGTCGCCGCGGCGGTGACGATCTCGGGAACCTTCGCTGCGGTCGCGACCGGAGCCGTCGCCAACGCCAGCGGCGTCAGTCCGAAGCCCATCAGCACGCTGGCATGATCGTTGGCGATCAATTCCTCGGCGAGGCGCTTGGTGACGTCGGCCGCGCCGGTGTCGTCCTTGACGACGAGGTTGATCTTCTTGCCGGCGACCGTGTCGCCATGCTCCTTGATGTAAAGCTCCGCGCCGGCCTGCTCCTGCTTGCCCGTCGAGGCCTGGGGGCCAGTCATCGGCAAGATCATTCCGACCGTCACGACATTGTCGGCGGCGAGCGCCGGCGCAGCCAGCATGAGCGCGCCCAGCGCGCAACAGAGCATCGATCGTCTGGAAACCATTTGTCTTCCTCCCGTTCGGCCTCGAGGATGGCCTGGATTGCGGCGTGACGCCAGTCTTGTCAAACCGCGGTCATTGGTCCTTTGGCTCCAGGCGCGCCAGGATCGCGTCGGCGAGGACCCGGTAATCCGAGACGTCCTCCGGGCCTGCGCGGAGACCCAATTCGCCGATCCGCTGCTGCCAGCCGACGGACGCGCGCGACATGGCGCCCTCGAGCCCGAGGAGATCGACCGTCAGCGCGACCTCGCGCATCTCCGCGGCGCGTCTGAGGCCGTGCGTCATCATCCGCTCGAGCATATAGGCGGAGCGCTTCCGCCAGCCGAAGCCCGGATAGGTATCCTCCAGCGAGTTCGAGCACGGTCTCGATGACGCCGGCCTTCTGGCCGGCAAGCACGCACTCGCATACCAGCGCCTCGAGCCCCTTCATCACGATCGAGCGGATCATCTTGACCGACGAGGCGGCGCCGACCGGCCCCTTATGCTCTTCGGCCGACATTCCGAGGGCGGAGAGCATGGGCCGGGCCGCCGCGACGTGCGGGCCGCTGATGAGAAGGGGCGTCCGGTGGAGCCGCGGGTGCACCGGGGCCATCACGGCGACATCGACATAGCGGCCGCCGGCGGCCTCGACCCGCGCTGCCGTGGTCGCCTTGGTCTGCGGCGCGCAGGAATCGCAATCGAAGACGACGGCGCCTTTGGCCAGCCCGGGCAGGGCGGCGAGCGCCGCTTGATGCGCCTGGTCGGCGGTGACGACGAGGAACACGGCCGCCGCCCCGGCGACAGCTTCGGGCGGGCTCGAGGCGCCGATCACGTTCGCCAGCGCATAGTCGGCGCGCTTGCCGGCGCGAATCTCGACGTCCGCCGAATTGGTCTTGATGTCGTAGGCCGCGACCCGGGCGGCGAATCCGGGTTCCGAGCGCCAGCCGTCGAGAAAGGCGCGCGCGGCCTCGCCGAAGCCGATGAAGGCGACCGAACCTTGCGCGATCGTTTCGTCGGCCATTGATGTCGGCGCCCCTATCCTTGCGTTTCCGGCATGTGCACGACGAGTTCGTCGATCGCGAGCGAAGACTTGATCTGGCACGAGAGGCGGCTGTTCGGCCGCACTTCTTCGGCGGCGAGATCGAGCATGCCCAGTTCGGCCCCATCGGGCGGCGGCAGCTCGCCGACCCGCGCCTCATCGACATAGACGTGGCAGGTCGCGCAGGCCATCGAGCCGCCGCACTCGCCGACGATGCCCTCAATGCCGTTCGTCACCGCGCCCTGCATCAGGCTCCAGCCTTCCGGCACGTCGACGGTCGTGGCCCGGCCGCCGAAGTCGACATAGGTGATTTTCGCCATGAAGGGCTCCAGGGACGAAAACTCGCCTCACGCGAGGCGTCCTTAGTGGACCGCGAGGTCCAGCGCCAGGGGGCTGCGGAAGGTCGACGACGGCATCCAGGCGAGGTCCTCGGCGGCGAGGCTGTAGCTCGGCGCGGCCTTATGGAACTCCTCGAAGGCGATCTTCGTCGCGAGCCGGGCGATCGAGGCGCCGAGGCAGGCGTGCACGCCGCCGCCGAAGCCGAGATGGCCCCGCGGCTTGCGGGCGACATTGTACCGGTCCGGGTCAGGAAACTGCCGCTCGTCGCGATTGCCCGACCCATAGGCGAGGCAAACGAAGTCGCCTTCCTTCATGGTCTCTCCGTGCAGCTCGACGTCGCGCATCAGGCGCCGGCGGAACCTCTGCGCCGAAGTGTTGAAGCGCAGGCTCTCTTCGAGCGCGTCGGCGATCAGCGCGGGTTCGCGCACGACCGCCTCGCGCGCCTCCGGGAGGGCCGCGAGATTGTAGGCGAACATCATCATGAAGCCGCCGAGCGATTCGACGCCCGCCATGATCAGCGTCGTCGTCGTCAGCAGGACCTCCCGCTCGTCCAGCTTGTCGCCGTCGATCTCGGCCGAGGCGAAGTTCGAGATGAGGTCGTTGCGCGGCTCGGCGCGGCGCATGGCGATGACCGTGGCGGCATAGTCGCGCATCCACTCGAAGGCCGCGATATGCTCGGGCGCCTTGCCGCGGGTCAGCGGATCGCTTTGCACCATCAGAACGGCCTTCTCGCGCACCGTATCCTCGTCGACGATCGCCTCCGCGCCCGAGGGCAGCCCGAGCGCCGCCATGAGCACACGCACGGTGAATTTCGCCGAAAAGTCCTTGAAGTCGAGGTTCTTGGCTCCGCGAAACGCCTCCGCCGCGCCGCGCGCGATCTCCCGCATCGGCTCGGCGAGGCCCTCGAGGTTGCGTTTCATGAAGGCGTACTGGACGAGGGCGCGGAGCCGGTCGTGGCGCGGAGGATCGGTGGTGCCGAGAGTTCGCGCCGGCGCGATTGGGCAATTCCGTCATCATATTGCCGCTGGCCGAAGAATAGGTCCGCCAATCCTGGCCGGCGCTGACGATGTCGGCGTAGCGCGACAGCACCCACATCTGCGCCTCGTCACTCCAGAAGCAGGGCGCCTCGTCGCGCAACCGCCGGTAATAGGGGAACGGATCGGCGTCGACGGCTGGAGAAAAGGGGTCAAACTGCAGCATGGAACGCCTCCCTGAGGTTTGACGTGACCTTAATCCGGCACGGTCCGCCCGCCCATGAGAAAGCGGCTGCAAAAATTGCACTTTTCGTTCAAACTAAGACGATGACCAGGAGGCAAGGGACGACGAAGCCGCGCCGCGGCCCGGCTGAGCCTGCAGCCATCCCCCAATTCGCGCTTTACGGCGAAGCCCCGGCGCCCGTGCAGGAAACGCTCCACATCGAGGAGGTCCATGCGCGCAGCCGTCTCTACGAATGGCGGATCAGGCCGCATGTCCACCGAGGCCTTTATCAGATTGTATGGCTCTATAGCGGCGGGGCCGGCATCGAGATGGACGAATGGAGCGGAACCGTCGATGGGCCGGCCGCCATCGTTGCGCCACCTGGCGTCGTGCATGGCTTTCGCTTCGCGCCTGAGACCGACGGCTTGGTCTTGACGCTCAGCGCACGCTTTCTGGTCGAAGGGGAGTTTCCTGCGGCGGCGGAATCGTTTCGTACTCTTTTTCTTGCCAGCGCCGTCATGAGGTTCGCCCCCGACGACGCATCCGTTGCGCGCCTCGACGCGCTGATGCGGGCGCTGGCGGCGGAATTCGCGACGCCCGGCGGCTCGTCTTCGCCGGTTCCGTTGTGGCTCGCCCGGTCGATCGTCTGGCGCCTCGCGCAGGCGCGCGCGCTCAGCGGACGGACGGAGGGAACGCGCGGGCGGCGCCACCAGGCCCTGTTCACCCGCTTCCTGCTGCTCGTCGAAGAGCATTTTCTCGAACGCTGGCCGCTCGAGCGCTATGCGCGCATGCTTGGCCTGTCGAGCCAGCGGCTCAACCGGCTGGCAAGGCTGGAAGGCGGCCGCTCCGCGCTCGATATCGTGCACGAGCGCCTGACCCGTGAGGCGTGCCGGCGGCTCCATTATATAGCTGCGCCCGCCGAAACGCTCGCCCGCGAACTCGGCTTCGACGACCCGGCCTATTTCAACCGCTTCTTCAAGCGACGAACGGGCCTCACGCCGCACAGATGGCGAGAGACGCAGCGCGCGGCGCCTTGATCGAGGGGAAAGTTTGGCCGCGCTACCTCCCTGCGGCCGTAAACCCCGCCCGAAGATCTTCAGGGGTCATGCACGGCGTCAAATAGACGTCGCAGCCCAGGTCGAACAACGGCTCGGCGATCTCCACCTGTTGGTTCGCGGTTTTCATGTCGAAAAAGATGTAGCCCGCCCGCATACCGTCCTCGGAGGCGAAATAGACCGCTTCCGGCTTGAGCTTTTCGACAAGGTCTCCGATCGCCTTCTGCATGGCGCCGGACTTGATCGCGTCGCTTCCGCTGGCCGAGTCAATAACCCATTCGCAGCATCATTCGCATGAGCGTCCTCGCAGCACTTCGATCGCGTTCCTTCCCGCGGCGAGCCAAGCTCGTGCGTCCCGCGATCGATGTCAACGCCCGTCGATGGTTCTTAAGCGCCCGCGCAAGACCGGCTTCGCCGCCGTCCCCAGTTCGCCCGCGCATCTGGCGGCGCCCTGGTCGTCATCGCCGCTCCGCCTTGCTACCTAATGTCGCATTTCCCTACGGGAAGACGCGCCTTATCGAACGGCGCAACGATGTATTCAAGGGAGGGTCTAAGTGTCCGAGTCGCTCGAAATCTTCGGCACCCGACCGTTCGACGGCGCGATGGCGCAGAAGGGCTATGCGCTCAACAAGATGTGCTTTTCCTTCAACAATGCGGCGAACCGCGCGGCTTTCAAGGCCGACGAGGAAGCCTACATGCGCTCCTTTAGCCTCAATGAAGACCAGGCGAAGGCGATCCGCGCGCGCGACGTCCTCGGCCTCCTGGCGGCGGGCGGCAACGTCTATTATCTCGCCAAATTCGCCGGCATCCTCGGCCTCGACGTACAGGACCTCGGCGCCGCCCAGACCGGCATGACCAAGGCGGCGTTCAAGGCGCGCCTCGTCGCTCAGAACGAACAGCCGGAAACGATGTAAGGGAGGAGACGCCGTCATGGCCAGAATCATCGGCAGCCTTGCGACTTCGCACATACCCGCGATCGGCGGCGCGATCGCCAAAGGGCTCGAGCAGGACCCGTACTGGAAGCCGTTTTTCGATGGCTTTCCGCCGGCCCGGGCATGGCTGAAGCAGGAGAAGCCCGACGTCGCCGTCGTCTTCTACAACGATCACGGCCTCAATTTCTTCCTCGACAAGATGCCGACCTTCGCCGTCGGCGCCGCCAGGGAATACCGCAACGACGACGAGGGCTGGGGCATCCCGACCCTTCCGCCGTTCGCCGGGATTCCTGAGCTCTCGTGGGCGGTCATCGACCACCTCGTCGAGCGCGAATTCGACATCGTGACCTGTCAGGAGATGCTGGTCGATCACGCCTTCACCTTGCCGTTCAAGCTGTTCTGGCCGGACGGCGACGCGCCGCTCGCCGTGCCCGTTTGCATCAACACGGTGCAGTTCCCGCTGCCCAGCGCCAAGCGCTGCGTGGCGTTGGGCCAGGCGGTCGGCGAGGCCGTCGCGGCGTGGGACAGCGACAGGAAGGTCATTATGGTCGGCTCCGGCGGCCTCAGCCATCAGCTCGACGGCGAGCGCGCCGGCTTCATCAACAAGCCCTTCGACCTCAAGTTCATTCAGAGCATGGTCGATGAGCCGGAGTGGGCGGCGCAATACAGCATTCACGAGTTGGTCGAGAAGACCGGCACGCAAGGCGTTGAGCTCCTCAACTGGCTCGCCGCCCGCGCCGCGGCGCCGGGCGCGGTGCGCAAGGTCCACAGCAACTACCATATCCCGATCAGCAACACCGCGGCCGGCATGATCGCGCTGGAAGCGGCCTAGTACCCACTATCGCTGATCGTTGAGTCGTGATTCAAGGTTGCATGAGCAGCCTTTTGCAAGCGACACCGATCGTATTGACGGCCGAGGAGCGGGCTGAGCTTGAGGGTATGGCGCGTTCGACCAAGTCGGAGCACCGCACGCGCTTCAAGGCGCGGATCGTGCTGATGGCCGCCGATGGCGCGGCGACGCGGGCGATTGGCCGGGCGCTCGGCTGTACCACCGGCACGGCGTCGAAATGGCGGGTTCGTTACGCGAAGGACCGACTTCCCGGGTTTTCGGAAGTTGGCGATCGCGGGGCCGAGGCCAGATACGACAAGGAGACGGACCAGCGCATCCTGGCGGCGCTCGACGCTGCGCCGCCGGAAGGCTACGCAAACTGGACCGGGCCGCTGATCGCCAAGAGGCTTGGCGACGTTCACGTGCAATATGTTTGGCGTTTCCTGCGCGCGCAGAAGATCGACTTGTCGGGGCGCAAATCCTGGTGTCAGAGCAACGACCCGGAATTTGCGGCCAAGGCCGCCGAGATCGTCGGGCTCTACATGGCGCCGCCCGACCATGCGATCGTGCTCGCCGTCGACGAAAAACCGTCCATTCAGGCGCTCGAACGCGCGCAAGGCTATCTGAAGCTGCCCAATGGGCGCGCCATCACCGGCCAGTCGCACGATTACAAACGCCATGGGACGACGACGCTGTTCGCCGCCCTCAACGTGGCGAGTGGCGAAGTCGTTGGCCGCCACTACAAGAGACGTCGGCGCGTCGAATTTCTCGACTTCATGAACAGGGTCATCGCCGCCTATCCGGAGCGCGAAATCCATGTCGTGCTCGACAATCTCTCCACCCACAAACCCAACCGCGACATGTGGCTCAAGCGCCACAAAAACGTGCATCTCCATTACACGCCGACGCACGCCTCCTGGCTCAGCCAGATCGAAATCTGGTTCTCGATCCTGACCGGGAAGTCGCTCAGCGGCGCCTCGTTCACCAGCGTCGAGCAACTCGTCGCCCACATCGACGCCTTCATCGCCGACTACAACCAAACCGCCAGACGCTTCGTCTGGACTAAATCCGAGGTCCACCAAAAACGCCTCAAACCATGCTTCGCCGACCAATGATTCTGGGTACTAGGGACGTTTGCGCTCGTAAGCGCCTGCGCTAAGATCAGGGGCCGGCGTGGAGCCTCGGCCTCCGCGCGGGCTGCGGGCGTTTCAGGCGCCGCATATGGCGACATGGAACAAACGGTCTTCAATGATCGAAACGCCCCAGACGGCCATTGTCTGTTTCCTCATACGCGCCCGGCTCGGCGACGCGCATACTTTCCGCATCCCTATCCGGAGAAACGCATGAGCGGCCGGATCACGGGCCTGTCGTCGATGGCGACCCGCCGCATCCTGGCTGATCTGGCCCGAGACTATGAGCTGCGAAAGGGGATAGGGGTCGAGATCCGCTCGATGGGCGGCGTCGAAGCGGCGAAACTAGTGCGGGCCGGCGAACCGGCGGATATTGTTGTGCTGGCGTCGAAAGTCATGGAGAGCTTGGAGGCCGAAGGCCATATCGCCAAGGGCAGCCGAATGGATTTCGCCCGATCGGAGATCGCCATCGCAGTCCCCGCCGGCTCGCCGCGACCCGGCGTCGAAAGCGAAGAGGCAGTCAGGCAGGCCATGGCCGGGGCGAGAAGAGTTTGCTACTCGACGGGTCCGAGCGGCGATCACCTGAAAGCGCTGTGCGAGAAATGGGGCCTGTCCGAATCTGTCGTAGGACGCGCGCTCGTCGCTCCGCCGGGCGTTCCGGTAGCCAGTTTGGTGGCGCGGGGCGACGCCGATCTCGGTTTCCAGCAACTGAGCGAACTGATCGGCCAACCCGGCATTGAGATCGTCGGGCCTCTGCCGCCGGAGATTCAGGCGGTAACCGTGTTCTCGGCCGGCGTGTCCAAAGCCTCCGCTGAACGCGAGGCCGCACACGCTTTCGTCGCCTATCTCGCTTCCGCTGAAACCCGCGACGCGAAACGACGCTACGGCATGGAGCCCCCATGACGCGGTTTGGCCGCAAGGACGCTTGCCAATGATCATCGACATCCACGGCCACTACACGACCGCGCCCAAGCAGCTCGAGGCT
>CAVYXQ010000018.1:0-200515 GCA_963772555.1 uncultured Alphaproteobacteria bacterium | reverse complement strand
CATCGGCGAAGGCGGACGGGTCAGCGTGTGGGACGTCGATCCGGCCCGGCTCAAGGCGGCGACGGCGGAGCTCGGCGAGAAGAGCCGCGCCCAGAGCGTCGATGTCGTCGATCCCGCCGACGTCGAACGCGGGGCCGACGCCAGCAACGCGGCGATGGGCCAGATCGACGCGCTCGTTTGCTCAGCTCGGCCTGGGGGGCAGAATGCTCTTCGTCATCGACTATCCGATCGCCGAGTGGAAGCGGGTCTTCGACATCAACGTCAATGGCCTCTTCTACTGTAACCGCTTCGTCGCCCGCCTGATGAAGGCGCGCGGCTATGGCCGCATCGTCAACGTCGCCCTCGATCGCCGGCAAGGAAGGCAATCCGACCGCCTCGGCCTACAGCGCCTCCAAGGCGGCGGTGATCGGCCTCACCAAATCGCTCGGCAAGGAGCTCGCCAAGGACGGCGTGACGGTCAACACGGTGACCCCCGCGACGATAGAGACGCCCATCCTCGAACAGGTGTCGGCCGCGCACATCGCCTACATGCGCTCGAAGATTCCGATGGAGCGCTTCGGCACCGTCGATGAGGCGGCGGCGCTCATCTGCTGGCTCGCCAGTCGCGAATGCTCGTTCAGCACGGGCGCGGTCTTCGACCTGTCCGGCGGCCGCGCCACCTACTGAAGCCGATGCCCGCGGCCGACCTCGCCCAGTCGCTCTGCCGCCTCGGCCTCCTCGCGCCGACGGAGGCTTTGCGGGTGACGCCACTGAGCGGCGGCGTCTCCTCGGACATCTGCCTCGTCGAAGCCGACGGCAGGCGGTTCTGCGTCAAGCGCGCGCTGCCGCGCCTGAAGGTCGCGGCGGTGTGGGAGGCGCCGGTCGAGCGCAACGCCGCCGAGGCGGGCTGGATGCGCGCGGTACAGGCGTGGCTGCCCGACGCGGCGCCCAGAGTACTCGGCGAGGATCCGGACGCCGGCCTGTTCGCCATGGACTATCTGCCGCCCGAGGAATTTCCGCTGTGGAAGACGGAACTCATCGCGGGCGTTGTCGATCGGGATTTCGCGGCGGCGGTCGGCCGCGATCTGGCGTCGATCCATGCGCGAAGCGCCGCCGAGCCGCGCCTGCGCGCCGCGTTCGCCAACGACGACACGTTCGAGGCGATCCGCATCGAGCCATACGTTCGCGCCACGGCGCGGGCGCATCCGGCGCTTGAAGCCCGCTTCGACGCGCTCGCCCGGATGACGCTCGCGACCAAACGGGCGCTCGTGCACGGCGACGTCAGCCCGAAGAACATCCTCAAAGGTCCGCGCGGGCCGGTCTTCCTCGATGCGGAATGCGCCTGGTTCGGCGATCCGGCCTTCGACCTCGCCTTCTGCCTCAACCATCTTCTCCTGAAGGGCGCCCGCCTCGGCGCCGACAGGGCGGGCTACCTCGCCGCCTATGCGGCGCTGGCGAACGCCTATCTCGCCGGCGTCGACTGGGAGGAGGCGGGCGACGTCGAGGCGCGCGCCGCGGCGCTGCTGCCGGCTTTGTTCCTCGCCAGGATCGACGGCAAATCGCCAGTCGAATATCTGACCCGCGACAGTGAACGCGACGCCGTGCGCCGTACAGCCGTTCCGCTGATCGCGGCCCCGCCGGCGAGGCTCGCCGAGATCGCCGAAGCCTGGAGGCGAACGCCATGAGCAACCCGGCGATCCAGTCGCTTCGCGCCCGCCGCATCTGGGATTTGCGCGGTCGCCCGACGATCGAAGCGGAAATTCTACTGAGCGACGGCGCCGTCGGCCGCGGCGTCGCTCCGGCCGGCGCCTCGCGCGGAGCCCATGAGGCGGTCGAGAAGCGCGACGGCGGCCCGCGCCTCGGCGGCTTCGACGTGCAGGACGCGCTCGAGGGGATTCGCACTGAGATCGCGCCCGCGCTCACCGGCGCCGATCCGTTCGACCAGGCCGGCATCGATCAGACGCTCGTCCGGCTCGACGGGACGGAGACCCTGGCGCGGCTTGGCGGCAATTCCGTTGTCGCCGTGTCGCTCGCTGCGCTCAACGCGGCGGCGGCGAGCCGCAAGCTGCCGCTTTGGCGCCATATCCTTGGCGACGGCCCCGCCCTCATTCCGCTGCCGGAGATCCAGATCTTCGGCGGCGGCGCCCATGCCGGACGACGCACCGACGTGCAAGACTTCATGATCGTCGCGCCGAAAGCCGCGACCTTCGCTGAAGCGCTGCAGGAGACGGCCGAGGTCTACCATGCCGCCGGGCGGATCATGGCCGAGCGCGGCCTCCTCGCAGGCGTCGCCGACGAGGGCGGCTGGTGGCCAGCCTTTTCCAGCAACGAGGAAGCGCTTGAAACGCTGATGCGGGCGATCGAACTGGCCGGCTTCGAGCCCGGCGAGGACATCGCGATTTCGCTCGACGTTGCCGCCTCCGAGTTTGGTCGCGACGGCCGCTATCGCCTCAGCCTCGACAAGCGCGAGCTCGACCGCGACGGCCTCGCCGAGCTCCTGATGCGCTGGCTCGACCGCTATCCGATCCTGTCGATCGAGGACCCTTTCGCCGAGGACGACGTCCTCGGCTTCCAGCGCTTCACCGCGGCGGCGGGAAAGCGGGTGCAGATCATCGGCGACGACTTGCTCGTCACCAGCGCGGCCCGGGTCAGCGAGGCGGCGCGGGAGCGAACCGCCAACGCCGCGCTGATCAAGGTCAATCAGGCCGGCACGGTCAGCCGCGCCAGGGCGGCCTGCGACGAAGGCCGCCGCGCCGGTTTCGGCACGATCGTCTCGGCCCGCTCCGGCGAGACGGAGGACGTCTCCATCGTACATCTCGCGGTCGGCTGGGGCGCCGGACAATTGAAGGTCGGCTCCTTCTCGCGATCCGAGCGCATGGCGAAATGGAACGAGGCGTTGCGCATCGAGGAGGCGCTCGGCGCGAAAGCCCGCTTCGCCGGTCTCGACGCCCTGCCGCCGAGAATGGACTGGCTCGCGGAACGGAGAAGTTGGACATGACGGCGAAGGCGCTCTCCATCGACGGCGGCGCGCTCGCCGTCCCCCGCCCCGATCAGAGCGGCGTCCGCGTCTATAAAGGCATCCCCTATGCGGCGCCGCCCGTCGGAGACAGGCGCTGGCGTCCGCCGCAGCCTGTCCGGCCGTGGGACGGCGTTCGCCCGGCTGACGCCTTCGGCCCCAACTCGCTGCAGGGAATTGTCTTCGACGATATCGACCCGACAATCTGCGGCGTCTCCGAGGACTGCCTCTTTCTCAACGTCTGGACGCCCTCCGAGCCCGAGGGATCGGAGCGGCTGCCGGTCATGGTCTGGATCCACGGCGGCGGCTTCGTCGTCGGCTCCGGCTCCGAGCCGCGCTATGACGGAACGCGCCTCGCCGCGCGCGGCATTGTGGTGGTGACGCTGAACCACCGGCTCAATGCGCTGGGCTTCCTCGCCCATCCGGAACTCACCGCCGAGTTTGCCCACGGCGACTCAGGCAATTACGGCATGCTCGACCTCATCGCGGCGCTCGGGTGGGTCAAGCGCAACATCACCGCCTTCGGCGGCGACCCCGAGAAGGTGACGGTCGCTGGGGAGTCCGCGGGTTCGGAGGCGGTCAGCGCGCTCATGGCCTCGCCGCTCGCCAAGGGCCTCTTCGCCCGCGCGATCGGCGAGAGCGGGGCGATGCTCAGAACCCCGACTCGCGCCCCGGCGCCGCTCGACAAGGCGGAAGCTGCCGGCATCGCCTTCATGCGCAAGGTCGGCGCCCTGAACCTCGCGGAGCTGCGCGCGGCGCCGCCAGAGGCCATTCTCGCCGCCGCCCCCGGCCTCGGCTACCGGCCGATCATCGATGGGCTTTTCCTGCCGAAGGCGCCCGCCGGGATCTTCGCCGCGCGCGAGCAGGCGGACGTTCCGCTGATGGCTGGCTGGAACCAGGACGAGGGCTTCAACTTCACCCTCCTGCAGGGCGATAACGCGCGCCGCCCCTATGCCGAGATCGTGCGCGAGATTTTCGGCGCGCACGCCGACGCGGCGCTGAGACTCTATCCCGGCGGCTCGCCGGCGCTCGACGAGGCCTCGGCGCGCGCGCTCGGCGGCGACCTGACGATCATCCATTCGACCTGGTCCTGGATCGAGGCGCAGAAGCGCCATGGCGGCGCGCCCATCTTCCGCTTCCGCTTCGACCGTTGCCCGCTGACGCCCGAGGGCTGGTTCGGCGAACGCTCGAGCCGCCACGCCGGCGCCTTCCACGCCGGCGAAATCCCCTATGTCTTCGACAATCTCGACGCGGTCTCATGGCCGATCGACGATGCCGACCGCGCTCTGGCCAGGACCGCCTCGAGCTACTGGCTCAATTTCATCAAGACCGGCGATCCCAACGGCCCCGGCCTGCCGGCCTGGCCGTCGTTCCGCGACACGGCCGCGCCGGTGATGACGCTCGACGCCCCGGCCGTGGCCGGCCCGGAACAGGATCGCGAGAGACATCTCTTTTTGAGCTCAGTCGTCGCCGGCGGCTGAACAAGCGCGCGTGTCGCCGGTCCGGCTTTACGCGGAAACGGGAAGCGATCCGTTCCGGCCGAGGGAACCGATAACCTCGGCCGTCGGTTCAGGGACCGCCCGATCCTCCTCCCGAAAGGCTGTGAATGCAGCGCGGCTTGCCCTCGTGGACGCACGGCCCCTTGCTCGAAGCCGGCGGCGTTCGCTTCCGTCTCTGGGCGCCGGGCGAGGAGCGCGTCAGCGTCGTCCTCGAGAGCGAGGGCCGGAGCGTGCCGATGCGGCGCGGCGCAGCCGGCTTCTTCGAGGCCTTCGTCGCCGACGCGCGCGCCGGGACGCTCTACCGCTTCGAGCTTCTCGACGGAAAGCGCGTCCCCGATCCGGCCTCGCGTTTCCAGCCGCACGACGTGCACGGGCCGAGCGAGATCGTCGACCACGCCGCCTATCGCTGGCGCGACGACTGGCCGGGTCGCGACTGGGACGATATCGTCCTCTACGAACTGCATCTCGGCGCTTTCACCGCCGGGGGCACGTTCAAGGCCGCTATCGAGAAGCTCGATCCCCTGGCCGAACTCGGCGTCACCGCCCTCGAGATCATGCCGCTCAGCGATTTTCCCGGTCGCTGGAGCTGGGGCTACGACGGCGTCTATTCTTATGCGCCCGACGCGAGCTACGGCCGGCCGGAGGATTTCAAGGCCTTCGTCGAGGCCGCGCACGCCCGCGGAATCGCCGTGCTGCTCGACGTCGTCTACAACCATTTCGGGCCCGACGGGAATTATCTCGCGACCTACGCGCCGGACTTCTTCACCAGCCGCCACCGCACGCCGTGGGGCGACGCGATCAATTACGATGGCGCGAATGCCGCGCCCGTGCGCGCCTTCGTCATCGAGAACGCCGAATACTGGATCGAGACCTTCCATCTCGACGGGCTCAGGCTCGACGCCGTCGACACGATCAAGGACGACAGCCTCCCCGACATCCTCGACGAGCTGGCGCAGCGCGTCCGGTCGCGGTTTTCCCGACCCGTCCATCTCCTGCTGGAGAACGGCGACAACGAGCCGCACCGCCTCGTCCGGCGCGACCGGAAGCCGGTTCTCTACACGGCGCAATGGAACGACGACCTCCACCATGTCCTGCATGTCGCCGCGACCCGCGAGCAGGGCGGCTACTACGGCGACTATGGCCAAACGAAGCAGCTCGGCCGGGCGCTCGCCGAGGGCTTCGCGTTCCAGGGCGAGGTCATGGCCTACCGGCAGAAGCCGCGCGGCGGCCCCAGCGTCGAGCTGCCGCCCGGCGCTTTCGTCGCCTTCCTCCAGAATCACGATCAGGTCGGCAACCGCGCCTTCGGCGAGCGGCTGAACGCGCTTTGCCCGGCGCCGGTCATCCGCGCGCTCGCCAGCGTCTATCTCCTGGCGCCGCAAACGCCGCTGCTGTTCATGGGCGAGGAATGGGGCGCGAGGCAGCCGTTTCCGTACTTTTGCGATTTCGACGGCGAGCTGGCGGAAGCCGTGCGCAAGGGACGGCGCGAGGAATTCGCGCAGTTTCCCGAATTCGCCGATCCGGCGATGGTGGCGAGGATCCCCGATCCGATCGCGAAAGCGACGTTCCAGTCGGCGAAGCTCGACTGGAGCCGCATCAATGCGGACCATCTCGCCTTTTACCGCGCCGCGCTCGCCGCTCGCCGCGCGTTCGTCCGGCCGCTTCAGCCGGAGATCGCGCGCGGCGGGACGTTCGTCATCCGGGGCGAACAGGCGGTCAGTGTCGCATGGACGGCGGCCGCGCGCCGCCTCGTGCTCGACGCCAATCTCTCCGACGCCAGCGTCGCCTTTCCCGAGGCCGGCGGCGTCTTCTGGCGTTGCGGCGAGACGGAGCGCGCATTCGGCCCGTGGAGCGTGCGCTGGAGCGTGCAGGAATGATCGCTCCGCGCGCCACCTACCGGCTGCAATTGCGCGCCGGGTTCGGCTTCAACGAAGCGGCGGCCATCGCCCCCTATCTCGCCCGCCTCGGCGTCAGCCACGTCTATCTGTCGCCCTTCTTCAAGGCGCGGCCGGGCAGCCCGCACGGCTACGACGTCACCGACCATGCCGAGCTGAATTCCGAGCTCGGCACGGAGACCGAATACGCGGCGATGATCGGCGCGTTCCGGCGCGAGGGCCTCGGCCGCATTCTCGACTTCGTGCCGAACCACATGGGCGTTGGCGGCGCCGACAATCCGCTCTGGCTCGACGTCCTCGAATGGGGGCCGGACTCGCGCTACGCCGGCTGGTTCGACATCGACTGGGCGGCGGGCCACGGCAAGCTGCTGGCTCCCGTCCTTGGCGCGCAATACGGCGAGGCGCTGAGAGCCGGCAAGCTCGCGCTCAAGTTCGACGGCGACGGGAGCTTCGCCGTTTGGGCCTATGACACGCACAAGCTGCCGGTCTGCCCGGTGACCTATCCGATCATCCTCGGCCACGACAGCGAAGCGCTCGACAGGATGTCGGACCGGTTCCTCGACCTGCCGAACTGGCGCCCGCAAGTCGCCGAGCGCGCGCAGGAACTCAAGGCCGAACTCGCCGAACGCGTCCGCAGCGATCCCGAAGCGCGCTCCGAGATCGAGCGGCGCGTCGCTGCCTTCAATGGCGACTGGCGCGAGCTCGACCGCCTGATCGCCGCGCAGTTCTGGCGCGTCGCCTTCTTCCGTGTCGCGGAGGACGAGATCAACTACCGGCGCTTCTTCAACATCAACGAACTTGCCGGCCTGCGGATGGAAATCGGCCCGGTGTTCGCCCATGCGCACCGGCGCGTCATCGCCATGCTCGAAAAGCGCGAGATCGACGGCCTCCGGATCGATCACATCGACGGGCTTTTCGACCCCGGTTCCTACCTCAGGGCTCTGCGCGAGCGCGTCGGACGCCCGTTCTACCTCGTGGTCGAGAAGATCCTCGCGCCGCACGAGCGGCTGCGCGACGACTGGCCGGTCGAAGGCACGACCGGCTATGACTACATGAATGTCGCGCTGGGCCTGCTCGTCGATTCGTCCGCCGAGGAGACTTTCACCGAGGCCTATGTCGCCTTTACTGGCGAGGATGAAGACTTCGAAGCGATCGCCCGCCTCTCGAAGCTCAGGATCATGGACAACGAGATGGCGAGCGAGCTCAACGCGCTCGGTCGCGCCGCGGCGCGCCTGGCCCGGCAAAGCCCGATGACGGCCGATCTGACACGCGGCCTCCTGCAGCGCGCCATCAAGGAGATCGTCGCCGACTTCCCGGTCTACCGCACCTATGTCGATCTTTCGGGCGCTCCCTCCGACGCCGACCGGCGCGACATCGCCTGGGCGATGTCGCGGGCGCGCCGGTTCGATCCGGACGTGCACGCCTCCGCCTTCGATTTCCTCGAGAGCGTGCTGACGGCGGAGACGAAGCGGCCCGCGACCCGGGAAATCAGCCGCACCGCGGCGTTGCGCGTCGCCATGCGGCTGCAGCAGTTTTCCGGACCGGTGATGGCCAAGGGCGTCGAGGACACGGCCTTCTATCGCTTCAACCGCTTCGTCGCCCTGAACGAAGTCGGCGGCGCGCCGGAGCGGTTCGGGGTCGTGCCGGCGCTCCTGCACAAGGCTAACGCCGAGCGGGCCGAACACTGGCCGCACGCGATGCTCGCCAGCGCGACGCACGATACGAAGCGCGGCGAAGACGGGCGCGCCAGGCTCGCCGTCCTGTCGGAACTGCCGGAGGAGTGGACGCGGCAGGTCGCCGCCTGGAGCCGGCTCGTGCGCGCGCGGCGCGGCGATGTCGAAGGCCGCGCGCCGCCGGAGCGCAACGACGAATACATGTTCTACCAGATGCTGGTCGGCTCGTGGCCGGTGGAGCTGCTCGACGAGCCGACCGACGAGGGGCTCGAGGCCTATCGGGCGCGTATCCGCGCGGCGCTGGAAAAGTCGCTGCGCGAGGCCAAGCGCCGCTCGAGCTGGGCCGCGCCCAACGCCGAGTATGAAGAGGCGATGCAGGCTTTCGCGCACGAGGCGCTGCAGCCTAAAAGCGCGTTTCTCGGGAACTTCCTGCCGTTCGTTCAGCGCGTCGCGTGGCTCGGGGTCGAGAACAGCCTCGTCCAGACCGTCATGAAGCTGACGGCGCCGGGCGTCCCCGACATCTACCAGGGCTGCGAATTGTGGGACCTGAGCCTCGTCGATCCGGACAACCGGCGCGCCGTCGACTACGCGTGCCGCGAGCAGGCGATGGCGAAGCTCGGGCCTGAGCTCGAGCGCGCCGAAAGCCGTGACGCGCTGTTCCACCGACTGATGCGGGACTGGCGCGACGGCCGCGTCAAGCTGGCGACGACGGCGCTCTTGCTCGCGTTCCGCCGCGATCATGCCGAGCTTCTCGCCGAGGGCGGCTACGAGCCGGTCGAGATGACGGGCGACGACGCGAACTTCGCGTTTGGCTTCGTCCGGTCGCTTGGCGAGCGACGGCTTGCGGTCATCGTCGCCCGCTTTCCGGCGTTGCGAGAGGCCAAGCGCGACTGGCGGGCGCGAGCGGAGCTGCCGGACAGCGCGTGGTTCGATCTTTTTCGCGGCCGCGGGTTCGAGGCAGGACCGAGCCTGCGCGATTCCCTCGGCGCGCTGCCGTTCGCAGTGCTCACGTCCGCTCGAGCCGGAGCCTGACCCAATGGTCTCCGTGGCGGCAATCCAACTTCGGCAAACGCACGTACGTCTCCAAAGGGCCGACACCAAGCCTATCAGCGCTGCCAAGGGAAGGCCCAGAGTCGCCCGAAGCGGGGACCGACGACAATCAACGGTCGGCGATAGAGCCGCACGCCGAACTTAAGTTCCCCTAATATAAGACGACCTTTTTCGGCGAATTGGACGGACGTTGCTCCCCGAAGACTGCTTGCGTGATGGTGTCCACGTGGCGGTCCCAGCCGAAAGCAGCTTGCACCTGATTGGATGCGGCTGTGGCGATGGTTTCGTAGCGCGATTTGTCCTCCACCAATGTTAGCGCCTCCTCCAATGCCAGATCCCAGGCGTGCGATAGCACAAGAAATCCAGTCTTCCCATGCGTAATACTGTTCTGAAAAGAGAATATCGGCGTCGCCAGGGTCAATGTGCCGCACATGGCGGCCTCGAAATATTTTAACTCTGATTTACAATTGGTAAATGTATTGTACTGCAGTGGAGCGACGTTGATCTCCACCTCGGCGATCAGCCGCTGAAGATTGAGGAAGTCCTGCAGTGGGTAGAACTCGATGCGATCGCGAAACCGCATCAACTCTTGATCAGGGTTCAAGAATCCCACGACACGCAGCACCACGCGCGGATCACGCGCCAGTAACCGGCATAGAGCGGGTGCAACTATTGCAAAATCACGGGCGTGAGTCGGCGACCCGCTGAAATAGCCCAAGTGGATGCGGCCATCTCTCGCCCAGCCGGATTCCTGCTTTATACGAAGGCAACGTTGCGACAACTCCTGCTGCGCACGATTGAGATAGTTTGGCACGATAGCCGTGCGAAGTCGTGGCTCGTATTCTTTGCCTCGCTCCGCCAAGTACTGATTTGGGGTGATGAAGGCGTCGCAGAGGCGCATGGTCGCGCCGACTCGACTTACCTTTGCGAACCAATCATCCCAAACAGCTTCACTCGATTGATTCAGGTTTAGGGTATCCATCAGCATGTGAAGACGTGCGATATCGAAAACGAGATCGTCGCAGTCGAACAGCACTGGCGCGCCTCGCGCGCGTGCGCGCGCGACCATGCGGGCGATGCGAGCATTGTAGCGGGCGCGGCAAATCACCAGCGCGTCCGCCGCGTCGATGAAACTGTCATCTGCAACAAGATCGCGGTGATCGAACCAAGAACCGGATACTCCACAAGCCGGGTCTGCCGCTAAAGTCTGACCGGGGTTGAACACGCGATATCGGAACGTACTCGTGTCGGGACGTTCGTAGAAATAAGCAATGCGACGGGTCTGCGCCACCATCTGGCGAAAGCGATCGTCGAAACCCGCGAGCCAAGGATCGACATAATCTATAGCGGGCGGAATGTTTAAGAACATACGACTCAAATCCCTGCCGGCAACCGATCGATCACAGGTTGCAACTGGGCCTCCCAGTCGCGCGGAATATGGTCAGCGGCGCAATTCGCGAAGCGTTGTTCCATATCTCTTGCGAGTTCTACCCCTTCACGCAGGGCTGCACAGAGAGCGGAGACACTGGGTGGCGCGGCAATGATATTCCGTGACCATTCTTCAAACGTCTTCTTAATTCCATGAGTGTTAGTTACCGCGGCCGCGCCCGACGCAGCCAAATCGAGCGGCGGATACGAGGGATGGGGCGTGTCCATCAGACACAGGCCGAGATCCATTTGGGACACCAGATTCGCGTATTCTGACCACGGCAGCCGAGCCCACACTGAAGGCTTGATACCGCAGGGAAGCTCTATGTCTGGCAGCTTGCGGCCGACAAAGTGGATGTTCCACTCGTCTGCCACGAGAATCCCTTCCCGCATGGCGGCATTGAGGACTTCTAGGCCACGCCAATAAAGATTCCGCTCGTTATTCGGGCGGGCGTAGAAGAAAAAGTTCTGCTTGCCGTTCCTCGAAGGTTTCGGGCCATTGGGACGCGGAAACGAGGGAAAGGCGGGCTTGAACCAGTGTGCGCGTTCCCGAAACCGGGGCAACGCATCGGGACCGTCGGATAGATGATCGAACAGTTGACGCGTGTTTACCAGAATGCTTAGGCTCGGCTCTGACAGTAGTTCGGAACAGCGCAAACGGAGATCCCCGAAAGGGTAGAACATTCGTTCGTCCTCTTGGAGCAGGTACACGACGCGGCTAGCACTGACGGAGCCAAGAGTGGCTCGCGTGCCCCACCAAGAGGTCGTTAGGACCACGTCCTTTTCGCCGAGGGACAAAGGCCTCTGAGCCTCGGTCGGCAGATGTACGAAATCCGAGGGGCCATCCCAGTCCACGCGGTGCGCCCGCAGGATGTTCGACAGTACCGCAGGATCCGGGGCGACGTCGCGGGTAACGAGCCGCAACCTGGCATTGAGGCGACGTGCGATAAAGGTTCCTACGACTATTGCAGTCGCTACTCCCCCAAAGAGACTGTTTGGATCGACGCTGTCGGTCAGGATAGTCAACGTGGGCGCGGCTCTTTCATTGAAGAATATTGGCAGCGGCGCCCATCGAGCACTATGCCTTCTCAGGATGGACTGGGAGGTTTGTACACCCGCGTCGGGAAGCGGGTCGAATGTGTCGTCGTCCGTGCCGCCCAAAAGTGAGCGGGGTCGACGACCCTCGGAGCGGCCGGATCGGAGGTAATGGAGCAGCGGATTCGCGCCAGATTCGGCGATATCGGGATATCGCGAGAGATAAAATTCAGGATCGAAGCCTGGACTGGGTTTGCGGCCTTCCTTCCAGCCGCGCTGAGCGAAATGGAGCGCCGGGTCGACGCCACTCGCGGCAACGTCCGGATTGTTTGCGAGATAGAAGTTTTCGTCGAATAGATTGGTCCGTCGCAGTTCCGCCACCAACCTTCGGTCCCGCCGCGCTCGACGGGACAACAACTTTCTAGTGGCCCCCGAGAGACCATTCGAAGCACGGCTCAAAAATGACATACGGGGTGCGCTCCAACGATGCCTGGCGCCATCCATCTGCGGCGACTGGCCCAATAGATGCTGGGCTGTCTAACACGCAGGACTAGAAATCCGAGGGGTTCCAAACCACTGGGTATATGCAGTTTTTGATGAAGGTTTCCACGTGGGGCCTGATGGAAGCGCCTACTTGTCTAGCGGACCGGGCCGCAGGCATCAACCCCGCGCGCCCGGCGGTAAATTCGGAAGGGGGCAGTCGGTACATCTTCGAGCGCACTCATGCCGTCAACGTCGTCGGCCACACTAATAGTGGCGCGCCCGTCGACGGCGGTCGGCGGATCGGCATGACCTCAGTGGCTCAGTTGCGTAAACAGGTCGCATAGCCTATGCGAAGGCTACTGGGAACTCTGGGTCCGGCTGAGGGCCCTCAAACGCGTCAGCCTGGGCAGACGCGAAATTGAAGCCTCGACTTCATTGTCCGGAGCAAGAATGTCGGAGCGCGACGTATTGAGCGATAATAATAAGGTTGCGTTGGTGACCGGCATAACCGGTCAAGACGGTGCATATCTTGCGCAACTCTTGCTTTCGAAAGATTACATCGTTCATGGCATAAAGCGCAGATCATCCTCTTTTAACACCAGCCGAATCGAGGGACTTTATCAAGATCCTCATGTAGAACATCCTAGATTTATATTGCATTATGGAGATGTGACCGACTCAACTAACGTTATAAGAATAGTTCAACATTCTAAGCCCGATGAGATTTACAACTTGGCGGCGCAGTCGCATGTAATGGTTTCGTTCGAATCTCCGGAATATACCGCAAATGCAGACGCGCTAGGTGCTCTACGTCTCCTTGAAGCTATCAGAATATTGGGCCTTGAAAAGAAGACCCGCTTCTACCAAGCTTCTACCTCCGAGCTATACGGACTGGCGCAGGAGACGCCGCAGTCAGAGCGAACACCATTCCATCCGAGAAGTCCCTATGCTGCGGCAAAGCTCTATGCATACTGGATAACGGTCAATTATCGCGAGGCGTATGGCCTGCATGCTTCGAACGGTATCTTGTTCAACCATGAGAGTCCGCTTCGGGGTGAAACATTCGTCACGCGCAAGATTACGCGTGCAGCCGCAGCAATCCGGCTGAGCCGGCAAAAGAAGCTTTATCTGGGCAATTTGGACGCGAAGCGTGACTGGGGAGATGCGCGGGAGTACGTCAGAGGCATGTGGTTGATGCTCCAGCAGGAGGAGCCGGACGACTACGTTTTGGCGACGGGCGTCACCACCTCCGTGCGCACCTTCGTGGAATGGGCCTTCGAGGAGGTGGGGATTCGGATCGAATGGGCGGGAAGCGGACGGTCGGAGAAAGGGATTGACGCCGTGACGGGCGAGGTCGTCGTGGAAGTCGACCCTCGGTATTTTCGGCCAACTGAAGTCGACGTCCTCATCGGCGATGCGTCAAAAGCGCGCCAAAGACTGGGCTGGCGGCATGAGACGACCGTGCGGGATCTGGCGCGGGAAATGGTGCTTGAAGACCTCAAGCTGATGGGGACGGCCGAGATCATAAAGGAGGGCGCGAGCTGCCGAGCTACAGTTTAAAGAGCAAGCGGGTCTGGGTCGCCGGCCATCGTGGCATGGTCGGCTCCGCCATCGCAAGACGCCTGGCGGAGGAAGACTGCGAACTCTTGACGGTCGAGCGAACGGCGGTCGACTTAAGGAGCCAGGCGCAGACGATGGCGTGGGTCCTCGCTGCGAAACCAGAAGCGGTCTTCCTCGCGGCGGCCAAAGTTGGCGGGATCCTCGCGAACGCGACTCATCCGGCTGACTTTCTCTATGACAACCTCATGATTCAGGCGAACGTCATTGAAGCGTCTTATCGGGCAGGCGTCGAGAAGCTCCTTTTCCTCGGCTCGTCTTGCGTTTATCCCAAATTCACCGAACAACCCATTCCGGAAGAAGCGCTTTTGGCAGGCGCGCTGGAGCCGACCAACGAATGGTACGCCATCGCCAAGATCGCCGGGATCAAACTAGCCCAGGCTTATCGGGGCCAGCACGGACGGGACTTCATCAGCGCGATGCCGACGAACCTCTACGGCCCGGGCGACAATTTCGACCTTGCAATGAGCCATGTCGTGCCGGCACTCATTCGGAAGGCGCATGAGGCGAAACTCAGCGGCGCCAGAGAGATTGTCGTCTGGGGCACAGGAACGCCCCGAAGGGAATTTTTGCATGTCGATGATTGCGCGGACGCGTGCGTCCACCTGATGAAGACCTACTCGGATTTCGGCCAAGTCAATGTCGGGGCCGGATTCGATCTGACTATCGAGGAATTGACGCGGCTTGTCTGCGACGTCGTTGGCTTCGACGGGACAACCGTCCACGACTACACGAAGCCGGACGGAACGCCGCGCAAGCTCGTCAGCATCGATAAGATCCGCGCCCTGGGTTGGGCTCCGCGGATTGATCTTCGCTCGGGAGTCGCGTCAACATACGAGTGGTTCCTGAGAAACGCCGAGCCAAGCCGAGTGCGACCGGCGGGCGGCGCTTTCGCTGACGCGTGAAGGGACAGGTCAGGGCCCGTGAAGCGAGCGAATTGGATCCTTCTCATAAAAGCGGCGGTCGGCATTCTGCTGTTCGCGGCGCTCTACCGAGCCGCCGGCGCGCGAGGGATGTTCGCGGCGCTCGCGAACGCCCATGCCGCGGAGTTCTGGATTGCCTGCTGTCTCATGGGCGTCGCGCTGGCTTTCAACGGGCTTCGGTGGCGTGTCGTCATGTGGACAATTGAGCATCCAATCTCGCTGAGGGCGGCGCTGACAGCGACATTCGAGTCGGTGCTCTTCCAGCAAGTGGTTCCCGGCGGCATCGGCGGCGATGTCTCTCGTGGCGTACGCGCCTACGATGCCGGCGTTTCGCCTCAATGGGCATTCATTGGCGTTGTCATCGATCGTGGCGCAGGGGTGCTCTTCATTGCGGTCACCCTCGTCGTGGCCGCTGTCGCCGCGAACTCTCAGTTGACCGCAGCGCCGGTCTTCAAGGCCTTGATGCTGACGTCGTACGCGATCGTTGCCGGCGCGGGATGCGCGGCGGCGGTCGGCGCTTTTCCAGCGCCACACTGGCTGTCAGCCCGGGCCGCTCCTCTCGCAGAGCTGTTGCGGGCGAATTCCAAATGCATGAGATCGGCACGATTCCTCGTCTTCGCTTCGATCTATCTGATTTGTTCCAACCTCGCGTCCATTGCCTCCTTTCTCTGCTGCGCAAGAGCGCTTGACGTTCACGTGGGCCTTTGGGACGCGGCGATCATCGTTCAGGGGATGGTTCTTGTATCGATCTTGCCAATCTCCGTGGGTGGCTGGGGGCTAAGGGAGAGCGCGGCGCTTGTGCTGTTCGCGCCGCTCGGCGTCGAGGCGCCGCGCGCCATGGCGGTTTCCGTCCTGTTCGGCCTGGTCCTAACGGCGCTTGGCGTATTCGGAGCCCTTATCTGGTTTACGGGCGTTTATCGCCGGCTTTCTTTATCATCCGTTTCAGAGGCGGATCCGGAATTGCAGCGAGGGTCCCGGCGGCGCGTCCGAGCCGCCCCCGTGATCGTCGATACAGAGGCGATTTAGCATGTTGGACACGGAGAGCATTGTCGAGAAGCCTCCCAAGGCTGCGCGGACGGTGGCGCTCAAGGGAGCGCCGGCTCACAAACTGGCGGTCTTTGAAAACGCCGAACGGATGGCCGGCGAACGAGACGAGTGGATCGAGAAGAACGCCGCCTATTACCGTGACGACCGCCGCTATCTTGGGTTCATCATTTCCGAAGGCGCCCGGGTGCTCGACCTCGGGTGCGGCACAGGCTCGTTGCTCGCCAGCCTCAAGCCGTCGCGCGGGGTCGGCGTTGATTTCTCCCCCGCGATGATTGCTAGGGCGAGAGCCTCGTTTCCTGATCTCGAATTCGTCGTCGGCGACATCGAGAATCCGCGCACCATCGCCTCGATCGTGGGCGAATTCGACTACGTCATCCTCTCGGACACTATCGGCTCACTGGAGGATATCGAAGAGACCTTGCGGGGACTCCACCCTCTATGCACCGCCTCGACGCGGCTCGTGATCGCGTACTTCTCGCCGTCGTGGGAGCCGCTTATCAATCTTGCCGCCAGGCTTGGGTGGCGCATGCCCCAGCCGGAGGTCAACCTGATCTCGTCGATCGACTTCCTGAACATCATGGATCTGACCGAATTCGAGCCGATCCGGATGGAAATGCGGCAGCTGGTGCCGTTCGACCTTCTCGGCGTCGGCCGATTCATCAACCGTTACATCGCCCCGTTGCCGGGCCTTCGAAGCCTGTGCCTTCGAACGTATCTGGTGGCGCGGTCCCTGAGGGCGCAGACACCCGCTGAACTGTCGACCACAATTCTGATCCCTTGCCGCAACGAGCGCGGCAACATCGAGCGGGCGATCGACGAGATGCCTCGGTTTGGCGGCCATCAGGAAGTCATCTACGTCGAGGGCAATTCGCGGGACGATACCTATGAGGAATGTCTGAGAGTCCAGAAGGCTTATGAGGGCCAGTGGGACATTAAGGTTCTGCGGCAGGACGGCAAGGGCAAGGGGGATGCCGTTCGCAAGGGGTTCGACAACGCGAGCGGCGACATCCTCATGATCCTCGACGCGGACCTCACGGTTCCGCCGGCCGCCCTGCCGAAGTTCTATCGCGCGATCGCCTCGGGCAAGGGCGAATTCATCAACGGCACTCGTCTGGTATATCCGATGGAAAGTGAGGCCATGCGCTTTCTCAATCACATCGCGAACCGGACTTTCGCGAAGATTTTCTCTTACCTCCTGAACCAGCGGTTCACAGATACCCTGTGCGGAACAAAGGTGCTGACCAGAACCGTGTACGGGCAGATCGTCGCCGACCGTGCTTATTTTGGTGATTTCGATCCTTTCGGCGACTTCGATCTGATCTTCGGCGCCGCGAAACAGAGCCGACGCATCATCGAAGTGCCCGTGCATTACAAGGCGCGCACGTACGGAGAAACACAGATATCGCGCTTCCGGGATGGCTGGCTGTTGCTCCGGATGGTGCTCTTCGGGTTCAAGAAGCTCAAGGCGATTTGATGTTGTCTGACAGCGCCGACAGCCGCCTTTTCGAGCATCGGAGGGTCTGGGACGCGAAGCCGACATTACGAGCCGTGTATGCGGACTATCACCGTCGCCTCGAGGCCGCCTGTCCGCCCGGTTCGTTGTTGGACATTGGGGGCGGGTCGGCGCATTTCAAGGACTATCGAAATTCGGTGATATCCCTGGACGTCCTGCCCTTCCCGGGGATCGACGTGATCGCGGATGCGCATGACATGCCGTTCCCGGAGGGGCGCTTCGCGGGAATTGTGATGCTCGACGTGCTGCATCATTTGCAGCGCCCATTGGACTTTTTCCGCGAGGCTGTCCGGGTGCTCCAGCCACGAGGCCGACTGGCGATGATCGAACCGGGGATGAGCCCGGTCGCACGCCAGTTCTATCAGCGCTTTCACCAGGAACCGGTGAATATGCGGGCCGACGGTTTCGCCGAGGGCGTCCGTCAATCGGGCGACGACCCGTTCGATTCGAACCAGGCCCTGCCCGCTCTCCTGTTCGGCACAAGCGGAGCCCGCGCCAAATTCGAAAAGACTTTGCCGGAACTGAAGATCGTCTCGACCGAATGGCTCAGTCTTTTCGTTTATCCGCTTTCTGGCGGCTTCAAGC
This sequence comes from uncultured Alphaproteobacteria bacterium, assembly GCA_963772555.1. Classification (GTDB taxonomy): domain Bacteria; phylum Pseudomonadota; class Alphaproteobacteria; order Rhizobiales; family Beijerinckiaceae; genus Roseiarcus. Next base: position 182,775 of record CAVYXQ010000018.1, on the reverse strand, counting down.
CCTGGAACCTATGGCCATCGAAGCTGGTCGGACCTGCATTGAAAGTGGAGCAGGTTCTGCTGCCCATTCTCGGGCCGCTTCTGGGGTTTCGCATCATGATCGTCCTCGAGAAGCGAGGATGACGCGCTTCCGCTATTGCGGTCCGTCCCCCGACCGCTGCCAGCGAGAGATCGTGTGCGTCGGTCGCAGTTCCTGGTGCGCGATAGAGACGACGTGGGACTGTGTCGCGCAGGGCGCGCTACGACGATTTGGGAGACCGTTCATGCGCTTTCTGATCACGGGCACCGCCGGCTTTATCGGGTTCCATCTTGCTAAGCGTTTGCTCGCCGAAGGGCATTCGGTCGTCGGCTATGACAGCATGAACGACTACTACGACCGTCGTCTGAAGGAGGCGCGCCACGCTATTCTCGCGGGTCACGATGCGTTTCAGGCGGTGGCGGCCCCTCTCGAGGATATGGAGGCGCTGAGCCGCGCGGCCGGCCTCGCCGCGCCGGAGGCTATCGTTCACCTCGCGGCCCAGGCTGGCGTGCGCTACTCGCTCGAGAACCCCCGCGCCTATGTGGATTCTAACTTGACGGGGTCTTTCAACCTGCTCGAAGTCGCCAAGGCGACGAAGCCGAAGCATCTATTGTTGGCCTCGACCAGCTCAGTCTACGGCGGCAACGAGACGATGCCGTTTCGCGAGAGCGACCGGGCCGACTTCCCGATCACCCTTTACGCCGCCACTAAGAAGGCGGTGGAGGCCATGGCGCATTCCTACGCCCACTTGTGGGATCTGCCCACGACCTGCTTCCGCTTCTTCACCGTCTATGGTCCTTGGGGTCGCCCGGACATGGCGCTCTTCAAGTTCGTCGACGCTATCCACACGAGCCGGCCCATCGAGATCTATGGCATGGGCGAGATGCGGCGCGACTTCACTTACATCGACGACCTAGTCGAAGCGGTCATACGGCTCTTGGATCGGTCACCGGCGATCGGCAAGCCAGTGACTTTCGAGGGTGGAGTTGACACGCTGTCGCCGGTGGCGCCATGGCGGGTGGTTAACATCGCTGGCGGCCAACCGGTACCGCTGCTCGAATTCGTCGAGGCTATCGAGGCGGCGCTTGGTCGGCGAGCAGACAGAATCCTGTTGCCGAGGCAGCCGGGCGACGTGCGCGAGACCTTCGCCGATCATCGCCTCCTCGAAGCGCTGACCGGCTATCGCCCCCAAACGCCGCTTTCGGTCGGCGTGCCCGCCTTCGTCGATTGGTATCTGTCGCGGTCATCCAGGCGGCCGAGCCGATGATCTCCTCTCGCCGCGCGTCGGCGGGGCGAGCTCCAGGTGAGGTTCTCAATGACCCGCGGGCGGCCGGCGCTGTGCGCAGATGGAGATTGCGAGGATGACCCGCTGCGCGAGTTGGTCGTGATCCACGATGTCCGAATCACGATCAATGCAAAAGAGCTGCTCGCGATCGATCCGCCGCTTGCGCTATCAACGAAACTTTGATGTTGCTGACGCCAGCGCGCTTTGAAACGGGTTGACAGCATCTTGCCTTGGGATATTTCAGCTCGCTACAGTTCGAGGCGGGTCCACTTCAGATCGTTACACCAGGGCACAGCTAAGTTTGCGGGCTTGTGTCTGTCTTGCCGCGCAGGTCGGTTCCGGCGGAGAGGAAGTGCATGTGTGGGATTGCCGGACTTTTCCAACGGAACGGACGGAGGACCCACAGAGAACTTTTGCGAGCGTCCGCTGAAAAAATGGCGAATGTCATCGCGCATCGCGGGCCCGATGGTTCCGGCGTTTGGGTGGACGAACTCGCCCGCTGCGCCCTCTCCCACCGCCGATTGAGCATAATCGACACGTCGGACGCCGCCGCGCAGCCGTTCCACAGCGGCGACGGCCGGTGGCAGTTGAGTTTCAACGGCGAGATTTACAACTACCGGGACATCCGGGCCAGACTTGAACGGCAAGGATGCCGGTTCCGGTCGCGATCGGACACGGAAGTGCTCATCGAGGCTCTCGCTTTTTGGGGGCCCGAGGTCATTCGGGAGCTGGATGGGATGTTCGCGTTCGCCGCGTTCGACACCCAGACCGGCAAGCTCATTCTTGCACGCGACCCGTTTGGCGAGAAGCCGCTATACTATTCGTGGTTGGACGGAAGCACGCTCGCGTTCGCCTCTGAACTGCGATCGCTGGAGACACTTGATCGATTCGATCGGATGATCAACGTCGACGCGCTCGCCGAGTATCTGAGCTTCCAATACGTGGGGGCCCCAAGAAGCATCTACGACAACGCCGCAAAGCTCACGCCCGGGACTTATATGATCGTCGATCCGGACGGAAACGCAGAAGGTTTGCCGTATTTCCGCTTCCAGCCCGGTGTCGGCGAGCCTGACCGGCGCTCGCTTCCCGCTATCGCCGATGAACTTGAAGACATTCTGGTGCGCAGCATCGAACGCCGCCTCATCGCCGACGTGCCCTTGGGAGCGTTCCTGTCTGGAGGCGTCGATTCGTCCACCGTCTGCGCCCTGATCGCCAAGAGGCTCGGAGTGCCTTTGAAGACCTATTCCATAGGCTTTGAGGGGGCTTCGGCGGAGAGCGAGCATGAGGTGGCGCGAACCTTCGCGCGCCATATTGGCGCGGAGCACCACGAGGAGATCATCTCACCGGACGTTGGCGGCTTTCTCGAGAATTACGGAAGGCTCCTCGACGAGCCGAACGCCGACACCTCTTGCCTTCCGACCTATTATTTGAGCCGCTTTGCGCGTCGGCATGTCACCGTCGCCATTTCCGGCGACGGAGGCGACGAACTGTTCGGCGGGTACGGCCGCTACGCCGGGCTGTTGAGAGAGCGCTCCAAATGGCAGGCCCGATCGTTCTTGCCTAATGGCTATTGGAAACCCGGCGCTCGTTACTACGGTCCCGCCATTCTAATTTCCGGCGACGATGAAATTGAAGGATTGCTTGGATTCTTGCCAGAAGGGTTCGCGCACCACCTGGCGCGACTGCGCGCGGAGATCGACTTGGCATCGGACGCCCTTCTGGCCGCAATGCGGGCAGGGGATGCGGCCCACTACATGCCGGGCGCGGTCCTTGCCAAAGTCGACCGTATGAGCATGCAGCACTCATTGGAAGTGCGCACGCCTTTCCTTAACGTCGAGCTGGCGCGATTTGCCGAAAGGCTGCCGGAATCCGTTCTCGCCGACGGCGAATTTTCAAAACGGGCGCTGCGCGAGGTGGCTTATCGCTACTTGCCGCGGGATCTTGTCGACATGCCCAAGCGCGGCTTCGGACTGCCGATGAACGCGTGGATGCGCGACAGCCTTTTGCCTATGGCCGAGAAGCTTATCGGCGGCGGGAGCGTGTTGCGGGACAAGCTGGGCGCCAAGGGCGTTGAGGCGTTTCTTCAGCGGCATCGCAATCCGGCGAGGTTCAATCCCTACCAGCTTTGGGGCGTTGTTTCGCTCGAGCTCTGGCTCCGCAACCGCCCGGTCGTTTTTCCCGACATAGCAAAGGACGTACGGGGGGCGACGCGAGGGATTACGTTGCCGCAGCCGGAAATCTGGTCGGTTCCTGCGGGAGGGAGGACCTGCATTGCCGTTCCCGGGACGATCCTCGGGCCCGGCGCCGAAGTGGCGACGCGATTGCCACCCGGCGCGTCGAGAATGCTCGAGGGCGATCGACGTCGGCGGGGGGATGCGCGGATTGAGCCTGTTCTCTTGACCGCCCGCGGCGACGTGCCCCGACAACCACCGAGCGCGCCGCAGGACGGCGCGGTGGCCCTCGTGCTTCCCACCCTGAAGATTGCACAGCGATTTACCCCCAGCACCTATCATGATCTGGCTGCGAAAGGCTTCGAGAAACTCATTCTCCCTTGCCAATTCGATCCCGGCGCCTATCAGGAAGTCGTTTTGATCGCGCCAAAGCCAAAAGCACGCTTGTTCTTCGAGAGCCTTCGGGACGACGTACGTCATGTTCTTCGAAGAGCGCGCGATAAAATTCTGCGACGGAAGAAGACGAAGAAGAAGAGACGCAAGCATAGTGAAGAGGTTCCGCCCCTGCAATCGATCCCGCCAATCACGCCGGAAGAATTGATTGCACCGATGGAGCTGGAACTTTGGTTTTCGAGCTTTGCTGATCTCTACATCATGCCCGCGCGGGAGGTAGGAAGTTTGCGCGCGGGTGACAGAATTGTCGTCTTCACCCATGGCCTCGTCTCCGGCGGCGCGGAACGTCAGTGGGTGTACCTGGCAAAAGGGCTTGCCGAGCTCGGGTATGACGTGACCTTCGTCACGAGCGGTCGACTCGAAGGTCACAATAGGCATTATCTCGCTCTTCTTGAAAGCACCGGCGTTGAAATAATTTCTGCCGCCGGTCAGCCACTTGACATTGAATTGTACGAATTCTTGCGAAGGTTTCCTTGTGAATTCATGGACGTGCGGAATATCGCGGAAGTCGCGGCGGTGTTTCGCGCCCTCAACGCCAAGGTGGTTTTTTCCCAGCTCGATTCTACGAACGTCGGCGGCGCCCTCGCCGCTTTCGTCGCGGACATTCCTGGGGTCGTGATGTCGTTCAGGAACTATAATCCCACGCACTTTCCGCAATGGGTTTCGCACTGGCCGTGGATGGAGTTGGGATACCGGACGGTAGTCGGATCGCCACGGATTCGGTTGACGGGAAATTTCCGCGCGGCCAATGAAGATTATGCACGCTGGCTTGATGTCCTCCCCTCTGAGGTCGCGACGATCCCGAACGCGGTCGACGCAACGCTCTTTCCATTGGCCACCGACGAGCAAGCGTTGGCGTTGCGGCGCGATTTGAAGATTTCGGAGGGCGCCCCGATCGTATTGGGTGTTTTCCGGCTCGACATGGAAAAGAGCCCGGACGATTTTCTCAGGGTTTGCGCGCGCATTGCGGAATGCGATGCTGAGATTCGCTTTCTCATCGCAGGCATCGGTCCGCTGGAGCACGAGCTCCGCTCGCAAGCCTGCGACGCCGGACTGGGGGAACGGGTCCTTTTCCTGGGGGCGCGGACTGACATTAACGTACTCATGCGCGCGGCGAGCGTGCTACTGCACACCGCAAAGAAGGAGGGGATGCCGAACGTCATTCTCGAAGCCATGCTCAGCAGAACCCCCATAGTGGCCACTAACGTGGGAGCGATACCGGATCTTCTCGTCGACGCAGAGAGCGCGCGTATCCGGCCTGCCGGCGACGTGGCAGGCCTCGCAGAGTGCTGCGTTGAATTGCTCAAGGAAAGCGGAACGGCGAAAAGACTGGCCGCCAACGCCGGAAAGGCTGCCGCGCGTCAATCGACTCCGGCGGTCATGGCCGCGCGCTACGCTGCGGTCGCCGCCTCTCTTTTTGACCAGGAGTTGGCGGCGACCGCCCAGCAGGAGCAGCGTCTACTTGCAGTCCAATGATTTACGAAGAGCCGATGAGCGATTGGCGAAGCAAATCCTGACGGTCGTGTCGCAGGCCATGTCGCGTGCCAGCCGCGGCGGGATAGACGTCGTGGTGATCGGCGAGCCCAGCATCGAAGCGCTGTGTGAGGAACTCGCCGCCGCCGGCGCGCAGGTGGCGATCCATGCGAGCGCGGCGGAGATGCCTGCCGTTCTCCACCCGGCCGTGGTTGTCGACGCTCGCTCGGCGCCGGTCGACGTTCGCATCGCCGACCTTCTCGTTTCTCTGACGCGGTTGGCCCCCGCGGGGATCTATGTTGCGACCGCGCCCTTCGAGGCTGGCGGATACGGCGGCGCCGGGCATTTGACGTTGTTCGACGCCATCCAGGCGATGGCGGAGCTGGTCGGCGGCACGTCGGAAGCCGCGCAAGGCGTCGCCGTGCTGCCGCAGTCCCAAGGGCGCGCGTTGGAACTCACCACCTCGCCGATGGACGTTCGGGCGTTCTTCGGTCAGGCCGTCGCCGCGGTCGAGGCGCGCAACGACCTCGTCCTGGTTCGACGCAGCGAGGCGGCAGCCGGCCGGGTCGACCCGATCGATGTCGCCGCGTTGCCGCCAGGTCCGGCATTCGAACTCCGTCGTTTGAGGCGGGCGATCGACGCCGAAAAGCTCGCCGAATTGGCGCTCGAACGCTTCGATCGGCGGATCGTCGCCGAAATCGATATTCTGAGGCGGCGGCTCGCCCAGCGCGACCGTGACCTTGCCGAATTGCGCGCTGCGTTGGAGCGGTCACTGACGATCGCCTCGCCCATGCGCGCGGAACGCGGCCTCGTCAAGGTGGCCCGGGCCGCTGCCGGTTCGATCGACCGGTCGTCAAACCTTGGGGAGCAAATGCGGAGATTCGAGCGGTCGATCCGCAGGTTTGTGAGGGCTCCCTTGTCGGCGCTCGGCAAGTCCGGCAGACCAAGTCCGAGCAGACAAGGTGATCGGTAGCCCTCAGCTCCCGCGCTGGTCGATCCACTGGCTGCCGGAGCTTTGCATCGCATAAGCATCATGGCCCACCAGTCGCGACCTGCGCCCATCGCCCATCATCGCATCGTGTTCCAGGACGAGCTCGCGCATTGGATGTGGGAGGCCCGGTTCCCGGAGACAACTCAGCCGAGCGCGCGGCGGATCAATCCCGAAAACCCGCTTGAAGTCGAGATCATCGCGCCGCTCGGCCGCGTGACCTCGATCGACCTGCTGTGCGCCACGTATCGACGGCGGATCGGCAGCAGCCTGTTCGCCGAGCTGTTGGATCGCGACGGCAATGCTCTCGCCTGTCGGACCATCGCCGGCTCCGACATTGCTGACAACACGTATCACCCCTTCATCCTCGGCGAGGATCTGGTGCTCGAGCCGGGGGCCAAGTACCGCCTGGTGGTCTCCTCCATCGGCGGAGCCCTCCAAGACTGCATCGGCGTCCACGTCCGCGCCTGCGTGGTCGGCGCGTGGGATTACGCTCACCACTTTGTCGCCTTCGGCGGAAAGCGCACTTTTCTCTACGGCGCGAACGCGACCGCGCCGGTCCAGCCGAAGGTGTTCGTCGTGCTGCCCCTGTCGCCCAACTCCGGAGCCCTCATGACCCGTCTGGCGGAGCGCCTCGACGGGATAGTCCTAACCGTCATCGACCCGCAGTCGGTGCTGCGCCAGCGCGATATCTTCTCGGCCGATTTGGTGATCTTGGTCGACGGAACCGGCCGTGAGGACTTCGGCGGGCCGAGCTTCGACGCGCTGTGCTTCGAATTGCACCGGCGCGGCGTTGTCACGCTGTTCTATCAGTTCGGCGGCCTGCCGGCTCTGCCGGAGGTTCGCTACGAGGGGCGGCATCGCGCTGACGCGCGGGACCTCGAGCAGACACGGCGGCGCTGCCATTACGCGCTCATAGACGACGGCCAACTGCGGCTGTTGCGGTCAACCGATCTCCACGAGACGCTGTTGAGGAACCCCCGCCTTGACGTGGTGGCGATCCGCAGCGTGATCGGGGAGGTACGCGCCGCACGATTGCCGCACGTCGCCATTGTGACGATCCTCTGTGGCAGGTCTAACCTGATCGAGACATTCCTCGACCACGTTCTGCGCCAAAGCTATGCGGGCCGCATCACGGTCGTGGTCGTCGACGATTACGACGGGGACGGCTGTGAGCGTGTCCAGCGCTTCGCTGCGACAGTGCGGAGGCTCGGCGTCGACAACATCGATATCGTCGTCCATCGCAACGTCGGGAGCCCAGGGAACTGCGCCAGTCGCAACGCCGGCGTGGCTGCAGTCGAGGCCGATCTCTACGCGATCATCGACGGCGACTGCCTGATCAATTGCGACTTCGTCAACGCCCACGTCTTCGAGCACTGGTTCCCAGACGTCGAGGCCGTCATCGGACCCTCGATCATGGAGACCGGAGACCGCAGCGGAACACAGATGTTGCGGGCGCTCGAACGCGACGCATCGGCTCTCGCCAGTGAGAGCGAGCCGCAGGACAAGGTGCAGCCGGAAGGCTTTGTAAACGCCACCACACGCAACTTCTCCTTCAAGCGGCGGGCCCTCGCGCGCGGTCCGCTTTTCGATACCGAGTTCGCCTGTTCGACCAAGCATCCTGGCTTCGGGTGGGAAGACGTCGAGCTGGGCTACCGCTTCTATGCGGCGGGCGCCGTGATCCGCTACACCGACCAGGCCTTTTCGGTCTACTGCTCGCCCGATCAGTCGAAGCCGGGGCCGCGAGAGGTCCTAGGCTCGATGCGCTACTTCTGGCTGCTGTTCCAGAAGCATCCGGATTTGGCGCTGGCGGCGCGGCGCTGGGCGGCCGGCGCCTACGGCCGGCTGGTCGACTGGGCTGACGCCAACGGCGTCCGCGACGGCGAACCGCGCGACCGGCTCGACCGGCTGTTCGGCAAGCAGCGCCGAGCCCTCGAGCCGCTATTCGCCAGCTATCGTCGCAGCGCACGGCGCCTGCGGATCCTGACCTACCGCTGGCACGTGCCGCACCAGTACGAGCTCTACAAGCTGCCGCATGACTTTATCCTGGTCACCGGGCTTGGCCACAGTATGGTCGATGTCTGGCATTACGACCAGCGCCCGCTGCGCCCCAACGCCCGTATGGTCCCGGTCTCGCAGATCGATCCGCGCGACTACGATGTGGCGATCCTGCACTTCGACGAGAACGTCTTTGCCGCGTATCTCGGCAACAACGTCATTCCGCGACAATGGGGCCTGCCATTCCATCACTTTTTGGAGAACTTCCCCAACCTGCCGAAGGTGGCGATCTGCCACGGCACCGTCCCTTTCGAGGGTCAGTATGGGCTTGATCCGGAGCGCAAGCCTGCTTTCCGCCTGCATGACGCCGAGCGTCAGGAACTGGTGCGAGCGCTCGCGCTGGCCGGCGTCCGCGTAGTTTGCAATTCTCACGAGGCGCTTGGTGAATGGGGTTTCGTCGACGCGCGGGTGATCTGGCACGGCTTCGACCCGCAAGAGTTTCCGGAATGCACCCGTCAGCGCGACGTCCTCGCGCTGGCGCGCGACATGAGCCGACCACACTACCGCGGCGCCTGGGAGCACCAGAGGGTTGTCGAACTTCTGACGCCCGGTCTGCGCGTCGCGACCTCGGAGCACCCGGGCGGCTCCATCGAGCAGCGCAACACCAACGCCTTCGCGGTGCGGCACTTCCGGTCCTACGTTGATCGGATCCGGCAGTTCTCCGTTTATCTTAACACCACGCTGCGCTCACCGATGCCGCGCGCGCGCGGCGAGGCGATGATGACCGGCGTCATTCCGGTCTGCTTGCGCAATCACGACGTCGATCGCTTCATCGAAAATAGCGTCGACGGCTTTTACGCGGACACGCCCGAGGACCTCGCCGCCTTCCTCAACGATCTCTTCCGCGACCGAGGCCGAATCCTCGAGATGAGCCGGGCCGCGCGACGCAAGGCGATGGACGTTTTCAATCACGACCGCTATCTCGCCGCGTGGATCAACCTCCTCGGTGAGGTCGCGTCATCGTAGCTTCCGTTCACCTTGGGCCGCGTGGGGAGAAGCACGCCGAATGCCTTGACGGCCGCCGGGCGCTTCCGCCGAGGAGAGGAATTTTGTTATTGCGGCGGCGCCTGATGACGTTTTTTTGACTTACTGGCGATCACGAATTGGCGATAGGATGGGGCGTCTCGACCACAACGGTAAAATATTGACCTCTCAAGGAACTGCGCCTTACCGGCTGCCTAGCTTGATCAAGATCGGAACATGAAAGCAGATTCTCGGCTGTCGCACGCCAGCCGCCAAAATGCGCGCAATGCTTCGCCGCGGCGTCCGTATAGCGGCGGCGGCCTGGGCGCGAATCTCTGCTCTATTACCGCGCCGATTATCATCATAGGGTCCGGCCGTTCGGGTACGTCGCTCCTGAACGCCGTCTTGGGCGGCCACCCGGACATCATGATGCTGGGCGAAATGCGCTTCATGGTGCCGCGCGTTTGGGATGCGCTATGGGGCTGCGATGGAAATTCGGTTCAAAGAGGTTTAAGGGAGCGTTTCTTGGCGGATGTTGCGTTCGGGCTTCCGACCGCCGAAGTTTCAGACTCCTACAAACGAATTGGCGCCGAGCTGAAGGCCTCGGAGCTCGAAAGAACCGCAGGGATACTGCGGCGGGCGATTGACGACTGGTTTTGTATATCGAGCTCGAGCAAGCGCCACTGGGGCTTCAAGGAGATCTGGAACGGAGGCCCTGTCGATATCGACTGGGCCATTTACGACCGCGTTTTTCCCGAGGCCACTTGGGTTCATATCGTCCGTCATCCGCTAAGCTTCGCCAACTCCTGCGCGCAGCTCTCCGGACGCCCGCTCGACCGCCCCTATCTCCTCGATCTGCTGCTAAACTGGAAGAAGACGATCGAGAAAAGCCGCGAGCGCAGGTCAAGCGGGCGCTACTTCGAAATCCGCTACGAAGACCTTTGCGCGCAGCCCGATGAAGTCCTGCGCCCCCTATTCCTCGCGATTGACCTCCTTTGGGACGATCATTGCGCCGAGGGCCTGAGGCGTCAGCACGGTCCTAAGTCAACATCCGCTGACGGCTCGGAAATGCGAGGCGTGGCGCAGGAAATCGGGCTATCTGGACTTATGCAAGAACTTGGCTACACCGACCTGTCGCAAGTGCCGTCGACGGCAGCCCGCGGCTCATCATCAAACGGAGTTGGGCAGTATGATATTCGCCCAACGGCCCGTAGCGCCGCGCCGAACCCCAGGCTCGCGCGGATTGGCGCCGCGGGTTGGCGTTTGGTTCCGCCGTTCCCGCGCGAATCGGGCAACGCCTGGGAGTTCACCCTGCCGCCGGATTGCGGCTTCGATTTCGCCGCTTGCGCCGATAATGTTGACCAGTGGACGCGATCGCCCTTGGAGCTATTCGAGGACGGTCGTCCACTGGGCCGGGCGCACGCGTTGCACGAGCACATCCGTGTCTTCGGCGCAGGCGCTTACTCACATTGGCGCGAACGGCTCCTGTTTTCCAGCTCGGACAATTCCGACCCGAACGTGAACGGACGTGGATACTCAATCTCTCTCTTAAGCGACGCGCTGGGGGCTCCAATGGGCGATGCGCCTGCTGCTTCTAAAAAACGAAGCCCAGCGGAAATTCAGCAAGCTTTTGAATATGCTGACTCACTGTTGCCCGCGTATTTTTCTGCCTTCCAGAAGAGCGGCGCCAGTATTGAGGGGCTCAGTTTCCTTGAAATTGGACCCGGGCCGGAATTCGGGGTGCAGTTGATTCTGGCCTCGATGGGCGCAAAGATCACCCTCGCCGACCCTTATCTCGCCCAATGGGATCCGGACTTTCACCCTGTGCTCTATCAAATGCTGAGCGAGAAATGGCCGGACGCCAGCCGGGAGTTGAAGAAGGCGGTGGCGGGGCAAAGCCACGAAGCAACCTCCCTGGTGCTAGTCCGGGAACCGGCGGAAGCTCTCAACTCCGTTCCCGACGAGAGCATGGATTTTGTCTATTCGAACGCCGTCTTGGAGCATGTCGTAGACATGCGGCGCGTTGCACATGAATTGGCGCGTGTATCCAAGGTTGGAGCCTGGTCTGCACACCAAATCGACTGGCGCGATCACCGCGATTTCTCACGCCCCTTGGAACACTTGATATTGCGCGACGAAGATTTTCTACGAGCTGCGGAGGCGGCGAACTGGAAGTTCGAATTTGGCAACAGGCTTCGCTCGATCGAATTCAGAGCTCTCTTCGAGGAAGCGGGCTTTGAAGTCATCGACCGGGAGACCAATATGTTGGCGGAGAAGGACTACATGGCGGATGTTCTGCCGCGGATCAGGGCCTCCTACCCGGCGAGCTATGCAGATTGGCCTGAGGAGGATCTGGTGCGGATCAGCGGCAGGTTCTATGTCAGGAAGCTGCCAGGGGAGCAAGTACAGCGGGTAAGAAGTAACGCTGACGACATGTTTTCTCTTGTGAATGCGATCAAGAGCCCGGCGCCCAATAAGCCTGGACAAGTTGATCGCCCGGACGAGGATGCGCCGAAACCTCGAGGCGACAGGCCTGTTGAGATGCGCCGCAAGGGGCTTTTCACCCGAATATTCAAATTATAGTGACGTAAGTGATCTCAGCGCTCTGCTAAGTCGGTTTGGCTCGGCAGGAGCTTATCTGGCTGCAGCGAGGATGAACGCCGTTCATCCGCCCAGAGGCGGGTGACAATCTCAGGTCCATTCGCTTAAGAGGAGCGCGAAAGACCGCTGAGGCGGCAGAGAAGGTTCCCCTGGATATGGCTGTGAAACCCGTCGTATGGACCCGCGATCTGGTCACGAGGTTTTGGGACGGCCTGGCTCAAACCAGACTATCGGACGAGATGGCTTTCGGGGCGCTCGCGGGCGAGGAATGTCTCCAGGTCTTTTCGCCCTTCCTCGATAAGAACAAGTCGTACATCGACTTTGGCGGAGGCGACGGCCACTTTGCCAAGCTGCTCTGCGCCCACGGATACCGCGTCGCGATCTACGATATTTCCGAAGGCCGCAGCCGGCGCGCGAGCGAAGCGCTGTCGGAATACGCCGGGACCTTTCTCGGGCACGTCGGCCCCGGCGCCGGTCAGAAGTTTGCCGGCGTTTTCTTTCTCGAGGTGGCGGAACACGTTTTGGACGAAGATATTGCCTCGACGTATCAAACGATTGTCGATTTCCTCGAGCCTGGCGGTCTGCTCTTTCTCACCACGCCCAACAAGGAGGACTTGGAACTAGGCTGCACTGTGGAGCCGCAGTCCGGCGCATTCTTCCACCGCTGGCAGCATGTCAGAGCGTTCAACCGGCGCAGCTTGGCTGCAATGGTGAAGCCGTTCGGCCTGAACGAGGTCCTGATTCACGAGATCGACTTCAGAAAAGAGGCCTTCGCCGCGGTTAACAAAGCCGCGGCCGGCTTTGGCAATATATTTGGCGCGATGCGGCCGATATACTTCAGTTCACACCCCAATCTCGCAGGCGTCTTTTCAAAAGGCGCGCCTCCTTTCAAGGTGGACAAATTTCCGTGCAATGTTTCGATGACGGCGGTCGCCGACATTTCTCCCGATGTGCTGCTCGGAGCGCCCGACGGCTGGCCGGCAATGACGCTGCCGACAACTTCGATGGCGCATGAAAACGGGTCTTGTTTCACCTGCGCACTCGAGACCGTCGAGCTTTGGGATGATCTGGGTCATCCCGCCGCGTCCGTGGTCCGTCTGTACGAGGACGGCCTTCAGCTCGGTCCGCCGCATGCATCCCACGACGACATCCGACGATCCGGCGCGGGGCGTTACTCGCACTGGAACGGGAGACTTTATTTTTCTTCGTCGGACGGATCCGATCCGCGCGTCAACGGGCGGCGCTACGAAGTCCGCGCGCCGGTTCGGACGGCGGCGTTGTCGGGTGCGGGAGGGGAGATCTCCTCGCAGCGCTGAAGTCATCGTTGGGCGTCGGGGTCGATCTAAAAACATGCTCGCCTGCGCGCGGCGCAAAATCTTCTATCATATACTACAAGAATGTAGATTGCGGAACATCCGGAGTTAACCGGTGATATCGAAGGAGCTCGATGGACGTGTGATGGCTCATGCCGCGCCGATCGGCGGCGGCGCGCCGATTGCCGCCCTTCGCCGCCTGTCGACGGCTATGTTCATTATCTGCGCCGCCCTGTGGATCCTCGCCCTGCTGATGCAGGCCGGAGTTGTGCATAGACAGGACACTTGGGCTGGTCCCTTCCACACGGAAGCGCCAGGTTCGCCAGTTGTCGTGCTCATGATGGGGCAGTCGAGGCCGCTGCCGCGGCTCACCGACACCGGCGGGGATGACCCGGAAAATCCTTCCCGGTCCAACATCGCCGTGACGGTCGCCGGCGAACGATGGAAGGTCGGCCATACGCTGCACACAGAGTTGAGAGCCGGGAAGACGCGCGAGTTCAGCCATTGGGGCGATCAGCTGTATCTGGTTCTGCCAGCCGGTCTGGCAAACGGGCCGCAGCTGGTGATTACGGCAAATTACACGCTTCAGCCCAGGCCTTTGGTGATAGGATCGCTCCTTCTTGCGGCGGCTCTGCTTGGCGCGCTGCGATTCCGCATCGCGATCGTCGAGGGAACATCGCAGGGCTTTGTCCGCCGGCTGAAGACAAGTCGAAGGATGGCGTTCATTGCCGGGGTCGTCCTGGCCGGCGCCGCGTTGACAGCTTACGCGATCGTCATCGTCTATGGCTGGATCGCCGGATATGCATTGCCGACCGTGGCGTTGTTCGACGTCATTCCGGCGATGCGACGGCTCGCTGCGTGGGAGCCCAATGCGCCCAATGCATTGTTCGCCCTGGCCGGCGTCGGCGCTGTCATCGAATGGCTGATCCGCTGGGGCGAATCGCGCTCGACAGCCGAAAGGCCGTGGACCATCGGGACGAGGCGCGTGGGGCGGCTGGCGCTCCTCTTCGGCGCCGTCTTTCTCACCCTTCTCTTCGTGATGTCGAATGGCGGCTGGCGCGGCGTCATGAGTCCGGCGGACATGAATTACATGAGCATAGCCGGCCTCCTGCCGCATTCGGACGCGGCCGACTACTTCTTCGCCGCAACGGACCTGTCGGTGGACGGACGCTGGAATCCAGTCGCTTCGCAACGGCCGATCGCCGCGGCGATCCGGACGGGGATCGTCGCACTTGGCGGAACCTATGTGGCGACCCTGGTGGTGCAGGCGGCGCTCCTCGCGATCTGTGCGGCGATAGCCATTCTCGGCGTTGCTGAAATCGTCGGCGCCTGGTCGGCGATGGCGTTCGCGGCGCTCTTGCTTGGTCTCGAACGCCCCTACGTGACGACGACGATGACCGAGACGCTGGGTCTCTGCGCGGCCGCATTGTCGGCGCCCTTCCTCTTGCGGGGGCTTCGCGACGAGTTCCTACGGCTCGGCGTTGGCGGCCTTCGGGCTCTTGACCGCCGCGCTGCTGATCCGGATGGGCAGCATGTTCACGCTGCCCTTTCTTGCGGCCTGGGTCATTTTCTTGGGCGTCCGCGGCGGAGCCGCGCGGGCGGCGCTCGCGGGCGTCGCGCTCGTCGGCGTGGGATTGTGGTTTGTCCAGTGGACTCTCTTCCGACTATTTGGAGACGCCCACCTTGGGATTGGAGGCGATTTTTCCTTCGTCCTCTGCGGGCTGGCGACCGGAACGGACTGGGCTCATTGCTTCCAACCGGAAGTGGCGCGGGGCAACATTTGGACGCAGTCCATCATTGCAATCGCGTATGAAAAAGCGTGGCAGGCGTTCATCGCCGATCCTACGGTGATGGCGCGTACGCTGGTCCGTAACGCCACCGATTATGCGGTCGACCTTCCCAGTCTCCTGTTTCGCCAATATGCGAACGTTGCGTCGATTCCATCCGGGTGGATTGCGCTGGGCATCGCCGGGCCGATCCTGGTCGTCGGGGCACGGATCAAGACGCCGTTCTACGCGCGGACCCTGGGCTTCTTCATTCTGGTGTTTCTGACGACGGCGGCGTCCGCGGCGGTCATCTATGCCGACGATGGCCGGCGTGTGATGGTCATCTCGAACGTCCTGCTGTCGCTGGGCCTGGCTCTTGGTTTCGCCATTCCGGGAGCGCCGCGACCGGGGGGGCCCGCGGCGCCGAGCCTGCTCGGTCTGTATTTGGTCCCTGTCGTCGTCCTGCTCGTGTTTGGCCTGCCGGCGCTCGTCAAAGCCAGAATTATTCACAGGACGTCATCGTTTGATTATGCCGGAGATGCGCAGCGGATTGCGGCGCCGCCCGTTACGGCGGCAGTCCTCGTGCAGCCGAACGAGAACCCCCTAGACCGCCGACAGACGGTCGTCCCATCCGAGCTTCTTCGACAGATTGGCCACAGCGTCAGTTTTGATCCCGAATTCAGTCATGCGCTCGATTATGCAGCGACAAATGCGCCGGGCACGCTGCTCGAGCCAGGGTTCCCCTTCGGAGGCATTCGCAAGCAGATTTTGCTTGGCGGGCAGGAGTTGCTCGAGCATCGGGAATCAGACTTGCGGGTCAAGCTCGCTCCCATAAACGGGCTTCTGTTCCGGATCGTTCGTTGGTGGCCCGAGTCCGGACGAGGCGGCGGCTCGTGAACGAGTTGATCCCCGCGTCATTGGTACGCTTTTGTTGCTGGTTCAGGTCTGGCCGGTTTCCTTTGGCGGGTGGCGCGCGCGCCGCACCTGCTCGTCGCACGTCAATTGACGCTCTTCGGCGACTCTCAACGCTCATGCTAATCATCTTTGCAGCTCTGTGGATCATCGCCTTGCTGATGCAGGCCGGAGTTGTGCATAGGCAGGACACTTGGGCCGGCCCTTTCCATACGGAAGGGCCCGAGTCGCCGGTTGTCGTGCTCACGGTGGGGCAGTCGAGGCCGCTGCCGGGGCTCACCGACACGGGCGGGGCTAACCCGGAAAATCCTTCCCGTTCCAACATCGTCGTGACCGTCGCAGGCGAACGATGGGAGGTTGGCCATGCCGCCTACGCCGAGTTGAGGGCCGGCAAGGCACGCGCATTCATCCACTGGGGCGATAAACTGCATCTGGTTCTGCCGCCCGGGCTGGAAAACGGGCCGCGGCTGGTGATTACGGCAGATTACACGCTGCAGCCCAGGCCTTGGGTGACCGGAACGCTCTTGCTCGCGCTGGCGCTGCTTGGCGCAGTGCGTTTTCGCATCGCGATCGTCGAGGGAAGCTGGCAAGGCTTCGCCCGCCGGCTAAAGGCGATTCGAAGGGTGGCGTTCATTGCCGGGTTCGTCCTGGGCGGAGCTGCGTTGGCAGCTTACGCGATGGTCATCGTCTATGGCTGGATCGCCGGATATGCATTGCCGACCGTGGCGTTGTTCGACGTTTTTCCGGGGATGCGACGGGTCGCTGCGTGGGAACCCAATGCGCCAAATGCATTGTTCGCCCTGGCCGGCATCGGCGCGACCCTCGAATGGCTGATCCGTCTGGGAGAATCTCCCTCGACGACCAAAAGGCCAGCGACCATCACGACGAGGCGCGGCGGACGGCTAGTCCTCCTCTTCGGCGCCGCTTTTCTCACTCTTCTCTTCGTGATGTCGAATGGCGGCTGGCGCGGCGTCATGAATCCGGCGGACATGAATTACGTGAGCATCGCCGGACTGCTGCCCTATTCGGATGCGGAGGATTATTTCTTCGCCGCGGCGGATCTGTCGGTGGACGGGCGCTGGGATCCAGTCGCTTCGCAACGGCCGATCGCCGCGGCGATCCGGACGGGGATCGTCGCACTTGGCGGAACCTATGTGGCGACCCTGGTGGTGCAGGCGGCGCTCCTCGCGATCTGTGCGGCGATCGCCATTCTCGGCGTTGCTGAAATCCTTGGCGTTTGGTCGGCGATGGCGTTCGCGGGGCTCTTGCTTGGCCTCGAACGCCCCTATGTGACGACGACGATGACCGAGACGCTGGGTCTCTGCGCGGCCGCATTGTCGGCGCCCTTCCTCTTGCGGGGGCTTCGCGACCAGTCCTACGGCTCGGCGTTGACGGCCTTTGGGCTCTTGACCGCCGCCCTGCTGATCCGGATGGGCAGCATGTTCACGCTGCCCTTTCTTGCCGCCTGGGTCATTGTCCTGGGCGTCCGCGGCGGGGCCGGTCGGGCGGCGCTCGCAGGCGTCGCGCTCGTCGGCGCGGGATTGTGGCTTGTTCAGTGGACCCTCTTGCACCTATTCGGGACCGCCCAACTTGGGATTGGCGGCAATTTCTCCTACGTCCTCTGCGGGCTGGCGACCGGAACGGACTGGGTCCATTGCCAGTCGGAAGCAACGCGGGGGGACATCTCTACGCGGACCATCACCTCAATCGCGTTTGAAATGGCGTGGCAGGCGTTCCTTGCCGATCCTACGGTGATGGCGCGTACGCTGGTCCGTAACGCCACCGATTATGCGGTCGACCTTCCCAGTCTCCTGTTTCGCCAATATGCGAACGTTGCGTCGATTCCATCCGGGTGGATTGCGCTGGGCATCGCCGGGCCGATCCTGGTCGGCGCCGCTCGGATCAAGACGCCATTCTACGCCAGAGCTATGGGCTTGTTCCTCCTGCTCTTCCTGACGACGGTGGCGTCCGCGGCGATGATCTACGCCGCCGATGGCGAGCGCACGCTAATCGTCACGAACCTCCTTCTGTCGCTGGGCCTGGCTCTCGGCTTTGCCCTTCCGGGAGCGCCGCGACCGGCGCTGGCAGCGCCATGGCGGCCCGGTCTGTCTCTCATTCCTGTTCTGCTGCTCGTTTTTGGCCTACCTGCGTTGGTCCAGGCCAGGGTTATTTACAGGATTGACTCGGCTGATTATACCGGGGATACGCAGCGAATTGCGGCGGCGCCCGTTACTCCAGCGGTCCTCGTGCAGCCGAGCGAGAGCCCCGCCGACCGACGCCAGATAGTCGTCTCGTCCGAGCTTCTTCGACAGATCGGCCATAGCGTCAGTTTTGATCCCCACTTCACTCAGGCGCTCGATTATGCGGCGGCGCATTCGCCGGGGACCCTGCTCGTGCCGAGACCATCCGGGACAGGCGCATTGTCCCTGTTGCTTGGCGGGCCCGAGTTGCTCGAGCGTGGGGAAACAGACTTCTGGGTCAGGCTCGCTCCTGTAAACGAGCTTCTATCCCGCGTCGATCGTTGGTGGCGCGACTCTGGGCAAGGCGGCGTCCCGTGAACCGGTTCATCGGCGCGGAATTGATCCCCTTTTGCCGCTGGTTAAGGGCCCGCCGAGCCGGCGCGACGATTGACGCTCTTCGGCGACTCTCGACGCTCATGCTGATCATCTGCGTAGTTCTGTGGATCATCGCCTTGCTGATGCAGGCCGGAGTTGTGCATAGGCAGGACACTTGGGCCGGCCCTTTCCATACGGAAGGGCCCGAGTCGCCGGTTGTCGTGCTCACGGTGGGGCAGTCGAGGCCGCTGCCGGGGCTCACCGACACGGGCGGGGATGACCTGGA
This sequence comes from uncultured Alphaproteobacteria bacterium, assembly GCA_963772555.1. Classification (GTDB taxonomy): domain Bacteria; phylum Pseudomonadota; class Alphaproteobacteria; order Rhizobiales; family Beijerinckiaceae; genus Roseiarcus. The sequence goes on along the minus strand of CAVYXQ010000018.1, from coordinate 163,933 downwards.
AAATCCTTCCCGGTCCAACATCGTCGTGACCGTCGCAGGCGAACGATGGGAGGTTGGCCATGCCGCCTACGACGAGTTGAGGGCCGGCAAGGCACACGCATTCATCCACTGGGGCGATAAACTGCATCTGGTTCTGCCGCCCGGGCTGGAAAACGGGCCGCGGCTGGTGATTACGGCAGATTACACCCTGCAGCCCAGGCCTTGGGTGATGGGATCGCTCCTGCTTGCGGTGGCGCTACTTGGCGCGCTGCGCTTCAGCATCGCGATCGTCGAGGGAACATCGCAGGGCTTTGTCCGCCGGCTGAAGGCGATTCGAAGGGTGGCGTGCATCGCCGGGCTCGTCCTGGCCGGAGCCGCGTTGACAGCTTACGCGATGGTCATCGTCTATGGCTGGATCGCCGGATATGCATTGCCGACCGTGGCGTTGTTCGACGTTTTTCCGGCGATGCGACGGCTCGCTGCGTGGGAACCCAATGCGCCAAACGCATTGTTCGCCCTGGCAGGCATCGGCGCGACCCTCGAATGGCTGATCCGTCTGGGAGAATCTCCCTCGACGACCAAAAGGCCGGCGACCATCGCGACGAGGCGCGGCGGGCGGCTAGCGCTCCTCTTCAGCGCCGCTTTTCTCACTCTTCTCTTCATGATGTCGAATGGCGGCTGGCGCGGAGTCATAAATCCGGCCGACATGAATATTTTCAGCGTCGCCGGACTGCTGCCGCATTCGGATGCGTCGGACTACTTCTTTGCTGCGAAGTATCTGTCGGTGGACGGGCGCTGGAGTCCGGTCGCTTCTCAGCGCCCGATCGCCGCGGCGATCCGAACCGCGATCGTCGCCATTGGTGGAACCTATGTGACGAGCCTCGTGCTGCAGGCGGCGCTCCTCGCGATCTGTGCGGCGATAGCCATTCTCGGCGTTGCTGAAATCGTCGGCGCCTGGTCGGCGATGGCGTTTGCGGGGCTCTTGCTTGGCCTCGAACGCCCCTATGTGACGACGACGATGACCGAGACGCTGGGTCTCTGCGCGGCCGCATTGTCGGCGCCCTTCCTCTTGCGGGGGCTTCGCGACCAGTCCTACGGCTCGGCGTTGACGGCCTTTGGGCTCTTGACCGCCGCCCTGCTCATCCGGATGGGCAGCATGTTCACGCTGCCCTTTCTTGCCGCCTGGGTCATTGTCCTGGGCGTCCGCGGCGGGGCCGGTCGGGCGGCGCTCGCAGGCGTCGCGCTCGTCGGCGCGGGATTGTGGCTTGTTCAGTGGACCCTCTTGCACCTATTCGGGACCGCCCAACTTGGGATTGGCGGCAATTTCTCCTACGTCCTCTGCGGGCTGGCGACCGGAACGGACTGGTACCATTGCCTGTCGGAGGCTCGAGGGGATCTTGGGACTTGGCCCATCCCTTCAATCGTGTTTGAAAGGGCATGGCAGGCGTTCCTTGCCGATCCTACGGTGATGCCGGGCTTGCTGGTCCGCAACGCCGCAGGATATGTTGCTGATCTGCCAAATCTCCTTTTTCGCCAATATGCGAGCGTCGCGTCGATCCCGTCTGAATGGATTGCGCTGGGCGTCGCCGCGCCGATCCTGGTCGGCGCCGCTCGGATCAAGGCGTTGTTCTTCGCCCACGCCCTGGGCTTCTTCCTCCTGCTCTTCCTGACCACGGTGGCGTCCGCGGCGGTGATCTACACCGCGGATGGCCGGCGCACGCTGATCGTCACGAATGTCCTTCTGTCGCTGGGCCTGGCGCTTGGTTTCGCCCATCCGGGCGCGCCGCGACCGGCGTCGTCCGTCGCACCGGACCGGCGCGGTCTGTACCTGATCCCCGTTGCCCTTCTGCTCGTTTTTGGCCTACCTGCGCTGGTCAAGGCCAGGGTGTTTTACAAGGTGGCTTCGCTGGGTCCCATCGCGGATACAGTGCGAATTGGGCCGGCGCCCGACATGCCCGCGGTTCACGTGCAACCGAACGAGTCTCTCCCAGACCGTCGCCAGGTGGTCGTGCCATCCGAGCTTCTTCGGCAGATCGGCCATACCGTCAGTTTTGAGCCCGAATTCACTCAGGCGCTCGATTATGCGGCGACAGATGCGCCAGGGATTCTACTCGCCATTGGGTGGGGCCAGTTCTTGCTTGGGGGGCCGGACCTGCTCAAGCATCGGGAATCGGATCTACGGGTCAAGTTTACCCGCGTTAACGCGATTCTGTCCCGGATCGATCGTTGGTGGCCCGACTCCGGACAAGGCGGCGCCCCGTGAACCAGTCCATCCTGAAACTTGGCGAACAGCTCTATCGTCGAGCCTACACAGCCTATCTGCCACTCTACAGCGCTTACAAGTCGATCTCCGATCGCAAGGAGCGAGAGGTTCTCAGATCGGTCGTTCGGCTTGGCATGACCGCCGTCGATGTGGGCGCGAATATTGGAATTCATACTCGCTATCTCGCCCGTTTGTGCGGTCCCAATGGTCGAGTCGTCGCCTTCGAGCCCTCGCCCGATAACTTTGCCCGAACTCAAGGCGAATGTGGGCAAGCTGGCAAATGTCACGATTCATGCGTCGGCGGTCGGCGATCGGTCCGGATCCATATCGCTGTACCTGTCGCCGGACCTGAATGTCGATCACAGGACCTACGAAACTGGCGAGGCGCGTCACTGCATCGATGTCCCGGTGGTTCGAACTCGACGACATATTTCCGCCAGGCAGTCACGTGGACGTCCTGAAAGTGGATGTCCAGGGCTTCGAAGCCGCAGTGCTAGAGGGCGCCCGACGCATGCTTTCTGACAACCCGCATCTGAAGGCAATGATCGAATACTGGCCCTATGGCCTGGCGCAGGGAGGGCGCGATCCGGCCGAGCTGTTGGGTTTGCTCGACGACCTGGGGCTGGCGTACGAGCTCATTGGGAGCGCAGAGGATCCTGCCCGCGTTGTCGCCCGCCTCGATCCCACCCGCCCCGATCATTATTGCAACTTGCTCGTCACGCGCCGCAAAGAACGGTGAACCCAATGCTCAGCACCAAGAGCAAGATCCGCATCGCCAGAGTTCTGGCCGCATCGGTCATTCAGGGGCGTCGGCTGGCTGGCCGCGGACCGCTGGTCCTCGCCAAACGGGACGGCATTGTGTGGCAGCTCGACCTGCGCGAGGGCATCGATTTCGCGATCTATCTCCTGGGCGGCTTCGAACTGCGCACTCTGCGCGCCTATCGCGATCATGTTCGGCCAGGCGATGTTGTGCTGGATATCGGCGCGAACATTGGCGCGCACACTCTTCCGCTGGCTCGCCTCGCTGGGCCGAACGGACGCGTCATCGCCTTCGAACCCAGCGATTTCGCCTTCGCCAAGCTCCGTCGCAATATCGAACTCAATCCGCAGCTGGCGCCGGCCATCGAGTTCTTGTCAGATCATGCTGGCGGCGAGCTCCGCGGAATCGCTGAGCGAAGGCGTCTATGCCAGTTGGCCGCTTGATCGATCGGACAATCTGCACAAGGACCATGCGGGCCGGCTGACGTCGACTTCAGGCGCAACCCTGGGCGCCCTCGACGAATTTGTCGCGGCGCGCGGCTTGACGAGGATCGATTTCATCAAGCTCGACGTCGACGGCAATGAGCACAAGGTCCTCGCAGGCAGCCGTGGCGCCCTCGATCAATTCAAGCCGAAGATCATGATGGAGCTGGCGCCTTACGTCTATTGCCGCGATCCGACCGAGTTTGATGACAATCTCCGGCTCCTCTGGGCTGCAGGCTACGAGCTCCTCGACATAGCGCGCGGGCTTGTCTTGCCGGAGGACGTGATGAAGGTTCGCGCGGCCATCCCGGCTGGCGGAGGAATCAATATTCTTGCCGTCCGCAAATAGGCAAACCACGGTTGGCGTCACACCGAAAGTCAGTGATGCGTGGAGGAGAAAGATAGAGTGTCGTCAAAAGCACGTATCACCAAGCTCGGCAATTTTGTCGTCGAAGAGGGGTTCTGCAGGATCGCAGCGGCTCCCGAGGACGCGCCCGGTGATAGCAGCGGGGCCACGGTTTCGGCCCTTCGCCTATTCGAAGATGGCGTCGAGATCGGACCGGGCCGCTCGGCTCACGCCGACGTCAGGCGTTTTGGAGGGGGCCGCTTTTCTCATTGGGGGAAGGACATCTATTTCTCCTCGTCTGACGGATCGCCTCCGGAAAGCAATGGCCGGATCTATCAGGCCCTAATTCCCGCTGCGACCCACTGCGCCAACATGTTGCTGTCGAAGCTCGCGACCCTCGACTTCGAGGCTCTGAGCGTCGATCAGCGCTACACGGAGATCGAAGAACTCGCGGCGGTGCTGGTTCCCGGGGAGCATCTGTCGGAAATTAAGCGCAGCATGTTTCTGGACAAGGAGTTCAGGGAGGACTTCGAGAAGCTTTCGGAAGGAGTCTACAGAAGCTACGACAGAAAGTTCCTCATGCGAGAGTTGGCGCGACTAGCATCGGGCGAAGAAGGCCACTTCGCAGAGTGCGGCGTGTACAAGGGAGCGAGCGCCTACATTCTAGCCAAGGAACTAAGGAACGCCGGATCAGCCGGGAAGCTCCATCTCTATGACTCGTTCGAGGGGCTTTCCGCGCCGGCCTCGATCGATGGCGGGCACTGGGCGAAGGGCGACATGTTGGGCGGTCTGGAGGAGGTTCAAGACAATCTGCGGGAGGTGGCGACCCATATCGTCTATCACAAAGGCTGGATTCCTGAGGCCTTCGACAAACATTCCCAAGACGTTTTTTCTTTTGTGCATGTCGATGTGGATTTGCACCAGCCAACCCTCGATGCTCTCGCCTATTTTTATCCGAAGATGTCGCGGCATGGTATTATTCTCTGTGATGATTGTGGATTTGAGACCTGCCCCGGCGCCAGAAAAGCCTTCGATGGTTTCTTCAAAGCGACAGGCGATGTCGTCTTGCATCTGCCGACCGGACAAGGAATGGTCATTTGTGGTCTCCCGGCAACTCGCCGCAATGGTGCTGTGTGATGGACCGCCGAGACCAGCTCCAACGCGTTTTCATTCGGGGACGGCACAAGGGCAATGGGAATTAGCGCTGCGCTCGATCCCTTACTATCCGAACTGGCGAAGCGCGCGAAGTTTTCTGGCGCGATCTGCACATTGGGCGTCATGGCTGTCGAGAGCGGCGGCGACGCTCGCGCCTATTTCTCGAAACTGGGCTTTTCGACGCTGCGCGCGTTGGATGTTTCAGACTTCGAAGGAGCGGACCACATCTTCGACTTAAACGACGACGAACTGCCGGAGCGTCTGGTGGGCCAGTTCGACGCAGTCTTCAACGGCGGCACCCTGGAACACGTCTTTCATGTTCCCAACGCGCTGACCTCGATCACGCGCATGTTGCGCCCGGGCGGCGTCGTCGTTCACGTTCTCCCATGCAATGGATGGGTCAATCATGGCTTTTATCAATTCAGCCCGACTCTCATGTTCGACTATTATGAGGCGGCCGGGTTCGAACCCCTGGAATCGGCCTTGTATTCGCGTCCGCTCGAAAAGCCCGAAAAATGGACCGTTCGCTCTCTCCGCCCTGGCGAGCCCCGAGACGGCCAGGCAGGCTCGATCGACCGTGGCCTTCATCTCTATCTATTCGCCGCGCGGCGAGGAGAAAAGGTCGTCGATCGTCCCCGGCCGACGCAATTCCTTTACTCTGCGTCGACGGCGCCGCGCAAAAACGCACGTTGGTTTCTTCCATACACTTTCGAAGATGGCGTGACGACAGCGGTCGTCGTCAGGACAAGAGTTGATTTGGAAAATGCACAGCCCGAAGCAGGCCACTGTTGGACATTTCCGCTGCCCAAGCTGGTGGACGTCTCCGACCATATCGGGTCTCCGGGCCGATCCACGCTTCTGCTTTTCGAGGACGATCAGCTCCTGGGCCCGTCGCATTCACCGCACCAGGGCATTCGCGAACGAGGTCAAGGAGCCTATTCGCATTGGGGGCAGCAATTGTATTTTTCGACATCCGACAATTCCAATCCTAACAAGAACGGAAGGCGTTACTCGGCGATAGTTCTGGAATGAACCGGAGCAACGAGACTTTCGACAGCGAGATTGACGGGGTTATACCAAGAATCATGGGATCTGACAGACGATTTGGGCCCATTGGCGCACTCCGATCGAGGTGATGGTTTCTCGCTGGGCGATAAGCTTGCGCCAGGCGTCGCAGGCGGCGGCGAGTAGGTTTCGAAGGCCAAGTTTGAGAGCCGGCTGCCGCGCAGGAACTGCCGGATGTTTTCGACCTGGTTCAGCTCGCGAGGCTTCTGTTTGCCGCGCCTGGAGGAAAAGAGATTTGGCCTGAAAACCAAAACCTCTGATCTACGGGGAACACTTCTACAGGACTACAGGCAGAGTTCCAGTCCAAAAATCGATCGGCGACCGACGGCCGATCGTCTTGCCTGTGCCCGCCTTGCACAAGGCGTGCTTTGATGCCGGATTCGCATTGCGACCGCTCAAAGCTTGATCGCGTAGCGCGCCAGCTTTCGCGCCACGCTGGTCAAGGGTCCGTCATAGAGCCGCTCAATCAGCGGGGAAAGCATCTGCACCCTTCGTTCTGTGCGGGGTCCCATGGCGGGCGCGATCTCCTTGCTGTCGGACCAGGCGCGCTTGAGCCTGGGCACGTCACGGCTCTTCGATGCGGCAATGAATTCAGCGAGCACAACTTTCATGAAGCGGCGGCCAATGGCCCTCTGCGCCCATGGGTCGACCGCTGGATCGTCGGGGAACAATTCGATCTGTTTCCTGAAGTATATCATTCGCGAATTCGCCATCCTCTGACTGAAGGATGACGAGCCGCCGTACAATCTCCACCGTGTCACCGCCTGGTTGACGTAGACGCTGCGATAGCCCGCCCAGAACATCAGGGTGAACAGATCGTCGTCCTCGTAGCCCGACAGCCTCTCGTCGAAATAGCCGACATCCGCAATTGCATCGCGCGATACGAGCGACGCGCTCGGCAATATGAACAGGTCCTGCTCGAGGCATTGCCTGAGCGACGTTTTAGGCTGCGGCGAAGGGATGTCGTTCAGAATGCTATAGGCGACCATCCTGCCGCGACGATCGACAAAATCGAGATTTCCGTAGACGAGGGCCAGCTTTCGCACGGACGAATGGCGAAACTGCGTCTTGAGAATCTCCAGATGGTCCTCGTACCAGGCGTCGTCCTGGTCGAGGAAGGCGATATGCGAGCAAGTCGTGTGCCTTACCGCCATATTCCGCGCGGAAGATTGGCCGCCATTCGGCTTGCTGAGGAGAATTATCGGATTGAGCTTGGAGAGCGCTCGAACGATTTCGGGGCCCTCGTCCGTCGATCCGTCGTCGACAACGAGGATCTCGTCGGCCGGCTCAGTTTGCCGCAGCACGCTTTGGATGGCTTCTTCGATGAACTCGGCGCCGTTATAAAGCGGAATGACCGCCGCCACTGTCATGCGCATGCTTTGTGGGCCTGCGGAAACGGGACCGATCCGGTAAGACTCCGACGCGGCGTTCAATGAGCCCAAGCTGTTCCCCGGTTCGTCCCGCTGCGAGGGGCGTCAATACCCTACGGCAGGACCGGGACGCAACGCATAATCCGCCGCCTCGGCCGCGCCGGCGCCGCTCGCGCCGTCGCTGTCCGCCAAATGGTATCCGGCCGCCACGACCGACGTCGCGAACAGGCGTTCGGCCGCATGCTCCAGCGCGCCGTCGTGGCGGCCCTGCTCATCGGGAAAGGCCGAGGCAAGGCGCAGGTCGCGAAGCGGTCGAAGGGCCTCCGGCCGAACCCAGAACATGGTGCCGCCGAAGAAATCGAGGCGGAACGTCTCGGGGGCCACCCCCATTTTGGCGGCGAAGCCAAGGACCATGCCGCGGTTCTGGCCCCAGGAAAGATCCTCGGAATATGTCTTGCTCGGCAGGCGGAACACGCCGGAGCCGATCATCCCGACGGCCGGCTCGCGTTCGAAACGCTCGACCGTCCTCTCGGCCACTCCCGGTGCGCCGAGAAGGTCGAACAGGAGCCTCCTGCGCCATAGCAACCCCATGTAGGACATGCGGCCGCCGTCGTCCGATTTCTTGCCGTGCACTTTGCAAACATATCGGTACCGATCGAACCGCCCGCTTTCCAGGAGCGCGAGGAAAGGGCGGACATCGCGTCCCCGATTTTCCACCATCTCGATCTCGGCCTCGGGAAAATCCCGGCGGATTTCCTGGGCGAGGCGCTCCCGGCCCGGCACGGTCGTGACGATCAGGTCATAGGGAATTGTCAGCCGCTTGAGGACCTCGGCGATGTCTGGCCAGGCATCCTCGTAATAGATGTGGACGACGATCGCGGCGGGATTGGCGGCTCCGGGGGCGGACGCGGTCCGCTTGGGCGCGATCTTGGGCCAGCCGGTCAGAAGCTCGGGATGGCGGACGACGAGGTCGCCGTCGAGCGCAACTCCGGTGTTGAACATGTTCTGGTTGAAGGTCGTGAAGCGCTTCCGTTCGGGCTTGGGGCCGTAGGAAAATAAGGAAAACGCCTCGAACTTCAGGTACTTCTTTTTCTTGAAGAGAAGCGCCAGCCGCAATCGCACCCAGAGCGAGATGATGAGACCGAGCCTTTCGGCGCGAAAGTGCTCCCCTGCCGCAATGGCGATTGGGCCCTTCGCGGGGACGACGAAATAGCCGAGACCGCTCGAGTAGGGCAGCAGAACGTTCCGGCTCGAGCTCGGCGCGTCGATCCGCAGCCTCGCGACGACGCCGACCGCCTCACCGCGGTTGGGCCTCAATCGATGGACGCGCCAGAAACCGAAAGCCGACCTTGTCATCGCCGTCCTTGCCGCGGCCTCCTCTAGCGGCCGCAAAGCCCCGCATCAATCCTCCCGGGCCTTGCGAGAATAACGCGCTTGACCGACACCGTATCTGCCGCATAGCCAAGCTGGCTCAGAGGTTCCGTGGGCGGGAGACGATCGGACGGGCATGCGATGAATTCCGTTTTCGACGACGTCGGGGCCGGCCACAAAACCCGGGATGGGGCGCTCGAGCGCCTGACCGAAGTCGCCGGCGCGCCGGCGACATGCTGACGGCGCTCATCGCCGCCGCCGCCATCCTCAGCGCGGGCGCTCTCGAGGCGTCGCCTTTCGCGCCGCCGGCCAAGCCGGCGCTCAAGATCGTCCGTCTGCTCGCCCCCTCCGGCGCCTTCAACGCAAGAACGCTGCGGGAGTTCGAACGGGAAAGCGGCTTCGAGGTCGCCTACGACGCTTACGGCGACAGCGCCAAAATCCCGGCGCTGATGAAGGAGGGACCCTACGATCTCGTCATCCTGCCGGGGCCCGCGCTCGCTCGGGCGATAACGTCGGGGGAGCTGCGCAAGATCGACAAGGCGCAAATCGCCAACGCACGCCGGATCGCGCCGCCGATCGCGGCGAAACTCATGGCCTACGACCCCGGCGGCGCTTACGCGCTCGCCTGGGGCTGGTCAGCGACAGGCCTTCTGTACGATGCGGAAAAGGCGCCGCGGCTCCTGGGCGGACCGCCGAATTCCTGGGCTGCGGCGCTCGCGCCGGACGTCGGCCGCAAGCTCGCGCCCTGCGGCGTGGCGCTTCCCGATTCGCGCGACGAGGTCTTCATCGCCGCCTGGCGCCTTCTCGGCATCAATCCGTCCAACCTGCGCGAGCGCGACGTGAAGGCGGGGGCAGATCTGATCCTTCGCGCCCGGGCCGCGGTGCGCCTGCCGGAATCGCGCGATCCGATCGCGGCGATCGCCGGCGGCGCGGTCTGTCTGACCATCGGCGACGCGGCGCAGGCCGAGATCGCCTCGCGCCGGAGCCGCGAGGGCCGGGCCGGCTTCGACATCCGCTTCGCCGAACCGCGGGAGGGCGGCCCGATGGCGATCGACGCGCTCGCCGAGCCGCGCGACGCGCCTCACCCGAGGGAGGCGGCGGCCCTGGCCGATTTTCTGCTGCGTCCCGGGATCGCCGCCGAAGCGACCGCCGCGACCGGATTGACGAGCGCCGAGACGATCACGCCCTCGGACAATTTCAGGGCGCTGTGGCCAATCGGCGTCTACGACGCCAGGCTCCTTCCTGTGATCGAAAAGGAATGGGAGCGAACCAAGGCGCGGCCCCCCGAGAACGCCAAAACCTCCAAAACCGCCAAGAACGCCAAGCCGGCCAAGCCCGCGAAAGAGACGCCGAAAAAGAGGACAAGGCGATGACCGCCGCAGCGCCGAACTTTCTCATCGTCATGGCCGACCAGATGGCGCCGGCGTTCCTGCCGATTTACGGTCACCGGCTCGTTCGCGCGCCGCACACGCAGGCGCTGGCGGGAAGCGGCGTCGTGTTCGACAGCGCCTATTGCAACAGCCCGTTGTGTTCGCCCTCGCGCGCCTCGTTCATGGCCGGGCGCCTGCCGTCGGAGACGCGCGTCTACGACAACGCCGCCGAGTTCTCCGCCGACATCCCGACCTTCGCCCATTGCCTAAGGCTTCGCGGCTACCGCACCACGCTCGCCGGCAAGATGCACTTCTGCGGACCGGACCAGCTGCACGGCTTCGAAGAGCGGCTGACGACCGACATCTACCCCGCGGACTACGGCTGGACCCCCGACTGGGACCGCCCCGAGGAACGGCCGAGCTGGTACCACAACATGAGCTCGGTCGCCGAGGCCGGCATCTGCGTCCGCACCAACCAGCTCGATTTCGACGAGGAGGCGGCCTTCCTGGCCGAGCGCGCCATCTTCGACATCGCGCGGGCGAAAGACAGGCGGCCCTTCCTCCTGGTCGCCTCGTTCACCCATCCGCACGACCCTTTCGCCGTTCCCCAGCGCTACTGGGATCTCTACCGGCACGAGGACATCGAGCCGCCCTCGCCGCCGATCCCGCGGGCCGAGCTCGATCCGCATTCCCTCCGGCTTCGCCACGTCTGCGCGATGGACGCAGAGCCGGTGACGGACGATCAGGTGCGCAACGCCCGCCAGGCCTATTTCGGCGCCATCTCCTTCATCGACGACACTCTCGGCCGGCTGATGCAAGCGCTCAGCGCCGGCGGGCTCGCCGAGGACACAATCGTCATTCTGGTCAGCGATCACGGCGAGATGCTGGGCGAGCGCGGCCTCTGGTACAAGATGAGCTTCTTCGAGGGCGCGGCCCGCGTGCCGCTCGTCGTTTCGAGCCCCGGCCGTTTCGCGCCGCGCCGCGTCGGGGCGAGCGTCTCGCTCGTCGACCTGCTTCCGACCCTCGTCGATCTCTCCGGCGGCGATGCGGGGATGACCCCGACCGACGGGCGAAGCCTGACCCCCCATCTTGCCGGGCGCAGCGGCCACGACGAGGCGATCGGCGAATATCTGGCTGAGGGGGCCATCGCCCCGATCGTCATGATCCGCCGGGGGCGGCTCAAATTCATCCATTCGCCGGCCGATCCCGACCAGCTCTACGACGTCGCCCGGGATCCGGGCGAGCGCAGCAATCTGGCGGCCTTGCCCAAGCATGCCGGTCAGGTCGCCGAATTCCGCGCCGAGGTCGCCCGCCGCTGGGATCTTCCCCGGCTCGATGCGGCGGTGCGCGGGAGCCAGCGGCGCCGCCGGCTCATCGACGCCGCCCTGACCAAGGGAGACGTTCGCGCCTGGGATTTTCAGCCGTTCCGCGACGCCTCGAAGCAATATATGCGCAACAGCATCGACCTCGACGCGCTCGAGGCGATGGCGCGCTTTCCGCCGGTCGTTCGTCCCTAGGCCTTGCGCGGGAGACGCCGTCGACGCCGCGGTGCAAAGTCAAGGGCGACGAGGCCTTTTCAAGAGCTTGGGCGCCTTTTTCTCCGACCTTCCGACCTTCCTACTTTGTAGCTCAAGCCTGGCATCCTGACTGCCGCTGAGACTTCCTGAGGCATATATAACGTAATGGATACGTTATTAATCGGCGAGCTCGGCGCCGAGGCCTAGGTCGATCTGCATCGATTGCGCCGCTTTACGGTGCGGAAGGGCTAACCCTGAACCCTGGACCTCGAAAATCCCGACTCCCCGTCCGGCCGAAATCGCGCTAATCTCCGCCCCGGAGAGGCGCAAAGTGGCGTTCGAGACCAAGAAGCCGGTCGATGTGGCGGAGCGCGTCGCGCGGCGGCGCGACCGACGCGCCGCGACCGCCGAAGGCGCCTGGCGCCGGGAGACCTTCCGCCTGCCCCGGCTCGAGGCGCGGGCCAAGGCGCAGGAATGGTTCGAGCGCTATCCCAAAGCCGCCTATATGACCGAAATCGAATCCTGGCGCGTGCTTCCCGACGACGAGATCGAGTTCGTCATGCGCCGCCTGCCGACGGCGGACTGACCCCCTTCGCTCCAGCGGCGGCTCCCGCGCGTCCGTCAAAGACCTGCTTCGCAGGCCAAGTCAAAACCAATTCGCTTGACTGGCTTCGACCCAACGTTCGTTTCGTCGCAGCGTTTGAACGTCCGGAGTCGACGACGTGGAGCTGCCGTTGCGGATCGCGACCGTGGACGCCTCATTGGGCGGAAAGCGGACCTTCATGCACCTGATTTCTGCGCCGCGTAGCGCACTGATTTTATTGACGTCGATCCGCGTTGCAAAAATTCACGCAGTTCGCCCACGCCTCAACTGCCGGCTCCGGCAGGGGTTTCTCTGGCGGCAATCTTCGTGGTGACGAGGCTGTAGTTCGGCCTTACAATGAGCGCCGAGCCAAATTGACCCGCAGAGGAAACATCATGAACGTCCGGGCCAGGGACACGATCGATCCGGCGGCGATGATGGCGAAATTGCCGATGCCGCCTAAGTTCGCCACCGCCGCGGAAGAGCGGCTTCACCGCAAGCAGAGACTGGCGGCCGGCTTCCGCCTGTTCTCGAAATTCGGTTTCGACGAGGGCGTCGCCGGTCACATAACCGCGCGCGACCCCGAGTTCTCCGATACGTTCTGGGTGAACCCGTTCGGCGTGCATTTCAGCCAGGTCAAGGTCTCGAACCTCATCCGCTGCGACCATGCAGGCCGCGTCGTCGAAGGCGCCTATCCCGTCAATACGGCCGCTTTCGTCATTCATTCGCGTGTCCACGCGGCACGGCCGGACGTGGTCGCCGCCGCGCACTCGCATTCGACCTACGGCCGGGCGTTTTCGACGCTGGGGCGCCCGCTCGCGCCGATCACCCAGGACGTCTGCGCGTTCTACAACGACCACGCCGTCTATGACAACTTCGGAGGCGTGGCGGTCGAGCTCGACGAAGGCCAGCGCATCGCCGAAGCGATCGGCAAGAACAAGGCCGCCATCCTGCAGAACCACGGCCTCATCACGGTCGGCGGAACCGTCGACGAGGCGGCGTGGTGGTTCATCACCATGGAGCGGTCCTGCCAGGTGCAGCTCCTGGCCGAGGCGACGCTGCGCGACGGCCAGACCCTGAGGATGATTTCGCCGGAGGCCGCGACGCAGGCCTATAAGATCGCCGGCAGCGGCTTCGCCGGCTGGTTCCAGTTCCAGCCGCTCTACGCCCGCATCATCAAGGAGCAGCCGGATCTGCTGGAGTGAGGCGCGACCGAAGCCCTCGTCGCCCTAAAGAGCATAAATCTTGCCGACCGTGCCAAAACTCCGCGGCGCATCAAGCGCTGCCCGAAATTCGCGGCTTGTGAGCAAGCAGAGCAGAAAATATCACCCCATTTCGCTCTCGGCGCGGCCGTACAGTACAGAACGTCGCAGCGAGTTTTCGAACGGTCTGCTTGATTTTTGCACCACCCAGCAATGACCGCTCAGGGGTCGAATTTACCTCTTCGTCGAACAGTCCGGCAACGCCTGCTCCTTGCGCAAGCCACCCCGTCCACCCTCCGCGCGGCTCGCTCCCCGTTTGCCCGGCTGGACGCTGTGGCCGAGCTTCGTCTCGACCCCGGCGACGAAGTCTTCCGCGCCGGGGCGCCCATTCAGGCTCAGGCGCTCTAACCCGTGGAGCGCAGCCTGCTCGTCGAGCGATAATTCGAGGAGGTCGACGAAACGCGGCGCCCGCTCCAGCGCCGGACCGACCGAAACCAGCGCATCGTCGCGCCCTTGAAGATTGAGCGCGCAAGCTCGTTGAAGAAGGAAGCGCGCGCCCGTTTGGCCGCATCAAAGCGTGACACGTGACGGTTGACGGGCTCCTGTGGGTGCATCATGACAGCATCCTGGGCAGCATCATGATGGAATCATGCGCACCACCGTCACTTTGGACCCTCACGTCGAGTCCCTCTTGCGCAAGGAGGTGCGTCGGCGCGGCGAAACGTTCAAGCGCGTGCTCAACGACGCGATCCGCGCCGGGCTGCGCGATCTCAATCGGCGCGACCAAGCGTTCGAGCCCATCACCTTCGACATGGGCAAGCCCAGCATAGACCTCACGAAGGCTCTCTCCCTCGCTTCCGAACTGGAGGACGACGAGATCATCGGCCGATATCGGCGCCGCCGTTTTTAGTCGTTAGAGCCCCGCCGCCTTGCGCAGCGCTCGTTGATGCGGCTCTGCCAGCCGGGGCCGGTCTTGCGGAAATAGGTCAATATGTCCGCGTCCAGCCGCAGGTTGACGGCCTCCTTCGAGCTGGCGGATTTCGGCCTGCCTCGGCGAACCATCTCGTCGCCGTGGTAAAGGTCGGCCCGCTCGAACGATTCCCTGGTCAGATGCGGCGCGTCGTCGGGGTCAACCCATTCGCTCTCTGTACGAGGCTTCTTCGTCTGCATGTCCGGGCCTCATCGAAATGATCCGCCGACTGTCGTCACGGGGCGTCACACCAGCACGACAAAGCGGCCGTCCAACCATCCGGCCGTAATGTATCTTAAGCTCGCCGTAGGCGCGCGGATCGTCGGGCGCTGTGAAGTGGTCGCCCGCAAACGCCTTGGGCCTCGGCGAAATCGAGCCCGCGTCGGGTAAGGGTGGCGATCCGCTTCGCTTCATCCAAGTCACGCGCATATCATCGTATCCACAGAAAATCCGCCAGAGCAGATCTGCTCCGTGTAGGTAGCGCACGATATGTCCGGTCTTGGCAGCGCACGGAACCGGCTTCATCCGTGCGCGGCCCCTCGCACAGCGTGAAGCGCGGCAAGGCATCCGTGCTTGATCCTTCCAGGCGGATTGACGCCGGGCCATGCGCCTCTGTTGGGGCGCCCGGCGGCTTCACTCCTGCGCCTCTCCCGAACGGGAGAGGGTTCGACTTAGATTCCGCGCTTGAGCGCGTCGGCCGCGACGGCGAGCGGCAGGACAAGGGACAATGGCGCATCCTCGAGGCGGAGCGCGCCGTAGCCTTCGTACCGGCGCGCGGCGCGATCGTTCTTGGCGTCGATGAGCAAGGCGACGCCGCCGACATCGTGCGCGACGCGGATGCAGCGATCGGCCGCGCGGAGGAGCAGAGCGCCGCCGAGGCCCCGACCTTGGGCCGTCCTGTCGACGGCCAGGCGACCGAGCCGGAACACCGGCACGTCGTAACGGCCGAGACCTTTTTTCGCGAGCGCCGGTGTCCGCGCATATTCCAGTGAGGCGGGGCTCAATGTGTAGAAGCCGAGAATCCGCGGCGGCGCATCGGTGGGAACGGCGACGAAGCATTTTGCGCCGCCGCTTTCATGGTTCTGCCGGGCGTAGCGTTGCAGATAGCGATTGAGATCGGAGTCGCCGCAATCGAAGGCGGCCCGGTCGTGTTTCTTGCCTATCGGCGCTTCTTCCCAGGTCAGCCCCGTCACGGCAAACGGAAGCCGGCCTTCGCGGCGCGCACGAGACGGTCGGGAGCCGCGGGCGGGTTTTCGAGCAGGGCGAGCACGCGCAAGGAATCGCGCTCGGACAGCGCGAGGCGTTCGGCCTCGGCGATGTCCGCCTCGGCTTTCGGCAACACCAGGTCGAGGATATAGCCGGTCAGATCGCGCCGCTTGATCGCCGCGGCGCGGGTGAGCGTGGCCTTGTCTTCCGGCCTGAGCCGCAATTCGACGCGGCCATTGTCGGCGAGCGTCCGGGGCATGAATCTCTCCTTCACCGTGTAAGATAGCATACGGATTCAATCCGTACCAAAGATTCCGTGCATCGGCGCGCGCGTCCTGTCTCTTCATTTCGCCGAGGCGTTCGCCAGGGAGGTCGCGGACGTCGCTGTCCAGAACCACCGGCTTATGAACATCCCGATCGGCGAGATGCGTGTATCACGACAGGCCTGCTGATCGCGTCGCTCGTGATAGGCTGGACCCGGATCAGCTGCCGACCCGCGTCGCCTCGAAGCTCGGCGTCGCTTCGGCGAAGACGTCGAGCCAGGCGACGAGCTTGGGGTGCTCGGTCCGCCATCGGCCTTCGAAGCGCAGGTCGAGATAGCCGAGGGCGCAGGCGAGCGCGACCGTGCCGACGTCGCTGAGCTCCTCGGGCGGGGCGGCCTCGAAGGCGCGGAGCGCGCGGGCGATCTTGTCGGCCTGGTAGGCGAGCCACTTCGCCGAGCGCTGCGAGGGCTCGCGCCACACGATCTCGTAGCGCTGCAGCACCGCGGCCTCGGCGATGCCGTCCGCCAGCGCCTGCCGGGTCAGGGACTTGAAGCGCGCCTTGGGTTCGGCCGGGATCGCCTGGCCGCCGCCCGCCAGCCAGTCGAGATATTCGACGATGACGGCGCTGTCGAAAATCGTCTCGCCGCTCTCCAGAATCAGCGCCGGGATTTTCCCCAGCGGATTCTCGCGCCGGAGCGAATCGTCCGGATCGTTGGTGTCGGCGGTCCTGACCTCGATGCGATCCTCGAGACCGAGCAGCGACGCCACGATCAGCGTCTTGCGGGCGAAGGGCGAGGCCCCGGAGGTGCGAAGGACCAGCATGGACGTCTCCCTGTCGCGCGACGCGCGGGCCGATTCAAAGGCGCCGCCGTTGTAGCGCATCGGCGCTCCCCATATAAGGGCGGGAAAACGACCGTCGGCGCAGGGTGGCGTCGACCGCAAAGGCTGCGAAGAAAGGGGCTCCGTCTTGAGTTCGTCCCGTCGCGCGCATGAGCGCATGGTCGTCGTCGGTTCGGGACCGGCCGGCTACACCGCCGCCATCTATGCGGCGCGTGCGCTCTTGAAGCCGCTGATGCTGGCGGGTTTCGAGCCGGGCGGACAGCTGATGATCACCACCGACGTCGAGAACTACCCGGGCTTCGCCGAGCCGATCCAGGGCCCCTGGCTCATGGAGCAGATGCGCGCGCAGGCCGAGCACGTCGGCGCCCGCATCGAGAACGACACCGTCGTGGCGCTCGAACTCGGGCAGCGGCCGTTCCGCATCCGCTGCGACAGCGGCCGCGTCGTCACGGCGGATACGATCATCCTGGCGACCGGAGCGAAGGCGAAGTGGCTCGGCCTGCCGAGCGAGGACGCTTTCAAGGGCCTCGGCGTCTCGGCCTGCGCCACCTGCGACGGCTTCTTCTTTCGCAAGAAGTCGGTGATCGTCGTCGGCGGCGGCAATTCCGCGGTCGAGGAAGCGCTCTACCTCTCCAACATCGCCGCCGAAGTCCTGGTGGTGCACCGGCGCGACTCGTTCCGCGCCGAAAAGATCCTGTGCGAGCGGCTCGCCGGCCGCGCCAACGTCAGGATCCGGTGGAACAGCGTCGTCGAGGAGATCCTCGGGTCCGGCGTCCCACGCGGCGTCACCGGGGTCAGGATCAGGAACGTGGTCACCGATGCGCTCGAGGACCTGCCGGCCGACGGCGTCTTCGTCGCCATCGGCCACGCCCCCGCGACCGAGCTCGTGCGCGGACAGCTGGCGCTGAAGCCCAACGGTTACGTGCAAACGAAGCCCGGGTCGACGGAGACGAGCGTCAAGGGCGTCTTCGCCGCCGGCGACGTGGCCGACGACGTGTTCCGTCAGGCGGTCACCGCCGCGGGGCTCGGCTGCATGGCCGCGCTCGAGGCCGAGCGCTGGCTCGCCGCGCAGCCGGCGCCGGCGAGGCAAGCGGCGGAGTAGGCAGCGGCGCTCGAGCGGTTCGCTCCTCGGCGGCCAGCGGTAATCCGGCTTGTCCGGGGAAGACGGTCATGGACTGGGACAAGCTGCGCATCTTTCAGGCGGCCGCCGACGCCGGCTCGTTCACCCACGCCGGCGAGACGCTGGGCCTCAGCCAGTCCGCGATCAGCCGCCAGGTCGGCGCGCTCGAAGCCGACCTCGGCGCGCCGCTCTTCCATCGTCACGCCCGCGGCCTCATCCTGACCGAACAGGGCGAAATGCTGCTCGGCGCAGTGCGCGACGTCGTGCTCAAGCTCGACGCGGTGCGCAGCCGCCTGATCGACACCCGCGAGAAGCCGCACGGCGAACTCAGGGTGACGACCACGCTCGGGCTCGGCGCCAACTGGCTCGCGCCGCGACTGGGCGAATTCGTCGACCTCTACCCGGAGGTCAAGCTGCAGCTGCTGCTGTCGGACGACGATCTCGATCTCGCGATGCGCGAGGCCGACATGGCGCTGCGCCTGCGCGAGCCGATACAGCCGGATCTCATCCGCCGCCGCCTCTTCACCGTGCATTTCCATGCCTACGCGTCGGCCGAGTATCTGAAGAAGCATCCCCAGCCGCGCGGGATCGAGGATCTCGACCGCCATCATCTCGTGGCCTTCGGCGCGCCGACCGCGACGCATCTCCTCTACGACCTCAACTCGCTCCTGACGCTGGGCCGCGACCCGAAGAACCCGCGCATTCCGCAAATCTCGGTCAATAATCTCGGGGCGATGGTGCGCACAGCCGAAGGCGGGGTCGGCATCGCCGTCCTGCCGGATTACGTGGTGCAGCCGGATTCGGGGCTGGTGCGCCTCCTGCCGCAGGCGGACATGCCCGAGATGGAATGCTTTCTGGTCTACGCCGAGGAGCTGAAGAACGTCGCGCGGGTTCAGGCGTTTCGGGACTTCCTGGTCAGGACGGCGCAGCGCTGGCGCTACTGAGGCGCTGGTCTAAGGCTTCGGCCGGGACGCGGGCCACGAGCTCGCAGAAGCAATCGCTCCGGCCCCGCCTTTCCTCCCCCGTTTCCCAAGTGAAATGGGGAAGGGGGACGGCCCGAAGGGCGGCGGCGGGGACGCGGCGCCACGCTTGTGCACCGTCGATCAGACCGGTTTCGTATTGAACACCATCAGATCAAAGCCGCCGTCGGCGAAGTTGCCCAAGTCGGCGGCCGTCGCCTGTCCCTGCGGCGAGCCGAGCGCATGCCTGATCGCATCGACGCTGTCGAACTCGAGGAGCGCGACAAGATGAATCCCGCCCGGCTCGGCCGGCAGCCCGACGGCGCCGTTGCTCACCTGATAGGAGCGGAGGCCCGGAATCGACTTGGCGATCGGGACGTGTGTGGAAAAGTAATAGGCATCGAACGCGGCGGCGTCCTTTGGCTTCTTATAGACGGCGACAAGCAAGGCCATGAGCGTGTTCCCTCTGCGGGCGGCTGGCGGACGCACTCTTGCTCCGCTCTTCGCTCGCGCTCCACTCATAACACGAGAACGGCGCTTCACAACCTCACATGAAGAGCGGTTCTTTCTCCAGTCCCTTGTAGAGGGCGGCGACTTCAGCGCCGTAGCCGTTGTAGATCAGCGTCGGGCGCTTCTGGCCGTCGTTGAGGAAGGTCTCGCTGGCCTGGCTCCAGCGGGGATGCGGAACTGCCGGATTGACGTTCGCCCAGAAGCCGTATTCGTCCGGCCCGAGGCTTTCCCAGAAGGTCTCCGGCCGCTTGTCGACGAACGACACCTTGACGATCGACTTGATCGACTTGAAACCGTATTTCCACGGCGTCGCCAGCCGGATCGGCGCGCCCTGGACCTTGGCGAGCGGCTCGCCGTAGGCGCCGGTGACGATGAAGGCGAGTTCGTTCGTCGCCTCCGCCATCGTCAGGCCCTCGACATAAGGCCACGGCAGGAAGGAGCGCTGGCCGGGCGCCATCTTCTTGTCGAGGAACGTCTCGAATCGGACGTAGGACGCCGAGGAGAGCGGCTTGGCGAAATCGACCAGCGTCTTCAGCGGGAAGCCGGTCCAGGGGATCGCCATCGACCAGCCCTCGACGCAGCGGTGGCGATAGAGCCGCTCCTCGAGCCCCATTGCCTTGATCAGCGAATCGATGTCGACGGTCTGCTCCTTCTCGACGAGACCGTCGAGCTTGACCGTCCAGGGACGCGTCTTCAGGGCGCTGGCGTCGACGTGCTTGCTGGTGCTGTATTCGTAGAAATTGTTGTAGTTGAGATTGTATTTCTCCGGCGTCACGTCGCGGTCGAGCGTGTAGGCCGGGTTGCGCCTGGCGGGATAGAGCGCCGCTGAGGGGTCGGCCTCGTCCGCCCGCGCCGGGCGGGCGCATGCGGCGAAAGCGCCGGCCGCGCCGAGTCCGGCGACAAAGGCGCGACGATCGACGAAGGCGGCCTCCGGGGTCGTGAGACTGGCCGGGATTTCCCAGCCCCTGCGACGAACGACCTGCATGGGATGAACTCCTGGGGGGGGTCCCGATACGTCGCCGACAAAGGCTTGGTTCTTCGCCGGCGCCCATCTCTTCGGCGCGGGCGAAGGCGATGTTACGCCTTACGTCTTCTCGACCTGGCCGAATTCGAGATCGACCGGCGTCGCCCGGCCGAAGATCGACACGGCGACCTTGACCCGCGAGCGCGACTCGTCGACCTCCTCGACCACGCCGTTGAACGAAGCGAACGGGCCGTCGGCCACGCGCACGTTCTCGCCGATCTCGAAACGGATCGCCGCTTTCGGCCGCTCGACGCCCTCGAGGACCTGGCCCTTGATGCGGTCGGCCTCGTGGTCGGGGATCGGCATCGGCTTCTTGTCGGCGCCGAGGAAGCCGGTCACCTTCGGCGTGTTCTTGATCAGGTGGTAGACCTCGTCGGTCAGATCGCATTTCACCAGAACATAGCCGGGGAAGAACTTGCGCTCCGAGCTGATCTTGCGGCCGCGGCGGACTTCGACGACCTGCTCGGTCGGCACCAGGATTTCCTCGAACTTGTCGGCAAGGCCGCGCTGGTGCGCCTGCTCGCGAATGGATTCAGCGACCTTCTTCTCGAAATTGGAATATGCGTGGACGATGTACCATCGCATGGTCATGGGGCTGCGTTCCAGGATTGTCGTCGTCATACGCCCTCTCGCGTGTTGGCTTTGGGCCTAGCCGGTTCGGCGGAAGCCGAGCAGCAGCGCCACCACTTCTCTCAGCACGGTGTCCACGCCGACGAAGAAGAGGCTGGTGAAGACGACGAGCGCCAGCACCAGGCCCGTCGTGACGAGGGTCTCCCGCCGGGTCGGCCAGACCACCTTGGCGGCCTCGGCGCGCACCTGCTGAATGAATTCGAACGGGTTGGTCATGTCTTTATCGGTTCCGTTCCGATTCCCGGGCCTTGGGCCACGATGGCGGCCGGCCAAAAAATTCGCGGCGCGGGGCCTCTCGGCGCCGCGCCAGCCTGAAGCTCATATAGGGAAAGCGGCGCCTTCGCCAAGCGAAATATGACAATCCGCCCGTGAAAACGTCATCGCTGCCTCCAGGAGCCCGTGATGGCGAGGAGCAAAGCGACCAGCCATCCAAGGATCGAGGGGCGATTTCGCCGCGGTGACGACGACCAACGCGTGCGCTCTACTCCCGGAAGTGCTTCGACAGTCTCAGTCCCTGGTGCTGATAGTTGGACGCCTGCCCCGCGCCGTAAAGCTCGTCGGCGGCGTCGGCCAGTTCCTCGTAGATAAGCCGCCCGACCGGCTGACCGTCCTCGATCAGGAAGGGCACGTCGCGGCTGCGCACCTCGAGCACCGCCCGCGCGGCGGGCTTGCCGTCCGCGCCTTGGCCGAAGCCCGGATCGAAGAAGCCGGCGTAATGCACGCGGAATTCGCCGATCGCCGGATCGATCGGCGCCATTTCGGCGGCGAGGTCGGCCGGAATCTGCATTTTCTCGCGCGAGGCGAGGATATAGAACTCGCCCGGATCGAGGATCAGGCGCCGGTCCGGCCGGGCCAGGAGCGGCTCCCAGAAATCGTGCGCCGGATAGGCGCCGATTTGGTCGACGTCGATGACGTCGGTGTTCTTGATGGCGCGATAGCCGACGACTTCGCCCGCCTCGCCGGCAAGCCCGACGTGGACGATGAGGCCGTCGCGCAGCGCGAGCGGGCCGTCGACGAGCGGTTCGGCGGCGTGGCGCGCGCGAAGAGCCTCGGCGTCGAGGATCGCAGCCGCGCCGCGGTCGCGAAAGCGCAGCTGGTTCAGGCGCGTGCCGGCGCGCGCCCGGACGCTGAAACTGCGCGGCGAGACTTCGGCGAAGAGCGGCCCGGCATAGCCGGCCGGCGCCGCGTCGAAGGCGTCGGAGCCGTCGACGATCAGCCGGGTGAAAATGTCGAGCCGCCCGGTCGAGCTTTTCGGATTGGCCGCGCCGGAGACGCTTCCGGGCAGGCTCAGCCGCTCCATCAGCGGCGCCACATAGACGATGCCCTTCTCCATCACCGCCCCGTCGCCGAGGAGCGACACGCGCTCGGGGTTGAGGCTTTTCAGGCGCTCGACGACGCTCGCGCCCTTGCCCGGCAGGAAGCTGGCGCGGACGCGAAACGCCTCGGGGCCGAGCCGCAGATCGAGGCTGGCCGGCTGGATCTGACCGGGCTCGATCGGCGCGGCCGCGCCGACGCCGCCCGAGGCGACGAGCGCCGCGATCCGCTGCCGCGCGAGAAGGCCCGCCGGCTGCCGCCCTGGAGACGCCATTCGTGTTCCCGACTTCAAAGGTTGGCCCCGCACCTACCGGGATTTCAGCCGCCGCGGAAGCGGTCGGGCAGGAGAATTTGCCGGGGGAACGGTTTGAAACGAAGTGCGTCGCGCGGCTGACCGGCAGCTCGGGCGCCGGAGATCGAACCTTTTGAACGGCCGCTCAGGAAGAAGTCGAGAAGCCGCAGGCTGAGCTCGCCTCCGACGAATGCGGCGGGTGCTGGACTTGAAGAGCTTCACGGCAATCTGGAGAGCTTGCTGGATGGATTGGTCGGAGTGCGAGGATTCGAACCTCCGACCCCCTCGTCCCGAACGCTGCGTCTCAACGCATGGCCTCTGAAAATTAAGGGCTTTTCGTCACGCTCAATCGCGTTTGTCCTGCTTTGTTCATGGGGTCTCTGTCCCGTTTCTGTCCCGGTGAGCTTGCCACCGCCGCCGCGGGACGGCTGGTATTTCTGGCCGATGTACCCGGCGGCGATACTGCTCCGATGCGACCCGGCTCCCTCTCTCTGGCAGAATTCCCCTCGGACATCGTTCGTATCGACTGCGAGCGATGCGGACGGGCCGGGCGCTATCGGCAGGACAGGCTGATAGCGCGGTTCGGCGCGGATGCGGCCCTGCCTGACGTTCTCATGGCACTGGCGTCATGCGAGCGGCGGGCGGACTTCTCCCGGCCATGTGGCGCGCGGTTCAGGGACCTTGCTTCGCACCCCTTAAGGCCCGCCTTCCGACCGGGGCCACGCGACTTCATGTCGTATTGATGGACCCCGCTGTCCGGTCTATGCTTCCATCGTCTTTTCGGGAGGTCGTCATGTCGTGGAAAGCCATTGCTTTCGCCACGGTTTTTGCCCTCGCCGCGTCCCCATCCCCCAGCGCCGCAAGGCTCATGGAGGCGGTATATACCGGGACGCTTGACAATTCGGACCCATTCGTCCTGACGTATGAATACGATACGGACGCCATGACCTTCACGCCGGATTCGAGCGGAAGTTCGCTCACAGGGACCGCAGTCCGAGTTTCCATCAATGTGCCCGGGTGGGGGACTGCCAGCGTCCTGGCGCCTTCCGCCAGTCGCGTCGCCTTCAACGACGGAAGTTCGAGCTATCAGACAGACTCAGCCAGTCTTTTTGACTACGTTTCGTTTGGTGAGTGTCCCGGGGGGTCCGCTTTCACATGCATGTACGTGACCTATCTCGGGGCGGAGGCGTCCGTTTCCACCCCAACGGGTTCGCTGCCTGGAAATGTCACGACATCCTTCACCTATCTGACGGCGCCGGGAGATACGACGTCGATGTTAATAGACCTCGCTGAACAGTACTATGCTCCCGGACCTCCTGGGGGAGAACCGTACGAGGGCCCGTTCGATATCGCCCTCTTCTATGGTTCGGGCAGCATTACAAGCCTGAGCGTCAGCTTCGTTCCGGAGCCTTCTACCTGGATAATGATGCTGCTCGGCTTCGCGGGCCTCGGCTATGCGGGGCATCGCCGGGCGAGGGCGGGACATGCCACGGTCGCCGGGTAGCCCAGGGAACGAGCGCCCATCCTCGCGCCCTCGTCGGCGACGGTTGGGCTTCAACGCGACGGCGCCACCCTCCAACCCGGCACCGGTTCCACCGGCACTTACATGCGCCAGTTGTCCGGCCCGCAGTATCGATCCGCCTGACCGTCCCCCGCGTAAATGGTCATCAGGTCTTCGCAGGCTTCCGATCGATCGCCGCAGCGAGCGAACACGATGGGGCTCTCACGCGTGCATTGGATCATCACGGCGTAAGACCCTTCCGCCTTGGCGGCGCCGACGACAAGTGCGAACGCCAGAAAGAGCGCAGCCCGAAGCGTCATGGCGCCTTCTCCTGCTGACGTCCGCGTCGGCGGGTGCCGATCCGTTGTTCGATCTTTAGCAGTCATGCGCCGCAGCAAGGGAAGCCGCTGTCTGGGTAGTGGGTCAGTTTGAATTCTTGAGAAGGTCTCCGATCGCGGCGGCGACGTTTAGCGCTCGCTGAACACGAAGCGCGCCTTCGTGATTTTCAGCGGCCATTCCCTTCGTAATTTCTTCGATGTCCTGCCACGTCAGAACGACACGGAAACCAGCTTTGGCGTTCCGGGCCATTGCCAAATCTCTCGATGCGAATTGACGCGTCTTCATTAGGGTGTGTACCCAATTGATTTGGGTGATTTGTCGTGATTCAAGTCCGTATGGAGGGCTTGATTCGTGGCGGACAATTTTTGGCTGACGGATGAACAATTTGCGGCGCTCGCGCCGCATCTTCCGATGGTCCACACCGGGCCGGAGCGGCAGGACGATCGACGCATCATCAGCGGGATCGTCCATCGGTTACGCGAGGGCTGTCGATGGCGGGCGCTTCCCGAAGAATACGGGCCGTATACGACGGTCTTCAACCGGTACAATCGTTGGAGCCGGCGCGGTCTGTGGCAGCGTCTGTTCGCCGCTCTCGTCGAACATGCCGATCCTCCGGCCCTCGTCATGATCGACAGTTCGGCGGTGAAGGCGCATCGCTCGGCGAGCGGCGCCCAAAAAGGGGGTCCGAAGACCAAGCCATCGGCCGCTCGCGTGGCGGCCGCACGACGAAAATCCATGCCCTCGTCGATGCAGAAGGCAGGCCGCGCGCCTTCCTGCTGACCGGCGGAAACGTCGCCGACATCAAAGGCGCTGCGCCTCTGCTCGCCTCGATCGGCCCGAGCAAACACACCATCGCCGACAAGGGCTACGACGCCGATCACTTGCGCTCCTTCCTCGATGAGCGCGGCACGGAACCGGTCATCCCCAACAAGTCCCATCGTAAGCGCCGCTTTCCCTTTGACGCCGAACTCTACCGTCTCCGCAACGTCATCGAGCGCACCTTCTGCCGCTTGAAGGACTTTCGCGCCATCGCGACCCGATACGACAAAACCGCCCGCAACTTCCTCGCCGGCCTCTGCCTGATCGCCGCGCTCTGCTATTGGATCAATTGAGTCCACACCCTAGTACACGACCAGCTAAGCGCCTCTTGTTCGCAGTTTGCCTCGGCGACAGTCTTCAGTCGTTCCAGCCGCATCACCGTCTCTTAAGCGGGAAGC
This sequence comes from uncultured Alphaproteobacteria bacterium, assembly GCA_963772555.1. GTDB lineage: Bacteria > Pseudomonadota > Alphaproteobacteria > Rhizobiales > Beijerinckiaceae > Roseiarcus. The sequence goes on along the minus strand of CAVYXQ010000018.1, from coordinate 138,285 downwards.
GTTTCTGTCCCGATAACTGTCCCGGTCGCCCTGAACCGCTTCTGGCCCAAGCAGGGAAGACTTTGATTCGTTAAGAGGATTGATGGTCGGAGTGAGAGGATTCGAACCTCCGACCCCCTCGTCCCGAACGAGGTGCGCTACCAGGCTGCGCTACACTCCGACATGTCGCCCGCGTAGCGGGCAGGGCCGTCTTATAGGCGCCCGCTCGGCGGCGCGCAAGCCTGCCGTGACGACCGTCGTCGAGCGATCGACGCGCTGAGCGAACAACGCGTCGGCCGGCTAAGCCGCTTTGCGCCCCTCGCCGTAGCTTCCGTAGAACGTCTCGCCGCGCTCGGCCATCTCCACGAGCTTCCCGCTCGGCTCGAAACGCGGGCCGTATTTCGCCGCCAGCTCCTTGGCGCGCTGAACGAACGTCTTCAGCCCCATGCCGTCGATGAACGAGAGCGTGCCGCCGGTATAGGGCGCGTAGCCGAAGCCGAGGATCGAGCCGACGTCGGCCTCGCGCGGGTCGGTGACGACCCCCTCGAACAGGCAGCGCGCCGCCTCGAGCGCAGCTGTGAACAAGAAGCGATCCTTGAGGTCCCTGACGCTCAACGCATCCGGGTCGAGCCGCTTGCCGACGATGGCCGCCAGGCCCGGCCACAGGCTCTTCGGCCCGTTCGCCGGATAGTCGTAGAAGCCCTTGCCGTTCTTGCGGCCGAAACGCTGGTCCTTCACCACCAGCGTCTCGATGAGTTTCTTCTGCGCCGGATCGACCGCGCCCGGCCCCAAGTCCTTCTCGGCGGCCTGCAGGATTCTCCAGCTGAGATCGATGCCGACCTCGTCATTGAGCGCCAGCGGCCCGACCGGCATCCCGGCCATCTTGGCGGCGTTTTCGATCATCGCCGGCGGCACGCCCTCCATCACCATGGAGTGCGCCTCGACCATGTAATTGCCGACGCAGCGATTGACGTAGAAGCCGCGGCAGTCGTTGACGACGATCGGCGTCTTCTTGATCGCCCGCACATAGTCCATCGCCGTCGCCAGCGCCTTCGCGTCCGTCTTCTCGCCCATGATGATCTCGGTCAGCATCATCTTCTCGACCGGCGAGAAGAAATGCACGCCGATGAAATTCTCGGGCTTGAGCGAAGTCTCGGCGAGAGAGGCGATCGGCAGCGTCGACGTGTTGCTGGCGAAGACGACGTCAGGACCGAGCACGGCCTGCGCCTTCTTCGTCGCCTCGGCCTTGACCGCGCGATCCTCGAACACCGCCTCGATGACGAAATCGCAGGCCTTGAGCTCGGCATAATCCGCGGTCGCATGGATGCGCGCGAGCAGGGCGTCCTTGTCGGCCGTCTTGGCGCGGCCCTTGGCGATCTGCGAGCTCATGACCTTGTCCGAATAGGCCTTGCCCTTGTCGGCCGATTCCTGGTCGCGGTCGATGAGCACGACCTCAAGGCCGGCGGCCGCCGAGACATAGGCGATGCCGGCGCCCATGAAGCCGGCGCCGATGACCCCGATCTTCCTGAGTTTGACCGGCGGAACGTCGGCCGGGCGGCGCGCGCCCTTGTTCAGCTCGCCCATGGAGAGAAAGAGCGAGCGGATCATCGCCGCCGCTTCCCTCGACAACAGGATGTTGGCGAAATATTTGCTCTCGACCGCCAGCGCCAGGTCCATCGGCAGCTGCAGGCCCTCGAACACGCTCTTCAGCACCGCCTTGGCGGCGGGATAATTGTCATAGGTTTCGCGGCGGTAGATGGCGTTGGCCGGCGGCCAGATCATCATCCCCTGGGGCGAGAACACCTTGCCGGACGGCAGCTTGAACTTCGGGTCGTCCCACGGCGCTTTTGCGTTCGGATTGGCCTTCGCCCAGGCCTTGGCCAGCGCGACGACCTGGTCGGCCGGCGCGACCTCGTGCACGAGGCCCATCCGCTTCGCCGCGGCCGGGCGGATCTGATCGCCTTTGAACAGCATCTGCAGCGCATCGGGCGTCGGCATCAGCCGCGCCACCCGCTGCGTCCCGCCGCCGCCGGGAAAGAGGCCGACCTTGATCTCCGGCAGCCCGACGCGCGCCCTGTCGTCATCGGCGACGATGCGATAGTGGCAGGCGAGCGCGAGCTCGAAACCGCCGCCCATGCAGACGCCGTTGATCGCGGCGGCGACCGGCTTGCCGCAGGTCTCGAGGCGCCGGAACGTCAGCGACAATTGCTTCACCCGGTCGACGAAGGCGCGCATCGCCGCCTTCTCGCCTTCCACCTTGGCGAGGCGGGCGTATTCGTCGCCCGCCGTCTTCAGCATGGTCAGATCGGCGCCGCCGGAGAAGCCCTCCTTGCCCGAGGTGAAGACGGCGCCCTTGATCGCCGCATCGGTGGCGATCCTGTCGACGATCGTCGCCAACTCGGCGACCACTTCCGGCGTCACCACGTTCATCGAACGGCCTGGGCTGTCCCAGGTCGCCAGCGCAATGCCGTCGGCGTCGGTTTCGAGACGAAAATTGACAAGGTTCATGATCGGTCTCCGTCCCTGATTTCAGACGCGCTCGATGATCGTCGCGGTGCCCATGCCGCCGCCGATGCAAAGGGTGATGAGCGCCGTTTGCTTGCCGGTCCGCTCGAGCTCGTCGAGCGCCGTGCCGAGGATCATCGCGCCGGTTGCACCGAGCGGATGACCCATGGCGATGGCGCCGCCGTTGACGTTGATCCTGTTCTGATCGATGTCGAAGGCCTGGCAGAAGCGCAGCACGACCGAGGCGAAAGCCTCGTTGACCTCGAAGAGGTCGATGTCGCCGATATTCATCTTCGAGCGGGCGAGCACCTTCCTCGTCACGTCGACCGGGCCGGTCAGCATGATCGCCGGCTCCGTGCCGATGTTGGCGAACCCACGGATGCGCGCCCGAGCCTTCAGGCCCGCCTTTTCGCCAGCCTCGCGCGAGCCGATCAGCACCGCCGCCGCCCCGTCGACGATGCCCGACGAATTGCCGGCGTGGTGGACATGAAGGATCCGCTCGATATCCGGGTGGGCCTGAATGGCGACGGCGTCGAAGCCGCCCTGCTCGCCGGGAATGACGAACGAGGGCTTCAGCGACGCCAGGGACTGCATGTTGGTCTCCGGCCGCATGTGCTCGTCGCGCTCAAGCATCGGCAGCCCGTTGACGTCGACGACGGGGGCGATCGAATTCTTGAACCGGCCGGCCTTCCAGGCGGCCGCGGCGCGCTTCTGCAATTCCACCGCATAGGCGTCGACGTCGTCGCGCGAGAATCCATACTTCGTCGCGATCAGGTCGGCCGACACGCCCTGCGGCATGAAATAGGCGGGAATGGCGATCGAAGGATCGGCGGGCCAGGAGCCGCCCGAAGCGCCGATGCCGATCCGGCTCATCGAACTCGACGCCGCCGCCGACCGTCAGGTCATGCTGGCCGCTCATCACCTGCGCGGCGGCGAAATTGACCGAGTCGAGGCCCGAGGCGCAAAAGCGGTTGATCTGCACGCCGGGTACGGTGTCGCCGAAGCCCGCCGCGAGCGCGCCCATGCGGGCGATGTCGCCGCCCGCTTCGCCGACCGGATCGACGCAGCCCATCACCACATCGTCGACCTGGCCCGCGTCGAGGTGATTGCGATCCTTGATCGCCTTCAGCGCCGTCGCCGCCAGATGCAAGGTGGTCGCCGTGTGCAGCGCGCCGTCGGGCTTGCCGCGGCCACGCGGGGTCCTAACGTGATCGAAGATCAATGCGTCAGTCATGCTGTTTTCTCCGTGCGGCGCATGGCCGCGGCTTTTGCTCTCTCCCGTCCGGAAACCGGCGGGTTAATCGTGATCTGGATGCTGGCGGCTGCCAGCCTCTGCGGCATTGATCGCCTTCAACCAATCCTCGGTCCGCGATGCGGGAAGCGTCGCGAGGTCGGCGAGCCAGGGCAGCGCAGATTCGACGCCGAGTTGTTCCGTCGGCGGGAGTTCCGCCGGCCGGTCGAGACTGCCGATCGTCACCGAAATGCGGTCGCGGCCGTTCAGGCGATAGGTCAGCGGTGTGCCGCAGACGGCGCAGAAGCCGCGCTCGGCGATCTCCGAGCTGCGGTAGATCGCCGGCGCGCCGCGGGTGAAAACGAAGTCCTCCCGGCGCACGCCCGCGGTGAAAGCCATGAACGGAGCGCCGCCGGCCTTCTGGCACATCCGACAATGGCAGATGGCCGAGCCCTTTGGACGCGCGGTCAGCGCATAACGCACCGCGCCGCACTGGCAGCCGCCGGTCAAGCGCGGCGGCGCTTCTACTGAGCCCATGGGATCTCCCTATCCTGCTCCTTCCGCCGTCAGAAAGCTTCGGCCGGAAGCGCCATCAGCGCCGCCGCTCCGGCGGTGAGCCGGGCCAGCTGCGCGCCCGTTTCTGGCAGCATACGCTCGCTGAAGAACTTCGCGAGCGTCAATTTGGCGTCGAGGGCCGGGTTGCTGTCGCCCCGCGCCTGCCGGGCGAGCACGGCTTTGACGATCCGGCCCCACATGTAGCCGAGCGCCGTGAGGCCGAGGAGATGCATATAGTCGTTTGAGGCCGCGCCGGCGTTGTTGGGGTCGGCGAGGCCGTTTTTCGACAGCCAGAGGCTTGCCTGCTGCAAATGGCCGAGCGCGCTCTTCAGCCCGTCGAGATAGGGCGAAAGCTCCGCGTCGTCCTTCGCGGACGCGAGGAATTGCGAGATTTCGCCGAAAAGGGCCATGATCGCTCGGCCGCCGTCCTTCGGCAGCTTGCGGCCGACGAGATCGATCGCCTGAACGCCGTTCGCGCCCTCGTAGATCATCGAGATGCGGGCGTCGCGGACGAACTGCTCCATGCCCCATTCGGCGATATAGCCGTGGCCCCCGAGCACCTGTTGGGCCTTGACGGCGTTGGCGAAGCCGAGGTCGGTGAAGACGCCTTTGAGGACCGGGGTCATGAGGCCCAGCCGGTCGTCGGCCGCCTGGCGCGTCTTCTCGTCGGGCGCATGGAGCGCTTCGTCCTCGGAGAGCGCGATCCAAACCATCAGCGCACGCGCCGCCTCGTTGAAAGCGCGCACCTCGAGCAGCATGCGGCGCACGTCGGGATGGACGAGCAGGATGTCCGCTGGCTTCTCGGGTTCGGCCGGCCCCTTCAGCGAACGACCCTGCCGCCGCTCCTTCGCGTAAGCCGCGGCGTTCTGATAGGCGACCTCGGAAATCGAAAGCCCCTGCACCGCCACGCCGAGACGCGCCCCGTTCATCATCACGAACATCGCCGGAAGGCCGCGATGCGCCTCGCCGACCAGCCAGCCTTTCGCCCCGTCGTAATTGAGGACGGCGGTTGAATTGCCGTGAATGCCCATCTTGTGCTCGATCGAACCGCAGACGACGCCATTGCGCTGGCCGGGCTTACCGTCGGCGTCGGGCAGGAATTTCGGCACGAGAAAGAGCGAGATCCCCTTCACCCCTGGCGGCGCGCCTTCGATGCGGGCGAGGACGAGGTGGATGATGTTGTCGGCGAGATCGTGCTCGCCGGCGGAGATGAAGATCTTCTGGCCGGTGATGGCATAGGAGCCGTCGGGCTCCGGGATCGCTTTCGTCTTGATCATGCCGAGATCGGTGCCGCAATGCGGCTCGGTCAGATTCATCGTGCCGGTCCACTCGCCGGTCGTCATCTTAGGCAGATAGCGCGCCTTCAATTCCTCGCTGCCGTGGACCGTCAGCGCCGCGACCGCTCCCTGCGTCAGGCCCGGGTACATCGAAAAGGCGAGATTGGCCGAATTCTCATATTCGCCGAACAGCACGGCGAGAAACTGCGGCAGACCTTGACCGCCGAACGCCGGTTGTCCGGCGAGCCCGACCCAACCGCCCTCGACCAGCGCCTTATAGGCTTGCCTGAAGCCTTTCGGGGTGGTGACGCTGCCGTCGTCGAGGCGCTTGCAGCCTTCGATATCGCCGACGCGGTTCAACGGCTGGATCACCTCTTCGACAAACTTCGCGCCCTCGCTCAGGACAGCCTCGACGACGTCGATCGGCGCCTCGGAGAAACCCGGAAGGTTGGCGTATTTGCTGTAGTCGAACACGTCGTTGAGAAGGAAAAGGGTGTCGGCGACCGGCGCCTTGTAAGTCGGCATTGGCTTTTCCTCGAGGAAACCCAGGCGAATTCGAAGGCCGCCATGGGCGGTCGCCAAGAAGGTTTACATATGAACTATCTTCTCGTGCTTGACAAGGCCACGGGCGGCGATTTTCGCCAAAACGGCGGAACCTCAGCCGGAACTCGGTCTCGCGCGCCATTGATGCCGCCGGGGTCGCGTAGGCCTCCTGGCGGTCGACGCTCCAGTAACGCAGTTCATCGAGAGGGATCGGGCGTCCCGTAACGGCGCAGCGGACAAACGCGCCTGGACGCAGGATGCGAAAATCGCCGTCGAGAAATTCGACTTTCGCTTCCCCAGCGTCGGGGGGCCGGCGTTCCATCCTGTTCATTGGCGCGATCACCCGTGTTCGGCATTTTATGCCACAGACGCGGGACGGATGGAACTGCGACGGAGGGCGTTTCTTCAAGAAAGGCCTCGGTCTTTCTTCAGAATTTTGTGACGGAGCCGCGCGATGCGGGCCGGTCGCGACAGTCGCCTCCGAGGGACCTCGACGCATGCGACGGCGTCTTCGGCGCCATTGACTGGCGACCTGCGCCGTCCCTCGTATCACCCGCGCGTCTGCCGGAGCGACAGTGAAGGAAAGCCCCGTGCCCGCATCGTAACTGGAGGAGCGAGAGTCACCTTAAGGAAACGATGACCACATCCCGGCGCCTCAGGTCTCGCCTTTTGCTTTCCTTTTTACGTTGAATTGGGATAGGTTCCGCCGCCGCGGCGGTCCGGCCCTGAACTTGCGAGCGATCCTGGGTCCATGCCGAGAAACCGCGGCCGCGACGTCGCCGACGCGACGTCATCATAAGGGACCCTATGTCGAAAGAAGAACTGCTGGAATTTCCCGGATTCGTGGTCGAACTGCTGCCCAATGCGACCTTCCGCGTCAAACTGGAGAACGACCACGAGATTATCGCTCACACCGCCGGCAAGATGCGCAAGAATCGCATTCGCGTGCTGGCCGGCGACAAGGTCCTTGTCGAGATGACGCCCTATGATCTGACCAAGGGCCGCATCACCTACCGTTTCAAGTGAGGCTCGTCTTCCGGGGCGCCCCGCGAGGAGCCGCCCCTTGAGTTCGCCGCAAGGCCGCCCGCGCCTCGTTCTCGCCTCGGGTTCGCCTCGCCGCCTCGCGCTTCTGGCGCAGATCGGCGTCGATCCGGATTCCGTGTTGCCGTCCGAAATCGACGAGACGCCGCGCCGCGGCGAGTCGCCCCGCGGCCTCGCGCAGCGGCTCGCGTCGGAGAAGGCGATCCACTCGGCAGGGCTCGCGGTCAAGGTCCCCGAGCTTGCTCCGTGCCTCACGCTCGCCGCCGACACCGTGGTTTGCGTCGGCCGGCGCTTCCTGCCGAAATGCGAGAATTCGCGACGAGGCCGAAGCCTGCCTCAGGCTTCTCTCCGGCCGCGCCCATCGGGTCTATACCGGCCTTGCGCTGGCGACGCCCGGGGGGGCGCTCAGACGGCGCATCGTCGAAACGCGGGTGCGGTTCAAGCGCCTTTCGCGCGAGGAGCTCGATGCCTATCTGATGAGCGGAGAGTGGCGCGGCAAGGCCGGCGGCTACGCTGTTCAGGGCCTCGCCGGGGCCTTTGTCGTGCGGCTGATCGGCTCCTACAGCAATGTGGTCGGCCTGCCGTTGGCGGAGACGAACGCGCTGCTCGCCGGAGAAGGCTATTATCCGCACCGCCAATGGGTCGCGAATCTCTCGAAATGACTGCAAACGACAAAGGCCCGCCCGAGCGCCCAACCAACGACGCAAAAGCGCCCGTGCCCCATCTGCGGCAAGCCACGCGCCGAGCGTTACGATCCGTTCTGCTCCAAGCGCTGCGCCGACATCGACCTCCACCGCTGGCTGAAGGGGACCTACGTCATCCCGGGCGCCGAAAGGGAGGCGGAGAGCAGCGACGAAGACGCGGATGAATAGACGCCGGCTGGCCCTTGAGGAGACAATCGATGAACGCTCTGCGCACCCCGGACGAACGCTTTGCCGTCTTGCCCGGCTATCCGTTCGTTCCCCGTTATCGCGACGGCGCCGGGGGCTTGCGCATGCATTATCTCGACGAAGGGCCGCGCGACGCGCCGGTCGCGTTCTGCCTGCATGGCGAGCCCACCTGGTCCTATCTCTACCGCAAGATGATCCCCGCCTTTGTCGCCGCGGGCCAGCGCGTCGTCGCCCCGGATTTTTTCGGCTTCGGCCGTTCCGACAAGCCCGTAGACGAGGCCGTCTATACCTTCATGTTTCATCGCGACTCGATTATCGCCCTGATTCAAATCGCTCGATCTCAGGCGCATCACCCTCGTCTGCCAGGATTGGGGAGGCCTTATCGGTCTTACGATTCCGATGGACATGCACGAACGCTTCGAACGGCTCCTGGTGATGAACACCGCGCTCGGAACCGGCGACGTTCCGCTCGGCGAAGGCTTCCTGGCGTGGCGCGCCTTCGCGAACAGCAAGCCTGACATGGACATAGCCGCGCTGATGAAGCGGGGGGCGCCGTCATTGAGCGACGCCGAGGCCGCGGCCTATGCGGCGCCCTTTCCGGACCAGCGATACAAGTCCGGCGTGAGGCGCTTCCCCAACCTCGTGCCGGACCGGCCGGACGCCGAAGGCGCCGCGCTCTCGCGCCGGGCGCGCGATTTCTGGTCGAACGATTGGGCCGGCAAGAGCTGCATGGCGGTGGGCATGCAGGACCCGGTTCTCGGCCCGCCGGCGATGCGCGCGCTCCGCCAGACGATCCGGAACTGCCCGCCGCCGATCGAGCTCGCCGAGGCCGGTCATTTCGTCCAGGAGGCCGGGGCCATCATCGTCGATAAAGCCATGGCGAGCTTTGCCGGTTGACGTAGAGACTGGCCTGGCGTTCGTCGGGGACCGCGATGCAACTTGGAGCGCTCTATCACGGTCAGGGATTGCCCAGAGCCCTGACCGCTTAACTTTCCGTAATCGCGAAACTCTCTCTTGTCCTTGGGTTCGCGGTACTAAAGTTAACGAACGTTTTTCAGTCGGTTGGGCCTCATCGGACCAAGCGCGGCAGGCATAGGACAAGCTTAAGTCCTGCTTATCCACAGGGCGAGGATTGCGGCTTATGGTTGTATGGTCTTAAATGAGCCTGGGGCACAGCCAGGAGTAGTATCGATGGCTCAGGACAATTCGCGCCTCATCGCCGTCCGATCAACCGCTCCGATCGCACGGCGCGATGTTGTCGCGTTGACGGGGCCTGTATTAAGCGAGGCCGATCTCGCGGATCCGGACCGCGACGTCGATGCGGCTATGGACCATAGGATACCCGTCGGCGCGAGCGCGGAGATGCTGCGTCAGGCGCAAAGGCGCCTGTTCCGATATCTTGCCTGGCTCTTCGAGGAAGCTTCGGCCCGCCATCCTTCCTGGGCTGAGGACGAGACCAATCGCGCGTTGCGGCGCTTGGTCGCATTGGAGGCGGCGGAGAGGATCGCACAGGCGACAAGGCACTGAGGGCGATCGCAGCGTCCAGGACAAGTTCGGCCAACACGGCAACCAAGCGCCATCCTTGCGCGACCGTGGACATCTCGTTCGCATCGTCCCGCCCGTTTCATTCAATTTCTATCGAACCCTTTGTGCCGAATGGAACGCCACTGCGGATAGGTTAGCGGAACTTGGCGTCGTGGCTCGCACGAGGCCGACGGATCAAACGCGGGTCGAAGGCCGGTTCCGTGACATTCAGAGCGCCTCTCCTGAGCATCGTCCCGATCGTCGGGCTCGCAATTGTGGGCGGCAGCATCGCAACACGCCCGGTTCCGCAGAAGGCGTGTTCCACCAGTCCGGCCAAAGTCAGCCTGGCGGCCCAGCAAGCCATCAAGGAACGGCTGCCAAATCTGCAGTTCCCCACGTTCTCCTACTCTGCCGACGATCGCACATACGTCTCGAATGACCGATGCGCCTGGACGATGGTCGGGCACGTGGAAGGTGAAACTTTCGAAGGCGTCCCGGTGCGGTTGGGATGGGTGGTCAATCTGAGCCTCGCGCGCGGCGGTGCGACGGTCGATTCTTCCGTCATATTCTGAAACAGAGCGTTCGCAGTAACGCCGACATCCGCGGCTCTCGGCATCACGGGCGTGAAAGCCACGTGAAACGAGGTGGAGACCGCCCGCTGCGGGACTCTCCGCCAGGCTCGCGCAATGCGCCAATGTCCGTGGAGCTTGCTGGCTTCGCGTTCGCGGGGGCGACAACCCTGGATGGCCGGCCTCCTCGAACCGGCGATTACGCTGCTTCGACCAGAAGATCCTGCGCCTGGACGATGCGATTGCGCCCCCTCCCTTTCGCTCCGTAGAGCGCCCCGTCGGCGCGGGCGAACAGCGGGGAGAGCTCGCCGTCGCAGAAGGGCGTTGCGGCTAGCCCCACGCTCATGGTGATCGTGGCCTTCGCGCCTCGCCACTCGACCGGGCGCTCCGCGATGCTCATCCGAAGAATTTCAGCGAACGCCAGCGCATCGGCATGCACGACATTGGTCAGCAGCAGCGCGAATTCCTCGCCCCCGACCCTGCCGAGCACCATTGCGCCGCGCGTTGCGGCCTCGCGCAGAATATTCGCGACATGCCGCAACGCGGCGTCGCCGAATTCGTGGCCGAACTGATCGTTGATCTCCTTGAAGTGATCGAGGTCGCACATCAGAGCCGCGGCGGGACGAGCCAGCGCAGCCGGCGAGGCCAGCATGCCTGTCGCAGCCTTGTCGAATCCGCGACGATTGAAGAGACCGGTCAACGGGTCGATGTGGGCGAGCCGATCGAGTTCGTCCCGGGCAAGGGTCAGCTCGCGAAGCATCGTGCTGCTGCGAAGCGCGACGGCGGGAGCGAATACGAGCGCCTCGATGGCGGACAGGGCCAAGCCGAAGCGCAGCATGACAAAGCCGCTGACCGGGCGACTGAGATCGCCGCCATAAAGCCAAAGCAACCCCAACCCGGTCGCAGGGATGACCAGAGCTCAACGCGAACAGCGTCTGGATCGCCATCCAGCGCGCCGACATCGTAATTTGTGCGAACGGCCGGGGCCATTGCGGCACTCCCCCTGCCTCACCGCCGCCAACTCTACGACAACGAAAGAAGCCAAAGGCTGAAGGCGATCGAGGAAAGTCCGGGGCGGCGATTATCGGTCTTGTAACCAGCGCCGCCCTTCTGGCCGTTCCCCGGCGGCCTTGTCCTCGCCTTGCCCTAACGAAGCCCTCCAAGGCCTTGTCACATCAGCCCGAGTTGGGGCAGATTAACCATCGCGGCGAGCCAATTGGCAGGAGCGCCTGATGAGTAGATATGCGTTGGCAATCTTGGGAGCCGTCTGTTTCGTAACGCCCGCGAGCGCCTCTTGGGGCTATTGCTCTGCGGAAGGCGCCAATCGTAAAGTATTGTATGTTTCTGCAGTGTTCAGCAGCAACGCCTTTAGCGTAGCGGGATTCGAGACGGCCTATCGCCGGTTTCTCGAAAGCGAAGGCGTCAGCGCCGGTCCCACTTTTTGTGTGGCCGATGAAAATCAATTCACCGCGATCGCCATTCGCAACAGAGCGACGGACGCTGCGTTCAAGAGAGGATATTCCGTGCAGCCCTTCGGGCCATTCCGCTCGGAGAGCGATTTACAATAGGAAGCCGGCCGCGGGCGCATCCCGCTTTCCTGCCGGTCTTGAAGTCGTCCCGGCAGCGCATATTCTGCGCTCCCGGGGCCGAGAAGCCCGCGCACGATTTTCTGGTCCAAGGGCATGGTCGATTGGCTGCTCGCCCCGCTGTCAGACGCTCCTCGCCCGGCGGGCGAACCCTGGGTCTATTGGCATGCGCGCCTCATGGTCCTGAGCTGGAGCTTCCTCCTGCCGCTCGGCATACTGGCCGCGCGCTATTTCAAGGTGACGCCGAGGCAGGACTGGCCGCGCGTTCTCGACAACAAGCTGTGGTGGCGGACGCATCTCTGGTGCCAGAGCGCCGGCGTCGCCGCCATGACGCTCGGGCTCGTCCTCATTTTCGGCCGGGGTTGGCGGACCGGACCCGCGGTCACCGTTCATCACGTCTGTGGCTGGATTGCCGTCTCGATCGGCTGGATCCAGGTCGCCGGCGCCCTTCTGCGCGGCGACAAGGGCGGCCCGACCGAACCGACGCTCCGCGGCGACCATTATGACATGACGCCGCGGCGGCTCGTGTTCGAAGCGGCTCACAAGCATCTCGGATGGATCGCCGTGCCGCTGGCGCTGACGGCGACTGCGGTGGGGCTCGGCTTCGTCGGCGCGCCGCGCTGGATGCTCCTTGTCCTGGCGATCTGGTGGGCCGCGCTGATCGCCGCCGCGGTCTACCTTCAGGCGTCCGGCCGCTGCGTCGACACCTACCAGGCGATCTGGGGCCCCGATCCCAAGCACCCCGGCAATCGCCGCCCGCCGATCGGCGGGGGCGTGTCCCGACGGAAGAGAATCACAGGGGGCTGAGGCAGGTCCGCCTCGTCTGAAAGGATGCCTATGTCCGCCACGCGCAAGGAACGGGACAGCTTCGGCGAGATCGACGTCCCCGCCGACAAGCTTTGGGGCGCCCAGACCCAGCGCGCGCTCGAGCATTTCTGCATCGGTCGCGACCTGATGCCGCCAGAGATGATCGACGCCTACGCGATCCTGAAGAAGGCCGCCGCGATCGCCAACCACGCGAGCGGACGGCTCGGGGACGGGCCTTTCCGCCTGATCGCCGAAGTCTGCGACGAACTCCTGGCGGGGCGCCATCGCGACATGTTCCCGCTCAGCGTCTGGATGTCAGGCAGCGGCACCCAGTTCAACATGAACGTCAACGAGGTGATCGCCAACCGCGCCGCTCAGCTCGCGGGCGCGCCGCTCGGCGAGAGGGCGCCGATCCATCCCAACGACCACGTCAATATGAGCCAGTCGACCAATGACACTTTTCCCTCCGCCATGGCGATTGCGGCGGCGACCGGCGTGAAACGCCGGCTTATGCCCGCGGTTCAGGCGCTTCGCGACGCCATCGCGGCGAAGGCCGAGGCCTGGAGCGGCATCGTCAAGATTGGCCGCACGCATATGCAGGATGCGACACCGCTGACGCTTGGGCAAGAATGGTCCGGCTATGCGGCCATGCTGGCGGACGATCTCGAGCGGCTCGAAGGCGCGCTGACCGGCGTCTATCAGCTGGCCCTCGGCGGCACCGCGGTCGGCACCGGCGTCAACGCCGCGCCCGGATTCGCCGAAGCGGCGACGGCGGGCATCGCGGGGCTGACCGGCCTGCCCTTCGTCAGCGCGCCGAACAAGTTCGCCGCCCAGGGCGCGCACGACGCCCTCGTTCATCTCTCCGGCGCGCTGCGTACGCTCGCCGTCTCGCTCTACAAGATCGCCAACGACATTCGCCTGATGTCCTGCGGCCCGCGGGCGGGGTTTGCCGAGCTCGTCCTTCCCGCCAACGAGCCCGGCTCGTCGATCATGCCAGGCAAGGTCAACCCGACCCAGGCCGAGGCCATGACCATGGTCGCCGTTCAGGTCATGGGAAACGACGTCGCAGTCGGCTTCGGCGGCGCCGGCGGCTATCTCGAGATGAACGTCTATAAACCGCTCATCATCTACAATGTCGCCCACTCGATCACGATCCTGAGCGATGCTTGCGTCAGTTTCCGCAAGCACCTCGTCGAGGGGGCCGAGCCCAACCGCAAGAAGATCGCCGAGGACGTGCAGCGCTCGCTGATGCTGGTGACGGCGCTCGCCCCGGTCATCGGCTACGACAAGGCGGCCGAGATCGCGCATTACGCCAACGACCACGATCTGACGTTGAAGGAAGCCGCGCTGAAACTCGGCTTCGTCACCGAAGCCGAGTTCGACCGGCTCGTCGATCCGGCGAAAATGGTCGGTTCAATGAGCGGCCATAGCCGCTAGGCTGGCGCGGCAATGTCGCCTAAAAGCGTGAATCGCCGCGGAGAGCGGCCTTAATCGGCGTTGGGGAAGGAGACCCTTGGGATGGCGGGACGGTTGACGGGGAAGGTTGCGGTCCTGACCGCGGCGGCGGCGGGGATCGGGCGCGCCACGGCCGAGGCTTTTTCTCGCGAGGGCGCCCGCGTCATCGCAACCGACATCGATTTCGACGGCCTCGCCGGCCTCGACGCCGAGCGGCGCAAGCTCGACGTCCGCTCGACCGAGGCCGTCATGGCGCTGGCGCGCGAGCTCGGCCCGATCGACGTCCTCTTCAACTGCGCCGGCTTCGTCCATCACGGAACGGCGCTCGACTGTTCGGACGAGGATTGGGACTTCTCCTTCGATCTCAACGTCAAGTCGATGCACCGCACCGTCCGCGCTTTCCTGCCGGGGATGCTTGAGATGGGTCACGGGTCGATCGTCAACATCGCCTCGGGCGCCTCGTCCGTGCGCGGCATCCCGAACCGCTACGTCTATGGCGCGTCGAAGGCGGCGGTGATCGGCCTCACCAAGGCGGTCGCGGCCGACACTATCCGGAAGGGCGTACGCGCAAACGCCATCTGCCCCGGAACGATTGAGAGCCCGTCGCTCGATGGCCGCATCGCGGCGCTGAGCCGCTCGAGCGGACAGCCGATCGAGACCGTGCGCCAGGCCTTTGTCGACCGCCAGCCGATGGGCCGGCTCGGCAAGCCGGAGGAGGTGGCGGCGCTCGCCGTCTATCTCGCCTCCGACGAATCCGCGTTTGCAACCGGACAGATCTATCTGGTCGACGGCGGCTTCGCGCTTTATCAATGTGACGCGGTCGCTGACCGCGTCGGCCGCGATCAGCGATCGCGGCTACAGTGGGGCGCGGATACAGAACAAAGGAGGATGGCGATGGCAGAGGGCGTCTTGAACAAGGTCCGCCTCGGCAAAACGGATCTCATGGTCACTCCGATTTGTTTCGGCACGTCCGGACTTGGCGACATGCCCGACACCTATGGCTATGGCGTCGATGCGGACCGCGCCCAAGCCACGATCCGGGCGATTTTCGAGGGTCCGGTGAATTTCATCGACACCTCGCGCATCTACGGCATGGGCCGCAGCGAGCAGCGGATCGGCGCGATCATCCGCGAGCGCGGCCTGCCGCCGGGCTTCGTCATCTCGACCAAGCTCGACCGCGATCCCGAGACCAATGTCTTCGACGCGTCTCAGGCGCGGCGCTCAGCTCGAGCAGAGCCTCGAGGCCCTGGGAGTCGAGCGCATCGATCTCCTGCATCTGCACGATCCCGAGCATGCCCGCTCGTTCGCCGAGGCGACCAGCCGGGAGGGCGCGCTCGGCGAACTCTTCCGCAT
Source organism: uncultured Alphaproteobacteria bacterium (assembly GCA_963772555.1). Taxonomy (GTDB): domain Bacteria; phylum Pseudomonadota; class Alphaproteobacteria; order Rhizobiales; family Beijerinckiaceae; genus Roseiarcus. The sequence goes on along the minus strand of CAVYXQ010000018.1, from coordinate 122,970 downwards.
CAAGACGGAGGGACTGGCGACGGCGGTCGGGCTCGCGGCCGGTCCAGTGACAATGATGATGCCGCTCCTGCGCGACTGGGACTTCGACGCGCTGATCACCCACAACCGCTTCACCCTGGTCAACCGCAGCGCCGAGCCGATGCTCGATCTCGCCAAATCCAGAGGCGTCGCGGTCCTCAACGCCGCGCCCTACGCCAGCGGCATTCTGGCCAAGGGGTCCGACGCGTACCCCCGCTATGTGTATCAGGAGGCGTCCGAGGCGGCGCTCGAGCCGGTGCGTCGCGTCGAGGCGATCTGCGCCCGCCACGGCGTGCCGCCCGGCGCAGCGGCGCTGCAGTTTTCCATGCGCGACTCCCGGGTCGCTTCGACCATCTGCGGCGTGACCCGACCCGAGCGCGTCCAGCAGACGCTCGACTGGGCGCGCTTGCCGATTCCCGACGCCCTGTGGGAAGAATTGAAGACGGTTCCATTCTCGACCGACGACCCGGAGGCGACGCGCGATTACCGCCTGGGATAGCCTGTAAAGCACACCTAAGGTCGCGGCGTGGTCCGACGGCGCTCCCTGCTCGGCATTCTGGCGCGCGGCGCGAGCCTGGCGGCGCTGGCGCTGTTCTGCGTGTTTGTTGCGCTTGTCTCTCTCTATGCCGTCGTGCCGCCGGTCTCGACGCTCATGCTCGGCCGCCGGATCGAAGGCAAGACGTACGAGCGCATCTACGTGCGACTTGAGGACATCGCGCCTGCGGCGGTCGCTTCGGCGATCGCGTCGGAGGACGCCGAGTTCTGTCAAAACGACGGCGTCGACTGGGGCGCTCTGCATGAGGTCATAAGCCGCGCCGGAAATCGCGGCCCCTCGCGCGGCGCCTCGACAATAACCATGCAGACCGCCAAGAACCTCTTTCTGTGGCCGGGCCGTTCCGTCATCCGGAAGGGCGTCGAGATCGGCATGGCGCTGGTCCTCGGCGCGGTCTGGTCGAAGGCGCGGACGATGGAGGTCTATCTCAACATCGCCGAATGGGGCGACGGGCTCTTCGGCATCGAGGCGGCGGCGCGACGCTATTTCCACAAAAGCGCGAGCGGGCTCGACGCGTACGAGGCGGCGCTGCTGGCAACCTCGTTGCCGAACCCGAGCAAACGCGACCCCGCCCATCCGAGTCCATTTCAGCGCCGTCTCGCGGCCGGCGTGGCGGCGCGGGCCCGCGACAACTCCGCAAGGCTGAATTGCTTGCCGCGCTAGGCTCGCGGCAGGCCGCCTAGCGGGCCCCCCATCCGCTGGCGCCGACGAGCCGCAAAGCGAGGAGGAATACGATCGCTCCGATCGTGGCGTCGAGGACGAGGCCGGTCAGGCCGGAGCTCAAGTGAATTCCGAAGCGATGCAGGAGCCACTCTCCGACGAGCGCGCCGACGATGCCGATCGCCGCGTCGCCGATGAGGCCGAACCCGCTGCCGTGCACAACCTTGCCCGCCAGCCATCCGGCGACGAGCCCGACGACCAAAATGACGATCAGTCCCTGGTCCGACAGATGCATGCTCTTGGTTCTTCCCTCTGATTCGCGCCCGGTTGGAAGCATTGCAAAAAAATCGACACGAGAACAGACGCGTGAAAGCCGGAGTTTTCGCTCCGCGGGCTGACGCGCATTAAGGGATCTGGCCGATCCAGCCGGGACGCTTACCTATAACGCTCATGATGCGACCCGAAAATTCATTGTCCCAATCTGGCTCCGCGCCCACGGAGCCGATCGAAGAGCTCGAGATTCGCATCGAGGAACTCCGGGAAGCAATCGAGCGCAGCCGTAGGCTGATGTTGGCCGGACGAGCGTGCGCGCTGATTGGACCCGCAATGATTCTTTGCTTCATGCTCGGTCTCCTCGACTTCACCCCGGTCCGTATGATCCTCGGCATCGCGCTTGCCATCGGCGGGGTGGTTCTGATGGGCAGCAGCAGGGCCAGCACCGAGCAGCTGATGCTCTCGCTGCGGCGGACGGAGGCGGCAAGGAGCGCAGCCATCGACGCCCTGGATCTCGTCCAGGTCTCGGATCGAGGGGGCTGACCTGTCGGCCTTGTCTCGACAGCGCCTGGAGCATTCTGAAAGCCAGCGCCAGAAACCTCGACGAGTCGGAAACTGCCGCTGCCCGCAACCTTCAAACGCTCGCCGGGTCCTCCTTCTCGCCCTTGGCGACGATGCGCAGCGCAGCGTCCGGCGCCGGCCGCTGAAGCGTCAGCGCGTCGGCCGTGTCCGCCTCGAGCCAAAGGTCGACTTCGGCAGGCGATGTCAGGATGACCGGCATGGCCTTCGGGTGAATGGGCGCGACGACGGCGTTGGCCTCGGTCGTCAGGAAGCCGAAGAGCTCATGCTCGCCGTCGACCGGCGCGCTCTTCAAACCTCGCACGCCGCGCCACGGCGTCCATAAGCCGGCGAAAGCGAAGAGCGGCCGGTCCTCGCTGAGCGCAAACCATGTCGGCGTCTTGCGCGGCTTGGCATCGGCGTATTCGCAAAACGACGTCGCCGGGACGATGCATCGGCGGTGCCTGCCGAGCCATCCCCGCCAATGCGGGCTCTGCACGTTGCGGATGTTGGTGACGGGCTGGCCGCCGAACTGGGGCGGTCCGGGCATGCCCCAGCGCGCAAGGACGAGCTCGCGCTCGCCGTCGGCGCCGAGGCGAACGATCGGCGCCATCTGGTCCGGGAAGATCCCGGGGAAGAGCGGCAGGTTGCCCGTCCGGTCGCGGCTGGCGCGAACCCAGTCGCGGATGGCGGCCTGCCCTTTGGTCAGACTGTAGAGGTTGCACATGCCCAATGACTATGCCGCGATCCACGGCGGGCGGCGATGACCGGTCTTATGAGACATGATGGCCCTGGCGGACCGGCGGGGGATGAAAGCGGTCGCTTCAACGTCGACGACGCCGCGTTCGGTTTCGATCTCGGGGCTCGAAGCAATGCCGGCGCCGCCGTCAGGCCAGCGCGCGGTGTCGCGCCAGGCGCCGCCCAATGTTCGGCGCCCCATGAACAACGACAAATGCCGCCCCGGCTCGACGCGAACGGCGACGCTGGCCGCGCGGAATAACGCCTTGATCGCCACGACCTGCGGGACGGCGACGACCTCGTCGTCGGCGGCGGCGAGGACGGTCGAGCAGGTCATGGCGTTGAACGAGATCGATGGCGCTCGAGCCGACGATGCCGATGCGAGGACGGTTTGTCATGTCAGTTGCAGAGCCCCTCCCGTCGATCACCTCAAGCCGCTGGGTCACTATCAAGGGCCTCATCGCAGCCATCTTCACGGCGCCAGACTAAGTTACCGGCAGCGGGATGAATTCGTTGCGATCGCCTGGGGGCAGGTCGAACTGGCCGCGACCCCAATCGGCCTTGCGCCAAGCTTCCTTCGCGGCCTCGATCTTCTCCCGGCTGGACGAGACGAAATTCCACCAGATGTAGCGTGGACTGCTGAGCGTCGCCCCGCCAAGGATGACGAGTCGGGCGCCGGCCGGGCCGGCGGCGACCGTGATCGGATCGTTCGGCCGGAAAACCATCATCTGACCGGCTTCAAACGTCTCGCCCGCCACCGAAATCGATCCTTCGAGGATATGAAGTCCCCGATCTTCTTGATTGTCTGGCAGGGGCAGGCGGGCGGCGGGTTGCAACAAAACGTCTGCGTAGAAGGTCTCGGAGAAGACGCCAGCCGGAGCAATCTCGCCATAGGCCTTGCCGAGGATTAGTCGGACGATCACTCCGTCAGCCTCCAGCACCGGCAAAGCCTCTTTCGGGTAATGCTCGAACCTCGGCGCGGCGTCCTCCTGGCGGTCCGGCAGAGCGACCCAGGTCTGAATGCCATAGGCGGCTGCGCGGCGTCCAACGAGCTCGGTGGGCGGACGCTCGGAATGAGTGATGCCCCGCCCCGCCACCATCCAGTTGACGGCCCCGGGAGTGATGATCTGGTTGGTGCCGAGACTGTCCCGGTGATGCACCTCGCCGCGATAGAGATACGTGACGGTGGCGAGGCCGATGTGAGGGTGGGGGCGCACGCCGAAGTCGGCTTCGACGACGAACTCCGCCGGTCCAAACTGATCGAAGAAAATGAAAGGCCCGACCATCTGGCGCTGCGGCGCGGGCAGCGCGCGGCGGATGAATGGGCCGAGGTCCCGCGTCCGAGGCACGATCAAGGTTTCGATTGAGTCCATGCCAACGGCGTCGGGACGTCCCGGCTCAAGCAATGGGTTCCAACTCATGGCGCTTCTCCTCGCGCTCGGGCTATTCTGGGATCCTGCGCCCTCCAGTCGTCGCTCTTCCCGGCGGCGCGGAACGGGTCGGCCCCCTATCGGCCAAGCTCCGCCGACTTCGCCCAAATATTGACCCTTGCGTCGATCGCGTGGCGATCGATCTCCGTCAGCTCTTCGGCGGTAAAGCCAAGCTTGTCGAGCGCCTTGACGCCGTCTACGACCTGTTCCGGGCGGCTCGCGCCGATCAGCGCGCTCGTCACCCTTTTGTCCCGCAGAACCCAGGCGAGCGCCATCTGGGCGAGCGACTGGCCGCGCCGCTTAGCGATCTCGTTCAGATGGCGCACGCGGTCGATGTTTTCTTGCGCAAGAAACTTCGGGTTGAAGGAACCGCCCGCCGCGGCGCGGCTGTCGCTCGGGACGCCGTTCAGATACCTGTCGGTCAACAGCCCCTGGGCCAGCGGCGAGAAGACGATCGCGCCGATGCCTTCCTCTTCCAGCGTGTCGAGCAGACGGTCGTCTTCGATCCAGCGGTTGATCAGGGAATAGCTCGGCTGGTGGATGAGGCAGGGCGTGCCGAGCCGCTTCAGGATCGCCGCCGCCTCTTTGGTGCGGCGTGAGTTGTAGGAGGATATGCCGGCATAGAGCGCCTTGCCCTGACGCACGGCGGCGTCAAGCGCGCCCATCGTCTCCTCGAGCGGCGTCTCGGGATCGAAGCGGTGCGAGTAGAAGATGTCGACATATTCGAGGCCGAGCCGTTTCAGGCTCTGGTCGAGGCTGGCGACGAGGTATTTGCGGCTGCCCCATTCGCCATACGGGCCCGGCCACATGTCGTAGCCAGCTTTGGTGGAGATCACGAGTTCGTCGCGCAGGCCGCGAAAGTCGCCGCGCAAAATATCGCCGAAGTTGATTTCCGCCGAACCGGGCGGCGGGCCGTAATTGTTGGCGAGATCGAAATGCGTGACGCCGAGATCGAACGCGGTCCGGCAGGTCGCGCGCATCGAATCGATCGACTTGTCGAAGCCGAAATTGTGCCACAAGCCGAGCGAGATCGCCGGCAGCTTGAGGCCGCTGCGGCCGCAACGGTTGTATCGCATGGACTGATAGCGTGTGGGCGAGGGCGAATAGAGCATTGAGTCTCCTCCCAGCCGGAACCCCGGGGCCGCGGCGGCTCCTTTTCTTTAGCAGGGGCCCGCGGCGAGGCAACGCGCCGGCGCTCAGCCAAGGCGGGTGAAACCGTCGTTGCTCCAGCCCTCGCTTCCCGGCCCGTGATAGACGAAGAAGAGGCCGTCGGGGTCGACCTTATCCTTGATCGCGCGCAGGCGAGGATAATTGTCGCCCCAGAAAGCGTTCTGCCAGTCCGGCTGGAAGTAGTTGGTTTCCCAGACATAGGAGTCGACGCGCGGCAGAAGCTTGCGGATCTCGTCCATCCCCTCGTCGACCGCGCCCGCCTCACGCCGCGCGGCCGGCTCGTCGGGCTCATGCCCGCGGATTCCAGGATAAGCCGGCGGCCCTCCGGCGCCGCAGATGACAAGCGCGAAAGCGTCAACGACGGCCGGGTTCGTCGGCGTATCCTTCGCCGCGGCGATCACTTCCGCCGTCGCCCCCGCGAGCCCCTTGTTGCAATGCAGCGCCACGCCGTGATGCTGCGCCGCCGCAAAAAGCGCATCGACGAGGCTTTCGCGCCGATCGGGTTCGAGGAGCGATGCGGGCAGCCAGGCGGACTGGTAGGCGTACCAGACCGCGCCCGCCTCGCCGAGATTGCCGGCCCAGAAGATATTGTCGGCCGGGGCGCCTTCGCGGTCGTCGGCGATCACGAGGCCGGGAATCTTCCGGAGCACGGCCGGGTCCCAGAAATGCCGGGCCGGCAGGGCGCCAATCTTCGGCGCCGACAGGATCGAGAAATCCTGCGGCGCGGCCGAGACCCAATCGAAGAACGGGCGCCACACCGCCTCCGCGTGCTGCTGATCGAGGCCCTGGAAGACCATCGAAATCGCGACGACGCCGCCTGGTGCAAAGGCGATCTGCTCGCCCCAATTCGGATTGAAAAGCGCCTCGCGGTAGAATTCGAGAAATCTTGGCGACGAGGCGGCGATACGCGTCGTCGGACGTCGCCTTGACGGTCGCGAAAACCCCGCCGAAGAATTCGGGAAGCGCGTGCGTGCGCAAGGTCATACGGGTGACGACGCCGAATCCGCCGCCGCCGCCCTTCAGCGCCCAGAAGAGGTCGGGGTTCGTGCAGGCGTTGGCGAGCTTCACGTCGCCGTCGGCGGTCACGATCTCCGCTTCGAGGAGGCTTGCCGCGGCGAGGCCATAGCCTTTGGAAAAGCTTCCGAAGCCGCCGCCGAGGATCAGGCCGGCGACGCCGACGGTCATGCAGCCGCCGCCTTGGACGTAGCGCCCACCCTTGGTCGTCACCGCGTCGTAAGCCTGTCGCCAATATGCCCCAGGCTCTATCGACACCGCCGGTTGCGGCTCCGCGCGCCCCTCGCAGCCGGCGCCGACAAAGGCGTCTTGCATGACGACTTTGGTCATGCGGCGCGTCCAGATCAGAAGCGAGTCTGGCGCGTTCGATGTTCCCTGGTAAGAGTGGCCGCCGCCCTTCACCACGAGCCGGAGGTTGTTGGTCCTGGCGAAATTCACCGCGGCGGCGACATCCTGCGCCGATTCGGCGGCGACCGCATAGGCGCTCGGCCGCGACGTCCAGGCGCCGACCCAGCCGAGCGACTGCGTCAGCCCGACCTCGTCGCCGAGATAGTACGGGTTCTTGAGCTCCTTGAACACCTCGGCGCATGCAGGATCGGCCGGCGCTCCGACGCACGCGCTGAGCGGCGAACTGACCTTGATAAGGCGTCCGCCGACCTTGCGGCTGAGGCGCTCCCAGCTTTCATCCGAGGGCCACGCAGGATCCCCGGGGCGGACTCGAGAGGAGCTCGGCGCCGTCGCCGCCGCGGCTGGCGCGGCCAACCACTTTCGCAATCGCCGGGCGAACGGAAGCCCTGCGACGACCTGCAAGAACCGTCTCCTGTGCATTCGCGTCGCCTTCCTTGCGCGGCAAAAGTGACTGGGAAAAGCCACCAACCGAGGCAATGACCGGTGCGGCTCTGCTTCCCGTGAAGAGCGCGCCTTTGCGTGCGCATTATTGCGCGAAAATGGCCCGACAGGAACGACGAAGTTGACCGATATTGCTTGATTCGCGGCGCTCGCCGACGAGCCCTGGGGTCATGTCGAGGCGGCCGGCCGACCCCCCTTCTTGCGAGTCCGATAACGATGGCGGCAATCTCGCGCCTGCGGCCGCGACGCCGCGGGCTTATAGACCGGCAGAGGCTAGACGGCGCCGTCGCGACGGCGATTGAGCCCCTTACCACGATTGGGACGCGCCTCCGGCGCGCTTTGGCTGCGCAGCGGCCGGATGAGCCCGCTCGGCTGAGGACAACGGCCGTTCCGCTGTTGCCCCGAACTCGCTGCCGGCTATAGGGTGGCGGCTCCAATGATAGCGCCGTCGCCCATCTTCGCCCAGCGCCACCTGCTCGGCATCGAGCATTTGTCGCGCCCGGAGATCGAGGCGCTGCTCGATCTCTCCGACGAAGCGGTCGCCATTTCGCGCCAGGTCGAGAAGAAACGGGCGACCTTGCGCGGGCGCACGCAGATCAATCTTTTCTTCGAGGCTTCGACGCGCACGCAATCCTCGTTCGAGCTCGCCGGCAAGCGGCTCGGGGCGGATGTGATGAACATGGCGGTCGGGGCCTCGAGCGTCAAAAAGGGCGAGACGCTGATCGACACCGCAATGACCCTGAACGCCATGCGGCCCGACATCCTGGTGGTGCGCCACCATGCGGCGGGCGCTGTGTCGCTGCTGGCGCGCAAGGTCGATTGCTCGGTGATCAACGCCGGCGACGGCGCGCACGAGCATCCGACCCAGGCGCTGCTCGACGCCTTGACCATTCGCCGCAACCTCGGCCGCATCGAGGGCCTGACCGTCGCCATCTGCGGCGACATTCTGCATTCGCGCGTCGCCCGCTCGAACATCCTGCTGCTCGGCAAGCTCGGCGCTCATGTGCGCGTCGTCGGCCCCTCGACGCTGCTGCCGGCAGGCGTCGAGCGTATGGGCGTCGAAGTCCGCCGCGACATGCGCTCGGGGCTCGTGGACGCCGACATCGTCATGATGCTCCGCCTGCAGCGCGAACGGATGAGCGGCGCCTTCGTGCCGTCGGTCCGGGAGTATTACCATTACTTCGGCCTCGACCGGGAGAAGCTCGCTTACGCGAAGCCGGGCGCTCTCGTCATGCATCCGGGGCCGATGAACCGCGGCATCGAGATCGACACGCTGATCGCCGACGGGCCGCAGTCGCTGATCCGCGAGCAGGTCGAGATGGGCGTCGCGGTCAGGATGGCGGCGCTCGAGGCGCTGGCGCGGAACCTGCCGAACGCCTGAGGCGCCGCGAGCTAATTAGCTCCTCAGCACGACGCAGGCGCCGCCGACCGCCTGAAGGCGGTTGCAGATCTTGTCCGCTTCCGCCCGCGACTGCGCCGGCAGCCTGACCCGATAGAACGGGCGGAAGCCGCGGCTTCTGAGCGCCGTGCCGAGCACGAACGGGCTCATGCCGCCGATGACGCTGGCGTAGGTCCGCTCGGCCCGGGCGAAGGCGCCGAGCGCGGCGGCCTTGGAAAAGCTGCCCGCCACCTGGACGCCCCAGGGAGCGAAAATGCCGGAGATTGCCGGTCCCGCCGGCCCGCGCGCGACGCGCAGCTTGGCGATCGAGGCGAGGCACGGCCTGTCGGGGTCGGGCGTGGCCTCCGCCGGCGGCTTCTCGCTGCGCCACTCCTCGACGTCGTGACCGGTGATCGAAAGCACGTAATCCTGGGTCTCGAACGGCAGCGACGCTTTGCCCGCGAGCCAGTTCGCGACCGCATTCGGGCCGGCGTTATAGGCCGCCGCCGCGAGGCCGAGATTGCCGAAGCGCTGCGAGAGTTCGGCGAGGAATTTCGCCGAGCCCGGAATGGCGATCGCCGGATCGAAGGGATCCGAGAGTCCGCGCTCGGAGGCGGTGCCGGGCATGAACTGCGCCACGCCCATCGCCCCCGCCGGGCTCACCGCCCCGGGCTGAAACGCGCTCTCCTGCCAGATGAGCCGGGTGAAAAAATTGACGGGCAGGCCTTGGGCCTTGGCCGAGGTCTCGACGATCCCGCAGAGCGTCGCCAAAGCGTTGTCGCTCGCCGCGGCGGCCTCGCCCGCGGACCCCTTCGCAGCCTGCGCCACGAGGGCGACGAAAGCGCAGCTCAGGACCGAAAATCTGCGGCCGGCGCCCTTTCCGGATCGAGCGGAGGCGCCGGCGGCGCGGACGCCTTTCAGCCAAACGCGCCGCTGCTCCCTGCTCGAGCTTCTCCCGCCCGTCGACGACAAAGTCCGCAACCTCCTCCGACCCGGCTGAAACGAATAGCAACATAGTCAGGACCATCGGAACCCCGAAACCCCGGCAATCGATCCGCGTTCCGCGGAGCGGCATTAAGGAAACCAAGCGACGCCCGGGTGACGTGGTTCCGCAGGCAAACCGCCATGAGGAGCGGGCGATGAGGGCTCGCCGAATCGATCCCGCCGGCCTTCGTCTCGCCCGCCGGCGCCGCCCGGGCGCGAGGTCTCCCCTCTTCGATTGACCCGTCCGGTTGTGCCGAAAGCAGAACTAGGACGCTCCGGGAGCGGGTGCTATAGGGGCGAAAACGAGAGCCTGCTCACCCGATCCGCCAGGAACATTTTCCTATGTCCAAGATCAAAGTCGCAAATCCTGTCGTCGAGCTCGACGGCGACGAAATGACCCGGATCATCTGGCAGCTCATCCGCGAGAAGCTCATTCGCCCCTACCTCGACGTCGAGCTCGTGTATTTCGATCTTTCGGTCGAACATCGCGACGCGACCAACGACAAGGTGACCGTCGAGGCGGCTGAGGCGATCAAGGCCACCGGCGCCGGGGTCAAATGCGCCACGATCACGCCGGACGAAGCGCGCGTCAAAGAGTTCAACCTGAAGGAGATGTGGAAGAGCCCGAACGGCACGATCCGCAATATCCTCGGCGGCGTCATCTTCCGCGAGCCGATCATCTGCAGGAACGTGCCGCGCCTGGTTCCGGGCTGGACGCAACCGATCGTCGTCGGCCGCCACGCTTACGGCGACCAGTACCGCGCCACCGACTTCAAGGTTCCCGGCAAGGGGCGCCTGACCATCCGTTTCGAAGGCGACGACGGCGCCGTCATCGAGCGGGAGGTGTTCAAGTTCCCGGGCGCCGGCGTCGCCATGGCGATGTACAACCTCGACGATTCCATTCGCGATTTCGCCCGCGCGTCGCTGAACTACGGGATCATGCGCAAGTATCCCGTCTATCTCTCGACCAAGAACACGATTCTCAAATTTTATGACGGGCGCTTCAAGGACATTTTCCAGGAGGTTTACGAGAGCGAATTCAAATCGAAGTTCGCGAGCCTCGGCATCACCTACGAGCATCGTCTCATCGACGACATGGTCGCTTCGGCGCTCAAGTGGTCTGGCGGCTATGTCTGGGCCTGCAAGAACTACGACGGCGACGTGCAGTCCGACACAGTCGCCCAGGGCTACGGCTCGCTCGGCCTGATGACCAGCGTCTTGATGACGCCGGACGGCCGAACGGTCGAAGCGGAAGCGGCGCACGGAACCGTCACCCGCCACTACCGCGAGCATCAGAAGGGCCGGGAAACCTCGACCAATTCCATCGCCTCGATCTTCGCCTGGACGCGCGGGCTGTCCCATCGGGCGAAGCTCGACGGCAACGCGGCGCTGGCCAAATTCGCCGAGACGCTCGAGCGGGTCTGCGTCGAGACAGTCGAGGCCGGATACATGACCAAGGACCTGGCGCTGCTCGTCGGGCCGGAGCAGAAATGGCTCTCGACCGGCGGCTTCCTCGACAAGGTCGACGAGAACCTGAAAAAGGCGATGGCGGCCTCAGCCGCCTGAAGGCCGGCGAGCGCGCCCTTCTCCCGCGCGCGAGAGAAGGTGGACGCGCGAAGCGCGGCCGGATGAGGGGCGGCGCCAGTTAAGCTCAGGCCCGCGCCCTGATCCCCTGCTCGACCGCTTCCAGCGCCTCGCCTGCCTTTGCGCCCTCAGGCCCCCCGGCCTGGGCCATGTCGGCGCGACCGCCGCCGCCCTTGCCGCCGAGCACGGCCGAGCCGAGCCGCACGAGGTCGACGGCGTTGAAGCGTCCAGTCTGGTCTGGGGTCACGGCGACCACGAGGCTCGCCTTGCCGTCGTCGCCGGTCGCCGCGATCGCCACGACCCCCGATCCGACGCTCTGCTTGGCCTCGTCCGCCAGCGACTTGAGGTCCTTCATCTCGACGCCGCTAACGGCGCGCGAATAGAACCTGACGCCGGCGACGTCCCGCACGACCTGGGGCGCGCCCGAGCCTGCGCCCATGGCGAGTTTGCGCCGGGCGTCGGCGAGTTCGCGCTCAAGCTTGCGCTTGTCCTCGATCAGCGCTTCGAGCCGCTCGGCCGCTCCCTCGGGAGGCGCGCGCAGGAGCGCCGCCAGCTGGGCGAGGGTATGGGAATCGGCGGAGAGGCGCTTGCGCGCATTGTCGCGCGTCTTCGCCTCGATCCGCCTCACCCCGGCCGCGACCGGGCTTTCGCCGACAATCGAGATGAGGCCGATATCGCCGGTCCGGCCGACGTGGGTGCCGCCGCAAAGCTCGACCGAATAGGCGCGCTCGTGCGTCGCATCGTCCTCGATCGTTCCCATGCTGACGACCCGCACCTCGTCGCCGTACTTTTCTCCGAAGAGCGCGCGGGCGCCTGAGGCGCGGGCGTCGTCGAGGCTCATCAGGCGGGTCGTCACCTCGGCGTTCTCGAGAACCACCCGGTTGGCGATGTCCTCGACCGCGGCGAGCTCCTCCGGGGTGATCGGCTTCGGATGGGCGATGTCGAAGCGCAGCCGGTCGGGCGAGACGAGCGAGCCCTTCTGCGCCACGTGATCGCCGAGGACGAGCCGCAAAGCCTCCTGCAGGATGTGGGTCGCCGAATGGTTGGCGCGCGTCGCCGAGCGGGCCGCGTGATCGACCAGGAGTTCGACCGGCATGCCGACCCGCGCGCTTCCCTCGACGACCGAAACTTCATGGACGATAAGATCGCCGAGCTTCTTGCGCGTATCGGTGACCGCGGCGCGAAAGCCGGGCGCCGACATTTCGCCGACGTCGCCGACCTGGCCTCCGGCCTCGCCGTAGAACGGCGTCTGATTGAGGACGAGCATGCCCTTGTCGCCGGCCTCCAGAATCGCAACCTCGGCGCTGTCCTTGACGATCGCCTGGATCACGCCCTCCGCCGTCTCGGTTTCGTAACCGAGGAAATCCGTGGCGCCGACACGCTCGCGCAAGGCGTACCAGACGGTCTCGGTCGCCGCTTCGCCGGATCCCGCCCAGGCGCGGCGCGCCTCGGCGCGCTGCCGCTCCATCGCCGCGTTGAAGCCGCCGACATCGACCGAGAGCCCGCGGGCGCGCAGCGCATCCTGGGTCAGGTCGAGCGGAAAGCCAAAGGTGTCGTAAAGCTTGAACGCGGTCTCGCCGGAAAGCTCGGCGCCCGGCGGCAGCGGTCGCGTTTCCTCCTCGAGGATCGCCAGCCCGCGGGCAAGCGTGGTGCGAAATCGCGTCTCCTCCAGCTTGAGCGTCTCGGAGATCAGCGCCTCGGCCCGCGTCAGTTCGGGATAGGCCTGGCCCATTTCCCGGGTTAGCGCGGGAACGAGCCGCCACATCAGCGGGTCGCGTGCGCCGATGATCTGCGCGTGCCGCATCGCCCGGCGCATGATCCGGCGCAGCACGTAGCCGCGGCCTTCGTTCGAGGGCAGGACGCCGTCGGCGACGAGGAAGGCGGAGGCGCGCAGGTGATCCGCGATCACCCGATGCGAGGCTTTCTGCGGACCGTCGGGATCGACGCCGGTCAGGTCGGCGATCGCGCGGATGAGCGCCCGGAAGAGATCGATGTCGTAATTGTCGTGCACGCCCTGCAGCACGGCCGCGATGCGCTCGAGGCCCATCCCAGTGTCGATCGAGGGCCGCGGGAGATTGACGCGCTCGCCGCCCGGCAGCGTCTCGAACTGCATGAAGACGAGGTTCCAGATCTCGATGAAGCGATCGCCGTCGGCGTCGGGCGAACCGGGCGGCCCTCCGGGAATGTGGTCGCCGTGGTCGTAGAAAATCTCGGAACAGGGACCACAAGGGCCGGTATCGCCCATCGCCCAGAAATTGTCGCTCGTGGCGATGCGGATGAGCCGCTCTTCGGGAAGACCGGAGATCCGCTTCCATAGGTCGTGGGCGGCGTCGTCGTCGTAATAGACGGTCACCGTCAGACGCTGCTTCGGCAGGCCGAAATCGCGGGTGAGGAGCTCCCACGCATATTCGATCGCCTCCGCCTTGAAGTAGTCTCCGAAGGAGAAGTTGCCGAGCATTTCAAAGAAGGTGTGGTGGCGCGCAGTGTAGCCGACGTTGTCGAGGTCATTGTGCTTGCCGCCGGCGCGGACGCATTTTTGCGCCGTCGCCGCACGCGAATACGGCCGCTTCTCGATTCCGGTGAAGACGTTCTTGAACTGCACCATCCCCGCATTGGTGAACATGAGCGTCGGGTCGTTTCGCGGCACGAGCGAGCTCGACGGCACGACCTCGTGCCCGTTCCTGGCGAAGAACTGAAGGAAGTTCGATCGAATCTCGTTGACGCCGCTCATGAACACGTTGCCTCGTCACGCTTTTCCCGTGCGCTTCTAAATCAAGGCCCCACAAAGCGCCAACACGGGAATTGCGCGCCAACGATCAAGTCGGGCGCGGCGGCTTCCGCTGCAAGGCAGGCGGGTCAGTCTGAGGGGAAATGCCCCGCGCCGGCGGCTCGAGGCGCGCGCCGCGGCGCGAGGCGCGGGCGCAGTCGGCGGGGGCGGCGGCATGGCGGCCGCCGCCCCCGCGCTCGACGCGTCGGCGTTGAGGGTTTCCCTGGCGGTCGGGCGGCTTCTTCGAGGGAGGGACGCGAGGCGGCGCCCGAAGGAGCCTTCAGCCTTCGACGTCGTCCTCGTCGGCGGGACCGGCGTTCTCGAGGATGCGATCGGCGATGAGTCCGGCTCTCTCCCGGATCGCGCGTTCGATCCTGTCCGCCATTTCCGGGTTCCCCTTCAAATGGGCCTTGGCGTTCTCCCGGCCCTGACCGAGGCGAATGCTGTCGAAGGAGAACCAGGAGCCCGACTTTTCCACGACGCCCGCCTTGACCCCAAGGTCGATCAGCTCGCCAGCCTTGGAGACGCCTTCGCCATACATGATGTCGAACTCCACCTGCTTGAACGGCGGAGCGACCTTGTTCTTGACGACCTTGACGCGGGTCTGATTGCCGACGACCTGGTCGCGATCCTTGATCGCGCCGATCCGGCGAATGTCGAGGCGAACGGAGGCGTAAAACTTCAGCGCGTTGCCGCCCGATGTCGTTTCGGGGGATCCGTACATGACGCCGATCTTCATGCGAATCTGGTTGATGAAGATCACCATCGTGTTGGAGCGCGAGATCGAGGCGGTGAGCTTGCGCAGAGCCTGGCTCATCAGCCGCGCCTGCAGTCCGGGCTGCGAATCCCCCATCTCGCCCTCGATCTCGGCTCTCGGCGTCAGAGCCGCAACCGAATCGATGACCAGAACGTCGATCGCGCCCGAGCGCACCAGGGTGTCGGTGATTTCGAGCGCCTGCTCGCCGGTGTCCGGCTGGGAGATCAGGAGATCGTTGAGATTGACGCCGAGCTTGCGGGCATAGATGGGGTCGAGCGCATGTTCCGCGTCGACGAAGGCGCAAACCCCGCCCTTCTTTTGCGCTTCCGCGATCACATGGAGGGTGAGCGTGGTCTTGCCGGAAGATTCCGGTCCGTAGATTTCGACCACGCGACCGCGCGGCAAACCGCCGACTCCCAGCGCAATGTCGAGCCCTAGCGAGCCGGTGGACACCGTGTCGATTTCAACCGCCTGCTGGTTTTTGCCCAGCCGCATGATCGAACCCTTGCCGAAGGCGCGTTCGATCTGCGACAGGGCGGCGTCAAGCGCCTTGGTCTTGTCCACGCTTGCCCCTTCCACCACGCGAAGAATTGGCTGGTTCATCGTCGTCGTCCTTCTCTCACGGGCGGGGTCCGATCCGCAACAGCGGTCTAGCGCCCCCAGGGGAGCCATGTGTACATGGTTTGTTCTTGCGCGCAAGTTCTTTTTTTGTTCCCGCGGTCCTATTGTTAAGGAAAAGAGAATGGCCCTTCGGGTCGCGCCGTGAACCGGCCGCGAGGCGACCTCGAGGGGGCCCCGGCATCGCGCATTCCGGCCGGCTTCATGCTAGAGAATCGCGATCAAGGAGCCTCCATGATTTCGGGATCGATCGCGCTCGCTTTCGCCGCCGCCTTCGCCGGCGCGGCCATTTATGTGAACTGGGTCGAGCAGCCGGCGCAACTCGCGCTCGATGACGAAGAGGCGCTGCTCAGCGAGTGGGCGCCGAGCGACAGCCGCGGCGTCGCCCTGCTTGGGGCCTTTGCGCTGGCGGCGGCGCTCGCCGGTTTCATCACCTGGTTCGAATCCGACGACGTGCGCTGGGTGTTCGGCGCGCTGATCATCATCTCGACCTGGCCTTATGCCTTCTTCGTCATGTCGCCGCTCAACAACCAGATCCTGTCGCTGCGCGGCCGGGACATCGCGGCGGCAAAGGCGCTCATTCGGACATGGGGCTTCGTCGAGTCGGGCTTCGCCGCCATTGGGGTGCTGGCGGTGGCCATGTTCGTCTGGGCCCTCTGACCGCGAGCGCGACTTTGCCCCGCCCGCCATCCCCCGCGCATGACGTGACCGACGCCTTGCGCTTCTTCACCCGTCTGCCGATTCCCGGCGGCGAGGCGACCCCGCTCGAGATGAACCGGCTCGCCTGGGCGGCGCCCATCGCTGGCGCAGCGGTGGGTCTTATCGGATGCGCCGTGCTGGCGCTGACCCAGGTTCTCGGTCTGCCGCCCATTCTCCAGGCGGGGCTGGCGACGGCGGCGCTGATCGCATCGACCGGGGCGCTGCACGAGGACGGGCTGGCCGACGTCGCCGACGGCTTCGGCGGCGGCTCGACGCGCGAGCGAAAGCTCGAGATCATGCGCGACAGCCGCATCGGCGCCTTCGGCGCGGCCGCGCTGGCGCTCGCGCTGATCGTGCGGGTCGGCGCGCTCTCGAGCGCGCTGTCGCACAGCTTCTGGGGCGGCGCCGCGGCTCTGGCCCTGGTTTCGGCCGTCTCGCGCGCCGGCGCCTTGACACCGCTCGCCCTCATCGACCCGGCACGATCCGACGGCGCCGGCGCGGCGGCCGGCAAACTCGAGCCGGTTGCGTTCGCTGCGGCCTGGGGCATGGCCCTGGCCGTCGCGCTTGTTGTCGGAATCGCCTTCGGCGAAGTCTGGCGGGCTGCGGCGGCGGTGGTCGCCGCCGGCGTCGCGGCGGCGGCCATGACGGCGCTGGCGCGGCATGAGATCGGCGGCCAGACCGGCGACGTCGCCGGCGCCGCCCAGCAATGGGCGGAAATCGGCGCCTGGTGCGGACTTCTCGCCGGCGCTTCCGGCCCCTAAATGACGCCCATGCCGCCAGCGCCGTCGAGCCCCTGTCTCCAGATTTGCGTCGTCGATCCGATCTCCGGTCTTTGCATCGGCTGCGGCCGCTCGCTTGCCGAGATCGCCGCCTGGCCGGAGATGGGCGAGGCGGAACGGGCCGCCGTCATGTCGGGCCTCGGCGAGCGGCTGCGCGCCTCCCGCTCGCGAGCAGGGCGGGCCGGACGGGTTGGAGCGCGCGGACGCAGACCGTGATGCGCCTCATCGCCCCCCTCGCCATCCTCGGCTGCGCGCTCGCCCTCCTGATGCTCACGCCCGCAGACGCGCGGATTTTCGGTCTCGAGCATCGGGCGTTCGCGACATCGGCAGGATTGGCGGCGCTGCTCGTCTTCGTCATGAGCTGGGCGCGGGTGGCCGATCTGGCGCGGGTCTTGAGCTCCATGATGCTCTGGGCCCTCATGCTCGTCATTCTCACCGGCGCCTACGCCTATCGCTTCGAAGCCGGCGACTTCATCGGGCGGGTCGCCTCCGAATTCCTGCCTTCGGAACCGCAGGTTGGGAGGGGCGGCGAGGTGATCGTCAACCGGCGCCTGAGCGGGGAATTCGCCATTGCGGCCCGCGTCAACGGCGCGCGGGTGACGTTTCTGTTCGACACCGGCGCTTCGGCCGTCGTGCTGACCGCGAGCGATGCCAGACGCGCCGGCGTCAATGCGGCCGGGCTCCCCTACGACGTCCCCGTCACCACCGCCAACGGGCCGGCGCTGGCGGCCGAGGTCCGGCTCGATGAGATCGCGGTCGGGCCGATCGTCATGCGGAATGTGCGCGCGCTGATCGCGCGCCCGGGCGCGCTGGAGGAAAGCCTGCTCGGCATGAGCTTCCTCGAGCGGTTGCACGGCTATGCGGTTGAGCGCGACCGTCTGATCCTGACGGCGAGGTGAGGCGCAAGGCTAACCGTTCGCCGCCAGGCGCTCATCGCCGCGGACGACGCGCGCCGCCGCAGCCCGGAGGACATCAAGGCCCGCGTCGGGGCGAACGGCCTCGCTCGCCAGGATGCGCCGATAGGCCCGCGCGCCGGGGCGCCCTGAAAACAGGCCGAGCAGGTGCCGGGTATAGTCGTGCAGCCGCTCGCCGCGTTCGAGACCCGCGGCGATCGTCGGCAGGAACGCTTCAAGGCTGGCGAAGGCGTCGTCGAAGGGCGGGGCCTCGCCGAAGATCGCCGGATCGACGCCGAGCAGCAGCTCCGGGTTCTGGTAGGCGGCGCGGCCGACCATCACGCCGTCGACATGGAGGAGATGATCCTCCGCCGCCTCCAGGGTCTCGATGCCGCCATTGACGACGATCGGCCAGTCGGGATGGGCGCGCTTGAGCGCGTAGACCAGCGGCAGGTCGAGCGGCGGAATCGTCCGGTTGTCTTTGGGGCTGAGGCCTTCGAGCCAGGCTTTGCGGGCGTGAACCACGAGCGCCGCCGCGCCGGCCGCTTTCACCGCGGCGGCGAAGGCGAAGAGCGACTCGCCCGGGTCCTGCTCGTCGACGCCGATCCGGCATTTGACCGTGACTGGAACCTCCGCCGCGCTCGCCATCGCCGCGACGCAGTCCGCCACCAGCGCCGGCTCTCGCATCAGGCACGCGCCGAATCGTCCGCTCTGCACCCGGTCTGAGGGGCAGCCGCAGTTGAGGTTGATCTCGTCATAGCCGAAATCGGCGCCGATGCGGGCGGCTTCCGCGAGGCGGCTTGGCTCCGACCCGCCGAGCTGCAACGCGACCGGATGCTCGGCGGCGTCGAAGCCGATCAGTCGCTGGCGCGGTCCGAATACGACCGCGTCGGCGGTCACCATTTCCGTATAGAGGCGGGCGCGCCGGGTCAGCAGGCGATGGAAGGCCCGGCACCGGCGGTCGGTCCAGTCCATCATCGGCGCAACGCTGAATCTAGGGGAGGGATCTGGCTGCATTGTTTCTCTATCTTCAACTCGCTGGGTTCGCGCCGAGCACACTCATTTCTAAGCGATTGGCCTCATCTCCGCCGAAAGGAAGCGAGTGGAAACGCGCCGATGTCGTCATGCCACGGATCGAATACGGCCGCTCCGCTGTTGGCCAAATCCTTCGTGTTGCGTGAGACGAGGTAGAGGTTCGTCTCGATCGCGGTCGCCGCGAGCAAAGTGTCGATGACGGGTGGAGCATGGCCTGTCAGGCCCTTGACGCGTCCGGAAATCGTTGCCCAACGACGCACGATTGGGTCATCGAGCGACAGAATCCGTCCCCTGAACCGCCCCTCGAGCGCATTACGCGCGGCGGCGTATCGCGGCGCATTCGGGTCATCGCGAGCCAGGTTGGCGATCCCCTTGTCATATTCCGCGAGCGTGAGGATACTGATGTAGAGATGGCGCTCGTCCACCGCCCGAGCCCATTGCTTGACGCTCGGGGCGCCGTTCCGGGCGATAAGCGAGGCGATGACGTTCGTGTCGATGAGCCAGCCATTCACAGTTTGGGATCTCTGCCGAGATCAGGGTCTCGAGCTAACTCGAGACCTTCAAAATGCAAACCTTCGAGAAAATCGACCAAAGGCACGGCGGCGGGGGGCGGCAACAAGCGTTCGAGTTCGGCGATGTCGATGACGGCGACAGCCGGCTTGCCGCGCACTGTGACATACTGGGGTCCGTGATCGCGCGCGCGCCGCACGACTTCGCTGAATTTCGCCTTGGCGTCCTCCAGCTTCCAAGTGGCGGTTCGCGGCGCGCGAGGGCGTCGTTCGTCGTTCGACGGCGAGCGGCTCGCAGCTCGACGTTTGTCGGTCATCGGTCTTCTCCTGACTATCTAGTGTCCGTCCATAAACGCATGATTTTTCGGCTGGAATCAATCGCGTTGGCGATGAACTGGGCCGTTTGGGAGCCATTTCGTTTGCTGTGGCTGCTGCGTGGGCTGATCCGGCCGCCAAGTTCAGGAATTCAGAATGAGAGGCCGACTCGGGCTCAACCAGGCTTGCGCGCCTTCGGCCGAAGACGAGAAATCAGGTCGGCTTGAGCCGGGCAAAGAGGGCGAGGTTGTAGGCGACGACCGAGGACCAGACGTAGGCCTTGAAGTGGTCGAGCCCGCGCCAGACGCAGCGCGCCAGACCATAGGCGCGCTTCAAACACGAGATGTCGGATTCGATGCCGGCTCGGAAGTTGCGCAGCTTGCGGTAGACCCAGTTGCTCTTGACCATGTCCTTGATGCGCAGGCCGGCCTTCTTGTGGAAGGCCATGTCGTGGACGCCAAGGGCCTTCGCCTGGGCGAGATTGTCACGGCTGGCGAAACCGCCGTCGGCGGCGGCCTGTCGGGGCGACTCGCCGTAGAAGGCGATATGGCGCTTCAGCATGGGCAACAACCGTTCGCTGTCCGCCGGATTGCCGGTCTCGATCACCAGGTCGAGGATCAAGCCGCTCCGGCCGGTGGTCAGGTTGAGCTTGTGGCCGTACTGAACCTTGCGGCCGCCTTTGACGATGATGTCGGCGTGCGGCTCGAACAGGCTGACGATCTTCTCGTTGGCGGGAACCGCCTCGCCATTAAGAACGCGACGCTCGGCCTGGGCGATGATCCGCTCGATCAGCAGACGATAGTGACGGAGCTCGGCCTGCCACAGCGTGACGGCGATCGGGTCCGGCGCCTGCCATACCTGCGTTGCGGCCTGATCAACATAGGCCAGGGTCGCCCGGGTCAGCTTGATCAGCTCACGATAATGCTGGACCCGTTTCAGTCGGTCGCGGCCATATTCGATCGCGCGCGCTCGCTTCTTCGCCGCGCGCCGATGATTGCGCCACTCGAGACCGCCGACCAAGGCCTCGGCCGCCTTCAACAGCCGCACCATCACGCGGGCCGCATCCCAGAGAAGACTGCTGTCGCTCGGCTCATGCATGAGCGCGGCGGCGACCGTGCTGTCCAGCCGCACGACCTTGCCGGTCTCGACTTTCTCCTGACGCGCGCTGGCCAGCAGGACGCGATTGATCGCCTCCCATGTCTGGGCCCGGATGGCGCTGATGGTCCTGTGCAGCACCGACTTCTTCGGCGTCCACGACAGCGGCAGCCGCGCGAAGGCGCGAAACGAGGCCGAGTCTTCAAGATGAAACGCCAGCTCCTCATAGCTCAGCTGGCGATGCTGCTTGAGAAGCGCGCAGCGCAAGACCAACTCGGCCGGAAGGCCTTCTCGCCCGGTCTCCTTAACGCCGTGTCGGCGCAGATCCTCCGCCGCCAGCCCGATGAGCTCGCGATGCTCGTCCAGCCACTGCGACATCGCCTTCAGTTCCTGGCCGATCTCGTGGTCGGCGAAGAGATCGAATATGCTGGCCTGGACGGTGCGTTCCTGACGCATTGTCGGGCTCCGGCGGTGGCGGTTTCGCCTTCCGAAATCAGTGGCTTGATCCGAAAGCTTAGCCGAAACCGCCGGGCCTTGCATTCGTAAGGACAGCAATTCAACAAATAATTTCAAAAACTTAGCGTTTATGGACGGACACTATCTAGTCAGATGATACCTCCTTTCGCGCCCGCTAGCCAGCTCGACGCGGCTGCGTCTGGCCTTTCCGCGGACGAAAGCCAGGCGGGAGCGCCTCGGAGGGCGATGTGACTGGGGGCCCTAAGACCGCGCTGCATTGGGCAGCCCTCGCCCTGCTGTCGTTCACGTTCGTGGCCGGCCTCGAGCTGCTTCGCCTGCCTGCGGCGCTGCTTCTCGGATCGCTTGCGGCAGCGGCGATGCTCGCCGGAGGCGATGTCAGGCTCCACGTTCATCTGCGCGTCTTTCAGGCCGCGCAAGCCGTCGTCGGCTGCATGATCGGCAAGGCGTTTCCCGTCGCCGCCGTTTCCGAGATCGCGCGCGACTGGCCGGTCTTCCTCGGCGGCGTCCTGTCGGTGATCGCGGTCAGCGCCTGGCTCGGCTGGCTGCTTGCCCGCTGGCGGGTTCTCCCCGGCACGACAGTGGTCTGGGGGTCCTCCCCCGGGGCCGCCACGGCAATGACGATCATGTCGGAGAGCTACGGCGCCGACATGCGTCTCGTCGCCTTCATGCAATATACGCGGGTCGTTCTGGTCGCCGTCGCGGCGACGATCGTCGCCTGGCTCTGGGCCGGGCCGGCGGCCCGCGCCGCGCCGCCGATCGACTGGTTCCCGGCGGTGGCGTGGCCCTCGCTGGGGTTGACCGCGCTCCTCATCGCCGGTTCGGCGGCGGCCGGTCTCGTGATGCGCATCCCCGCGGGCGCGCTGCTGACGCCGATCGCCGTCGGAGCGCTCATGCAGGATATGGGCGTCATGCGGATTGAGCTGCCGCCCTGGCTGCTGGCGGCGGCCTATATCATTGTCGGCTGGTCGATCGGCCTTCGGTTCAATCGGCCGATCCTCTTGCACGCGGCAAAGGCGGCGCCGCGCCTGATCGCGTCGATCCTGTGCCTCCTCGCCGCTTGCGCCGGTCTCGCTGCAGTTCTGGCGAAGCTGGCCCATGTCGATCCCTTGACAGCCTATCTGGCGACCAGCCCCGGAGGCGCCAATTCCGTCGCAATCATCGCGGCGTCGTCCAAAGTCGACATGCCGTTCGTCATGGCGATGCAGACCGCCCGGTTTGTGCTTGTGCTGCTGACCGGACCGGCGATCGCGCGGATTATCGCCTCCCGCGTCGGGACTGCGAGGTCGGCCGCTGCGCCGCCCTTGCTATAAGGGCTCGGTTTGTCCGAAGGTTTCGACACATTCACCGGGAGGGGCGCATGGCGAAGCCGCTGATCGCGATCGATCCGCAGCCGCGGGGCTTGAACGAAATTTTCGACGCGGCGATGTTGCGCCGGCTGGGCGCCGCCGGCGAGCTTGCGATCCACGAGGGGCAGGGGCGGATGCCGGCGGAGCGCCTGGAAAAGCTCCTGCCGGAGATGGAGCTTCTCATCGGCCAAAGCGACATGCCGAAAGAGCGGCTCGATCGCGCGCCGAAATTGCGCGCCATCGTCAATGTCGAAACGAACTTTCTGCAGAACGTCGATTACGAAACCTGCTTTGAGCGGGGGATCCACGTTCTTGCGCCCGGCTCCGCCTTTGCCCGGCCTGTCGCCGAGATGGCGCTCGGGATGGCGATCGACCTCTGCCGCGGCGTCACCGCGGCAGACCGGGCGATGCGCGCGGGACGCGAGAAATGGCTGCTCGAGGGCGCCGAGGGCTGCTTTTCGCTCTATGGCGCGCGGGTAGGCCTCATCGGCTTCGGCGACCTCGCGCGCGCTTTCACCCCGCTGCTCGCGCCGTTCGGCTGTCCGGTCAAGGCCTACGATCCGTGGATCTCCGATCATTTCATGGCGGGCTATGGCGTTGCGCCCGGGTCTCTCGAGGAGGTCCTGAAGAGCAGCCAGGTCATCGTCGTGTTCGCCGCGGTGACCAGCGAGAACCTGGGCTTCCTCGGCAGGCGCGAGTTCGAAATGATCGCGCCGGGCTCGGTCGTGCTCCTGATGAGCCGCGCCGGCGTGGTCGACTTCCCCGAATTCCTGCGCCAGATCGAGAGCGGACGCTTTCGCGCCGCGACCGACGTTTTTCCCGTTGAGCCGGCGCCGGCGGACGATCCGGCGCGCGAGGTCGAGGGCCTCATCCTGTCGCCGCACCGCGCCGGCGCGATGACCGACCCGCTGCTCGAGATCGGCCGGCAGACGGTCGCCGACGCCGAGCTGATCCTCCGCGGCCTGCCTCCCCTGTCTTGCCGCCGGGCCCAGCGCGAGACGGTCGACCGATCCCGCTCGAAGCCCATCGAGCGCTCCTGAGCGCCCAGTGGGGAGCGGGTGGCTTCGATTGCGTCAAGTCTACCTTGCGCAGGACCGACAGACCGCCGCCAAACGCGACGCCGGGCTCACCTCGTCACAGCATCTCTTACGTTGCGTAATTATAATTCTCGTTTTTGCATTGAGCGCCACGTATTCATGATGCAAGATTGGCGGTGAAATACGCAGCGTGTCGACGAAAAACGTTCATAGCCAGAAAACGAAAGGATCTCTACGCTCCTGGTCGAAGCAGAGGACGGAACTCCCTGCCTCGCACCACGGAGATCGGCATGAGGAAAATGATTCGGGTTTCTGCGTGGGCCGTGATCGGATTGGTCGCTTTCGCGGCGGCTTGCGCGTCGTGGCTCAGCGCCCCGATCGTTGGAAACGCGAAGCCTGCCTTTCTGCCAACAGCAGCCCGCGAGGTCGCGCCGGCGGCCGTCCGGCGTCCGGCCCCGACCGACGCGAGCCTCGCACAAGACATCAGGACGTTCGATGAGGCGAACGTCGACGGCCTCGACGACCCGTGGCGGATCGCCGGCGACGACCGCATGGACCTGGGCGCCATGGCGTTTGGCGACGGCCTTGCGGGTGCAGCGCTCACCGAACTGGAGCCGAACGTTTCGGCGGCCGCGCCGGCGCCGGAAATCTCGACCGCAGCCATGCTGGTGCTTGGCCTCGTGCTCATGACGACGCGGCGGTCTCGCTGGAAGGCGCCATGGACGGCGCCGGCGCTGGCCCGCGCCTGCTGAAACTCGCCGCCTGACCCCCCAAACGACGAGCCGCCCGGCCGGGCGGCTCTTTCTTGTTTTGGCTATTGCGTAAGCACCAGCACCTGATTTTTTCCTGCCGCGCAGTGTGCAACAGCGGAATTGTTCGTCATTGCTGTATCGCAGTGCAAAATGCACAATCGGCGCTGATAAATCCTTAGTCACCGGCTGCGCTTCCGGGGTGGTTGACAGAACATTACTTGAGTCATTACACTCTATACCGTTGACGGCGCGAAAGCGCTGTAAACAAATTCTCTCAAAACCCCAAATCCCGGAGGCGCTTATGAATGTGGCACGCCTTGGGGTGGCAATTACAACCGTTTTAGTAATTGCCGCCTCGCCGGGTCTCGCCGAGACCAAATTCATCCTTGGCGGCGTCAACGTCGATCCGGTCGATCCCACCGACCCGCTTCCGGCCGCGAGCGCACCGGCAAGCGGCAACGCGGCCGCGCTCGTTCCGCTGCGGTCAAACGCCGCCGCGCTGGCGGTCGGGCTCGGCGTTGACCCGGGCGCGGATCCGGGTCCGCCCTCCGCGGACGCGTCGAACGGCGGGGTCGGCGTCGGCGGCGTGTCGCCCGGGCAGACCGAAGCCGAGCCAGAATCCCAAAATCAGGAAGCGGCGCGCATCGCCGAGCCGCCAACCTCGGCGTGGAGGCGGATGCTGAGCGCGATCATCCGCCTCGCGCCCGCCGGGTCGCGCTAGCGCGCGCGATCGAGCGCGGCGAACTCTTCGTCCGTGAGCGCGATCTCCGCGGCGCCGACGTTCTCCTCGAGATGCGCGACCTTGCCGGTCCCGGGAATCGGCAGCATGACCGGGCTGCGTTTCAGCAGCCAGGCGAGGGCGATCTGGCCGGGGCTCGCCTTGTGCTTGCGGGCGATGGCGTCGAGCGGCGAACCTTCGCGGGCGAATTCGCCGGCGCTGAGCGGCGCCCAGGGAATGAAGCCGATGCCATGTTTTTCACAATGCTCGAGCGCCGCCTCGCTCGTGCGGTCGGTGAAATTGTAGCGGTTCTGCACGGTCGCGACCGGAAAGAATTTCGACGCTGCCTCGATTTCGGCGACGCCCACTTCGGAGAGGCCGGCGCAACGGATCACCTTGTCGCCGATCAGCGAGCGGATGGCGTCGAACTGTTCGTTCGCCGGCACTTTCGGATCGATTCGATGCAACTGCCAGAGGTCGATCATTTCGACCCCCAACCGCCAGCGGCTCTTGTGCGCCTGCTGGATCAGGTATTCCGGGCGTCCCAGCGGAATCCAGACATTGGGACCGGTGCGGGCGAGGCCGCCCTTGGTGGCGACATGGATCGCTCCGTAGGGGTGCAGCGCCTCGCGAATGAGCGCCTCGGAAAAATCTGGACCATAAGAATCGGCAGTGTCGATGAAGTCGACGCCGAGCGCCGGCAGCCGGCGGAGCGTGCGCAGCGCCTCGGCGCGATCCTCCGGCGGCCCCCAGATCCCGCGCCCGACGATTCGCATGGCGCCGAACCCGAGCCGGTTGACGTCGAAGGCGTCGCCGATGCGGAAGCGCCCGGACTGTGCAGCGTTGACCATCGCCATTCCCTCATGGGTTGGATGCGCTCACGGCCAGCGCGCCTCGGGCGGCATGGAAGAGAGGATCGACGCCACGTTGCCCCCCGTCTTCAGCCCGAAGATCGTGCCACGGTCGTAAAGCAGGTTGAACTCGACGTAACGGCCGCGACGGATCAATTGTTCCAGGCGCTCGGGGTCGCTCCAGGTTTTGAGTGCGTTCCGCCGCACGATCTCCGAATAGACGGCAATAAAACTCTCGCCGACGTCGCGCACGAAGGCGAAGTCGTCGTCGAAGGCGGAATTTTCTCCGTCGCCCGCGCTGTTGAGCCCGTCGAAGAAGATGCCGCCGATCCCGCGCGGCTCGTTGCGGTGCTTCAAGAAGAAATATTCGTCGCACCATTTCCTGTAGCGCTCGGCGTCCGCGACCTTCGGATGGCGCTCGCAGGCCGCGCCCATGGCCGCGTGGAAGGCGATCGCATCCGGATCACCCGGCGCCCGGCGGTTGTCGAGCATTGGCGTGAGATCCGCGCCGCCGCCGAACCAGGTTTTCGTTGTGCGCACGAGGCGCGTGTTCATATGCACGGTCGGGACGTGCGGGCTCCACGGATGGGCGATGACGGAAACGCCCGCCGCCCAGAAGCGCGGATCGTCCGAAGCGCCCGGAATCTGACCGGCGAACTCCTCGGGGAAGGCGCCGTAGACGGTCGAGCAATGCGCGCCCATTTTTTCGAACAGGCGGCCGCGCAGCATCGCCATGCGCCCTCCCCCGCCCGGCGCGCCGCTCACGTCCGTGCGCATCCACGGCTCTATCGCGAAACGGCCGGGCTCGCGCGCGGCGTCGACGCCGGCGAACTCGCGCTCGAGCGCCTCCATCGCGGCGACGATCTTCGTCTGCAGCGTCTCGAACCAAGCGCGCGCTCGTTCAAGGCCCGCATCATGGCCGGCCGTCATCGCCCGCGCACCCGCGCGACGAGGCGCTCGACGTGCTCGACCGGCGTCTCGGGCAAAATGCCGTGCCCGAGATTGAAGATGTGCGCGCGGGAGGCAAAGCCTTCCAGGACGCGATCGATCCCCTCGTCGAGCCCTGCGCCTCCCGTGACCAGCGCCAGCGGGTCGAGATTGCCTTGCAGGGCGAGCCGCCCCGGCAAAGCTGCGACGGCGACGCCGGGTTCGACCGCCGTATCGAGCCCGACCGCCTCGAGGCCCGGCATGTCGGCGAATTTGCCGAGTTGCGTCGCCGCGCCGCGCGGAAAGGCGATGATCGGCGCATGCGGCGCTTTCGCGCGGACCTTGGCGATCAGCGCAGCGACCGGTTGAACGCACCAGCGTTCGAATTCGGCCGGCGGTAGGACGCCGGCCCACGAATCGAAGATCTGCACCGCTTCCGCGCCCGCCGCCAACTGGCGCGTGAGATATTCGGCCGAAGCCTCGACGATGCGGTCGATCAGCGCGGAAAACAGCTTCGGCTGGCGATAGGCGAAGAGCCGCGCGGGCGCCTGATCGGGCGTCCCCCGCCCCGCGATCATATAGCTCGCAACGGTCCATGGCGCGCCGCAGAAGCCGATCAGCGCTACGTCGCCGGGCAAGACGGTCTTGAGCCGGTCCAGCGTTTCGAACACTGGCGCAAGCCTCGTCCAGTCCGGCTCCTCGCGAAGCCCGGCAAGGCCGCCTTCGTCGGCGATCGGATCGAGCCGCGGGCCGTCGCCGCCCTCGAACGCGACCTTCTGGCCCAGCGCGTCGGGGACGACCAGGATATCCGAGAACAGGATCGCCGCGTCGAAGCCGAAGCGGCGGACCGGCTGCAGCGTCGCCTCGAGGGCCAGGGCGGGCGCATAGCAGAAGTCGAGAAAGGTCGGCGCACGGGCGCGGATCTCTCGATATTCAGGGAGGTAGCGGCCGGCCTGGCGCATGAGCCAGATCGGCGGCCGCGGCTGCCGCTCGCCGGCGAGCGCGGCAAGGAAGGGCTTGGGCGACGCCGCTGTCAAGCGCGCGTCCCCAGGCCGTCATCCGGCGGCGCCTCGCGCATCGGCTTTCTGCCGCAATCCCCGGGTCGGGCCCGGGGAGGAGAAGGGCAGCGCACCCTCTCCCGCGAGCGGGTAAGGGACGGGGTGAGGGTACGTCGCATGGGGGACGCCTAGCGCGAACGCCAGCGCCGAGGCAAGCCGCGGCGTTATTCCGCGGCGCGCTTCATCTCCGGATAGACGCACTGCGCCGGCTCTCTGGCCGCGGGTCTCAGCGGGATCACCTTCGCCGCTTCGAAGCGGAGCCCAAGCGTCTCCCACACGTCGACCAGCGATTCGACCAGATCTGCGACCTGCGCCTCGTTGTGCGCCGGCGTCGGGGTGATGCGCAGCCGCTCGGTCCCCTTGGCGACCGTCGGATAATTGATCGGCTGGATGTAGATCGAGTGCCGGTCGAGCAGGAGCTCGCTCGCCGCGCGGCATTTCTCGGCGTCGCCGACCAGGAGGGGCACGATATGCGAAGGATTGTCCATCACCGGCAGGCCGGCGGCGCGCAAGGCATGCTTTACGAGCCGCGCCATATGCTGATGGCGCTCCCGCTCGGCGGTCGAGCGCTTGAGGCGCCGCACGGCGGCGGCGGCGCTCGCCGCGACGCTCGGCGGCAATGTCGAGGTGAAGATGAACGAGGGCGCGTAACTCCTGACGGCGTCGACCACCGCGGCGCTCGCCGCGATATAGCCGCCAAGCGAGCCGAACCCCTTGGCGAGCGTGCCTTCGATGACGTCGATGCGCTCCGCGAGCCCCTCGCGTTCGGAAAGGCCCCCGCCGCGCGGCCCATAGAGGCCGACCGCATGGACCTCGTCGATATAGGTCATGGCGTTATAGCGCTCGGCGACCGCCACGATTTCGGCGATCGGCGCGATGTCGCCGTCCATCGAATAGAGGCTCTCGAACACGACGAGCTTGCAGCGCTCGCGCGGCTCGGCGGCGAGCAGCTCCGCGAGATGGGCGACGTCGTTGTGGCGCCAGACCTTCTTCTCGCAGCCCGAGCGGCGCACGCCCTCGATCATCGAATTGTGGTTCAGCGCGTCCGAGAGGATAAGGCAGTCCGGCAGCAGGCTCGCTATGGTCGAGATCGCCGCGAGGTTCGAAACCCAGCCCGAGGTGAAGGCGAGCGCCGCCGCCTTGCCATGCAGGTCGGCGAGCTCGGCCTCGAGCTGCACGATCGGATGATGCGTGCCGGAAATGTTGCGCGTGCCCCCGGCGCCCGCGCCATGCGCCCGCGCCGCCTGGACCGAGGCCTCGATCACGTCTGGGTGGCCGCCCATGCCGAGATAGTCGTTCGAGCACCAGACGGTGACCTCGCGTGGCCGGTCCTCCTCGCCCGCCGGGCGCCACATCGCCATCGGGAAGCGGGCGGCGTCGCGCTCGAGATTGGCGAAAATGCGGTATCGCCCTTCCGCCTTCAGGCGGTCAATCGCATCCTCGAAGCGCCGCTCGTAGTCCATGCCTGCTCTTTTCCGGCTCCTGCCGAGACGCTAGTGTCAGACCCTGCTTTTGCTACCCCGCCGCCCGCCCGCTTGTCCAGCCTTCGCCCCTTTCGGCAACGCGGCCGATTGTCCCAGGTTCCTTTCTTTCGCTTGCAGTAGACGTCAGCATAAATCGCGCCCCCATCCTCTCTGGCGCCGCGATCGGGCAAAAAGAGGACACCCCGCCCGCGGGTCCTACCTTACCCCAATGCTCGCGGGCGCAGCTCTAAGCAAAGGCAAAAATCCCTAAATCGGCCTGGCACGCCGGCTCGCGAGTCGGCTGTGACGACCGTCCTTCGAGCGACGGAACCGCGGCGGCTTGTCGGGCCTCGACATTCATGGCGCTTCTCCCCTCCTTCGATCACGCGCTCGCCAGGACGCCCGCCGGCAGGCGCCGGGCGAGATCGCGCCCGGCCTCGCGGCCGAGGCGATCGGCGTCGCCGGATGGGCCCTCGGCCGCGACGGTAAAGCTTTCCGAGCCGTCTGTCCTCAGCACCTCGCCCCGGAACGTCAGCCGGCCGCCTTCCGCGCGGGCGAGCGCGGCGATCGGCGTGCGGCAGGAGCCTTCGAGCTCGGCGAGAAAGGCCCGCTCGGCGGTCAGCTCGGCGAAGGCGGTCGCGTCGGCGATCGCCTCCAGCGCCGCGAAAGCGCGGGCGTCCCCGACGCGGGCGGTCAGCGCGATCGCGCCTTGACCGGGCGCTGGCAGGAAGGCCTCGAGAGAGAGGGCCGCGCGGGCGCGAGCGGCGAGGCCCAGCCGCTTCAGGCCGGCCATCGCCAGGAGCGTCCCGCCGATCGCGCCCGACTCGGCCTTCCTGAGCCGCGTCTCGACATTGCCGCGCAGCAGCTCGGGCCTGAGATCGGGGCGGAGCCGCAGCGCCTGCGCCTGACGGCGAAGCGAGGCGGCGCCGAAGCTCGCGCCCGCCGGCAGGTCCTCGACCCGGTCGGCGAAGGCGGAGATCAGCGCGTCGCGCACATCCTCGCGCGGCAGGAAGCCCGCGAGCGCGACGCCCTCGGGGAGGAAGGCCGGCAGGTCCTTGGCCGAGTGGACGGCGGCGTCGATCTCGCCGGCGATGAGCGCGCTGTCGATCTCCTTGGTGAACAGGCCCTTGCCGCCGGCCTCGGCGAGCGGGCGGTCCTGGATGAGGTCGCCGCTCGTTCGGATGATCTGGAGCGCGATCCGCTCGATCTCCCAGCCGTGCGCCTCGGCCAGACCCCGGCGCGTCTCGTCCGCCTGCGCCAGCGCCAGCGGCGAGCCCCGGGTTCCGAGGATGAAAAGGGCGGACGAGCTCATGGAGACTTGCAATAAACAATCGCGCCGCCGAGGGCTACTCTGCGCCTGACGCGCGCTTACCTATGGCCGAGCCAACCCAAAGCCCGTGGGATGATAAATCCATGACCAAGCTGCAGCAGATCCGGGGACTGCACCACGTCACCTCGCTGGCGGCAAGCGCCGGCGCCAACAATGCGTTCTTCACCCGGACGCTCGGCCTGCGCCGGGTGAAGAAGACGGTCAATTTCGACGCGCCCGACGTCTACCATCTCTATTACGGCGACGAGGTCGGCATGCCGGGTACGGTGATGACCTACTTCCCCTTCCCCGACATCGCGCGCGGCCGGCCGGGGACGGGCGAGGTCGGCGAAACCGTCTTCTCCGTGCCGGAGGGGGCCATTCCCTTCTGGATCGAGCGGTTCGAGCAGCTTGGCGTCGACGGCGTCAAGGCCGAGGAGGCGTTCGGCGAGAAGCGCTTGCATTTCGCCGGCCCGGATGGCGACGGCTTCGCCCTGGTCGAAAGCAAGACTGACGCGCGCCCGGCCTGGACGAAGGGCGGCATCGACGACGCGCATGCCATCCGCGGCTTTCATTCGGCCTCGCTGAGGCTGCGCGACGATGGGGCGACGGCCGAACTCATCCGGTTCATGGGCTATGAGGAGGCCGACAAGGCCGGCGGCGTCCGACGCTTCGTCATTCCAGGCGGCAACAGCGCCGACTTCATCGACCTCGAGACGCTGCCGGGGATCGACCCGGCGCGGCAGGGCGCGGGCTCCGTCCATCACATCGCCTTCGCCGTGCCGGACCGAGCGGCGCAACTCGAGGCGCGCAAGGCTCTGACCGACACCGGCTATCATGTTACGCCGGTCATCGACCGGGATTACTTCTGGTCGATCTATTTCCGCACGCCCGGCGGCGTCCTGTTCGAGGTCGCGACGAACGAGCCCGGCTTCAACCGCGACGAGGACACGGCGCATCTGGGCGAAGCGCTGAAGCTGCCGAAGCAGCACGCGCACCTGCGCGAGAAGCTGGAGACGTTCCTCGAGCCGATCGCCGACTGATGGGAGCGGACGTGGGGACCGACCGCTATTTTTATTGGGAAGCGCCCCCGGCGCATCCCGGGGCGCCGCTCGTCTTCGCCCTCCACGGGACCGGCGGCGACGAAACGCAAATCGCGCCCCTTGCGCGCGACCTTTGGCCGGAGGCGGCGATCGTGTCGCCACGGGGCGATGTCATCGAGCACGGCGCGCTGCGGTTCTTCCACCGCAAGGGCGAGGGGGTCTACGACTTCGAG
This sequence comes from uncultured Alphaproteobacteria bacterium, assembly GCA_963772555.1. Taxonomy (GTDB): domain Bacteria; phylum Pseudomonadota; class Alphaproteobacteria; order Rhizobiales; family Beijerinckiaceae; genus Roseiarcus. The sequence goes on along the minus strand of CAVYXQ010000018.1, from coordinate 91,080 downwards.
GATCTCGCCCTGCGCCGCCGCGCCATGGCCGATTTCGTCCGCGCGCACAAGGAGCGCCTCGCGCCCGGGCGAGCGATCGGGATCGGCTATTCCAACGGGGCGAACATTCTCGCGGCGGTCGCGTTCGAGGACGCGGGTCTCTTCGACGAACTCGTCCTCATGCACCCGCTGATCCCCTGGACGCCGGACGACAACCCCGCTCTCGCCCGGGCGCGCGTGCTGATCACCGCCGGCCGGCGCGACCCGATCTGCCCGCCGTCCCTCACCCTTGCGTTACGCGACTATTTCGCCCGTCAGGGCGCGGCGGTCGAACTCGAATGGCACGACGGCGGGCACGAGCTTCGCCCGAGCGAGATCGGCGCGGTCTCTCGCTGGATTCGGCAGGCGGGCTGAGGAGGCCGTCTACTCGGCCGGCGCCGTTACGGTCCTCGCCGGCCGCGTCTTCGCGCCCGCCGCCGGCTTCGGCCGTTCCGGCGCATGATGCTCGTCGCTCGGGCCGACGAGGCGGCTGAACAGACGCCACGAGATGCGGCCGAGGTCGTCCATCACCGTGAAGGCCGCCGGCACGAAGACGAGCGACAGCAGCGTCGACATGATGAGGCCGCCGATGACGGCGATCGCCATCGGCGAGCGGAAGCCCCCGCCGTCGCCCATGCCGAGGGCCGAAGGGAACATGCCGGCGGCCATGGCGATCGTCGTCATCACGATCGGCCTCGCCCGCTTGCGCCCCGCTTCGACCAGAGCTTCGGCCCGCGGCGTGCCGCGGCCGATCTCCTCGATGGCGAAGTCGACCAGCATGATGGCGTTCTTGGTGACGATGCCCATGAGCATCAGGATGCCGATCACCACCGGCATCGACAGCGCCTTGTGGGTGAGGAGCAGGGCGACGATCGAGCCGCCGATCGACAGCGGCAGCGAGATCAGGATGGTGATCGGCTGCAGGAAGCTGCCGAACAGCAGAACGAGCAGGCCGTAGACCATCATGAGGCCCGCGCCCATCGCGGCGGCGAAGGAGGCGAACACCTCGCTCATGACCTCGACATCGCCGACCTCGCGGATCTCCGCCCCGGGCGGCAGGTTCTTCGCCGTCGGCAGCGCATGGATAGCGGCGACCGCATCGCCGAGCGGCGCATCGCCGGCGAGATCGGCTTCGATCGTGACGCGCCGCGACCGGTCGTAGCGGTTGATCGCGCTCGGGCCATGGCTGATCGAGAAATCGGCGACGACCGAGAGCGGCGTCGTCGCGCCCCCGGCCGTCGGAACCATGAGATCCTGAAGAAGACCCATGCGCGAGCGCGCCGCCTCATCGAGCTGGACGCGGATCGGCACCAGCCGGTCGCCGGCGTTGAACTTGGCGAGGTTGGCGTCGATGTCGCCGAGGGTGGCGACGCGGATCGTTTCGGCGAGGGCCTCGGTGGAGACGCCGAGATCCGCAGCAACCTGCCGCTTGGGCTCGATCCTGAGCTCGGGCCGCTCGAGCTCGGCCGTCGACATCGGGTTCTCGAGGATCGGGATCGAGCGCATCTCGCTGGCGATCTGGTTGGCCGTGTTGTTGATGACGTCGATGTCGGGCCCGGCGATGATCAGCTGGAGGTCGCGCTGACCGTTGTCCTTGAGGAACCAGTAGCGGATGTCGGGCTCATTGGAGAGAAGCGCGCCGATCTGCTGCTGAAGCTGCTTCTGCGTCGCCTGACGCTCCGACTTGTGTACGAAGTTGATGACGAACGTCGCCTTGCGCGGCTCCGCGGCGCCGGCGCCGCCGAGAATCTGACCGCCGAAAATCAGCGCCGAGCGCACCTCCGGCATCTTGCGCAGCTCCTCCGAGATCGTCCGCGTCACCCGGTCGGTGTCCTCGAGCCGGGAACCGGGCGGCAGCTCGACCGCAAGCAGCGCCCGCCCGACGTCGTCGGCCGGCAGGAAGCCGGTCGGCAGGAGCTGGGTCGACCAGAGGGAAACGGCGAAGATCAGTGCACCCAGAAAGAGCGTCGCCCAACGGCGCCGCACCGAGACGGCGACGAGCCGCGTGTAGGCGCGCATGACGGCGCCCTCGCCGTGATCGGCGCCGCGAGGCGCGCGCAGGAAATAGGCGGCGATGACCGGCGTGACGAAACGGGCGACGAGCAGCGAGAAGATGACGGCGATAGCGACGGTCAGGCCGAACTGGCGGAAATATTGCCCGGCGATGCCGCCCATGAAGCTGACCGGCGCGAAGATCGCCGCGATCGACAGCGAAATGGCGATGACGGCGAGGCCGATCTCGTCGGCCGCCTCGAGCGAAGCGCGCCAGGCCGACTTTCCCATCCGCATGTGGCGGACGATGTTTTCGATCTCGACGATCGCGTCGTCGACCAGAATGCCGGTGACCAGCGTGATCGCCAAGAGACTGACGAGATTGAGCGAGAAACCGATCGCGTCCATCGCCCAGAAGGTCGGAATGATCGACAGCGGCAGCGCGATCGCGGTCACGATGGTGGCGCGCAAGTCGCGCAGGAAGATGAAAACGACGAGGACGGCGAGCAGCGCGCCCTCGATCAGCGTCTCCATCGTGGAATGATAGTTGCCGATCTCGTTGTCGACCTGCGTGTCGACCTTGGTGAATTTCACTTCCGGATGCGCGGCCTCGATCGTCGCCAGCCGCTTCTCGATCAGCTGATCGACCGTGACGTCGCTCGCGCCCTTGGCGCGGGTGACGCCGAAGGCGACGATCGGCTGATCGAAGAGGCGGGTGAAGGTGCGCGGCTCGGCCGCGCCGTCGACCACGGTCCCGAGTTCGTCCAGCCGCACTTTCCGGCCGCCCGGCAGGGCGATCGGCAGCGCCGCGAGATCGGCGACGCTCCGCGCGCCCGCCAGAGTGCGGATCGCCTGCTCCTGGCCGGCGACTTCTCCGCGTCCGCCGCCGACGTCGACATTGTCGGCGCGAACCTGGGCGTTGACCGCGGCCGCGGTGACGCCGAGGGCGAGCAGCTTTTGCGGATCGAGAGAGACGCGAATCTCGCGGTCGACGCCGCCGAAGCGTTTGACCTCGCCGACGCCATGGATGCTTTGCAGATCGCGCGCCACCGTGTCGTCGATGAACCACGACAGCTTCTCGATTGACATTCCCGGAGAGGCGGCCGCGTAGGTGACGATCGGCAGGCCCTCGATATCGATGCGGCTGACGACCGGCTCGTCGATGGTGCGCGGCAGGTCGGTGCGGATCTTGGCGATCTGATCCTTCACATCGTTCAGCGCCCGGTCGATGTCGACCGAGCCGACGTTGAACTGGATGATTGTCGAGGACGAGCCGTCGGTGACGGTGGAGGCGATGTGCCAGACGCCGTTGATGCTGGCGACTGCGTCTTCGACCTTTTTCGTCACCTGCGATTCGAGTTCCCCCGGCGCCGCGCCCGACTGGGTGATCAGCACCTGCACGATCGGAATGTCGATATTGGGAAAGCGGGTGACCGACATCGTCCGGAAGCTGACGACGCCGAGAATGGCGAGGACGGCGAAGGCCACCGCCGCGGGGATCGGCCGGCGGATCGACCAGGCTGAGACGTTCAGGCGCACGGGGTCGAATCCCTATCCGCCGAAAGCGGTGGTTTCGGCCATCGGGCGCACGCGGTCGCCGGGCCGGAGGAAGGCCGCGGCGCGCGCGACGATGCTCTCGCCCTCGGCGAGCCCGTTCTTGATCTCCACCGCATCGCCCTCGACGATGCCGGGCGAGACCCTCCGTTCCTCGACCCGGTCGTCACGCACGACAAAGAGACGCGCCGTATCGCCGTCGCGCAGCAACGAGGAGGCCGGCGCGCCGATGCCCTCCCGGCGGGCGAGCTCGACCTCGCCGGAGGCGAAGGCGCCGATATGCGCGTGGGCGACGTCATCGAGCGCAATGCGCACCTTGCCGGTGCGGCTCGCCTTGTCGACTTCCTGCGAGATCAGTCGCACCCGGCCCGAGACTGGGTCGGCGACGCCCGGCAGATGCAGGGCCGCCGGCATGCCGACGGCGAAGCGGGCGAGGGACTGTTCCGGAGCGTCCGCCTCGAGATCGACCGCGCCGTCGACGATGATGCGGAAGAGCGGCTCGCCGGCGCTCGACGCGGTCGCGCCGAGCCTGGCGGACCGGCGGCTGATGAGCCCGGACACGGGCGCTTTCACGTCTGTCCGCGAGATGCGCACAAGCAGCTCCTGCCGCTCGGCGTCGCGGCTCTTGCGCTCGGCCTCGGCGACGCTCAGCGCGTCGTTGGCGGCGGCGAACTGAGCCTGCGCCGTCTTCAGCGCCGTCTGGCGCTGTTCGATGGTCGAGGCCGACATCACCCCGGCGGCGAGTTTCTGCGCCCGGTCGTAGTCGCTCGTCGTCCATTGGACCTGCGCCTGCGACTGCGCAATGACGCTGCGCGCCTGGGCGATGGCGGCGTCGGCGCGCCTGGCGGCGGCGTCGTTCTCGGCGAGGAGCGCGTCGAGCTGGGAGCGGTCGAGACGGGCGAGCACCTGGCCGGCGGCGACATGGTCGCCGTCCTCGGCGTCCAGTTCGACGATCGAGAGGCCGTCGATGCGCGCGGCGACCTCGGCCTCCTCGCGCGGAACGAGCGTGCCGGAGACGAACAGGCGCTCGACGAACTCGCGCCGCGTGGCGGGCGTGACGCTGACCGCCGGCGGCGGCGGCGCGGCCGGAGCCTCGGCCGCCAGAGCGCGAGCCGCGCAGTCGGGCGCGCCGACCGGCAAGCCGAGCGCGCGCGCCTTCACGGTCGGCGGCGCGCAGGGCTGAAGCGCGGCAAAGCCCCATCCGGCGGCGACAAGGACGATCAGCGCAGCGAGGACGCCAACGATACGGCTCATGGCGACGTTTCTCCGCCGACCTGGCTGAAAGCCCCTTGGCACAAGGCCTTGAACAATTTGGACGCCCGGGCGGCCTCTACCTCCGCGTCGAGCTCCGGTTCGAGCGCCAGGCGTTTCATCAGGCCGCCCACGTAAGTGAAGAAGAACAGCGCGACGGCGCCCCCGTCGACCGTCGGCGTCGCTTCGCCGCGCTGCTTGGCAAGCGCGACGAGGCGCTCGAGCTTGCCGAGGACGTCGGCGTCGATGGCACGGGTGATGGCGGCGATCGCCGGGTTGCGCGCCGCCTCCGCCCAGATTTCGACGATCAGGCTCACCTTTGGCCGCGACCGGAAGCCGATATGCTCGCGAAGACTGGCGTCGACGGCGGCGAAGATGTCCTCGACTTCGGCGAGCCGGCCGAAGTTCTCGACCCGTTCCTGCTGGTCGCGCTGGCAGAGACCCTCGACGATCGCTTCCTTGGACGGGAAGGTGCGGTAGAGATTACCGGCGCTCATGCCGGCGGCTTCCGCCACATGCTGCATGGTGGCGGCGTGGAACCCGTGCTCGGCGAAGGCGCGCTCCGCCGCATCGAGGATGCGCCCGCGCCGCTCGCCATCGGACGCCCGGCCGTGACTGGAAGAAGGAGCTACCAACATGACTGTCTTTGAGAATGAACGTTCATTCTCATTCCATTCCTTCGCGGCGAAAATGTGACGCCGTTGCGCTATGGCTCTGAGGCTTGCGCCAGCGGCGACGGCGGCTCGACACGTTGAGCGGTCGTAGCCGCCGATGCCGAACGCTCAGGGAGCGTGGAATGGACTTCTCGATTCGTCGCATCGACGGCGCCGCTGACTTTCGCGCCAGGGCGTCGCCGACGCCATTTGTCCGCTCAGCGACGCCGCGCCGCGAGAATTGCCGCGCGCCCTCGCACAGGCGTCAGAACGTCGAATATTTCGGCGCGGTGCAGCCGCCGCACACCCAGGGCCACGACCAGTCGGCGGTCTTGCCCTTGTTGGCCTCCACATAGGGGCTCCACGGCTTCGGCTGAAGCGCGGCGCTCTGGTAGACGATGCTGAACTGTCCGTTGCCCTGGATTTCGCCGATCATGACTGGCTTCGCCATATGGTGGTTCGGCAGCATCGTCACCTCGAAGCCCGAAGGCGACTTGAACTTCTGGCCGATCATCGCCTCACGCACCGCGTCGACGTCGGTCGTGCCCGCTTGCTCGACCGCCTGTGCCCACATGTGGAACAGGATATAGGCCGATTCCATCGGATCATTGGTGACATTGTCAGGCTTCTTCGAGTATTCGCGCCATTTGGCGATGAAGGCCTTGTTCTCGGGCGTGTCGACGGACTGGAAGTAGCTCCAGGCCGCCAGGTGACCGATAAGCGGCTTGGTGTCGATGCCGGCAAGTTCCTCCTCGCCGACCGAGAACGCGATGACCGGGATGTCGGTCGCCTTCACCCCCTGATTGCCGAGCTCCTTGTAGAAGGGGATGTTGGCGTCGCCATTGATGGTCGAGATCACCGCCGTCTTCTTGCCGGACGAGCCGAACGCCTTGATCTTCGTCACTTCCGTCTGCCAGTCCGAGAAGCCGAAGGGCGTGTAGTTCTCGAGGATGTCCTCGTCGGCGACGCCCTTGGATTTGAGGAAGGCGCGAATGATCTTGTTGCTGGTCCGCGGATAGACGTAATCGGTGCCTTCGAGCACGAACCGCTTCACGTCGCCCCCGTCCGGGCTCATGAGATATTCGACGGCGGGGATCGCCTTATTGTCCGGGACGGAGCTGCCGTAGAACACGTTGTAAGAATCTTCCTCGCCCTCGTATTCGAGCGGATAAAAGAGGAGTCCGTTGAGCTCTTCGAACACCGGCAGCACCGATTTGCGCGAGACCGAGGTCCAGCAGCCGAAGACCGCGGCGACCTTGTCCTTGCTGAGCAGCTCGCGCGCCTTCTCGGCGAACAGCGGCCAGTTCGAGGCCGGATCGACCACCACAGGCTCCACCTTTTTGCCCAGCAGGCCGCCCTTGGCGTTCAGCTCGGCGATTTGCATCAGCATTACATCCTTCAGGATCGTCTCGCTGATCGCCATCGTCCCCGACAGCGAATGCAGGATGCCGACCTTAATCGTATCGTCCGCAGCAACGGCGTAGCCGCTCGTCGCCACGACCATGGCTGCGGCGAGAGCGCCTTTCAGCCAGGACCTGCGCGTGGTTCCCATTGTCTTTACCTCTCCAAATCCACGTCCGGCCAGAGTCCGCGGTCGCGGATGCCGGAGGCTTCGGCGAGGTTTGCATGCGGCGGGCCCATCGGTGGAGAACCAAGCCGAGCCGAAACGATGAGTCCAAGCGCGCAAAGCAAGAGGCGACCGCTTCGTCGTCACTTTGCCGCTGAGATGGACAGCGAGGCGCCGGCGCCGCGGCGCCCTGCCGATTTCCGCATCTGGGCTGCCCGAACCCGCGGCGCGATGGGTCCAGCTGGCAACCGAATCTTGGCGCCACCATGGTTCCAGCGTTGCGCGCGGCGCGGTCCCGCTTAGACTGGGCGGGTCCCAAGCCTCGGTTCCGCCATGCAATTGCCTCTGCTCTTGGATCGTTCCGGCCGCGACAGCCTGACGAACCAGATCGTCGATCAATTGCGCCAGGCGATCGGCGACGGCCGTTTGCCGCGGGGCGCCAAGCTGCCGTCGAGCCGGCGCCTTGCCGAGCAACTGGAAGTCGCGCGCAACACCGTGATCCGCGCGTACGAAACCCTGGCGATCGAGGGGCTGGCCGAGTCGAGGCCGGCGTCGGGCATGTTCGTGGCGGGCGACGCCGGCGACGCGCCGAGAGCCTCTTTGCCGTCCGGCGCGCCGGGCCGCCAGCCGCTCTGGTCGATGCCGACGCCGGCGACCCTCATCCGCGCCGTGCCGCGAGCAGCCGCCGGGCGAGCGCGGCTCGCCTATGATTTTGCTCCCGGCCGCGCCCATCCGGCGCTGTTTCCGCTCAAACTGTGGCGGAGGCTGCTGCTGGCGCAACTCTCGCACGGAGGCGCCTCCGGCCTTGCCGAGGAGGGCGATCCGGCCGGGCTGCCGGCGCTGAGGGCGGCAGTCGCCGCCCATCTCGCCGCTGCCCGCGGTATTGTCGCCGATCCGAGCCGCGTCATCATTACCTCCGGCGTTCAGGAAGGGGTCGCGCTCGCGGCGCGTCTCTTCCTCCACCGCGGCACGACGGTGGCGATCGAGGATCCCGGCGCGAGCGCGGCCGCGCTTGCCTTCGCCGCCACGGGATCGGAGGTGGTCGGCGTCGGCGTCGACGAGGAAGGGCTTATGCCCGACGATTTGCCGCAGCGCCCGACCTCGCTCCTCTACGTCACGCCGTCGCACCAGTTCCCGACCGGACATGTTCTCTCGGCCGAACGGCGAGACGCCATCGCGTCGTGGGCGAGGCGATGCGGGTGCTATGTGCTCGAGGACGATTCCGACGGCGAGTTCCGCTACGAAGGATCGCCGCTCAGAGCCATCGCCGCGGACGCGCCGGACTGCACGCTCTACCTGGGGACCTTTTCGCGCACACTGGGCGCCGGCTTGAGGCTCGGCTTCCTCCTGGCTCCGCCGCGCCTGGTCGACACGATGGTCGCCGCCAAAGAGATGTTCGATGGGGGCGCGGCCTGGCTCGAACAGTCCGCTCTCGCCGCGATGATGCAGGGCCCCAGCTACGCCGCCCACGTCGCCCGCGTCCGGGCCCATTACAAGGAGAACCGCGACTGCCTCCTTGCAGCGCTTCGGCGCAACTTCGGCGAGATCGGCGTCAGCGGCGAGGGCAGCGGGCTGCATCTCTTGTGGCGGCTGCCGCCGGGCGTTTCCGACGCGGGGTCGGTCGAGGCGCAGGCGCGGCGGCGCCGGATCGGCGTCTATTCGCTCGCCTCGGGGGGCGCGACGGCGCTCACGCCATCGCTGTTGGAGCGCCGGGCGCTGGTCCTCGGCTTCGGCGCGCTTTTGCCCAAGCAGATCGAACAGGGCGTCGACCGTCTGAGCGAGATCATCGACGACACGATCGACGACCCTTCGACCGACGTCACCCAGTTCCTGGTCCGCGTGCCCGGCGCGCCAATGAGCGTCCCCCGGCTGCGTGGCCGGACGCCCGCGCATCTGGACTCCCGTTTCCGCCATCGAGCGGCTCTACCGGATCGCTCCCGCGCCCGCGCATCTCTCATGCAAGCGCGAAGGAAGGGAGCGGCCAAGACGATGGCGCGGGTGACCAGCATCTACCGATATCCAGTCAAGGGACTGAGCCCTGAGCCCCTCGATCAAGTCGATGTCGAGGCCTGCCGGCCGCTGCCGCATGACCGCGAATTCGCGCTGGCTCGGCCGAGCGCGCCGATCGACCGGGACGATCCCCAATGGGCGAAAAAGGGGTTGTTCGCGATGCTGATGCTCGACGAGGGTCTCGCCCAGGTCGCGACCCGGGTCGACCTGGAGACGCTGCGCCTCTCGGTGAAGCGAGGCGGCCACGAGGTCGCCGGCGGCCGACTTGACGACGAGGAGGACAGGAAAGCGCTCGAGGCCTTCTTCTGGACCCTTTTGCCGAATTTCACCGCGCCGCCCGCCATCGTCCGCTCGCGCGGCGGGCACTTCATGGACAAGCCCGACAACGTGGTTTCGCTCATCAATCTCGCGACGGTGAGGGAGCTCGAGGAGCGGTGGCGCGTGGCGATCGACCCGCTGCGCTTTCGCGCCAACATCTATATCGACGGCGCCGCGCCCTGGGAGGAATTCGACTGGGTCGGGCACGACATCGGGATTGGGGGAACCCTCTTTGCGGTCGATCGCAAGAATGGGCGCTGCGGCGCGACGAACGTCAATCCGGCGACCGGCCGCCGCGACCTTGACGTCCCGGGCTCGCTGCGGGCGGCCTTTGGTCACAAGAATCTCGGCATCTATTTGCTCGCCCGGCAGAACGGGACGATCGGCGTGGGCAGCGAGCTCAGCCTGCGGCACCTCGCCGAAGAGCCGAACGCCGCCGCGCCGGTCGCCGTCATGGTTCCCAGCTCGAAGCGGCGCTTCATCTGCCGGGGCTGCTATTTCATTTTCGACGAAAGGCTCGGCGCCTCCGAACAGGGCGTGCCGCCGGGCACGTCTTTTGCCGCGATCCCGGTTGAATGGCGCTGTCCGGATTGCGGCAGCGAGAAATCAATCTTTCGCCCCTACGCCGCTTCCGCCTAGCCCCGAACGGATCCACGCCCGTGGACGGGCCGATCCCCTCTTACGACGGCTATGCGGGAGAGGGTCTGGGCGAGGGTGAGACCTTTTCTACGCTCGCGCCGTCGCCGCGGTCGAGGCCGGCCGCGGGTGCGGCAGAAGCGCGCCGAGAAGCCCGACCGCCGGCAGGAAGGCGCAGACCTGATAGACGAAATTCAGGCTGGTGTGGTCGGCGAGCATGCCCAGCAACGCCGCGCCGATGCCCCCCAGGCCGAACGACAGGCCAAAGAAGAGCCCCGCCACCGCGCCGACGTTGCCCGGGGTCAGTTCCTGGGCATAGACGACGATGGCCGAGAAGGCGGAGGAGATGACGAGGCCGATCGCGATCGAATTGATCACTGTTCCGATGAGGCCGAGATGGGGCAGGAGGAGGGTGAACGGCAGCACGCCCAGGATCGAGCCCCAGATGACGAACTTCGCCCCGAAGCGGTCGGCGAGCGGCCCGCCGAGGAAGGTGCCCGCGGCGACCGAGGCGAGGAAGACGAACAGCATCACCTGCGCCGACTGCACCGACACGCCGAACGTGGCGATCAGGTAGAACGTGTAGTAGCTGCCGATGCTCGCTAGATAGAGGACCTTGGAAAAGAGAAGGATGACGAGCACGGCGATCGTCCTCAGGACCACCGGGCGGGCGTGCGTGGGTCCCGCGACCGTCTCGACATGCCGGCGCTGCATCCGGTGCGCGCCGTACCAGCGGCTGACGCCGACGAGCAGGATGACCGCGATCAGCGCCAGGACCGTGAACGCGAGGATCGAGCGCTGGCCGAACGGAACGACGACGAAGGCCGCAAGCAAAGGTCCGGTCGACTGGCCGAAATTTCCGCCGACCTGGAAGAAGCTTTGGGCGAAGCCGTAGCGCCCGCCGGAGGCGGCGCGCGCCACCCGCGACGCCTCGGGGTGGAAGATGGCGCTGCCGATGCCGATCACCGCGACCGAGACGAGAATGAGCTCGTACGATCGGGCGAAGGCGAGCAAGGCCAGACCGACCAGCGTGAAGCCCATGCCGACCGGCAGGACCCCGTTCACCGGCCGCCGGTCGGCCGCGTAGCCGATGAGGGGCTGCAGCAGCGACGCGGTGATCTGGAAGACGAGCGTGATCACGCCGACCTGGAAGAAGCTCAAGCCGAACTCGCTGCGGAACACCGGATAAAGCGCCGGCGCCAGCGACTGCATGACGTCGTTGAGCATGTGCGAGGCGCTGAGCGCCGCGATCACGCCGACCGACGCTGTTCCGACGGCCTTGCGGCTCGCGGCGGCGGCTTCTGCATAGGTCGGCGCTGTCGTCAAAGTCCCCACCCTCTCCGCCGGCCCCGCGCCGACAGCTTCAAAGCCCAGCCGTCAAAACGGGGTTTTCCTCATTTAGAATATCACTTCGGCGCAAGCACCATGGTCATCTGGCGGCCTTCCATCAGCGGCTCGGCCTCGACCTTGGCGATCGGCGCCGTCTCGGCCCTGACCCTTTGCAGCAGCCGGAAACCGATGTCCTGGTGCGCCATCTCGCGGCCGCGGAAGCGCAGAGTCACCTTCACCTTGTCGCCCTCGTCGAAAAAGCGGCGCACGGAACGCATCTTGACCTCGTAGTCGTGGTCGTCGATGCCCGGGCGAAGCTTGATCTCCTTGATCTCGACCACCTTCTGGCGCTTGCGCGCCTCGGACGACTTCTTCTGCTCGGAAAAGCGGAACTTGCCGAAATCGAGGATCTTGCACACCGGCGGGGTGGCGTTCGGAACGATTTCCACCAGATCGAGCGAAGCTTCTTCGGCGAGGCGCTGGGCGTCTGCAAGATTGACGACGCCGTGATTATGCCCCTCGGCGTCGATAAGTTGGACCTGGACTGCGCGGATATCGCGATTGACGCGCGGCCCGCCCTTCTCCGGCGCCGCGATTGCTTTCATAGGACGACGAATGGCCACTCTCCTGTTGTTTACCCGGATGGCGCCGGGTGAAGGCGCACACAAAAAGTCCGGTCAGAGCCCATGCTCAGCGGACGGCTAGAGATGGGTCACAAAAACGCCGAAGTCAATCGACGCCGGTGAAAACAACCGGCGACGCCGCCCGGTCGTTCCGGCTGGCGTGGACGGCGTTCAATCCGCCCCAACCCACGGGGTTTCGCCGGGGCATCCTACCCGCCTCTTCGATGGGCCCGACGCCTGACGCGCTTCGCCGATGCCGTCGTCGTCGCGGAAGTTTGCCCGCGGAAAGCAAAACGCGAGGGCAGATGTGAAGTTGGGCGGACGGCGTTTGACCTGCGTCAATGAAGGACAGGCGGACACCGGCTAGGAAACCGTCGACCGGCGCGTTGACCTCGCGATCGAACCGTCGGCGAGAGGCTGTCATGCCCCAAACTTCCGCTGCCACCGCGTCGTCGCCTACCCCGCGCAACCTTCCCCTTCCCCTTCCCCTCTTCTGGCCTGTCGCCCTGGTGGCGGGAATGGAGAAGGCGAAGGCCGATCTCACGCTCAAAAACCTCGAATTCGTCCAGGAAGACCTCAAGCTCCACGGAGACCTCAAGCCGAAGCTGGCGACGCCCAATGTCGTGCGCCTCGATCTGCGCACCATGGCTTTGCGCGATTATGGGCGCCCTGGAGGGATTCCAACTCTGGTCAATGCGCCCTTCGCCGGCCACCGGGCTGAGATCGCCGACTATCACAAGGGCCAGAGCCTCGTTGAGACGCTGCTCGCCAACGGCGTCGGCCACGTCGCGCTGACAGATTGGAAGTCGGCCACCGACGACATGAAAGACTTCGACGTCGACAACTACCTCGAGGAACTGATCGTCGCCATCGACGATCTCGGCGGCCGGGTCAATCTCGTCGGGCTTTGCCAGGGCGGTTGGTCCTCGGCGATGGTCGCGGCGCGTTTTCCCGACAAGGTGAATGCCCTCGTTCTCGCCGGGTCGCCGATCGACACCGACGCCGGCGACGGCCCGATCAAGCGCATGGCTCACGAGACCCCGATGTCGGCTTACGAGGATCTCGTCAAGCTCGGGGACGGACTGATGCGGGGCCAGCTCATGCTGCTGGGATGGAAAAACATGCATCCCGAGAAGCATTATGTCGCCGAGCAGTTCGACCTCTACGAGCACATGGACGATCCGGCGTATAAAGAGAGGGTTGAGGCGTTCGACAGCTGGTACGAAGATCCGCTCGACCTGCCCGGGCGCTGGTATCTGCAAGCGATCCGCGCGCTCTTCAAGGAGAACCGCCTCGCCAAGGGCGAGTTCGTGGGGCTCGGCCGCCGCCTGAACCTCAAGTCGATCGCATGTCCCCTCTATCTGCTCGCCGGCGAGAGCGACGACATCACGACCAAAGAGCAGGTTTTCGAGGCGGAGAACCTCGTCGGAACCCCGAAAGATCGGATCGAAAAGAAGCTGGTCCCCGGCGGCCACATCGGTCTCTTCATGGGCTCGCGCACGCTGAAAGAGACGTGGCCGACGATCGCGCGGTGGCTGACGCATTCAAGCTCCGCTTGACGCTCGGCGTCTGGAGGCGAACGGTCCATGGATAGGGTGACGACAAGCGTTTGCGGCCTGGTCGTCCTTGGGGCGATTGTCGCTTTTGTCATCTATTGGAATTGCCGGCTCCAAACTTCGCGGCGGATCGACGATCTTCTCGAAGAGTACTTCCAGGGGAGAATGCCGGTCGGCCAGCTCGGTCAGCGAGCGCGAGCGGTCGCCGGCCGCGAATTCTTCGGAGGACCAAAATTCCTCTCGCTTGCCGCCTCCGCCTTTCAGCACGCAACTGACGTCAAACAGGCAGAGCACGCCAGTTTGAAGGAGGAGGAGGAATTGATGCGGCTGTTGGGGGATCTGAAGCGCGAGTTCGGCGTCACGGACCGCTATAAGTTCGAAGGGCGGCCCGGGCGTGAGTGACAGCGCCTTCTCGCCCTTGGCGGTCGGCGCGCGCGCCGCGTCCCGCGCTCGAACGTAGCGGGGTTGTTTGACCCGCATCAATGACGGACTGGCGGTCGCCGGCCAATATTGATCGAAAAGGCGTTGCGATATGACAAATGTTCCAGTTGCGGTTCACCGGGAAGGCGCCGACAGCGCGTCCTCAAGCGTTGCAAAAGCCAACGAGAGCCCGCCCGCCAAGCCCACGCCGAAGCCTGACGGGCCGATGAAGCGGTTCGCAAAGCCGCTGATCTGGGTCGTCGTCGCGCTCGCGCTCGCGGGCGCCGGCTATTACGCTTGGCTGAAGTTGAGGCCGCCCGGCCTGCCCGAGGGCCTTGCGTCCGGCAACGGCCGCATCGAAGCCACTGAAATTGATGTCGACGCCAAGATCCCGGGGCGGATCGCGGATATTCTGGTTGCCGAGGGAGACTTCGTCCGCGCGGGGCAGACGCTCGCCCACATGGACACCAAGACGCTCGACGCCCAGCGACGCGAGGCCGACGCTCAACTCGAACGCGCGACCATCGGAGTCGACACGGCGGAAGCGGTTGTGAGACAGCGGGAAGCCCAGCGGATCGCCGCAACGGCCCAGATCGCCGCGCGTCAAGCCTTGCTGGATGCGGCCTCGGCGCGGGTCGCCCGCGTCGAGCCCATGGCGGCCAAGGACTTTGAAACCAAGCAGTCGCTCGACGACGCCCACGCCGCTAAAAACGCAGCCGCTGCCGCGGTCGCGGAAGGGCAGGCTAATTTGGCTGCCGCCGAGGCGGGGATCAGCGCGGCGAAGGCTCAGGTCGTCGACTCCAAGGCGGCGGTCGTGGCGGCGCAAGCGACGATCGACCGCATCCAGGACGACATCAACGACAGCAGCCTGACGACCCCGCGGGACGGCCGGGTGCAGTTCAAGGTCGCCGAGCAGGGGGAGGTGTTGCCGGCTGGCGGGCGGGTCCTCAACCTCGTGGACCTGAGTGACGTCTACATGACCTTCTATCTGCCGACCGACGAGGCCGGAAAGGCGACCATGGGCGCCGAGGCGCGAATTGTCCTGGACGCTCTGCCGGACGCCGTCATCCCCGCGTCGATCACCTTCGTCGCCAATGTGGCGCAATTCACCCCGAAGACCGTGGAGACCGAGGCGGAGCGGCAGAAGCTGATGTTTCGTCTGAAGGCGCAAATCCCGCCAGACTTGCTGCGCAAATATATCCAGATCGTCAAGACCGGCATCCCCGGCATGGCCTATGTCAAGCTGGATCCCAAGGCTCAGTGGCCCGCCAACCTGTCGGTCAGATTGCCGGAACTCAAGCCGACAGAGCAATGAACGCGCCGACTTCCGCCGAGGCCGTCGTCGCTTCGACATCGATCGTGGTGAGCCTGCGCGACGTCAGCCTGTTCTATGGCAAGACCCGCGCCCTCGACGCGGTGACTTTGGACATTCCGGCAGGCTGCATGGTTGGGCTGATCGGGCCTGACGGCGTCGGCAAATCCAGCCTCCTGTCGCTCATCGCCGGCGCGCACGCGATCCAGAGCGGTACGGTCGAGGCGCTCGGCGGCGACATGAAGGACGCCCGACACCGGACGCTGAGCTGCCCGCGGATCGCCTACATGCCGCAGGGGTTGGGGAAGAACCTCGATCCTACGCTTTCGGTGTTCGAAAACGTGGATTTTTTCGGGCGGCTGTTCGGCTTCGGGCGGCAGGAGCGCAAACGCCGCATCGACGATTTGTTGCGCTCCACCGGGCTCGGTCCTTTTGCCGACCGACCGGCCGGCAAGCTGTCCGGAGGCATGAAGCAAAAGCTCGGCCTCTGCTGCTCGCTGATCCATGACCCGGACCTTTTGATCCTGGACGAACCGACGACCGGCGTCGATCCGCTGTCGCGACGTCAGTTCTGGGACCTGATCGATCAGATCCGCGCCGATCGGCGTGGCATGAGCGTCATGGTCGCCACCGCCTATATGGAGGAGGCCGAGCGGTTCGATTGGCTGATGGCGATGGATGCCGGCCGGGTGCTCGCGACCGGCGCGCCGAAGGAGCTGTTATCGCGCACCGGCGCCGCTTCGCTCGATGCGGCGTTCGTCGCGCTGCTGCCGCCAGAGAAACGCCTGGGCCACCAGGACGTGGTCATCCCGCCGCGCACGGCTGCGATGACGCACGACATCGCCATCGAAGCCAGGGGGCTGACCCAGCGGTTTGGCGCCTTCGTCGCCGTCGATCATGTGAGCTTCACCATCGCCCGCGGGGAAATCTTCGGGTTTCTCGGCTCGAACGGCTGCGGCAAGAGCACCACCATGAAGATGCTGTGCGGCCTGCTCCCTCCCACTGAAGGAACCTCGACGCTCTTCGGCGAAAAGATGGACGCGAACGACATCGAGCTTCGCCTTCGCGTCGGCTACATGTCGCAGGCCTTCTCCCTCTATTCGGAGCTCACCGTCCGGCAGAACCTCGAACTGCACGCCCGCCTGTACCGCCTGCCGCCGCGGAAGATTGAACCGCGCGTCGCCGAGGTGGCGGATCGCTTCGATTTGAACGAGGTCATGGACGCGTTGCCCGAAGGTCTGCCGCTGGGCATCCGTCAGCGTCTCTCGCTCGCGGTGGCGATGATCCATGCCCCCGAGATGCTGATCCTGGACGAGCCGACATCGGGCGTCGATCCCGTCGAGCGCGACAAGTTCTGGCAAATCCTCGTCGACCTCTCCCGGAAGGACAACGTCACGATCTTCATCTCGACCCACTTCATGAATGAGGCGGAGCGCTGCGACCGCATTTCGCTCATGAACGCGGGCAAGGTGTTGGTCAGCGACACGCCGAAGAACATCGTAGCGATGCGGCAAGCGGCGACGCTCGAAGACGCGTTCATCAGCTTCCTCGAGGACGCTACAGGCCAAAAGCTTGGCACGCGACCGGCCCAGCCGGCGACCCCGAAACCTGCGCAGGACCGCCAAACCTTCGCTGCAGGCGGATTTTTCAGCCCGCGTCGGATGGGCGCCTACATGGTGCGCGAGGCGCTCGAACTCCGCCGCGACTACTTGCGCCTGGGCCTGGCCTTGTTCGGCAGCGTCATCCTGCTGTTTGTGATGGGCTACGGGATTAATATCGACGTCAACAACCTGGCCTTCGCGGTGCTCGACCGCGACCAGACGACAGTCAGCGAGAACTATATCCTCAACATCGCCGGCTCGCGCTATTTCGCGCAGCGCCCGCCGATAGCCAGCAATGCCCAGCTCGACCGGCGGATGGCTGCGGGCGAACTCAGCCTCGCGATCGAAATCCCTCCCAACTTCGGCCGAGACGTCGCGCACGGGCGTGACGTCAAGATCGGCATGTGGGTCGACGGAGCGATGCCGCTCAGGGCGGAGACCATCGAGGGCTATATTCAACTGCTGCACATGCAATGGCTTCAGGAACAAGCGACTGCATTGTTCGGAAAGCAGCCCTTGGCGGGCTTGACCCAGATCGAGATCCGATACCGCTACAATCCGGGCTTTGAGAGCCTGATCGCCATGGTGCCCGCAGTCATCCCGATGCTGCTTCTCATGATTCCGGCGATCCTGGCGACGCTGAGCGTGGTTCGCGAAAAGGAGCTGGGCTCGATCACCAATTTCTACGTGACGCCGGTGACCCGACTCGAGTTTCTGCTCGGCAAGCAGATTCCGTACGTCGTCCTCTCCATGGTGAACTTCCTCCTGCTGACCGCCTTCGGAATTTTTGTCTTCCGCGTTCCCTTCACCGGCAGCTTTCCGACCTTCATGCTTGCCGGCCTGCTCTATATCGGCGTGGCGACCGGAATTGGCCTGCTCATTTCATCCTTCATGAGGAGCCAGGTCGCGGCGATTTTCGCCACCGTGGTGATCACGATGATCCCCGCAACGAGTTTCTCCGGGCTGATCGACCCGGTGTCGTCCCTGACCGGTCTGGGCCGGGCGATCGGGGAGGTGTTCCCGGCGTCATTCTTCATCACGATCGCGCGCGGGACGTTCTCGAAGGGGCTCGGCTTCGCCGATTTGCAGACGCAACTGATTCCCCTGGCCATCGCGGTCGTGGTCTTGCTCGGGTCGGCGAGCCTGCTCCTGAAGAAGCAGGAGACCTGAGATGCGCCTCACCAACATCGCGCAGCTCGGGATCAAGGAATTGCGCGGCCTGGCGCGTGACAGCGTCATGGTGTTCCTGATACTTTTCGTGTTCACGTTCGCGATCTACAATCAGGCGACCGTTGCGCCTGAGACCTTGAACAGGGCGACGATCTCCATCGTCGATGAAGATCAGTCGCAGCTCTCGGCTCGCATCGCCGGCGCTTTCTATCCTCCGCGTTTCCTCCGGCCCAAGTTGATCACGCCGGGCGAAATGGATCGCCGCATGGATGAGGGAGCCGACACGTTCGCTCTCGATATCCCGCCGCACTTCGAGCGCGACGTGCTCAACGGGCGCGCCAACGAACTTCAGCTCAACGTCGATGCGACGCGCGTGGGGCAGGCTTTCGCCGGCGGGGGATACATCCAGAGCATCGCTTCCGGCGAGATCATCGATTTCCTGCGCCGCTATCGCTCGGCGGCCCCGCTGCCGGTCGATCTCGCGCTGCGCGCCGTGTTCAATCCGAACCTCGACAGAGTTTGGTTCGGGGCGGTCACGAGCCTGATCAGCCAGATCACGATGCTGTCGATCGTGCTCACCGGCGCCGCGCTCATTCGCGAGCGGGAGCACGGAACGGTCGAGCATCTGCTGGTGATGCCGGTCACCCCGGCCGAGATCATGATCAGCAAGATCTGGTCGATGGGCGTTATTGTCCTCGTCGTCGCAATGCTGTCGCTGACGGTGGTGGTGCGGGGGGTTCTTGCGGTGCCGACCCACGGCTCGATTCCGCTCTTCGGGCTCGCCACGGCGCTCCAGCTCTACGCGACGACCGCAATGGGGATCGCCCTGGCCACCATGGCCGAATCGATGCCGCAATTCGCGCTGCTGCTCATTCTCGTGCTGCTGCCGATCCAGGTTCTCTCCGGCGCGACGACGCCGCGCGAAAGCATGCCGCCGATCATTCAGACCATCATGCTGGGCGCGCCCGACACGCACTTCGTCATTCTGGCGCAGGCGATCCTGTTCCGCGGCGCCGGCATCGACATCGTCTGGCCGCAGCTCCTCGCGCTGTTTGTCATCGGCTCGGCGCTGTTCGCCTTCGCGCTCTGGCGCTTCCGCAAGGTTCTCCAATGAACCAGCTACGAGTTCTCGGCGACTCGCGCATAAGCCTTTGATAAGTCCCGAATCCGGGAAAGGAATTGCAATTTTTGGCAGGAAATTGCAGGCTTTTTGCACGTCGTTGGCAGCAAATCGAAAGCCTTTGGCAGCTTCCTGAAAGAAAATGGCAGGGACGCGCCGCGGGCGGCGAAATGCCGGGTTCAACCCTTCGAGGCTCTTGCTTGGCAAGCGCGCCTCGGGATGAGGCGGTGGAGTTGAGCCCATCCCGGGCGGGAGCTCGGGGCTGAAAAGTGACAGCTTTTCGGGCTCAACGTCCTGGAAACGCTTGATCGCTGCCAGCTCGCGCCACCCCTCTCAGTTGGTGTGGAACACTTCCTCGGCCGGCGCCCACCACTCGCCTTTGGCGCGCGACTCGAGCCCGACCTGCATCGGGTCGTGGATCGCCCACCAGTCTTGCGTGCGCTTGTCGGCCGCCATCTTGGCGGCGTCGGCGGCGTAGTCCTGCCCGTGATATTCGAAATAGGCGAAGAGCAGGTTCTCCGGCTCGCGCAGAAAGATGGTGTAGTTCTTGATGTTGCAGTCGGCGATCTTGGCCAAGACCTCCGGCCACACCGCCGCATGCGTCCGCTTGTACTCGGCGATCCGCTCCGGCTTGATGCCGATCACCATCCCCATGCGCTTCATCGCGTCTCTCCGATCGTGCGGGTGAACTCAGGCAGGCTCTTCGCCTTCACCGCGCCAAGGTCCCATTCGACCCCGACGCCCGGCGCCGAGGGCGCCAGCGCCATGCCCTTCTCGATGGCGAGTTGCGAGGTCGTCAATTCGTCGAGCTGCGGGATGTACTCGACATATTTGCCGTTCGGCACGGCGCAGGCGAGGCTGACATGCAGCTCCATCAGGAAGTGGGGGCAGACCGGCATGTCGAAGGCCTCGGCCGCATGCGCGACCTTGAGCCAGGGGGTGATGCCGCCGATGCGCGCCGCGTCGACCTGCACAATCGAGCAGGCGCCGCGCGCCATGTACTCGCGGAAGTGGCGGATCGAGTACAAGGATTCGCCGATGGCGATCGGCGTCGTCGTCGCCCGCGAGAGCCTGACGTGGCCGTCGAGATCGTCGGCCGGCAGCGGCTCCTCGATCCAGGCGAGATCGAGATCGGCGAGCCGCCCCGCCCGGCGGATCGCCTCGTCGAGGGCAAAGCCCTGATTGGCGTCGGTCATGATCTCGTAGTCCGGCCCGAGCGCCGCGCGCACCGCCGCCAGCCGGCGGTAGTCCTCCGAGACGTGCGGCCGGCCGATCTTGATCTTCGAGCCCATGAAGCCCTTCTCGCGCGCGGCGATGGCGTCCTCGACCAGCGCGCGCTCGTCGATGTGCAGCCAGCCGCCCTCGGTGGTGTAGAGCGGCCGGCGGTCCGCGGCGCCGCCGGCGACGATCCAGAGCGGCAGGGCGCGCCGCCTGCAGCGGAGGTCCCAGAGCGCAATGTCGATCGCCGCCAGCGCCAGCGCCGAGATCGCGCCGATCGTCGTCGCGTGGGTGGCATATTCCATGTCCCGCCAGAGCGCCTCGACCCGCTCGGCGTCCTGGCCGATGAGGCGGGGCGCGAGATGGTCGGCGATGAGGCGCATGACCGACGAGCCGCCGGTGCCGATGGTATAGCTGTAGCCGGTCCCGACCGCCCCGTCGCTGTCGGTGATGGCGACGATCGGGGTCTCCTGCGAGACGAAGCTCTGGATCGCGTCGGTGCGCTTGACCTTTGGCGGGATATCGACGAGCCGCAATTCGATCCGCTCGATCCGCGCCATCTCGCCCCTCCCCCATGCCCGCCGTCCACGATCGGGTTGAAATGAACTGTCAGGATCGGAGCTCAAATGACAAGCGGAAAAACCGCCGCCGAGAGCCTTGTCGACTTTTCGAGGCGGCCGACTACGATTGGCGGCCGGGCAACCTGCCGAGGGGCGCCGGGAACTGAGGGCCGAGAGGGCCGTGCCATGTTTGACGACATTCGCGGAATGAAGGTTCTCGTCACCGGCGCGAGCACCGGGATCGGAGCGGCGGCCGCCGCGGCTTTCGGTCGTGAGGGCGCGGCGGTCGCGCTCCATTACCATCGGAGCAGTGACGAGGCGGCGCAGGTGGCGAGGGAGGTCAGAGAGTCCGGCGGCGAAGCCATCCTTGTTCAGGGCGACCTCAGCGATCGTGACGAGCCGCGGGTCGTGCTCGAGAAAGCGGTCCAGGCGCTGGGCGGGCTCGACGTCCTCGTCAACAATGCCGGCGCCATTGTCCGGCGGACGCCATTCCTCGAAGTCGATCACGATCTGATCGATCAGGTGTTCGATCTGAACGTCCGGTCGGTCGTGACGATGACCCAGGCGGCGGTTCCGCATCTCGAAAAGCGCGCCTCGCCGGCAATCGTCAATGTCGGCTCGATCGCGGGGGCCAACGGCGGCGGCCCGGGGTCGTCGATGTATGCCTCGTCGAAAGCCTTCATCCACAATCTGACCCGGCATCTGGCGCAAGACCTCGCCTCGAGGGGGATTCGAGTCAACGCCATCGCGCCGGGCACGATCGCCACCCCTTTCCATGCGACGACCCCGACCGAGCGCATGGAAGCCATGCGTAGGGCGGTTCCTCTTGGCCGTATCGGCAAACCGGAAGAATGCGTCGGCGCAATCCTGTTCTTCGCCTCGCCTGGCGCCAGCGGCTACATCACCGGGCAAATCCTGCACATCAACGGCGGGCAGTGGGTGGCGTGACGGCCTCACGCTCCCGCGGATCAGAACCGGTCAGTTCACCCGCGCCTTGGTAGACGCGCTGAACAGGTGGATGTTCTCCGGCGCAATCGACACGCCGATCTCCGCTCCCTCGGGATAGAGGAGCCGCTCGTGGACGACGGCGATGACGTCGTCCTCGCCAAGCCGGCCGAAGACATGCGTCTCAGCGCCCGTCGGCTCGATCAGGTTGATGCGCATCTTGATCGGCGAACTCGCGTCCGGCAGGACGGCTTCCGGGCGGAAGCCGCAGACGAGCGCCTCGCCGTGGCCGGCATTCGGACCCTGCCTCAGCGGCAGAGTCACGCCGCTTTGGCTGACAAACGCGGGCGGGTCTCGCGCCGCCATTCGCCCGTCGATGAAGTTCATTGCGGGCGAGCCCAGGAACGAGGCGACGAACAGATTGCCCGGCCGGTCGTAGAGCTCGAGCGGAGAGCCCACCTGTTCGACGACGCCGTCGTGCATGACGACGATGCGGTCGGCCATCGTCATGGCCTCGATCTGATCGTGCGTGACGTAGATGCAGGTCGTGCCGAGCCGTCGGTGCAGCTCGCGGATTTCGCCGCGCATCTGCACCCGGAGCTTCGCATCGAGGTTCGACAGCGGCTCGTCGAACAAAAAGACCTGCGGGTCGCGAACGATCGCCCGGCCCATGGCGACGCGCTGCCTTTGGCCGCCGGACAATTGGCCGGGGCGTCGATCGAGGAGCTGCCTGATTCCGAGGATCGTCGCGGCGCGGTCGACGCGGGCGTCCCGCTCGGGCTTCTTCATCCTTCTGAGAACGAGCGAGAACTCCATATTCTCCCGCGCTGTCATGTGCGGGTAGAGCGCATAGTTCTGGAAGACCATCGCGATGTCGCGATCCTTCGGATTGAGGTTGTTGACCACGCGATCGCCGATCCTGATCCGTCCGCTGGTGATCTCCTCGAGCCCCGCGATCATGCGCAGCAGGGTCGATTTCCCGCAGCCCGAAGGACCGACGAGCACGACGAATTCGCCGTCTTCCGCCTCGATGTCCACATTGCGAATGACCTTGACCGAGCCGAACGACTTTTCGACGTTCTCGATCCTGACGCCCGCCATTTGGTGATCTCCGATGCCTCAAGCCGCTGTGCCGGATACGCGCGCCGTCGGGTCCGTCACGCTCCGCGCAGGCGCGACCCGCAAGGCGTCACACGAACATGCGCCGCCCTCGATGATCATGGCGATGCCGCCGTCCGCAAGCGCGAACGCGCTCTCGTCGCGCGCCTTGAGCGCGACGCCGCCGACGGACGCCTCGATATCCGCGCCCGAGGCCTCGACGACGATCTCGTAGGGGGTCTCGAGGGACCACGCGAGCCTGCGCTCGGCGAGAACGGTCGTCGCGCCATCCCGCACTCTAACGAGCCGCACGAAGTCCGGCCGGACAAGCAGCACGGCATAGTAGCGGCGCAGGCCCTGCACCCGCACGCCGACGCCCGCGTGTTCGGCGAGGTGCGCCGTGAGCGCCGTCTCGACGCGATAGTCGGTCCACTGCCGGCCGCCGTGGATGATCATGCCCTCGCCGCGATCCTGCGAGACGCGAAAAGCCTGCGGAAAGTTGGTCGAGAAAACGCTGACCCCGTTGACCCAGGCCCGTCGCCAGAAATCGCCGGGCGCTTTCGGCCGTCGGAGGCGCATTTCAGGCGGTCCGTCCCAGCGGAGGTAATCGAGCGTGATCGCGCCGTCCTCACCGGCCCCCGGCGAGCGAACGGCGAGGCCGAGCGACTGGATCGGCTGACCGCCCATGTCGGGCAAACGCCAAGTCAGAACCGTCTCCGCGCCGGGCGCAAGAGCGACGGGTTCGCCGTCGACGGGCGCAAGGGCGTCGTTTGCCTCGTAGACGAGGGCGCGCACGCAAACGAGAATAGGTCCTGCGTTGCTCAGATCGGCGATCACGCGGGCGCGCACCGTCTGTCCGGGGTAGACGAGGGGCGTGGCCATGAGCTCGTAGGTGCGCATGCGCACCACGTCGGGCGGCGCGAAGGTCGGCGTCAATGCGGCGGCCGGCTCAGGCCCGAGACCGAAATAGCGGACCTGCAAGGCCCGGGCCTGCTCGAACGGGACGTTCGCCAGGTCGAGGCGAGAGTCGCCCGCGCTCGGCATGAAGCCTTGCACGCTGCCGCGCATGGAAAAATGGAACTGCGCCCCATCCTTGCGGACAATGAGCGGATCGAGGGCCGTCAGCTTTCGTCCGAGGTCGACGAGACGAGCGCTGACGCGCACCGCATCGTTGATCGCCGCCCCGCCGTCGGCCGAGGAGATCAGCATCCGGTCAGCGATGGGCCCGCGCCAATCGTGGCGGGCCTCGATCCCTTCGAGGCCGAGCATGCCCCCCATCAGGCAACCGACGTTGCCGGCGTTGCAATCCGTATCCCAGCCCGAGGTGCACACGATCGTCTGCGCCCGCGAGAAATCATCGGGCGCATAAAGCAGCGCCATGATCATCAGGGCGTGGTTGGGGACGACATGGCAATTGCCCGGATATTTGTCGTAGCCGTAGCACGTCTCGATCGCCTCGCGCGCGTCGCGCCAGTCGGCATATTGCTCTCGCCACTGCCGGATGTCGGCGACCAGCCGCGCGATTGGGCTCGATGGCGGAATCTGAGCGAGGCCGACGTCGATCAGGCGCTCAACGTCGCGCGTGACGAAGGCCTCGGCCTCCATCGCCGCCCAAAGCTTGGCGGCGTCGACGGCGACCCCGTCGTGACTGACCTTGGCCGCCTGTTCGGCGAGGCGGGCGGCGAGCGCAGGATTGCCGGCCGCGACAATCGCCCAGCCGTCGATGAAGATCTGCGCGCCGATCTGCTCGGCGACGCTCTCGCCGTTGACCGCGATCGAGCCGCTCGCCGGCGCCTCGATCCCGCGCTTCAAGTTCAGCCAGGCGGTGTGCTCGGTCGAGTTGCCGTTGCCGCCCCACCAGAGGATGGCGCGATTCTCGACGATGTAATTGAGCCAGGTTTCGCCGATCTCACGCGCCGTGATGTCGGGTTTTGCGCCATGATCCTCGAGCGCGCGGATGAAGGTGAACGTGCCGGCGACGTCGTCGTCGGTGACGACCAGCGGGCAGCCGAGGCGCTCGTGGACGTAATCCTCGATCGGTCCGAGCTCGCTCACGATCCGCTGATAGCTCCACCCCTCGAACGGGCGGCCGAGATAGACGCCAATCAGCTTGCCAAGCACTGCGGCGTAGGCGCGCTCGGGATAGTCGTCGGGCAGGGAAGCCATCGCGCTCGCCTACACGATCTCGAGATAATCGCGGTCTGGCAGCGGCGGAAAAGGCGCTGTCGGCAACGTCTGGTACCAGTAGGCGACGGAGGCGATGTCGTCCTGCAGCGGCAGATATCGTCGCTTGTCCTTCTCGGTTCGCCAGCCGATCGCCTGCAGCGTCACCCTGAGATCCGTCTCGAAGCGGACCGGATCCATGATGTGCCAGCGATAGAGGCCGAACCGCTGCTGCGACTGATAGGTCCCGTCCGGCCGGATCACCTGGGGCAAGCCTGAATAGGGCGTCGTGAATTCGACATAGGCGCGCGGAAACGACGGATCGACCGTCCCGGCGTCGAAATTGTAGGCGCCGCAGAAGTAGTCCTCGGTACCGGTGCCGCAGATCGTCGGCCATTCGTCGCCGTCGAGAAAGAACTTGATCTCGCCCTCGCCCCACCAGCCGGAATTGTTGACGCCCCAGGCGACATAGGTCCCGACGTAATGACCCCGACCGCGCGCCCCCTCGAGCAGGACGTGATCCTGCTTGAACGGCAGCGGATTGACGCGGTGAAACTGCGCGTGGAAATAAGCAGCGTCCTCCGGGACGTCGGTCAGGACGTAATTGATCTGCCAGTAGATGACTGCCTCCGTGTCGGGATCCCGGTTCTCGAGCGTGAGCCGCGCGCGGCGGCGGAACGGCATCTCCCAGTAGCAGTTGAAGGCTCGGCCCGGATTGACGCAGACGGCGAGCGAACTCACCTGCGCGTAGCGGCCCCAGCCGCAGGCGAAGAAATCGCCGAGCGGCGCCTCGACAGAGGGATGATCCTGACCGTCCCAGGAGATGCGCAGGATCAGGTCGCGCCAGCGCACGTTCGCCGGCGTGATCCAGATCTGCTGGATTGCGCCTGACCCTTCGATTTCGCCGAGCAGCAGCGTTTCCCCGGGCGCGACGCGCCTCGAAGGCGAGATCTTCCAGCCGCGGCCGAGTCCGCGGGCGTGGATCGCGCCCGTGCCGTCTTCCGCCATCCCGCCCTTGCCCTTCTCCCCGGTCGGATTCTCGGCGCTGATCGAACGGGACTTCGCCTCCGATAGACGCGACAGATTGCCAAGATGCAGCCCGAGGCCGGAAAAGCGCTCATTCATTCCCGATGTCCTGCCCTCGTCGCACGGTCCTGCGAACTCACTTGATGCCGCTCGTCTTGATCGAACTCGATGATTCGCTTCTGGAAGACGACGAACATCACGATCGTCGGCAGCGCCACGACGGTCGAGGCCGCCATGATGTAGTTCCAGGAGCCGTTGTACTGCTGCCGGAAGCTCGCGATCGCAACCTGCACCATCCAGAGATCCTGGTTGGAAATGATGGTCAGCGGCCAGAGAAACGAGTTCCAGTTGGCGAGGAAGAACAGGATCGCGAGCGCCGACAGAATCGGGCGGCTGAGCGGCAATATGATCGACCGCCAGATCCGGAAATAGCCGGCCCCGTCGATCAGCGCCGCCTCCTCGAGCTCCCGCGGCACCGCGAGATAGAATTGGCGCAGGAGGAAGATGCCGAACGCATTGAAGATCGAGGGGATGATCAGGCCCGCATAACTGTCGAGAAGGTGCAGCGAGCGCGCGAGGATGAAGAGCGGGACGATGATCACCGGCTGCGAAATCAGGAAGGTCGCGAACATGGCGAGGAAAATCGTGTCGCGGCCCGGAAACCTCAGCCTCGCCAGCGCATAGCCGGCCATGGAATGGAAAATGAGCGCCACAATCGTAACTACCGCCGAAACGAGGAACGTGTTCCAGAGATAGCGGACGAAGTCGACCTGGGTGAACACATAGAGGTAATTGTCGACCGTCGGATGGCGCGGAATCAAATTCGTCCCGAAAACCTCGTTCGTCTCCTTCAGCGACATCGACACCATGTAGAAGAGCGGCGCGACCGTCATCAACGAGAGCAACGAGGCGACGACATAGAGTGCGAGCCGCACAGGTTGGAGCCTGCGGCGTTCGTCGGCATCCTCCCTTATCGACTCCGCCATGGGCGCGGCCTCAGCCATAGGTGAACCTTCCGCCGCGGGTCAGCATGAATAGGAGAACGGTGATCCCCATCAGCACGACGACGAGGACCGACGCCATGGCCGCGGCGTAGCCGTATTCGTTGAACAGGAACGCCTGCTGATAGATGTAGAAGATCGCGAGCGAGGTCGAGTTCGCCGGGCCGCCCTTGGTCATGATGTAAATGAGATCGAAGGTCTGCGAACCGCATACGGCGGTGACCGTCGAGACGAGAAGAACGAAGAAACTTGTCGGCTGCAACAAAGGCAGGGTGATCTTGAAGAAGGACTGCACCGGCCCGGCGCCATCGATACGCGCCGCCTCGTAATATTCGCGCGGAATGTCCTGCAGCCCACCGAGAAAGATCAGCATGTAAAAGCCCATGAGGAACCACACGCTGATCACGATGACGGTGAAGAGGGCGAAGCGCGGATCGCCGAGCCAGGAGATCGACCCGAGATGGAGCGCTGCGCCAAACTGGTTGAAGAGGCCGATCTTGTCGACGAGCAGCACCTGCCAGACGAGGCCGACGACGACGAGGCTTACCGTTTGCGGCATGAACAGCAGGCTTCGCACTACTGTGTTGAAGCGCGAGTTCGACTGGACGAGCAGGGCGAGCCCGAAACCGACGACATAGAGCGAGGGGACCAAGGCGACGACATAGAGAACCGTCACCTCGATGCTGCGCCAGAACAGCGGATCGGCCATCATCCGCCGATAGTTGGCGAGGCCGACGAACGTGTACTCGCCGAACCCGCTGACAGAGAAGAAGCCGAGGCTGAGCGACAGGACCATCGGCCCGCCGACAAAAATCAGCAGGCCGATGGCGTCCGGGGCCACGAAGAGATAGCCGGCGATCCGCTCGCGCGCGCGGTTCGAAAGCCGCGGGGTCCCCGCGTCGCTCGAGGGCGCCGCGATGCGGGCGCCCTCCTGCGTTTCGGCGGCGCGATCCTGCATCAAAGGATCGGCGCGCCCTTGTAGCCGGAGAGGAACGCGTCGATCTGGTCGGACGCCGCCGCAGCCGCCTGCTTCGGATCCTGTCCATTGAGTTGGCAGCTCTGGATCGCGTCCGAAATCGCCTTGTACACCGGCGGCGGCATGCGCGGCTCGGCGCGCGCGCCCGGATAGATCTCGTCGGTGAACACCTTGAGGAATCCGCTCTGGAACGCGGCCTTGCCCGCTTCCAGGGCCGACTTCGTCGGCGGCATGTCGCTCTTGGCCTTGGTGCACCAGTCGACGATGCGTTGAACAGAGCCGTCTTTCGGCGAGGCGAGCGCCCAGGCGCAGAATTCGCCCGCCGCTTTTGTGTTCGAACCCCGCGCATTGGCGACGAAGGCCCAGCCGCCGCCAATCGTGATGTATTTGCCGTCGGGAGGGGTGGGGAGCTTGAACACGCCGTACTTGAAATTGGGCGCGCCCTCGCGCAACTGCGCGATCGCCCAGATGCCGACGTTCTGCATCGCGCAATAGCCGGACCCGAGATTCGGCACGGCGTCCCATGCGCCGCCGCCCAAGGGCTTGCGCGGGGCGACGCTCATGTTGATCGAATCCTGCCAGAACTTGAGCGCCTCCACGGTCGCCGGCGAATTGAACGCGCTCTTGCCGTCTTTGGTCTGAAAGTCGCCGCCCGCTTCCCAGAGGAACGGATACCAGGTGAAATTCTGGTAATAGCCGGGGCTCGTCTCGAAGAGCACGCCGTAACGCTTGGAATTCGTCAGCTTCTTGGCGACCGACAGCAGCTCCTCCCAGGTCTTCGGGACATCCTTGTCGGTGAGCCCGATCTCGTCGAAGGCGTCGACGCTGTAGTACATTGCCATGGGCTCGACTTCGTATGGGAGGCCGTAGATTTTGCCGTCGACCATTCGGTTGGCGATCACGCTGGGGAAAAAATCCTCTTGCGCGGACTTCTCGATGAACGGCGTCAGATCAAGGAGCACGCCACCGTTGTAGTAGCGGAGGAAGTCGCCGGGGCTGATGATGAAGAGATCAGGCCCCGATCCTGAGGCAAAGGCGGTCGGCAGCTTGGTGCCGTCCATATAGGAGTTGTTGGGAACGTAGACGAGCTCGACCTTGACCTCGTGGCTGTCGTTCCAGCCTTTGACCACGACTTCGTACCATTTGTCCTGGGTGGCGACGCCGCCGCCGGGCGCATAGAACTGCCAGAACTTCAGCGTTTGCGCGGCAAAGCCGCGCGAAACATAGGGAAACCCCGAAATGGCAGCGGCCGCGACGCTGCCGGCGAGAACGGTTCTGCGGCTGGGGCCGCGTGGCGCCGTTCGCGCTGGGTTGGGTTTTCTTCCAATATTGGCCATGGCTGCTTCCTCCTCTTGAGCGCTTTTTGCGCGCCTGAACCGGCGTTGCCCCAACTTCATTGCCGCGACAACTGAACTCCGGCGGCTTTTTCTCGGCCCTCGCGTCGCCCGTGCGCATCGAGAAGGAGTTCGCCTTCCGGAGGCTGGCCTCTTGTTGAAACCGAGGCCAGCGCGGAGAGCCGAAGATCGGCGATGATAATACAGCCGCAAGAAAAAGCTAACGTTCCGACGCTCAAACGCGATAAAATTCCTACGAGCATCGGCGGGGAGAACGCAGGTTCGAGGAGGTTCGCATAGCTACTCTCTTTACCCCCGTCGCCGACGCCTTTGTCGCCGAAGTCGTCGGCGTCGATTGCACCGCGCCGCTCAGCGACGCGGACGTGCGCGCCATCGACACGGCGATGGAGCGGTATGCGGTCCTTGTCTTCCGCGACCAACCGCTGACGGACGAGCAGCAGCTCACGTTCACCCGCCTCTTCGGCGAACTTGAGCGCTACGAAACTCCGGGCCACATCCGCAGGCGAGAGGAGGAACGGCTTGGACGCGGCATCGCCGACTTTTCCAATCTAACGCGCGATGGCGCAGTCATGTCCCCGCAGGGCCGCATCTGGCTTTTCAAGCTCGCTGACCGTCTTTGGCACTCCGACAGTTCATTTCGTCCTGTCACGGCGAAGTACTCGCTGCTTTCCGGGAGAACGATCCCCTCCCGCGGAGGCGACACGGAATTTGCCGACATGCGCGCGGCCTACGAGGCGCTGAATGAGGAGACGAAGGCGGAACTCGAGGATCTCGTCTGCGAGCACTCGCTGATTTATTCGCGGGAGGCAATCGGCTTTACCGAAATGACGGCGGAGGAGCGTGACCACTTCCGTTCCGTCCGGCACCGTCTCGTGCGGGTCGATCGCCGAACCGGCCGCAAGTCCCTGTTCCTTTCGGCGCACGCAGGCGCCATCGTCGGCTGGACGGTACCCGAAGCGAGAATGCTCCTCCGGGATCTCACCGAGCACGCCACGCAGCCGAAATTCGTCTATCGGCATCGCTGGCGGCCTGGCGATCTCGTCATGTGGGACAACCGCACGACCATGCACCGAGCGTGCCGGTTCGCGCGCAACCAGGTTCGCGACGTCCGCCGGACGACGTTGGCGGGAGACGCCGCTGACGCGGAATGACCGCTCCTTGCGCACAGCGCTCGAGTCCCGGACCGACTTAGCGCCACGCTCGAAGGCGCGGATTGCCGGCGACGGAGTAGTTGTTCCCGGTTCAAAGACACTCTTATTTCTGGTGCATGAATTTGCCTCGCGTTTCTGGTGCATGAATCTGCCTCGCGCCGGCGTTCCGGAAGCGCGCGTCACCTGGGTCTCCTGGGCGGAGACAGAGCTATTCTCGGCGGAGACCGGGTTCCCCTGGGCGGAGGGCTCCGGCAGATCGAGGGTCACCCCCCTGCCGCTTCCCTCGACCGTCGCCGAATGCGGGTCGACGGCGCGCAGCGTCCATCCTGAGGCGCTCCTGCCCATCCGAACGCCGGAGGCGGTCCCGGACGACTGGTCGTAGAAGATCGCGATTCGCGTCCCTTCCGCCTCGCCAAAAGCCTGCGGAGCCCGTATCGCAAGACTTTCGACAAAAAGATACGGCATCCCGGCTTCCAGATCGTAGAGCAGCGGTTGCAAAGCCGGCTGGTTGATTTCCAGACTTTCGGTCAGGCCGACAAACCCTGCCCCCGAGTCGGGGCGCTGCAGATCGATCTGGGACGAAAGAACGTTGCCGCCTGCCCTCTTGACTGCGGACTCGACGCGCTCCTGCAAGGCCGCGCCCGCGATCGTGATGGTCTTGCCAGGCGAGAAAGGCGGCCCCTTGACCGCCAGGCTCGTTGCGTCCTGGCGCTGCGACGCGCGCTGCGTCTGCCGGTCGAGACGCGGCAGCATCGCGCGGTTCTTTTCGAGCGCCGCGTAGGTGTCGAGGAGGCTCGAGGTCATGGCGACCGCGATCGCGGTAAGAGCGATGACGCCCGCGACGTAGATCAGAGGCGCCAGCCATTGCCGACGCGAGGATCCGCTCGTCGCCGAACCCGCCGCGCTCATGGATAGGCCGGAAAGTAAGGGACGATCTGCGCCTGGATATGAAACTGTTCGCCGACCTCCACCGGGGCGCGCGTCGTCGGCGCAAAGAACGTGGCGTTCCTGAACTGGTCGGTCTGTTCGATAATCTTAATCAGGGACGCGGCTTCCCGCGTGACGCCGGTGATTTCCAGCTTGCCGTCGGCGACATGCAGTTCGGTCAGATAGGTGTCGTTCGGCAACGCCTGTGAAAGGGATTCGAGTACGATCACGGTCGCCGGCGTCTCCCGCTTCTTTCGCGCCAGCTTCGCCGGTGCCGGCGCTGAGAAGCGCGGCGCGCCGCTCGGCCATCTGCTGCGAAATCTCGAGCCGCGAATTATCGAGATCGGCGGTGATCTCGAGCCAGGCGGCGAACGTCGCGCAGGCGGCGAGGCCAACCGCGACCAGCGCCAGGCGCAAGCGCAACATCGACAATTCGCGACTTGTCGCTTGCGAAAAAACAATCGTCCGGCGTTCGTCGCCTCCGGTCTCCGGCGCCGCCGAAACGATGATCGAATAGGGCTTGAACGCCTCCAGCGCCGTCACGAAGGGCATCACCGAGGACCGCGCTGTGGCGGCGACGACGACCCCAATCCGGCCGCCAGACCCTTCGTCGGCGCCGCAAAGCCGAAGGCCGCCTGGGCGGCGCTCCACGGCGTCAGCCGGTCAATCTGCGAGCGAACAATCGCCTCGAGAAACCGGAAGCCTGCCTCGGCAGCTCAAGGGTCCGAAAAACGAAGCGACGCCTCGCCAGCACGATCTCGATCTGCGCGCCCGCAAGCCGCGAACGAATCCGGCCGCCTGCGCCTTCGACAAACTGCCCCTCGACAACCCGAAGGGTGTGATGCCGAGCGCCGGCCGCACAGACCGCCTCACGACCGCCTCCACCGCGAACGCTCGATCATCCTGCTCGACGACCTGGAATTTTCTCGTCGGTCGCATAGCCCGCGGACCGACACGATCGCCAAAGCCGCGTCGTCGATCCAACGCGACAACAGCAACGCCAATCGACGCAGGAAGCCCATTGCCGCTACGCCCCGCAGGTCTGAATCTCTAAGACGCCAATTGGCGCCAATTAGCGCTACGGTTGCCCGGAAGCGGTTCTGGCGTCAACGTGCGCCGCGAGATACACCGGACATCGACTGGCGCGAGCGCGCGTCAAAGCCCCTCAAATCGCATTGACTCCGTTTGTGACGTCGAGGCTCGAAGCCAAATGCCGGTCCTGTCAACCCGAAACATGAGCGCTTCCGTCAAGAGATAGATTTGGCAACGCGAGTTCGCCAAGGCTACTGGCCTCAAAAAAGCCGAGCGCCTTCGCCGCTTTGAGGATGCGGCATACGCACGCGACGCGCCTGCTCACCAGCGGCATCAAGCCAAAGCGATGCAGGAACGTCTTGGCTACTCGAGCGTCAGGATCAGACTTGACCTCTTTAGCCACGCCCGACTGCCGTGCAGGAAGACGCGGCCGCGAAGGTTGACGCGGTGATTCGGGCTGCGATAGAGGGAAATTGAGGGTGTTGGGTAGCAACGAGTGGCAAGCGACTTTTGCGAGAGCGCGCCAAGAATTGGGAAACGCCTACGATTACAGCGCAATGGAAGGATGGCCGAGTGGTTTAAGGCAGCGGTCTTGAAAACCGCCGTGGGGGCAACCCCACCGTGAGTTCGAATCTCACTCCTTCCGCCAATTCACGAGCACGAGGGTTTTTGCCGAGCGTCTTCAGGGGCTCCGCGCGGGGCGCAGGCATAGGCGCAATGGCGGACGAACATCGCGGAGGTCCGCGCCAACGCTCTCGGCGGGCCGCCTCGAAGGCGTGGCGCTCCGGTGGACTGACATCCAACTGTTTCGTCGAGCGATGGATCGCTCGGACCCGTCGACGCTCGTGGGCGAGGTCAGACGGCTATGCCAGACCTCAATCGCCGAACGCCTCGTTGATGATCCGCGCCTGGGCGCCGTCGAGCGCGAATTTGGCGCGATAGCCGTCGCTGCGGGCCGCCAGCGCCTCGACCCTGAGCGCCTGCGAGTCAGCGCTCGCGAAAGCTGCGTCGATCGGCCGCACTCCGGCGGCAACGGCCCCGAGCAGAGTGAGGTCGCGCGCAAGTTGGCAGGGCTTTCGATAGCCGCCCGCATGATCACGCGGGCTCCCGGCCCCGATGTCCTGGCAAAGCCCCTCCGCGTCCCAGCCCAGCCCGATCAGGCGGGCGCTGGCGCCGCGAAAGCCGGCGATCCCGAGCAGGCCCCTGGCGGTGCCGGCGACCGCGATGATCCCGGTCATTCCGTCGGCGAGCCCAGCCAAAGCTTCCTGAACGGCGAGCCTGGCGGAGAGCTCCTGCACGCTCGCGGCGCCGAACGCGCGCGGCAAGACAATCGCCGACGGCGCGAAGCGCATGACCGCGTCGAGATCGAGATCGGTCTCCGCGTCGCCGAGCGGGCTCACCCGGACCATCAGCGCCGGCCTTCCCAGTCGCTCACTCGCTTCCTTCAGGAAGCGCGCCGCCGTGTGGCGCGCGCCCGGCCCGAGGCCGGGTTTGAGGTCGAGATCGACCACGATGGCGTCGGCCTCGCTTTCGAGCGCCGCCGCGAGGCCGGCCTCATCGTCGGCGGGCGCGAAGAGGAGCGAGCGCACGGGACCTCAGACCGAGATGGTCTCCGACGCCCGCCGGCGCATGAACGCGGTGCGCCGGCACTCGGCGACCAGCGTCCCGTCCTGCTTGAACGCCCGGTGCCGGAATTCGACGAGGCCGGCGTCTGGCCGCGATTTCGAGGCGCGCACGGCCAGGACCTCGGTCTCCGCCCGCACCGTGTCGCCCTCGAACAGCGGGGCCGGAAAGGCGACGTCGGTCATGCCGAGATTGGCGATGGTCGTGCCGACCGTCGTGTCATTGACCGAAATGCCGACCAGGAGCCCGAGCGTGAACAGCGAATTCATCAGCGGCCGCCCCCATTCGGTCTCGGTTGCGCAGAAATGGGCGTCGATATGCAGCGGCTGCGGGTTCAAGGTCATGTTGGAGAACAGCATGTTGTCCATCTGGGTCACGGTGCGCGTCAAGCGATGGCGAAACACCTGGCCGGCGACAAAATCCTCGAAATAGAGGCCGCCGCGCGGATGGGGAGTCGGGTTGGTCATGTGTCCTCTGAGGATCTCTCTCTTAACGCTGCGCCGGCGTTCGCCGCTTTCGCTCAGGCCGCGCGCGTCTACGCCATCGCCCGCCGAGCCTCGGCCATCGCCCGGCGCAACATCGCCGGGTCTTGCGCGCCTGGCACGGCGAGCCGCCCGGCGAAGATGAAGAACGGCACGCCTGTGACGCCGATCGCCTGGGCCTCGGCGATTTCGCGTCGCACCAGTTCCGCGTCCGCCTCCTCGGCCAGGAGCTTTTCGACGATGTCGCTGTCGAGGCCGCTCTCGGCCGCGATGGCGATCAGGACGGCGCGGTCGCCAATGTCGCGCCCTTCGACGAAATAGGCCTTGAACAGCCTGTCGACGACCTCGCGCTGGACCGCGGCCGAGCCGGCCCAGCGTATCAGACGGTGCGCATCGAGCGTGTTCGGCGCACGGCCGATCCTGTCGAAGGCGAAGGGAAGGCCGAGCTCGGCACCGAGGCGCACGAGATGGTCGTGCGCCGCCCGGATGCGATCGCCCTTGCCGAATTTCCGTTCGAGATATTCCGTCCGGTCGAGCCCGCCTTCAGGGATCGTCGGATCGAGCTGGTAGGGGCGCCAGCGCACCACGACCGGCTGCCGCTCGCCGGCGAGCGCCGCGTCGAGGCGCTTTTCGCCGAGGTAGCACCACGGACAGACGACATCGCTCACGATGTCGATGGTCAGGGTCTCTTCCACCTCGCTCATGCCGCTCTCCGCTTCTCGCCGCCAAACGCGAAGCTGGCGCCGCAGGCGCCCTGGCGCAAGGGGCCTCATGGCTCGCGCCGCCACCAGGCGGCAAGGTCGACGCCGAACAGCGGCGTCTTCTCGGGGCGGCCGAGCCTGCTCGAATAGGCGATCCACGTTTCGGGCGCATAGTAGAGCGGCACGATATAGAAGCCCGAGATCAGGAGCCGGTCGAGGGCGCGCACCGCTGCGACGAAGTCCTCGTTGGTCCTGGCGGCCAAAAGGGCGGCGATCATCGCATCGATGGCGGGCGAGGCGACGCCGCAGAGATTATAGGCGCCTTCGGCGCTGGCGGCCGCTGAGCTCCAGCGTCCGCGCTGCTCGTTGCCGGGTGAGGGCGAGGCGGTCCAGGCGCCGATCATCATGTCGAAATCGAACCGGGTGCGCCGCCGCTCGAACTGAACCTCGTCGACGAGGCGCACGTTGGCCGCGACGCCGATCCGGGCGAGATTGCGCGCGTAGGCGAGCGCCAAGCGCTCCTCCTCGCGGGTCTTGACGGTGATCTCGAAGGCGACCGGCGCCCCGCGCGGGTCGAGCAGCTGACCCTTCTTCAGCGAATAGCCGAGCCGTTCGAGCTCGTTCAGCGCACGACGCGCCTCGCCGCGGTCGCGACCAGTCCCGTCCGAGACCGGCGCGCGCCAGCGGCCCTCCATCACGTCCTCGCGCACGGCGCCGGGGAAGGGAGCGAGCAGCGCGCGCTCGCGCGCCGACACAGGCCGGCCGATCGACGAGAGCTCGCTGTCGTCGAAGAACCCTTCCGAGCGCTTGAAGGCGCCGGCGTAGAGATTGGCGTCGATCCATTCGAAGTCGAACATCGAGGCCAGCGCCTCGCGCGCTCCGGCGTCGGCGAAGATGGCGCGGCGGGTGTTGAAGGCGAAGCCGGACACGCCTTTCGGCAAGCGGTCGGGGATCGACGCCTTGACGATCCGTCCGTCCTTCGCCGCAGGGAAATCGTATTCCGACCGCCAGCGCGTCGCGTCGTCTTCAGTCCGGAAGTCGATGAGGCCGGCCTTGAACGCCTCGAACATGGCGCCGGCGTCGCGGAAATAGTCGATCCGGATCGTGTCGAAATTGTCGAGGCCTTTTGAAACCGGCAGGTCGCGGCCCCAATAGTTGGGATCGCGCTCGAGCACCAGCCGCTCGCCCGGGATGACCTCGGCCACCCGGTAGGGCCCCGAGCCGACTGGGATCGCCAGGGTCTGATCCTCGAAGTTCTCGGCGTCGGTATGGGCGCGGGAGAGGACCGGCATGATCGCCAGCGTCAGCGGCAACTCGCGGTCGTTCGCGCCGGCGAGATCGTAGCGCACCGTCCAGGGGTCGGGGGCGTCGGCGCTTCGGACCAGGCTGAAGGCGGCGCGCTGCTGCGGCCGGCCCTTAGCTTTCAAAAGATTGAAGGAGAAGAGAACGTCGGCCGCAGTGATCGGCGAACCGTCGGAAAAATGCGCCGAAGGATCGAGATGGAAGACGATCTTGTCGCGCGCTTCGTCCGTCTCCAGACTCTTGGCGATGAGCGCGTAGAGCGTGAACGGCTCGTCGGCGGAACGCGTCATCAATGACTGATAGACATTGCCGATGAGCCCTTGAGCCGTCGACAAGGCCTTGACGTTATAAGGGTTCAGACTATCGAAGGCGCCGAGATAGGCGAGGTTGAGCCGGCCGCCCTTGCGCGCGTCAGGGTTGACGTCGGGCAGATGCGCGAACCCCGGCGGCAACGCCGGCGCCCCGTGCATCGCGATCGCCCCGATCGGCGCGCCGATCTGGGCGCATGCCGGAAGGGCTGCAAGCAGGACGGCGAGGCCGAACGCAAAGCGAATCGCAAGACCGATCATCGAGAGGAGCTTTGCACCGCAAATTACGCCAATTGTCCGGTCCACCGACCTTTCTTCCGCCGCTGTCGGCGGCCCGGGCGTTGGTGGAAAGCGGCGAGCGCGACAGAACGGGACGTCGACGAAACGGCTGTTGGCGAAATAGATATTGGATTGTCGCGCCGAATATGGAAAGAGGGCGGCCGCGGGGAATCGCCCTACGGCGGCGCTTTCGCGCCATACTGTCGCCCGAGGACTCATTGAAGTCGGGCCGGGCGGCGAACCGAGGCTGGACCCGCGGGCGGGCGGTCAATTCTTACGGCTTGAAAGGACGATGAATGAGTCTTGATGTCACGCGCCTCAGCGCCTCGGCGCTCGCGCTGAGCCTCGCCCTCGGCGCAGGATCCGTTCTGGCGCAGAACGCCGCGAAGCCGGCCGCTCCAGCGCCCGCCGCCGGGCAGGGCGCGGCGCCCGCGCAGCCGGCGCCGCCCTCGAGGGTCGAACTCGTGTCGCCCGAGCCGCAATGGGCCAAGTTCTGCGCCAAGGAACCCAATACCGGCAAGGACGCCTGCGCGACCATGCGGGACTTTTCGACCTCGGCCGACCAGCCGCCGATGATCAGCGTCAACGTGTTTGAGCAGCAGGGCGAGGAAAAGCGCAAACTTCGTCTGTTGATGCTGCCGATCGGCATGCTGTTGAAGCCGGGATTCCGCGTCATCATCGACAAGGGCGAGCCGATCGAAGGCAGATACGACATGTGCTTCCAGAACGCCTGCTCCGCCGAGGTCGACATCGGGCCGAGCACGATGGCGGCGTTGAAGAAGGGCCAGACGCTGAGCGTTCAGATGCGGGTCCCGGGCGGCGATCCGTCCGGCCGCGAACTGACGTTCATCATCCCCTTGAAGGAGTTCGCCACAGCCTTCGAGGGCAAGCCGACGGATCCCAAGGTTCTCGAGGCGCAACGTCAGGCATTGCAGCAGCAGCTGCAGAAAAAAGCCGAGGAGCAGCGCAAGCTGCTAGAGCAGCAGCAAGGCGGCACGGCCGCCCCGGCCGCGCCGGCAGCGCCGGCAGCTCCCGCGCCGAAGCAGTGATGACACCGAGCACGCTCCTTCCGCTCAGGCGGGAAGGAGCGTGCTTGCCCGGATGCTTTAGACGAACGAACGCCGTTGCGCCCTCCCTAACGCGCTCCGAAGGTCAGCTCGAGAGCGTCTTGGCGCGAATGCGATAGCGGCCGTCGGGCGTTCGCACGAAGGTCTCGCTGATTTGCGGATGGCGCACCGGAACGCCGGATTCGTCAGCCATCAGGTTCTGCTCCGAGACATAGGCGATGTACTGGCTGTCCTCGTTCTCGGCGTAGAGGTGGTAGAACGGCTGGTCCTTGGACGGACGGATTTCCGGCGGGATGGAGCGCCACCACTCCTCGGTGTTGGCGAAGGTCGGATCGACGTCGAAAATGACGCCGCGGAACGGATAGATGCGATGCTTAACTACCTGTCCGATATCGAACTTAGCGGTGCGCGTCCCCATAGCGGTAAAGAGCTAAACCAAGTTTCGAAGCCCCGTCAATTCTCGTTTTGACGCTTTTGTCGCAACCTCCTTCAAAACTGATAGAGGGCCGCATAATCGGCGTCCCTGGCCGCGACCTGCTTGGCGAGTTCGACGATGACGCGGGCCTGCTTCCAGGTGGCGTCGTCCTGCATCTTGCCGTCGATCATCACCGCCCCCGAGCCGTCGGGCATGGAGGCGAGGATCTTGCGTGCGAAGGCGACGTCCGCCGGATCTGGCGAAAAGACCTTCTTGGCGATCCCGATCTGGCTTGGATGCAGCGTCCAGGCGCCGGCGCAGCCGAGCAGAAAGGCGTTGCGAAACTGCGCCTCGCACGCTGCGGGATCCGAGAAATCGCCGAACGGCCCGTAGAACGGCTTGACGCCGTTGGCCGCGCAGGCGTCGACCATGCGCGCGATCGTATAATGCCAGGGATCCTGCTGCGCGCTCGCCCGCATCGCGCCGGGCTCTGCCGCGTCGGCGAGCACGCGGTAGTCCGGATGGCCGCCGCCGACCCGCGTCGTCTTCATCGCCCGTGAGGCGGCGAGATCGGCCGGGCCGAGGCTCATCCCATGCATGCGAGGCGACGCCGCGGCGATCGCCTCGACATTGTTGACGCCCTGCGCGGTCTCGAGGATGGCGTGGATGAGGATCGGTCTCTTCAGTGCGTGCCGCGCCTCAAGCAGCGCCAGGTACTGGTCGACGAAATGGATGTCCCAGTCGCCTTCCACCTTGGGAATCATGACGACGTCGAGCTTGTCGCCGATCTCGCCGACGAGCCGGGTCATGTCGTCGAGAAACCACGGCGAGTTCAGCGCATTGATCCGGGCCCAGAGGCCGGTCGCGCCAAAGTCGGCGGCGTTCGCCATGGCGATCAGCCCCTCGCGCGCGGCGGCCTTCGACTCGACCGGGATCGCGTCCTCGAGGTTGCCGAGCACGACGTCGACCTGGCCCACGAGCTGGGCCGCCTTGGCGCGGACCTTCTCGTTGTGCGGCGGCACGAAATGGATCATTCGCTCGAGCCGCGATGGCAACTCAAGGAACGGCCGCGGCGCGCCGGCGGCGAGCGGCTCGAAATATTTGCGCGGGGCTTTCATGGCGCGGGCCCTCGTCTTGCAGGACGGTCCCGAGCCTTAGGGGCTTTCTGCGCGCCTCGCAATTGGACGCTGGATGAGCGGTCCGCGGCGGCCGCCGCGGCACGGCGACCAACGGTCCGCCTTTATGCCCGCGCTTCCAGCCTTTCGATCAATCGCGCAATCGACGTCTGCCTGCCTCGCGCGACCGCGAGCTGCTCTCCGATGGAGACCAATTGGCGCCGGCGCAGCGGGTTCTTGCGAAGGGCCTCGTCCCAGTCGATAATCGTCGACAGCTCCTGGCTTGCCCGTTCGAGGATATTGATCACGCCCTGGGTCTCATCGAGGTCGTGACGAAGATCTTTCAACGATGTCTTGCGCATGGACCGAACTCCGCACCGACGCCAAACCCGCAAAGCCCCACCCTCGTGGGCTCGCGGACGCGCTCCCCGCTGAGCGCCTGCTTGGCGATCCTGACATCGCCCGTCCTCCGATTGAAGCCCAAATTCTCCGTCGGACTTCCGCGAGGCGATGAGGGGGCCTGCCTAGGCCGGTTATGCGGCAATTCTTTGTCAGCCGAGCATCTAACCGTTCCATCTGGCCAGGGTCGCTCGTCCGGTTTGGTCGTCGGCGCCGGCGGCGCCGCTTCACCACAATCGCTGGACTCCGTACGCGTCGAAAACGCGCTCGTTCGACACGAGGACGAGGTCGTCCAGCGCCGCCTGCGCAATCAGCATTCGGTCGAACGGATCGCGATGCGGTCCCGGCAGCGCGCCGGCAGTCTGTCCATGGCGAAGCGTGATCGGAAGACCGAGGAAGCCTTGGGAGGCGATCACGCCGGCGAGGTCGGAGGCGATCGCGTTCACGCCATGCAGCGTTCCGAGCCGGTGTTTGGTGGCGATTTCCCAGCTTGAAGCGGCGCTGACGAAGATGGCGTTTTCGTCCTCATCGACGGCTTCTCGCGCGTCCGCGGTCAGGCGCTCGTCGCCGGCCAGCCACCATAGAAACGCGTGCGTGTCGAGCAGCAAGCGCACAACGTTACTCCCATTCCGCAAGGTCCGCGTCCGTCAGCGGCTCGAAGAATTCCGGACCGACGCTCACAATTCCCTTCAACGCTCCAAAACGACGCGTCGCAGGCGGCGCCCGAACCGGCGTCAGCCGCGCCACCGGCGTCTTGCCGCGCGCGATGACGATCTCCTCGCCGGCCTCAACCCGTGCGATGAGCTTCGAAAGGTTTGTCTTGGCGTCGTGGATCGTAACGGTCGACATGGCCTACGCTCTTACTTAGCTTACCTATTAGCTAAGTCAATCGGGCGCGTCTGCCGCCCTTGCGAACAAAACACGAAACATGGTTCCCTCGACCCATGTCGCTCGCCCTGATTCGGTCCGCGCCCGCCGTCGAGCTCAACCCCGAGCAGCAGCTCGCGGTCGAGCATGGCATCGGAGCGGCGGACGGGCCTTCCCCGCTGCTCGTCGTCGCCGGCGCGGGCTCCGGCAAGACGGCGATGCTGGCGCACCGGGTGGCGGCGCTGATCCTCGCCGGCGCCGATCCGAAACGGATCATGCTCGCGACCTTCTCGCGCCGCGCCGCGGCGGCGCTCGACCGGCGCGTCGAGCGGCTGCTCGAGCGGCGGCTTTCGCCGGAAGCCGCAGCCGCCGCGACGCCGGCCTGGTCTGGCACCTTCCACGCCATCGGCGCCAGGCTCCTGCGCGAATATGCGCCCCGCCTCGGGCTCGACCCGCAGTTCACCATCCACGACCGCGAGGACTCGGCGGACCTGATGAACTGGGCGCGGCACGAGGCCGGCCTCAGCGAGGCGCGCGAGCGCTTTCCGACCAAGGCGACATGCCTCGCCATCTATTCGCGGGTCGTCAACGCCCGCGGCCCGCTTGGCCAGACGCTCGGCAAATGGTTCCCCTGGGCGGCCGGGCACGAGGAGCGCCTGCGCGCGCTGTTCGCGTCCTACGTCGAAACGAAGCAGCGCCAGAACGTGCTCGATTACGACGACCTCCTGATCTACTTCGCCCACATGCTGGCCGAGCCCGCGATCGGCGCCGAGGTCGCGGACCGCTTCGATCATCTTCTCATCGACGAATATCAGGACACCAACGCGCTTCAGGGCGAGATCGTGCTGCGCTTGAGGCCGCAGGGCCGGGGCCTCACCGTCGTCGGCGACGACGCGCAGGCGATCTATTCGTTTCGCGCCGCGACAGTGCGCAACATCCTCGATTTTCCCAAGGCCTTCGACCCGCCGGCGCGCGTCGTCACCCTCGACCGCAACTACCGCTCGAACTCAGGCCATCCTTTCCGCCGCCAATGCGGTGATCGCGCTCGCGCCCGAGCGCTACGCCAAGGACCTCTGGACCGACCGGGCGTCTGGACTGGCGCCCGTGCTGGCGACAGTGGCGGAGGACGCCGATCAGGCGCGCTACGTCGCGACCCGGGTGCTCGCCAATCGCGAGGCGGGCGCGGCGCTCAAGTCCCAGGCCGTGCTCTTCCGCGCCTCGCATCACAGCGCCGCGCTCGAGCTCGAGCTCACCCGGCGCAACATCCCCTTCGTCAAATTCGGCGGCCTCAAGTTCCTCGACGCCGCGCATGTGAAGGACGCGCTGGCGCTGATGCGCTTCGCCGAAAACCCACGCGACCGCGTGGCCGGCTTCCGCCTCGCCCAGCTTCTCCCCGGCGTCGGGCCGAAGATCGCCGGGACGATCGTCGCCGCCGCGGCGGCCGACGACGGCTTTGCCGCGATGTCGGCGCTGACGCTGCCGGCCAGGGCGCGCTCCGGCTTCGCCGCCTTCTCCGAGCTCCTGCGCCGGCTTGCGGCGCGGGTCTCGCCGTGGCCGGGCGAGCTCGCCGACGCGGTCGCCTGGCTCTCGCCGCAGCTCGCCGCCCGCTACGACGACGCGGCCCAGCGCACGGGCGATCTCGAGGCGCTCGAGCGCATCGCCGCCTCCTTCCCGTCGCGCGAGCGTTTCTTAAGCGAGCTCACGCTCGATCCGCCGGACGCGACCAGCGACGAAGCGGGCCCGCCGCTGCGCGACGAGGACTACCTCATCCTCTCGACCATCCACTCCGCCAAGGGTCAGGAATGGCGCTCGGTGTTCGTCCTGAACTGCGTCGACGGCTGCATTCCCTCCGATCTCGCGACCGGCTCGTCGGAGGAGATCGAGGAGGAGCGGCGCCTGCTCTATGTCGCGATGACCCGCGCCAGGGATGAGCTCGCGCTCGTCGTGCCGCTGCGGTTCTATGTCCACGGTCAGCCGAAGAACGGCGACCGCAGCGTCTTCGCCAGCCGCACCCGCTTCATCCCCGCGCCTTTGCTGAAGCATTTCGACCGCCAGACCTGGCCGGTCGCTGAACCGGCGGCGCGGCCCGTCATCGCGGACGGCCCGCGGGTCGATCTCGCCGCGCGCATGCGGGCGATGTGGCGCTGAGGGAGGTCGTGAATTCGGCGCGCCCCAATCGCGGACCGTCGCTGCAAGTCTGACTTCTGAGCGCATCCTCTTGCGCGGTCGGTTGATCGGTTCGACACTGGCATGCCAGGTGTGATAGGGCAGTCGAAGGCAAAGGCGCGCGACAGGCGCGAATCCCGGGATGGAGTCGGAGGAGGCGTTGGATCCCATTCTTGAATTGCGCGCGGTGTCCAAGCACTTCGGCGCCATCCATGCGCTGAACGAAGTCGACCTGAACCTCAGCCCGGGCGAGGCGCTCGGCCTCATGGGCGACAACGGCGCGGGCAAATCGACCCTGGTCAAGGTCATCGCCGGCAACTTCCCGCCGACCCACGGCGAGATTCGCATCGGCGGCGAGGCGGTGCATTTCCATAAGCCGGTGGAGGCGCGCCAGAAGGGGGTCGAGGTCGTCTATCAGGATCTGGCGCTCTGCAACAACCTGTCGGCGGCGGCCAACGTCTTCCTCGGCCGCGAGATCAAGCGCGGCGCGGGACCGTTCCGCTGGCTCGACCACGGCGCCATGGCGAAGCGGGCCGGGGACCTGTTCAGGGAGCTGAAATCCGAGACCCGGCCGCGCGACCTCGTGCGCCAGATGTCCGGCGGCCAGAGGCAGGCGGTCGCTATCGCCCGCACCCGGCTGTCGAAAGCGCGGATGGTGCTGATGGACGAGCCGACCGCGGCGATCTCGGTCCGGCAGGTCGCCGAAGTCCTCGACCTCATCCGGCGCCTGAAAGACTCCGGCATGGCGATCATCCTCATCAGCCACCGCATGCCGGACGTTTTCGCCGTCGCCGATCGCGTGATGGTGATGCGCCGCGGCCGCAAGGTCGCCGACAAGCCAATCAAGGCGACGAGCCCCGAAGAGGTGACCGGGTTGATCACCGGCGCTATCCACACCGCCTGAGGCGCACGATGTCGACGGACGCCGCCAAACCGCCGCCGCAAGCCAACGTATCGATCGAACTCGGTGCTGGACGTCCAGCAGCACTCGCCGCTGCAACGGATTGTCGGCGCGCAATCCTTCTGGGTGACGGTCGCGCTGATCATCATTTGCGTCGTGATGAGCTGGCTGCAGCCGGCGTCCTTCGCCACGAGCGAGAACTTCTTCAACATCACCCGCAACTTCTCGTTCATCGGCATTATGGCGCTCGGCATGACGGCAGTCATCGCCACCGGCGGCATCGATCTCTCGGTCGGCTCGATCATGGGGCTGACAGCGGTGGCGAGCGGCCTCACGCTAGAGGCGGGCTATCCGGCTTGGCTCGCCATCCTCGTCGGTCTCGCGGCGGGCGGCATCACCGGGCTCGTCAACGGCATCGTCATCGCCTACGCCGGCATCTCGCCCTTCGTCACCACGCTTGGCATGCTGTCGATCGCGCGCTCCTGTGCGGTCGTCCTCTCCGGCAACCGCATGATCTACAAATTCGGCCCGGGCGGACCGGCGTTCAAGGCGCTCGGCAGTGGCGCGGTGAACATCGGTCCGAACCT
Source organism: uncultured Alphaproteobacteria bacterium (assembly GCA_963772555.1). Taxonomy (GTDB): domain Bacteria; phylum Pseudomonadota; class Alphaproteobacteria; order Rhizobiales; family Beijerinckiaceae; genus Roseiarcus. The sequence goes on along the minus strand of CAVYXQ010000018.1, from coordinate 46,286 downwards.
GCAGCTAAGCTACCCGCTCGTGTTTCTCATCGTGCTGACCATCGTAGTCGGCGTCGTCTACAAGATGACCAGCTGGGGGCGACATGTGTTGGCGATCGGCGGCAACGAGCAGGCGGCCTTGCTGACCGGCGTCCCCGTCAACCGCGTCAAGGTGCAGGTCTATGTCGTCTCGGGTCTGGCCGCGTCGTTCGCGGCGATCCTGGCCGTCGGTTGGGAGGGCTCGGCGATCAATGCGCTCGGCGTGACCTACGAACTTTTGGCGATTTCGGCCGCGGTCATCGGCGGCGCCAATCTCATGGGCGGCGAGGCCAGCGCCTACGGCGCCTTCATCGGCGCGGCCCTCATCTTCGTCATCCGCAATTCGCTGTTGATGGCCGGTGTAAACTCGAATTGGCAGGGGACGTTCGTCGGCCTGTTCCTGATTGCGGCGGTTTACCTCGGAAAGGTCCGGGGTGCGAAACGTGAGTGACCCCCAAGGGGGCCCGCGTCTAAGGGAGGAAAGTGAGCATGTTGAAATTGTTACTGGCCGGCGCTGTGGCGGCGGGGACGTTGATCGCCGTTTCGGCCTCGGCGCAAGCCGCCGAGCCGTACACCTTCGCGCTCGTGCCGAAGAACACCAATAATCCGTTCTTCGATCAGGCGCTCGCCGGCTGCAAGAAAGCGGAGACCGAACTCAAGGGCGCGGTGAAGTGCCTCTACATCGGCCCGGGCGAACATGGCGGTGGCGACGAACAGGCGCAGATCGTCGCCGATCTCGTCACCAAGAAGGTCGACGGCATCGCGGTATCCGCCGCGAACGCTCCAGCGATCGCCAATGCGCTCAAGGGCGCGGCGGCTGCCAAGATCCCCGTTCTGACTTGGGATTCCGATCTCCTGCCCGAGGACAAGGGCGAGCGTGTCGCCTATGTTGGCACCCACAATTACGACATCGGAGCCAACATCGCCAAGATCGTCATGCAGATCAAGCCGCACGGCGGCACCATCTGCATCCAGTCGGGCGGCGCGGCGGCGGCCAACCACAACGAGCGCATGCAGGGAATACGCGACACGCTCGCAGGCAAGAAGAGCGACGAATCGCCGGGCGTCCGCCTGACCGGTCAGAACGGCTGGACCGAAGTGGCCGGCTGTCCGCTCTACACCAACGACGACTTCCCGCTGTCGGTGCAGCAGATGGAGGACATCCTCGCCAAATATCCGAACCTCGACGCCTTCACCCCGACTGGCGGCTTCCCGCAATTCGTTCCGGACGCCTACGAGAAGGTGGCGAGCAAGTACAAGGATAAGATCGCCAAGGGTGAGTTGGCGCTTGTCGTCGCCGACACGCTTCCGGTCCAGATCGATCTCATGAAGAAGGGCCTGTCGGCCGGCCAGGTCGGCCAGCGGCCGTTCGAGATGGGGTATAAGGCGATGTACTTCTTGAAGGACATCAAGGACGGCAAGGCGCCGCCGGCCGATCCGACCTACACCGGCCTCGACGTCTGCACGCCGAAGAACGTCGACCATTGCATCGGCGGGTGAGCGTTAGGCGTTCAACCCCTGGGAGCCGGTTCGCCGGCTCCCGTCTTTTTCAAGCGTCGTGAAATGATCGTCGGGATCGACCCCATCGTTGTCACGGTCGAGGACCTCGACCGGACCATCGCCTTCTACACCGGGCTCCACGGCATGGGATGCCCCCGCGAGCCCGCCGAGCCTTGGTGGGCCGGGCAGGACTCGAACCTGCAACCAGACCGTTATGAGCGGCCGGCTCTGACCATTGAGCTACCGGCCCGACGGAGCGTGTCGGCATAAAGCGCAAAATGCGCCTCGAAGCAATCGCTTCCGTCGCTCCCGGTCGCGCCCGCCCTAACTTCGCCACGCAATTCGTCTTCCTCCGCGCCTTGTGATAGTCGGGTGGGTCGGGATGACGTTTCAGATGGGCGTGATGACGACGGGCGTCGGTGGCGCCGAGCCGACTGGGGTGCCATCCGGGCGCGCAGGCGCCCGCGACATCGCCATCGCCGCTCCGCCAGACCGGCAGCGAGCCTTCGCCCTTGCGCGCCGGCGCTCTGCGCGGGTGCGGTTTCTGCGCATGGCGATTCTGATCGGCGGTCTCGGATCGGTCGTGGCGGTGGCTGTGGTTGCGATTTTCAACCCGTTCTCCGCCAGGATAGGTTCATTCGGCTTTTCCGCCCTCTCCGTCGACGGGACCAAGATCACGATGGAGCGGCCCAAGCTTTCCGGCTTTCGCGCCGACGGGCAGCCGTTCTCCGTCACGGCGGAAAAGGCGCTGCAGGACATTAAGAATCCGACGATGGTCGAATTGCAGAAGATCACGGGCGAGATCGGAATGGCCACCGGCGGGATGACGAATGTCAGCGCGGACGCCGGCGTCTTTGACAGCGTCAGCGAACACATGCAGCTGTCGGACAACGTCCGTATCGGCAACGCCCATTTCGACGTTCGGTTGCGCAAGGCCGATATCGATTTTAAGACCGGCGTCTATAAGAGCGACGAACCCGTCGAGGTTCATGTCGGCGAAGGGACGACCATCTTCGGCGACCGCGCTTTGGCCCGGGGCAACGGCGAGGAACTCACTTTCGAAGGGCACGTCAGGACGCGAATCGTTTCGCCGGCGGGTTCGGCGGCGGATGCCGGCGACAAAAGGACCAGTCCATGATCAAGGCGCTGCATGGGATCGGCGGGGCAGGTTTGCCGATCCTGGCGCTGGTCCTCGCGGCGAGCGGCGCAACGGCTGCGACGAAGCCCGCAACCAAGCCGCCCACCGACAGTCCGATCCAGATCCTGCCGGGAACGAGTTCGAAGGAGCCGATCTCGGTCGACGCCGACAAGCTGGTCTATTACGACAAGGAGCACAAGGCGGTTTATTCGGGCAATGTCGTTGTGATCCAGGGCGATACGAAGATGACCTGCTCGGTCATGACGGTCTTTCTCGATCACCAGCCGACGCCGGCCGCGACGACGGCGGCGGCCAAGAAGCCGCCGGATCCACAGGACGGTCCTTCGGCGAGCTCAGGCGTCAAGCGGCTCGAAGCGGCCGGGCCTGTCACCGTCATCTCCAAGACGCAGGTGGCGACCGGCGACCTCGCCATCTACGACAAGACCGAAGACAAGGTGATGTTGACCGGCCACGTGACGCTCAGCGACGGACCAAACATCACCAAGGGCGACAAGCTCACTTACGATTTGAAGACCGGAGAAGCCACGATCGACACAGGCTCGAAGACCGGTCGTGTCCATGGGCAGTTCCTGCCGAGTTCCGGCGCCAACAAGAACGGGGGCGCCGATCAGACGAAGCCGAAGTAGGGCTGGGGCGCCGGCCGAGGCGGCTTCGGCGCATCCGGCGCGAGCCCCCGAGTCATGAGCGGCGACCTCTTGCGCGAAAACCTCGACGCGCCACGTCGACGGATGCGCGGTCGGCGCGCGTCGGCGGATGCGGCGGCGGCCGACGCCGACGGACAGGGCGTCCTCGCGGTGCACAGCCTGGGCAAAGGCTATCGCGGCCGAATGGTGGTGCAGGACGTCAGCATTTCGGTTCGGCGCGGCGAAGCGGTCGGCCTCCTGGGGCCGAACGGCGCGGGCAAGACGACCGTCTTCTACATGATCATCGGCCTCGTCAAACCGGACAAGGGGACGATCGAACTGGACGGCCACGACGTCACCCGGCTGCCGATGTTCCAGCGCGCGCGGCTTGGCGTCGGCTACCTGCCGCAGGAAGCGTCGATCTTCCGCGGCCTCAATGTCGAGGACAACATCCGCGCGGTGCTGGAGGTCAACGAGCCCGACCGGGCGGCGCGCGAAGCGGTGCTGGAATCGCTTCTGGAGGAGTTCGACATCGCCCGCCTGCGCCGGGCGCCGTCGATCGCCTTGTCGGGCGGCGAGCGGCGGCGCTGCGAAATCGCGCGTGCGCTCGCTGGAAAGCCGTCCTTCATGCTGCTCGACGAGCCCTTCGCCGGCATCGACCCGATTGCCGTCGGCGACATTCAGGACCTTGTGCGGCATTTGAAGGGACGCGGCATCGGCGTCCTGATCACCGACCACAACGTGCGCGAGACGCTGGGGCTGATCGATCGCGCCTACATCATCCACAGCGGCCAAGTCCTGACCGAAGGGCGCCCCGAGGCGATCGTCGCCCATCCCGACGTGCGGCGGTTTTATCTCGGCGAGGACTTCCGGATGTAGGAAACCGGCCTCACTCGTCTTCGCCGAAGCGGTTTGAGACGAGCGCCGCAAGCGCCTCCAGCGCCGCCTCCGCCTCCAGGCCGGAGGCGGACACCGTGATCGTGGAGCCGAGCCCGGCCCCCAACGTCAGAATGCCCATGATCGAATCGCCGCCGACGGTCTCGCCGCATCGCGTGACCTTGATGTCGGCGTCAAACCGGTCGACGCACTGCACGAACTTCGCCGTGGCGCGCGCGTGCAGACCCTTGCGATTGACGATCTGCATTTCCCGCGACAAGGCGGCCGCGAATTCCGGCGCTGCAGGACAGTCGTCTTCGGTCACGAACTCGCTCATCTCATTTCCCGGCGAGCAGCTTACTCGCCACAGTGATGTATTTGCGTCCCGCCTCGCGCGCCTCGAGGACCGCCTGGTCGAGATCTGCGGTTTCGCGCAGCGTCGCGAGCTTGATCAGCATCGGCAGATTGACGCCGCAAATCACCTCGATGCGGCCGCCGTCCATGACCGAGATAGCAAGATTGGAGGGCGTGCCGCCGAACATGTCGGTCAGGATGACCACGCCGGCGCCGTCCTGGACGCGCGCCGCTGCGTTCAGGATGTCCGAGCGCCGCTGCTCCATATCGTCTTCGGGACCGATCGTGATCGTCTCGAGCTGAGACTGCGGCCCCACGACATGCTCAAGCGCGGCACGAAAACCAGTCGCGAGCTGGCCGTGGGTCACCAGGACCATTCCAATCATCAAAGATCCATCAGTCGACCGGCTCGCGCCTTCGGCGTCCCTCTTGCCATGACGGAGCGGCAACCGTCCTATTTTTGTGCACTGCGGCGGATTGTTCAAGCGAAATTCCAATTTGCCCTCCGCGACCATTCGTCATGGCCGAGAGCCGCTCCTCGACCGCGACCGCCTGATCTGCCGCGCTTGGGCCGAAACTGAGGCGCAGGCGCGTCACCGGGACCCCGGCAATCATCAAAAGATCCGGTTCCTCCGGCAAGCGCGGCCAGTCGCGGCCGGGCTGGCCGAACTGGACGACGAGCCGGATAACGGCGGCGGCGGCGCAATCGACGCGCATGAGGCCTGCGGTCCGCCGTTCGACGATGCCGGCCATCGCCGGCGCGCCGCGCGCGATCAGCCGGGCGGACGCCGCGCGGACCCAGACGCGGTCGTCGCCGACCAGCGCCCCGAACGCATTCGTCGCGCGCGCCCGGGCGAGCAGCGCCAGGGCCAGCGCGCTCTTGCCGGCGCCTGAAGCGCCGAGGATCAGCACCCCGTCTTCGCCGAAGACCACCGCCGTTGCGTGCAGCCCGGTTTCGCCGAGCTCTCGTCCGCTCATGCCGAGCAGGCCGGCAGTTCGACGACGAACCGGGCCCCGGCGCCGTGCCGGACAGGTTCGTCCGCATCGACCGCCCCGCCGACCGGTGCGGGCGCCGCGGCTGCCGCCCGATTCGCCGCCCAGATGCGTCCACGGTGCGCCTCGACGATCTGCCGCGAGATCGACAGCCCGAGGCCCGAGTTCTGGCCGAAACCCTGGCTCGGGCGATCGGTGTAGAACCGCTCGAAAATTCGTTCGAGCGCATGGGGAGGGATGCCGGGGCCGTCGTCGTCGACAGTGATGAGGATACGCTCCTTGGGCGCCTCGCCCTCCGCCGCCCTCGACGTCGAATTCGAGCCGCACCCTGACGGTCCCGCCAGGCTCCGAGAAGGAGCAGGCGTTGTCGATAAGATTGGTCACGACCTGGGCGAGGCGGGAGTCGTGGCCGAGGACGAAATAGTCGCCCCTGGCGTTGCGGCTGCGCCGCGGCGCGATCGCGAGGGCGATCTTTGCGCCGTTGCTGCGCGGCGAATCCTGCGCCATCGACACGACGGCGCGCAGAAGCGCGGCGACGTCGACCAGCTCGGCTTCGCCGCGCGTCAGCTCCGCGTCGAGGCGGGACGCATCGGAGATGTCCGAGATGAGCCGGTCGAGCCGGCGCACGTCGTGCTGCATGACAGCGATGAGCCGGTCGCTCGAAGGACCGGGCTTGACCCGCGGCAGGGTCTCGAGCGCGCTGCGCAGGGAGGTCAAGGGGTTCTTCAGTTCGTGCGCGACATCGGCGGCGAAGCTCTCGATCGCGTCGAGCCGGCTGTAGAGCGCCTGCGTCATCTCGCGCAGCGCCCGCGACAGATGGCCGATCTCGTCAGACCGCCAGGTGAAATCCGGAATCTGCTGGCGCGCCCGGATGCCGCTTCTGACCTGGTCGGCCGCCTCGGAGAGCCGGCGCACCGGCTCGGCGATGGTGTTGGCGAGCGCCAGCGACAGCACCAGCATCACGGCCGCCAGCACGACGACGAACCTGAGGATCGCCCGGCGCTCCGAGGCGATGACGTGATCGATGTCGCCGCCCTGGGTCGAAAGCTGAAGCGCTCCGCGCGTCGCCATCATGTGCTGAATCGGCACAGCCACCGAGACGATCGTCTCGCCCTCGTCGTTCATTCGCACCGCCGACCGTGTCTGGCCCTGCAGCGCGACGGCGATCTCGGGCATCGTCTTGCCGTCGACAAGCCAGGGGTCGCGGCTCTGGCGCATCGCAGGCGCGGCGAAGAGATTGCGGACAAAGTCGATCGCCCGGTCGAGGACTCCCTCGTGGTCGGCCGAATCGGGCAGGTCCGAGCGGACCACCGCTCCGTGCGGCGTGAGTAGGCGCGAATCGAGCAGGAGCCGGCCGTCGCTGCTGTAGATGCGCGCCCGCGTATGCGTGGGCGTGACGAGACGATGGAGCAGCGGTCCGACAATTTCCGGGTTGATGGAGAATTGGATGGCCTCATCGTCGCTTGGCGGCGCGGCGCTTTGTCCCGGGGCGAGCTGCAGCAGCTTTTCCGGATCGACGGTAATGGTGTCGGTGTCGACCGCCGCCGAGGCGGCGATGGCGGCCGAGATGATGTCGGCCTGGGTGGTCAGGCTCTGGATTCTCGCGGCGATGATATCGGCGCGGAACTGGTTGAGCAGCAGGAAGCCGATCGCCAGCACCACGAGGCCGCCAAGATTGAGGACGACGATCCGCCGGGTCAGCGAGGACGAAAAACGCGCGTTGAGAAAACGCCAGGCGAACCGGGCGCGGTCGAGCAGCCAGACGCGGCCGGCTCGCTTCGGCGTGCCGGCGGCAATTGGCTCGCCATGGGACTCCGCGCTCATGGGACCGGACCTAAAGCCGACTATCCTTCCTTGAACCGATAGCCGACGCCGTACAGGGTTTCGATCATCTCGAATTCCGGCTCGACCACCTTGAACTTCTTGCGCAGCCGCTTGATGTGGCTGTCGATGGTCCGGTCGTCGACATAGACCTGATCGTCATAGGCCGCGTCCATCAGGGCGTTGCGGCTCTTGACGACGCCTGGGCGCGTCGCCAGTGCCTGGAGTATGAGAAACTCGGTCACCGTCAGGGTCACCGGAGTGTTGTCCCAGGTGCAGGTGTGCCGCTCCGGGTCCATTTTCAACCGGCCGCGTTCGAGAATTTTCGCTTCGGTCTCTTTCTGCGCGCCGGCGTCCTTGGGGCTCGAGCGGCGCAGGATCGCCTTCACCCGTTCGACCAGCAGGCGTTGCGAGAACGGTTTGCGGATGAAGTCGTCGGCGCCCATCTTGAGGCCGAACAGCTCGTCGATCTCTTCGTCCTTCGAGGTGAGGAAGATCACCGGAAGGTCCGATTTCTGCCTGAGGCGGCGCAACAGCTCCATGCCGTCCATCCGCGGCATCTTGATGTCGAAGATGGCGAGATCGGGCGGATTCGATTTCAGTCCTTCGAGCGCGCTCGCGCCGTCCGTGTAGGTCTGCACCCGGTAGCCCTCGGCCTCGAGGGAAAGCGAGACAGAGGTCAGGATGTTGCGGTCGTCGTCGACCAGGGCGATTGTGGGCATGAGGCTTCCATTCCATTCCAGAATCAGCGGAAATCGCGGCGCCGCCACATCGCCACGAAGCGCTTTCGACCATCATAACCGTTCGCGGCCAAAATGTGTTCCGGAATCGCGAAATTCCGCCGCGGACCCGGCCGAAACATGGGCCGGATTACGATTTACGCAAGCCCGCCCCGAATTTGGAAGCGCACCGCTTCGCCGTCCGACAGAGAAGACCGCCGCGAGGCGGTCTTCTGTTGCCGCGGCGGGCCGCCGTCAGGCCGCGTCGAGTAAGCGCGGAGGATTGCTCCTCCGCGCTTCTCGCAGAACCGGACATGCGGGCCCGCATCCGGCTCTTTGGATCGGTATATCAGAGCGCCAGCGAAAGCTGGGCTGATGCCGCCGGCGGGTTGAGTTCGCGCCAGCGGGCTTTGAGCGAGACCTGCCGGCCGGTGAACCAGCTCGGTGGGTAGGCTCGCGTCATTGCGCCGTGGTTCGACTTTACCCATGCCCCTTTGCCGCAGTACGCGCATCCGGCCGCCGCCTTGCGGCTGACGCCTTTGCTCAACAAGTGGCGGAACAGGAAGCGGCTCCGCTTCCTGTGTCGGACGATGATCGCCCTGATCCGGCGGCGGATATGAGCGTCGGTGACGCGCAGACCCTCGACCGCATCCGACGTGCAAAGCCGGAAATGGGTCATCCATCCGTTCAGGTATCGGCTGAGGTTCTCCATGCAGGCTGCGATGGAACGCCCCCAGTTCGGCGGCGTCATGTCCCGTATGGTGGCGTTCAGTCGGCGCTTCGCCTTTCCAGAGGGAAACACGGCGACAGCGTCGCCCTGGTCCTCCTTCGTGCAGCGGAAGCTGAAGCCCAGGAAGGCGACCTCGTCGGGTTTGCGGACCCCGCTCTTCGCTTCGTTCACCTGGAGCCGCATACGCTTTTCCAGGAAATTCCGAACCGATGCCATGACCCGCAATCCGGCCCGTTCGCTCCGCACGAAGATGTTGGCATCATCGGCGTACCGCACGAACCGGAGGCCGCGCCGCGCCAATTCCCGATCCAATTCGTCGAGGACGATGTTGGAAAGGCATGGCGAAAGCGGGCCCCCTTGGGGGGTTCCTTCCCGGACAGCGACCTTCGTTCCGTCCGGCATCACCACCGTCGCTGTCAGCATCAGGCGTATCAGGCGGATGATCCGCCCGTCCGTCACGCGTTCTGCGATCCGGGCGAGCAGGCGTTGATGATGAACATGGTCAAAAAATTTGGCCAAATCCAAGTCGACGACCGTTTGATATCCGTCCTTGAGGTAACCTGTGGCTTCGGCGATAGCGGTATGAGCGCCCCGGTTCGGCCGGAAACCGTGACTGCTGTCGTGAAAGGTCGGCTCGAAGATCGGCTCCAGGATCTGGAGGACCGCCTGTTGAACCGTCCGGTCGATCACGTTTGGAATGCCGAGCCCCCTTTGTCCGCCCCCCGGCTTCGGCAGCCAGACACGGCGGACATCGCCAGGCCGATAGCATTCCGCCAGCAAGTCTCGGCGCAGCCGGGCAATCATCGACGGGGCTTGCGCTTCCGCCGCTTCGACCGTCTGTCCGTCCACTCCGGGCGCTCCCTTGTTACGCACCACGGTCAGCAGCGCCTTGGCCAGATTGGCTTCGGACGCCACCTCTTCGAGCAGCCGACTGGTGTCGGCCGCGATGGCGGCGGGGCCTCTCGTTTTCTTGGTCCTCGCTTTGTGCAGCAGGAAGCTCCGCCGCTCGGATGCGTCCGAGGGCTCGGCCACCCCGCCCCCCGAGGGGCTGTCGGCGAACACGAGGCTCAATTGCCGTGGTCCCGTCCTTTTCAATCCATCTCCTCCTTTGCTCCGCCGGCTTTCACCGGCTTCCTCGCTACTACAAGGAGATCCGACTTCTGCATGGGCGTCGTCCCGTCGTCGTTGCCTCCTTCGGGTCTACCGCTCGCGCGGACCCATGCAGACCTCCCTGGGTAAGGTTCACTGGATGTCCCGCCGCCCCCGTCCCCACTACCGCTCCGACCTCGGTTGGATTTTGGGCGTCGCGTTCGAAGGCACGCTTACCCGGTCGGCCCGGCCTGCTCAGGGCTTCACTTTCGTTCGGTGCTGCGGTTCGCCTCGGGCTTCTTCCCCACATCGCCTCGCGACAATGCAGTTGCCTCCGGCTCGCGGTTGCTACCAACTCGCCCCGCGAAGGACTTTCACCTCCAATCCAATGCCCATGCCAGGCACACCTTCAGCCGCGCGATCTCCGCCCGGAACAGCGGGACTTCCGTCGCCAGCGCCGCAGCGACGCTGGGGCGCTCCCGCAGGCGCTCGAGATAGGCTTTCACGTTCGGATAAGACTCGAGATCGATCTCCGGGGTCGCCCAGGTCCAGTTGAGCACCGTCGCCAGATAGGCGTCGGCGACGCTGAAGCGGTCGAGCAGGAACTCGCGCCCGCCCAACTTGTCATTGAGATAGGCGAGGCGCGAGGAATATTTCGCCATTGTCCACGCCTTCGCCTCGGGCGGCGTGTCCCGGCCGAGCAGCGGCGTCATCAGCCCCTTGTGCAGCTCGCTGCCGATGAAGCTCAGCCACTGGCGGAGCCGCGCGCGCCCGAGGCGGTCGGATTCCGGCGGCGCGAGGTCCGCGGCGGGAAATTCGTCGGCGACATTACTGCAGGATGGCGCCGTTCTCGGTCAGCACATCGTCGAGTCTCAGCGCCGGCACGTAGCCGAGCGGGTTGACGGCCCGATAATCCTCGCCGGTCGCGAGCACCCGCTTGGTGTGCGGGTCGACCTCGGTGAGCGTCGCCTCCGCCCCCGCTTCCGCGAGCGCGATGCGCGTCGACATCGAACAGGCGAGCGGCGAAAAGAAAAGCTCCATTGCGATCCTCCATGGCTATTTTCGTACTGTCCCGCATATAATGGCGGTCTGTCAAGAGTTTTATCCGAAATGGTACAAAAATCGGCAATTTCCCAGGCCGCCGGCCCGCCCCGCCGGCGCGGTCGTCCGCGCGGCTTCGTGCCCGAGACCGCGCTCAACCAGGCGATGAACGTCTTCTGGAAGGAGGGCTTCGCCGCCACCTCGCTCGACGAGCTCAGCGCCGCGACCGGGCTGAACCGGCCGAGCCTCTACGGCGCCTTCGGCGACAAGCGGGCCCTCTACATCCAGGCCTATCGCCGCTACCGCGAGCATGTGCGCGAGGCCTTCACGCCGGTCCTTGCCGAAGCCGCGCCGCTGCGGGAAAAGCTTCGACGCGTTCTTCTCGCCGCGCTCGATCTCTATCTCAGCGGCGAGGACGGCCCGCGCGGCTGCTTCACGGTGCTCACCGCCTCCTCCGACGCCATCGCCGATCCGGAGATCCGGACAATTGTCGCCGAGGCGATCGAGACCACCGACCGCGCTTTCGGGCGGCTGTTCGCCGACGCCCGGGAAGCGGGCGAACTGCCCGCCGGGGCCGACCCGAAACGGCTCGCGCGCATGGCCTCGGCGACGATCCACACGCTCTCCATCCGCGCCCGCGCTCGCTTCCCCCGCGCAGAGATCGAGGCCATCGTCGACGACGCCGTCCTGACGATCTGCGGGCCCGCGCAAGGACCGCGGTAACCGGGCCGCGGCTTTATTCCGCGTTCCTCGCCCTCTCGGTTTCGGCTTCATCCTCTGCCTTGCGCGCGGCCGCGCTCGCCGCGTCGGGGCCCGGCGTCAGGTCGACGACGACGCGATCGATCGTTCCGGTGAAGGTGAACGGGTTGTCATAGTCGTTGCTGACCGGCGTGCCGCCGCTCTTGCCGACGTCAGCCGCCTCGTCGAGCGCGATCAGGCAGCACTGGGTCTGGTCGATGCGCCCCTCGGCGACCTTGTCGCCGTTGACGAAAATGCGGCCCGTTCCGCCCTTGCCGAGGCCGCCGCCGTCATAGACGAATTCGAACTGGACGGTGGCCTTTCCTGACGGCAGCGGCTTCTCGGCCGCGATCTTGTAGCGCTGCAGGCCGAGAAAATTGTACTCATAGGTCGGCCTGCCGGCCTTGAGATAGAAGCTCCAGCCGCCGAACCTGCCGCCCTGCGCCAGCAGGACGCCCTCCGCGCCGCCTGTCGGAATCTCGACATCGGCGGTGATGGTGTGCGAGGCGTTCTTGAGGTTGATGAACGAATTTTCGTTGACGCTCATGCCCGAATAGAACGTCAGCGACGTACGCCCCGCCATCAGGTCCGGCCGGCCGGCGATCTTGGCGTCGAACCGCTCGACGGTGCGATCGTCGATCGGCAGCACGTGGTTGACGACCGCCTCCTCCATGAAGAGCCCCTGCATCGCCTTGAGCCTCTCCGGGTTCGAGGCCGCGAGGTCATGCGCCAGGCTGAAGTCGCTGCGCGTGTCGTAAAGCTCCCACACGTCGTCGGTGAGCTTGGCGCGCGGCGTATATTCCCACGGCGCGCGATGGATCGTGCCGGCGAGCCAGCCGTCGTGGTAAATGGCGCGATTTCCGGCGATCTCGAAATACTGCGTCGTATGCCGGTCCTTCGCTTTGGCGTCGTCGAAGGAATAGAGCATGCTGACGCCCTGGATCGGGATCTGCGGCGTGCCGTCGACGCTCTTCGGCTCGGGCAGACCGGCGGCCTCGAGCACCGTCGGCGCGACGTCGATGACGTGATGCCACTGCGAGCGGATCTCGTTCTTGGCCTCGATGCCCTTCGGCCAGTGAACGACAAGGCCGTTGCGCGTGCCGCCGTAGCTCGAGGCGATCTGCTTCGTCCAGGTGAACGGCGTATCGCCCGCTACCGCCCAGCCCGCGGCATAGTGAGGATAGGTGTTCGGGCCACCGAGCTCGTCGATGTGCTTCAGGATGTCGGCGACGTTCTCGGGAACACGGTTGAAATAGGTGGCCTCGTTGAAGAGACCGTTCATGCCGCCTTCCGCGCTCGCGCCGTTGTCGCCGATGATGCAGAAGACGAGCGTATTGTCGAGCTGTCCGAGCTCGTCGATCGCCGAAATCAGCCGGCCGATCTCGGTATCGGCATATTCGCCGAAGCCGGCGAACACCTCCATTTGCCGGGCGAACAACCTTTTTTCGTCGTCGCTGAGCCACGCCCAGTCCTTGATCTCCTTGGGCTTCGGCGCGAGCACGGCGTCGAGCGGGACGACGCCGAGGGCCTTCTGCCGTGCCAATGTCTCCTCGCGCAGCTTGTCCCAGCCCTGATCGAATTGGCCCCTGTATTTCTCTATCCACTCCTTCGGCACATGATGGGGCGCATGCGTCGCGCCAGGGGCGAAATAGATGAAGAACGGCTTGTCGGGGGTCAGCGACTTCTCCGCCCGCACCCAGTCGATCGCGTGGTTCGTCATGTCGGTCATGAAGTGGTAGTGCGGATCGTGCGGCGACTCGATCGGCGTCATGTCCTCATAGATCGAGGGCGACCATTGATTGGTCTCGCCGCCGAGGAAGCCGTAGAACTTGTCGAAGCCGGAGCGCGTCGGCCAGCGGTCGGTCGGGCCGGAGACGCTCGTTTCCCAGGCGGCCGTCTCGTGGCTCTTGCCGAAGGCGGCGGTCGAATAGCCGTTGAGGCGCAGCATTTCGGCGAGCGGCGCGATCGCGTTCGGCCGCTGCCCGGTGTTGCCGGGAAAGGCGGTGGCGACCTCGGTGATGCCGCCCATGTTGTTCATGTGATGGTTGCGGCCGGTGAGCAGAGCAATGCGAGTCGGCGAGCAGAGCGCCGTGGTGTGGAACTCGTTGTAGCGCAAGCCGTCGTTGGCGAGCGCTTCGACCGTCGGCATGTGGATCGGCCCGCCGAAGGCGCTCGACTGGCCGAAGCCCATGTCGTCGAGGATGACGATCAACACGTTCGGCGCGCCCGCCGGCGCCTTGACCTCGAAGCGCGGCGGCGGGGTCGCGTTGCGCGCGTCGAGCTCGGTGTAGACCGGTCGGGCCGGCTCGGTGATCGGCAGCACGCTGCGGTCGAGCGTGTCGGACTGCGCCAGCGCCGCGATCGGCGCGCCGACAAAGAGGGCGCCGAGCGCAAGGCCCAGCGCGCGAAAATTCCTGCTCATCGTTCCCTCCCAGACCCGGCTCTCCCGCGCGGCCGATGTGTCGCCCGAGTGAAAGCCGAGGTCAAGGCAACCGCCGCTCACTTTTCGCGTCTTGTGGCTTGTCCCACTCCGCGCCGCGCCTTGCCCGGCCTCTGGGCGATGGCTATAAGCCCCGCGCATTTCCTTTCAGCAATCTGTCCAGAGACCTTGCTCCATGGCCGTCCAGCGCACCTTCTCGATCCTCAAGCCAGACGTCACCCGCCGCAACCTGACGGGCGCCGTCAACCAGCGGATCGAGGCCGCGGGGCTTTGCATCGTTGCGCAGAAGCGCGTGCAGATGACCAAGGCGCAGGCCGAGACCTTCTACGGCGTGCACCGCGAGCGGCCGTTCTTCGGCGAGCTGGTCGAGATGATGATTGCGGCGCCGGTCGTCGTGCAGGTGCTCGAGGGCGAGGACGCGATCGACCGCTACCGCGCGGTCATGGGCGCGACCAACCCGGAGAAGGCCGATCCCGGCACCATCCGCAAGGACTTCGCCCTGTCGATGGGCGAAAACTCCGTCCACGGCTCCGACGCGCCCGAGACGGCGGCGCAGGAGATCGCCCAGTGGTTTTCCGGCAACGAGATCGTCGGCTAGCTTCCTTCTCTCGCACACGGAAGAAGATGACGGGCTGAAGCCCGCCTTTCGCCGGTCGACATCATCGCCCAGGCGATTCTGGCCAGCTTGTTGGCCAGGGCGACCGCGACGACGCGCTCAGGCTTCCTGGCCCTCATGGCGACGATCCATTCGGCCAAGGCCCCTTTGTGTTTGTGGGCCACCCGCAACACCGACGTGCATCCCACGACCAGCATCTTGCGCAGATATCGGTTGCCCTTTTTGGTGATGGCGCCGAGCTTGTCCTTGCCGCCGCTCGAGTGCTGGCTCGGCGTAATGCCCAGAGACGCGCTGAAATCGCTTCCCGACCTGAAGACGCTGGGATCGGGAGTGAGAGCGGCGATCGCCGATGCGATCAGCGGGCCGAAGGCGGGGATCTCGTCCAGCAACTGGCTTGTCTGGTTCTTGCCGCTTGCTCGGGCGATTGTCTTCTCCAAATCGTCGATCTTTTCGTCGAGGCCGCCGCTGTGCGAGGCCAGCATCCCTCTTCGGGAAGGGTCTCGTCGGCGAGCGCGAACGCCAGCAATTCCTTGACCCGGTGGATGCCCTTGGGCGCGATCAAGCCGAACTCCGAGAGATGCCCGCGCAGCGCGTTGACGGTCATGGTTCGCTGCTTGACCAGCAATTCCCGGGTCTTGTGCAGCATCAGCACGGCTTGCTGATCCGCGCTCTTGATCGGCACAAACCGCATGTCGGGGCGCGACATGGCCTCGCAGATCGCAGCCGCGTCGTTCGCATCGTTCTTGCCGCGCTTGACGTAGGGTTTCGTGTAAGCGGGAGAATCAAGACCACTTCGTGCCCCAACGCCTGGATCTCTCGCGCCCAGTAATGGGACGATCCACAAGCCTCCATCCCGACGCGGCAGGGCGCCGCTTGGGCGAAGAAACCAAGCACCTTGCCCCGGCTCAACTTACGCGCCACCGCAGGCGCGCCTTCACGCTCGATCGCATGCACCTGGAAAAAGTTCTTCGCCAGGTCGATCCCAATCCTGATAAAGGTTCTCATGGACGGCTTCCCTATCCGCGACCTGCACCGGTCACGCCTTGGCACTTGATGCCGTTCGGGTGAGGCCGTCCACATCATCATTGCGAGCCGAAGGCCAAGCAATCCATGCCGCCGCGTCACTGCAGAATGGATTGCTTCGTCGCTGCCGCTCCTCGCAATGACGGCGCTTCAGGTGACTGTCGATTGCTTCCCCCCACGCTTTGACACGGGGTCTCAATGACGAAACCATGCATTCTCGCGGCAGCAAAGGCGCAAAGCGCGTTGCCCTTCCAGCCGCCCGCCGCTACGTCTCGCCCAGTGACGCTCGAACTTTCCCCTCTCGATCGCGAACTTCTCGGCGGCGACCATGGCGCCGGCGCCGCTTTCGCCATGCGCCTCCTCGTGCGCTTCGCCGAGGCGGTCGACGCGCGCCGGTTCATCGCCATCGAGGCGGCGCATGTCGACGGATGCCTTTATCTCGGCCGGGCGAGCCTCGACTTCGTCGAACGGATGACAGCGCTCGGCGGCAAGGTTCGCGTTCCCACGACCCTCAATGTCGGCTCGCTCGATCTGATCCATCCCGAACTCTTCTGCGGCTCGGACGAGGTGCGGGCGAACGGCGCAAGGCTGATGCAGGCGCATGTCGAGCTCGGCTGCGCCCCGACCTTCACCTGCGCTCCCTATCAGACCGCCTGGCGGCCGCGCTTCGGCGCGCAGATCGCCTGGGGCGAATCGAACGCCATCGTCTTCGCCAATTCGGCGATCGGCGCCCGAACCAACCGCTACGGCGATTTCATCGATCTCTGCTGCGCGATGACCGGCCGGGCGCCGGAATACGGCCTGCACCTCTCCGAAAACCGGCTCGCCCGGGCGATCGTCGAGATCGCCTCGATCCCGGCCGGCTGGGATACGGAGCAGACCTGCGTCGCGGTCGGCCATGCGATCGGCCAGCTCTGCGGGAGCCTCGTCCCGGCCATCGTCGGTCTGCCGGCCGATGTCGAAGAGGACGATCTCAAGGCGCTCGGAGCCGCCGCCGCCTCTTCTGGGGCAGTGGCGCTGTTTCATGCCGTCGGCTTCACCCCGGAAGCCCCGGACCTGGAGACCGCGACCGGCGGTGTCGCGCCTGAACGTGTTTTTGGCCTGAGCGCCGACCATCTGCGGAATTCGGCGCGCTCGCTCTCCAGTGCGGCCGACGGGACGCCGCTCGCGGCGGTGAGCCTCGGAACGCCGCACTTCTCCCTGCGGGAATTCGAGAAACTGATGCCGTTGCTCGAGGGGCCGCGCCCTCGCGTCGCGATCTGGATCAACTGCAGCCGGGCGACGCTGGCGGCTCTCGGCCAAAGGGGCTGGGAGAAGCGGCTGGTGGAGGCCGGCGTCACGCTCGTCGTCGACACCTGCGTCTATGTCACCACGCTGCTGCGGCTCGAGGCCGGCGCGGTCATGACCAATTCCGGCAAGTGCGCCTGGTACGGCCCGGGCAATCTCGGCGCCGAGGTCGCCTATGGCTCGCTCGCCGAATGCATCGCCTCGGCGCGCGCCGGCAAAGTCGTGCGGCTGTGAGCGGGCCCGCCGTCAACGCCGTGACGCTCGTCGCCGGCGCCGCCAGCGGCGCGCCCTTGCGTCTCGACGAGCCCCTGAGCTTCTGGGGCGGGCTCGACCCGGCGACCGGGCTCATCGTCGATCGCTGGCATCCGCAGCGGCAAGCCAATGTCGCCGGTCGCGTCTTGATGATGCCGACCAGCCGCGGCTCGAGCTCGGGCAGCGCCGCGCTGGCCGAGGCCTTCCGCCTCGGCTTCGGCCCGGCGGCGATCCTGTTGCTCGAGCGGGACGCCATCGTCGTCGTCGGCGCGCTGGTGGCGGCCGAGCTTTACGGCGCCCAATGCCCGATCGCGCTGGCGCGCCCGCGGGACTGGGATCGGCTCGCCGCCGCGTCTCGGCTCACGGTCGAGGCTGGCGCGAACGAGGCGAGGATCACGGTCGAGGCCTATTCGATCGAGACTCGACCAGCTTGACCGGTTCGACCCCTGGCCGGACATTCGTTGCAAGTTATGACGAGGAACAGGAGTAGCAGGATGGATGAGAATGAGATTCGAGAGGCGCTCAATCGCCACTGGGCCGCCTCGGACGCCAATGACTTCGATGTTGAGCACGACATATACCGCGAGGACGCACTGCTCGAGTACCCGCAATCGTGCGAGCGCATCAGAGGCCGGCACAATATCCAGGCCTCTCGCGTCGCGCAGCCGAACTCGAAGCGCTTCACGGTGCGCCGCATCGTCGGCGCGGGCGACCTCTGGGTTACGGAATTCATCCTCGCGTATGACGGCCGGCCGTCCTATTCGGTGAGCGTCATGGAGTTCCTGGATGGCAAGGTGGCCCGCGAGACCCAATACTTTGCCGACCCCTTCGAACCCGGGCCCTCGCGCGCGCGTTGGGTTGAGCGAATGGAATGAAATCGGCGCGACAGCGGGGCGCACGCTGCCAGGCAAGCGACGACGGTCAGCTGATCTCCTTCGCTGAAGCCAAGCCAAGTTGGGTGCGAATCCAAGGCCGCAGGACGGCTCTTGGAAGCTTGCCGTTGAATGCGGGGATGCCGGCTCGGGGCGGGCCGGGCCTACAAGGGTCGCCCAGAGAGGCCCGCTTCCCGCCCCACTCTCGCCGTTCGGCCATCGCCGCTATCGCCACACCCGAAATTCAAACCTGAATTCCAAAGCGGGACGCCGTTCGATTGCTCCGCCGTGCCGCCCCGGCTAAATCTCTCCCATGCCCGCCCCCGCCGACCGTCTCGTCATCGCGCTTGCGCAGATTCCGTTCATCGTCGGCGACATCGCCGGCAACCGCGACCGGCTCCTGCTGGCGCGGGCGGAAGCGGGCGGCTTCGGCGCCGATCTCGTGATGACGCCGGAGCTCCATCTCGCCGGCTATCCGCCCGAGGACCTGGTGCTCAAGCCCGCCTTCCAGGAAGCCTGTCGGACCGCCTGCGAGGAGCTGGCGCGTGAGACGGCCGACGGCGGCCCGGCGATCCTCGTCGGCCTGCCGTGGGTCGAGGACGGAAAATTGCACAACGCCATGGCACTCCTCACCCATGGCCGGATCGAAGCAGTGCGGTTCAAGGTCGATCTGCCGAACTACGGCGTCTTCGACGAGAAGCGGGTGTTCGCGCCGGGCCCGGCGCCAGGTCCGATCGTCTTCAGGGGCGTGCGCATCGGCGTACCGATCTGCGAGGATATCTGGGGTCCGGACCCGGTCGAATGCATCGCCGAGACCGGCGGCGAGATCCTGCTTGTTCCCAACGCGTCGCCTTACGAGCGCGACAAGCTGGCGATCCGGCAGAGCATTGCCGTCTCGCGCGTGGTCGAGAGCGGCCTGCCGCTGATCTATCTCAACATGATCGGCGGCCAGGACGAGCTCGTCTTCGAAGGCGCCTCGTTTGCGCTGAACGCCGACCGCAGCCTCGCCGCGCAGCTGCCGGCCTTCCGGCCGATGGTGGCGCGGACGGTCTGGGAGCGTGGCGACAAGGGCTGGCGCTGCGTCGAGGGGCCGCTCGAACCCGTCGAGGAAGGCGACGAGGCGGACTATTCCGCCTGCGTCCTGGGCTTGCGCGACTATGTCGAGAAGAACCGCTTTCCCGGCGTCGTCCTGGGCTTGTCGGGCGGCGTCGACTCGGCTTTGTGCGCCGCGATGGCCGTGGACGCGCTCGGCCCTGCGCGCGTGCACGCGGTGATGCTGCCCTACCGCTTCACCTCGAACGAATCGCTCTCCGACGCCGCCCGATGCGCCGAGGCGCTGAGCCTCCGCTACGACATCGTGCCGATCGCCGAGCCGGTCGAGGGCGTCGAGCATGCGCTGGCCAAGATGTTCGCCGGCAAGCCGCGCGACATCACGGAAGAGAACATCCAGAGCCGGGCGCGCGGCCTCATCCTGATGGCGATCTCGAACAAGACCGGCGCCATGGTCGTCACCACCGGCAACAAGTCGGAAATGTCGGTCGGCTACGCCACGCTCTACGGCGACATGAACGGCGGCTTCAATCCGATCAAGGACCTCTACAAGATGGAGGTCTTCCGCCTCTCGCGCTTACGCAATCGCTGGAAGCCGGTCGGCGCGCTCGGGCCAGACGGCGAGGTCATCCCGGAGAACATCCTCGTCAAGCCGCCGAGCGCCGAACTGCGCGAGAACCAGAAGGACGAGGATTCGCTGCCGCCCTACCCGGTGCTCGACGGCATCCTGCACGGGCTCGTCGAGAAGGAGATGCGTGTCGCCGATCTCATCGCCGAGGGCTTCGATCCGGAGACGGTTCGCCGGGTGGAGCGGCTTCTCTACCTCGCCGAATACAAGCGCCGGCAGTCGGCGCCGGGCGTCAAGGTCGGCCCGAAGAACTTCGGCCGCGACCGGCGCTACCCGATCGTCAACCGCTTCCGCGATCCAGGCCTGGAAGCGCAGAAGCCGGACGCCTCGATCGCGCCGGCGAGGCCGGCGGGCACGAGCGAGCGGTTCGAGGAATAGACGGCGGGATCGATCGATGACCATGTCCGCCAAGACAACGTCGCAAGCGACAGGGGCGAGCCTTCGCGCATCAGTCCGCGCATCGTTTCGGTAGAGCCAGCCGGGCATCGCGGCGATCCAGGAGTCGGCAATGCTGAGGGATGACAGCGGGAATGGCAGGGGTCCAAAGGCGCCCCACAATGTCCTGGGCGACCGGCTCGAGGACTGCTCGAATAAGCCCGTGACGGGCTTCTTTCGAGACGGCTGCTGCAATACCGGTCCAGAGGACATCGGCAGCCACACGGTCTGCGCCGTCATGACTGCCGCGTTTCTCGAGTTTTCCAAGTCCCGCGGCAATGATCTTTCGACGCCGATGCCGCAATACGGGTTCCCGGGCCTGACGCCTGGCGACCGTTGGTGCCTCTGCGCGCCCCGCTGGCAGGAAGCGCTGGAGGCGGGCCATGCGCCGCGAGTGGTTTTGCGCGCCACTCACGAAGGCGCCCTCAACTCCTGCGCGCTCGCCGATCTCAAGCGTTTCGCGGTGGACCTCGCCTAACGGAGATCCGATCCTGCGCCAGCTCGCCGAAAAGCGATCCGCCGGCGATCGATTGCTCCCTCGGAGCAAGAGGGCTAGAATCTGCTCAAAGGGATGCGGGAGGAGCACATGGCGGCCAAGTGGCGTCTCACGGGGGACTATTTCGAGAACTGCAATTGCGATGTGGTGTGTCCGTGCCTTGTGTCAACGGCCGCACCGCTGACCGCGAAGCCAACCCAGGGCGCGTGCAACGTGCCGTTGGTTTTCCATATCGACAAGGGCGACTATGACGGCATCGCGCTCGACGGCCTGAACGTCGTGGTCGTGGCCCACACGCCGGGCGCAATGGCCGATGGCGATTGGACGCTTGCGGCCTATGTCGACGAGCGCGCGGACGACAAGCAGACCGCCGCACTCGGCGCCATCTTCGGCGGCGGCGAAGGCGGCCCGATGGCGGCTTTCGCGCCGTTTGTCGGCAAGCATCTCGGCGTGAAGAGGGTCGCAATCAGGTACAGCATCAACGGCAAATCGCGATCGGTGGAGATTCCCGACATCATGCATTTGGCGGTCGAGCCGCTACCGAGCGCGCATCCGAGCGGCGAGACTTGGGTCGCCGCCGGTCATCCGGTTGCGCCCGACAAACTAGCGTTCGCCGTCGGCGCCCAGGGCAACACGTTCGCCGACCACGGCATGCGCTGGGATAATTCCGGCAAGAACGGCCACTACGCGCCGATCAACTGGTCGAACTAGACTTCAGCCGGCGCCGAGAGAGGAACGTGTCGGACTCGACGGTTGACCGCCTGTTGCTGCGCGACCGCTGGATCATCGGCGGCTGCGTCGCCCTGATTACCGTCCTTGCCTGGGCCTGGCTGTGGCGGGAGGCGCAGTCGATGGCGCCTGATGAGTCCATGCCGGGCATGGTAATGCCGGGCGCGGGGATGGTCTCATCGTCGGACGCTGCGCCCTACCTGTGGAGCACGTTTGTCATGTGGCTCCTGATGATGGTCGCCATGATGCTCCCCTCTGCCGCGCCGATGATCCTTTTCTACAGCCGTCTCGCACGCGGCGACCGGGCGAAAGGGGCGGTCTTCGCGCCGACGTCGATTTTCGCGGCAATGTACCTGGCTGTCTGGGCGGGATTCTCGGCGCTGGCTACTTTGGCCCAGTGGCTGCTCGTGCGCTCCGGCGCGGTTTCGGAAATGACCCTCGCGTTCGGCAATCAGCGCATTGGCGGCGCTCTCCTGATTGCCGCTGGCCTTTATCAGGCGACGACGCTCAAGCGAGCCTGTCTCGATGCCTGCCGATCTCCGATGTCGTTTCTGATCCGGTTTTGGCGGCCGGGCAGTGCGGGCGCCGCGCGGCTTGGCCTTATCCATGGAATGACCTGTCTGGCCTGCTGCGCTGCGCTGATGGCGCTGCTGTTCGTCTTCGGCGTGATGAACCTTGTCTGGGTCGCGGCGCTGGCGCTGGTCGTTCTGGCGGAAAAATCCTTTCCGATCGGAGCGCGATTCGGCACAGCGGCGTCGTCTCGGTGATCGTCGGGCTCGTTCTGCTTCTCGGCGTTCGGGCGCCGGCTTGAACGCCGGACTGCGGGACACGCGGCCTCTGCCTCGGACTTGTCCGCCGGACGCTGACGACGGCGCGCGGCTGTCGTCTTTTGTTCATGCTGCGGCGCTAAGCGACAGCGAGAGGGGGAATCCATGTCGGATATTTCAGCGGATCTCCAGCAGAAACTGGACCAGTTGCAGGCCGCCTACAAGGCGGCGGTGGACGCCTGGGTCGGGGCGATCCGCGAAGAAGAGGCGCTTGCTTCCAACAGCGAACACTCTGTCGCCGATCTCGACAAATGGGAGGCGGCCCACTTCCGCGAGCACAAGCTGCACAAGGAAGCCGACTACCGGAAGCGACTTTACGAAGACGCGCTGCGCCGCGAATTCTTCGGCTTCTGATCCGCGCTCATCCCGGGGACCGAGGTTCGTCCGCGGACGACAAGTGCTAAAGCCGCTTTTCGAACCAGTGATGGGCGTAGGGGTTGGCGTTGAAACGCTCGACCTCGCAATAGCCCTGGCCGCGATAGAGGGCCTGGGCTTCCCCGAGCGCCCGGTTGGTGTCGAGACGGAACGTTGTCAGGCCGATGTCGCGCCCGCCCTCTTCGAGCCTGTTCAGGAGCCGGGTCGCAACGCCGAGACCGCGCGCCGACGAGGCCGTCCATACTCGTTTGATCTCCCCCGCCGCCGCGTCGATGCGCCGGAAGCCGCCGCAACCGACCGGCTCTCCGTGCAGCCGGGCGACGATGAACAGCCCGGCCGGCGGCGCCATCCCGTCAACTGAAGCGGCGCCCTCCTTCGCCGGGTCGTATCCCTGCTCGAACCGCTCCATGAGCTCGCTGTAATATTGGTCGAGGCACCATTGTGCGTCGGCGCTATCCGGCGCTTCGGTCGCGAACGCGACTGACGCCGCCCCCAGCAATCGCTCGACTTCGCCCATCGCGCCGATCAGGCGGCTCTGCTGTCCGGGGCCGAGCGGCGCCAGCATCGACCCTGCCAGCCTGTCGGAGAGCCTGTCATAGGCCATAAGCTCGGCGATCCCCTTGCGCGTCAGGGCGATACGCCTCAGGCGCCTGTCGGACGCCGCGGGGCGAACTTCGATCAGACCCTGCGAACTCAGCGACGTGAGGAGACGACTCAGGTAGCCGGAATCGAGGCCGAGGCGCTGGCGGAGCCGCCGCGCTTCCGCACCGTCCCGCCCGATCTCGAACAGAAGCCGCGCCTCGCCAAGCGGCCGGCCGCGGCGCAGATAGCTGGTCTCGAGCGCCCCGACCGTCTGCGTCACCATACGATTGAAGCTGCGGACCTGCCGCACCGTATCGCTGTCCATTCTCTGATCTTAGTCAGAGATTATCCGACGGCAAGGCCCTTCGTCATTGCCCTTGGTGAGGGCCGACGAATGAGCTAAAGGCTCGAAATCGTTGCGCATCGAAAGCCCAATGTCGGACACCGGCCCCCCGCCCATCATCGCCGTCAGTCCCGATCCCGGACGCCCGTCGACCTTCGCCATGAGCGTGCGCGACAGTCGGGGGAAAGCCGCCATCGCGTCACGGTCTCCGAGCGCGACGCAGCGCGCTTCGCAAAACTCGGCGTCGATCCGGCCACCGGCGTTGCGGCGACGATGCGCTTTCTTCTCGACCGGGAGCCGAAGGAATCGATCCTCGGGGCGTTCGACATCGACGTCGTTCGGCGATACTTTCCCGAATTCGACGAGGCTATTTCCGGCTATCTCGAGGATCGTTAACGGATGAGCCAGCTGGAGCGCGTAGGGCCGCCGGCCGAAGAAGAGGTTGGCATGACTGCCGCGCTTGCCCGGTCGGAGGCTGCGCTGGAGGACCGCTGGCTCGCCGCCGAAGGCTGGTTCTACATGACCGGGATGCAGGCGCTGGTGCGTCTGCCGATCCAGCAGCGCCTGCGTGACGAAGCGGCCGGCCTTAACACCGGCGGCTATATCTCCGGCTACCGCGGCTCGCCGATGGGGCGCTTCGACATCGAACTGTGGCGCGCCGGCGACATCCTCAAGCGGCACAACATCGTCTTCCGTCCCGGCCTCAACGAGGATCTGGCGGCGACCGCGATCTGGGGCGCGCAGCATCTGACGAGCTTCCCCGGGGCGACGGTCGATGGCGTCTTCGGCATCTGGTACGGCAAGGGTCCCGGCGTCGACCGGTCGGGCGACGTGCTCCGTCACGCCAACTTCACCGGCGTTTCGCCGCAGGGCGGCGCCCTGGCGCTGGCGGGCGATGATCACGGCGCGCGGTCCTCGACGGCGGTCAATTTCTCCGACACCTCGTTCGTCGCCGTCGGCATCCCCGTCCTCTATCCGTCGAACACCCAGGAACTGATCGACTTCGGGCTCATCGGTATCGCCATGTCGCGGTTTTCCGGCTGCTGGGTCGGCATGAAGGTAGTGACCGACGTGGCGGAGGGCGGCGGCACCGTCTATGTCGGCCCCGAATCGCCGCCGATCGTCATTCCCGATCGCCCCAGCAACCCGCCCGGCGGCGTCGGCGCCCGGGCGATCGATCTGCCGCTGGCGCAGGAGGAGCGGCTTTACCAGCACAAGCTTCCCGCCGCGCTCGCCTTCGCCCGCGCCAACGGGCTGAACCATATCCTGAGCGGAGGCGAGAATGCCCGCGTCGGGATCGTCGCGGCCGGCAAGGCCTGGCAGGACCTCCTCCAGGCGCTCGGCAATCTCGGCCTCGGGCAGGCCGGCGAGGCGCTGGGATTGCGCGTGCTCAAGGTCGGCATGGTCTGGCCGCTCGACCCGGTCGTCGTGCGCGACTTCGCCAGCGGCCTCGACCTCATCGTCGTCATCGAGGAGAAGCGGCCGCTGATCGAGGATCAGATCCGGGCTATCCTCTATGGCGGCCCGAGCGCGCCGCAGATCGTCGGCAAATTCTTCCACGGGCAGGCCTTCGATCCCGCCCACGGAGCGTCGGCCATTCCCAACTTCGGCGAGAGCAGCCCCGAACTCATCGCCGAGGTCCTGGTCAAGGCGCTCAGGCGACACGATCCGAATTGCGCGCTGAGCGCCCCCGACGAGCCGACACGCAAGCTCGGCGGCCGGCCGGCGCCGACGCGCAACCCCGGCTTCTGCGCCGGCTGCCCGCACAACCGCTCGACCCGCGTGCCGGAAGGAAGCCGGGCGCTCGCCGGCATCGGCTGCCATACGATGGCGATGTACGTGAACCCGCTGCAGACGACCACCGTCTCGCACATGGGCGGCGAGGGCGCGATGTGGCTCGGCCAGCAGCCGTTCACCCGCCAGGGCCATGTGTTCGCCAATCTGGGCGACGGCACCTACGCCCATTCCGGCATGCTCGCGGTGCGCCAGGCGGTCGCCGCCGACGTGCCGATCACCTACAAGATCCTTTTCAACGGCTTCGTCTCGATGACCGGCGGCCAGCCGATCGAAGGCGGCATGACGCCGACCCAGATCCTGGCCGAGCTCGCCGCCGAGGGCGTCAAGAAAATGGCGCTCGTCGCCGACGACCCGGACCGCTACCTCGGCGTCGCCCTGCCGAGTGGGGTCGCCCTGCATCACCGCGACGCGATGGACGAGGTCCAGCGCGACTTCCGCGAGTTCAAGGGCGTCTCCGTCATCCTCTACGACCAGCCGTGCGCGACCGAGCGCCGCCGGTTGCGGAAGCGCGGCAAATGGGCCGACCCGGCCATCCGCACCTTCATTCATCCGGAAGTCTGCGAAGGCTGCGGCGACTGCGGGCGGGTCTCCAACTGCATGGCGATTGAGCCGCTCGAGACCGAGTTCGGCCGCAAGCGGCAGATCAACCAGTCGAGCTGCAACAAGGATTTCTCCTGCGTCGAGGGCTTCTGTCCGAGCTTCGTCACCGTGCACGGCGGACGGCTCAGGAAGGTCGACGTCGCAACGCCGCTCAGCCCCTATCTCGCGCCGGTGCCGGAGCCGGCGCTGCCCGAGATCGGCGCCCGCTACAGCGTGCTGGTGGCCGGCATCGGCGGATCGGGCGTCGTCACCATCAGCCAGACGCTCGCCGTCGCCGCCTATCTCGACGGTCTCTTCAGCTCCAATCTCGACCTGACGGGCCTCAGCCAGAAATACGGCGCGGTAACCTCGCATGTGCGGATCGCCCGCAACGCCGACGCCCTGCACGCGACCCGCATCGCCTCGGGCGAGGCGGACGCGCTGATCGGCTGCGACCTCATCGTCGCGGCCGGCGACGAATGCGTCTCGAAACTCAATCCGGAGACCAAGGCCGTCGTTTCGGCCGATCTGACGCCGACCGCCGACTTCGCCCGCAACCCGAACTGGAGCGTCGATGCCGAGGCGCTGATCGAGCGGCTGAGGTCGGCGGTCGGCG
Organism: uncultured Alphaproteobacteria bacterium; assembly: GCA_963772555.1. Classification (GTDB taxonomy): domain Bacteria; phylum Pseudomonadota; class Alphaproteobacteria; order Rhizobiales; family Beijerinckiaceae; genus Roseiarcus. The sequence goes on along the minus strand of CAVYXQ010000018.1, from coordinate 19,678 downwards.
ACAAGCTTTTCGTCATCGACGCGCAGCGCCTGGCCAAGGACCTGACCGGCGACGCGATCGCCTCGAACATGTTCATGCTCGGCGCGGCCTGGCAGCGGGGCCTCCTGCCGCTCAAGCGCGCGGCGATCGACCGGGCGATCGAGCTCAACGGCGTCGCCATCGAGGCGAGCAAACAGGCGTTCGAATGGGGCCGACGGGCCGCGCACGACCTTGCCGGCGTCGAGGCGCTGGTCGCCCCGGACGAACCGGCGCCCGAGGGGGCGCCGACGCTGGACGGGCTGATCGAGCGGCGCTCGGCGCATATCAAGGCGTCGCGCGGCGAAGCCGAGGCGAAGCGCTATCGCGGGGTCGTCGAGCGGGTGCGCAAGGTCGAGAAGGACGCCGGCCTGGGCGAAGCGCTGACGGAAGCGGTGGCGCGCGCCTATCACAAGCTGATCGCCGTCAAGGACGAATGGGAAGTCGCGCGCCTGTTCGCCGCCCCGGAGTTCCGGGAGGCGCTCGGGCGCGAGTTCGAGGGCGACTACAAATTGCGCTTCCATATCGGCGCCTGGCCGTTCGCCAGGATCGATCCGTCGACCGGGGCGATGAAGAAGGGCGAGACCGGCCCGTGGACGATGACGGCGTTCCGGGCAATGGCGCGGCTGAGCTTCCTGCGCGGCACATGGCTCGACCCGTTCCGCCGGAGCCCCGAGCGCCAGCTCGAGCGGCGGCTTCGGGCGGAGTACGAGGCCGACGTCGAGAAGCTCCTGACCCTGATGTCGCCGGCGACGCACGCGACCGCCGTCCGCATCGCCGGCCTACCGGAGAGCATAAGGGGCTACGGACGGGTCAAGGAAGCGAGCGCCGCCGAGGCGGCGAGGGCGCGCGAGGCGGCGTTCCGGCTGCTGCAGGAGCGGAAGACGCCGATGGAGCTGGCGGCGTAGCGGCGTATATACTATTTTATATTGCTGATTTCAGTTGGATTCCTTCGTCGAAAATGAGTTGTTTCAATAGCTTGCGAGCGATCCTCCTCCAAGAAAATCTTCCGCGGGCCTAGGCCCATTGAGCAATCTGAAGGCGTCGAATTGCAGGCGGCGCGGCGCAACGATTGCGAGAATGAAGTTTCTTGAAGGCATGCCGGCATTGTAGATTTTAACGAGCGGCGCCGAGAATTGCGAAAAAACGCCGCGGCGGTCGGAGTGAACAAAAAGCTTGCCAAGCGGTGACAAATTTGTCACCATAGCTTGATGAGAGACGCGAGGCCGATTTCATGGATCAAGGCGGCGCGTAAGGAACTCGAGGAATTTCCCGAGGACGTGCAAAGCGACATATTCGACGCGCTCACCCTCGCAGCCGAGGGCGGCAAGTCTGACAAGGCGAAACCATTCAAGAACGTTGACGGCGGCGTGTTCGAGATCGCGCTCCGGTATCGCGGCGATGCCTTCCGCGCCCTGTACGCCGTCAAGATCGGCGCGGATATTTGGGTGATCCACGCCTTTCAGAAGAAATCGAAGTCAGGGATCAAAACGCCGCAAACGGAGGTCGATCTTATCCGGGAACGGCTCAAGCGATTGAAGGAGGCTTTGAAATGAAAAACGACGACATGGAACTTGTGCGCGGAAGCGGCAACGTCTACCGCGACTTTGGACGCCCCAACGCGGGGCTTGAACAGGCGCGCGCCATTATCGCGGCAAAGATCATCGACATCCTCGATGAGCGCAAGCTTTCGACACGAGACGCCGAAAAACTCACAGGCGTTTCGCACTCGGAATTCTCGCGGATTCGCAATGCACAGCTTCGCCGCTTCACGCTCGACCGGATGATTGCGCTTCTCGGCAAGCTGGACGAGGACGTTGAAGTGAACGTCACCTTCAGCCCTCGCCCGTATAGCGCACATGCGGTGCCGCAAGTGCGCTGAGTTCGGACACATGCACCGGAAGGGCGGTTTCAGCCCCGCGGGCGTGTAGCGAAAGGGAAAGCTTTTGTAACAGTAGTCAAAGCGAAAGTTGCAAGCAAAGAGCGCGTTCGATGGCGGCGACATCCTCCCGGCTCAAGCGCCCGATTTTCTCTCGCAGGCAAAGCTTGCTGATGGTGCCGAGTTGATCGGCTGCGGCCTTCCGCTGTTCGTTGTTTAGCCTGACGTAGGCTTCCGACGGATAGAGGCGGCTTACGTTGCTGGTGAGCGGCACGACCTGAACGCGGTTCAATTCGCGGTTTGCGCTGTCGTTGCTGACGATCACGGCAGGCCGAGTTTTGCGGATTTCCCCGCCGATCGACGGATCGAAGGCAACCTGCCAGACCTCCCCGCGTTGCGGCTGAGGCTGTCTATCCGGGGCTTGGATCATCGGCTATGTCCCCGGTCAAATTGTCCACCCATTCCGCTGCCTCGCGCTCACGCTCCTCGTCGGCCGCCATAGCCCGGTATGCGTTCCCGAGTTCGCGCCGAGTCACATGCGGACGCGCCAGATCGTTCCTGAAACGGCTGATCCTCCGCCGCCTGATGACGCTGTGCAGGCCCGCGTAAACCTCATCTTGGACGGTAATCGTCAGTTTTTTGGTCATAGCCTTCCGCCTCCTATACGTATTCTATACGTAGGGGGGTCCAGTCCGTTGATTTCAACCGGCAAAACCGGGCCTCGCCAAGCCTCCTTTTTCACAACTAGCGTCGAATGCGCTCCCCGGTACAGTCGTCTCTGGTGAACAGTCGTGGACAATTAAGCCGAGTGCATTGAACCGGCGACGGACGCTTCTCCACCGACCGGCGCATCGGCGCCAAAGAGCTCATTATACAAGTCAACGCCGTAGCCCGTCTGCAGCGGCTCGGCCTCAGCCAACTTGAAGGTTCGGCTTCCGTCGGCTTGCCGCTCCGCCCTCAGGAAAATTGATGTCGCCCTTCGCTTTTCATAAATACTGTGGGCGAAATCGTAGAGGTGGGTGACGTAGATGATCTTGACGCGCTTTTCGAGCAATGCCGAAGTGATCTGCCTGGCGATCTCCGATCCCTCCCTTTCGTTCGTCGCTGAAAACGATTTATTGAACAGCACAAAAGCGTCTTGCGTAATCTCGTCGACAATAGCGCTAAACCTGCCAAGCTGTTCGTCAAGCTTGCCGCTTTTCATGGTGGTGTCTTCCTCACGCACGTAATGGGTGAAAATACGGCTGCAGATGTTGGCGCTGAAGGATTTGGCGCCGACGAACATGCCGCACTGCATCATCAATTGCGCCAATCCGACACTGCGCAAGAATGTCGTCTTGCCTCCCGTATTGGCCCCGGTGATGATCACAAAGTCTCTGCCGACAGCCCTTAGATCGTTGCCAACGACCGCGTGAGTCGTTTTGAAAGTCAGACAAACATCGTATAATCCCGTGAAAGTCAGCCTTCGGTCTTGGCGCGCTGCAGGCTCTGGAAAGGAGATCGGCTGACGCAACTTGAGCAGTTGCTCATGCAGATTCAAACAGCCGATATAGAACGCGAGCTCGGTGCGAAGCATCGCGAAAAAGCTGAGAATATGATCGTTCGACTGGGCGAGCGCATTGGCGACGAGGTTGAGCCCCCTGTCTCTCAATTCTCCGAGAGCGCTCGCGCCTTGTTCATCGCGTGGCGGGAGACGCCACGTGTACCCAGGCGGCTTGCGCCTCGTCAACCGTTCTATCCAATTTCCGGGCTGCTCATTGGGCTTGCGAAGGGTGTAATTGGCGCCTTTGAAGCCCGTTCCGAGTTCTGCGCTTATCAGCACCCCGTCTCGGAACTTCAGTTGATTCAAATGTTCCTGGATGCTAACGAAGTAATCGTCATTAAGTTCCTTATCCAGCATGGCGAAAACTCTTGTAAAGCCCTCTGAGGGAAACCGCTTGGCGTTATAGGTTCCCACCCCTCTCAATTGCTTGAGCAACGCGACAAAAATCTGCAGGACGTCGACCGACTGTCCCAATATCGAGCTCGGCGATTTGAGGTAGCCCCAAGAATGGGCTTTTTTCTGCTTCTCATGCGCCTCGATGGTCAAGTCGTAGAGGAATCTGACCAAAAGCGGATTGGAGAGAACGTCGCGAAGAACGTCCTGCCTGTAGCGCACTTCGTCCTCATTCCGCAGAATTTGCAATACCGCCTTGCTCACAACCTCGCGCACATACTTGTCGCCCTGCGCCATCACGTCAAACAGGACGTCCAATTCCAGATCCTGAATCAGCGCTTCGCTGTTTGACGGCAATGGCGCCGCAAAATCGAAATCGCGATCCCGATACATGAGAAAGGCCTTCATGACCTGATCCTTTCCAGGATTTGCCGGCGCGTGAGGCCGTACTTTTCGGCGACCGACATCGCATAGGCGAGCCCGTCGGCGGGCTTTCGCATGATCTTGTACGTCCTCACGGCGGGGCGTTCCGCGACGACCGTGCTGGCCGCACTGACGATTTTATCGCTCAGCAAGGTAAGCTCGTCGATGAAAGTCACGCAGACGCAGAGCGCGTCGAGCCGCACGATTCGCTCTATGACTTTCGTCGCTAAATAGATCGAATCTTGTAGAGTTGCGGAGCTGAAAATCTCGTTCATTATGAGGATGCTGCCTGGCGTCGCTCGATTCAGAATGTCGTGTATCCTAACCAGGTCGTCCTGTAACTTGCCATGAAGATTGCTTATGTCTTCCTCTCGTTCGAAATGAGTCAATATTTGATCGAACAGAAAAAGTTTCACCTTCTGACCGGGGACAGGACACCCTAGGCTTCCCATATAATGGAGCTGCCCGAACATGCGAGCGAAGGTGGTCTTGCCGCCGTTATTCGGTCCGGAGACGATGAATATGCGCTCTTTACCTTTGAGATGGAAATCGTTGCAGACGACGGTCGTCCCCTTGGCTAAAAGCGCCTTCGCTAAGGCCAAATCGAAGACTTCGCGCGCGCAAAGTTCTTTGCTCTCGCCGGAAAGCGTCGGATAACGAAAATTCAATCCAGCACTCTTGAGAGGCGCAATATAGTCAAGGTATGATATATAAAATTGTATCTCTCGATCAAAATCCTCAATAACGTGGTCATGATATTGCGAGCTTTTTTCGCAGTAGATATGTAATTGCGTGAATAACTCCGAATACAGCCGCGCGACTCGCTCCATGACGACCGCTTCTACATGATTCATTTCTGGGAAATCGTTGAATTTTGCATTGTAATCTTTTACTGCGCCTTGCTGGAATCGGTGGAAGGTCTCCTCGACATCGGCGGCATAGTCGATTTCAGAATTGTATTTGCGAACCGTAATGCTGCTCCCGCCGATGTCGAGAGTATACTTTACAGTCGACAAGTCGGATTTGAGCTTTGTCGTTTCCGCCTGAAGAGACGTGAACCGCTCTGACGCTGCGTACTCGGTCAGATAATCACGGAACGACAGGAGGCCGCGCGATTGCAGGTTCGCGACGCCCAAATCGTGCGTCAGGGAGGCAATCGCCGCGCAATAGGCATCGACGGCGGCGAGAAACAGGGCTTCCTTCTGATGCCGGTAGTGACGCTTTTCGAACTCTTTGAGGGTCTCGCGCATCGAGTGCAGGGCCGTAGCGAAAGCCTTTATCCTGTCGAGGACAACGGGGTCTTCGAGATCGCGCATCACCTCATGACGATACAAGACCGCGTCCACATCGCGGAGCGGCCAGTGAAAAATCGGGGTGAGGTTGTATTCGCTCTTCCCTATGGTAATCGCCTTGACAACCTGATCAAGATTTAAGTCTACAAAGAAGTCGGGCGCAGCCAAGACTTCGCTCGGCGGGCGGTCTGCCGCGTTTCGGAACAATATGCTGTGGGACGTCATGGGAAGACCTCAGTCCATTCGCCTCTGACGCGAGGGATAGCCGCAGCGAGCGAGCACGAGCCCGATTCCTTCGATACGAGACACGGTCTGAAACTTCGGCCGATGTCGTCGCCGCTCGAGTTGAGCCCATCGTCCGGGCGCCGACTGAAGCGAACTTCGACCGGCGCGGGGCAATCGCTGCGGACGTCGCCCGAGGTCGATAAAAGCCGATGAAGATGGGTGAGCGCGAGGGTCGCAGGCGTCGCACTGGATTTGCGCTTCTGCGGCAAAGACCCCTGACCAAGCAGCCGCGAGAGGGACGCACGACTTCGTCGTCTGTAGTCTCGCACGCAAACCCCTTTCATCGTCGATCGACGCGGAAAGGAGTCATCAGCCCAAAAGGGCGGCTAGCAGGCGAACTCCATCACCTTTTCCCGACGGATATTAGAACTCGGGACCATCCTGTCAATGTCTCGCGTCGACATGTCTCGCGTCGACAGACCAGCCGCAATAATTCTCAAAATCGAAACGAAGGCGACGTCGCTATGGTAATAACGGGCTTCCGGCGTCGTCGCCGCCAAGCGGACCCAAAGGCAGCCATGGCCGCTATATCCGTCGTCGCCGGCGCTGCGCGATCACCCGCGCGCCGGTCGACAGGGCAAACATGAACTGCCATTGTCCGCTCGCCGCTTCCCGTGCGCCCCGGTGGCTGGAGGGTCCTGGTGGCCAGCATCCTCGTTTATTTCCTGACGCGACTGATCAAGGTCGGCAGCGTTGAGCTTCGTTTCGTCGACGGCTCGCGGCACGTGTTCGGCGATGGAACGGGCCCGCGCATCGTCGTGGCGATCCGGGACACCGGCCGGGACGAGCGGCTCTTTTCCCCCGCCGTCCTCGCGCTGATCGCCAACCCGGCCCTGGCGCTCGGCGAGCTCTACATGGATGGCCGGTTCGACGTCGTCGAGGGCGATCTCCACGACCTTCTCGCGCTCGGCGCGGACAATCTGGCGCGCGTCGACACGCCTGGTTTCCTGCGCGCGCTAGGACAGGTCCGCCGGACGCTCAAGCAATGGACGCCGTTCAACGACCGGTGGCGCGCCAGGAAAAACGTCGCGCATCATTACGACCTCGACGAGCGTCTCTTCGCCCTCTTTCTGGACTCGGACCTGCAATATTCCTGCGCCTATTTCGATCATGCCGGGCAGACGCTCGAAGGCGCGCAGCTGGCCAAGAAACGCCATATCGCCGCCAAGCTCATCGTCGAGCCCGGGCAGGAAGTGCTCGACATCGGCTGCGGCTTCGGCGGTCTGGCGCTCTATCTTGCGCGCGTCGCCGGCGCCCGCGTCACCGGCGTCACGCTGTCGCAAGCCCAATACGAGGCGGCCCGGCGCCGCGTGGCGGAGGCAGGCGTCGCCGACCGCGTTGGCATCCGGCTCGAGGACTATCGCGACGTCCGCGGACGTTTCGATCGCATCGTGTCGGTCGGCATGTTCGAGCACGTCGGCCTTGCCGGCTTCGACGCGTTCTTCGCCCACGCACATCGGCTTCTCGCCGAAGACGGGATCATGCTGCTGCACGCCATCGGGCGGAACGAGCCGCCGCGGCCGACGCACCCGTGGATCGAGAAATATATCTTCCCCGGCGGCTATCTGGCGCCGGTTTCGGAAGTCTCCGCCTCGATCGAACGCGCCGGCCTCAAGTTGACCGACATCGAGATTTTGCGGCTGCATTACGCCGAAACGCTCAGGCTCTGGCGCAGCCGGTTCATGGCGCGGCGCGAGGAAGCCAAGGCGATCTATGACGAGCGCTTCTGCCGCATGTGGGAATTCTACCTGGCCGGCTCCGAAATCTCGTTCAGGGCCGGCGGACACATGGTTTTCCAGATCCAGCTGGCGCGGCGCCAGGAGAGCGTTCCGATGACGCGCGACTATCTCGGCGACCGCGAGCGGGATCTGCACGCCGCCGAGACGGCCGCCTTCGGGCGACGCGTCATGGCGCCTTCGGCCGGCGCCGGCGCCAACTGAGCGGCGCCGTGAGACGGTCCGTGTTATCTTAGGCGGGTCGTAGACTTGTCAGACGTGTCGACGCCCGCACGGGCGACGCTTTTGAAGGGAGAAGGTCATGCGCGGCAAGACGATCGTGGTGACTGGCGGGTTCGGCGCTCTCGGCGGCAGCGTGGCGACGGCGGCGATCGAGCGCGGCGCTTCGGTCGCCGTGCTCGACATTGGCGCGGCCCCGCCCGCCGCGCTCGCCCAGCGTCTTGGAGCGAACGCGCTGCTCATGGGCCGCGTGGACCTCTCGTCGCCCGAGGGCGCGCAGAAGGCGATGGCCGCGGTCAAGCAGCGATTCGGGCGGCTCGACGCGCTCCTCAACATCGCCGGCGGCTTTCAATGGGAAAAAGTGGAGGGCGGCAGCCCCGAGACCTGGGAGCGTCTGTACGCGCTGAACCTGAAGACTGCGCTGAACGCCTGCCAGGCCGCGCTCCCCTATCTCCTGGAAAGCGGCGCCGGCCGCATCGTCAACGTCGGCGCGCAATCGGCGCTCAGGGCCGCGGCGGGCATGGGCCCCTATGCCGCCAGCAAATCCGCCGTTCATCGGCTGACCGAAAGCCTGGCCGAGGAACTGAAGCTGAAAGGCGTGACGGTCAACGCGGTGCTGCCGTCGATCATCGACACGCCGGCCAACCGCCGCGACATGCCGAACGCCCCTTTCGACCATTGGGTGCGGCCGGCTGAGCTCGCCGCGGTCATGCTGTTCCTGGCGTCCGACGAGGCCAGCGCCGTGACCGGCGCGTTGATCGCCGTATCGGGCCGGGTGTGACCGACTTTGTTTGACGGCGCGCCCGTTCGTTGGGGTGACGCGCCAAGCGGACCCCTTTGGACTGCGCAGCAACCAAGAGCCGCGCTCCTGGCACCCCGGACTTCAGGCCGCTCGGCGCCCCGCGGCGTGCAGATAATGGTGGATGAAGGCGATCGCCATGCTGCCTTCGCCGACGGCGGAGGCGACGCGTTTGACCGGGCTGAGGCGCACGTCTCCACAGGCGAATATGCCCGGTGCGCTGGTCTCCAGCAGGAACGGGTCGCGGCCGAGTTTCCACCGGCCGGCCTTGACGACGTCGGCGCCGGTCAGCACGTAGCCCCGCGCGTCCCGGGCGATCGGGGCGGGAAGCCAGTCCGTTTGCGCATCGGCGCCGATGAAGATGAAGAGGCCTCCGCACGCCATGCGACGGATGTCGCCGCTCACGCAATCGCGCAGGTCGATCGCCGCGAGATTCGCCTCGCCGTAGACCGCGGTGACTTCCGAATTGAGCAGGATGCCGACGTTCGATTGCCGACCCAACTGGTCGATCAAGTACCGGGACATGCTCTTTTCGAGCGCGTCGCCGCGCACTGCCAAAGTCACCGACCGCGCATGATTGGCGAAGTAGAGCGCCGCCTGCCCAGCCGAATTGCCCGCGCCGATCAGGTAGACGTCCAGCCCGTAGGTTGCGCCGGCCTCGCTGCGAGCGGCGCCGTAGTAGACGCCCTTGCCGATCAGGCGATCGGCGCCCTCGATCGCCACGCGCCGCCAGGCGACGCCGGTCGCCAGGATCATCGTGTGCGTCCGGATTCGTTCCTCGCCGTCGAGAACAACCTCCATCGCCTCCGTGTCGATCTCATCGACCGAGCGCGTGACGACGATCTCGGCTCCGAGCCTTCGCGCCTGTTGCAGCGCCCGACTGGCGAGCTCGTCGCCTGAGACTCCATTGGGAAATCCGAGATAGTTCTCGATCCGCGAGGAGGTGCCCGCCTGGCCTCCCGGCGCTTCCCGCTCGACAACGATCGTGCGCAGACCTTCCGATGCGCCGTAGACGGCGGCGGCCAAGCCGGCCGGACCGCCGCCGATCACCATCGCATCGTACTCGGTCGCATGCGGAGCGATCTGCAAGCCGACGGCCCGGGCGACTTCGCGAGCCGTCGGTTGGTGGAGCACGGCGCCGTCGGAGAAGCGTATTGCAGGGCACTCCTCTTCCTTCGGCGTCGGACCCTCCCATTGAGAGGGAAGCTGCGGAGCGTCAGGCGTCAGCCATTGGAAATGGACCTGATTGCGGTCGAGGAAGCGGCGCAGCTCGGCGCAAACGGAATCCCAGCGTGGCGCGACCATCGTGAGTCGAGGTTTGTGCGGTTCCGCCGCAATCGCCTGCAGCCCTCCGAGCCGCTCGCGCGCCAGCGCCCCCATCTTCATCGCGAATTCGGGCGAGGACGCCGCGAGCGCGTAATACTGGGGCGTGTCGACACGCATCACCCGCGACGGCTCTGAAGCGCGGTAGCCGGCCGGAAAGGAGCTCCCCAGGGCGAGCGGGACCTCGCCGAAGATCGACCCCGGAAGACGCCAGCCGAGCCTTCGCTCGACTCCGTCGATCATTTTGACGACTTCGATCTTTCCCGACAGGACCGCATAGAACGCCGGTTCACCCCCTTCCGGAACGGCGAATTCCCCAACCGCAAGATGAATGTCCGACGAAGTCTGTTCAAGCGCCTCCCATTGCTCTTGCGGCAACAGCGAGAGCAGAGGAACGGCTCGGATGTCGTCAAAGGTCAGCATGGGCGCCCAGGGGGTTGCCAAGTCCGAGGCGTCGAACGTCGCAAGTTTTCTCGGCTTCGGCAATCGCGGCGGCCGGCATCGCTGGGGCGTAAAGAGGGTGGCCCGGCGCGCGCCGGTCGCAGCGCTTCTCGAAAGCCGCCTGCTTTCGTGCTATGGCGGGCGAAGGCGGATCGCGGCGCGGAGACGAGGCCAGATGGGCGACATGCAAAAGGGCGTCTGGCGCGCCGAGGAGAATTTTCCGCGCGATCGAAGCGGACACTTCATCCGTCCCGACGCGCCGTTCCGCAACTGGGTGACGGCCGACGGCGCGCCGGGGCCGACGGGAACCGGCGGCTTCAAGGCGGAGCCGGGGCGCTATCATCTCATCATTTCGCTCGCCTGCCCCTGGGCGCACCGCACGCTGATTTTCCGGAAGCTCAAGGGGCTCGAGGGCATGATCTCGCTCTCCGTCGTCCACTGGCTGCTCGGCGAGCGCGGCTGGACCTTCGAACCGGGGCTTGGCGTCATCCCCGACCCGATCTTCGGCGCGAAGTTTCTCAGCGAGTTCTACGTCAAGGCGAGGCCCGACTTCAGCGGCCGCGTCACCGTGCCTGTGCTTTGGGACAGGGAGACGAGCACGATCGTCAACAACGAATCGTCCGAGATCATCCGCATGTTCAACAGCGCTTTCGACCGCCTGGGCGCGGCCGAAGGCGACTATTACCCGCCGGACCTCCGGCCCGAGATCGACGCGCTCAATGCGCGCATCTACGCCACCGTCAACAACGGCGTCTACCGCGCCGGCTTCGCCACCACCCAGGCTGCCTACGAGGAGGCGTTCCGCGCGCTCTTCGAGACGCTCGATTGGCTCGAGGCGAGGCTCGCCAACCAGCGCTTCCTCTGCGGCGACCGGCTGACCGAGGCCGACTGGCGCCTGTTCACCACGCTCATCCGCTTCGACCCGGTCTATTTCGGCCACTTCAAGTGCAATCTGCGCGAGATCCGGGACTATCCGGCGCTGAGCCGCTATCTGCGGGAGCTCTACCACTGGCCCGGAGTGGCCGAGACGGTCGATTTCTTCCACATCAAGCATCATTATTACGCGAGCCATCTGCGTATCAATCCGACCGGGATCGTGCCGCTGGGGCCGGAATTGGCGCTGTGAGCGACGGGGCGCGGCCAGGAAAGCCTCATGGCCCCTCGACCTGACGCTCCCGTGAACCGAACGTCGACGATTGGCCTCGTCGCTCTGGCGACGGCCGGCGCGGCGCTTGCAGTCGCGCTCTTCGCGGCGATCTCCTCGCGGCCCGCTCCCGCGCCGGGGCCCGCTGCGAGCCCGGCCCAAGCGTCCCTCGCCATGGCGACCTGCACCGGCGCCGTCGCCGAATCGCCCGACCACCCGTTCTGGAAGATAGAGCTCGACAGGTGCGACAAGGCGATCGACGGCATCGACGTTCAGAGCGGCTTCGTCACCAAATGGTCGATCTGCGGCGGCGCCAAGAGCTTCGAGGTGTCGCTCGATCCACGCGCCGTCATCGTCAGCAGCGACGCCGTCCACTGCTCAAATATGCCCTCGGAAGTGAGCGTGACCTACATTGGCCGCTTGAAAAAGTAGGCTTGCCGCGGCGATCCCGCTGTGCCAATCGACCGCCGATGACCAGCCTCTCAGCCCCCGAGCCGCGGCCCGCGCCGCGCATCTCCTTCGTTTCGCTCGGCTGTCCGAAGGCGCTGGTCGACAGCGAGCGGATCCTGACGCAATTGCGCGCCGAGGGGTATGAGCTGGCGCGCACGCACGCAGGCGCCGACGCCGTCATCGTCAACACCTGCGGCTTTCTCGACAGCGCCAAGGCGGAATCGCTCGCCGCGATCGGCGCGGCGATGAAGGAGAAAGGCCGGGTCATCGTCACCGGCTGCATGGGCGCCGAGCCGGAGGCGATCCGCGAGGCCTTCCCCAACGTCTCGGCGATCACCGGGCCGCAGGCGTTCGAGAGCGTGATGACGGCGGTGCATGCGGCGGCGCCCGCGCCGCACGATCCGTTCGTCGACCTTATTCCCGAACAGGGGGTGAAGCTCACCCCGCGCCACTACGCCTATCTCAAGATCGCCGAAGGCTGCCACAACCGCTGCACCTTCTGCATCATCCCGAAGCTGCGGGGCGATCTCGTCTCGCGCCCGGCCGGCGAAGTGCTGCGCGAAGCCGAGAAGCTGGCGAGGGCGGGGGTCAAGGAGCTGCTCGTCATCTCGCAGGACACGAGCGCCTACGGCCGCGATCTCCGCTACGCCGCGAGTCCCTGGCGCGATCGCGAAGTCGCCGCGCGCTTCCTCGATCTGACGCGCGAGCTCGGCGCGCTCGGGCCTTGGGTCAGGCTGCACTACGTTTACCCCTACCCGCATGTCGACGACGTCATCGCGCTAATGAACGGCGGCAATGTGCTGCCGTACATCGATGTGCCGTTCCAGCACGCTTCGCCCGCCGTCCTGAAGGCGATGCGGCGGCCGGGCAACCAGGAAAAGACGCTCGAGCGGATCCGGCGATGGCGCGCGCTCTGCCCGGAGCTGACGATCCGTTCGACCTTCATCGTCGGCTTCCCCGGCGAGACGGAGGGGGATTTTCAGCTCCTGCTCGACTGGCTCGACGAGGCGAAGCTCGACCGCGTCGGCGCCTTCCCGTACGAGCCGGTCAGGGGCGCGGCGGCCAACGATCTGGGGCTTGCCACAGTGCCCGACGAGATCAAGGCGGCGCGCCACAAGCGCCTGATGCTGCGGCAGCAGGCGATCAGCGCGAAAAAGCTTGCGGGGAAAGTCGGCCGGCGGCTCGAAGTCATCGTCGACGAAGGCGGTCGGACCGGCGGCAAGGGCCGCAGCAAGGGCGATGCGCCGCAGATCGACGGCGCCGTCCATATCGCCTCGCGCCGGCCGTTGCGCGCAGGCGACATCGTGACCGTCAGAATCGAACGCGCGGACGCCTACGACCTCTGGGGAACGGCGGCCTGATCCTCGCCCGACGCCCCGTACAAGGACATCGGCCGCGGCTCCGAGTTTGTCAGCTCGCCGGCAGGGGGATCGGAACGCCCAGGGTCTGCAGCACCAGGATCACGTTGAGGACCAGGATCACGGCGGCGCCGGCGATGGCGGCCGTCTGGGTCAGGCGCGAATTGGCGAACGCCCCCATGATGTCCCGCCGCCCGGTGAAGAGGATCAGCGGGATCATCGGCGCCGGCAGCGCCAGGCTCAGCGCGACCTGCGAATAGACAAGCGCGTTCGTCGCGTTGACCCCGAGCGCGATGACGACGAACGCCGGGATCATCGTGATCAGCCGGCGCGCCAGCACCGGAATGCGGAAGCCGACGAAGCCCTGCATCACCATCTGGCCGGCCATGGTGCCGACCGCCGAACTCGAAACGCCTGAAGCCAACAGTGAGGTCAGGAACACCGCCGCGGCCCCCGCGCCGAGGATCGGGGTCAGCGTCGAATAGGCGGTCTCGATCTCCGCCACGTCGCTGTGGCCGGCGTGGAAGGCGCTCGCCGCCATGATGACCATCGCCATGTTGACGAGCCCGGCGGCGGTCAGCGCGACGACGACCTCGAGATTGGAGAAGCCGAGCAGCATGCGCCTCTGTTTGTCGTTGCGCGCCGCGCCGCGCACGCTGGTCAAGCCCGAATGGAGGAAAATCGCGTGCGGCATCACGGTCGCGCCGATGATGCCGACCGCGATCGTCAGCGCCGCCGCGTCGGGCAGCGAAGGCGTGACGGCGCCCAAGGCCGCCTGGCCCCAGTCGACCGGGGCGATGAAAAGCTCGATGACGTAGCAAAGGCCGATCGTCGCGACGAAGGAGCCGATGATGAGCTCGATCGGCCGGAAGCCCCAGCGCTCGAAGTACAGGATGCCGAGGGTGATGAGCGCGACGACGCCCATGCCCAGCATCATCGGGATATGCAGCAGGAGCGACAGTCCGACCGCGCCGCCGATGAACTCGGCGAGATCGGTCGCCATCGCGGCGAATTCGCTGACCCCCCACAGGCTGTAGACGAGCGGTTTCGGAAACTGATCGCGGCACATTTCGGCGAGGTTGCGCCTGGTCACGATGCCGAGCTTGGCGCTCAGCGCCTGGAACAGCATGGCGATGACGTTGGCGACGAGCACGACCCACAGAAGGGCGTAGCCGTAGCGCGCGCCCGCCTGGATGTTGGTGGCGAAATTGCCGGGGTCCATGTAGGCGATCGAGGCGATCACCGCCGGCCCGACGAAGAGCAGCGAGGAAAACGCGCGCCCGCGGCCCGCCAGAGTCTCCTCAATGGCGGCGAGCGTTCGCTCGGTCATGGTGGCGTTGGACATTCGCGCGCTCCGGGCTGAGGGTGTTTGCAGCCCAGCCTCTAAGATGTAGCCTTGGCTACCAAATCGTCAAGGGGCGATTTGGTTCCGACGGCGCGCGAAGTCAACTGGCGTTAACGACTCTTTATCTCAGTTGCCGCTCGAGCCCGTCCAGCACGCGATAGCAGGGGAGCACCTGCTCGACGCTGGAATTGGGCTCCCGACCCTCGCGGATGGCGGCGAAGAACTCGCGGTCCTGCAGTTCGATGCCGTTCATCGACACGTCGACCTTGCCGACGTCGATCTTCTCGTCCCTGCCGGTGAAGAGGTCGTCGTAGCGGGCGATATAGGTCGCAGTGTCGCCGATGTAGCGGAAGAAGGTGCCGAGCGGCCCGTCGTTGTTGAACGACAGCGAGAGCGTGCAGATCGCGCCGTTTTCGGCCTTCAGCTGGATGCTCATGTCCATCGCGATGCCGAGCGTCGGATGGATCGGCCCTTGCAGCGCGTTGGCTTTCACAATTGGCGAGCGGCACTGGTAGGCGAAGAGGTCGACGGTGTGCGCGGCGTGATGCCAGAGAAGGTGATCGGTCCAGGAGCGCGGCTGGCCGAGCGCGTTCGTGTTGGTGCGGCGGAAGAAATAGGTCTGCACATCCATCTGATAGATGTGGAATTCTCCCGTGAGAATACGTTTGTGCACGAACTGGTGACTTGGATTGAAGCGTCTCGTGTGGCCGCACATGGCGACGAGGCCAGTCCTTTTCTGCATCGCCACGACCGCTTCCGCGTCCTTCAGGCTGTCGGCGAGCGGAATCTCGACCTGCACGTGCTTGCCCGCCTCCATGCATTGCATCGCCTGGCCGGCATGCATCTGCGTCGGCGTCGCCAGGATCACTGCGTCGAGTCCCGGCAGCTTCAGCGTCTCGGCGAGATCGGTCGTCACATGGCCGACGCCGTATTTCGCCGCCGCCTCCTGCGTCTTGTCGAGCTCGCGGCCGACCAGCGAAACGACCTCCACCCCGTCGATCAGCTTGATGCCGTCGAGATGCTTGAGGCCGAAGGCGCCGGCGCCCGCCAGCGCGGCTTTGATGGTCTGGGTCATGAAGGCTCCTTGAGGGCGCTTGCGGGCTTAAGCGCTTTCCAGAATGAGATGGCCGACGGCGGTGTTCGACGCCGGCACGTGATAGAACCGGTGCGCCACCTTCGGCTTCGGGCCACCGGCGACATCCGCCATCGCGCCGCGGGCAATCAGCCACATGACGAGTTCGATGCCTTCCGAACCCGCCTCGCGGACGTATTCGATGTTCGGCATCTGCGCGAGGCCCCTGGGGTCCTCGATCAACCGGTCGAGGAACATGTTGTCCCACTCCCGATTGATCAGGCCGGCGCGCGGCCCCTGAAGCTGATGGCTCATGCCGCCGGTGCCCCAGATATGGACGTTGAGGTTCTCGGGGTAGCTCCTGATGGCCTTGCCGATCGCCTGGCCAAGGGCGAAGCAGCGCGCCCCCGAAGGCACGGGGTGCTGCACTACGTTGACGGCGAAGGGGATGATCTTGCACGGCCACGCGTCGACCTTGCCGAAAACGCAGCTCAGCGGCACCGTGAGGCCGTGATCGACGTCGATCTCGTTGACCATGGTGAGGTCGAAATCCTGCTGGATCACCTCCGAGGCGATGTATGAGGCAAGCTCCGGATCGCCGATCACCTTCGGCACCGGGCGCGGGCCATAGCCTTCGTCGGCCGGATTGAATTCAGGGCCGGTCATGATCGCGAAAGTGGGGATCATCTGGAGGCTGAAGGCGGTGGCGTGATCGTTGTAGACGAGGAAGATCACGTCAGGCATGTGGGTCTTCACCCATTGCTTGTCGAAGTCGTATCCGGCGAACACCGGCTTCCAGTAATCCTCCTTGGTCTTGCCGAGGTCGAAAGCCGCGCCGACGGCCGGGATGTGCGATGTATAGAGGGAGGCGGTGATGCGGGCCATGCTCAAAAGTCCTTTGGCGGCGAGACGTCGAGAAATCGTCAGTCTTTTTGGGGGCGCTGAGCGTCGCCGTCCTCGCCGATCCTGCGATTGCCTTCGATCTTCCGGCCGCCCTTTATCATCATGGCGCGGTACTCTTCCTCGCTCATGCCGGTCATCGAGCCGGCCATCTGCTGGAAGCTCTTGCCGTCGGTCGCGCCGATTTTCGACAGGAAGTAGATGTTGCCGCCGAGCGCCATCATGCGGTTGAGGTCGCGGTTGAGCACGGCCTGCTTCTGTTCCTCGCTCATCTTCCACTCGTCGAGATAGGCGCGCTCGTCGGCTTTGAACCTCGCGCGGTTCTCGGCCTTCATCAGCGACATGCAGAACTGGTTGAGCCAGTAACCTTTGCGCGATTGCTCGGCGTCGAAGACGATCGTGCCGGGAATCTCCTTGAACTCCTTGTCCAGGGACATCAGTTCCTCCGTTCTTCGGGCCAGTAGAGCCGCATAGGATTGTCGACCAGGAGCTTCCTCTGCAGCCCGGGCGTCGTCGCGAGATAGGGGATGACGTCGACGAGGAGGCCGTCATCTGGCATGTGGTCCTTGAGGTTGGGGTGCGGCCAGTCTGTTCCCCAGATCACCCGGTCCGGGAACGCTTCGACGACGCGCCGGGCGAACGGGACGAAATCGCGATAGGGCGCGCTCTCGCCGTTCAGCGCCGGCGGCCCGGAGACCGACAGCCGCTCCGCGCCGGAGACCTTCGCCCAGACATTGGGATTCTCGTGCATGAATTTGAGGAACAGGGCGAACTCGGGGCCGTCGACAGGCTTCCTGACGTCCGGTCGGCCCATGTGATCGACGATGACGGTCGTCGGCAAAGCGGTGAAAAAATCCCACAGCTCGGGCAGGTCGACCGCCTCGAAATAAATGACGACATGCCAGCCGAGCCTTTCGATGCGGCCGGCGATTTCCATCAGTTCTTCCCTGGGCGTGAAGTCGACGAGACGCTTGACGAAGTTGAAGCGGACGCCGCGCACCCCTGCGTCGTCGAGCCGCTTCAATTCGTCGTCGGTGACGGTCCGCCGAATGGTGGCGACGCCCCGCGCCCGGCCGCCGCTCGCCAGGACCGCATCGACCATGGCGCTGTTGTCGGCGCCGTGGCAGGTCGCCTGCACGATGACATTGCGGGCGAAACCCAGATGATCGCGCAGACCGAACAGATCCGCCTTGCTGGCGTCGCAGGGCGTGTATTTTCGCTCCGCCGCGTAGGGAAACTCGGCCCCCGGCCCGAAAACGTGGCAATGCGCGTCGACGCTGCCGGGCGGCACACGAAAGCGAGGTTTGCTCGGGCCATCGAACCAGTCGAGCCAGCCTTTGGTCTTCTCGAACGGCCCGCTGACGGGCTTGGCTGCGGGGCTCATGGGGTCCTCAGTCGATGTATTTGAGGCCGGCCTTTTCCAGCGGCCCGCGCATCCCGTACATGTCGAGGCCGAGGACGCCGGCAGCGAGCTTGGCGCGCTTGTCGCCCTCGTTGGCTTCGCGCGCCGCCGCCGCGGCGATTGTCTGCTCCACCCGGTCGGCGGGCACGACCACGACGCCGTCGTCGTCGGCGACGATCGCGTCCCCCGGGTTGACCAGCGCTCCGGCGCAGACCACGGACACGTTGACCGAGCCCAGCGTCGCCTTGACTGTTCCCTTGGCGCTGACGCATTTGCTCCAGACAGGAAAACCCATCTCGGTCAGCGTCTTCACATCGCGCACGCCCGCATCGATGACGAGCGCCTGCGCCCCGCGCGCCCGGAAGCTCGTCGCCAGGAGGTCGCCGAAATAGCCGTCGGTGCATTCGGCGGTGATGGCGGCAACGACGATGTCGCCGGGCTCGATCTGCTCGGCGACCACATGCATCATCCAGTTGTCGCCGGGATGGAGCAGCACTGTCACCGCCGCGCCCGAGACCTGGGCGCCCGGATAGATCGGCCGCATATAGGGTTTCATCAGCCCGACCCTGCCCATCGCCTCGTGCACGGTCGCGACCCCGAATGGCGCAAGCTTCGTGACGAGGCTGCGCTCCGCGCGCTTGACGGTGCGTCGGACGACGCCGAGTTCAGTCATGGGCTCCCTCCTAGCGTCCTTTGGCTTTCAGCGCCTTGTCGAGGCGCGGATAGACCCGCCGCGCGTTGCCTTCGTAGACCTTGCGGCGCTCCTCCGGCGTCAGGTTCGCCGTCGCCTCTATGTAGCGCTTGGTGTCGTCGTAATGATGTCCGGTCTCCGGATCGATTCCTCGCACCGCGCCGATCATCTCGCTGGCGAAGAGGATGTTGTCGACCGGGATCACCCTGGTCAGAAGGTCGACCCCCGGCTGGTGATAGACGCAGGTGTCGAAAAAAACGTTCCTGAGCAATTGCTCGCTGAGCAGCGGCTTCTTCAGTTCCTGCGCCAGTCCACGATAGCGGCCCCAGTGATAGGGCGCAGCGCCGCCGCCGTGCGGGACGACGAAGCGCAGCGTCGGGAACTCCTTGAAGAGATCGCCCTGGATGAATTGCATGACCGCCGTCGTGTCGGCGTTGATGTAATGCGCGCCGGTCGTGTGGAAGCAGGGGTTGCAGCTCGTGGAGACATGCACCATCGCCGGGATGTCGAATTCGACCATCTTCTCATAAATCGGATACCAGTGGCGCTCGGTGAGCGGCGGGCTCGTCCAGTGACCGCCCGAGGGATCGGGATTGAGATTGATGCCGACGAAGCCATACTCCTTGACGCAACGCTCGAGCTCCGGAATGCAGCTCTTCGGATCGACGCCCGGACTCTGCGGCAGCATCGCCGCGCCGATGAAATTGTCCGGGAAGAGCTTCGACACCCGGTAACAGAGCTCGTTGCAGATCGAGGCCCAGGTCGAGCTGACGGAAAAGTCGCCGATATGATGGGCCATGAAGCTGGCGCGCGGGGAGAAGATGGTCAGGTCCGCGCCGCGCTCCTTCATCTGCCTGAGCTGGTTCGATTCGATCGACTCGCGCAATTCATCGTCGCCGATCTTGAGATCGGCAGCCTTCGGCATGACGGCCGGGTCCTTGATCCCGGCGATCTGCCGGTTGCGCCAA
>CAVYXQ010000017.1:0-126628 GCA_963772555.1 uncultured Alphaproteobacteria bacterium | reverse complement strand
CACGCCGAACGGCGTCGCGGTCGAGGCCGACCCCGGAAAGCCGCCCGAGGCTGCGACGGGCGGATTGGAGCCTGAAATCGTGCCGAGACCGGTCGCGAACCCTGCCGCGTTGTTCTTTCCCGCCCAGTTGATGCCCAGATCGCGGCCGGCGCTGCGGTCGACTTCGAGAATGCGCACCTTCAGCATGACCTGCTGCGAGGGCGTCACCCGCATCGCGTTGATGACCGGCGCGCTCGGCGAAAGGCCCTTGGCCACATCGACGGCGCGCGCCGCACTGAGCGCGTCGCTGGCCTCGCCGCCGAGCACGACCTCGCCGTTGGCGCTACTGACCCTGATATCCCTGCCGCCGGTGCTCGCCGTGATCTTGCTGCGCAAGGTGGCGACGTCGGGCGTCACCTCGAGGTCGACGACCGCGACCAGATGCTTTGCTCGTCGAACACCGAGATATTGGTCGTCCCGACCTTCTTTCCCTGGACGTAGAGCGTCATCTCGGTCAGCGGCAACGCGTCGGCGATGTCCGGCGCGCCGATGGCGGCGGTCGAGAACGCCCTGTCGAACTTCAGCGTCCGCGACTTGTTCACGGTTATCGCGATATGCCGCACCGGACTGCCCAGGTCCTCGACGACCTGGGCGGCCGACGGCGCTCCCAGCACCCCTATCGCAACGGGGCCCGAGGCGGCCGCGCCGACAGCCACGAACGTCAGATGGAAAAGCCGGTTCCGGCGGCTTTTCCGACGAGGCGAGCAAGTCCGCCGCTGGCCCTTCAAATGCGCCTCCAAACCGGCCGTCCGTTTCGCCGCGCCTCGCGGGTCGATCGGGCGCCCGTCCGATCACGCGTAGCCCGTCAGGCTGGTCCGAAGCTGATCAACCGACCGCGCCTGCCTGGCCGCGGAAGTGGCGCGGCGTCAGTTCGCCCCGATGCGGATCGGCCGGTCCACGGGGCCGGGGCCGCTCTCCCACCGCTGCTGAGCCCATTGCAGGCCGGGAGACATGATCGCGGGAACGTCCTGGCTGAGCGGCCACTCCAGCGGCATGCAGTTGTTCGGGCCGGCGCGCCGCGCCCCTTTCCCGCCAGGACGTCGTTGTACCAGGACCGCAAGGCAGGCGATTCCAAAGGCGAGGAACCTGCGGCCGGATTCTCCTGTCCGAGCTTGATTAACGTTACGAACAACGCCGTCCGGTAGGCGACATCGATCGGCGCATCGCCGTCATTGTTGAGGAGGCGCGCCTTCATTTCGGAAATCAATTCGCTGTCGGCCACTCCGATCCGGCAGATCGCCAAAGCGGCGAGCAGGCCCTCGATGAGAGGCGCGTCCTTCGCCAGGAAATGATCGCGATAAATCGGAAAAAGTTTCTGCCCGACATCGCCCAGGCGAACATAAAGAAGCGGGTACTCCTGCCGCACATGATCTTCCCCCGGGAGATCGGTCAGCCGGTCCTCGATCGCGGCGAAGCTCAAAGGATCGAGCGCCGAAATTGCAGCCGCCAACAGGGCAAGCTGCAGCCGTTTGCCGGGCGCGTCGGGAAGGTTCGCGCGGTTGAGTTCGACAAAACGCTTCGCCGTCGCGGCGGCAAGCGGCGCGAGTTGGGCGGGATTCTGCCCGACGCCCTCGATCATCGACCAGGACATCGCCGGATTCTGGCCGCGGACCACGTCTTCGAGGGCCGCCAAGGCGAAGTTCTCCTCCGTGGGCCGGGGCCTCGACACGGCCTCGTCGCCGGGATCGACAGGCGCAGTCTTGCGCTCCGCAAGGTCGCTCGCCGAATATTTCCTGATCCCCAGCATGATGCTGACCGGATCGTCGTAGACGTCCCGATCGATGGTCCGGGGACGGCTTTCGATCGCCACGCGCTCGGTGATGAAATCCGCCTCGCACCGGCGCGCGCTCGATGGAGCGGAGAAAGTGCAGCCGATCCTGAGAAACGGCAGGACGGGAAGGCGGCGCGCATAGGCCGAGCGAAAGACGCCGATGGTTCGTCCGTCCGCTGCGATCGAGGTCGTCTCGACGCCGATGTTCCAGTCTTTCCAGCCCTCCCCCGGATCGTCGGAGACGGTCGCGGCGACAAGGGAATGCGCGGGCTTTTCCGCCATCGCAAGGTCGTCGAAGACGCGGCCGCCCACAGATATCGGATCGATCCGGACGCTTTTTTCGCCCGGGGAGGACGTGGAACCAGCGTCGCGCGTCGTCGGCAGACGAAAGGACAGGTACCCCTCGGGACGATAGGCCGGGTCGCGCGCGTAGACGACCGGGATCGCATGCGAGGCGACGAATGCGTTGGCGCCGTCCATGACCAGGGAATGCTTGCCTGGATCGAATCTCAATACCGTTCCCGGATTGCCACTTCGCACTTCCTCTGATCTCAGGCGCAGATGGCTATCCTGTTGCCAGCGAGCGACGTAATAGCCGCCGTAGGCGAGCATCGGGATCAGCACGACTGCCCGCGGAAGGCTTCCCGTGACCGCGTCGGCGGCCAGAGCCAGCAGGCACACATGCGCCAGCCATCCGGCGACGAAGGCGGCGCCGACATCGGCCAGCAACGGCCCCGTCGAGGGAAGGATTTCGACGATCATCAGCGCGATCAGTGCGGCGACTGACCACAGGGAAAACAATCGCAGCGGGCTGGCTTTCTTCATTCGGCTCGTTCCGGCCCCGCGGCGTCTCGAGCGCAAGTTCGAGTGTCGGAGGGTTCGCGATTCGCGAGGGGAGCCTACGAACCTGTCGCGGAGCCGGTGCGAACGGCGGGGCGACTCGTCTCCCGCATGCGAGAGAAGGGGGCTGCCGAGCGGAGATTGATGCGGATCCGGCGGCGCGACGGCCGTTCAGCTCGGGGCGACGAAGCCCAGAGCGAAAGTTCCGATCAGCGCGGCGGCGATCGACGGGGCAAGGGGAATCCAAAGTCCTGCCCGTGTCTTCAGGGTCGCCGCCCAGCCCAGCCTCGCCGCCAGATAATGGGCGATCATGAAGACGAGCAGAAGCACGGCGAAGGGCGCGGCCGCCCAGGGCCCCGTCCAGAGGAACGCCACCGCCAGGAGCTTGAGATCGCCGCCGCCCATCTGCCGCTGCCAGTAGGCGTACATCATCCCCGCCAGCATCGCCGCGGCGAACGCGACATTGGCGGGCATCGACGCGTACCGGCCCGAAATGAGCGCGTAGAGGACATAGAGTCCGGCCAGAACGAGCACGAACTCGTTCGGAATCTTGAACTTCTTGAGGTCCGTCAAAGCGACCCAAAACAGCGTCGCCGACGTCAGGACCAAAATCCACAAGGAGGCGACCGGGTAAGAACTCATCGGATATTCTTTGTGTCGGCTGCAGAAGCTGCTGCGGGCGGGCCCGGCCGGACGTCAAAATGGCGCCCGGCCGCCGCTTCGGCCAACGATCGACCGATCAGAGCGCTGCGTTCAGCGCCGTCCACTTGCCGCTGACCCAGGTGCCGACGAGACCGATGGTCGCGACCACCCCGACCAGCAGAATTCCGATGAGGACGGTGTATTCGATCAGCGCCGCGCCATCCTCGTCATTCTTGAAGCTGTTCAAGACCGACATCGCATTTTTCATTGCCCTAACTCCACCACAGCGGCGCCGCCGAAGGTGGGCGCCATATGCACGATCTAGGCGGAAAGGGTTCTCTTTTCCTTTATAATTTGGCTAAAAATTGCGCTATCCCAAATCAACATAAGTTTAACCTGAATCTGCGAGCCTTCTCTATCAGCCGGAATAAGTGTTAGCTTTTGTCACACCCCGATACCACAATGCAGACAACTCAATGGTACGCAGCATATGAGGTCGATTTTTGGTTATGCTGCATAAATTCAATGATCTGGCTCGCGTAAAGTTGTCGTTTAACATGACGTAGCGGAAGGAAAATCAATGCGCAGAAGCAGTAGCCTGATAATACTTCTGATCGCCCTCGCCTTGGGCGGCGTTGCAGCCTTTCTCGCGCGCAATTGGCTGGAAAGCCATTCTACGAAGGCAGCCGTAGAGGAGACGTCGTCGGTCGTCGTCGCCACGGAACCGCTGGCCTTTGGCGTGGCGATTACCGGCAACGAGGTGAAGGAAATCCATTGGCCGTCGAACTCTCGGCCGGACGGCGCCTTCTCGACCGTCGAGGAACTGACCAAGGAAGGACGCCGGGTCGTCCTGTCGCCCTTCGTTCGGGGCGAGCCGATCGTCGCCGCGAAAGTCAGCGCGCCCAACGGCCGGGCCACCTTGTCGACGGTGATCGAAGAGGGGAAGCGAGCGGTCACCGTGGCGGTGGACGACGTCCGGGGCGTCGCGGGATTCATCTTTCCCGGCGATTTCGTCGACGTCGTCCTGACCCGAACCAACAACGGCGACGGGCAGCAAGACTTTTCCGAGGTCATCCTGCAACACATCAAGGTCCTGGCGATCGACCAGGTTGCGGGCGAGCGCCAGGAGCGTCCGACCGTGGCGAAGGCGGTTACGGTCGAAGTGACGCAGGAACAGGCCCTGAAGATCTTGCTTGCCACCAATGTCGGCAGACTTTCGCTGATCCTGCGGCAATCGGCGGAAACCGCGATGGCCCCCGACGCCCGGATCACCGACAAGGACCTCTACGGACACGAGCCGGTCGCGGCGTCGGCGCCCGCGCCCGCGCCGGCGAAGGCGGCGGCCCCGCCGGTCCTGCCGAAGACCCGGAAGATTACGGTGGTGCGGGCGATGAAGGGCCAGGAGTACGAGGTGCCGATCGATTGACGCCGCGCGCAGCGGCGGTCTTGCAACGGCCGTGGCCGCAGTGACGCTGCGCTCGTAACGCCCGCCTCGGCGGTATGACGACAGGGACGACGCCGCCTGAGGCGGACTTCGCCACGGCGCCAGGCCAGGCCTCGAAGGACGCTGTCTCCGCAGGCCCGCTCAGCCGGTCGAAGACGGCTCGGCTTGATCGCGAGGGTCGCCACGCAGGTAGCTCGAGAGCCGATGGAGGTCGATATAGACCATGTCGGCCGCCCCAAGCCGCTGCGCCTTCGGCTGCGGCCGGATATCGGAGAATTTCATCCGCATCGGCATCGCCAGCGCCTCGCCGAAGGCGATGGCCTCCCGGTCTGCGATGGACGGCAACAGCATGGTCAGCGCAGAGGCGCCGACGGCGCCCTGTACGATCCGCTTGTCCTCTTCATTGACGAGCCGCATGGCGAAGGTGGTCGAACATTGGGAGAGCACGGTCGGGTCGAGTTCCGAGGGTCGCGGCGAGATCACCCCGAGCGATGCGCCGTATTTCCGTCCTTCCTTGGCGATGCGGGCGACCGCGCGCCTTGCCGGCGCAAACACCTCCATTCGCCCGGCGGGGATATAGCGATGCGCTTCCTCGCAGATGACGTTGACTTCAAAGTTTCCCGAACACCAGAACGCGATCTCGAACGCGAGCCGCGCAATGACCGAGACGACCGAGTTGACGACTTCGTTCGGCAACCCGGCAAGCTTGATGACCGTGATCGGCATTCCCAGGATCGGGATGCGAAAGAGCGGCGAAACAATCTTGGCGATGTGATCATCGGCGACGGACTTGCGGAACATGAACTTGTATCTCGGATCGCGGGCGAGGCTGTCCAGCCGGGAACGAAGCGACTTCAGGTCGGAGCGGGGATAGCGCTGATCGAGTTTGCCCAGCCATTCGTCGAGTGTGGCGACGGCGTCGGCGATGCGAAACGGGCTCGGCGTGTCGGGGGTTATCGCAACCCTTTCGAGCGCCGTCTGCCGCCGTAGCAACCCGGTCGCGGAGGCGGAAACCGTGTCGGTGAGAAATTTGGTCTTGGCCGCCTGGATGACTTCGTAGAGCGCGTCGCGCTCGTCGGCGCGCGTCGAACCGCCGCTGAAGACGACATCGGCGAGTTCGTCGAACTGAAACATCCACGCCGGAAGCTCGAGAGTGTCCGAGTTGATGACATAGGCGATGTCCTGAAAAATTCTCCCATATTCGTTGTGCGGATCCAGAATGATAACGCGCAATTTCGGCTTGGCGGCAATGGCCTCGGTGATCAGGAGACTGGCGGCCGTTGTCTTTCCGACCCCCGTTGACCCCAGGAGCGCGAAGTGTCGCGAGATCATTGCGTCGATGTCGATCTGCGTCGATATCGTTTCATTCTGGCTGAGCCGGCCGATTTCGACGCCGCCCTTGCCTTTGAATGTATAGATCGCCTTCAGATCGGTGGCCCGGATTCGATGCACGATCGCGCCGAGCGACGGATACGACCGAATTCCGCGATGGAAGACGGGACGGCCCGGAGCCTCGTCGATGATCTCGCCGCTGAGCTCGCAGGTCAGCCGGGCGACGTTGCTTTCTCCCTCGAGCCATTTCCCATCGACGGTTGCTATTTCGCTGACCACCCCGACCAGGCGGGTATCGCGATGGCTGACCGTGATCAGATGGCCGACCGACCACTCTTCGCCGGCCGGATCGAGCCGGCAATCGACGACGGCTCGGGTCCCGCTCAGGCCCGTCAGGTGTCCCACGATGCGTGCGGGAGCCCGACGCTCGGCAAGCCTCGAATCCTCCTGATCGAGCAGCGCTGGCGCGCCAGCTTCCAGGAGGCCCTCGGAGAGCCCGAATGTCGAAGCCGAATGAAGAGATTGCATGGCAAGGTCGCCGTTCGTGGTATTCGGATCTGGGCGTCAAGCTTGAAGCACTCGAACAGTGCGTTTCCCCGCCTGACGCCCCGCCTGTCGAGAGGGCCAAGCTGCGACTTGGATCGGAATCAGAGAACACAAGTATGACCCGGAATGTTCGGACGGGACTGGCCGACTTTCCTTCTCATTACTCGGACAAGTTCGTTATTTGCTGGTTAAATCCCAGCGGCGGGCTGATCGTTTTGACCGGCGCGCCACAACAAATTGGTTCTATTTCATTGTTTAGCATATCCACTAACCAATCCGTAGCGTACGCGATGGCGCGCCTCGCGGCTCAAATTATGCTCTGCTTCCGGAGAGTGACCACGCGGGCGAAGCAGGACGTGGTTGGCAAGCCTGAATGTGATGAAGACGACGCGACTTTGATCAAGTACGCTGTACTCTCGAGCGCCTGCTTGTCGGCGGGGATCGCCAGGATCGGCTTTCGGCGCTTCGATCGGCGCCTATCGGACTACGCTGAACAGCCCCAGGAGCCCCGCGCGGAACGCAAGGCTACCGCCACGGAGATCCTTTTGAAGTCGTTCGCGGGCGACGCGCCTCTACCCTAGAACGCTGTTCTCTGCCGCATCGCCGCCGCAAGGGTGCCGTCGTCGAGGAAGTCGAGTTCGCCGCCGACCGGCACGCCATGGGCGAGGCGCGTCACCGCGACTCGATGCCCGCCGAGAATATCGCTGATGTAGTGCGCGGTGGTCTGGCCGTCCACGGTCGCGTTGACCGCCAGGATCACTTCGCTGACGCCCCCTTCGGCGACGCGGGCCTCGAGCGCGGCGAGGTTGAGATCGTCAGGCCCGACGCCGTCGAGCGGCGACAGGACGCCGCCCAGCACATGATAGCGCGCCCGGACCGCCTGCGCCCGCTCGAGCGCCCAGAGATCGGCGACCGTTTCGACGACGACGATCGTCGCCGGGTCGCGCCGCTCGTCCGCACAGATCGTGCAGGGGTCACGCGAATCGACGTTGCCGCAGACCGAGCAGACGACAATCCGCTCAGCCGCCACCCGCATCGCCTCGGCGAGCGGGCCGAGGAGCGTCTCCCGCTTGCGGATGAGGTGCAGCGCCGCCCGTCGGGCCGAGCGCGGACCAAGGCCGGGCAGTCTCGCCAGGAGCTGCACCAGACGCTCGATCTCCGGCCCCGCGACGCTCACCGCCATCGTCAGAACGGCAATTTCATGCCGGGCGGCAGCGGCAGTCCGGCGGTCAGGGCCTGCATCTTTTCGGTCGCCGCCCGGTCGGCCTTGGCTTTGGCGTCGGAAAAGGCGGCGATGATCAGGTCCTCCAGGATCTCCTTGTCGGTGGGCGTCATCAGCGAGGGATCGATGCGCACCGCCTTCAGTTCGCCCTTCGCCGTCATGGTGATCGCGACCATGCCGCCGCCGGCGGCGCCCTCGACCTCCAGGCGGCCGAGTTCGTCCTGCGCCTCCTGCAGCTTCTCCTGCATCGCCTGCGCCTTCTTCATCATGCCCATGATATCCATGGCGGCCTCCTGGTGGTCCTTTAAAGATCGTCGTCGATTGCGGGTTCGGCATCGGCATAGCCGACGTCCTCGTCGGGCGCCGAGGGCGCGGACGCCGTTGTCTCCGGGACGCGCACATCGACAATGCGCGCGCCCTTGAATTGCTCCAGCACCTTTTGGACGAGCGGGTGCGCAGCGGCGCCGCTGGCGCGCTCGGCCTCGCGCGCCTCGGCCCGCTCGCGCAGCGTCGGCGCGGTCGCGCCGGCGGCGAGCCCCACCATCCAGCGTTCCCCGGTCCATTCCTGCAGGCGTCGCGACAGCGTCTGCGCCAGCCCAGGCGAGGCGCCCTCGATCAGCGAGAAGGCGATGCTGCCATGATCGAACCGCTCGAGCCGCACGTCCTGCTCGAGCGCCTGAACGAGCTTGATGTCGCGCCGCGAGCGGGCGAGCGCCACCACGTCCTCGAAGCGCTGGAGCCGCGGCGCCGACGCGGGCGCCTCCGCCGTCGCGGCCGCCGCGACCCGCTGTGTCGGGCGCTCGGCCAGCGCCGGGCCGGCCGGAGCGAGGCTCAAGGCGGCGCGCGGGCCCCCGGCCGGCGGCAGCGGAGGCGCATGCCGGGGCGCGCCGTCCGACGTCTCGGCGAGCTTGCGCAGCGCCTCCTCCGGCGTCGGCAGGTCGGCGGCGTAAGCGAGCCGGATCAGCGCCATTTCGGCCGAGGCGAGCGGGCGGGGCGAATCCCTCACGTCCTCGACGCCCTTCAACAGGATCTGCCAGCCGCGCGTCAGCGCGCCCAGGCTGAGCGGCCCGGCGAATTCGCGCGCCCGCTCGCGCTCGATGCCGCTCACCGCCGGATCGTCGGGCGCGTCCGGCGCAATCTTCGCCCGGGTGACGAGATGGCAGAATTCGGCGATGGCGATCAGGACGTCCGCAGGGTCGGCGCCGGCGCGATGCAGCGCCCGCAAGGTTTCGAGCGCCGCGGCGATCTCGCCTTTCATCGTGCGCTCGAAGAGCGCCACGATGTCGCCGCGGTCCGAGAGGCCGAGCATGTCGCGGACGGCGGGCTCCGCAACGCCGGCGGCGCCGCCATAGGCGATCGCCTGATCGAGCAGCGACAGCGCGTCGCGCACCGAGCCCTCGGCGACGCGGGCGATCAGCGCCAGCGCTTCCGACTGGGCGTCGACGCCCTCGGCGGCGGCGATGCGAGCGAGATGGGCGATCATCGGACCGGCGTCGATCCGCTTCAAATCGAAGCGGATGCATCGCGAGCGCACGGTGATCGGCACTTTCTCGATCTCGGTCGTGGCGAACAGGAACTTGATGTGCTCGGGCGGCTCTTCGAGCGTCTTTAAGAGACCGTTGAAGGCGGCCTTCGACAGCATGTGCACTTCGTCGATGATGTAGACCTTGGTGCGGGCGGAGACCGGGCGGTAGCGGGCGTTCTCGATGATCTCGCGCACGTCGTCGATGCCGGTGTGCGAGGCCGCGTCCATCTCGATCACGTCGACATGGCGCGATTCGAGGATCGCCTGGCAATGGATGCCGAATTCCGGCATATCGACGCTCGGCGCATCGATCCTGCCGGGCAGGCTGTAATTGAAGGCGCGGGCCAGGATGCGCGCGGTCGTCGTCTTGCCGACGCCGCGGACGCCGGTCAGGATATAGGCTTGGTGGATGCGGCCGGCGGCGAAGGAATTGGCCAGCGTGCGCACGACCGGCTCCTGGCCGATCAGGTCCTCAAAGCGCTGGGGCCGGTATTTGCGCGCCAGCACGCGATAGGCCGGCGCGGGCGAGAGGGACGCCGCAGGCGCCGAAGCGGCCTCGCCGGGAAACAGCGAATCGCTCACCGCCCGCCTCTTGCAGCCCGCCCGGTTCGATCGAATGGAGCCATCGACATTCGCTTGGGGGATCGCGCCTTTTCAGGACCGGCGCCGCCGCGATGCGGCCATCAGGGCGAAGGCGGGAGATTGGACAAAGACCCGCCCTGTCTCGTTAGGGCTGCTTCCTTCCGGACCTGACCCGGTTGGCGAGCGGTACGTCCTTCGCCAACCTCCCGCCCCTCATGTGGACCATCGCGGCGCCGGGCGCAAGTGGCGGACTTGGGGAGGACCTTCCTGCAGCGAAAGGGCGACCTGGATAGCCCCGCTGGCCCGGGCCGGTCCCGGCCATGACGGCCCAAGTACGTAATACCACTACGCTTCTGTGTTCTCGATGACGGTGTCGGCGATCGCGCGCTTGGTGATGATGCCCACGACATCGTGGGTTCTCGGGCGGTCGACGCCGCGAAAGACGATGGCGGCGCTCGCCCGATGGCGCCTCAGCCGCGCCAGCGCCAGGCTCAAAAGATCGGTGTCCCGGCAGAGGACGAGGCGTTTCTCGACAAAGCGGTCGATCAGGACGTCCGTATGGGTTCGAGCCTCTCGCCACAGGCCGGAACGGGGTGGCACGAGGCCGACGATCCGGCCCTCCTGTTCGACGACGATCGCCCGGAGGTCGTCCTCGTCCTCGGCCCCGAGCACATCGTTCAGCGTCGTGCCGGCCTTGGCGATGAGAAACCGGCGCTCCATGACGTCCTGCGCCTGCTTCACCAGATAGAGATTGACGTAGCGCTCCTTCGGGATCCGGTGGCCGCGGTGGCGCAGCTTGACCGTGTAGATCGTCTCGCTGATCAGCGCGCGCCGGACCCCCGCGGCGACGGCGACGGCGACGATGACCGGAACGATGATCGCGTAATCGCGCGTCATCTCGAAAACCATGATGATCCCGGTCATGACGGCGCCGGTGCCCGCCCCGACGATCGCGGCCATGCCGACGATCGCCGCCGACGGGATGGTCAGGCCGGCGTTCGGCAGCACAACCCCGACGATGGTCGCGAACGCGGCGCCGAGGGTTGCGCCCATGTACAGGGAGGGCGAGAAGATGCCGCCGGAGGCGCCCGAGCCGAGGCTGATCGTCGTGGCGAAGAGCTTCAGGACGAGAAGCAGAGCCAGCAGTCCGGCCGCCGTCATCTTTTCGTCGAGGACCGACTGAATGACGCCGTAGCCGACCCCGTCGATGTAGGAGTGGCCGAAGACGCGCATCAAGACGACCATCATCGCCCCGACAATCGCCATGCCGACGATGTTTTGCGTGTAGACGTTGCCCGGCAGGCGGGGAAAGTTGTCCTCCATGACGACCAGCAGCCGAATGAACGCCCAGGAGACGATCCCGCACAGGACCCCGAGCAGCACGAAGGCGAGCCCCTCTTCGAGGCTGAAGGACTGCGCCAGTGGAAAATTGATTTCCGGGACGGCGAAGGCGGGGTCCGGGCCGATCAGGATTCTGCTCAGAAGCGTGGCCGCGCCGGTGGCGACGACGACCGGAAGAAAGGTGCGGTTGGAAACCTCGGGCAACAGGATTTCGAGGGCGAAGAGGACGCCGCCGAGCGGGGTGTTGAAAGTCGCCGCGATGCCGGCGCCAGCGCCGGCCGAGAGGAGCGTCACCTTCTGCCAGTTCGACAGCCGGATCGCCTGGGAAAAGGCCGAACCCAGCGCCGCGCCGATCTGGATGATCGGGCCCTCCCGGCCGACCGCCGCGCCGCTGCCGATCGACAGGGCCGAGGCCAGCGACTTGATGACGGCGACCTGCCAGCGGATGTTTCCCCCGCCGTAGTAGATCGAATCCATCACCTCGGGCACCCCATGGCCCTTGGCCTCGGGGGCGAATTTCTCCACCAGATAGACGACGATCAGGCCGCCGATGATCGGCGAGAAAAACACGAAGTCACCGAATTGGCTGGGAGCCTCCAGGAGGTTGGCGTTGTATCGGAGGCTGAAGTCGCCGTTATAGAAGACGTTGTGAATGAGCCCGATCAGTCCGCGCAAAGCGACTGCGCCGACGCCGGTCATGAGGCCGATGAACAAGGCGAGAAGGCAGAGAACGAGGAGTGCGACCTGACGTTCTTTCGTCTCGTCCGTCGGCCGGCTGACGGTCTTCGATCTGACGCCGGCGTCCGAAGACGGGGCGAGCGGGCGCGGCAGGCGAATCGGTCTGTCCTCCGGATCTGGGCGAACTCAAGAAGAACCGCCAGTTGCGCCTGCTCAGCTTAACAGGCGTCTGCGGCAAACTGTTTTCGTCATCGTTCGTCGGATTGCAAGTGTCAGACTTAGTCCGGCCAATGGTTTGAATTCAAGGCCCCGGCCGCCTTGTCGTTTCCGATCGGCCGCCTTGTCCGGGGCAGAGCCACGCCAGGGCGCGCATCACAAAAGCGTGTCCGCCCGAGCGGCGCCATTCCCCGTGGGCGATGATCGCGCGCTCGCAATTCCAGCCGAGCGCCTTGGCGCATGCGGCTCGCGACGCGGCGCGATCGACAAAAGACAGCCGCCATTCGCGCGGCGCGCCGGGATCGGCCGCGGCGATTCCGTCGAGACGCGCCAGCGGACGGCCCCACCAGGGCCAATTCCGGCGGAGGAAAGCATCATCGAAGGCCTGGATGAGATCGGCGAAGATCGCCGTCCGTGTCGGCCGGTGAAAAAACGCGATCTCGTCCAGGGCGAACGATCCGCGAAACCAGGCCTGATCGAAGTCCGGTCCCCATTCCTCGGGCGGCGTCTCCGTCAGCGGCGCTTCGAAAACAAGCTGGGGACAGCGTTTGACGGTCGAGGGCGGTCCCCACAATTTCGCGTGCGGGTAGGCCGCCTTCCATTCGGCGAGGTAGAGCCAGTGCAGCTTGTTTGGACTGACGAGATGCGCGACCTCGCCCAGGAGATCGACCTCGGAGCGAAGCTCGGCGTCGAGCTTGACCGGCGACCACACCCAGAGCTCGCCATCGGCGAGACGGACGATGACGCTGCGCGTCGGGTAGGCAAACCCATAGAAACTGACGAGCCCGCCCTCCGCGAGCCACAACGCATCGTCTAGTCTTTCGAGTCGCGACATATCCGCCAGGCGGCCTTCTGCCCGCCCCTCTGAGTTTGGACGCGCGAATAATGAACGCGGCTCCTTCGCATTCACCCCAAGAAGGCGGACGTCGGAAGATCTGTTCCGCTCAGCTCAGATCTGTCAACCCTGACGGCTTGCCCGCCGCTTCCTCGCGCCACTTTGGCAGGACAGCGCCTCGACCGTCCGGGGTCGCGGCCATTTCTATCATCCGGTCGCCTTGGCGGTCGTTTTCGGCGGCGAGCAGGATTCGCGCTCCACCAATCGCGGAGGAAAGAGGAGCTGGCGGCTGGACGGATGAGTCTCGCCGGCCACCTGGTCCAGCAGCGTCGTGATCGCGGTCCGGGTCATATCCTCGATCGGCTGAGCGATCAGCGTCGGGCGTGGATGCATCATGTCCGCCCAGTCGAAATCGTCGACGCCGACGAACGATGCTTCTTCCGGACACCGCGCCTTGAGGTCCGCCAGCGCCCGCAGGACTCCGATCGTCATGAAGTTGCTCAGCGACACGAACGCGGTCGGCGGCGCGGGCGAGCTCATCCGGCGCCGCGTCTCCTCGTACGCCTTCTGCGAGGTGAACTGGGCGATGCTGACCTGATCCTCGGCAAGCGCGAGCCCGCGCTCCTCGAAGGCGATGCGGCAGCCCTTAAGCCTGAGCTCGTGCGAGGAGACGCCCTCGCGCCCGCCGATCACGACAATGCGGCGATGCCCGAGATCGAGAAGGCGGCGAACGGCCATCGCGCCGGCCTGGACGTCGTCGAGCGCGACAACATCGTAGGGCGTTCCCGCGACCAGGCTTCCCATGAGCACGGTCGGCACATGAATTTCCGCCATCAACCGCCGGCCGTGCCGGACGTCGGATCGAGTCGAAATGAGGATGAGGCCCGCCACGCGCTGCATGCGCATCATCTTGAGGATGCGCATCTCGTGGTCCGTGTCTTCGTCGGTGTTGTAGACGAAAGTCATGTAGCCGGCTTTGAGGCACTCGTCCTCGACGACGCGCGCGAGAGCCGAAAAGTGCGGATTGGTGATGTCGGGCACAATCACGCCGATGAGACGCGACCGGCCGCTCCGGAGCGTCTGAGCGGCGCGCTGCGGCGCATAGCCGATTTCGGCGATCGCCCGCTCGACCTTGGTGATGACCTCATCGCTGGTCGGCGCCGAGCGGTTGATGACCGCGGACACGGTCGAGATCGCCACGCCCGCCCGCTTGGCGACGTCTCGGATGGTGGACACGGAGCTCGTTCCTTGACAGCAGATCGCCGGTTCCCTATCATCGAAACGTTTCGACACCAACAAATAACTGCGCCCGCGAGCGGAACCGGCCGCCTGATCCGGGATCGCCGCGAGCCATGCCAGGCGGCACGGAAACGCCGACAACGGGAGGACGATCGTGAAAGCGCGACTGACTGGACTTATGCTTGCTGCGGGCCTCGCTCTCGGAGCGACCGCGGTTCGGGCCGATGACGTCTCGGCCAATCTGAGGCTGATGGCCTTCGGCGGCGATGCGCAACTAACGGCGGTGAAGCACGCGGTCGAGCGCTTCAATCATGAATACCCGAACGTCAAGGTCGAGATCGCCATCGACCCGATCACCAACGGCTGGGGCGATTACGTCACCCACGTCCTGTCGCAGTTCAACGCCGGCGACGCCTACGACGTCTACGGAACGGCGATCGAAACTTTCCGCACCTTCGAGACGCGCGGCATTTTCATCCCGCTCGACGATTATATCGCCAAGAACCCGAGCTACTCGGACTTCGACCCGTCGTTGTTCAAGTATTCGTCCTACAACGGAAAGACATACTTCATTCCGATCGGCTGGAACAACATCATGATCAACTACAATCGCGCGTTGTTCCGCGATGCAGGGGTTCCCTATCCGAAGGACTGGACCTGGGAGCAGTTCCGCGAGGTGGCGAAGAAGCTGACCAAGCGCGACGCCGCCGGCAACGTGATCCAGTACGGTTACGAGGTGCCGAACCAGAATTTCTTCGTTCAGCCCTGGTTTCTGACCAACGGCACGTCGCCGCTCAATGCCGACTGGACCGCCTCGAACATGCTCGATCCCAAGGTCGCCGAGACCCTGCAGTTCCTCCATGACCTGATCCACGTCGACAAGGTGTCGCCGATCCCGGGCAAGGACACGATGGACAACCAGTTCGACGCGGGGCAGGTGGCGATGATCTCGCGCGGCCACTGGATCCTGGAGAACGCCAAGAAGGCGAAGCTCGACATGGATATCGCCGATGTGCCGTCGAAGGTGAACGACAACACGGTCATCGGCTTCGGCGGCTATGGCGTGTCCAAGACCTCGAAATATCCGGAGCTCGCCAAGGCGCTGATCGGGGCGCTGACCAGCGAGAAGACGCAGGAGGAGGAGGGCGAGCTCGGCGGCGGCGTTCCCGGCCGCAAGTCGGCGGCCGAGACGCCGGCCTTCCTCGCCTTTCCGCCGAGCGCGGCGCTCTACTATCAGACGCTGCCGCACACGGTGCCCGTGCCGTCGCCGGCGAATTTCCAGGACGTGGAAAAGATCTTCATCCGCAACTACGTGGCGATGATGGCGGATGAGATTTCGATCCCGGAAGGCGTCAAGCGCACCGACCAGGAATTGACCGAGTCCTTCAAGCGGCTGGCCGCCCAGCACGGCAAATAGGCGCATCGATCGAACCGCCGCCTCCCAAAAAACACTCGCGCGGGACCCTGATCGATGCACGCGGCCGTCATGCCCCAGACGTCCGAACTCAACCGCGCGCAGGCCCGCGCAGGTTATCTCTTCGCGCTGCCGTCTTTTGCGCTTTACCTCGTCTTCGTCCTCGCGCCGGTCCTCGTCACCTGTGTCCTGAGTTTCGCCTACTACGATCCGATGCTCGGGTCGCGATGGGTCGGCCTCGACAATTACCGGCGCTTCTTCACCGACGATCGGTCGCTGCAAATCTTCTGGAACACCCTGCGCTTCACCCTCTTTGCCGTGACCGGCAACATTTGCGTCGGCATGCTGTTCGCGCTGGCGCTCAATCGCCGGATGCCGGCCGTCCTGCTCTATCTCTTCCGGCTCGCCTATTTTCTGCCGGTGATCATCGCGGCGGCCTTCGTCTCGATCGTCTGGGGCTACTTCTACGGCGACGATCTCGGCGTCATCAATTACTACCTCATTCGCCTCGGCTTCAGCCCGGTGCACTGGCTGACGTCCAGCCACAACGCGATGATGTCGATCGTCTTCATGGACGTGTGGAAGAACGCCGGCTTCTTCATGATCATCTTCATCGCGGCGCTCCAGGGCGTGCCGAAGCCGCTGATCGAAGCGGCGGTCATGGATGGCGCGTCCTATTGGCGGCGGTTCTTCAGGATCGTCCTGCCGTGGATCTCTCCCGTCGTCTTCTTCGCCATCGTCTACGCGTCGATCGGGGCGCTGCAGGTGTTCGAGTTGATCGTGATTCTGACCCGCGGCGGCCCGGGCGACGCGACGCGCTCGATGTCGATCTACATCGTCGAGGAAGCCTTCGACAGTTTCGAGATCGGCTACGCCGCCTCGGTCGCCGTCGTCATGACCGTGGTCATCCTCGCGATCACCACGTTGCAATTCATGGCCTCGCGCGCCTGGGTCCGTCACTAGGATGCGCACCAAGGCCTCCCAGCGCGGCATCGATCTGGCGATCATCGCCATCATGGCGGCGCTCGGCTTTTTCATGCTGCTGCCGTTCGCCTGGCTCTTCAGCATGTCGTTCCGCACGGTGAAGGACGCCTACCGGATGCCGCCGAGCTTCCTGCCGCCGCGTCTCGATTTCGACAATTATCGCGCCGTGCTCGACTCGTCAGTGCCGTTCCTGCAGATTTACGCCAACAGCGTCGAGATCGCGGTGATCGTGACGATCGGCCAGCTCGTCACTTGCACGCTCGCCGCGTTCGCCTTCGCCAGGCTGCATTTTCCCGGCCGCGACGGCCTCTTCTTCATCATGCTGATCGGGCTCCTGTTCCCCGCGCAGGTGACGATCATTCCGATCTATCTCGGCTTCGCCAAGGTCGGATTGCTGAACCGGCCGATCGGCTTGGCTCTGATGTACCTGACCTCGAGCTTCGGCGTCTTCCTGGTACGGCAGTTCATGCGCTCGCAACCCAAGGCGCTCGAAGACGCGGCGCTGATGGACGGCGCCGGCTACTTCAAGATTTTTTTCCGCATCTCGCTGCCGCAGCTGCGGCCGGCTCTGGCCGCGCTCGGCATCATCACCTTCACCCAGACCTGGAACTACTATTTTCAGGCGCGGGTGCTCCTCGAGCCGCAGGATGCGATGACCCTTCCGGTGGCGATGGACGTGCTCAGGGGCTATCTCGGATCGGGGAATCTCGCCCTTGTCATGGCGGCGATGAGCATGTCGGTGCTGCCGGTCATCCTCCTCTTCCTGCTGGCGCAGAGGATGGTGATCGAAGGCATCGCCATGACCGGCATCAAGAATTGAGGAACAGCATGGACGCCATGGCCCAGTCAAACCCGCTCGCGGCGATCGACGACCGCTTCGTCTACCGCGGCGCCCGCCGGCAGCATGTGGCGTTTCCGCTCGGCGGCATCGGCTCCGGCAGCGTTTCCCTGACCGGCAGCGGACGGCTGATCGACTGGAGCATTCGCAATCGCCCGGCGATCCACCAGCACAACGGCTACAGCCATTTCGCCATCAAGGCGGAGCGCGACGGCGAGCTGATCGACGCCCGCGTTCTCAATGGTCCTTACGAGGGGTTGGCGACCGGATCGCCCAGCCGGCGCAAGTTCGACGGCTACGGCTTCGGCGCCAATCGCGACTCGATGGCCGGCGTCCCGCATTTCGACGACGCCGTCTTTGTCGGAAGATTTCCGGTCGCCGAGATCGAGTTCATCCGCGACGCCTTTCCGGGCAAGGTGCGGATGACGGCGTTCAGTCCGTTCATACCGCACAACGACCGCGACACGTCGATGCCGGCGGCCCTGTTCTCGTTCGCCATCGAGAACGATACGGACGCGCCGATCGACTATACGGTCGCAGCCACGCTCGGAAATTACGGCTGCGACAGCGGCGTGCACCTCTTCTCCCGCTCGGGGCCGCTCAGCGCGCTCCACTTCACCTCCGCCGACGTCGGCAGGCCTCAATGGCAGCGCGGCGACCTCGCGCTGACCACCGAGGGCGACCGGGTCGAGCACGTCGATTATCACGTGCGCGGGCAATGGTTCGATAGCCTGAGCCGCTACTGGCGCGAATTCGCCCGGCCCGGTCCGCTGCGCGAGCGGCGCTACGAGGAGCCGCGCCCGACCGCCAACATGTTCCAGCAGCCCGAGCACGGCACGCTGGCGCGTCGCGTCCGCGTCGCGCCGGGGGCGCGGGCGCAGGTTCGATTCGCCATCACCTGGAACTATCCGATCGGCGCGATCTACTGGTTCAACCGCGGCGGGCCCGGCGAGCCCGAATATTCCGGCGAGCCGCCGACGTGGCGGAACTATTACGCGACGCAATGGGCCGATTCGCTCGCGAGCGGGGCTGAGGCGTTCCGCCGCTGGGGGGAGCTGGAAGGAGCGACCTCGGCGTTCCGCGACTCGCTGTTCGGCTCTTCGATGCCGTCCGAGATCATCGACGCGGTGTCGGGCACGCTCGGCGTGTTGCGCAGCGCCACCGTCATCCGCCTCGAAGGCGGGGAGCTTTGGGGCTGGGAGGGCCAGCACATCGGCGAGGGGTCCTGCGAAGGCAGCTGCACCCATGTCTGGAACTACCAGCAGGCGCTCGCCTGGCTGTTCCCCAGCCTGGAGCGAACGCTGCGCGAGACCGAGTTCGCCTATAATCAGCTGCCGAACGGCGGACTCACGTTCCGCCAGCGCCTGCCGCTCGGCTCCGGCTTCGATGTCATCGGCCCCTGCGCCGACGGGCATTTCGGCGCGACGATCAAGGCCTATCGCGAGTGGCGGAACTCGGGCGACGACGCCTGGCTCAGCCGGCACTGGCCCAACATCAAGCGGTCGATCGAATACGCCTGGTCGCCGGACAACCCCGATCGCTGGGACCCGGAGAAGACGGGGGTCCTGTGGGGTCGGCAGCATCACACCCTCGACATGGAGCTGTTCGGACCGAATTCCTGGCTGACCAGCATGTATCTGGCCGCGCTGAAGGCCGCGGCGGAGATGGCTGTCGCGATGGGCGAGCCGGAGTTCGGGGCCGAATGCGCAGGCCTGGCCAAAAAAGGCGGCGCCTACGTCGACCGCGTCCTCTTCAACGGGCGATACTATGCGCAGAAGCTCGCGCTTGACGATCGTTCCGCTCTCGAGCCGTTCGATCAGGGGCGGAAGGCCGGCGTTTTGCGCGACTCCTTCATGGAGGCCTATTGGTCGCAGGAATACGGCGAGATCAAATATCAGATCGGCGGCGGCTGCCTGACCGATCAGATCCTCGGTCAATGGCACGCCGACCTTGCGGGTCTCGGCGATCTCCTGCCTCCGGAGAACGTCGCCGCGGCCCTGGGATCGATCTATCGCGAGAATTTTCGGCCGACGCTGCGCGATCATTTCAACCCGTGCCGCGTCTACGCTTACGAGGACGAGGCGGGCCTCATCGTCTGCTCGTGGCCGAAGGGCTCGGAGGAGCCAGCGACCCCGGTTCCTTATTCGGAGGAGGTTTGGACCGGTCTCGAATACATGTTCGCCGCCCATCTCATCGCGCGCGGCTTCGTCGACCAGGGCCTGACGGTCGTGCGCGCGGCGCGAGCGCGCCACGACGGCTCGCGGCGAAATCCCTGGAACGACATCGAGTGCGGCAGCTACTATGCCCGCTCGCTGTCGAGCTACGCGCTCTTGAACGCCTATATCGGCCTGAGCTTTGATCAGCGCGCGGACGAGATCGGCTTCGCCCCGGCGCGGGCCGGGGAGGGGACCTACTTCTGGTCGGCCGGCCGCGGCTGGGGCGAGATCGAATTCCGCCAACGCGCGGCGATCCTGTCGGTCAAAGGCGGCGAGCTCGCGGCCTCGCGTCTCCGCTTGCCGAGTCTGCCGGGGCGCGTCACGGTGGACGGGTGTCCGGTCGAGCGCGACGGCGACGTCGTCCTGTTGGGCGGCCGCCGCCGGCTCGGGCCGGGGGAGCGGATCGTCATCGGAGCGGACGAGCGTGGCGCGGCTTGAGCTGAAGGGCCTTCGCAAGAGCTTCCAGTCCGTCGAGGTGATCCACGGGGTGGACCTGACGGTGGAGGCCGGATCCTTCACGGTCTTCGTCGGCCCCTCGGGCTGCGGAAAGTCGACGCTCCTGCGGATGATCGCCGGGCTCGAGGACGTCACCGAAGGAAACATCCTTTTGGACGGCAAGCGCTGCGAACATCTCCTGCCGGCGAGCCGCGGCATGGCGATGGTGTTCCAGTCCTATGCGCTCTATCCGCACATGAGCGTGCGCGAGAACCTCCGCTTCGGCCTCGTCTGCCAGAAAGTCGGCAAGGCCGAGATCGCCGGGCGCATTGCGCGGGCGGCCGAGATTCTGCAGATCGCGCCGCTGCTCGACCGCCTGCCGTCGCAACTGTCGGGGGGCCAGAGTCAGCGCGTTGCGATCGGCCGGGCGATCGTCAAGGAGCCGAAGGCGTTCCTGTTCGACGAACCGCTGTCGAACCTCGACGCCGAGCTCCGGGTGAAGATGCGCAGCGAAATCGCAGCGCTGCACCGGCGCCTTGGCGTGACGACGATCTACGTCACCCACGATCAGGTCGAAGCGATGACGATGGCCGACACGATCGTCGTCCTGCGCGACGGCGCGGTCGAGCAGTCGGGGCCGCCGATCGAGCTCTATTCGCATCCGCGCAATCGCTTCGTCGCCTGTTTCCTCGGGGCCCCGCAAATGAACATCCTCGCCGCCGCGCCGGTCGGGCCGAGCGACAGAGGCATGACGCTCGCGCTCGACCAGGGTCGGGTCAGCGTCGAAGCCAGCGTCGCCCCGGAAGCCCATGAGCCGGGAGGCGCCCTGAACGTCGGCATACGGCCTGAACATCTTACGCCGGGCGATGGCGGATTGCGGGCGCGCGTCGAAGCGAGCGAAGTCCTCGGCGCCGAGACGATCATCCACGGCGTCCTGCAATCCGGAGAGCGGCTGGCCGTGTCGCTGCGCGGACTGCACCGGGTCAGTCGCGGCGAGTTGATCGGCTTCGAGGTCGATCCCGGCGATGTCCACGTCTTCGACGAAAGCGGAGCCGCCTTTCCCCGCCGCGCCCACGCCAAAGTCGAAACGCTGACCTGACTGGCGCGTTTGACCCGCCGCGCCGTCTGGGGAATGACCGCTGTTTCGATGTTCAGGCGACCTCGCCAATCGACATTGACCGTCATTGCGGATCGGGGAGGGGACATCGGGGTCGCGGCGGCGCCAGTTCGCCTGCGTGGTTGCCGCCGGCCTGCCAATGCGATACGTAATTCTTGATGGTTCCCTTCGGGGATCAAAAGGGAACACGGTGCAGGCCGAAAGGCCGATGCCGTGGCTGCCCCCGCAACTGTAAGCGGTAAGACGACGCCACTTATGATCACTGGGCAACCGGGAAGATCGGCGTCCGTCGTTGACCCGCGAGCCAGGAGACCTGCCATCGCTTCGCGCAGCCGATCTCGGGCGAGGTGACCGATGGTTTGTCTCTTCTGCGGCATCGTCCGCGATCGCGCTGTTTTCCCCCACAGCATGCGAGGGCGCCATGCCCGGAATCGTCTCCAGTATCGCCAATGAGGGCGGGGCTGATCTGCGACGCCGACTGATCGCTATCTATGCCGTTCTGATCGGCGGCAATATTCTCATCTGGCTTTGGGCGCTCGTCGCCTTGGGTGGCCAGCCTGTCCTGCTCGGAACGGCGTTGCTGGCCTATACGTTCGGCCTGCGCCACGCGGTCGACGCCGACCATATTGCTGCGATCGACAACGTCACCCGTAAGCTGATGCAGCAAGGCCAGCGGCCGGTCGGCGTCGGCTTCTTCTTTTCGCTCGGCCACTCGGCCGTGGTGGTCCTCTTGTCTGTCGGCGTTGCGTTCGCCGCTTCGGCGCTCACGTCTCGCTTCAACTCGATGAAGGCGGTTGGCGGCGTCATCGGCACGAGCGCCTCGGCGCTCTTTCTGTTCGCCATCGCCTTCATCAACATTCTGGTGCTGATTTCGGTCTACCGCACCTTTCAGGCGGTGAAGCGCGGCGAGCCCTTCGCTGAGGACGATTTCGATATCCTGCTCAACAAGCGGGGGTTCCTCTCGCGTATCTTCCGGCCGCTGTTCCGGCTGGTCGCCAAGAGCTGGCACATGCTGGCGATCGGTTTCCTGTTCGGGCTGGGGTTCGACACGGCGACGGAGGTCGCGCTGTTCGGCATTTCCTCAGCGCAGGCGGCCAACGGGATGTCGTTCAGCTCGATCATGGTGTTCCCGGCGCTATTCACCGCAGGCATGTCCCTTGTCGACACCACGGACGGCGTGCTGATGCTGGGAGCTTATGGCTGGGCCTTCATGAAGCCTATCCGCAAGCTCTATTACAATATGACGATCACGGCGGTTTCAGTCATTGTGGCCGTCCTCATTGGAGGCCTCGAAACGCTCAACCTCATCGGCGATCAACTGGGCCTCACGGACGGCGGCGGCTTTTGGGGCGCGATCGGCGACATCAACGACAACTTCGGGGTGGTCGGCTACGTTATCATCGGCATTTTTGCGTTGAGTTGGCTCGGGTCGGTCATCTTCTACAAATTCATGCGCTACGACGAACTGGACGTTCGGGTTACGCGGATGTAGCCCGACGGAAGCTGCTGGCGCGCGTGCGCCGAATCTGAGGCCCCGTCGCAGCGATCGGATTGGCGCTCGGCCGCGATCGGCCGTCCTCGTCACAGCCGTGCAACATTGGCGAACCCGGCTGTGCGGCGGGTGGACGACCGCAATGCTGTGAAATGGCAGTCATTCCGTGACGGGGCGAACAGGCGAGACGCTTGGTTAGCGTTGCCGCCGTGGCCTCCAGGCAGACTCTGACCGGCATAGGTTCAACTCCCGGACCGGGTGCCGGCAATTTAGAAGCAAGTTACAATATGTTGCTAAAAAACGGAATATGGGCTATCCTGCCGGTTTGCATCGTCCCCTGGAGCGGAAGCATGTCCGAACCCTCCGAATCCCCTTCCCGCCGATCCGACACACGGGCGAAGCGACGCGCGCGGCGAGAGATGCGCGCTGGCTGTCGTGAGGTCTATTTCGAGCTTCTCGCCGCCGGCCATTCCCTGCAGACAATCGCCAAGATGCACAGGGTGAGCGTCGACGTGGTCCGCCGCGCCGTCGACCGGGCGATCGCCGAGCGGCGGCTGGACGCGCCGGAGCGCTTCGTTCACCTGCAGGTCGCCCGTCTCAACAAGGCCTTGCAGGTCGCCGATCATTTTCTCACGCGCGCCGACCACCGGGCGGTTGGCCCCTATCTCAAGGTCGTCGCCGAGCTCGACCGCTACCACGGTCTGGCTGTGCGGTACCGGCGCTTGGCGCCGCCGGCCGCGCCGGCCGAGCCGCCGGCGTCTCCACCTCCGTTCGCCCTCACCCACGCAGCGCCGGCGCTCGAAGCCGATGCGCCGACGGTTCTGAATGTCGCGGAGCTCGCCGCCGCCCCCGAGTCCGCGTGACGGGTCGGTAGAGAACGCATTCGCACGCCGCGCCCGCGCGAAGTGTCCATCTTTTCTGTCGCCCTGGCGCGGGAGGTCTCCCGCTCCTTTTTCACAGATCAAGTCAGAATAAATACGGTTCCGTTGCAATGTTGCCAAAAGGGGCGCCTAAACCATTGAAATCGGCTCGGCTCCCGCGTTTCTGCACCGCGCTCCGGCATGTCGGGCGAAGCGGCTGGCGCCGCGCGAAGCCTAGGTTGCCCCCCGTCAGCCGGGCGCCAAGACCGGGGTTCCGCTGAAGCCCTTCCCTCTGCGGACGCGAACGCCTATATTGGTCTCGCCGCCCGCGAGGGCGGCTATGGCGATAAATGGGCATCGGAATAAGTCTTTCGGACCCGGGGGCAGTACCCGGCGCCTCCACCCAAGTCCGCTCCGGGAGGGCGGGTTTCGGTGGGGGCGAAATAGGTTCGACGGGGGACCCA
This sequence comes from uncultured Alphaproteobacteria bacterium, assembly GCA_963772555.1. Classification (GTDB taxonomy): domain Bacteria; phylum Pseudomonadota; class Alphaproteobacteria; order Rhizobiales; family Beijerinckiaceae; genus Roseiarcus. Next base: position 102,556 of record CAVYXQ010000017.1, on the reverse strand, counting down.
AAGGGTGATCTTTCGCTCGGCATGATACCGCCGTTATCGGGTCAAACCTATAGTTGCGAATGACAACTATGCTCCGGTGGCCCTCGCTGCGTAATGCAGCGCTGGTACTGGAATTCAAGTCCTAAGGGTTTGCACCTTTAGGCGGGGTCCGGAGGCGCCTGGCAACAGAAGCCTCCACTTCATTTTTTGATCGGCGACGCGCCGCGGCGATGGGGCCTTTCGATTGCAACGCTCCCGGGGCTCGGCTAGTTTTCCCATGCCTTCCCTGCCCGAGCTTTCGCCATGGCGACCGACCTGATCCGCTACGACCTTCTCGTCCAGGACGCGCTGCGCTCGGTCGTGCGCAAGGTGCTGGCCGACGCGGCGCGCAACGGCCTGATCGGCGAGCACCACTTCAATATCGCCTTCAAGACCCAGGCGCCCGGCGTCGTCGTGCCGGCGGCGATCCGGCAGCGCTTCCCCGAGGAAATGTCGATCATTCTGCAGCACGAGTTCTGGGACCTCGCAGTGACCCAGGAATCCTTCGAGGTCAGCCTCAATTTTTCAAGGAAACCGGAGCGCCTGACCGTGCCGTTCGACGCCATCACCGGTTTCACCGATCCTTCCGTCCCGTTCGGCTTCAAGCTCGAACCGCGTCACAGCGAGGAGCCGAGGCGGGAGCCTCAGCCGCGCCGGACGCCCGCGCCCGCCCCCCGCCCGGAGGCCCTGCCGGCGCCGGCGACGCCCAAGCCGGCGGCCGGACGGCCCGCGCCCGAGCGCGCCAGCGCCAAGCCGGCCGAAGCGCCGCCGGCGGAAAAGTCCACCGGAGCCGCCGGCGAAGCGAAAGTCGTTTCGATCGACGCGTTCCGCAAGAAATAGCGCCGGCATGGGAGACCTCGTCAATCTGCGCCGGGCGCGCAAGCGCAAGGAGCGGCTGCGCGACGAAGCCGACGCCGCCGCCAACCGCGTTCTGTTCGGAATGACGAAGGCGGAACGGCGCGCCCTCGAAGCTGAGCGGACGAAGGCCGAACGCGAGCTCGACGCCCGAAGGATCGCGCCGCCCGATGGACCCTAGCCCGGAGCTGGCCGAAGCGCGCGTCGTCAAGCGCTCGCTCGTCGTCGCCGGCCATCGCACCAGCGTCTCCCTCGAGGACGCCTTCTGGCGCCGCCTGCAGGGCATCGCCGCCGGGCGCGGCCTCTCCGTCAATGCGCTGGTCGCGGTCATCGACGCTTCCCGCGGGGCGGCCAACCTGTCGTCGGCGCTCCGGGTCTATGTGCTGGAGACGGCGAGCGCGGAAAGGACGCAGGCCGCCGAACGTCAGTAGAGCCCGCCCTGGGTCGGGACGGGCAGCGGCGCCCGCTCGGGCGCCGGTCGCAGCTTCGGCCGCGAGGGCGGCCGCGGCGCGCCGGCCGGCGGCGCGTTGGCGCCGAGCCGGTCGTCGCGGGCCGGCGGTTCGGCGGGAGCCGTCGCCCGCCTGAGGATCGGCCCGCCGGGCAGATCGGGCGGCAGAGGCGGCAGCTGGATCGCCTTCTCCGCCGCGGCCTCGTCGGCCGCCGCCTTGTCGTTGGCCTGCTTCTCCGAAGCCGCCTTTTTCTCCGCCTCCGCTCTCTCTGAGGCCGCCTTTTCCGACGCCGCCCGCCCGGCCAGCGACTTGAGTTGCTCCTGCTCGGCGCGCCAGGCCTGCATTTCCGCCGCACGCCGATCGAGGAACCGCTCGCCCTTGAGGCGCCGGTTGAAGAACGCGCGCTCGCGGATATCCGCATCGAGCGCCGCGATCTGCTCGCTTTCGCGCGCGATCGCCTGGGTCGCGAGCCCCGCCGACAGCCCGGCGACGTCGAGCTGCCGCTTGCGCGTGGCGAGCCCGTCCGAAACAGTGACCGTGGCGCTCGGCGGCGGCCCGGACCAGAACTTCAGTCCCGTCGCCGGGGATGTCAGGGTGAGCCGCGTCTCGAGCGACAGCCGGCCGAGGTCGATGCTCGCGCTCAGCGTCGCGGCGCCCTGCGGGCGTGCGATCGGAAGCGGACCGAACTTCATTGTCCCCGCGGTCAGAGCGATGGGCGTTGCGCCGCCGGGGATCGGCAGCGGCGCCTTGTTGAGCTCCTTGTCTAGGGCGTAGGCGACATTCGTCTCGTCGATCTGCGCGTCGGCGGCCTGGGCCTTGGCGACGACGCGATCGAGCGCGCCAAGATCGCTGCCCGCCAGGGAAGCGCCGGCGAGTTCAGCCGTCCCGGCGCCGGCAAGCCCTTCGATCAACGCCGCCGGGCTTTTCCCGGTCGAGGCGAATTCGACGGTCCCCGTCAGACGGCCGGAAAACGGCGGCCGATCGATCGCCAGCTGTTCCACCCGCACAGCGCCGGTCGTCGTCGCGCTCTCGCGGTCGCGGCGCAGCGTCATGTGACCCGACGCGGCGGCGCCGGCGACTTTCATTTCCAAGTCGTCGAGGTCGAGCCTGCCCCTGTCGAAGCGCAACGCTGTCGAGAAGCCCTGGGCAGCGAGCCCGTCGATCATGTCGAGGGTTCCAACCCTGAGGCGGATCGCGGCGGACGGCGGGTTGAGGGGCGCGGGGGCGAATTTCGCCTCGGACCACCAGGCGCCCCGCTTAACCGGTTGAAGCGGCCCGAGCGCGAGCGCGAGAAGTTCGCCGGCCGGCAGCCGGTCAAGCGACAATTCCCCGGTGATCTCGGCCGGCTGCGGCTCGGAGGCGATTGCTTCCGCTGCGGCGATCGCAGCCTCCGTTCCGGGCGGCTCCAGAGTTGCGGGCGCGGCATCTTCCAGCTTAGCCGCGGGCTCGTAGGCGAGATCGCCTGTCGCCTTCACTCCGGCGGCTGTCGCGGCCGCCCGCGAGGCCGTCCAGCGGTCGCCGCGCAAAGTAAGGTCCGCGCTCGCCTCGACCGGGCCGATCTCGCCGCCCGCCGGTGCGAGGCCGAGCGTCGCCAGAAGCGGGGAGACGTTCTGGCTCTTCAGTTTGACCGAGCCGAAAAGGCGCGCGTCATCGCCTTCGGCGGCGGGCAGGATCCGTCCTTGCGCCGAGAGATCTGTCGCCGCGAGCGCGCCGGTCGCGTCGACGTCATATCCTTGCGCCCAGGCGCCGGAAGCCCGAAGCGCGATGCGCCCCCGCCCGCTGGCGCCAACCGTCTTGACGCCAAGCTGGCGCAACAGCGCGCTCGTATCCGGCGAATCGAGATTGACGGTCAAAAGCTGACGTCCCGCTCCGGAGTCGGGCTCGAGGCCGATCGCCGCCTGGGTCTGGGCAAGGGTTGCCTTCGCCTTGAGGGAACTGAGGACGGGGGCTCCCCCAGCGACAGGGTTTCCATGGGCCTCGAACGCGAGCGTGGCCGGCGACAGCGCGTCGGCCCGCTCGGCCAGCGTCCGGCTCCAGTCGCCCGGCGCGAGGCGCGAAACCAGGGCGGCGAAGTCGCGCAGCCGGTCGGCCCGCAGCCGTCCGCTCAACGACAGTCCGTCGCGCCCGACGGCGCCCTCAGCGTCGAGGTTGGCGCCGCCGAGGTCCGTCACGGTCAGCCGGTCCAAACTGATGTTCGGGCCGCTCCTGACGACTTTAACAGCGAGCGATCCGCTGTCGATCTCCGTGTCGTTCAGCCTATTGACATGCAACGCCTTCGCTTTGAGCGAGAGCGACAGGTCGAGGCCGCCGATCAGCGCCGCGATCGCGCTCCCTCCCGGCAGCGCGTCGACGTCGAGAGAATCGCTCGAAAGGTCCATATCGAGCCTTCCCGGTTCAGCGCCGGCAGGGCGTGCAAAGGCGATCGAGCCGGTGAGCTTGGAGCGGTCGAGCCCGATCGACAGATCGTGTCCCGAGAACCCCGTGGCGGAGGCTTCGATACGGCCCGCGACCGAGGTGCTTCGGTTGGCGAAAGCCGCAACCCTATTGGCGAATTCCGGCGCGCCCGGGCTGGACCATCTGTCGAGAAGGGCGGGATCGTCCGCCCTGAAGTCGATCGTTCCGTCAAACCTCGCCGCCGCCCCCGTCTTGAGCTCCCCCATCCCTTTGAGGCGGCTGTGGCCGGGCAAGCCGAGGTCGAAGGACATGTTGAGAGGCGCGCCGGGCTGGGACCGCGCGCTCCCCGAGACGTCCGACAGCGTTTCGCCGCCGAGGATCACGTCGCTCGCGGCGAGTCTTGCGTCGACCGCAATCAGCCCCGCGCGCCCGAGAGCCGGCCAAAACGTATCCGCAAGCAGTCCCAGCGCGCGCGCCGGCGGCACGGCGTCCTCGCCCTTGCGGCGCAAGAGCGCGTCGAGGTTTGCCTGTTTCGCTTTCGCCTCGACGACCAGCCGAACCGGGGCGCCGTAGGTCAGCGTCGCCGACCCGTCGGCACGCAAGGCGCGCTCTTCCGGCCCGACGCGAAACTCGGCGTGCTCGATCGCCGCGCGATCGAGATCGGCGGTCATCCGTCCGGCGGCCCTCCAATCTAGTCCGCCGGCGCTGCCGGCCCCGACGATCGTCGCGGAGCCGGTGACTCGAGGGCCTCTGGCGCTGGGCCCGGAGGGATCGAGCGCGCCATCGAATTGGATCGCTGGCCAGTTCGAACCGGCGTCGACCGACGCCCGAATTGGGGTTCCTTCGGGCCCGCTTTTTTCGGAGTCGAGACGAAAGACGACCGGCTTGCCGGCCGGGCCGGAAAATTGGCCGGACAGGTGATAGGGGCCAGCGAGCGAAGCCGCGTCCAATTCCAGCTGAACGCCATTGAGTTGGCGCTCCGCTCCGCCGGCTGCGCGGGCGGCGATCCGCACCTTGCCGTCGCGCACCGCGAGCCGGTCGAAGCCGACTGTCTCAGCCTCCGCGGCGGGAAAGACAGGCAGGCGCAGCGTCCCGTCGGCCCCGCGGGAGATGGTTAGGACCGGTTTGTCGAGTTCGATCTCCGAGAAGCGAATGGCGCCGCTCGCCAGCTTGACCAGCGCGAGTTCGAGCCGAGCTGATTCGAACGACAGGCTGGGACCGCCCTCGGCCCGGCCCGAAATCGTACCCAGGCCAGTTTGGAGATATGGCGTAGGCAGCAGCCGGACTTCGATTGGACCCGTCAAGACGACTTTGGCCCCGCTTAGCGCGCTGAGCCGGGATTCGATCTCGGCGCGATGCGCGGACCAGTCAACGAACAGCGGCGCGACGAGCGCGGTCGACAGGATCACGACAAACGCGACCGCGACGATAGTCAGGACAATGCGCACAGGCGAACGATATACCCTCCGCCATGGCGGCGCGCCACAGCGGCTGCGCGACCATCGCAGGATAAATTGGCGCGAAACTAAGGCCGCGGCTGAAAGTCCGTCAGCCTCAGCGCGCCTGCTCCCAGCCGCCCTCTTCGCCTTCGCGCCAGTAGCTAACTGCGCACCCCTTGTCCCGGAGGCGCTTCCATTCACGCCGCGCTTCGGCGACCGCTTCATCGTCGCGACTGTCGAACAGCAGGATCACACGGTCGAATCCCTCGTCCGATTCGCCCGGCTCAGCTCCCGAAAGGCGCACCAGAACCGTGGCGCCGTTGGGATTTTCGGCTGCGGTCGTCAGGAAGATCGGCTGCGACCCGGGATCGCCGTCTCCGGCCACGCCGTGCGGCAGGAAGCTGGCATCGTCGTAGGTCCACAGGCGGCTGTTGAGAGCGGCCACCAACTCTTCGGAAGGCGCGCGCACCACGGCGCGCCTTCCCTCTTCGTAGGCCCGCTCCAACAGGTCGGGCAGCGCCTCATCGACCGGCCGGCGCTCGAGATGGTGGAAGCGGAACTCCATCCCCGTCGCTATTCCCCTGCCGGGCCGACGATGACGAAGGTCCGGTCCGATTGCGTGGCCATCACGCCCAGGCTGACGCCGCCGGGCTCATGCTCCTCGGTCTTGCCTGCGACATAGACGTCGCCGCGTTGACGCGACGCATCGAGATATTCGCGCGCGTCGGCGCTCATCCCGCGCAGCACGCCGCGGCTTTTGGCCGCATCCCAGCCGAGCGCGGCGCGTAGCGCCGCCGTCTGGATGCGCTCGAAATTGGTGTTGGTGCGCGCGTTGGCAGGCTCCCCGATTCGCGCTTCGAACCGCAGGAACTCGTCGCCCCGGCAGCTCAGCGTGCCGTCGACATCGACCCTGGTGGTCACGTCGAATACGTTGGCGTCGGAGCGGGTTCGCGAGACGACGATCGCGTGCGAGAATTCGACCCCCATGTCGCTGGCGCCCGAGCGCAAGGCGGCGGAAAAGGCGTCGCATCCCGCAATGGCCCAGGCGGGTTGCGCCACCCCCGCCGCAAGCGCGAGCGCCAAGACCGTCGCTTCAAGCCGCATCCCGATCTCCCAGCCCCCGTTGCGGCATCATTACTGGTCTTCGTACGAGTCGGCGATGAGACGGTTCAGGAGGCGGACGCCCCATCCGGAGGCCCATGAAGGATTGATGTCCGACGACGGCGATCCCATAGCCATCCCCGCCACGTCGATATGCGCCCACGGCGTGTCCTTGTCCCTGATAAAGCGCTGCAGGAACTGCGCGGCCGTGATCGAGCCGCCGTGGCGCCCACCGGTGTTCTTCATGTCGGCGAACTTCGAATTGATCAGCTTGTCGTAGGCCTGACCCAGGGGCATCCGCCAGACCTTCTCTCCGGTCGCTTCACCCGCCGCGACGAGCTGCTGCGCCAGTTCGTCGTTGTTGGCGAAGAGCCCGGCGCGTTCCTGGCCGAGCGCGACCATGATGGCGCCGGTCAGGGTCGCCAGGTCGATAATCGCCCGCGGGGAAAAAGTCTCCTGCGCGTACCAGAGCGCATCGGCGAGCACGAGCCGGCCTTCAGCGTCGGTGTTGACGATTTCGATGGTCTGCCCGGACATCGAGGTCAGAATGTCGCCGGGACGAATGGCGTCCCCGTCGGGCATGTTCTCGACCAATCCGATCACTCCGACCGCGTTAACCTTCGCCTTGCGGGCCGAAAGCGCGTGCAAGAGCCCGACCGCGCAAGCGGCGCCAGCCATGTCGCCCTTCATATCCTCCATGCCCGACGACGGCTTGATGGAGATGCCGCCGGAATCGAAGCAGACGCCCTTGCCGACGATCACGATCGGCTTTGCCCGCTTCGACCGGGCCCCGCTCCAGCGCATCGTCGCGAGGCGGCTGTCGCGCGAGGAGCCGCGGCCAACGCCGAGGAGAGCGTTCATCCCGAGCTTGGCCATGGCCTTCTCGTCGAGAACATTCACCTCGACCCCGAGCTTTTCCAGCGCCATAGCCCGGTCGGCGAATTCGCTGGGGAAGAGAACGTTCGGCGGCTCATTGACAAGGTTGCGGGCAAGCTCGACGCCCTCGGCGACGGCGAACTTCTCGTGCGAGGCGGCGCGCGCCGCGGCGGCGTGCCCCGAGCCGATAATGAATTCCGGCGGCGGCTGGTCTTCCTCCTCCGGCTCCTTCTTTTTCGTCTTGTACTTGTCGAACCGATAGCCCCGGAGGCGTAGGCCGAGCGCGAAGTCCGCCTCGGCAACGCCGTCCCAAGCCCCTGCCGGCGCCTCGAATGCGACCTCGACCCTTTGCGCGCCGGCGACCTTGCCGAAGACGAAGCCGCCAAGCATGACGAAATCGAGCGGCGCGTTGTCTTTGCCCGGCGCGGCGCCAATCACGACCAGCCGGGAAGCGTCCTGACCGGCCGGCGCGAGAATGTCGAGCGCCGTGCGTTGGGCCCCGCGAAAATTCGTCGCTTTGGCCGCAGCGCGAATCAAGGGCTCGAGGTCGCCGAACTGAGCCGTCACCGCAGGCGCCGGCTTCATGTCGGCTCCGACGAACACGACAAGCGCGCCGCCCTTTGGCGCGGACAGGGAACCAAAGGCGATCTTGATGGCTCCGCTCATGTCCGGCCCGCTTTCGTGTTTGAACAATTCGAATCGCCGACTTGCGAACCGAACGACAAAGCCGGAGATATCGGGGCTTACAATCGCTCGTCAATAAGTCGCCGCGATTGCGCGCGATGAAATGATCGGTCTGGACGGCAGTTGGCCGGGGAGCATTGCGCTTTGCGAACGGAAGCTTGCCGGGAGGGGGACGGGCCGCGCCAAGGGTGTGGGTTTCGTCGCGCGGCGCCGCGGCGATGACGCGAATTGAACGTTACGTCCTGCGGACCGCGGCCACAGCCTTTTTCGCCAGTCTGGCCGTTCTGACCGGAGTCATCTGGATCACGCAGGCCTTGCGGCAGATTGATCTCCTGACCAGCAAGGGGCAGACGATCCTCATCTTTTTCATGATGACGGGCCTCGTCTTGCCCTCGTTGGTGGCGATCATTGCGCCCGTCGCCCTGTTCGCCGGCATTCTCTACACGCTGAACAAGCTGAACGGCGACAGCGAGCTTGTCGTCATGGCGGCCGCGGGCGTCTCGCCAGGACGATTGTTGCGCCCTTTGGCGCTTTTGTCGGTCGCCGTCTTCGCCGTCGTGGCGGCGGTCTATATCGAGGTTCTGCCGTGGAGTTTCGGGGTTGTCGAAAATCTCACAACCTTCATCCGGGCGGATTTCATCTCCAATTTCGCCCGCCCCGGCGCGTTTTCCAACCTCGAACTTGGCTTCGTCTTCCATTACCGAGAGCGTACGGCTGACGGCGCTCTTAGGGGCGTCTTCATGCAGGACCGCCGGGACCCCGCCCATGTTTCGACCTACATTGCCGAGGCGGGCAAAACCATCGAGAAGGATGGGGCGAGCTATCTTCAGCTGTCCAATGGGGTTCTCTTTCGGCCTCAATCGGCGGGCGACACGGCCATGGTGACGTTCGACGATTACACCATCGATCTTTCGCAATTCATGCATGTGATAAGCACCGTCAAGCGGCCGCGCGAGCGCACCACCGCCCAGCTCTGGTCGCCGGACGAAAAGGATCGCGCCGACCCTGCGCTCGCCGGGCATATTCGCGGTGAGTTGCTCGACCGGCTCGCCAGTCCTCTCTACGCGATCGTCGCCGGCCTCATTGCGTTCGCTGCGCTCGGAGAGGCGCGGACCACTCGACAAGGACGAGGGCTAGCCATCACAGGAGCCATTTTGGCCTTCGTCGGCATTCGCATGGCCGGCATCGCGGCGACCACATTGAGCGTCGGGGTTCCGGTAGCGGCGTATTTCGTCTGGGGGATCCCGGTGACCGCCGCTCTCGGCGCGTTGGCGGTTATCTTCCGCCGTGGTTTTGGCGGGGTCGGGGGGGACGCTCGGGAGAGGCTGGCGTGATCGGACCTACGCTTTCGGTCTACTTCGCAAGTCGATTTGCACGCACGGTCATTGCGGTCTTTTCCGGGGTCTTCTTGCTCATCTACGTCGTTGATCTTGTGGAAATGCTGAGGCGTTCGGGCGACGCCCCCAAGGCGACGGCCCTTGCAATGGCCGGTCTCTCCTTCCTCAGGACGCCGACTTTGGCGGAGCAAGCTCTTCCGTTCGCGGTGCTGTTCGGTTCGATGATTGCATTTCTCAATCTCTCGCGGAAACTTGAGCTTGTTGTCGCTCGGGCCGCGGGCGTGTCCGTCTGGCAGATTCTGACCCCGCCGCTCGTCGTGATCGCATCCATCGGCGTCCTGTCGGTCGTGGCCTATAACCCGGTATCGACATGGATGAAAGAGAGATCGGACACGATCGAAAACAGCATCTTCGGCGGCCGGTCCAATCCTTGGGGGGACCTTTGGCTCCGGCAGAAGAGCGTGGACGGTCAGGCGATCATTCACGCCGGCGGCACGGAAGCCGACGGCGTGAAACTCAGTCGCGTCGAGATTTTCAATTTTGACGATCATGGCGCTTTTGTCGAACGCGTCGAGGCGGCGTCGGGCGAGTTGCACGACGGCTACTGGGAGTTCCACGACGCAAAAGTGGTGACGCCAGGGTTCGAGACGCTTCCGGCCTCAACCTATCTGCTCGCGACGACGCTCGACCGCCGCGAAGTCGCCCAGGCATTCGTGGCGCCGGAAACAGTGTCGTTTTGGAAGCTTCCCGCGCTGGCCGCGCAGACCGCGCAGGCGGGTCTCGATCCGACCCCATACCGCCTTCAATTTCAAGAGCTTTTGGCTCGGCCGCTGACACTGGCGGCGATGGTGCTTATCGCCGCATGCTTTTCGTTAAGGTTCTTCCGCATGGGCGGCGTCGAGCTTATGATTTCCGGTGGCGTCGCCGCCGGCTTCGTGCTTTATGTCGCGACGAAAGTGATTAACGATCTGGGCGAGGCGGGTTTCGTCAGTGCGTCGGTGGCGGGGTGGTCGCCGGGTTTGGTCGGGTGTTTGTTTGGCGTATACGTGTTGTTGCAGCAAGAGGATGGTTGATGGGTTCGGCCGTCAGCTTCTCCTTTGAGTTCAAGAGCCGGCCCGCTCGAACCCGACGAACGAGCGTCGGTGCGATTTGCACAGCCGCGTTCGCGCTGATCCTTTTCTGGCTCGGCCTCGCCGTCTCGCCGCCGGCGTCGCAGGCGGCCGCCGCGCCGACGCCGGCGACAGGCCAATCGGCCGACAAGCTGGTGATCGACGCCGACGAGCTCGTCTACGACCGGGACAAGAACACCGTTTCCGCTGTCGGTTCGGTTCAGCTCTTCTACAAGGGGCGGATCCTGCAGGCCGATCGCGTCGTCTACAACCGGACGACGAAGCGGGTGTACGCCGAAGGTCACGCGAAGATGACCGACGAGCACGGAGACGCCGTCTACGGCAGCCGGTTCGAGCTCAGCGACAGTTTCCGCGAGGGTTTCATCGACAGCGTCCAGATCCTGACCGCTGACAAGACCCGCTTCACTGCGCCGCGGGCCGAGCGCTCCGGCGGCGACGTCACCGTGCTCGAGAAGGGAGCCTACACCGCCTGCGAACCCTGCAAGGACCATCCGGAGATTCCTCCGTTTTGGCAGGTGCGGGCCGCGCGCATCATCGAGAACCAGGAAACGCATACGGTCTACTTCGAGGACGCTCAGATGCTGGTCTGGGGCGTGCCGGTCTTCTACATGCCCTACTTTTCTTCGCCTGACCCGACGGTCAACAAGCAGACCGGCGTTCTGGCGCCAACGTTCGTCTCCGGGGCCAACCTGGGCTACGGCCTGAGCGTACCCTATTTCATCAACCTCGCGCCGAGTTACGATCTGACTCTCATTCCGACCTATCTGTCGAAACAGGGGTTGTTCGGCGAGGCGATCTGGCGCCAGCGTCTGGCAAACGGCACGTACAGCATCCAGGCCTCGGGGATCGACGAGCAGCAGCCGAATCTCTTCGCGCCTTATCCGTATGGAGCCGGCGATCAGCGACTGCGCGGCTCCATTGAGTCCAAAGGCAATTTCTTTTTGAACCCGTACTGGCAGTTCGGCTGGAACGCCACTTGGCTGTCGGACAAGTTCTACGCGAACGATTACAAGCTCCAGGGCATCGACTTCAGCAATTACTATTTCCAGGACGTGGTCTCATCGGTCTACCTGCGGGGTCAGGCCGGCCTCAGCTATTTCGACCTCAGCGCCTACCATTTCGAGGGAACGACAGCGAATGACGACAATCGCACGCTGCCCGTGGCCGCTCCGGTTCTCGACTACAATCGCATCTTCAACGTTCCCGAAGATCGAACCTATGGCCTCGGCGGCGAGGCGACGGTCGACTTCAACCTCGCAAACATCGATCGCAACAATGCGGCGTTCCAATCCACCGGTCTGCAGACTTTCGACAACGCTTATCACCTCTACAATGTCTGCGAGACAATTGTCGGCGGCAAATATGTGGCCAGCTACTATCCGGGCGCCTGCATGCTGCGTGGCATCGCCGGCGACTATACCCGCGCATCCGGCCAGGTTTCGTGGCAGCGGAGCTATATCGACCCGATCGGCGAGGTGTGGAAGCCGTTTGCCTTCGCCAGGCTGGACGGCGAAGCGACCGAACTCGACGAAACCGGCTCGATCACTTACGCGAGCTCCGTCGGCTCCAGCACGGTCGCCAATTCCAGCCAGGCGGCGTTCTTCTCCGGCCACGATCAGGGCGCTTTCGCACGCGCCATGGCCGGCGTCGGGCTCGAGTACCAGTATCCGTTCGTTCTGACGTCGCCCTGGGGGACGCAGACGATCACGCCGATCGGCCAGCTGATCGTGCGCCCGAGCGAAGTCATTCCGGCGATCCAGCCCGACGAAGATTTGCAGAGTCTCGTGTTCGACGAGACGAACCTGTTCGCCTGGAACAAGTTTTCCGGCTACGACCGGGTCGAAGGGGGCACACGATTTAACTATGGTCTGCAGTACACCGCGAACCTGTTGAGCGGCGGCCACGCGAATTTCGTCGCCGGCCAATCAATCCAGGTCGCGGGGCAGAATTCCTACTCGCTCTATGACGTCGCGAACGTCGGCCAGGATTCGGGCCTCGACCGGACCTTCTCCAATTACGTCGCCGGCGAGACGTTGCAGCCGACATCCGCGCCGCTCTGGCTGATCAGCAAACAGCAGTTCGACAGCACCACATTCCAACTCGACCGCTTCGACGCCATCGCCAAGGCGACGATCGCCGGGCTCACGGGCAGCGTCGACTATGCCCTCTACGCCGCCCAACCGGCGCTGGGATGGGAGTACCCCCGGGAGGGCTTGACTGGGAATGCGTCGTATAAGTTCCTTGACCGCTGGTCGGTGGACGGGTCGCTCATCCTCGACATGTCGCGGCACTATTACGACACGGCCGGGCAGACCACCCCGATCTTCTACCCGGTCGGGTATTCGCTCGGCGTCGGCTACAAGGACGATTGCACGACGCTGACCGTGCGTTACTCATCCAGTCTTAGCGCGCCGGCCGCCTATCCCATCTATGCCGGCGGGCCGGTAATCTACAATCCGGCTGTACGCAACCAGACGCTGATGTTCCAAATCGTTCTGCGGACGCTGGGCGACGTCAAGGCGAACGTCGGCCTCTAACCTTTCCGGACCGTCGCAGACGGAGGGCATGCGTTGACCGACGGGAAGCCGCCTCTTGCGTTGACGATGGGCGAGCCTGCGGGGATCGGCCCGGAACTGGCGCTCGCCGCCTGGCGTCTGAGGTCCCCTGTCGACGCGCCCTTCTATGTGCTGGCCGCGCCGTCGCATCTTTCCGGCATCGCCAGGCGCATCGGGGTCGACGTGCGGATCGTCGAAACCGAGCCGCGCGAGGCCGCGGCGATTTTCGCCAAGGGTCTGCCCGTGGTCCCGCTCGTAAATCCGGTCGAGGCCGAGCCCGGCCGCCCGGTCGCCGGCAACGCGGCAGCGACGATCGAGTTGATCTCGCGCGCGGTCGAAGCGGTGCGCGCCGGGGAAGCCCGCGCCGTCGTCACCAATCCGATCGCCAAGTCGGCGCTCTACGAGGCCGGCTTCCGCTTCCCCGGCCATACGGAGTTTCTCGGGGAGCTTGCCAAGGCCTGGGGGGAACCCGCTTTTCCGGTCATGATGATCTGGTCGCAGACGCTCGCTGTCGCGCCGGTGACCATCCATATCGCGCTCGCCGAGGTGCCGCGAGCGCTGAGCACGGAACTCATCGTCCAGACTGGGCGCGTCATCGATCGCGATCTTCGCGGCCGGTTCGGCATCGCTCACCCCCGCCTGGCGTTTGCCGGGCTCAATCCGCATGCCGGCGAGGGCGGCGCGATGGGACGGGAGGAGATCACGATCATCGCGCCGGCCGTCGCGGCGCTGCGCGCCGAAGGCGTCGACGCGGTCGGGCCGCTGCCGGCCGACACCATGTTTCACGCCAGCGCCCGGGCACGCTATGACGTCGCGGTGACCATGTATCACGATCAGGGCCTCATCCCGGTCAAGACGCTCGCCTTCGACGAGGGCGTCAACGTCACGCTCGGCCTGCCGTTCGTGCGAACATCTCCCGATCACGGCACGGCGTTCGACATCGCTGGCAAGGGGATCGCCAGTCCGGCGAGCCTGATCGCCGCTCTGAGGCTCGCGGACCGTCTGACGCGATGAGTCTCGCCGCCGATGGGTTGCCGCCGCTGCGCGAGGTCGTGGCGGCGTACGGGCTCGATGCGCGCAAGGCGCTTGGCCAGAACTTCCTGTTCGATCTCAACCTGACCGGCAGAATCGCGCGCGCCGGCGGGCCCCTTGCCGGCGTTGCGGTCGTCGAGGTCGGTCCCGGCCCGGGCGGCCTGACCCGCGCGCTCCTCGCTGAAGGGGCGGCGAAGGTCATCGCGATCGAGCGTGACGCCCGGGCCTTGCCGGCGCTGGCGGACATCGGCGCGCGCTGGCCGGGCCGGCTCGAGGTCGTCGCGGCGGACGCGCTGACGGTCGGGGCGGAAACGCTGCTGGCCAAGGCCGGCGGCGCGCCGCTCAGGATCTGCGCCAACCTGCCCTTTAACATTGCGACACCGCTGCTCGTCGGCTGGCTGGAAGCGGAGCCGTGGCCGCCGTTCTACGACCGGCTGACCCTGATGTTTCAGCGCGAGGTCGCGCTGCGCATCGTGGCGACGCCGGCCGAGCGCGCCGACTACGGGCGCCTCGGCGTGCTCGCCGGCTGGCGGACGCAGGCGCGGATCCTCTTCGACGTGCCGCCCGCCGCCTTCACCCCGCCGCCGAAGGTCACGTCGAGCCTCGTCGAGCTCATCCCGCGCGCCGCGCCAGACCCCTGCGATCCGCGGCTTCTGTCGGCCTTGACCCAGGCCGCCTTCGGCCAGCGGCGCAAGATGCTGCGCCAGTCGCTGAAGGGCTTCGCCTCGGCGCGCAGCCTCGACCTCGACCGGCTTCTCGCCGGGGCCGGCCTCGATCCGACGCTGCGGGCGGAGGAGGTCAGCGTCGCCGGTTTCGCCGCGCTGGCGCGCGCCGCCGGCCAGAGCGGCAATCCTTGATTGAGCCGAGCGCCCGAGACGCCTGGGGATAGGGTCGCGCTCGGGAGCGGCGCAACCTAAAGCGATTTGGAGTTGCTCGGAACACCTTGGAAAGCGGCTTTGAAATCGGTCCCCGCGCCCGCGGAATCGTACGCTACCGTACCAGCACGTTGCGAAACTGCCACGGGTCGCTCTCGTCGATGTCTTCGGGGAAGAGGCCCGGACGGTTCTTGAGCGGCGTCCAGTCGGTGTAGACGCCGATGACCGGGCCGAGATAGGGCCGCTGGATTTCGAGGCAGCGGCGGAAGTCCATCTCGTCGGCCTCGACGATGCCGGCCTCCGGGTTCTCGAGCGCCCAGACCATGCCGGCGAGCACCGCCGACGTCACCTGCATGCCGGTCGCGTTCTGGTAGGGCGCGAGCGCGCGCGTCTCCTCGACCGAGAGCTGCGAGCCATACCAGTAGGCGTTGCGGGCGTGGCCGTAGAGGAGCACGCCGAGCTCGTCGATCCCGTCGACGATCTCGGCCTCGCCGAGGATGTGTTGGGCATTCTGGATCTCGCCGGCGCGGCCGAAGAGTTCGTGCAGCGACAGCACCGCGTCGTCACAGGGATGGTAGGCGTAGTGGCAGGTTGGGCGGTAGACGGCCTCGCCGCGATCGTTGCGCACCGTGTAATAGTCGGCGATCGAGATCGATTCGTTATGGGTGACGAGGAAGCCGAACTGGCCTCGCGCCGTCGGCGTCCAGGAGCGCACGCGGGTGTTGGCGCCGGGCTGCTCGAGATAGATCGCCGCGCCGGAGCCCTTCTCATGAAAGCCGGCGTTCGCCGGCGCCCACTTCTCGTGCGCGCCCCAGCCGAGCTCGGCCGGCTGCATGCCCTCCGACAGGAAACCCTCGATCGACCAGGTGTTGACGAAGACGTTGCGCGGTTTCGGCGTCTTGGCGCGCTGGGTGTCGCGCTCGGCGATGTGCACGCCCTTGACGCCGAGGCGCTCGGCGAGCCTCGCCCAGTCGTCGCGCGACTTCGGTTCCATGCCCTTATCACCGAGATCGGCGGCGAGATTGATCAGCGCCTGCTTGACGAACCATGAGACCATGCCCGGGTTGGCGCCGCAGCAGGAGATCGCGGTCGTCCCGCCGGGGTTCCGGCGCCGCTCGTCCATCACCGTCTCGCGCAGCGCATAATTGGTGCGCGCCTCGTTGCCGACGCCCTTGTCGTAATAGAAGCCGGGCCACGGCTCGACCACGGTGTCGACATAGAGCGCGCCGAGTTCGCGGCAGTAACGCATGATGTCGAGCGACGATGTGTCGACCGAGAGGTTGACGCAGAAGCCCTGGCCCTGGCCGGCGGTCAGGTAGTTCTTGAGCGCGTCGCGATAATTGTCGCGGGTGAGGCCGAGATGGACGAAGCGGACGCCGCGCTCGTCGAGAAGCCGACGGTCCGAATCGTTCGGGTCGATGACGACGAAGCGATCCTTGTCGAAGGCGAAGTGCCGCTCGATCAGCGGCAGCGTGCCCTTGCCGATCGATCCGAAACCGATCATCACGATCGCGCCCTCGATGCGCCCGTGCAGCGGCCAATGGGACATCGCGTCGTTTCTCCTCTCAGGATCGATCGACGCCGGGCGTCTCGTGGCGCGGTTAAAGCCATGGCTTTGCGGCGCCGTCAATACGACGCCGCTTTGTAGCCGCGGTCGATGACCGCGGCGGGCGCGGTCGGCGACCGCGCCTACAGCGCCGCCCGACCGCGCCAGCCGAACCAGCCGTCCAGCCCGAGCAGCCGGTCGAGCGAGATCGCGCCGGGACCGAAGGCCATGATCGCCAGCGCCATCGCCGCCCAATAAAGATGGAAGTTCGCCCAACCGTCGGGATAGGTGAGCTGGATGACGGCGGTCATGCAGAGAAGCCCGGCGGCCGCATAGCGGGTGAGGAAGCCGAAGGCGAGCAGGATCGGCAGCACGATCTCCGCCGTGCTCGCCAGCGTCGCCACGAGTTCGGGCTGCGGGAAGGGGATTTCCTGACCGAAGATATGCAGTCGATAGTCGTCGGCGAACAGTGTTTTGGCGCCGAAGGAGAGGGTGAACCAGCCGTCCCAGCGCGTCAGCCCCGAGGCGAAGAACGGACGCGCCAGGGCGAGCCTGAGGATCAGCATGGTAAGCGAAGCGGGCACGAGCCCGAACAGCCGTTTGGTCAAGCGAGCGATCGGATTGGACGAGGCCGGCTCGAAGCCGGCAGCGACGGGGAAGCTCACAGCGGATCTCCGGGAACGATCGAGGCGATGGCGCCGGCCTCGACGAGGCCAACAAGATGGGTTCCGAAGCTCCCCGGGTCGTCGAGAGCGCCGGCCGCCTCGAGGAGCGTCGCCCCCGAGGCGAGACGCGTGGCGAAGGCGTAGGCCTCGGCCGGCAGGATGCGGACGCCGACGTCGGCCTCGGGGCGGGCGACCAGCACGTCCTCGCCGCGCTCGGCCGCCGCCGCCGGCCCGGCGCCCGCCTGATGGGAGGCCCAGATCGAGCCGGCGGGGGTCGCGAAACGGAGCAGCCGCGCTGAGGGATGGAATTCGACCCGCGCCGTCAGGAGCGCGGCCGGCGGGTGAGCCGCGAGATCGGCGAGGCCTACGACCCCCGCCTCTTCGGCGTGATAGGACTCGACCCAGGCGTTCTCGAGTCGCGCTACGTCCGGGAGATAGGGCAGGCCGAACGCCGCCGCCGCGTCCTCGAGGAAATCGGGAAAGTCGTCGCCGTAGGCGATCATCACCGGCGAGCGCGGCTTCCGCTCGCGCGCGAATGCGCGCGCCATGGTACGGAACGCTTCCGCGCCGAGGATGCGTTGTGTCACGGGATAGCGCGCGGCGAGCGCGGCGATGAGCCCGACCGCTATATTGTTGCGATAGACCGAGAAGCGGCGGAAGTCCGGCGTCTCCAGGCGCCCGCGGATGCAGGACGGGGGCGGCTGGCCCGGGTCCCGGAGGGCCGCGGCGAATTCGCGGATCGTGGCTTCAAACGGCATCGGCTCGCTCCTGCGGAGCGCGATGCGCTTCGACCATGGCGCGGCCGGCGCGCTCGGCTTCGGCAAAGAGCGCCGGCCATGCCGGCACGTCGTTGTCCCACTCGACCAGCGTCGGGACCGGGCCGCACCGCCGGATCGCCTCGGCGTAGAGCGCCAGGACGGCGTCGCGGACGGGGGAATTGTGCGCATCGATCAGAAGCGGCAGGCCGGCGTCGTCGGCATCCTCGGCGTAGCCCGCAAGATGGATCTCGCCGACCGCCGCCTTCGGGAAATCGGCCAGATAGCGATGCGGGTCGCGCCCGTGGTTGGCGGCGCTTACGAAGACGTTGTTGACGTCGAGCAGCAAGCCGCATCCGGTCCGCCGGACGATCTCGGCGAGAAACTCGGTTTCTTCGATCGTCGTCTCGGCGAAGGCGACGTAGGTGGAGGGGTTTTCGAGCAGGATCATCCCTTTGAGCGCGCTCTGCGTCTCGTCGATATGATCGCACACCCGGGCCAGGGTCTCCTCTTCGTAGGGCAGGGGCAGGAGATCGTTGAAGAACGCGCCCGCATGCGTCGACCAGGCGAGATGCTCGGAAACCATCGCCGGTTGGTAGCGCGCGGCCACGCTGGCGAGGCGGGCGAGATGGGCGATGTCCAGCGGCCCGGGCGAGCCGATGGAGAGTCCGACCCCGTGCAGGGAGAGCGGATAGTCCCGGCGGATCGCGGCGAGCCGCCGGTGCGGCGGGCCGCCCGCGCCCATGTAGTTCTCGGCGTGGACCTCGAAAAAGCCGAGCCCCGGTCGGGAGTCGAGGATGGCGTCGAAATGCTCGGCCTTGAAACCGACGCCGACGCTGGCGGCGATGCGGCTCGGGGGGAATGTCGACATGAATGGCTCTCTCGGGGTCGCCCATTGCCGTCGTCTTCGCGATCGAGGAAGGGCGTGTTACAGGGAATGGGCCGCGTCATCCGCGTTCACCGCCAAATAAAAAGCCTATGCGCCTGTAACGCCAGCCGAAACGGAACGAAATCCGTATGAGCGCCCTGCCGTCCGAAGGCCTTCCGGACGACCCCTGGTCGAAGATGATGAGGGCCGCGATGGCGGGCGACGAGGGCGTTTACCGGCGGCTCCTTGAAGATATCGGCCGTGCCGTCCGGGCGATGGCGCGCGGGGCGTTTCAGCGCGCCCGGCTGGGCGACGCCGATGTCGAGGATGCGGTGCAGGAGACCTTGTTGGCGA
Organism: uncultured Alphaproteobacteria bacterium; assembly: GCA_963772555.1. GTDB lineage: Bacteria > Pseudomonadota > Alphaproteobacteria > Rhizobiales > Beijerinckiaceae > Roseiarcus. The sequence goes on along the minus strand of CAVYXQ010000017.1, from coordinate 83,623 downwards.
TCCATCTCAAGCGGCACACTTGGGATTCGGGCCAGAAGCTCGGACCCTGGGTGAAGGCGATCGCCCGCCACAAGATCATCGACGCGATGCGTCGCCGCGGGGCGCGACGGATCGAGCCGATCGAGGATTTTCAGGAGTTTCTCGCAGCGCCCGAGCAAGAGGACCCGCATGCGCTCAGCGATGCGAAGAAGCTCCTGCAAACGCTGTCGGCCCGCCAGCGCGACATCGTCCAATCGATCTCGCTGGACGGACAGTCGATCGCGGCGACGGCAGCGCGCCTGGCGATGAGCGAGGTCGCTGTCCGCGTCGCGCTGCATCGGGCGCTGAAATCGCTAGCCGCGGCCTGGCGGAGATCGATTTCGTGAGGACCATTTTGTGAGGACCTCCGAGCTCATCGCCGCGCTCGCCGCCGACCCCGTCGCCGAACCGGTCCACATGCGCCGACGCTTCGCCGGCGCGCTGGCGCTCGGCGTCGTCGGCAGCCTGGCGCTCTATGCGCTGTTCGTCGGGCCGCGGCCGGATATCGCCGCCGCCCTGGGGACGGTGCGCTTCAACCTCAAGTTCGCCGATGCGCTGGCGCTCGCCCTGCCGTCCCTCCTGCTGTTCGTCCGGCTCGAGCGGCCCGACGCCAAGCCCGGCGCGCTGGCCCTCTGGCTCTTCGCGCCGCTCGTCCTGCTCGCCGCCGCCGTTGCGGTCGAGCTCATCGTCGTGCCGCCGGACGAGTGGATGGCGCGCCTCGTCGGGCACAACATGCGCTATTGCACGACGATGATTCCGATGATGGCGGCCCCGATTCTCGTTGCGCTCATCATCGCCATGCGGGCCGGCGCGCCGCAGCATCCGGCTTGGACGGGAGCGCTCGCCGGCGCGGCGGCGGCCGGTATCGCTTCGTTCTTTTATGCGACCCACTGCCCGGACGATTCCCCGCTCTTCGTCGCGACCTGGTATCCGATCGCCACTCTCGTCTGCGCGGGAGCTGGCGCGCTGCTCGGCCGGTGGGTTCTCGCCTGGTGAGGCTTTGCGCCTACTTCTTCACCAGCGGGTCGAGGATGGCCTTGAGCTGGTCGAACGTCAGTTCGCCGCCATAGACCTTGCCCGCGATGACGAAGGTCGGCGTGCCGCTCACATGGACTTCGCTGGCAGCGCGCTTGGTGATCGCCACGATCCCGTCGGCGAGCTTCTGATTGTTGAGGCACTCCTTGGCCTTCTCGGCGGTCATCCCGGTTGGCCGCATCGCCTCGATCAGGGGTTCGAGCGGCTTGTCGCTGAAGGCCCATTTGTCCTGCTCGGCGAACAGCAGTTCGTCCGCCGCGAAGGCCTTGTCGTCGCCGAGGCAGCGGGCGAGCATGAAGGCTGCTACGTCGGCGGTGTTGCGGGCGAATTCGCGGAAAATGAAGCGCACTTTTCCGGTGTCGATATATTGAGCCTTGAGCTGCGGAAGAGTCTCCTTCGAGAACGCGGCGCAATGCGGGCAGGTTAGCGAGCCGTATTCGATCATCGGCACGCCCGATGGGTCGCCCATCGCCAGTTCCGGCAGCGGCCCGGGTTGCATGAGCTTCACCATGTCGACCGTGCCGTCCGGCTGCGGGGCCGAGGCTGCAAGAGCGTTCGTGGCGGCCAAAGCCAGAGCGCAGAAGAAGGCGACGCCGGCGAGGCGCCGAAAGGATGCGAGGACCAAGGGGGAAGGCTCCTGCGATTGGAGGAAGACGATCGCCTCGACATTGCCCATAAACCCGGCGAAGCGGCAAGTCTGTTCCCTCCCGCATCGCTTCTGCGAGCGAGGGCGGCGCTTGGCGGTGCGCGCCCGGCATGATAGCCCCGGGACTTACGAAAAAGGAGCGCGCCAATGGAATACCGGCAGCTGGGCAATTCGGGCCTGATGGTTTCGGTCCTGACCATGGGCACCATGACCTTCGGCGGCAAAGGGAACTTCGCGAAGGTCGGCAATGTCTCGCTCGCCGAGGTGCGCCGGCTGATCGACATCGTCGCCGATGCGGGGGTGAATCTGATCGACACCGCCAACGTCTATTCCGGCGGGCGCTCGGAAGAGATGCTCGGCGAAGCCATGCCGACCCGCAAGCCCGGCATGCTGATCGCGACCAAGGTGCGCTTTGCGACGGGCGAGGGGCCGAACGATCGCGGCCTGTCGCGCTGGCATCTGATCCGCGAATGCGAAGCGAGCCTGAAGCGCCTGCGCACCGACGTCATCGACCTTTATCAGGTGCACCAGTGGGACGGCCTGACCCCGCTCGAGGAGACGATGGAGGCCCTGGACTTGCTCGTTCGCGCCGGCAAGGTGCGCTACATCGGCTGCTCCAATTATTCCGGCTGGCACATCATGAAGGCGATGGAGACCGCGCGGCGCGAGCATCGCGTCCCCTTCGTCTCCGAGCAGATCCATTACACGCTGCAGGCGCGCGACGCCGAATATGAGCTTCTGCCGATCGCGGTCGACCAGAAGCTCGGCGTCCTGGTGTGGAGTCCGCTGGCCGGCGGACTGCTCTCCGGCAAGCATCGCCGCAACCAGGCGGCGCCCGCAGGCTCGCGCCAGTTCGCCGGCTGGACCGAGCCGCCGGTGCGCGACGAGAACGCGCTCTGGGCGATCGTCGACGAACTGGTGGCGATTGCGCAGGCGCGCGGCGTCTCGGCGGCGCAGATCGCGCTCGCCTGGCTTCTGGGACGGCCGGCCGTCACGTCGCTCGTCATCGGCGGCCGCACCGAGGCGCAGTTCCGCGACAACCTCGCCTCGGTCGACGTCAAGCTGACCGACGCCGAGCGCGCCCGCCTCGACAAGGTGAGCCAGCCGCCGCTGATCTACCCCTACTGGCACCAGTCCTGGTCGGCGACGGACCGCTTCAGCCCCGCCGACCTGGCGTTGCACAGGCCGTTCCTGAAGGGATAGACGCTCGCCCCGGACCCTCTCCCGCTTGCGGGAGAAACCGGCCGGATGAGGGCGAGCCTACCGGCTCGACTGGATGTGGTTGCGCAGCACAGGATAGACCTGCGTCTCCCAGCGCTTGCCGTTGAACACGCCGTAATGGCCGGCGCCGGCCTGCAGGTGATGGGTTTTCATGTAGGGCCGGAGGCCTGAGCAGAGGTCCTGCGCGGCGAGCGTCTGGCCGACCGCGCAGATGTCGTCCTTCTCGCCCTCGACCGTCAAAAGGAACGTCTTCCTGATCGCCCGCGGCTCGATCCGCTGGCCTTTGTGCTTCATCTGCCCCTGCGGCAAGAGACAGAGCTGGAACACCTGCTCGACGGTCTCGAGATAGAAGTCCGCGCTCATATCCATGATGGCGAAATATTCCTTGTAGAAATCGCGGATCGCGTCCGCCTTCTCGATCTCGCCGGCGACGCGGTGGTGAAAGAGGTCGATGAACGACTTGGTGTGCCGCTCCGCGTTCATGCTCATGAAGGCGCAGAGCTGCAGAAACCCGGGATAGACGCGCCGCCCGGCGCCTTCAAACTTGTCCGGCACAACGCCGATCATGTTGCTGCGGAACCATTCGATCGGCTTCTCCTGCGCCAGCTCGTTGACCCTGGTCGGCGCAACCCGCGCGTCGATCGGCCCGGCCATCAGCGTCAGGCTCGCGGGCTGGATGTTGGAGCCGTTCTGCGCCAGCACGGCGGTCGCCGCCAGCGCCGACACCGTTGGCTGGCAGACCGCCACCACATGGCAGTCTTCGCCGATGAAGCCGATGAAATCGATCAGGTGCTGGGTGTAGTCCTCGAGCGTGAAATTGCCGCGTTCGAGTTTTATGTTGCGCGGATTGATCCAGTCGGTGACGAAGACCTGATGATCGCGCAACAGGGTCCGGATGGTGCCGCGGAGCAGCGTGGCGAAATGCCCGGACATCGGCGCGACGAGCAGGACCTTCGGGTCGTCCGCGCCGCCCTCGCGGCGGAAACGCAACAGCTGGCAGAAGGGCGTCCAGACGACGCCGGTCTCTTCGACAGGGATGGGTTCGCCCTGAACCTCGACGCTCTCGATTCCGTAGTCGGGCCGCGCGTGGGTGAAGCCGGCGAGCGCGACGAGTTCGTAATAGGCCGCCATGCGCCGCCACGGCGGGGCGAATGGATTCGCCGACCACGCGTCCAGGATCGCATAGGCGCTGTCGGCGGACCTGCGCACGCGATCATGGATGTCGGCCATCCCTTGGTAGGCGTCATAAATCATGGGTTTGCCCAGCTTCCCCGCGCATCGAAGCAAGCGATGTGCCAAGGGAACGATTGGCATGTCCCTTGCTAAACGGTTCATAGGCGGAACTGGCTCCGCCTGGTTTGATCGCGAGTATTCACAATGTCGCGAACGACGTTGACCATCAGCAGCAAAAACTATTCTTCGTGGTCGCTGCGCGGCTGGCTGATGGCGAAGCTGGCGGGAATCGAGTTCGAGGAAGTCATCGTCGAGCCCAAGGACGCGGACGCGCGGGCGGAAATCCTTTTGCTCTCGCCCTCGATCCTGGTGCCCTGCCTCACCTACGACGGATTGCGCGTGTGGGACACGCTGGCGATCGGCGAATTTTTGAACGAAATCGCGCCAAAGGCTGGGCTCTTGCCCAAAGATCGGGCAATGCGCGCGCGCTGCCGCTCGGTCTGCGGCGAGATGCATTCGGGCTTCACCTCGCTGCGCCAGGCGCTGCCGTTCAACATCAAGGCCGAATTTCCCAACTTCAAGATCTGGTCCAAGGCCAAGGCCGACATCGAGCGCATCCGCATCATCTGGTCGGAATGCCTCGACGCCTACGGCGGGCCCTATCTCTTCGGCAAGCTCGGCATGGCCGATGCGATGTACGCCCCCGTGGTCAGCCGCTTTCGCACCTACGGCGTCCGCCTCGACGGCGAGCTCGAAGCCTATGCCGAGCGGATCTGGGAGTGGCCCGCGGTCCAGCAATGGCGCGACGCCGCGATGGCGGAGAAGGAGGAGATCGAGGAGCTCGAGGTCGAGTTTTAGCCGGCCCCGCCTGACCCCTCGCGCGCCAGCGCGGCGAACATCCGCGAAACCATGCCGGCGACTTCCGGGGCCATGTCCTCCGGCCTCATCCCCTCGAATGGCAGCGCGCCATCGACCCAGAGCGTCGCGAGCCCGTGAACGGCCGACCAGGCGGTCAGCGCCAGCGGGGCTGGATCGCCCTTCGGCGCCGCTCCGGCCGCCTGGCAGGCGGCGACGGCGTCGCGTAACAGAAGGAACGCGCGCAAACCCGGTTCCGTCGGTCCGGGCGCATTTGCGTCGCGGTGGAACATCGCCCGGAAATAGCCGGGATTGGCGATGGCGAAGCGCGCATAAGCCAGGCCCAGCGCCTCGAGCCGGGCGCCGGCTTCGTCCGCCGCCTGATGCTGGGCCGCGATCAGCTTCATTTCCAGCAGGTCGAAACCTTCCTCGGCGATGCCCCGCAGGAGCGCTTTCCGGTTGGCGAAGTGATGATAGGGCGCCCCCGGGGTCACGCCGGCCCGGGCGGCGAGCTCCCGCAGGTTCAGCGCGTCGATGCCTCTCCTGGCGATCGCCTTGACCGCGGCCTCGATCAGCGCGCGCTTAAGGCCGCCGTGGTGATAGCCCTTCCTGACCCTGGCGCTGCCGCCCCTGCTTTGCGCGGCGCGGCGGGCCGGTCCGTCACCGGGCATAGGCGTATTCGCCGCCTTGTTTCAGCGCCCTCCGATAGGCGGGTCGGGCATGGATGCGCTCGAGAAAATTCCACAGGTTTGGACGGTCCGCGTTCAGGCCGGCCCGCGCGCTTGCGGCCTCGAGCGGAAAGCTCAGCATGATGTCCGCGGCGGAGAATTGCTCGCCGGCGAACCACGGCCGTCCCTCGAGTTCCGTCTCCAGATAATCGAGATGAAGCTTGATCTGACCGTCGACGTATCGACGCGCCGGCCAGCCGAGGGCTCCGAGCCGGTTCAGGATGAGCTTGAGCAGCAAAGGCGGCATCGCCGAGCCCTCGGCATAGTGCAGCCAATATTTGTAGCGCCAGTAGGCCTCGCTCTGCGGCGAAGGCTCGTGTTCCTGTCCATATCGGCTGACCAGGTAGTCGAAAATGGCCCCGGTCTCGGCCAGGCGCAGCGGTCCGTCCTCGATGACCGGCGACTTTCCGAGCGGATGGACGGCCCGCAGGCTCGCCGACGCCAGCAGGGTCTTGGCGTCGCGCCGGTATCGGACGACTTCGTAGCCGAGGCCGAGTTCCTCCAGCAGCCAGAGGACTCTTTGCGAACGCGAATTGTTGAGGTGATGGACCTTGATCAAGGCGGCCCCGGGGTTGCGGGACGCCCTAATCCGCCCGGATCGCCCGCACGTCAATGCTTGCGGCGCCGCGGGGGCTGCGCAAGACTTGCACGCCGAGCGCCGCCAGAACGAGGCAGGCGAAAGTGACGCTGAGCCCGATGACGAGCGGCAGATGCAGGAGGCCGGTCAGGGCGCCGAGCCCGCTGATCGCCGCGGCGGCGCCGATGACGAAGCCCAGAATCGTCACGGGCCTCGGCAGAAGAGGCGGCCGGCCCAATGCGTCGGCCGCAAGAATCGCGATGAAGCCAGCGCCGAACGGCAGATTGCCCGCGGCGAACAGGAAGTCGAACCAGGCCTTGAACGCCAGGAACGGCTGAGAGTCGGCGGCGTGCGCCAGGGGCCAGAAGAGCGCGGCGGTCATCGAGTCGAAGACCATCGCGATCGTCACGCTGACCGCGATCAAGGCCCAGCCCGCCAATTCGAGGTCGCTCGACCGGCGTGCGCTTCGGCAGGCGAGCGCGATGGCGGCGGCCAGGAGCAGGCAATCCCCGGCGAACGCCCAGCCGCCGGCAAGGGCCAGTTTCTCCGGACCGGAGGACAGCGCGTCGCCGAGCGCCTGCGCCCGCTCGGCCGGCAACGCCGGCAGTCCGAGCCGGGGCGTCAGGCGGGCGTAGAAAAGCGTGCCGACAAAAAGCGCCGCCGCGCCCGCGGTCAGCAACAGGCCGCAAATGGCGTCTTGGCCGGCGCCGACCCGCCTCGCCGGGGCGTCCATCGCTCCTGCCGTCACGGCGCGATCCTCCGCTATTCGCCTGATCTAATCATTGCTTAAATCCCCCGCGGCCGGAGGTCAAGCCGAATCTGATCATCGCTCAGATAAGGCGTTTCGGCGGGGCGCACGCTTCGCGCAATGCACGTCGTCGACAGATGGGCGCGACTTTGAGCGAGGCCCGGGCTCCGGGCGTCAGCACTCGGCGACCGGGACGTCGGAAAGTCTTGCAGGATGGCTCGCTGGCGCTTAATCCGGCAATTCTCGGCGGCGCTCGGCGGAGGAGGAAGGACATGGCCGCGATCGGCGCTCGGCGCGGCGTCCGGCGAGTGCTGCGCGGGCTGGTCCTTGGCGCATTCCTGCCGACCGGCAGCCCTGCGCTCCCGGCCTTCGCGGCGGACGCCACGATTTGCCGTTACGTCAGCCAGCTGCCTGACGATTGCGGCAGCGCCACCCAGCGCCGGTACGACAATCTCCGCGGCGCCCGCTTCGAAGAAATCGATCTCTTCGCCAGGGACATCTTCAAAAAGGCCCTGTACGAAAGCCGTTACAATACGACCGGACTGAACGGCGACGAAGATTCGGCGGACTCGGCCCCGCCGTCGCTTGTCCAGGCGCTGAACGCCAAGGCGATCGCCAAGCAATATCAGGCGTTGTTCGTCCTCTTGAGCCCGCCGCGCCACTGGACCATCGACTGGCTCAGCGACAGGGTCGGCGGCGTCCGCAATTTCGACGGCCTCGAAGCCGCCTGGATGGGCAATGGACCGGCGCCGAAGGACATCGAAGCGAAAAAGCCGCCGCCGAGCGCCTACCGCTATATGAGCGTGCCGCGAACCTCGATCGAAGGCTTCAAGAAAGGGTCGACCGTCTATCTGCTCGATGACCCGAAGGACAGAACCTGGGTGATGCGCTCCTATACCGACAAGAACATCAAGGATCTGAGCCTCGACAATCTGGCGACGCTCGGCGCGCGCATCGCCCTGCCGCCAGGCTGGAAGTTCCGCACCGCCGTCCTCACCAAGGAATTGGTGCTCGAGCCCAGGAGCGGGTCGGCCGGCGTCACCGAGGACGACAAGGAGAACGTCTACGACCTGACCGGCCCCGGCCAGAGCAACTTCAAGCCGTAGCGCCAAACTCGATCGGCCTGCCGATTCGGCGCGACCGCTTTGCCGGTTAAAGAGCGGCCGTTCGGCGAGGGCGCGGCGGACGGGGCAGATCGACCGGGAGCCCGCCCCTTCGAGATTGATTCTGCGAACAAGCGGCTTGCACGGCGCTCGCGGTCGAAGGCCGAAGCCGACAGGTGCGCCCCGAGCTCATTGGCGGTCCCCGCGCGCTCAAGCGCGGCGACAAAATTTAGTTGACATGCTTAGTAAGTCGTGAATTACTGAACAAACGACCAAACGTTTACAATCGCGGCTAACGCGAAGGTTTAGCAAGCGGCCGAGTGCCCGGCCAAAATGAGGAGGAGCGAACGATGAGGATGAATAGGACGTCTCTGTCCCTGGTATGCGCCGCAGGAGCCTTGGCGCTAGCTCTCGGAGCCGCGTCCTCGGCGCAAGCCGAAGGCAAGTCGCTCACGATGTGCTGGGCGGCCTGGGACCCGGCGAATGCGCTGGTCGAGCTCGACAAGGATTTCACCAAAGAGACAGGCATCGAGATGAAGCACGAGTTCGTCCCCTGGACGAGCTACGCCGACCACTTCATCAACCTACTCAACTCGCGCAGCAGCGAATGCGACCTGATCATCGGCGACAGCCAATGGATCGGCGGTGCGGCGGAGAACAAGTGGTACATCAAGCTCAACGACTTCTTCGACAAGAATAAGATTTCGATGGACACGTTCTTGCCCGCGACCGTCGTCGGATATGCGGAGTGGCCAAAGAACACAGCGAACTACTGGGGGTTGCCCGCCATGGCCGATGCGGTCGGCTGGACCTATCGCAAGGACTGGTTCGCCAAGCCGGAGCTACGCGCCGAGTTCAAGGCCAAGTATAACCGTGAGCTTGAGCCGCCCAAGACATGGGACGAGTTGATTGAAGTCTCGAAATTCTTCACAGGCAAGGAAATCGACGGGAAGAAGGTGTACGGATCGTATATTTTCACCGAGCGAGGCTCAGAAGGCATCACGATGGGCGTCACCAACGCGATGTACAACTATGGCTTCGACTACATGGACCCGAACAAGCCCTACCACATGACGGGCATCGTCAACTCCGCCGGCGCCGCCAAGGGCATGGACGTCTACAAGGAGCTGTTTGAGTGCTGCCAGCCGCCCGGGCTGACAAACGCGTACATGCAGGAAGGTCTCGACGCCTTCAAGTCCGGCGAAGTGGCGATGCAGATGAACTGGTATGCCTTCTTCCCGGGTCTGGCCAAGGATCCGAACGTCGGCGGAGACAAGATCGGCTTCTTCATGAATCCCGCGGGGCCCACTGGGCAGTTCAGCCAACTCGGCGGCCAGGGCCTCTCAGTGGTCGCGGCTTCAAAAGATGTCGACGATTCGCTGCTGTACGTGAAGTGGTTCGCGCAGCCCGAGGTCCAACAGAAGTGGACAGACCTCGGCGGCGCGTCGGCCTCCAAAGCCGTTCTGCTGTCGGACGCCTACAAAAAGAGCGCGCCCTATGCTCCCTCGTTCGTCGAAACGATGGGAATTGTGAAGGACTTCTGGGCGGAACCGCTCTATGTCCCGCTTCTGCTCGACATGCAGAATCGGGTCCATGACTACGTCGTCGCCAACAAGGGCACGTCCCAGGACGCGCTGGACGCGCTGGTCAAGGACTGGAAGAAAGTCTTCAAGCAGGAAGGCAAGGATCCGTCGTAATCGGTCGAGGATAACGCCCTGGTTGTCGGGGCGAAAACCTCCATCTCGCCCTCGGCGGCCGTCCGGCTGCCGGGGAGGGACCTGACGATCCGCGAGCGGATGAAATGACCGGGACGAACGCCACCCAGACGCTGGTCGAACGCGCCGCCGTGCATACGGCCGCGCCGATCGCCAGACGCGTGCGCGGCCTGTCGGACCGTGCAATCGCCTGGCTCTTCATCCTCCCGACAATCGCGTTGCTGCTCGCGATCAACATCTTTCCATTGATCTGGGCCATCCGGCTCTCTTTCACCGGCCTCATGGCCAACCTGCCGAACCCCGCCAGATTCATCGGCATCGACAACTATCTCGACATCCTGACCGATGAGGATCTTTGGGCGAACTTTCAGATCACGGCGCATTTCGTGTTCTGGACGATCGCGCTGCAGGTCGTGATTGGCCTTGGGCTCGCTCTCCTCATTAACCAGAAGTTCCGCGGCCACAGTTTCTGGACGACCGTCATTCTTTTGCCGATGATGTTGTCTCCGGCGGTCGTGGGCAACTTCTGGACCCTGCTCTTCCAGCCGCAGATCGGGCCGTTCAACTACCTGATCGGCTTTTTCACCGGCATCGCGCCGAGTTCGTTCACGATGATCGGCAGCGTCGCCCTCGCGCCATGGACGATCGTGCTGGTCAACACCTGGATGTGGACGCCCTATGTCATGCTGATCTGTCTGGCCGGGCTTCGATCCATCCCCGACTACATCTACGAAGCGGCGGAGGTGGATCGTGCGTCGCCCTTGCGGCAATTCTGGTCGATCACTTTGCCGATGGTCCTCCCCTTCCTCATGCTCGCCGTGCTTTTCCAGGCGATCCAGGCGTTCGTCATGTTCGACATGGTCAATCTCCTCACATCCGGCGGACCGGGATCGGTCACGGAAACGGTCTCGATCACGTTGAAGCGCGCCGCGTTCGAAAAATGGGAGACCGGCTACGCCTCGGCTCTGGCCGTGATCCTGTTTGTCACGATTTTCGGCGCTGCGAACGTCTATGTGCGAGCGCTGAACTGGGTGAAGCAACAATGAAGCCGCCTGCGCGCCCGTTCTCCGAGCCCTCCGCGCTCGCACGCGGGTCTGCCGCGGTGGTTGTCGTCCTTTACGCGGTGGTCACGATTTTGCCGCTGATCTGGATCGGGGCGACCGCCTTCAAGTCGCAGGCGGACGCGATCGCCTATCCTCCAAAGGTGCTGTTCACGCCGACGCTGGAGGGATTTGTCGATCTCTTCACCGTGCAAACGCGTCAGTCGCACGATTTCATCGCCAAGCTGCCGCCGCCCAAGACATGGTACGAGAAGATCGCCCGCGACCGCGACATGGTGATCGCCGGACCGTCCCGGGTCGTCGAGCGCTTCCTCAACTCGCTGATCATCGGCTTCGGCTCGATGATTCTCGCGACTCTTCTCGGCACGCTGGCCGCCTACGGGTTTTCTCGCTTTCGCGTGCCCTTGGCTGACGACCTGCTTTTTTTCATCCTGTCGACGCGCATGATGCCGCCGATCGCGGTCGCGGTGCCGATCTACATGATGTATCGCGCGCTCGGCCTCTACGACACGCGAATTGGCATGATCCTGCTTTACACCGCAGTGAACGTGTCGCTGGCGGTCTGGCTGCTCAAGGGTTTCATCGACGAGATCCCGAGGGAGTACGAAGAGGCCGCCCTGGTCGACGGCTACACCCGGCTGCAGGCCTTTCGGAAGGTGGTGCTCCCACAGGCCGTGACTGGAATTGCGGCGACCGCCATCTTCTGCCTGATTTTCTCCTGGAACGAGTACGCGTTCAATCTCTTGTTGACGAGCTCGGACGCGCAAACCATGCCGCCATTCATCCCGTTCATTATCGGCGAAGGAGGTCAGAACTGGCCGGCGGTCGCAGCCGGCACGACGCTGTTCCTGCTGCCGATCGTCATTTTCACGATCGCTCTGCGGAAGCATCTGTTACGGGGGATCACGTTCGGGGCGGTACGCAAATGACCGCGCAGCCCAACACGAAGCCGGGGGGATGGACTCGCTGGTTCAGGCGGGGGCCATGGGAGAACGGGGCGATGAGCATCATCGGCCTCGGCATCCTGATGCTGACGCAGCCCTTCTCGCTCGATCTCTACACGTATTCGTTCGTCACGATCCTGTGCGGCACGCTCGGGTTCGTCGTTGTCAGCCACTTTCCGCAGTGAGGAATCGTCATGGCGGAGATTCGCGTCGAGCGGCTGCACAAGGAATTCCAAGGCTTCGTCGCTGTGCAAGATTTCGAGCTTCGTGATCGAAGACCGCTCATTTTTCGTAATGTTGGGACCGTCGGGATGCGGCAAGACGACGACGCTGCGCATGATTGCCGGCCTTGAGCTGCCTACCGAGGGTCGCATCCTGCTCGATGGCAAGGACGTGACGTTCAAACGCGCTTCGGAGCGCGACATCGCCTTCGTCTTCCAGCTCTTCGCGCTTTACCCGCACATGAATGTGCGGCGAAACATCGCCTTTCCGCTCGTTTCGATGGGGATGAAGCGCGCCGACGTCAAGTCGCGGGTCGAGGAAGCCGCTCGCATCCTACGCATCACCGAACTGCTCGACCGCTCGGTGTCCGGCCTGTCCGGCGGCGACCGTCAGCGCGTCGCGCTCGGGCGCGCCATCGTGCGCCGGCCCATGGCGTTCCTGATGGACGAGCCGCTCGGCGCTCTGGATTCGGAGTTGCGCGATGTCATGTGCGGCGAATTGCGCGGGCTGCACGACCGGCTGAAAGCAACGACCGTCTATGTGACGCACGACCAGACCGAGGCGATGTCGCTCGGCGACAAAATCGCGGTCATGAGCCATGGCGTGATCGAACAATTGGGGACGCCGCGGGAAATCTATGACCGACCGGCGTCCGTTTTCGTGGCCGACTTCATCGGCTCGCCGCCGATGAACCTGCTGACGTTCAGCGACTCGCTGGAGCCTGGCCGCGCCAGCGTTCGCGTCGGCCGAGCCGAGATCGGCATTCCAGCGCCGCGCGAGGCCCTTATACATCGCGACCTCATCCTTGGGGTGCGCCCCGAGCACGTGCGCCTGAGCGACGCCGCCCGTTTGCGGGGCGAAGTTTTCGGGACGGAATACCTCGGCACCACCCAGATCGTCACGATAACGACCGCGCATGGCGTGGCCAAAGCGCGGCTCGCCGCCAATGTCAAAATATCCATCGGGGATGCAGTCGGGCTCGAATTCCGGCCTGACCGCATCTCACTGTTCGACGCCGGCTCCGGCAAGGCCATTCGGACCGCGCTGCACGATCACGCGCAAGCGGTGGAGCACGCCCATGTCTGAGGTCGCGCTCGATGGGGTGTCGAAGCGCTTCGGCGCGACGCAGGCGGTCAACGATCTGTCGCTGACCATCGGCAATGGCGCGTTCGTCGTATTGCTTGGGCCGACCGGGGCCGGGAAGACCACCACGTTGCGCCTGGTCGCGGGCCTCGAGCGGCCGGATGCGGGACGAATCCGCATCGCCGGCCAGGATGTCACGCGCGACTTGCCGGCACAGCGCGACGTCGCCTTCGTGTTCCAGCAATATTCGCTCTATCCGCATCTGTCGGTGTTCGACAATTTGGCCTTCCCGCTGCGCTCGCCCGCGAGGCCGACGCCGGAGCCGACGATCCGCCAAAAGGTGAACGAAGTCGCGACGCTGCTGCGCATCTCCGACAAGCTGGACCAGCGGGTCACGAAACTGTCCGGGGGTCAGATGCAGCGCGTGGCCATCGGCCGCGCGTTGGTTCGCTCGCCCTCCATCTACCTTATGGACGAGCCGCTATCGTCGTTGGATGCAAAGTTGCGCGCCGAATTGCGCATCGAGCTGAAGCGCATTCAAAGCGAGCTCGGCGCGACGATCCTTTATGTCACCCACGACCAGACGGAGGCCATGACTCTGGGCAGCCAGGTCGGCGTCATTGAGAACGGTCGGCTGGTGCAGGTCGGCACGCCGCGGGAAGTTTACGAAGATCCCTCGAATGTCTTTGTCGCGGCGCGTCTTGGCAGCCCGCCGATCAACCTGGCGCCCCGCTCCGTGTTTCCGGAGATCGCGATGCCGGATAGCGCAGCGACGGTCGGGGTGCGCACCGAGCACGCGCAGATCAGCAAGGCCAACGGCAAGCGGGCTCCCGGCCGGGTGACCTGGGTCGAGCATCTCGGCGATCAGGATCATTTGCACGTCAAGCTTGGCGAAAATGATTTCGTCACCCTCGCCGATCCCGACTCCGGGCTCGCGCCCGGCGACGAAGTGGCGATCGCCCTGACCGATCCCCTGTTCTTCGACGCCGCGGGCGACAGGGTGCGAGCATGACGCCGGCGCTTCTGCACCGCCTGATTCTGGCCGTGGCCGACGAGGTGATCGCCCATGCAGACGAACTCACCCAGCTCGATCAGGCGATTGGCGACGGCGATCACGGCATCAACATGAAGCGCGGTTTTGAGGCGGTGCGGGCCGACGCCGAAGCGACGGCCGAGAAACCGCTGCCAGATGCGCTCAAAGCAATCGGCACGCAGCTCGTGATGAAGGTGGGCGGCGCCTCCGGACCGCTTTATGGAACGCTGTTCCTGGCGCTGAGCAAGGAGATCGCCCCGAACGCCTCCAATCTTCCTGCTGCATTCGCCAGCGCCGTCGAAGCGGTCAAGTCCCGCGGTAAATCGCAACCCGGGCAGAAGACCATGCTGGACGTTCTGGCGCCGGTGCAAATGGCCCTCGCGGAGGGCGGCGCGGACTTGTCAGCCCGGCTGCCGATAGTGGCCGCTAGCGCCGCGGACGCCACAATCAACATGCTGGCCACTCGTGGCCGTGCGTCGTTCCTGGGTGAGCGGTCGATCGGGCACATGGACCCCGGCGCGCGCTCGTCGGCCTTGATCGTCGCGTCCGTGTGCCGCGCGTTGGAGGGCTAGGCATTGGCTAATGTCGGGATCGTCATCGTGTCGCACTCGCCCAAGATAGCTGAGGGAGCCGCAGACATGGTGCGTCAAATGGTGGGTGACAGCGTCAATTTAGCCTACACCGGCGGCGATCCGGGCGGTGGCCTTGGGACGGGGGTGGCTTCGATCCGGGAAGCGATCGATCGGGCGTGGTCAGAGGCGGGCGTCGCTATTCTGGTCGATCTGGGCGGCGCCGAGACGAATAGCGAAATGGCGGTGGAAATGCTCGATGCGGAGAGGCGCGGCAGGGTGGTGGTTTGCAACGCGCCGATCGTCGAGGGCGCCGTGATGGCGGCAACCGAGGCGTCCGGCGGTTCGCCGCTGGAGACCGTCCGGCGCACCGCCGAGGAACTTTCTCCACAATGAAGGACGACCTCGCGAAGAAAGACCACACCGCAACCGAGCAGGCGACCGCCCGCGCGGAACTGGTCAATGCGGTCGGCTTGCATGCGCGGCCGTCGGTCAAGCTGACGCAACTCGCCAAGACGTTCGAATGCCGAGTTGAAATCGCGCTGTCGGCTGACGGGCCATGGGTGGATGCAAAGAGTCCGGTGAAGGTCATGCGGGTGAAGGCGCCGCGCGGCGCCGTCTTGCACGTGCGTACGTCCGGCCCTGGCGCGGGGGCGGCGGCTGATGCGCTGATCGCCCTCGTTCGCGGCGGTTTCGGCGACCACACCAACGAGCCGGCAGGTCTGAGTCATGGCTGAGCTTCGCCTGTTCGGCCGCAGCGCGGCGCCGGGAGTGGCGAAAGGCGTTGTCGCCGTCCTCGATGCGGCGAGGCGGCCGCGGCGCGAGGCCGGCACGCGAGCCGAGGAGGCTTTGGCGCTTCAACGGGCGCTGTCGCAAGCGCTCGCCGAAGTCGAGGCCCTGGCTGGAAAGGCGGCTGGCGAAGCCGCCGATATGCTCGGCTTTCAAGTCGCCATGCTGTCCGATGAGGAACTGGTCCGGCCGGCGCTGGAAAGGGTTGGAGCGGGAGAGCCCGCTTCCGCCGCCTGGGAGGCGGCGATGGAGGTCGAAATCGCCGGCTACCGCGACGCTGGAGACGGTCATTTCTCGGCCCGCACCGCCGATCTCGAAGATATCCGCGATCGGGTGCTCGGCCATCTGGAGCCGGGAGCCGCCAGCGCCGTCATTCCCGACGGTTCCGTGGTTGTCGCAGCCGACCTTCCGATCTCGCGTTTTCTCGCCATCGACTGGGCGCGGGGGGGCGCGATCCTGCTCACCCAAGGCAGTCCGAGCAGCCATGTCGCCATGTTGGCGCGGGCTCGCGGCGTGCCGATGGTCGTGGGTCTCGAGGGCGCCGCCGAGGTCATGGCCGGCCGGGAGGCCCTGGTTGATGCGGCGACGGGCGAGGTGGTGCTCGACCCGAATGAGGCCACCCGGGCAGTCTTTGCCGCCAAGGCTGATCGCGAAAAGACGGCGAGCGCTGCAAGCGCGGCGTTTCGCCTGCGCCCCGCCGTCACCAAAGACGGGACCAGGATCGCCCTCAACCTCAACGCCGGTTCCGCTGAAGAACTTCAAGGGCTCGATCCCGCGATTTGCGACGGGATCGGCCTGGTTCGCACGGAGTTCCTGTTTCATGGACCTGGGGCCCTGCCGGACGAGGACGCGCAGTACCAAGCCTATCGCCGCATCGTCGCCTGGGCCGACGGCAGGCCTGTCACCATACGCACTTTGGACGCTGGCGGCGACAAGCCGATCCCGGGCGTGACTGTGGATGGCGAGAGCAATCCATTCCTCGGCTTGCGCGGCATTCGTCTTTCGCTGCGCCACCCGGCCCTATTCCGGATCCAGCTGCGCGCCTTGGCGCGCGCGGCGGCGCTCGGCGACCTGCGCATCATGCTGCCGATGGTGACCGTCCCAGCCGAACTCGAGGCCGGGCGCAGGCTGTTGGGCGAGGCACTCGCCGGCCTGGCGCGTGATAATATTCCTGCCGGGCGCCCAAAGCTCGGCATTATGATCGAGGTTCCTGCCGCAGCGATCGCCGTAGACCAGTTCGATGCCGATTTCTTTTCGATCGGCTCGAACGACTTGACGCAGTACGTGACCGCCGCTGGCCGAGACATCGGAACCGTGGCCGATCTCGCCGACCCGCTGAACCCCGCGGTGCTTCGACTGATCGCATCGGTCGCCCGGCATGGACGGGAGACCGGTCGAGAGGTCAGTCTTTGCGGAGACGCGGGCGGCGACCCCAGGGTGATCGGCGCGTTGCTGCGCCTTGGCCTGCGCTCGCTGTCCGTCGCGCCGGCGTCCGTCGGAGCCGCCAAACAGGCCATCGCGGCAACAGACTTGCGCGACGCTGCGCCATGAACGATGTCGCTCCCAGCGCAACCGCCGTCGATTACAAGCGCCTGCTGCAGGAGGTGTGCGACAACCGCCCTTCCGGCACGCGCGGGCGGCTCGCCGTCGCGCTCGGCACCAACAGGTCTTTTGTGTCGCAGCTGGTCAATCCGGTCTATGCGATGCCGATACCGGCCCAGCACCTGGAGACCATTTTTGAGGTTTGCCACTTTTCGCAGGCCGAGCGCGAGGCGTTTCTGGCTGCCTACGACCGGGCGCATCCGGGCCGCCGTGATGGCGGAGAGCCATCGGCGCGAGTGCGCGTGATCAGCCTCACCGTGCCCGATTTGGGTAATGCGCGGCGAAACCAGGCGGTCGACGCCATGATGGCAGAGTGCGCACGCCAGTTGGCGCGCTTGGTCACCGCGCTGAAGGATTGAACCGGGCGGACTGAGAACGTCGGGTTAAAATGGAGGACAGCGGGATGAAGCGGCTCATGAACGGGGTCGAGACGATGCTGGACGAAAGCCTTGATGGCTTCGCCGCCGCGCATGCCGACATCGTCGAACTCGGGGCCGAACGGAAATTCGTCCGCCGGAGGGCCTTGAACCGGGGCAAGGTCGCCCTGATTTCGGGCGGCGGCGCCGGCCACGAACCCCTGCATGCCGGTTTCGTGGGCTTCGGAATGCTGGACGCGGCCTGTCCCGGCCAAGTGTTCACCTCGCCAACGCCAGACCAGATGGTCGCAGCCATTGAGGCGGTCGACACCGGCGCAGGCTGCCTGTTGATCGTCAAGAACTACGAAGGCGACGTCATGAACTTTGAGATGGCCAGCGAACTCGCCGTCGCCGCCGACCGAAAGGTGGAAACGCTGGTGACGAACGACGACGTCGCCGTTCCCAACTCGACCTGGTCGACCGGAAGGCGCGGCGTCGCCGGCACACTGGTCGTTGAGAAGATCGTCGGCGCGGCCGCCGAGCAGTCGATGGCGCTCGAGGACTTACGGGACCTTGGTCGAGAGGTGAACGAGCGCACCCGCTCGTTCGGGATTGCGCTGTCTCCGTGTACTGTGCCGGCGGCTGGCAAGCCCACGTTCTTGCTCGGCCCCGACGAAATGGAAGTGGGGGTCGGCATCCACGGCGAGCCCGGCCGTCGGCGCAGCAAGCTGGGCTCTGCCGACGCGATCGCGGAAGAGATGCTGAGCGCGATCCTTGGCGATCTCGCGCCGCCCGCGGGCAGCCAATGCCTGCTGCTCGTCAACGGCTTCGGCGGCACGCCGCTCATGGAGCTCTATCTGATGGTCAACGCCGCCCGACGCATTCTGGCGGGGCGCGGCATGGTGGTTACCCGCCATCTGACGGGTTCCCTGGTGACATCCCTCGACATGGCTGGCTGCTCGATGACGGTCACTTTGTTCGACGAACGGCTGACCCGGCTGTGGGACGCTCCGGTCAAGACCGCAGCTCTGTCCTGGTAGCACTGGGGCGCAACGGGCGGCTATTTGCGCGCCTTGCCGTGCAGGGAAGAAGAGTTGGCGGTGAAGGCTGGCGTCGACCCTGCGCCATGCCGCCGCGCATCGACCTGCGCCGAGCGGTCGCCCCAACGGCGGGGAAGAGGTCATATCGACCGGTCGCGCACGAGGTTCAGAGGTCTTTCGTCACGGCATGAGGGCGATCATGTCCTGGAAGATGACCAGGTCCTCCCGCGCATCGGCAATGCTGGTCTTCGGCCGTCGGCCTTCGATGATATTGCGGTGGAACTCCCGCCACTCGACGCCGAAGGAATTGTACCGGGTCGGGAAGGTCGAGGATTGCGCAACGCCGGCCGGTCCGTGCTTGCCGATCACGGTCAGCTTCGCCGGCAGATGACGGATGTAAGGCGTGTCGTAATCGACCCGGACGATTTCGGTTTCGGTCGAGATCTCGATATGGGCGTCGAAATGAGGGATGCCGTCGACCGCCGTCTCGAACTGGCAGACAAAACGTCCATAGTCGAAGGCCGCGGTGATCGCCCGCCCCCCCATGCGTTGCGCGGCGTACAGCACCTTTTCCGGCCGCCCGAGCAGTTCGCGCATCGCCGAAACGTCGTGGCTCGACAGCCCAAGGAGAAGCCCGTACGCTCGCGCCTTGGCAGGCGAGCAGTCGCCGATCGCCCGAGCGGTCGCCAGAGCCATGTCGCTCTCGAGTTTGCTCGCCAGCGCAGCTACGCCTTGCCGGTCGCGAAACACGGTCGATGTGCTGTCGATGATGATCTGATTGGCGCCGATCACATCGTGCACGCGCGCCAGGATGACTTCCGAGCGAATGGCGGACACGCGCGCGACGGCCTCGACGAAAGCGGGCGCGTAGCGGCGCATGAAGCCGACTTGCGCCACGACGCCCGCCTTCGACTCGCAATCGAGAAGGGCGTCGGCTTCGTCGAGATTGACGCACATCGGTTTTTCGATGAGCGCGTGCTTGCCGGCCCGCATCGCGTCGAGCGCGACCTCGGCGTGATAGACATGCGGGTTCGAGACAAGCACCGCATCGAGATGGGCGTCGGCGACAAGATCGCGATGATCCCTGTAGCGTTTGGCCGAGGGCCATTGAGCGCCCACCTTGTCGAGCACCGCTGCGCTCACGTCGCACAGCGCGGCGACTTCGAAGAGATCCGGCAGATCGCGAAGCGCGGGCAGATGAACAATCTGCGCGACTTCGCCGCAACCGACGACGCCAATCCGAACGACTCTCGACATGTCCGCTCCCGTGCTTCGCTTTTGAGAAAGACGACTAGCCCTTGAGGCCGCTCCCGACCGCGCCGTAGGCGATGTATTTCTGGACGCCGAGAAAAAGCAGAAAGGTCGGGATCAGCGTGACGGCGGCGGCGGCCATCAGGCTTCCCCAGTCGGTCGCATACTGCTGCATGAACATCGTGATGCCGACCGGCAGCGTCATTGAGCTCTCGTCTCGCAGGAAGATGTTGGCGACGAAGAACTCGTTGTATGAGAAGAGAAACGAGAAAATCGAAATGGCCGCGATGCCAGGGCCCGAGAGCGGCAACACGATCCAGATCAACGCCTGCAGGCGCGAGCAGCCGTCGACCGTCGCGGCTTCTTCGAGGTCCCTCGGAATGGTGTCGAAGAACGAGCGCGCCATCCAGGTGGCGAAAGGCAGTTGGAACACTGTGTAGAGAATGATGACGGACAAGGGATTGTTGATGAGACCGAGCTTGCGGAACAGGACGAAGAGCGGAATGAGGGCAAGGATGACGGGAAACATTTGCACGACGAACAGGGACCGCGCGTAGACGCTCAGGAAACGGCCGGAGAAGCGCGACAGCGCGTAGCCCGCGAGCGTCGCCGCGGCGACGCTCAGCGCGGCACAGCCGAACGACACGATCATGCTGTTGCGCAAATAGGCCCAGAACGACGTCCGGGCGCTCAGGTAGAAAAAATTCGCCAGCGTCGGATGGAGCGGCAGGATCGTCCGCGCTGTCATCAACTCTTCGGTCGTCTGCAGCGAATTGAGGATCATCAGGATCACCGGCAGATTGACGATGACGACGATCGCGGCGAGCAGCGCAAACAGGCTCCAGCGGCGAGAGGGCTTCATCCGGCGCGCCATTCAACTCTCCCTGCGCCTTCTGAGCAGAATGACGACCAGAACCATGAGAAGGAGGAGGGTGATGAACGAAGTCGCCGAGCCGAGCCCGACATTGTTGCGGCCGAACGTGTACCGATAGGCAAGCAGGATCAGGTTTTCAGTGGCGTTCGCCGGGCCCCCCTGGGTGAGCAGCCACGGCGTATCGAAATCGTTGACCGTCCAGATCGTCATCAGGAGGCAAAGGACGATCGAAATATCCTTGAGTTGGGGGAGCGTAACGTAGAGGAAGGCTTGTCGCCTGGACGCGCCGTCCATTTCCGCCGCCTCGTACAGCGATTGCTCGATGCCCTGCAGGGCGGCCAGCAGCGAAAGCATCATGAACGGAAAGCTCCGCCAGATCTTGATCACGATCACCGACACCACGGCCCAGCGGCTGTCGCTCAAAAAGTAGATCGGGCCGACGCCGAACGTCTCGATGAGGCGATTGATCGGAGCGTTCTCGTCCGCCAGCATCCATCGCCAGCTCACGATCGCCACGATCGAGGGAACGATCCAGGGCAGGAGAAGGGCCGTCCGGAAAAAGCCTCGCGCGGGCAGATCGAGGTTGAGCAGCAACGCGAGCGCCAGCCCCAGGACATAGCAGCCCGCGACGTTGGCGACGGCGAATATGGCGCTGAACGTGACCGCGTTCCAGAAGTCCGCGGAGCCGAGCAGCGTCACGTAGTTCTGCAGCCCGACAAACGAGCCGGGCCGCAGCAAGGTGCCGTTGGTGAAGCCGTAATAGAAGCCTTGCGCCATCGGATAGACCACGATGGCGACCATCAGGATCGCCGACGGCGCAACCAGCAGGATGGGAAGAGCCAGGTCCGGGTGGTCCCAGAGCCTGGCTCTTGGCCGGGCTCTGGACGTTCCGGCGCTGGCGACTTCAAGAGCCATATAGGCTCATTCCTTCAGCACCGCCTTCAGACGCGCCTCGGCGGTTGAGAAAATGTCCTTGATCGGTTTGCCTTGCCAGAGCTGCTGCGCAAAGGCCTGGAACGTGCCTTCGCCTTCGAGATCGTTCAGAGCCGGAAAGATGCCCTTGGCTTCGTAGCCCGTCGTCTTGCCGATCGGAACGTAGTCCCTGATGATTTCCGACAGCGCAGCGTTGTTGACGAAATAAGGATCGCTGGCGATCGACTTGCGCACCGGGAGCTGACCTGTATTGCCTTTGGTCCACAGCGGCTTCTCGTTCTTCGACCACCATTCCAGGAAGGTCTTGACCTCGTCCGGGTGCTTGGTCTGCTGATAGACCATGATGTTGTTGACCCAGAAGATCGTTCCCTTGTCGCCGTGCGGTCCGGTCATCGGGGGAACGATGCCGATGTTTGCCTTTGCGGCGCCCGCGGCGTCGATGACGCCTGGCGTGTCGAGCAGGAAAGCGGCCTCGCCGCGGTCGAATGCGGCCCGGGCGTCGTCCTGAGTATAGCCGGCGCTGGCCGGGCTCACCGATCCCTCCTTCACCATGTCGGCGTAGGCCTGAACGGCCTCCACGTTGCGGTCCCGCATCAGGGTCAGCTTGCGGTCCGGCGAGAAGAGCGCGCCGCCGTTGTTCAGGATGGCGCTATAGATGTAGTGCGAGCCGCCGGTGTCGCCCGACGCGACGAGACCGTACTTTCCATTGCCGGTCGTCGCCTTAGCAACCTTTTCGAACTCGGCCCAACTGGTCGGGACCTGCTGACCTGCGGCCTGCAACAGGTCCTTTCTGTAGTACCAGACGCGGATGTCGATGCCCCAGGGCAACGCGACATAATGGTTGTTGTAGCGAAGCGTATCGATCGTCCCCGGTTGGAAATCATCAAACTCGCCGCTCTTCTTCAAATCCGCGACGACGTCGTCGAGCGGGCGAATCGCGCCCTGATCGTAGAACTGGACCGCCTGATAGCCGGCCCCCGTCGATATATCCGGCGCCGTACCCGAGCCGATCGCCGTCAGGAAGGTCTGGTACCAGTTGTTCCACGGAACGGATCGATATTCGACCTGGACGCCGGGATGCGTCTTGTTGAATTCGTCGACGAGGCCCTTGGCGGCGTCGATATATTGGGGCGGCCCCCAGATCATGTCCCAGAAATGCAGCTTCACCGGCTCCTGGGCGGCTGCGGGGACGGACAGGGCGATAAACGCGGCGCCGGCGAGATATCGCAGCCGGTGGCGGAACCAACCGAGGGCTGGCTTGATCATTCTCATGAGCGTGTCTCCCGTTGTGCTTTTTGGCCTGGATCGCGATCGAATGGCTGTTTGCTGTTCTTGTCTCCTCCCTCTCTGCTTCGTTCGGAGCCTGACGACGAGTCAGGCGCTCAAGGCGGCGTCGACGTCGAGTTGCGAATGATCAGTCTCGGCGACAGTGTTGTCGTTTGCGGGGCGAAATCGGGATCCCCGATCGCGGCGAGCGCCAAACGGATCGCGGTCACCCCCAGTTCCGTCATGGGCTGGGCGACGGTCGTTAGGCGGGGCGTTAGGCTCGCGGCCAGCGTGTCGTCATAGCCGACGACGGAGATGTCGTCGGGCACGCGCAGCCTCGCCTCGTAGATCGCCTGCAGCGCCCCCGCCGCCATGATGTCGCAGCCGGAAAAAATCGCCGTCGGGCGCTCGGGCAAGTCGAGCAAAGCCTTCATCCGGCGGTAGCCCGTCACATTCGCGCCGTCCGGCCCCAACACGACATATTCGTCGAGTTGGACAAGCCTTTCGTCGACAGAGACGCCGGCCTTGCGGAGGCTTTGGACGTAGGCGTCGAGCCGTTCTTGCTCGACGGAGCGCCCGCGGCTGAAGGAGCGAGGATAGAGGCCGGGATCGCCGCCGATGAAGGCGATGCGGCGATGGCCCAATTCCATGAGATGCCGCATGGCGCTCTCGGCGCCGGCGACGTTGTCAACCAGAACGGCGTGCGTGTCGCCGGTTTGCTCCCGCTCGATCTGGACAACCGGCACCCCAGCTTCTCGCAAGAGGCGAAGGTTTCGCGCGCTGACGGCGTAAGTGAAGATGATCGCATCGACGCGACGTTCGATGAAACGCTCGACGCCGGTCCTTTCGTGCTCGTCGGTGCCGTCCTGGTTGTAGAGAAAGACTTTGTAGCCGTTGGCGATCGCCTCTTTCTCCACGGCGCGCGCGACATGGGCGAAGAAGGGATTTTCCGTGATGGCGTGCGCGATGTGGCCGATCGAAAATGTGCGCCGGGAGCGGAATCCGCGAGCCACGACATTGGGTCGATAACCGAGGCTCCGCGCCGCTTCGTTGATCCTTTTGCGAGCATCTTCTGCGACATAGCCCTTGAGGGAGATCGCCCGCGCCGCGGTCGCCTTCGACACGCCGGCCGCGCGCGCAATATCGGACAGGGTGCTCGGCTTGTGCAGCATCGACGATGCCCGGTTGTGCAGAGAGGCCAGTGTGACACCGGTCTCATACCCGGTCAACATCCTGCGTGAGACCGAAATCATACTCATTTGCGGCTCAGGCTTCGCTCGCCCGCCCGCATCCGGCGTTCTGGCAGACGAAGGCGCCCCGTCGCTTGTCCCACAGCATCGGCTTCGGCGGAAAAAGGCAGCGGCAGAGCGGGTAGCCGAGGTCCTTCGCCAGCTTGGCGTTCGAGAGCTCGAGGGCGAGCTCCGCCTCGGCGAGCTTCTTCGCCGCCCTGTCTTTGTCGTCGCTTTTCGGCATCAGCGCCCAGGCCCCGCGCAGGAGGTCGAGCCCGGCCTTGCTCGCCGCGATGAAGCCGGCTGCATGCGTCGGGTCGATCATGGGGCGTCTCCGAAAGCTGGCGCGGCGCGGGCGGCGGCGGAGCCGAATCCGTAGCATTTGCTTTCTGAAAAGTCAAACTCATGCTATCCTAAGATTTTGAATTACACAATGAGTCGGCAAATGGTCGCCTTCCGTCGTCGCTCATATTGCGCTGTTTTGCCGCCCGCGATCCGGCCGGTTGCGACTGCCCGACTGGCCGAGGCGCCGGTAAATTTCCCGGTCCTGAGGCCGCTCGCAAGACGTTGAAATCCCTCGTTTCGCACGAACGAATCCAAGAAAATCCAAGAGAATCCAAACAAGCTGGGAAGGGAAAACCAAGGGAAAATGAGGCGTATCCGGCGGATTCCAAGACAATCCAAGCCGTTGGCCGCCTGGCGGCGCGACTACTCCGCCGCCTCCGCCCGGACCGGGATGTAGTTCAGCACCGGCGCCAGCCAGCGCTCGACCTCGGCGACTGGCATGTCCTTGCGCGCCGCATAGTCCTCGACCTGGTCGCGCTCGACCTTGGCGACGCCGAAGTAATGCGCCTCCGGATGGGCGATGTAGAGGCCGGAGACCGACGAGGCCGGCCACATGGCGTAGCTTTCGGTCAGGGTGACGCCGATCGCCCGCTCGCCGTCGAGCAGCCGGAAGAGGGTCGCCTTCTCGGTGTGGTCGGGCTGGGCCGGATAGCCGGGCGCCGGGCGGATGCCGCGATAGGGTTCGGCGATCAGTTCCTCGGGCGGGAACGCCTCGTCGGGCGCGTAACCCCAGAGCTCGCGCCTGACCCGCGCGTGCATCGCCTCGGCGAAGGCCTCGGCGAACCGGTCGGCGAGCGCCTTGACCAGGATCGACGAATAGTCGTCGTTGGCGTGGGCGAACCTTTGCGCGATCGCCTCGTCCTCGACGCCGGCGGTGACGACGAAGGCGCCGACGTGGTCCTTGACCCCGCTGGACAGGGGCGCGACGAAATCGGCGAGGGCGAGATTGGGCCGCCCGTCGCGCCGGCCGAGTTGCTGGCGCAGGGTGAAGAGCGTGGCGACCTGCGATGTGCGATCATCGTCGGCGAAGAGCGCGATGTCGTCGCCGACCCGCGCCGCCGGCCAGAATCCGACCACCGCCTTGGGCGCAAACCATTTCTGCTCGACGATCTGCTTGAGCATCGCCTTGGCGTCGTCGAAAAGCGCGCGCGCCGCGGCGCCCTGTTCGGGATCGTCGAGCAGCGCCGGGAAGCGGCCCTTCAATTCCCAGGTCTGGAAGAAGGGCGTCCAGTCGATATAGCGGGCGAGATCGGCAAGCTCATAGGAACCGAACACCCGCGTCCCGAGGAAGCTGGGGCGCGCCGACCGATAATTGCTCCAGTCGATCGCCATGGCGTTGGCGCGCGCCTTGGCGAGCGGCGTCCGCGTCTTCTCGGCCTCGCCGCGGGCGTGCGCGTCCGCCGCTTTGCGGTACTCCTCGCGCACGGCCTCGATCGTCGACACCCGCGTTTCCGGCGAGAGCAGCGCCGAGACGACGCCGACCGCGCGGCTCGCGTCGTTGACATGGACCGTCTGGCCCCGGGCGTAGCGCGGGTGGATCTTGACCGCGGTATGGACGCGGCTCGTCGTCGCCCCGCCGATGAGCAGGGGAATGTCGAAACCCTCGCGCTCCATCTCGGCCGCGACATGGGCCATCTCATCGAGCGAGGGCGTGATCAGCCCGGAAAGCCCGATCGCGTCGGCGTTCCTTTCGCGCGCCACTGCGAGAATCTTCGAGGCCGGCGTCATCACGCCGAGATCGATGATCTCGTAGTTGTTGCAGGCGAGCACGACGCCGACGATGTTCTTGCCGATGTCGTGCACGTCGCCCTTGACGGTGGCGAGCACGATCGTCCCGGCTTTCCGGCTCTCGCCTGCCTTGTCGGCCTCCATGTAGGGCAGGAGCTTCGCCACCGCCTGTTTCATAACGCGGGCGGACTTGACGACCTGCGGCAGGAACATCTTTCCCGCGCCGAAGAGGTCGCCGACGATGTTCATCCCCGCCATCAGCGGACCCTCGATCACGTCGAGCGGGCGTCTGGCGGCGAGCCGCGCCTCCTCCGTGTCGGCTTCGATGAACTCGGTGATGCCGTTGATGAGGGCATGGGCGATACGTTTTTCGACCGGCTCGTCCCGCCAGGCGAGGTCCTGCGACTTCGCTTCTCTGCCGCCCGCCGAACGGAAGCGCTCAGCCAGCGCAAGCATCCGCTCGGTCGCATCGGCGCGGCGGTTCAGGACGACGTCCTCGCAGGCCTCGCGCAACTCCGGGTCGATCTCGTCGTAGACGGCGAGCTGGCCAGCGTTGACGATGCCCATGTCCATGCCCGCCTGGATGGCGTGGTAGAGGAACACTGCGTGCATCGCCTCGCGCACGCGCTCGTTGCCGCGAAAGGAGAACGAGAGGTTGGATACGCCGCCCGACACATGGGCGTGCGGCAATTCGGCGCGGATGCGCCGGGCCGCCTCGATGAAGGCGAGGCCGTAGCCGTTGTGCTCCTCGATGCCGGTCGCGACCGCGAAGATGTTCGGGTCGAACACGATGTCTTCCGGCGGAAAGCCGACCCTCTCCGTCAGGAGCCCGTAGGCGCGCTTGCAGATCGCGACCTTGCGCTCGAGCGAATCGGCCTGGCCCTGCTCGTCGAAGGCCATCACCACGACCGCCGCGCCATAGGCGCGCACGAGGCGGGCCTGGCGGAGGAATTCCGCTTCGCCTTCCTTCATCGAGATCGAGTTCACCAGGCTCTTGCCCTGAAGGCGTTTGAGCCCCGCCTCGATGATCGAGAATTTCGACGAATTGACCATCGCCGGCACGCGTGCGATATCGGGCTCGGAGGCGACGAGGTTGAGGAACTCGCCCATCGCCGCCTCGGAATCGATGAGCCCCTCGTCCATATTGATGTCGATGATCTGCGCCCCGTTCACCACCTGATCGCGCGCCACGGCGAGCGCGCCGGCGAAATCCCCCGCCGTGATCAGTTTGCGGAACTTGGCCGAGCCGGTGACATTCGTCCGCTCGCCGATGTTGACGAAGGGAACGTCGGGGCTCAGCGTGAACGGTTCGAGGCCGGAAAGCCGCATCATCGGCGTGACGGCGGGAACCGCGCGGGGCTTAACGCCGCGAACCCCATCGGCGATGGCGCGGATATGCTCGGGCGTCGACCCGCAGCAGCCGCCGACGATGTTGACGAGGCCGTCGCGGGCGAAGCCGGACATGTGCGCCGCCATCGTCTCCGGGCTCTCGTCATACTGCCCGAAGGCGTTGGGAAGTCCGGCGTTCGGATAGGCGCAGACGAAAGTGTCCGCGGCGGCGGCGATCTCAGCCAGATGCTCGCGCATGGCGCTTGCGCCGAGCGCGCAATTGAGCCCGACCGAGAAGGGCTCAGCGTGGCGGATCGAGTGCCAGAACGCGGTCGGCGTCTGACCCGACAGAGTGCGCCCGGAACGGTCGGTGATCGTCCCGGAGATCATCAGCGGCAGGCGGACGCCGCGCCCGGCGAATGCTTCCTCACAGGCGAAGATCGCCGCTTTGGCGTTCAGCGTGTCGAAAATCGTCTCGATCAGGATGATGTCGACGCCGCCCTCGATCAGCGCCCGGACCTGTTCGCCGTAGGCGAGCCGCAGGTCCTCGAAATTCACCGCGCGAAAGCCCGGATTGTTGACGTCGGGCGAAAGCGAGGCGGTGCGGTTCGTCGGCCCGAGCGCGCCCGCGATGAACCGGCGCTTGCCGTCGGCCCTCTCCGCCTTGACCGCGGCGCGGCGCGCAAGACGCGCGGCGTCCCGGTTCAGATCATAAACGGCCTCCTGCATGCCGTAGTCGGATTGCGCAATCGAGGTCGCCGAAAAGGTGTTCGTCTCCAGAATGTCGGCTCCCGCCATCGCGTAGGCGAAATGGATGTCCTCGATCGCCTGCGGCTGCGTGAGCGCCAAAAGATCGTTGTCGCCCTGCAGGCAGCATTCACAAGACTGGAAGCGCTTTCCCCGGAAGTCGGTCTCGTCGAGGCCCAGAGCCTGAATCTGAGTGCCCATCGCCCCGTCCAGGACCAGAATTCGGCGGTTGGCGGCCTCGCGAAGCGCCTCGAACGCCGTCTCGCACGCGGCAGGCGCGCCGAAAATTGGATCGAAAGACAAATTCATCAAGCCAGCCTGAGTTGCGAGCATAATTATATAAACATGTCTTTATGTCTCATGCAAGCCGCGCATCCTTTACGCTGAACGCGGCAATGAGGCTCGACCGATCCAAACGTCCGGATCGCGGGACCTTCCCAGCGGCATGTCTGCCGGGTTGCCAAACCGGTGTCCGCCCCGCACTATGAAAGACGCGAGGCGCCAAGGCGGACCGGGAGGACTGGATGATCAGACCGCAGCGATCGCGGAGTTGGGGACGCGTCCTCTCAATCTCCTCGGCAGAAAGCGCCTCCCACGGCCTCCGAGCCCCCGGAAACAACATCAGGAACGATGGCTGAAATGGCCGACGGATCGATCAAGCGCCCCTCAATCACCGACCAGGAGGCGCTCCTGTTTCATTCCCGTGGCCGGCCGGGAAAGCTGGAGATCGTGCCGACGAAACCTATGGCGACGCAGCGCGACCTGTCTCTTGCCTACTCGCCCGGCGTCGCGGCCCCTGTCAAAGCGATCGCTGCCGACCCCTCGATGGCGTACGACTACACGTCGCGAGGCAATATGGTCGCCGTCATTTCAAACGGGACAGCCATCCTGGGTCTTGGCAACCTCGGAGCGCTCGCCTCGAAACCGGTCATGGAAGGAAAAGCAGTCCTGTTCAAACGCTTTGCCGATGTCGACGCCATCGACCTCGAGGTCGCGACGGAAGATCCGGACGAATTCATCGGCGCGGTCAGATACCTTGGTCCTTCGTTCGGCGGCATCAATCTCGAGGACATCAAGGCTCCCGAGTGCTTTTACATCGAAGAGCGCCTGCGCGAGATGATGGACATCCCGGTTTTTCACGATGATCAGCACGGAACAGCGATAATCGCGGCCGCGGGCATGATCAATGCCATTCATCTGACGGGTCGCGACATCCACTCGACGCGTCTGGTCTGCAATGGCGCGGGAGCAGCCGGCATTGCGTGCCTCGATCTTATCAAGGCGATTGGTTTCGAGCCGTCGAACGTCATGCTGTGCGACACCAAGGGCGTGGTCTATCGCGGCCGCACCGAGGGCATGAACCAGTGGAAGTCCGCCCATGCCATCGAAACGCCGCTCAGAACGCTCGATGAGGCGATCGTCGGCGCCGACATCTTTTTTGGGCTGTCCGCCAAGGGCGCGCTGACGCCGCAGATGGTCAAAACCATGGCGCGCGATCCAATCATTTTTGCCATGGCGAACCCTGACCCCGAGATTACTCCTGAAGCGGCGAGGACGGCGCGCGACGACGTCATCATCGCCACCGGGCGGTCCGACTACTCCAACCAGGTCAATAACGTTCTCGGCTTTCCCTATATTTTTCGGGGAGCGCTCGACGTCCGGGCAAAGACGATCAATATGGAAATGAAGATCGCGGCTGCGCACGCGCTGGCCGGACTCGCGCGCGAAGACGTGCCTGACGAGGTTGCCGCGGCGTATCATGGCGCGCGTCCCCGGTTCGGCAGAGAATACATCATCCCTGTGCCTTTCGACCCTCGTCTCATGCATGTCGTGCCGATAGCGGTGGCGAAGGCGGCCATGGCCTCGGGCGTCGCGCGGCGCCCGCTCGTCGATCTCGATGCTTACAAGGCGCAACTGTCCGCTCGTCGGGATCCGATTGCCGGGGCCATGCAGAGAATCGTGGAGCGCGTACGCCGGCTGCCGAAGCGCGTCGTGTTCGCGGAGGGCGAGGAAGAGCAGGTCATCCGCGCCGCCTATTCTTTCGTGACCCAGGGTTTGGGCACAGCGATCCTGGTTGGCAGGGAGGAGCGCGTCCGCGCTGCGGCGCAGGGGGCGGGCCTGGATCTCGCCGACAAAGGGATTGAGATCCATAACGCTCGGCTCTCGCAACGCAATGCGCTTTATGCGCAGTTCCTGTACGAGCGGCTCCAGCGCAAGGGTTATCTGCTGCGAGACTGTCAGCGGATGATCAACCAGGATCGCAACTACTTTGGCGCCGCCATGGTTGCTCAGGGCGATGCGGACGCGATGGTGACCGGCGTAACCCGCAATTTCTCGATCGCGCTCGAAGAGGTCCGGCGCGTGGTCGACGACAAGCCGGGTCACCGGGTTGTCGGGGTTTCTATGGTCTTGTCGCGTGGTCGGCCCGTTGTGGTCGCCGATACCGCGATCACCGAGATGCCGACCGCCGAAGACCTCGCCGAGATCGCGATCGAGGCGGCCGGGGTCGCGCGCCGGCTCGGATATGAGCCGCGCGTCGCCATGCTTGCTTTCTCGAACTTCGGACATCCCCCCGGCGAGCGATCGCTGCGCATCCAGGAAGCGGTCCGCATTCTCGACTCCAAGCGCCTGGACTTCGAATACGATGGCGAAATGGGCGCCGATGTGGCGCTCAACAGGGAATTGATGGCCGCATACCCTTTCTGTCGCCTGAAGGACACAGCCAATGTCCTGGTCATGCCGGCGTTCCATTCCGCTTCGATCTCGACCCGGATGCTGCAGGAACTGGGCGGAGCGACCGTCATTGGCCCGCTGATTGTTGGGCTGGAGAAGCCGGTGCAGATCGTCTCCCTGGGCGCGAAAGACTCGGACATCGTCAATATGGCCGCAATGGCCAGCTTCAACATCGGGGGCTGAACCACCCGCGGCGGAGCGCCTCGGGCGAGGGCGAGTCTTACTTCTATCCGACCTTCTATCCGACGGAGACGGTTGTCGTGAGCGGCCTCTGGAAGGCCTCGAGGTAGATTGCCTCTGCGGCGTCTTGCCCCTGCGCAATGAGCCGCGCAACCTCCCGCCGAAGCCTGTCGCGCGCTGACCATCGGCGGAGCGGCGCCGGATCGCCGCCAGCCATGGCGGTCACGAACTTCTGACCGCCGTCTTCGGGCCGAAGGAGATGATCCTGGAGCGCGATCGCGGGGGTCAGCTGATAGACGTGCAGGCCTAATTTGCGAGGGTTCCTGGGGAACAAAGAGTAATCCGCCGGGAAGGCCGGGTTCGCGGTCAGCTCCAGGTAACGGCGCGCGCCGCCGCGCGTCAGTAGGTAGGCGGCGCTGCTTTCATGTCGCGTGAAAAGGCGCGCAACGTGTCGGCCGCAGGGAGCCGGCTGGGCGACACCAAGCTTGACCCTCTGAAAGTAGGTGTCGAGCTTGATGGAATGCGCATCGGACGGAATCCAGTCTTGACTGCCGATGAGCTCGTCGAGACGCGGCCAAACATGCAGGTCGTCCTCGAAAAAGCACGCGTGGCTGTCGACGCCGTCCAGGAACTGCCGCCACGCGCTTCGATGGCTTGCGAGGCACGCCAGTTCGAAGCGCGTAAGACCTTTTGCGGTCGGCGCGTGCTTTGCTCCGTCAACTGCGGCGATGCGCGCGAACGGGATGTCGGCGAGTTGGCCGCGCATGTGGGCAAGGCGTTCCGGATGCCGGTCGAGGTTGAGGACATAGACCTTCATCGTGTCGCGGCCGCCGGCTCAGACCTTCATCTGCGCGCCGAGTTCGACCACCCGATCGGACGGAAGGTGGAAGAAGTCTGGAGCGCTCGCGGCCTGCTTCGTCATCGCGATGAAGAGCTTGTCCTGCCACAAAGGCATGCCGGATCTCGGAGCTGTCTTCAGGGTCCGCCGACCGAGGAAGAACGAGGTCGTCATGATGTCAAATTTGAGGCCGGCTTTTCGCGCCGCCGCCAGCGCCCGGGGAATATGCGGCTGCTCCATATAGCCGAAATGCAGCGTCACCAGAGTGAAGTCGGGCGACAAAGTCACGATCTGGAAGCGGTTGGCGTTCGAGACGCGCGGGGTAGTTTCGCTGCGAACGTTGAGCAGGATCACGCGCTCGTGCAGCACTTTGTTGTGCTTGAGATTGTGCATGAGGGACGAAGGCGCCGACGTCGGATCGTTGGTTAGAAACACCGCCGTTCCCTTGACGCGCACCGGCTTTGATTTCTCCAGCATCTTGATCAGATCGGACATCGGGATCGAATCCCGATGTGCCTTGACGTTGAGAATCGCGCTGCCGCGGGACCAGGTCCACATGAGCACGAACACCGCGCCGCCCAGCATCAGCGGCACCCAGCCGCCGTCGAGAACCTTGTAAAGGTTGGCGACAAAGAAGCCGATGTCGATCGACAGGAAGGCGCAGACGAGCGCCAGCGCAGCCCAAAGCGGCCATCGCCAGAGTCTCCAGACGACAAAGAAGGCAAGCGCTGTCGTCGCAACCATGGTGCCGGACACCGCGATGCCGTAGGCGTTGGCGAGGGCGTCGGAGGAGCGGAATAACAAGACAAGCGCCAGCACGCCGAGCAAGAGGATGCGGTTGACGCGGGGGATAAAGATTTGGCCCTCCTGGGTATCGGACGTGTGGACGATCTCGAGGCGGGGCAGGAGGCCGAGCTGTATCGCCTGGCTGGCGAGCGAAAAGGCGCCGGTGATGACGGCCTGGCTGGCGATTACGGTCGCGGCGGTTGACAACAGGATCAGCGGCACGAGCCCCCAGCTCGGCGCCAGAAGATAAAATGGATTCTCGACCGCCTTGGGATTGTGGAGAATCAGCGCGCCCTGTCCCAGATAGTTACAGAGGAGCGCGGGCAGGACGAGAAACAGCCAAGCCGCCTGGATAGGCTTTTTGCCGAAATGGCCCATGTCCGCATAAAGGGCCTCGGCGCCCGTCACCGCCAGAAATACGCTGCCGAGGACGATGAAGCCGATCTCGCCGTGGACGCGCATGAAGCCCAGGCCGGGAAGGGGACTGAGGGCTTGAAGGATGGCCGGTTGGCGTAGGATGTACGCAATACCCAGCGCGGCGTTGACCGAGAAGAAGATGACCATGATCGGACTGAAAAAAGCCGCCACGCGGGCGGTTCCTCGGCTCTGCGCGGTGAACAGGAGCACCAGTATGACGATCGTCGCCGGCAGCACGTAAGGCGCGAGCCCGGCGTTCACCTGCTTCAGACCTTCGAGCGCCGAGAGAACCGAAATTGCCGGCGTAATGATCGCATCGCCGGAAAACAGCGAGGACCCCGCGACGCCCAGCAGGAAGGCGATGGCGGTCCGTTGGCCAAGCGCGCGCTGGGCAAGCGCCGTCAGCGACAGGATGCCGCCTTCTCCCTTGTTGTCCGCCTGCATGAGGAAGAGGACGTATTTCGCCGTGACAATGATCAATAGCGCCCAAACGATGAGAGAGACGACGCCGATCACGTCGGTCGCGGTCATGCCGGAACCCGCAATGTGGCCGAGCGCGGTCTGCAGCGCGTAGAGGGGACTGGTTCCGATATCGCCGAAGACGACGCCGACCGAGCCGAGGGCAAGGACCCAAAAGCTGCCGGTCGACGGGCCGTTGGCCGCGCCGTCGGAGCTATAGGCCGAAGGGGGTGCGGCTTCGTTCGAGAGATGCTGGGACATGCAAGAGGATCCTGGGGTCGGCCGGACCCGTCAAACGGGCGGGTCTATACTCCCTCGTCTGTCGCGCCGGAAGGGCCGGTGATTGCGCCTTTCGGGGAATGGCGGCTCGCCTCGGCGCCTGCGCGGCGGGCGCCGCGCAGGCGAATTTCCGTTCATCCGCTCCTGCGGTCCGAGCCGTCGACGGGTGGACGCGCCGCGCTCGACACGTGTTCCGCGACCAGCGACGCGAACGCGCCGGGCCGTTCGAGATTGGGCAGATGGCCGGCGCCCCTGATGATCTCGAACCGGCGCCCTTTGATCAGATTCGCCGTCTCACGCACCAGCGCAACCGGCGTCGAGCCGTCGTCTTCGCCGACCACGCAGAGCGTGGGCGTCGCGATCGCAGGGAGGTGAGCGCGCAGATCGGCGCGCTTCAAGGCCCCGCAGGCGGCGAGATACCCCTGTTTGGGAGTGCGGCTCAACATGGCGCGCCAGCCGACGAGTTCGTCGGCGCGGCGCGCACGGAAGTCGGCGGTGAACCATCGTTGCAGGATCGAGTCTGCGATCGCCTCGACGCCGCCTCGCTCGACCTCGGCAATGCGCTGGTCCCAAGACTCGTCGGTTCCGACCTTCGCCGCCGTGTCACAAAGCACGAGCGAGGAAAACAGGGCGGGGCGCTGGCGGTAAAGCTCCTGGGCGATGAGGCCGCCGACCGAGAGCCCGACAACTGTCGCTTGGACGACGCCGAGACCGTCGAGCAATGCCGAAAGATCTCGCGCGTAGTCCGCCATGTCGTATTGGTCTGGTCCCGCCTCGGAGAGGCCGTGGCCGCGCTTGTCGTAACGGATGATGCGAAAGTCGCGCGAGAGCATGGCGGCCGCCTCGTCCCAGATGCGAAAGTCGGTCCCGAGCGCGTTGATGAAAGCGAGCGCTGGTCCTTCGCGTGATCCCTCGTCACGAAAGTGGACGACTCCGCCATTGGCTCTGGCGAAACCCATGCGGCGCCTTCCTTTTGCGAGGCTGGAGACCGATGTCCGTTCAGCGCCTCGCCGCGCCGCTCGCGCCTCGCGACGGCGCTGGCGCCTCGCCGCCCAGACGCAAGTTGCGAAAGAACGTGTACCAGTACCACAAGAGCGCGATCGGCGCGCCGATATCGATGACGGCGTCGAGGCCGGGGATCGGTATGGCCGGAATAGCAATCATCCCGGCCACTGCTGTCGCGCCGACCCGGTAACTCAGGGCGACCAGGATCCGCTTCAGCGGATTGTCTGCCGCCATTCGCGAAACGATCACCAGCAGCGCCCCAAAGAGCGCGCTCATCGCGAAGAGGAACACGAGGAGGTCGCGAACAATCGCCTCGATGGAGGACAGCGCATCCATGTTTGTTTCCAACGTTAGGCGGGCGTGGGTCAGGGGGAAAAGCTCAGCAACGAGCGCCCGGCCTTGCGGGGCCCCCCGCTTCAGGGTCCAGATAAGAGCTTAGAAAGACGGGAACAAGGGCGCGAGCAACGGGAGGTCGGCATGGAAGTCACGGAAGAGGGGCGCCCTGGCGTCGTCGGACGCTGGCATGACGTTGTGGGGAGCCGGGATCCTGGAAAGCTCGACGCGCTCCTCGCCGAGGACGTCGTCTTCCTGTCGCCGGTCGTGCACACGCCGCAAAGGGGCAAGGCGATCACGACAAAATATCTCGGCGCCGCGCTCGCGGTCCTCGGCGCGGATTTTCATTATGTCGAGGAATGGGCCGGATCCAGTTCGGCGGTCCTCGAGTTCGTCGCGGTGATCGACGGGATCGAGGTCAACGGGGTCGATATCATCGGCTGGAACGCCGAGGGACGGATCGACCAGTTCAAAGTCATGGTGCGGCCGCTGAAGGCGATCGAACTCGTGCGCCAACGGATGGCGGCTGCGCTCGCGGGGTGACGACAGCGGCGAACCAGACCGTTCCGGGCAGGGGCATAGCAGGGGCGTGCAATTCCGCGGGCGGATTCATCTTTTCAACGCCTTGGGCGCCCTTTTCCGCAACTTGTGACTCCGACGCCATGCTGCTTGCCATGGGTCAGCCGGGGTCATCGTGAGCAGCGGTGTGAAGCGACACCTTGTAGCGCGGCCGCTGCGCGGGGCGCCGAGGCCAAACTGACGGGCCGACCACGGATTGATGCCAACTCGTCACAAGACCTGCCCGTCGCGTTTCTTAGGAGCTCAAAAGGTTGGCGCAAGTGGATTCGACTTTTTCGCCATGAGGCCACGACCACCTGCCCCTCCTGACGGCGCGCGATGACGCGGCGCCCACGGGGCGCCGAAACCGCCGAGCGGACGAAGCGAAGGTGTGCCTGGCATGGGCATTGGATTGGAGGTGAAAGTCCTTCGCGGGGCGAGTTGGTAGCAACCGCGAGCCGGAGGCAACTGCATTGTCGCGAGGCGATGTGGGGAAGAAGCCCGAGGCGAACCGCAGCACCGAACGAAAGTGAAGCCCTGAGCAGGCCGGGCCGACCGGGTAAGCGTGCCTTCGAACGCGACGCCCAAAATCCAACCGAGGTCGGGGCGGTAGTGGGGACGGGGGCGGCGGGACATCCAGTGAACCTTACCCAGGGAGGTCTGCATGGGTCCGCGCGAGCGGTAGACCCGAAGGAGGCAACGACGACGGGACGATGCCCATGCAGAAGTCGGATCTCCTTGTAGTAGCGAGGAAGCCGGTGAAAGCCGGCGGAGCAAAGGAGGAGATGGATTGAAAAGGACGGGACCACGGCAATTGAGCCTCGTGTTCGCCGACAGCCCCTCGGGGGGCGGGGTGGCCGAGCCCTCGGACGCATCCGAGCGGCGGAGCTTCCTGCTGCACAAAGCGAGGACCAAGAAAACGAGAGGCCCCGCCGCCATCGCGGCCGACACCAGTCGGCTGCTCGAAGAGGTGGCGTCCGAAGCCAATCTGGCCAAGGCGCTGCTGACCGTGGTGCGTAACAAGGGAGCGCCCGGAGTGGACGGACAGACGGTCGAAGCGGCGGAAGCGCAAGCCCCGTCGATGATTGCCCGGCTGCGCCGAGACTTGCTGGCGGAATGCTATCGGCCTGGCGATGTCCGCCGTGTCTGGCTGCCGAAGCCGGGGGGCGGACAAAGGGGGCTCGGCATTCCAAACGTGATCGACCGGACGGTTCAACAGGCGGTCCTCCAGATCCTGGAGCCGATCTTCGAGCCGACCTTTCACGACAGCAGTCACGGTTTCCGGCCGAACCGGGGCGCTCATACCGCTATCGCCGAAGCCACAGGTTACCTCAAGGACGGATATCAAACGGTCGTCGACTTGGATTTGGCCAAATTTTTTGACCATGTTCATCATCAACGCCTGCTCGCCCGGATCGCAGAACGCGTGACGGACGGGCGGATCATCCGCCTGATACGCCTGATGCTGACAGCGACGGTGGTGATGCCGGACGGAACGAAGGTCGCTGTCCGGGAAGGAACCCCCCAAGGGGGCCCGCTTTCGCCATGCCTTTCCAACATCGTCCTCGACGAATTGGATCGGGAATTGGCGCGGCGCGGCCTCCGGTTCGTGCGGTACGCCGATGATGCCAACATCTTCGTGCGGAGCGAACGGGCCGGATTGCGGGTCATGGCATCGGTTCGGAATTTCCTGGAAAAGCGTATGCGGCTCCAGGTGAACGAAGCGAAGAGCGGGGTCCGCAAACCCGACGAGGTCGCCTTCCTGGGCTTCAGCTTCCGCTGCACGAAGGAGGACCAGGGCGACGCTGTCGCCGTGTTTCCCTCTGGAAAGGCGAAGCGCCGACTGAACGCCACCATACGGGACATGACGCCGCCGAACTGGGGGCGTTCCATCGCAGCCTGCATGGAGAACCTCAGCCGATACCTGAACGGATGGATGACCCATTTCCGGCTTTGCACGTCGGATGCGGTCGAGGGTCTGCGCGTCACCGACGCTCATATCCGCCGCCGGATCAGGGCGATCATCGTCCGACACAGGAAGCGGAGCCGCTTCCTGTTCCGCCACTTGTTGAGCAAAGGCGTCAGCCGCAAGGCGGCGGCCGGATGCGCGTACTGCGGCAAAGGGGCATGGGTAAAGTCGAACCACGGCGCAATGACGCGAGCCTACCCACCGAGCTGGTTCACCGGCCGGCAGGTCTCGCTCAAAGCCCGCTGGCGCGAACTCAACCCGCCGGCGGCATCAGCCCAGCTTTCGCTGGCGCTCTGATATACCGATCCAAAGAGCCGGATGCGGGCCCGCATGTCCGGTTCTGCGAGAAGCGCGGAGGAGCAATCCGCCGCGCTTACTCGACCGGGCGTCAGATCCGGCATCGGGCGGCCTTTCGAAAGAACAAATATAGCACGAAATGTGGCTTCAGCCAAGAATTTTACACTCCCGATCAGCGAACGCGAACCAAAACACGAGGCCCGCTTCCCGATGTCCCAAGCCCAAATCGCGGCGTACGGCTCGGGAGTTGCGCAACTTTGTTGGAAATCGAGGTCGGCGTCCGCTCCTTCACGCGGAGCGTTGGCGCTTCATTCATGATAGGATTGTCAAAGCCCGAGGCGACGCCCAATGTCGGAGACCCGGAAGCTTGCCGCGATCCTCGCCGCCGATGTCGTCGGCTACGGCCGGCTCGCGGGCGCCGACGAGGAGCGCACGCTCGCGCGGCTCCGGGCTTTGCGCAGCGACCTGATCGACCCGACCGTCGCCGTGCACAAGGGCCGTGTCGTCAAGCGCACCGGCGACGGGGCTCTGGTCGAGTTCCGCTCCATGGTCGACGCGGTGCGCTGCGCGATCGAGGTGCAGAGCGGCATGGTCGAGCGCAACGCCGGCCTGCCGGAGGACCGACGCATCGTCTTCCGCATTGGCGTTCACCTCGGGGATGTCGTCGAAGAGAGCGACGGCGATCTGATGGGCGACGGCGTCAATATCGCCGCACGATTGGAAGGCATCGCCGAGCCCGGCGCGATCTGCCTCTCAGAGGACGCCTATCGTCAAGTGAAGGGACGGCTTGATCTCGCGGTCCGCGATCTCGGCCCGACCCAACTCAAGAACATCGCCGAGCCGGTCCGGGTCTTTTCGCTCGACGTCGGTCAGCCCGCCCAGGCCAAGCCCGCGCCGTCCCCAGCGCCCGGAAAATCCGGTCCACCGCGCCTCTCGATGGTCGTTTTGCCGTTCGCCAATATCGGCGGCGGCGCGGAGCAGGAGCCTTTCGTCGACGGGGTCACGGAGAGCCTGACGACCGACCTCTCGCGGCTACGCGGCGCCGTCGTGATCGCCCGCAATACGGCGTTCACGTACAAAGGCAAGCCGCTCGACGTGAAGACGATCGGGCGCGAGCTGAACGTCCGCTATGTCCTCGAGGGCAGCGTCCAGCGCGGCGGAAACCGCATGCGGGTCAATGTCCAGCTCATCGACGCCGAAACGGGCAATCATCTCTGGGCCGAGCGGTTCGATAAGGCGCTCGCCGATCTCTTCGACGTGCAGGACGAAATCGTCGCGCGCCTGGCGAACGCGCTGGGCGCCCAGCTCGTCGCCGCCGAGGCGCGGCGTGCGGAACAGGCCCCGAACCCCGACTCGATGGACCTGTATTTCCAGGGGTTGGCTTGGTTCGATAAGGGTCTGACCCCTGAGAATATTGCGCAAGCCCGCAGCTTCTGCGATCGCGCGCTCGCCGCCGATCCCGGCAATGTCGAGGCGCTCATTGGATCGGCGGTCGCGGAGGCGGTCGCAGGCGCAAATTTGTTTGTGGCCGACCCGATAGCGGCATTCGCCGCGGCCGAAGCGAAGTTGACCAAAGCCTTGTCGTCGGTCCCGGACCATGCGCGCGCGCATTTGTACTCAGGAATGGTCGAGATTTTCACCAAGCGCGCGGCAGAGGGCATCGCCGAGTGCGAACATGCGTTGGCGCTCGATCGAAATCTCGCCCTTGCCCATTCCCTTATCGGATTCGGCAAGATTTTCATCGGCCGCGCCGAAGAAACAGAGGCTCACATTGGCGACGCGCTGCGCCTCAGTCCGCGCGATACGTTGGCTTACACCTGGATGTACATCGCGGGCTTCGCGAAAATCAACCTCGGCCTTTACCAAGAGGCGGCCGCGTGGTTTCGACAGGCGATCGAGCCCAACCGAAATTATCCGCCAGCATTTTTCCGGTCGGCCGCCGCCCTCGCGCAGCTCGGTCGACTTGACGAGGCGCATTCCGCCGTCAGAGCCGGTCTCGCGCTCAATCCGGTCTTCTCCGTCTCGCGCGCCCATGCCGCCTGGACAGCGATGAGCGATGACCCGACGTATCTGGCCCAGACTGAGGAAATTCTCGACGGCCTGCGCAAGGCCGGAGTCCCCGAACAATGACCGCCAGCCGCCTTGCCGCGAGCCTCGCCGTCGCCGTCGTCGGCTACTCGCGCCGCACGGGCGAGGACGAGGCGGGCGCGCAAGAATTTGCGC
This sequence comes from uncultured Alphaproteobacteria bacterium, assembly GCA_963772555.1. Taxonomy (GTDB): domain Bacteria; phylum Pseudomonadota; class Alphaproteobacteria; order Rhizobiales; family Beijerinckiaceae; genus Roseiarcus. The sequence goes on along the minus strand of CAVYXQ010000017.1, from coordinate 43,326 downwards.
GTCGCGCGACGCATTGATAAGATTCTGCATGCCGAAATGTTCACCGTGACCGCCGATTGGGCTCCAGACGCCGAGGTGTACACGACGGAGTCCGATATTCCGGGCTTCGTCGTCGAAGCCGGGACATTTGAGGAATTGGTCGATCTCGTCCGCTCGCTGGCGCCGGAGGTCATCGCGGCAAACGTGCCTGCCACGCTGCCCCCCTACAAAGTTCAGATCGTGATGCGGCGTGAACTCGCTGTCGCGTGAATGGCGCGCGACTTTTACGACGAGATCATCCGCATTCTGAGGCGGGCCGGTTGGACCAAAACCACTGGAAGTAGGCACACAGCGAACGAAGTCTTAAAGCAGGCTGCGCTGCCGAAAGCGTTCTGACTATGTCGTGGGCCCTCGCGCTCCCGGTCATTGAAAGCGTCGTCACGCCGATCGGGGGCGCCACGTCGACGGCCTGCGCACAGCCGGGGCGCCGGAGGGGTAAGCGGTCAGTCGCACGGAAGCAGCGACAGGCCCCGCGCAGTAGAGCGTTGCCTCCGTCAGAGCGGCGCGCGATCCAGAACAACCGCCGCAATTACAATCTCCTGGATTGCGTCGCGTCGCTCGTAATGACGGTTCTGCTTCTTCGCGCCCTCACGCCGTCGAATGCGCCTTTCGTCCCAGGGCAGCCTGCGCCGCGGCGAGGCGCGCGATCGGGATGCGGAAGGGCGAGCATGAGACATAGTCGAGATGCACGGTTTCGCAGAAGGCGATCGAGGCGGGATCGCCGCCATGCTCGCCGCAGATACCGAGCTTGAGGTCGGGCCGCGCCGCCTTGCCGCGCTCGCAGGCGATCTTGATGAGTTCGCCGACACCGACCGTGTCGAGGGTCATGAAAGGGTCGGCGGGCAGGAGCGCCTTCGCCGTGTAGATCCCGAGGAACGAGGCGGCGTCGTCGCGCGAGATGCCGAGCGTGGTCTGGGTCAGGTCGTTGGTGCCGAAGGAGAAAAATTCGGCGCTCTCCGCGATCTCCCCGGCCCGCAGCGCCGCGCGCGGCAGCTCGATCATGGTTCCAACATGATAGGGCACCTTGACGCCCGTCTCTTTGGCGACCGCCTCCGCGGCCGCGACGATGATTGGCTTGACCAAGTCGAACTCGGGGCGCCCGAAGATGACCGGCAGCATGATTTCTGCGGTGATCGGCGTTCCAGTCTTGCGGCCGGCCTGAACGGCGCCTTCGAAGATGGCGCGCGCCTGCATCTCGGCGATTTCCGGATAGCGGACCGCGAGCCGAATGCCGCGGAAGCCGAGCATGGGATTTTCTTCGTGCAGCTCCGCGGCGCGCCTGCGCAGCTTGTCGACGCCGACCCCCATCGCTTTGGAGACTTCGTCGATCTCCTCGTTGGTCTTCGGCAGGAACTCATGCAGCGGCGGATCGAGCAGCCGGATGGTGACCGGCAGGCCGGTCATGATCTCGAAGAGATCGGCGAAATCCTGGCGCTGCATCGGCAGGAGCTTGGCGAGCGCCGCGCGCCGTCCCTCCTCGGTTTCGGCCAGGATCATTTCGCGCATCGCGACGATGCGCTCGCCCTCGAAGAACATGTGTTCGGTGCGGCAGAGGCCGATGCCTTCCGCGCCGAACTTCCGAGCCTGGCGCGCGTCGGCCGGCGTTTCGGCGTTGGCGCGCACCTTCATCCGCCGGACCTCGTCGGCCCAGCCCATGAGGGTGGCGAAATCGCCCGTGAGCTCCGGCCGCACCATCGGCACGGCGCCCTGCATGACCTGGCCGGCGCCGCCGTCGATGGTGAGGATGTCGCCCCTCTTCAAGGTGACGCTGCCCGCGGTCATGGTCTGCGCGGCATAGTCGATGCGGATCGTGCCCGCGCCGGAGACGCAGGGCTTGCCCATGCCGCGCGCGACCACCGCTGCGTGCGAGGTCATGCCGCCGCGCGTCGTGACGATGCCTTCGGCGGCGTACATGCCTTGAATGTCCTCCGGGCTCGTCTCGACGCGCACCAGGATCGTCTTCCGTCCCGCCTGGCGCGCCGCCTCCGCATCTTCGGCCGAGAACACGATCTCGCCGCTCGCCGCGCCTGGCGACGCGGGAAGGCCCGTCGCAATCGGCGCGGGCTTCACTTTGGGATCGAGGGTCGGATGCAGCATCTGGTCGAGCGCGCCCGGCTCGACCCGCGTGATCGCGTCCTCGCGCGAGATCAGGCCTTCGTTGGCCATCTCCACCGCCACGCGCAGCGCCGCGCGCGCGGTGCGCTTGCCGTTGCGGGTCTGCAGCATCCAGAGCCTGCCGCGCTCGATCGTGAACTCGAGGTCCTGCATGTCGCGGTAATGCTTCTCGAGCAGCTTCGCGTTGGCGGCGAACTGCTTGAACGCCTCCGGCATCAGCGCTTCGAGCGATGGCTTATCCGAGCTGGCCGCCCTTCGCGCGGCCTCGGTGATGTTCTGCGGCGTGCGGATGCCCGCGACCACGTCCTCGCCTTGTGCGTTGACAAGAAACTCGCCGTAAAGATCGTTCGCGCCGGTCGACGGGTTGCGGGTGAAGGCGACGCCGGTCGCCGACGTCTCGCCCATGTTGCCGAACACCATCGCCTGCACGTTGACGGCGGTTCCCCATTCGGCGGGAATGTTGTTGAGCCGGCGATAAGTGATCGCGCGCTGGTTCATCCACGACGAGAAGACGGCGCCGATGGAGCCCCAAAGCTGATCCTTCGGCTCATGCGGGAAGGGCTTGCCCGTCGCCTCGGCGACCTTGGCCTTGTATTCGACGATGACCGCGCGCCAGTCCTTCGCGTTGAGGTCGGTGTCGAGCGTGTAGCCCTTGCCGTCCTTGTATCGCTCGAGGATGTCCTCGAACTCGTGATCGTCGACGTCGAGCACAACGTGCGAATACATCTGGATGAAGCGGCGATAGCTGTCGAAGGCGAAACGCTCGTCGCCGGACGACTTGGCCACCGTCTCGACGGAGGCGTCGTTGAGGCCGAGGTTGAGGACGGTGTCCATCATGCCCGGCATCGAGGCTCGCGCGCCCGAACGCACCGAAAGCAGCAGCGGATTGGCCGCGTCGCCGAAGACGCGCCCCGTCTGCCGCTCGACCTCAGCGACGGCCGCGTCGACCTGCGCCGCAAGATCGGGCGGGAAGGACTTCCCATTGGCGTAGAAATAGGTGCACACTTCGGTCGTAATGGTGAACCCTGGCGGCACCGGCAGGCCGAGCGAGGCCATTTCGTGCAGGTTCGCGCCCTTGCCGCCGAGCAGGTTCTTCATCTCCCCCCTCCCTTCGGCGCGCTCCGCGCTGAAGGAGTACACCCATTTTGTCATCGTCTGCTCCCTTAATGACGCCAAAAACCATCAGCCCCGCGGCTGCAGGCCAATACCAAAGCTGACCCAGCCGACCCCGTGAAACAGGAGGTCGACGCCGAGCAGCGTTCCCAAAACGTAAACGCTGTCGAGCGGCCAGTGAGTGACGATGATCAATCCGAGCAAAATCGTCACCGCGGCGGCGACGAAGACGAGAGCTCGAGGCTGGCCGGGCGGAAGTTGCGTCGCCAGATAGGCGCGGACCAGGCCCGCGGCGATCAGGGCTGCGCCGAGCAGGAGCGTCAGCACCACCGAGGCGAGGATTGGGTTGACGATGCAAAGCACCCCAGCGGCGAGATAGAGAAATCCGCCGATCACCCAGAGAAAGAACTGGCGCCAATCCCGCGAATGCATACCAATGCCGATTTCAGCCGTGCCGCCGATGAGGAAAAGAACGCCGTTCAGCGTAACGGCGGCGACGGTGGCGATCAGCGAAAAGAACAGCGCCGCGCATCCCAGAATGACGAGGAGAACGCCGAAGGCGGCGATCGACGCCCATTTCCCTCGCAGTCCTTCGACGGCTACGCCGAGGCTATGCCGAGACGCTTCGACATTCGACATCGCTATCCTCCCTCAACAAGGCCCGTTGCTCCGCGCCGAGCTAACGGGATCGTTTCAGTTCGCCGAGAACCTGCGCCGCGTATTCCACCATCGGAACGATGCGGCCGTAATTCAGTCTTGTCGGTCCAATGACGCCGAGCACGCCGGCGATGCGATGGTCGCCCGTTCGCAGGGGCGCCGCGATCATGGACGAGCCGGACAGCGAAAATAGCCTATTCTCCGAACCGATGAAAATCTTGACCCCGTCGCCGCTTTCGGCCCGATGCAGCAGGTCGATGACGTCCGTCTTGGTCTCTAGGTCGGCAAACAGGGTTCGGATGCGCTCGAGATCTTCCGCGGCGCGAAGGCCGCCGAGCAGATTGGCCTGCCCGCGAACGATGAGCTGTTCGCGCGCCTCCGAGGCTCCCGACCAGGATGCGAGGCCCGCGTCGACCAGCCGGGCGGCGATCGCGTCGAGTTCCTGACGCGCCTGGCGCCGCTCGGTTTCGATCTCGCCTGTCGCCTCCGAGAGGGTTCGGCCGCGCACCCGAGCGTTGAGAAAGTTACTCGCCTCCTGCAGCGCCGAGGTCGGCAGGCCCTCGGGCGTGACGATGACGCGGTTCTCGATCGAGCCGTCCTCGGCGACGAGCACGGCAAGCGCCCTGTCCGGCTCCAGCCGCAGAAACTCGATGTGCTTGAGCCGGAGATCGCTCTTGCTGGTCAGCACGACCCCGGCGCCTCGGGTGAGATCGGAGAGGACGCTCGTCGTCTCGGCGAGCGCTCCCTCGAAACCCCCGTCCTCGGCGGCGGCGCGCACCTGGCTGTCGATCCGCGCGCGATCCTCGCGGCCGAGGTCGCCGAACTCCAGCAGCGCGTCGACGAAGAACCTGAGGCCGAGCTGGGTCGGAAGACGTCCTGCGCTCGCGTGCGGCGCATAGATCAGGCCGAGCTCCTCGAGATCCTGCATGACATTGCGGACCGAGGCGGGAGACAGCGAGATCGGCAGCATACGCGAGAGGTGCCGGGAACCCACGGGTTCGCCGGTCGACAGATAAGATTCGACGATCCGGCGAAATATCTCCCGCGACCGGGCGTTCAGATTCGCCAGGGCGCCGGCTTCGACGGGACGGTCCGCGGGAGCAGCCATAAGCCGGAGAATGGCGACAAGGACGACGGGACGCAAGGCGGGAACGTGCGACATGGGGTTGCGGGGACAGGTCCCGCGCCTGCCCGAATCGTTGCCGGCGGTCGCGCTCGCCGCTAAGAGGGGCGATCGAGCCGCTTTCGCAGGAACCGCTTCGCCATGGTCGACTTAAGCCCCCGCGCCGGCGGGCGGATTCTCATCGATCAGCTTGTCGTTCAGGGCGTCGAGCGCGTCTATTGCGTCCCCGGCGAGTCCTATCTCGCGGCGCTCGACGCGCTCTACGATTCGGCGATCGAGGTGACGGTCTGCCGCCAGGAAGCCGGGGCGGCGATGATGGCGCTGACCGAAGGCCGGCTGACCGGCCGGCCGGGAATCTGCTTCGTCACCCGCGGCCCGGGCGCAACCAACGCCGCGCATGGCGTCCATATCGCCGAGCATGATTCCGCGCCGATGATCCTGTTCGTCGGCCAGGTCGAGAGGGCGATGCTCGGTCGGGGGGCCTTTCAGGAGATGGACTACCGGGCTTTTTTCGGCTCGATCGCCAAATGGACGACCCAGATCGACAACGCGGCGCAAATCCCGGAGGTCATTCAGCGGGCGTTTCATATCGCCATGCAGGGCCGGCCGGGACCGGTGGTGATCGCGCTGCCCGAGGACATGCTGACCGAGGCGGCCGAGACGGCCGACGCGCCGCGCGCCGCCGCCGTGCCGATCTGGCCCGGCCAGACGCAGATGGCGGAACTGCAGAAGATGCTCTGGGGCGCCGAGCGGCCGATCGCCATCCTCGGCGGTGGCGGCTGGACGGAGCGGGCGAGCAAGGCCTTCGCCCGCTTCGCCGAACGGTTCGACCTGCCCGTGGCCGGCTCGTTTCGGCGCGCGAGCGTCTTCGACGGCGAGCGCCCGACTTACGCCGGCGAAATCGGTCTCTCGGCCAATCCGAAGCTGAGGGCGCGCATCGAGAGCGCCGATGTCGTTCTGCTCGTTGGCGGCCGCATGTCCGAGGCGGCGGCGCAGGGCTACACCCTGTTTGCGATTCCGGCGCCGCGGCAACGCCTCGTCCATGTCCACGCCGATCCGCGCGAGATCGGCCGCAACTATGCGCCAACGCTCGGCATCATCGCGACGCCGCCGGAGTTCTCAGCTGCGCTGGAAGGAGTTCGAGCCGCCTGCGGCCATTCCGTGGTCGAACGAGACCCGTCAGGCCCGCGCCGACTATCTCGCCTGGAGCGACGAGGCGCCGGCCAATCCCGGACGGGTGCAGATCGGCGAAGTCATGCTCGCCCTGCGGCGTCGCGTTCCGGACGCCATTTTCACCACCGGCGCCGGCAACTTCGCCATCTGGGTCGGGAGGTTTCTGCGCTTCCGCCGGATCGAGCAGCAGCTCGGGCCCACCTCCGGGTCGATGGGCTTCGGCCTGCCGGCGGCGATCGGCGCGGCCCGGGTCTTCCCGGGCCGGACCGTCGTCTGTTTCGCCGGCGACGGCGATTTTCTGATGAACGGGCAGGAGTTCGCGACCGCCGTCAAATATGATTTGCCGGTCGTCGTGGTGCTGATCGACAATGGCGTCTACGGCACCATCCGCATGCATCAGGAGCGAGAATTTCCGGGCCGGATCATCGGCACGCAATTGCGCAATCCGGACTTCGCCGCCTACGCCCGCGCCTTCGGCGGCCACGGCGAGACCGTGGAGGAGACCTCGGAGTTCCTGCCGGCGTTCGAACGCGCGCTCGCGTCCCGGCTGCCGGCCATCGTCCACGTCAAGATCGATCCGGAAGCGATCGCGCCGTCGACCACCCTGGCCGAGATTCGGGAGAGGGCGCTCATGAAGCGGGCGGCGTCATGAGGCAAACGTCTCCACGATGACGCCGGCGACTTGCTTGTGAACCTCATTGCGCGCGTCCATCGGGGCGTCCGAGCCTGAGTAATAGACAGCGGCAAGCAGCGGCGCGCGCCCCGGCGGGCGGAGGATGGCGATCGTGTTGGCCGTTCCGTGATCGCCGCTGCCGGTCTTGTCGCCGATCGCCCATGACAGCGGAAGCCCGGCGCGCAGCCGCTTGTCGCCGACCTTGTCGCTGGCCAGCCACGCCTCCAGCCGCCGACGCGAGGCCGGGGAGAGGACGTCGCCGATGAGCACGGCTCTGAGATCCTCGGCCATCGCGAGCGGCGTCGTCGTGTCGCGCTCGTCGCCCGGCGCCGATTGGTTGAGGCTCGGCTCGTTGCGGTCGAGCCGGGTCTCGGCGTCGCCGAGCGTGCGCGCGAAGGCGGTGAAGCCCGAAGGGCCGCCGATGCCTGCGAGGATCAGATTGCCGGCGGTGTTGTCGCTCCAGTCGATCGCCGCGGCGCAAAGGTCGGCGAGGCTCATGCCGCCCTCTGCGACATGCGCTTTCGTGACCGGCGCGTATTCGAGGAGGTCGGCCGGGCCATAGGCGACCCTGCGGTCGAGCCGCTCCTTTCCCTCGTCGACGCGCTTCAGCGTCGCCGCGCAGGCCAGAACCTTGAATGTGCTGCACATCGGGAAACGCTCGCCGGCGCGATAGAGGAGCCTCGCCTCGCTGCCCGCGTCGAGGACCGCGACGCCGAGGCGGCCGCCCGCCTGCCGCTCGATCGCCGCGATCGCCGAGGCGCCGCGCCCGAGCGCGTCGTTCGAGGGCGGGTTGGCCGCCGCGCCGCGGACGGACGCGACAGCGGACAGGCTTATGAGAAACGCTCGTCGGTTTAGGGCTGGCACGGGACTCTCTCCTTGAAAAGCTGCGCTCGCCCCAGCCGCTTCACGGAACCGCGGCGAGCAGGAGGAAGGCGCCGAAGATGACGAGATGCACCGCGCCCTGCAGGATCGTCGCCCGACCGGTCGCCAGCGTGAGCGTGCTGACGAACAGCGTGAGAAGCAGGAGGGCCGTGCCTTCCGCGTCGAGGCCGAGCGTCAGTTCCTGCCCCAGATAGAGCGAAACGGCGCCGACGACCGGAATGGTCAGCCCGATGGTGGCGAGCGCCGAGCCGAGCGCGAGATTGAGGCTTGTCTGGACGCGATTGGCGTAGGCGGCTTTCAGCGCGGCGGCGCTTTCGGGCAAGAGGACGAGCGCCGCGATGACGACGCCGAGGAAGGAGGCGGGCAGGCCGACGGCGGCGATCGCCTGCTCGAGCGCCGCCGACAGGGCTTCGGCGAGCAGCACCACGGCGGCGAGCGAAATGAGCAAAAGAACGACGCTCACGGCGGTCACGGCGCCCGAGGGCGGCGCCGGTCCTTCCTGGAAGCCGTTGGCGTCCTCGACCAGAAAATAATCCCGATGCCGCACCGACTGAACGAAGACGAAGACGCCATAAAGGATCAGCGACAGGGCGCCGATGAAGATGAGCTGCGTTGGCGAATATTGCGGCCCGAGCTTGGCCAGGGTGTAGTTCGGCAGGACCAGCGTCAGGATCGCGAGCGTGGCCAGCACGCTCAACGCCGTCGCCGCGCCTTCGACGCGAAAGGCCTGCTCGTGGTGGCGCACGCCGCCGACGAGCAGACAGAGGCCGACGATGCCGTTGAGCACGATCAGCACGGCCGAAAACACCGTGTCGCGGGCGAGGGCGTTTTCCTGCGCGCCGGCCGTCAACATGGCCGCGACGATCAGCGAGGCTTCGATCGCGGTGACCGCGAGCGCAAGCACGACCGAGCCGAAGGGCTCGCCGACCTTCAGCGCCACCACCTCTGCGTGATGCACGGCGGCGAAAACCGAGCCGAGCAGGAGCAGGGCCGCGACAATCAGGACGACGGCGTTGTCTGCATGCAGCAAATGAAGATGCTCTAGGCCCGACACAGCCAGGGCCGCGACAGGCGCGGCCCAGGTCAGCCACGAGCCCCGGTGATCGTCGTGCGCCATCGTTCTCTCAGGCTCCAGAACCGCCGCGATAGCCGATCGGCCGGGCGAACGATAGCGAGGCATTGCGAAGTTCTGGGCACGGCAGCCGGCGGCCGCCCCGTTCTGGAGGACGCCGCGGGAATTGTCTGGGCGGCGAGGCTCCCCGACGGCGGGCCGACCGGCGGCTTCTTCCGCGACCGCCGGCCGGTTCCGTGGCGACGAGCGCAACCGACCTGAGACGAGCGCCGGCGGACAGAAGGGTGGGCGGGACTTGAGTTCGGCGCCCGAATGGACCAGCGCCCGCCCAGCCAGCTTTTCGGGGAGGATGTCCGCTCGGACGTGACCCCCCCCGCGCGGTCGCTTCCATTGCTTTCGGAAAGCTGCCGAAGGCTGCAATCGAGCTGCCAACGGCTTGCAATCGGCTGCAATTCCCTGCCAAAAATTGCAATTCCTTACCCGGAATTGGGACTTATCAAACGGTTACGGGCGAATGAAAGGAAAAAAGTAAGTCCAAAGCTCCCAGCCAAAATTGCGTTGAACTCCGCCGCCCTCTCCTGAAACATGGAGGTCATGCGGCCTTTTTGATTTCGACGTCGAAGCCGAGGGAGCGGATTCGATTGGCGAGGTTTCGGGCGGTGCGCTCCGGGTTTCGAGGTCGACGGTAGTCGGGTCCGAGGTCTTGGTAGAAGGTTCCGTCGTTGAGCATATGGTAGATGATGCGCAGCATCGCGGCTGCGACGGCGATGATCGCCTTCTTGTGGCCGAGGCGCGGCTTGAGGTTGAAATATCGCGCCCTGAGGCTGGAATTTTTCACCTTCGTCGCCGCCAGGGCGGCTTGCACGAGTACGGGTTTCAGCCAGGGCGCGCCCTTGCGCAGGCGCCTCGAGCGCTTTCGGCCGGCGCTTTCGTCGAGCCGCGGACACATGCCGGCCCAGGAGAGCAGATGATCGGCCGTGGGGAAGGCCTTCATATCGACGCCGATCTCGGAGATTACGGTTTGGGCGACGTTGTCGTTGACGCCGGGAACATGCTTCAGCCGCTCGGCGTCGTCGCGAAAGGGCGCAAGCGCGGCCTCGAGCCGCGCGTCGAACTCCGCGATCGTGGCTTCGATCTGTTCGATCGTCTTGAGATGCTGATCGATCAGGAAGCGATGATGGTCGCGCAAGCGTCCTTCCAACGCGGCGGCGAGTTCCTCGCGCGTGCAGGCGAGCCGGGGATGGCCGAGTTCGGCCAGCCGCCGCGGGTCGCTCTGGCCCGACACGATCGCCTTCAGGATGCGCCGGCCGCTCCAGCCCAGGATGTCGGAAATGACCGAGGCCAGCTTGATGTTGGCCTCCTCCAGCGTCGCCTGAATGCGCTGGGTGTGACGGACGATCTCGCGCGTCAGCTCGCGCCGCGTGCGGATCAGGTCGCGCAGGTCCTGGATCGGCTGCGGCGGCACGAAACTGGCGCGGATCAGCCCGTGGGCGAGAAGGTCGGCGATCCAGGTCGCGTCGTTGGCGTCGCTCTTGCGGCCCGGCACGTTGCGGATGTGCGAGGCGTTGGCGAGAACCAGGCTGAAGTCGTGGCACAGCACGTGCCAGACCGGCTTCCAATAGACGCCCGTCGCCTCCATCGCCACGTGCGTGATCCTGGCCTCGGCCAGCCACGCCGACAGCGCCAAAACGCCCTGCGTCGTGGTCGCAAACCGCGCCAACTCCGATCGAACCTTTCGGCCGGCCACAATCCGCCGACAGGCCACGATCTCCTTCTGATGCACGTCCAATCCCGCGCATCGTCGATGCAACGTCTCCATCGCGCTCCCTCGCAAGACAAGGCGGCCGGCGCGACGAACCAGAAAACCGGTACTCTCTCCTACGGGCTCCGGGCGCGACGGTCAGAACCGCCTCGCCGTGGCGACAATCCAAAGTACGCCTGGACCGTCCGATCAAACTCATCCTCGGGCTCAAAACACCAAGGGGTAAGCGACCTCTCCACCGGCCCCCAGCACCATAGCCCGTTTCATCCTTCAAGGTGCGCGCAAACGAATGAGAACTCATCCCGAGGAGCCCGCGAAGCGGGCGTCTCGAAGGATGCTCCAGAAGGCGCCGAAGCGCCCGAGCCAACGCCTGCTCAAAGATGGCGGATCCTGGAATTGTCCTTCGAGACGCGCCTGCGGCGCTCCTCAGGACGAGGCGGTGGTTGCGCAACCCTCCAATCCATGAGGGAGCCGGGGAGCTTGGCGGTTACTTGAAAAAAAAATAGTGATCGCGCCCTTCGTCGCGGTTCGGTAAGCCGAGCCGCGAATGGGCCTTCCTTGAGCGCGCAAGGCGACCCGCATCAAGGAACCATCGCGGGCGGAGGGCTGGGGTCCTCCCCTTCTCTTCTGGCAAGACATTTGACGATCGGCCTCGGCGCGCGAAATATGGACGCCCTGTCGCGACAGCTCGACGGGTCGCAATGACGGCGCCGCGTGGCGGGTCAGTTTGAATTTCGGCTTCCGGGACCCGTTGCTGCCCTTCGAGATAGATACGATGAACGGGCGAAGAGCGCGAGAAAGCGGCCCCCGACGAAGCGGGTTCATCCTCAAGCTCCCGGCTTGCCGGAGGACAGTTACGGATGCGACGGCGGATTCTTGAAACGGCGCTAGTCTAGCAACCGGCGCCGCAACCGGTCGCCAGGCGGACCGGAGGCGCTTCGCTCTCGGGAACGGGGGGCAAGGCGCCCACGGAAATGCTCGCGGCTTCCGCCTCGGCGATGGCGGTCACCGGGATGCTGATAGCGGCTTCCACTCCGGTCAAGAATGCCCCTCCGCGGGCCGCGAAGGGCGCGGGGTCCTCCGATCTGTCAGCCAGGCCGAAGTGCTGCGACCGCAAATTTTCGCACCCCGTGTCGCTGCGCATCGCCGCGTCTTCTCCGACGAGCCAGTCGCCTTGCTGATGTTGCAGGCGCTCGGCGCCGTATCGGCAAATCTCATAGGACGAGACTTCGAGAGTCGCCGATTGCGGCTCAGGGCGAGGCTCGGGCTCGCGACTTTCCGGCGAGACGGCGTCGATCTTCACGTGCGCCAATCCCGCGTCCCGGAAGCCGAGCGCCTGGGCGGCGGCAGTCGAAACATCGATGACGCGTCCCCGTATGAACGGCCCCCGATCCATGATCCTCAGGATCACGGAGCGGCCATTATCAAGGTTGAGGACTTTGACCCGCGTTCCCATCGGCAGGCTGCGATGCGCTGCGGTCAATCCAGCTGCGCCATAATAGGAGGCCAACCCAAGCTCCGTCGCCGATGCGCCGAAGCTCATGCCGAAAGTAATCGCGCAAAAGACAAAAGCCTGTCGCAGCGGCGTCGCTCCTGCGCCTCAGGTTCGCTCGAAGACCGCCGCAACGTAAACACAAAATTAACGAACTTACCAGCCGCTGCCGAGCCGCATCTACGAATTTGTTGGCAGTGGGCTGAGGCCGGATTTCAGCGCATGAGGTTCCGGCGCTCTCGCGGCTAAAAGGCGGGGTCTGGCATCCGTGCGCCAAGCCGCCGGGCGAGATGAAGATCTGCCCATATGGTTTGACCACTACCGGGGGCGTTCACAGGGCCGATCGTGAAGACCCCGAGAGGGTGGAGAGAGCTCAAATTGCCAAGGCAATTGACGATCAGGGCGGAGAACTCACTCTGGATTATGAAACGCATCTCTATATTGCTCGCCGTTTAAACCGCGATTGATCGTTTCCCCACGCGCACTTGCAGCCCTAATTGCGGGCGGCCCGCGTGGACGGCGATCCGGAGTCCGCGACCGTCGCCAAGGTCCTGAGGGCGCTCGGGCTTCGACTGTCCGTCGCCGCGAGACACGGCCCTGGCGAGCCGCGGCGTCCTGAAGAAACCGCCCGACGCCTACTGGGCGATCGGCGCGTACTTGCCTTCCTTCCACTGGTTGATGTCGTAGCGCGGGTCCTTGATGTCGCCCTTAGCGTCGAACTTGACATCGCCCATGACTGTGGGGACCGGTTCGCCGCTCTCGAGCGCCTTGGCGACGGCCTTCGGATCGTCCGAGCCGGCCTTCTTGATGCCGTCGGCGATCGCCTGGATGACGCCGTAGCTGAAGAGGGTGAAGCCTTCCGGATCGTAGCCCTGCGCCTTGAACTGCTCGAGCGCGTGCGCGGCGTTCGGCGAGCGGCGCGGGTCGGTCGGGAAGGTGAAGAGCGTCCCTTCGCCCGCCGGCCCGGAAATCTGCCAGAACTCGGTGGTGGCGATGCTGTCGCCCGTCATCAGCTGCGGCTTATAGCCCTGGTCGGCCGCCTGCCTCAGGATCAGCCCGGCCTCCGGGTGGTAGCCGCCGAAATAGACGAAGTCGACGCCGGCGGTCTTCAGCTTGGTGATGATGGCGTTATAGTCCTTCTCGCCGGCATTGATGCCCTCGAACAGGACCTCGTTGACGCCGGCGGCGTTCAGCTTGTCCTTGACGACGGTGGCCAGGCCTTTGCCGTAAGCCGACTTGTCGTGCAGGATGGCGATCTTCTTGCCCTTGTACTTTTCGGCGATCCACGGGCCGATGAAGGCGCCCTGGGCGTCGTCGCGGCCGTAAAGGCGCATGATCGTCGGATATCCCTTCTCGGTGAGGACCGGGTTCGACGAGGCGGGGCTCATCATCAGGATGTCGTTCTCGTTGTAGATGTCGGCAGCCGGGATCGACGACCCCGAGCAGGCATGGCCGTCGACGAACTTGATCTGCTGCCCGACGATGAGATTGGCGACCGCGACGGCCTGCTTCGGATCGCAGGCGTCGTCCTCGACGACGATCTTGATCTTGCGGCCGTTGACGCCGCCGGAGTCGTTGATCGCCGCGGCGGCGGCTTCCGCCCCGCGCTTCATCTGGTCGCCGATCGAGGCGACCGGCCCGGTCATCGGCCCGGCGACGGCGATCGTGATGTCGTCGGCATGGGCGGCGCCGGCCAGCGCCGAAAGCGCGACCCCGGCCAGCGACAGAGCGAGACTATGACGCATCCTCTTCCTCCCTGAAAGAAGGCGGCGCGTTTCGCCTCGGACGGGCGTTGAACCGGCGCCGCGGTGGGCAAGGCGATAGCCAACAACCGCGGCGATGGCAACCGCGCGGCAAAGCTCAGGATCGGCGCGAGAGCCGGGATCAATCCGCCGCCCAGCGCAACTTCAGCGTCGGCAGCCCCGAGGCCGGATTGACGCTTCTCCCGACGACCGCAAAGCCCTCGCGTTCGTAGAAGCGCCGCGCTCGCCCGTTGCCCTCGTTCACCTCGAGTTCGACGCCGCCCGGCGAACGCCGCTTGGCCTCGTTGAGGAGCGCGTCGGCGAGACCGGAACCGCGCTCGGAAGGAGCGACGCAAAGCTGATCGAGATATCCGGTCCTCGGATCGAGGGCGACGAAGCCGGCCGCTCGCCCGCCCCCGTCGAGGCCGACCGCGATCAGCCCGCCGTGCGCGCTGAGCGCGCTCAGGCGGCTCTCGAGCCAGGCACGGCGCGCGTCGAAATCAATGGCGAAGCCGGTCTCCTTCCAGGCGGCGACCCAAAGCTCGATCAGCGCCTGGAGATCGGATTCGACGAAAGGACGGATGAGGCGCGTCGAGGCGCTCACCGCTCAGTCAGCTTCAGTTCGATCCGGCGGTTCTTGGCGAGCGATTCTTCGTCGGTTCCCTTGTCGATCGGCTGGAATTCGCCGAAGCCGGCGGCCGCCAGCCGGTCCGGCTCGACGCCCTTGGAGATGAGATATTGCACAACCGAGACCGCGCGCGCGGCCGACAGCTCCCAGTTCGACTTGAACTGGCCGCCGCCGCTCAACGGCGTACTATCGGTATGGCCGTCGACGCGCAGGATCCAGGGGATGTCCGGCGGGATTTCGCGCTCGAGATCGAGGATCGCGGCCGCCAGCGAATCGAGCGACTGCTTGCCCTCCGGGCTGAGGTCCGCCTTGCCAACGTCGAACAGAACCGAGGACTGGAACACGAACCGGTCGCCGACCACATGAATATCGGGGCGCGATCCCAGGATCTGCCGCAGCCGGCCGAAGAAGTCGGAGCGATAGCGGTTGAGCTCCTGCACCTTCTGCGCCAGCGCGACATTGAGCCGCGACCCGAGATCGGCGATCTTCGACTGCAATTCCTTGTTCGCGGCTTCCGAGGCCGAGAGCGCGTCCTCGATCGCCGCGAGCTGCCGGCGAAGCGCGGCGATCTGCTGGTTGAGCACGTCGACCTGCGCCAGCGCACGGGCGGAAATGTCCTTCTGCTGGTCGAGCGCGCTCGTGGCGGCGGCCGCCCGGCCGGCGGCGTCCGCGGCGACAGCGCCCTGAGCCGCGGCGTCCTTGAGCCTTTGCGTCTCCTTGCTGGCGGCGTCGAGCGTCGCGCTCAACATGGCGATCTTGCTCTCGTCGGCGCCCTTTTGCGTGCGCTCCAACGCCAGCAGATTGGTCAGTTCCTCGATCTGCCGATCGAGCCTGGCAAGGGCCGCGTCCTTGCCCGTCACCTCGCGCGACAGGAAAAACTGCGCCAGCATGAAAACCGAGAGCAGGAAGATGATGACGAGCAGCATCGTCGACAAGGCGTCGACGAAGCCCGGCCAGTAGTTGACCGGCTCGTACCGGCGTCCGCGCGACAGCGCCATCAGCCAACAACTCCTGCAATGGTAACCTGTAGCCGCGGTCGATGACCGCGGCCATGCGCGGTCGGCGACCGCGCCTACAACGGCAACTTGTAGCCGCGCTCGGCGAGCGCGGCCACGCGCGATCGATGACCGCGCCCACAACTGCGCGTCAGCGCGTGCCCAGTTCCTCGAGCAGCCGGCGGAGCAGCTTGCCGATGTCCTCCTGCTGCGCGGCCTGCACATCGACCCAGTCGCGGATCTGCTGCTGCTCGGATCTCATGTGCCCGACCAGCGCCTGGATGCCCTCGGCCAGCGTTGCGATCGCCGCGGCGTTGCGCTGATGCTCAATGGCCGGCTGCCCCTGCACGATGACCGCCGGCTCCGGCGCCGGCTCGATCGCCGGCGTCGTCTCGACATGGCTCGCCAGGAACTCCTCGAACTCGGAATAGAAGCGGTTCTGCGCCTGTCCCGCCTGAAGATCGAGAAAGCCGAGGACCAGCGAGCTCGCGAGACCGAAGAGCGAAGAGGTGAACGAGACGCTCATGCCCGCGATCGGGGATGAGAGGCCGGCCTTCAGATCGTCGAACATCGTCGCCGTGTCGGAGCCCGTCTTCATGCTGTCGATCACGCCGCTGATCGAATGCACAGTCTCGAGCAGGCCCCAGAATGTACCCAAGAGGCCGAGGAACACAAGAAGCCCGACCAGGTATCGGTTGAGTTCGCGCCCCTCGTCGAGGCGGGTGGCGATCGAATTGAGGATGGCGCGAGTGGTGACGGTCGACAAGCCGCGCGCCCCGGCGCCGGCGTTCAGCATCGCCGCCATCGGCGCGAGCAGCATCGGCGTCGGCGGCGCCTTTCCGGTCCGCGCCGCGGTCAGCGAATTGACCCAGGCGATCTCGCGAAAGAGACGGATGACCTGGCGGAAGGCGAACAGCGAGCCGATGGCGAGAACGCCGAGAATGAGCCCGTTCAGTCCCGGATTGGCGCTGAAGGCGAGGGCGATCTGCTTGTAGAGAATGAGGACGACGAAGCCGACCAGCGCCAGGAACGCGGCCATGCCGACCAGGAAAATGCGCGGGGAGGTGAGAAGGCGGATATCCGGTTCAGTCGTCATGGATCGCCGGCGCGGGGTTCATCGGCCACGCGGATATTCGCTTGTCATGCCAGAAGCAAGTTTGTTGATCATGTGGCGTAAATATTTCCGCGGCTTTCATCGAGAGGTTCACACCGACGGCGCTGCTGATGACGGCGACGTTGCTCGCTGCGCAATAGGCTTCCGCCTTGACCGTCGCGACCGCGACCCCTGCGCCGCCGCAATGCTGGAACCGGATGTCACTTTCCAGGGCGCGGGCGCCGCTATGCTCAAACGCAGTCGCGAAACGCGACCGTCTCCTGCGCGACGTTCACGTCATTTCCGGCTAGGCGGCGCATCGCGATTTAGCGGTCCGCACCCGTCCATGTCCGCAGCGTGCGAGCCGTTTCACCAACGCTGCGCCCCGACCTCTCGACAACAGTCAAAAGCTCGCCGGCGGACCGACCCGTCTTGCCGTGTGCGACGCTCCTATGTGCCCTGCCGTGAGGACTATCCGCTGAGATGACGCGACGCGCGCGAAAACGAGATTTTCGAGTTGGCCCAATTTCCGAGTTTTTCAACACAATCGTCTTGAAATCTGGCGTCAGCCGGCCCGTCAGCCACATCATCTCGCCGTTTCGCGCCGTTTCGCGCTCCAAACGTCGGCTCGACTGGATCTGGTTGACGTAGCCGTAGACGTAGATCTTCAGCATCGTCGCGGGATGGTAGGCTGGACGGCCCGTCTCTTCCGGGACGACGCCCTCAAACCCCAGCGCCTGCAAATCCAGTTCGTCGACGAAGACGTCGATCGCCCGCACCGGATTGTCTTCAGCCACGTAGTCGTCAAGGAACTCGGGGAGCAAAACGCCTTGCGTTCGGTCCTCACCCTCGACAAAGCGCTTCGTCAAGAACCCCGACTCAATCCATCAGGATTCTAACCCAACCGACGTTTTCACACAGCCTGGACCCGAAGCGCGCGTTTCTGGTCGGTCCCATGAACGGATGGGAAGCGCAAATCGCGGGCGGTCAGCAAGGGCTTGGCGGACGGATCCTATCCGACGCTTGCTGCCCTTCCCGGTCGCTCCGGTACGGCAGGAGGGCGCACAGGAGCGGACCCTACACTGGCGATGGCGCGCAAGAACTCTGACCCCCGAGACCGGTTCGGCAAGACCCGCATCCTACCATGTAAGGACAAGGCCGCCCGTACCGCCGACCGAACTCGCGCCCGAGCCGAACTGGCCCTCGAACGTGCCGAAAATCGCGGCGTTCTTCGTCACGTTGAGCTTGAGGCCGACGCTGGCGACGAACGCGTCACGAGGCGGCTGGGCCCCCTGGATCGCGAAGTCGAACCCGGGCGCGGCGATGAAAGAGCTTTCGATCGAGCGCGTGGGATCGAACTCGTGCTTCCATGCGCCGCGCGCCCAGACGTCCAGCCCCATCTGGTTTGGCAGATCTCCCTTCGCCTCCAATTGGAGACCGAGGAAGCTCGGCAGCGAGGTCGTGGTCTTCGCCGCATAGCTGAGGCCAATGGCGCTCGGCAGGCCCTGATTGTTCTCCGTGAACCCGTCGGTCCGGAGAGACGCGAACTCGAGGCCTGCGAACGGTGTCGCGGACACCAGGCCATACTTGGCCTGGTAACCGATTTCCCCGTATCCGCTCAGCGCGTCTGCGTCGAAACTCGCCTTCGGCCGCTCGTTGAAGCCGGGGATCACATAGGGGCCGCCGACGAAGTTCGAGGCCGGAAGGACGACGCCTGGGATGCTCGCGAAACGCTGCTCCGTATCGCTGAATTGGTCGTAAGAGATCACGCCGCTCGCATAAAACCCCTGGTTGCGCAGCGCGCCGTACAACGCCGCATGGAACGCATCCACCGTGCCGGACGTGGCGCGGTTGGTCACGTCGAAGCTCGAGGAGCCGCCGCCGGCGGCAAAGCCAAGCAGGGCGTAAGGCGCGATCTGGTAATCGAGGCCCGCGCCGAAGCCCGAGGTATGCTGATCGGCCCGAGCCGACCCGACTGGGGCGTCGCCGGGCCAGTACGATCCGCCGCCAAATCCCGTTCCCCAGATCCGCCAGGTACGCTGGGCCGCACAGGGCGGCGGGGCCGGCTGACCCTTGCGGGTCGGCAGCGGCTGCTCATAGAGCGTCTTGCCCGTCGTGTCGTCGTTGCACGCATTGTCGATCCACCGCTGCATTTGCGTATTGACGGATGACAGGAAGTACTCGGTCGCGCCGAACGCCGTCTGCTCCGACGCCGCGACTCCCTCGCCAGACAGCGAATCATACGTGGCGCCGAGCGTGGGCACGTTGGGCAGATAGAACAGATTGACCGCGATCGGCCGGAAGGCCGGCGAGATCTGCAGGGTCTGGATTTGGTTGACCGTGTTGCCGACCGAGTGCTGGTTCTGCGTCAGTCCGGCGGGCGAATAATCGATCACGTATTGCAGATCGATGTCGGTAAGGTTGGGATAGACCAGCGAATAGTTGATGACGGCCGTGTTGAACGCCGTCAACGTCAGACCCGAATGCGTCTCGCCGCCGGCGGCCGACACGATCGTCTCGTCGTGCGTGCCGGGAATGGCGAAGCCGGGCGCAGTCAGTGGGTTGACGAGGTTGACGAACACATTGCCCGACATCGCCGCCGTGCCCGTGACGTTGATGCGGTCGCTCGAAGGCTCAAGGTCGAGGTCGACGCCATAAACACCCGTTGCGGTCTGAAGGAGATTGCCGGTAATGTTCGTCGTGTAGACGTTGTTGAATCCGCCCGGCGACAAAAGCCCTTCGTTCGTCAGCAGATCGAGGGGGGCGGCGAGCGGCCCAAGCCAGACGACCGAGCCCGAATTGAAGACGCCGCTTGGCTTGTTGTCGATGGCGTTCTGGCCGCCGGCGAGATCGATCGAGCCATCCATCCGTCCAAAGTTGAGGATGGAATCGTCGCCGAGACCGCCCGCGACGGTGAAGCCCTGGATCCCCGAGCCGGTGATCAGGAAGCCGTTGTTGGTCACCGTGTTGGCGGCGCCGCCGATGAGCCGCAAGGCGTTTGCAGGCTCATCGCCCTGGCCGGGCGTTCCCCCGGAACCGACGCCGCCGACCACGTCCGCGCCCGCGCCGATCGTCACGGAAATCGCGCCGCCGCGCCCGGTGTGGTCCGTCGAGACCGTGACGATGCCGGTGGAATCCGTGCCGCTCGTCACGATGTCCTTGGCGACGTCGACGTTAACGGCTCCGGCGGAGCCGGCGCCGCCCGCGCTGCCAGCGTAGCTTCCGACCGCCGGCAGGACGGTTGCGAATTCGCCCGCCCCGACAAGGCCGCCGCCCCCGCCAACCGACTGGGCGACCACGCCATGCGCGCCTGCGCCGGTCGTCTGGATCACGTTTTCAATCGCGACCGTCACATCGCCGCCCGAACCCGAGCCTGCGCTCCCGGCGACGTTCGGCGACAGCAATGCCCCCGAACTCGAGAAGGCAGCGAAGAAGCCGCCGCCGCCGCCGATCGACTGCGCCAGAAGGCCGTGTGCGCCGGCGCCGCTGGTCGTGATGGCGGCGCCGGATACGACGTCGACCGGGCCGCCACTGCCGCTCGCTCCGCCGCTCGCGCCTAGAGTGACCGGGCCTGGGCCTGCGACGCCGAAAGCCTGGGCGAGTCCGCCGCCGCCGCCAATCGATTGTGCCACAAGACCGAGCGCGCCGACCCCCGTCGTGTGAATGACGCTCTGGTTTTTGAGGACGACCGAGGATCCGGCGCCTGTTCCGCCCGCGGCGCCGAGAACCGACGCGGACAACGGCGGATTTTGCGCGCCGCCGCTGACAAAACCGGCGATCCCGCCGCCGTCGCCGATCGCCTGGGCGACGAGTGCCTCGGACAGGACGCCACTCGTCGTGATCAACCCCGCCCCAATCGTCCATGTCGAGCCGTTGGTCGGATCGCCAGAGCCGCCGGCGCCGCCGGTCGAGCCGAGCTTGAAGGAAACGCCCGACGCGCTGATCCCGCTCGCCGCCGTCACCGCGCCGAAGCCGCCGCCGCCGCCGATGGTCTGCGCCACCACCCCGGGGGCGAACCGGCCGGATGTCGAGATTTCGCCGCCGCTGGTGAAGGTCAGCGGCCCGCCCGTGTCCGTTCCGCCCTCGGAGCCGCCGAGCGTCAAAGAGACCTGCCCCGCCGCGCCGCTCACCACGCCGAGCGCATAAATCGCGCTGCCGCCGCCCCCGCCGATCGACTGCCCAAGCAGTCCGACCGCGGCATCGCCGCTCGCCGGGGTCGCCCCGCCGCCCGTGGAGATCGAGGAGGCCGTATTGGCGATGACCGCGGATCCGCCCGACCCCCCGCCGCTGGTGGAGCCGCCGTCTGTGAGGGACAGGGGCCCCGCCGCCGTAAAGGTCACGTCGCCGGTGACGCCCGACGTTCCGCCGCCGCCGCCGATCGATTGTCCGGCGTAGCCGATCGAGCCGGCGCCCATCGTCGTCACGACGTTGGCGTTCTGCGCGTTGAACGGATTGCCGTTGCCGGAGATGGCGCCGGTGGCGCCGACGATCTGCGAGCTTCCCGCCGCTCCGATCGTGAGAGGGTCGGGCACGGAGAGCGCGCCGTTGCCGCCGCCACCGCCGATCGCCTGGGACAAGAGGCCGTAGGAGAGGTCTCCCATTGTCATGGTGTCCCCGCCCGAAACCTTGACAATGACCGTTCCGTTGGCCCCTTGCGTACCCGCTCCGCCGCCGCCGATCTGCAAGAACGAGCCGCCAAGCGCGCCGGCCTGCGAGGGAATCGAGAACGAGCCCGAACCGCCGCCGCCGCCGATCGACTGCGCGACGACGCCGACGGAATCCGGGCTCAGCGTGGTGATCGAGCCGGTGCTGATCACCGTCACGTTGCCGCCCGCGCCGCCATTGCCGGCGCCGCCGACCGTGTTTTTCAAGTCTCCGCCGCTGATGCTCAGGGCGCCGCTGAACGAGGCCGCGCCGCCGCCGCCGCCGACCGATTGGGCGAACACGCCGACCGACCCCGCGCCCTTGACGAGAATCGATCCGATGTTCGTCACCTTCACGTCGCCGCCGGTTCCGCCGGCGCTGCCCGCGCCGCCGACCGACGAGGCCGCGCCGTTCGAGCTCGACAGGGTTCCCGCGACGGCGATCCCGCCCGATCCGCCGCCTCCGCCGACCGACTGCGCATAGATGCCGTGCGAGTTCGCGCCGTCCGTCTCGATCAATCCGTCGTTGGTGACGGTCACCATGCCGCCTGCGCTGCCGGTCCCGCCCGTGCCGCCGACGCTCTGCGCCATTCCATTGCCGCCGGTCGCGCCTGCCGCCGAAATTGAGAAGGCGCCCGCGCCGCCGCCGCCGCCGATCGACTGCGCCAGAATGCCGATCGAATTGGCCGCGAACGTGTGGACGAGGCCGGTCGAATGATTGGTGACGGTGACCGCGCCCGCGGTGTTTCCCGCCCCGCCGCTTCCGCCGCCGACAGTGTTGTCGACCTCGCCGCCGCTCGAAAAGCTGAGCCCGCCCGCGAATCCACCCGCGCCGCCGCCGCCGCCGACCGACTGGGCGAAGATACCCGTGCTGCTGACGCCGTGCGCGTTGATCTTGTCGAAATTGTCGACCGTGACGTCGGCGCCAGCGCCGCCGCCGCCGCCGGCGCCGCCGCCGACCGTCGATTTCGCGTCTCCGCCGAGGCTCACGTTCGCCGCGGCCGCGAAGCCGCCGGCGCCGCCGCCGCCGCCGATCGACTGCGCGATGACGCCATAGCCCATCGCGCCGTCCGTGGTGATCGCGCCGCCGACATTGTTCGTAACCGTGACCGCGCCGGCGTTGCCCGCAAGGGCGCCGCTTCCGCCGGTGCTCTGCACCTCGGACTTGGCGCTCGTGGAGACCCCGCCCGTCAGCGCGAAGCCGCCATTGCCGCCGCCGCCGCCGACCGATTGCGCCAGGATGCCGACGCCCTCGTCGCCCGCGGCGGTGATCGCCGCCGAGTTCGTCACCATGACCGTGTCGGAATTGCCGCCTCCGCCGCCTCCGCCGCCGATCGTACTCGAAACCGCATTGCCGCCGGCGCTGATCGCGATGCCGCCGGCGAAGCCGCCCGCGCCCCCGCCGCCGCCGACCGATTGCGCCAGAATGCCGACCGAGCCGGCGCCGCCGACCGAAATCATGCCGGAACTGTCGACCGTCACCTTGCCGCCGTTGGAACCCACGCCGCCCATGCCGCCCGTGGTGTTGCTGGTCGCGTCGCCGCTCAGCGCGAGCGTGCCGCCCACCGCAAAGGCCCCGTCGCCGCCGCCGCCGCCGATCGACTGAGCGATGACGCCGTCGGACAGAAGCCCGGAGGTCTCGACCATGCCTGCGTTGGTGACCGAGACGGCGCCGGCGGCGCCGCCGCCGGTCCCGTTTCCGCCGACCGCGTTGGCGGACCCCTTGCCGTCCGACACCGCGACGCTCGCGGCGAGCGCAAAGCCGCCGGCGCCGCCGCCGCCGCCGACCGACTGCGCCAGGATGCCGGTCGAATTGGCGTTGGAGGTCTGGACGACCGCGCCGTTATGGTTGGTCACGGTCACGTTGCCGGCGGTGTTTCCCGCGCCGCCGCCGCCGCCGCCGACCGAATTGTTGACGTCGCCGCCGCTCGACAGACCCGCGCCGCCAGCGAAGCCGCCGTTGCCGCCGCCGCCGCCGACCGACTGCGCGAGGACACCCGTGCTGCTGAGGCCGTGCGTGGCGATCGTGTCGGAATTGTCGACGGTCACCGCTTCGCCCTTGCCGCCGCCGCCGCCGGCGCCGCCGCCGACGGTCGAAGTGGCATCGCCGCCGAGGCTGACGCCCGCGCCCACGGAGAAGCCGCCGTTGCCGCCGCCGCCGCCGACCGATTGGGCGATGAGGCCGTCGGCCATCGCGCCGTTCGTGGTGATCGCGCCGCCGTGATTGTTCGCGACGGTCACTGTGCCCGCATTGCCCGCGCCGGCGCCGCTGCCGCCCGTGCTCTGCACCTCCGTAGCCGCGCTCGTCGAGACCGCCCCAGTCAGCGCAAAGGCTCCGTTGCCGCCGCTGCCACCGACCGACTGGGCGAGAATGCCGGTTCCCTGGTCGCCGTTGGACGTGATCGCCGCCGAGTTGGTGACCTTGACGGCGCTCGCGTTGCCGCCGATGGCGCCGCCGCCGCCGATCGTGTTCGTGATGGCCTTGCCGCTGGTGCTGATCGAAATGCCGCCGGCGAAGCCGCCGGCGCCGCCGCCGCCGCCGACCGATTGCCCCAGAATGCCGATCGAGCTCGCGCCATTGACGAAGATCGCTCCGGAATTGTTGATCGTGACCGTTCCGGCGTCGGACCCTGCGCCGCCCTTGCCGCCGGTCGTGTTGGTCGTGGCGTCGCCGCTGAGCGCGAGCGTCCCGCCGACGGCGAAGCCGCCAGCGCCGCCGCCGCCGCCGATCGATTGCGCGATGAGCCCGTCGGACATGACGCCGAAGGTGAAGATCTCGCCTCGATTGGTGACGCTGACGTCGCCGCTCGCGCCCCCGCCCGCTCCCGTGCCGCCGGTCGAGTCGGTCGCGCCGGTGGCGTTGGAGCCGTTGCTGAACCCGGCGCCGATGGAAAAGCCGCCGTTGCCGCCGCCGCCGCCGACCGATTGCGCCAGAATGCCGGCGGCATTGTCGCCGAACGTCTCGATGCCGCTGCCGATGAGGGTGTCGACCGTTACCGTCTGGCCATTCGAACCTGCGCCGCCCGCGCCGCCAGTCGTATTCGTCGCGGCGTTTCCGCCGATCGCCAGCCCGAGCGCGCCCGAGAACCCGCCGTTGCCGCCGCCGCCGCCGATCGACTGCGCCAGGATGCCGTCCGACCCTGCGCCGCTCTCCGATTCGTAGACGCTGCCGACGAAGTGGCCGGCGCCGGTCACGATCGTTCCGCCGCTGTCGACCGTCACGGCGCCGGCGAGATTGCCGGCGCCGGCGCCGCCGCCGGTCGAGTTCGCCTTCGCGTCGCTGTCGATCGACAGCGAACCCGAGACGCTGAATCCGCCGTTGCCGCCGCCGCCGCCGACCGATTGGGCGAGAATGCCGACCGACATGTCGCCCAGGGTGGTGATGCCGCTCGTGGAATTGTTGATGTAGTTGTTGACGACCTTCACGGCGCCTGCGGTGTTGCCGCCGCCGCCGCCGCCGCCGACCGATTGCGTCTGTGCCGAACCGCTGGAGATCGAGATCGATCCGGCGACAGAGAAGCCGCCGTTGCCGCCGCCGCCGCCGATCGACTGGGCGAGAATGGCGTCGGAAGCGGTTCCGCTCGTCGAGATGCTGCCCGCGTTCGTGACGTTGACCGCGGCGCCCTTGCCGGCGCCGGCGCCGGAGCCGCCGACGGAGCTCGCGTTGGCCGAGTCGTCGATGCTGAGGCTGCCGGCGACCGAGAAGGCGCCGTTGCCGCCGCCGCCGCCGACCGACTGGGCGAGGATGCCGACCGAGCTGTCGCCGGTCGTCTTGACCGAAAAGCCGGGCACGGACGAGGCGGCGGTGGCCGCTGCATTGACCGTAACCGCCTTGGCGTCGTTGCCGCTGCCGCCATTGCCGCCGACCGAGTTGATGTCGGTCGAGCCGCTGTAGGAGAGGTTCGCGCCGATCGAGAAGCCGCCGTTGCCGCCGCCGCCGCCGATCGACTGGGCGAGGATGCCGTCGGAGAGGGCGGCGCCGGTCAGAACAGTGCCGTCGCTCGTGACGGAGACGGTCCCGGACGTGCTGCCTGTCCCGCCGTTGCCGCCGACGCTCTTCGGCGTGATGGGCGAAACGGTCGAATCGTAGCTCGCCTGCAGCAAAAGCGCGAAGCCGCCGTTGCCGCCGCCGCCGCCGACCGATTGCGCGAAAATGCCGGTCGAGTTCGCCTTGTGCGTGGTGACGTTGCCGGTGCTTTCGACGTCGACGTCGCCCGCTGTGTTGCCTTTGCCTCCGCCGCCGCCGACGCTGTAGGGGACGCTGGCGCCGCCGCCCGTGAGCGTGAGCGAGCCGCTGAACCCGCCGTTGCCGCCCGAGCCGCCGATCGACTGCGCCAGGATGCCGTCGGCCGACAGGCCGGAAGTCGAGATGTCGCCGGTGCTGCCGACATGGACCGTGCCCGACGTTGCGCCGGTTCCACCCATGCCGCCGATCGCAAGGCTTGCATTGATCGAGGTGGACGACGTCGTCAGAGCAGCCGACACCGCAAATCCGCCGTTGCCGCCGCCGCCGCCGAGAGACTGCGCGAAAATGCCGGTCGACTGGTCGCCCTGCGTTGCGATCGCCCCTTGCGAATTGACGCTGACGTTCTTGCCCTGGCCGCCGTTGGCGCCGGAGCCGCCCATCGAGAGGGCGAGCGTCCCGTATTGCGACCCGCCCGCCGTGACCGCGAAACCGCCATCCCCGCCGCCGCCGCCCAGCGACTGCGCGACGATGCCGTCGGACTTGATGCCGGCGGTCGAAACGCCGCCGAAGCTGTTGACGGTGACATTGTCGCCGTTGCCGCCCGAGCCGGCGCCGCCGCCGAAACCGAGATTCACCGAGGCGTAACCCGCCCCGCCTACCGCCACCGTGAAACCTCCGTCGCCGCCGGAGCCGCCGACAGACTGGGCGAAGATGCCGTCCGAGAGGGAGCCGTTCGTCGTGATCTGATTTCCGAGCGTGGCGAGCGTGTTGTTGTTGACGGTAACGGCCTTGCCGTCGCCGCCGTTGCCGCCATTGCCGCCGAGCCCGAGGCTCAGGTTCCCATAGGCGCCGCCGCTGCCCGAGATGGCAAATCCGCCGCTTCCGCCCGAACCGCCGACCAACTCGGCGAAAATGCCGTCCGAGTTAGCGCTTTCCAAGGGATTTTCTCCGGCGCGCCCGGTCGTCAAGCTGCCGATGCTGGTGACATTGACGACTCCGGCATCCGCGCCGGCGCCGCCGGCGCCGCCGAAGGTGAGGGCAATGCCGGCGCCGGTCGACCCAGCGACCCCGACCGTGAAGCCGCCGTTGCCGCCGCCGCCGCCGATCGAGCGCGCGCTGACCGCCGAAGCGAACGCGCCGTCGGTCGAGATGTTCGCGGTGCTGTCGACCGTGACGTTTCCGGCGCTGTTTCCTGCGCCCCCGCTGCCCCCGAACGACAACGCGAGCGAGGCGAAGGTCGCGCCGCCCGTGACGGAAATGGCGTAGCCGCCGTTGCCGCCGCCGCCGCCGATCGACGAAGCGTCGATGCCGGTCGAATAGTCGCCCTGGGTCGCAATGCTCCCGTTTGCGCCGGCGAAGACATTCTGCCCCACGCCGCCGATCCCGCCCGAGCCCCCGAACGCGAAGGACGCGCTGCCGTAGATGCCGCCGGAGAGAGATATGGCGCCGCCGCCGTTGCCGCCGCCGCCTCCGACGGATTGCGCGAAAATACCCGACGAGCGGAAGCCGTCGGTTGTGATCGTCCGGGCGGCGACCGATGGATTAAGAACCGAGCAGGAGCTGTCGCCGTTCACGCAGACGTCGCCGCCGTTGCCGCCTACGCCGCCGTTGCCGCCGACCGCAACGCTCAGAAAGGCGCCGACGGCGAGCGCAAATCCGCCGTTGCCGCCGCCGCCGCCAACGGATTGCGCAAATATGCCAGGTGACAAAGAGCCGACGGCCGTCAAGTTGCCGGAATTGGTGACGGTGACCTTGTCGCCGTTGCCGCCGCCGCCGCCATTACCGCCAACAGCAACGAGGCCGCCGGCCGAGCCGCCATCGCCACCGCCGCCGCCGACCGACTGCGCGAAGATCGTCGGGGCCTCGGTGCAGTTCGAGCACGGGCTATGGATGATGTCGCCGCTGTTCTGCACAGTGACGGCTTTGCCCGCCCCCGCCGCACCACCGCTCCCGCCGACGCCGACAAGACCCACGCCGAGGGCGCCATTGCCGCCGCCGCCCCCAACGGATTGAGCGTAGATGCCCGCCGCGTCGATTGACTGACCTGTCGTCGGACTGAGCGAACCGCTGCCACCGACGTCGATCCGCGCCGTATTGCTGACCGATACGACCCCGCCGTCGCCGCCTTTGCCGCCGTGGCCGCCGATCCCCACAAGGCCGCCGCCCACGCCCGCGGTGCCGCCGCCGCCGCCAACCGATTGCGCGAAAATGCCCGAGGCCAGGTTGCCGTGGACGTTGATGGCTTCTCCGTTATTGACGGTAACCTGGCCACCCACGCCGCCCTTCGAGCCCGCGCCGCCAAAGCCGACCAGGCCTCCGCCGGCGCCGCCAGAACCCCCGCCGCCGCCAACCGACTGCGCTATGATTCCCGTCGCGCCCTCGCCCTGAGTGGCGATCGTCGCAGCGCCGGTCGTCGTGACGGTCACTTGTCCGCCAGAGCCCGCGCTGGATGGGTTGCCCCCAAAAGAGAACAGACCGAAGCTGCCGCCTCCTGAACCCGCAAACCCACCGACGCTCTGGGCGAAAATGCCGACCGCGTCAGCGCCACCGGTCGAAATCGCGCCGGAATTGGTCACCTGGACGGTCTGGCCGGACGAGGCCGCCGCGCCGCTGCCGCCGGAGCAGACAATGCAGCCGCCGACCGTTCCGCCGTCGCCGCCGGCCGCGCCGACGCTTTGGGCCCAGATGCCGGCTGCCCCATTGCCGGAGGTCGTTAGCGACAGCGTGTTCGAGACCGTCGCCGAGCCCGGCGCGCCGCCATTGCCGCCGTCGCCGCCGCCGCCGAACGAGGACAGGAGGGTCTCGCCGCCGCCGCCGTTGCCGCCACGGCCTCCCGTGCTCAGGGCTTCGATCGCGTGATTGTTGGCGCCGCCCGTTGAGACCTGGCCCGTCCCGGTCGTGGTCACGGTGACCGCTCCGCCGCTTCCTCCCATGGCGCCGCTGCCGCCAAATCCCGGGAGCGGAAAGGCCGAGAATCCATCGCCTCCCTTGCCGCCGGCGCTCCCGTTGCTCTGCGCGTTGATGCCGACGCCGTTCGTCGTGCTCAGCAGGAAGCCGCTGCCCGGTCCCGCGAACTGGATGACGACATTGCCTGCATTGTTGCCGGAATCGCCGTCGAGACCATGAACCGGGAAACCCGAGCCGTCCGAGCCGGGAGGCGGGTTGCTGGTGAGCTGCGCGCCCGCCTGCCCGGCGCCGGTCGCATTGATGTTCGAGACGAGCCCGGAATAGTCGACCTCGTTGACCGGGGGCTGGGTGAAGGCCTGGGGCCCCGGACTGACAGTGCAATTCACGGTACCCGTCGCAGGCGCGCACTGAGCGACCGCATTTGTCGGAATCAGCTGAGCCGCGATGAACAAGAGCGCCGCCAATCGCACGGCCGACCCGCAAAACGTGCGGAGCGCGCGGGCGCATCGCCGCCGCCGCAAGGTCGTTCGCGCCGCATTGAAAAGACCATCGTTGAGCAAACCAGCTTCAGTCTTCCGGAAAATTG
Source organism: uncultured Alphaproteobacteria bacterium (assembly GCA_963772555.1). GTDB lineage: Bacteria > Pseudomonadota > Alphaproteobacteria > Rhizobiales > Beijerinckiaceae > Roseiarcus. The sequence goes on along the minus strand of CAVYXQ010000017.1, from coordinate 14,445 downwards.
ATCCGCCGCGCATGATCATTTCCTTGTCGGTCGGTCAGGGACGCATTTGTCAGAAGCTCCCGACTATTTTTCCTGCATCTTGAAGTAGGCGTCGATCGCCATATCCAGCCCACGCAGCGAGAACTGCAGCGCGGCGGCCTTGCCCGAAGCGTCAACCAGCGAAAGCTGGCCGGCTGCCTTTCCCGGCGACGCGCGCAGGGCATGAATCTGATCTTTGCTAATCTCGGACTCTGCGACACATCCGGCCGGCACACACGACTTGAACGGCAAGTCGATCTCGATTTTGCCCTGACCGACGCCAATCTTAACCGGCGACTCGACGGAGACATTCACAGGGACAAGCGCGATCAGGCGCGCCGGCTTCTCCTTGTCCGGCCGAACAAGGGCCAAGCGGGCGAACGGCGCCGTCTGCCCGCGCAGGACGATCGCCGTGTTCACTTCGCAGGCGCGAGCGCCCGCGCCGCCATTTGGCGTAGCGCACACGATCGACCAATCGCCGAAGGTCTCGGTTGTGCTGTCCGGCCCGGCCGGCGGGGCAAGCGGCGCCGCCGCTTCGGCTGGCTTTTTTTTCGATTCGCCCACATCGCTCGGCGCACGCTCCTGCGCGCCGGCGATGGACTCCGACATCAAAACGACGATGAGCAGGGCGGTCCGCAACAAAAGCTCACCAGCCTCCGAATCACCACGGTCTCTACCGAAAAGACACCGTTGCGGCAAGGGCCGAGCTATTCTGCGGCAGCACTATGGCCGATCAGTAAACATCTCCGAGATGGACAATGTTGAGAAAGCCTCGACCAGTAGAAAGCCGCGGCCTTGGATTCCGGCGGCCACGAGGACCGCCCCAGGCTGGCGAAAGTGACGCCGAGACCCGATCCGCGACCACGGCCGGCCAAGCCTATTCTCAGGCTCGCCGGCGCGAGCGTGACGTGACTGAGCTGGACGGGAGGAGTCACGCCGGCGGACGGGGCAGGCGCCGGCGCTGCGACGATCGACGGGCCGCAGCTTCGGTCTTCAGTTGGGCCTGCATTGCGAGAGGAACTGCGGCCCGCGACAATCCAATCGTCCCTAGGCAGCCGCCCGCGAGATCGGAGCATAAATAAGGAACGTCTGGTCAGGGCAGAGACCGCGTGTAGAGGCAACGCCCGCTTACCTTAAGCACTTCCGCCGTTCGCGGCCCGCAACGCGAAACAGCGGCAACACGTCGATTGTGAGAGTTCCACCAGCGACGACCGTAGGGGCGGTTACCGCCCTGAAGGGACATTCCCAACGCGGTCAGTCGTTGGCCTGCGACGGCCAAGACGATCCGCGCCTCTGCATCTGGTCTGCAAGGTTCCTGAGCATTTTGGCCTGCGAAGACACGTCAGTGAGTTCATCATCCACTGCGAGTCGGCGAATGATTTCGGCTTGGCGGGCAGGCGGAATGGTCCCGTAGCTTGAAAACGTCGTCAGGCAGCTTTCATGCCCGAGGTTCTGCGACCACGCCTTGAAGCCTTCGGCGTCGAGCTTCCGGTCATAAGCGATCTGAACCAGTGTGTTCCGTAGCGAGTGCGGATTGAAGTACGGCAGCCCCACTCGCGCGCAGGCCGCGCGGAAAATCTCACGCACGCGGGTTCGCGTTCGTCCATGGCTCTCGATCAATCGAGACCGCGCGGAACTGGAGATCGGCGCCGTTCGCGACCTTCGCCTTCGGAAAGAGCGGGTCGTCGGGCCCGAAGCCCTTTTGCTCGCGCAGGAACGCAACCCAATCCATGACGATCTGCCGGATGTCGTCGCCGACGGGAAAGAACCAGGTCGTGAAGGTTTTCGCCCCCTTGGTCCGAACCTCGCGCGCGTCCTGTTCGATCATCCCTCGCTCAATGTCGATATGCTTCAGCCGGAGCGAGATGATCGCCCCGTCGCGTGCGCCCGAGAGGACGGTGAACGCCACGATCGCATGGTCGCGCTTGTGGATTTCCGTTTCCTTTGGCATGGCGTCGAGCATCGCTCGAATCTGCGCCAGTGTTGGGCAGCCCTTGTATCGGTGCGCAGTCGCCACACGCGAGAGTTTGTCCGGCGTACTGAAATATTCAACGTCGGAGGCTTTGATCCGCGAGGCATAGCACGGCTGAAAGGTGAGCCACGTGAAAAAACCCTTCAGCGCCGCGAGCGTCGCGTGAATGGTCGAGGCCGACAGCGGCTTTCCCGTTCGCGCGTTGCGCGCCTCCGCGAGATTGGCCTTGAAGGCGCGCGCCTGTTCGAAATGGAACGCGGTGAAATCACGGTAGCGATTGAACGCGTCGAAGCGATCGAGTGCGGCGGCGACGGCGTCGATCGAGGTCTCGTCACGACCCTTCGCATCCTTCAGATAGACAAGATAGCGGTGTTTCATCCGCTCGTTTTCAGCTTTGCGCTTGGTCATGTTTTTTGATCCGTTCTAAGGGGACATTCGAGAGGGCGGGAAGGGTATCGCCTAGGCGTTGCTCCGCCTTCGGATATGCGACGTCGAGTCCGCCGCAGTCTTGCTGGAGTCTCGCGAGCGTAGTCGCCCGATAGATCATACGCCCGCAATCGGGACAGATGCCGCTCAGCATTCCGCGCAACACCGTGCGCGGGCTATATTCCGCCATGTTCAATGCAGGACGTTTGAACGCGCGGCAGCCGAGGCACCAGATGTCGCTCCGCTCCCCACGCTGCTTGATCGGCTTCCGCGCATTCATGAACGCCCGGAGGTCTTCGCCGTGAATGAGCCGCGAGCGCTTCGCGCCCATGGCCGGGAGTCCGGCCGCGATCCATCGGCCGATCGTCTTCTTGTGCACCCCGAGGAGGGCAGCAAGCTCGGCGATCTTGTAGGAGCGATGGATTTTGACGCGGCGGAAATGAATCCGCCTCGCCACGGCCTACTCCGCCTTCTCGATAAGATCGCGGATGTCCTCGACCTTCCAGGCGGTCGTGCGCGGCCCCAGCTTCACCGGCTTCGGAAACCGCCCCGTCTTGATTCCGGTCCACCACGTCGAGCGACCGACTGGAATCGGGCCGCGCGGCGCGAGAATGGAGGCGAGGCGCACAAAGCCGGAAAGTGGGAGATCGTGCTTGGTAGGTTCTTCGTTCTTGGAGGCCTGATCGACTTTCTGCATTTCAACCCTATCCGTCAGAGAGACGGCGCCGACGGCGACGTTTTGCTTGAAAACGTCGCCGCCGCTGCTAGGGTGACTCCGCTCTATCCGAGCGCGGATAACCCCGCGAGAGCCGCATTGCTGCCAGGCGTGCGGCTCTCATTTTTGCGCCATGCGGCGAATTCCAATGCGATTCCGCCACGTGCGATAATCGCCGTGCGTTCGCGCTGGCGCAAGGATGGATGGGATCTTTTTCAGGTTGTCCACACGGCGAAATAATTTTAGCACCTCACCGCACAGCCATTGACACCGTTTCTTTGGCTGGCGATCCGCGCGGGGAGCCTTTCGTTATCCACAGCTTATCCACAGATTGACCATTCTAGACTAGTGTCCGTCCATAAACGCATGATTTTTCGGCTGGAATCAATCGCGTTGGCGATGAACTGGGCCGTTTGGGAGCCATTTCGTTTGCTGTGGCTGCTGCGTGGGCTGATCCGGCCGCCAAGTTCAGGAATTCAGAATGAGAGGCCGACTCGGGCTCAACCAGGCTTGCGCGCCTTCGGCCGAAGACGAGAAATCAGGTCGGCTTGAGCCGGGCAAAGAGGGCGAGGTTGTAGGCGACGACCGAGGACCAGACGTAGGCCTTGAAGTGGTCGAGCCCGCGCCAGACGCAGCGCGCCAGACCATAGGCGCGCTTCAAACACGAGATGTCGGATTCGATGCCGGCTCGGAAGTTGCGCAGCTTGCGGTAGACCCAGTTGCTCTTGACCATGTCCTTGATGCGCAGGCCGGCCTTCTTGTGGAAGGCCATGTCGTGGACGCCAAGGGCCTTCGCCTGGGCGAGATTGTCACGGCTGGCGAAACCGCCGTCGGCGGCGGCCTGTCGGGGCGACTCGCCGTAGAAGGCGATATGGCGCTTCAGCATGGGCAACAACCGTTCGCTGTCCGCCGGATTGCCGGTCTCGATCACCAGGTCGAGGATCAAGCCGCTCCGGCCGGTGGTCAGGTTGAGCTTGTGGCCGTACTGAACCTTGCGGCCGCCTTTGACGATGATGTCGGCGTGCGGCTCGAACAGGCTGACGATCTTCTCGTTGGCGGGAACCGCCTCGCCATTAAGAACGCGACGCTCGGCCTGGGCGATGATCCGCTCGATCAGCAGACGATAGTGACGGAGCTCGGCCTGCCACAGCGTGACGGCGATCGGGTCCGGCGCCTGCCATACCTGCGTTGCGGCCTGATCAACATAGGCCAGGGTCGCCCGGGTCAGCTTGATCAGCTCACGATAATGCTGGACCCGTTTCAGTCGGTCGCGGCCATATTCGATCGCGCGCGCTCGCTTCTTCGCCGCGCGCCGATGATTGCGCCACTCGAGACCGCCGACCAAGGCCTCGGCCGCCTTCAACAGCCGCACCATCACGCGGGCCGCATCCCAGAGAAGACTGCTGTCGCTCGGCTCATGCATGAGCGCGGCGGCGACCGTGCTGTCCAGCCGCACGACCTTGCCGGTCTCGACTTTCTCCTGACGCGCGCTGGCCAGCAGGACGCGATTGATCGCCTCCCATGTCTGGGCCCGGATGGCGCTGATGGTCCTGTGCAGCACCGACTTCTTCGGCGTCCACGACAGCGGCAGCCGCGCGAAGGCGCGAAACGAGGCCGAGTCTTCAAGATGAAACGCCAGCTCCTCATAGCTCAGCTGGCGATGCTGCTTGAGAAGCGCGCAGCGCAAGACCGACTCGGCCGGAAGGCCTTCTCGCCCGGTCTCCTTAACGCCGTGTCGGCGCAGATCCTCCGCCGCCAGCCCGATGAGCTCGCGATGCTCGTCCAGCCACTGCGACATCGCCTTCAGTTCCTGGCCGATCTCGTGGTCGGCGAAGAGATCGAATATGCTGGCCTGGACGGTGCGTTCCTGACGCATTGTCGGGCTCCGGCGGTGGCGGTTTCGCCTTCCGAAATCAGTGGCTTGATTCGAAAGCTTAGCCGAAACCGCCGGGCCTTGCATTCGTAAGGACAGCGATTCAACAAATAATTTCAAAAACTTAGCGTTTATGGACGGACACTAGCTAAGCCGGCGCCGGCAGCTACGTCGGCCATGCTGTTGGCGAGCTGTCGGGCCTCGTCTAGCGTCCGCATATAGGCGCCCGATCCCGAACCCACCGAAATTGCGACGCCGCGCGGGGCGGTTGCCAGTTTCTTCGAGACGATGGAGCCGGTGATGAGCGGCACGCTCTCGACGGTTGCGGTCACGTCGCGCACGTAGAAGAGCTTGCGGTCAGCGGGCGCCAGGTCGAGCGTCGGGCCGATGACCGCACCGCCGGCCTCCTTCACCGCTTTCATGAAGTATTCGAGCGTCGGCGAAGTCTGATAGCCGGGAATCGCATCCAACAGGTCGACTTCCCCGGCGCAGTAATCAAGACCGCGCGCGGAAAGATTAGGCGCATATACGCCGCAAGCTGCCGCGAGCGGCACGACGATCAGGGTGATCTTCTCGTCGCCGACGCCGCCCGACGAATGTTTCTCGATCACCCGGTCCGGGTCGATTCCCACCTTCTCCCAATCGAGGACCTGGCCCAAATCGCGCATGGCAAGGGAGAGGGCGACAGTTTCCGTCGGGTTCATTCCCCGCAGATAGACCGCCATTGCGAATGCGCCGATCTGCCCCTCGGATGCCTCGCCGACCGTCGCCGCCTTGATAAAGGCTGTGATCTCTTCCGCGCTGAGGGACAGACCGTCGCGTTTTCTCCTGATGATCTCCTGCAATCGCATTTATCGTTCCCTCATCGCTGCAGACGGGCCGGCGCGTCAGCGAAGTTAGTCAAAATCTGACCAAAGCATCAAGTTTTTGCCATCCGTACCTGACTTGCCGTTTCGGTGAGTATCAGCCGTAGCGGACCTCCAGGGGGCCGATCCACGTCGCAAATGTAAGGAGACGTGAATTCGAGGTTTTCGACGCTGGCAGCGACCAACGCGGGGCCCGCGCGCCGGCGCAAGACGGGCTCCCATTTCAAGGTAGCCGAGCCAATCTTTCGATGAGAAGCTTATAGAAGCCATCGACATCGACTTCGCGCAGGAACAGGGCGTTTGGCGGACGGTCGGTCACCCGCCACCAGTCTACGACGGTCATACCCAATGTGTACGCGCCGGCCGTTTCGACGACGACATTGACATTGCGGCCCCCGAACAGCGTGGGATTGAGAAGATAGGCTATAGCGCAAGGATCGTGCAGCGGGGCGCCCGACCAACCGTATTTCCTCAAATCGAAAGCCTCCGAGAAAGCCAGCATGTCGGCGGCCGCGATGGCGCAAGCGGTTCCGGCCTCACGGAGCGCAGCGAGGCGGGCCGGCGTGCTGAGGCACTGGTGCGTGACGTCCATCGGGACCATCGTGACCGGGACACCGCTCGTCAGCACGACATCGGCGGCTTCCGGATCGACATACTCGTTGAATGCGGCGGCCGGCGTTATATTGCCATTTTCCGACCAACTTCCGAGAACCGCCACGATCTCCCGGATGCGTGGCGCGATATCAGGCGCCTCGACAAGCGCCATTGCGATGTTGGTGAGCGGACCCAGCGTCACGAGAGTAATAGCGCCTGACTCTACCTGCCGGAAAGTCTGGATCAAATACTGCACGCCATGCAGGCTTTGGATGGGCATCGTCGGTTTCGGAAGAATCGGCCCGTCGAGACCAGTGGGCCCATGAACGTGTTCGGCCGTGACAAGCGTGCGCCGCATCGGCCGGGCGCAGCCGGCGTAAAGCGGCAGGTCGACGCGGCGAGCGAGCTCCAAGACTTGTCGCGCGTTGGTCGTGGTGTGCGAGAGAGGGACATTGCCCGCCACCGTGACGATGGCGAGAATCTCCAGATCCTGAGACGAGCCGAGCGCAAGCAATATGGCGACCGCGTCGTCCTGGCCAGGATCAGTGTCGATGATAACCCTTTGAGGCATTCCGATTGTTCTCCGACCGTGGAAAATGCCTATCTGAGGCGTAGCCGTTCATATCACTAGCGGCCAAAACCGTGGCTGACTCTTGAAGCCTTCTTCCGCCCCGCAAAGCTGACGTTGGGCGGGAGAGCTTGGCATGCCGATCGAGCGGGCGTGAGTTCTCGATCCAGGCGACGATATCTGCGCTGGGGCGTGGAGGCCTCGCAAACGGCTCGTATTGAGACCTCGCGTTTGAGGCTGAAGCGAACAGGAAATCGGAAGGGCAGGGCTTACAACAAGCCGGCCAAGCGCCCTTGTCCCCGCCTGTCGCCGCCGATGTAGCGCTCGGTGGTCTCGATCGACCGGCGCCTGGCGAGCAGCCGGTAAGCAAGCCAAGGTGGTCACCCCGCATATGCTGCGACGGAGGTTGCGCAGAGCCCCTTCACGCTCGCGATCAACGATGATCCCTCTGTCCCTAAAGGCAGGTCTGCGGGCTTGCGAGATCGCCCGGCTCGATTGGTCGATGGGTGCTCGACGCGAGGCAAGCCCGCCGACGCGGTCCGCGACGCAATCGCCAAGAAGCACGGAGGTCGACGCATCCCGATGCATCACGGTCTGCGCCGCGCGCTTCAAGGATTGCTGCGGTCGGTCGATTGGGCCCTACCGAGATTGAAAGGAGCCGGGGAGTAATATAAGATACGTGTTAAAAGTGATATCACAGAGAGTGAACGTTTCAGCGACTTTCGATGGTGGGCGCACAAGGGCTCGAACCTTGGACCCGCTGATTAAGAGTCAGCTGCTCTACCAACTGAGCTATGCGCCCATCGAAGTCGCGGCCGCTCGCCCGCGAGGCCGCGATCTAGCAAAGGCGGCCGGAGCTGTCCAGCGGAAATCGGACGCGGAACCCCGCGGGAGCCGCGGCTTAAAGGCTGCGCTAGTTCTTCGCCTTGTCGACCAGCTTGTTCTTTCCGATCCACGGCATCATGGCGCGCAGTTTCGCCCCGACGTCCTCGATCGGGTGGGCGTTGGCGCGGGCGCGCATCGCCTTGAAGGAGGTCTGGTTGACCTTGTTCTCGAGCATCCAGTCGCGGGTAAACTTGCCGGACTGGATGTCGTCGAGGACCCGCTTCATCTCGGCCCGCGTCTCGCCGGTGATGATGCGCGGGCCCGAGACGTATTCGCCAAACTCGGCGGTGTTCGAGATCGAATAGTTCATGTTGGCGATGCCGCCCTCGTAGATGAGGTCGACGATCAGCTTCACCTCGTGCAGGCACTCGAAATAGGCCATTTCCGGCGCGTAGCCTGCCTCGACCAGGGTGTCGTAGCCGCCGCGGATGAGCTCGACGAGGCCGCCGCACAGGACCACCTGCTCGCCGAAAAGATCGGTCTCGCACTCCTCGCGGAACGAGGTCTCGATGACCCCGGCGCGCCCGCCGCCGATGGCGGAAGCGTAGGAGAGGCCGAGATCGTGCGCGTTGCCGCTCGCATCCTGATGGATGGCGATTAGGCACGGCACGCCGCCGCCGCGCTTGTACTCCGACCGCACGGTGTGGCCGGGCCCTTTGGGGGCGACCATCAGGACGTCGAGATCGGCGCGCGGCTCGATCAGGTTGAAGTGGACGTTGAGGCCGTGAGCGAACATCAGCGCCGCGCCCGGCTTCATGTTGGGGGCAAGCTCGGCCCGATAGATGTCGGCCTGCAGTTCGTCCGGGGTCAGCATCATCGCCACATCCGCCCATTTGGCCGCGCTGACGACGTCCATCACCTTGATGCCTTCGGCCTCCGCCTTCTTCGCCGAGGGCGAGCCCTGCCGGAGCGCGACGGCGATGTCCTTCACCCCGCTGTCGCGCATGTTGAGAAGATGCGCGTGGCCCTGGCTGCCGTAGCCGATGACGACCACCTTCCTGCCCTTGATCAGATTGAGGTCGGAATCCCGATCATAATAGACGCGCATCATGACTTCCTTGTTGGGGCGTTCCCGCCACGCCGGTTCTTGTTCTGGTCCTGGGATCGGGCGTCGGCGTTTCTAGTGAAAGCGGCCTCGCCGATCAAGCAGGCTCCCGCCGGGGATGGCCGAGCGCGCCTCCGGCGACTGGCGGCATCGGTCCGCCTGGGCCTTGGCGAAACGGGGCCGCGGCCTGTATTGTGTCCCGGACCGATCGCGCGGACGCGCGATTAATGAGGGGGCTGATTCCCGTGACCTTCCTTGCCCGACTGCGTGCGTTCGTCGTTCTGGCCCTCGTCGCCCTGCCGCTTTCCGGCTGCGGCTACAACGTCATTCCGACGAAAGAGGAGGCCGCCAAGGCCGCCTGGGCGGAAGTGCAGAACCAGTATCAGCGGCGCGCCGATCTCGTGCCCAACCTCGTCGCCACGGTCCAAGGCTACGCCAAGCAGGAAAAGGACGTCCTGACCGCGGTCACCGAGGCCCGCGCCAAGGCGACCTCGATCCATGTCGACGCCAACGACCTCACCGACCCGGCCAAGGTCAAGCAGCTGCAGGATGCGCAGAACGCCCTTTCCGGCGCGCTCGGCCGTCTGCTCGCGGTCAGCGAGAACTACCCGGATCTGAAGTCGAACCAGAACTTCCTCGCCCTGCAGTCGCAGCTCGAGGGCACGGAGAACCGCATCGCCGTCGCCCGCAGGGACTACATCGCCGCCGCGCAGGACTTCAATACCTCGCTCAGGACCTTCCCGACCGTGATCTGGGCCAAGACGGCGTTCAGCGGCACGAAACCGCTGGTCCCGTTCACCGCGGAGGCCGAGGCGCAGGCCGCGCCGAAGGTGAAGTTCTGACCGCGTAAAAATGGAGAGCGCCCGGATGCTTCGCCTCGGGCCGCGCACGCTCCTCGCCCTGTGTCTCGCGTTCTTATGGGCCGGCGTCGCGCTCGCGGCGACCAACTTTCCTCAGCTCACCGGCCGCGTCGTCGATCAGGCGCACATCCTTTCGCCGGTGACGATCGCCGACCTCGAGCGCAAGCTGGCCGATCTCGAGCAGAAGTCCGGCATCCAGCTCGTGGTCGCGACGGTGTCCTCGCTCGATGGCCAGGAAATCGAGCCCTATGCCAACGAGCTCTTCCGCGCCTGGAAGCTCGGCGAGGCCAAGACGAACAACGGCGCCCTCCTCCTGATCGCGCCGAAAGAACGCCGCGTGCGGATCGAGGTCGGCTACGGCCTCGAGGGCACGCTGACCGACGCGGTCTCGAGCCTGATCATCGCCAACGCCATCGCGCCGCGGTTCAAGGCGGGCGATTACGACGGCGGCGTCACCCGCGGCGTCGACGACATCATCACCGCGCTGACGACCAACTCGGCCGAATGGAAGCCGAAACCGACCGAAATGCGCCCCGAGCACGACGCGACGCTGCTCGACACGATCGCGCCGTTCCTCGTCTTCCTGTTCATCATGTTCGTCTTCAGCCGGATCGCGCGGCGCGGCGGCGGCAATGTCGTCTTCATCCCGATGGGCATGGGGCGCGGCGGCGGCTTCGGCGGCGGCGGAGGATTCGGCGGCGGAGGCGGGTTCGGCGGCGGGGGCGGCTTTTCCGGCGGCGGCGGCTCGTCGGGCGGCGGCGGCGCCTCGGGGGGCTGGTGATGGTCCTCGACCCGGCCGAGGGAGCGCGGATCGAAGCGGCCTTCGACGCCGCGCAGGAAAAAACCCGCGCGCCGCTGACCTGCGTGCTGGCCGGCGCCTCGGTCTCGCGCGAGCCGGAATTCCTGCTCGGCGCCTGCATCCTGGCGCTGGCGACGCCGCTGCCGCTCCTGGTCTTCACCGACCTTTCGGCGCAGCGCATCTATATCGCCCAGTTGCTGGTCGCCATTGTCGCTGCGGCCGTCGGCTCGCTGCCGTGGGTGCGACGGATGCTGATCCCCAAGCGCGCCGCGCGCTCGGCCGGCCATCGCGCCGCGTTGGCGCAGTTCACGCTTCGCGGGCTCGATCGTTCGCAATGCGGCGTGCTCGTCTATGTTTCGCTCGCCGAGCATTACATCCGCATCGTGCCGGCCGAGGAGGCGGCTCAAGCCATCCCGCAGGACCGCTGGCAAGCGGCGGTCGACGCCGCCGTTCCCGCGCTTGCCGCCGGACGGACGGAAGCCGCGCTGACGAGCCTCGCCGAACGCTGCGCCGACCTGCTCGCCGCGCCCTTTCCGCCCGACCCGTCCTGGCGGCCGCCGCAGCGGCAGCGGTTCCACGTCGTCTGAGCAGGGGCTCGGTCGGAAGGAAGGACCGGATCAGGAAATCTTGCCGATCCCTGGCCGCCGGGCGGTTCTGACGCGTTCGCGCGGAACAAGGCCAGTCCGCCTGCTTTTCGCTGATAATCCCTGCTGACCGAAAAAATCGCTCCCGCCGCCGGTCGGCGATTGCACCAGTCCACAGGATTTCATGGCCGTGAGCGGCGTTGTTCGAACGGAAGGTAAAGAGAGAACAGGGAATTCGAATTCCCTGTTCGACCGCTTAACAGGGAAACGGGCGCGACGCGGAAAACCGGCTTCGGGGGTCCGGCGCAGAGCGCGCGATCGTCAAGAATATCTATATCCTCGAGAGGGTCGCTCGCGAACTGAGGAGGGTGGGACGCGGGTCACCAGCCCTGACCTCGGGTTCGGCCGGCATGAGAGGGCCGAGCCCCATCGCCGCTTGTCCGCCCGAGCTTTGCGCCTTACGCTCACGCGGAAAATCGAGAACGTCGCGCCAAACGCGGCGACATCCATGGGAGGAGACGTTTCATGACCGACTATGTCATCGTCGGCGCCGGCTCGGCCGGCTGCGTGCTGGCCGCCCGCCTCAGCGAAGATCCCGCGGCGCAAGTCACCCTGATCGAGGCCGGCGGCCCCGACAGCGCCCAGGAAATCCATATCCCCGTCGCCTTCCCGCAACTCTACAAATCGCACGTCGACTGGGACTATATGACCGAGCCGGAGCCGGCGCTCGGCGGCAGGCGCGTCTACCTGCCGCGCGGCAAGGTGCTCGGCGGCTCGAGCTCGATCAACGCGATGATCTACATCCGCGGCCATCGCGCCGATTACGACGGCTGGGCGGCCAACGGCGCCAAGGGCTGGAGCTACAACGAGGTTCTGCCCTATTTCATCAAGGCGGAGGCGAACGAGCGCGGCGAGGACCAGTTTCACGGGCGGCTCGGGCCGCTCTCGGTCTGCGAGGGCCACTCGCGCAATCCTCTGATGGACGCCTTCGTCGAGGCGGCGGTCCATGCCGGCTACAAGAAGAACCCGGATTTCAACGGCGCCGTCCAGGACGGTGTCGGGTCTATCAGTACACCCAGCGCAACGGCATGCGCTGCAGCGCCGCGGCGGCCTATCTGCATCCCGCCATGGCCAGGCCTAATCTCAGGCTGGTCGCCAAGGCGCAGACGACGCGAATCCTGTTCGACGGCAAGCGGGCGACCGGCGTCGAGATCGCCGTCGACGGCCGCCTCGAGGAGGTCCTCGCCGACAGGGAAGTGATCCTCGCCGCCGGCGCCTACAATTCCCCGCAGCTGCTGCTCCTGTCGGGAATGGCGGCGGCGGATCTGGCGATGCTGCAGATCCCGGTCCGCCAGGACCTGCCCGTCGGGATCGGGCTGAGGACCATCCGATGACGCTGATGTCCTGGTTCACCGACACCGAAAGCCTGATGACCGCGCTGACGCCCGAGAATGTCGGCCTGCTGCAAAGCGAAGGCCGCGGGCCGCTGACCTCGAACATCGGCAGGCGGCGGCTTCTTCCGACCCGCGACGGACTTGAAGCGCCCGACGTGCAGTTCCACGCCGCCCCGGTGATGTTCTATGAGGAGGGCATGGGCATCCCGTTCGCCCATGCCTTCGGCTACGGCCCCGGCGTCGTGAAGCCGATGAGCCGCGGCAAGCTCTCGCTCAGAAACGCCAACCCGTTCTCGAAGCCCCGCATCGCGCACAATTACTTCGCTGCGCCCGAGGATCGCCAGAGCATGATCGAGGGCATCCGCATCGGCCTCGAGATCGCCGCAGAGCCGGCGATGCGCGCCCACATCAAGGCGCTCCACCTCGTGCCGAAATCGGCGGCCGAAGCCGATGTCTGGGAGCATATCCAGAAGGAAACCCAGACCCTCTATCACCCGACCAGCACCTGCGCGATCGGGCCGGTGGTCGACAGCGACCTCAAGGTGCACGGGTTCGACGGCTTGCGCGTGGTCGACGCCTCGGTGATGCCCAGCGTGGTGCGCGGCAACACCAACGCGCCCACGATCATGATCGCCGAACGGGCGGCGGACCTGATCCGTGGAGGTGCGGGGGCGAGGGCGCAGTGAGTGTGGGGCAACGCAAGACTCGCCTCCTCTATCCCGCCCTCCTCCGCGCCGCCTTCTCTGGGGCCGTGTGATGCCGACGGACGAGTTATCGCGGGATCGCTGCGCCTTGCGCCTGGTGACGGAATGGGCTCTGGGCGCATCGGAGCAAATGGAGGAGGATTGGGCGCGCGCCCGCGCCGATGAGCCGTCGAAAGGATTGCGGGACCCGATGACGACTGAATATCCGATGGTGGACGTCGTGAAAGTCAAGCCGATGGAGGCGTTTCGCCTCTGGGTGCAATTCAGCGACGGCGAGGGCGTCGCCGATTTGAGCGGACTTGCGGCGCGGACCGGACCGATGGCCGCGCCGCTCAAGGACGCTTTTTTCAGCCGGGTGTTCGTTGAGGCCGGCGTGACGACCTGGCCGAACGGCTATGACTATGCGCCTTCAGCCCTCTACGCCGAAATGCGCGAGGCCGGGGCGCTGGCGAACCCCTCTCCCAAAGGGAGAGGGGCAGGGGAGAGGGGACCGGGCGGAGAAGGATAAGTCAATGGCTTCCGAGCGGCGCGAATTTGCGCGCGCCCTTCGCAAGCATCCGACCGTGCCGAAGACATCCTTTGGCAGCGCCTGCGCGGTTCGAGTTTTCACGGTGCGAAGTTCCGGCGTCAGGTCCCGTTCGATCGCTACGTCGCCGACTTCTATTGTCACGGCGCCAGCTCGTCATCGACCCCCGGACTGGGATCCGGGGGGACGGCAAGCAGCATGACTGGTTCATCGATCATGACAACGGCCGGACCAAGGTGATCGAAAATTTCCGCGTGCGCGTCGTCCGCTTCACCGACGCTGAAGTCTGCGACGATCTCGATCTGGTTCTTGCGCGGATTTGGAAGGAATTGAGGTTGCCCTTTGTCTGATACGCTGATCCCCTCACCCCTGCCCCTCTCCCGACGGGAGAGGGGGGCCCACGGCGCACAGCTTGCCACTTCTCGCATCGCCGCCAATTCGCGATCTGGTCGATGGTTATGTTGGCGTTCACGGATGGAGGTCTCCATGGCCATTTGGTCATTTTGACTTTATAGGGTAAACTGCCGGACGAGCGGGAGCAGGCATGGCGAAGATCAACCTCGAGCGGCGGGCCGAGATCGGCGCTGAGAAGCGCGCCAGGACCCGGGCGCAAATC
>CAVYXQ010000016.1:0-168348 GCA_963772555.1 uncultured Alphaproteobacteria bacterium | reverse complement strand
CGTGTCGCCTTCACGGCGCCGTTGTCGCCGACCTCCCCGACCGTCATTTTGCCCGGCTCGACCTTCTTGATGCGGGCGCTGGTGATCCACTTCCTACGTGATGCTCGCGCATCTCGCTTTCGAGGAGCCCCTTCGTATCGCCGACGCCGTCGAGGCCGAGATGGCCGATGTACGGTTCCGAGGTGAGATCAAAGGTCATCGGCACCCGATCGCGGATCTTGCGGCGCCGCAGCTCCGTCTCGAGGATGAACATGAACTCGTAAGCCGGCCCGAAACAGGAAGCCCCCTGGGCTGCCCCGATCACGATCGGACCGGGATTCCGCAGAAGGACTCGAACGTCTCCGCCGCCTTCTCGGCATGATCGATATGGCAGATCGAGGCGGTGAACCCGTCCGGTCCGAGGCCTTCGACCTCGTCGAACGCGAGCTCGGGGCCAGTCGCGATGATCAGGTAATCGTACCGGAGCGACGAGCCGTCGGCCAGTCCGATGGTGTTCTCCTTCGGCGCGATTTTGGCCACCGGGTTCGCCTTGAAGGCGATGCCGCGCTTGGCGAAAGCCGGCGCGAGATCGACCTCGACCGCATCGCGCTTCCGCCAGCCGACAGGGATCCACGGGTTGGAGGGAACGAAATGGTAGAGCGGATCTTTCGTAACGACAGTCAGCCTGTCTTCGCGCCGCATCTGCTCCTTCATCTCATAGGCCATCAGCGCGCCGCTCAGGCCGGCACCCATGATCACGATCTCAGCCACCTCGTCTCCTCCTTCGTATTCACAGATTGGAATATATGTATGTTATTGCGAAGTCAATTGGCTGCGCGAAAATGCCGCGGCGAGCGCTCTTTTAGCGATGTCGGGATGCTTCAGCTGTCAGGGCCGCGTGGCGACGGCTTCAGGCCAATGCGTCGACCGCCGCGCAGGAAGCTGCCAGTTGAGCTTCTCATGCAGCCGCACGACCGTGCCGACGATGACGATCGAGGGACCTGTCACCCCGGCGGCGCGCGCCTCGGCGGCGAGCGTGCCGAGCGTGCCGACGACGATGCGCTGATTATCGCGCGTGGCGTTTTCGACCATCGCCGCAGGCAGATCCGCGCTCGCGCCGCGCGCGACGAACTCGGCCGTCAGCGGCTCCAGATTGCGCAGCCCCATATACACCGCGACCGTCTGTCGCGGCTGGATGAGCGCCGTCCAGTCGAGGTCGATCCGGCCGTCCTTTCCGTGTCCGGTGACGAAGACGCAGGCCTGGGCGTGGTCGCGATGCGTCAGCGGAATGCCGGCGTAGGCCGACGCGCCGATCGCTGCCGTTATGCCCGGGCAGACCTGGAACGGGATTTCGTTTTCCGCCAGCCTCTCGATCTCTTCCCCGCCGCGACCGAACACGAACGGATCGCCGCCCTTCAGACGAAGCACGCGCTTGCCCTGTCGCGCGAGCTTGACGAGCAGCGCGCTGATCTCGTCCTGCGGCAGTTCGTGGTCGTCGGGCCGCTTGCCGACATAGATCCGCTCGGCCTCGCGCCGCACGAATTCAGCGCCCGGTCGTCCGTCAGCCGGTCGTAGAGCACCACGTCCGCCCTCTGCATGAGTCTCAGCGCACGAAAGGTCAGAAGGTCGGGATCGCCGGGTCCCGCCCCGACCAGATAGACCTCGCCTTGCGGCGTCGCGGTCTCTAACGCGGCGCGTTCAATGGCGCGAGCGAGATCGGCTTCGGCGGCGCTCTCGTTGCCCGCCAGCGCCGCCTCGGCGACCGGGCCTTCGATGACGGCCTCCCAGAAGCGGCGTCGCATCGTCGACGACGGGATCGCCTCGGCAACTCGTTCCCGAAAGGCGCCCATCAGATGGGCAAGTCTCCCGTACGCCGCCGGAATCAGGGTCTCGAGCCGCGCCTTCAGCATGCGCCCGAGGATGGGCGAAGCCCCGCCGGTCGAGATGGCGATCACGAGCGGGCTGCGATCGATGATCGCGGGCATGATGAAGTCGCACAGCTCCGGCCGGTCGGCCACGTTGACAAGCGCCCCGGCGCGCTTCGCCGCCGCGCGTGCAGCCTGCGTCAGCTCTTCGTCGTCGGAGGCGATGAAGCAGAGGGCGCAGCCGCGAAAATCCTCTGTCTCGGGATTGCGGGCCGCGTGCTGAAAATCATGCCTGACCCGAAGCGCGTGGAACTCGTCGCTGAGCTCGGGCGCGAAAGCAGTGACCCGCGCACCCGAGCGGACGAGCAGTTCCGCCCGTCGCGCGGCGACCAGTCCGCCGCCGACCACGACCGCCGGTCTGTCGCGCATCCCGATGAAGATCGGCAGATCACCCATGGGCGCCGTTTGCCGTCTGCTCTGCTCTCGGCCGTGAGTTCATGCCGCCGCTTCTGGCCTCGGAGAAATTGGATCGCGCGCCTTGTTTTTCAATGGAGCGCCGCTGGCAGGAACGTCATAGCACGGCCAGAAAGAGCCTGCTTGAGCCCAGGCCGCAGCGGCGTGGTCTTGTCCTTCCCTTCGAAGGGGGAACGCCCTGACTTGACAGACCGACCGCGGACCTCAAGCTTCGCTCTCACATGGGCTCGAGAACGAGGGCGGAGAAAGAATGCAGCTGATCGGGATGCTCAATTCGCCCTACGTGCGCCGCGTCGCGGTCGCGCTGATCGTCGCCAAGGTTCCGTTCACCCACCGGCCGATCTCGCTCTTCCGGCACATGCCCGAATTCTTGCAGATCAATCCGCTGCTGAAGGCGCCGACCATGGTCGCTGACGATGGGACCGTGCTGATGGATTCGAGCGTCATCCTCGATTATCTCGCCGGGGCCTATCCTCGGCTGGAGGCGCTGGCGCCGCAGCGCGCCCCTGCGCGGCTCCGCGCGTTCCGGGCGACCGGGCTTGCGTTGACGGTTATGGAGAAGGCCGTGCAGCGGCATTACGAACGGTCGTTGCGGCCCGCTGAAAGGCGGCACGCCGCGTGGATCGAGCGCGTGGATCGGCAGCTCGAGGCCGGGTTGGCGGCGCTTGACGCCGAATTGCCGGCGACAGGCTGGATCTCCCGCGAGCTTGGCGTCGCCGACATCACCGCAGCTTGCGCCCTCGGTTTTGTGCAGCTCGTTCTTGCGGACGTAGTCGATCTGAGCCGCTATCCGAATCTCGGCGAGTTCTGCGCCCGCGCCGAGGAGCTTCCGGCTTTTCGCGCCGCACCTGCGGAAGACGGGGTGACGGCGCTGCTTGCGATCGCGGACTGACGCGAGGATTGTCGAGACCGAAACCTCGGTCGGGAGATGCCGAATTGAACGATCGAACCCAAACGATGCGCGCGGTGGTCGCCGCTAGGCCCGGCGGCCCGGACGTGCTTGAAATCGCCATCCGCCCCGTGCCAGTCCCCGCCGAGGGTCAAATTCTCATCAAGGTCGAGGCGGCGGGCGTCAACCGGCCCGACATCCTGCAACGCATGGGGAATTATCCGCCGCCGCCCGGCGCGGGCGACGTGCTTGGGTTGGAAGCGGCCGGCAGAGTGGCGGCGCGCGGTCCGAACGCCGGGCGCTATGCAGAGGGGGCCCCAGTGACGGCGCTCCTTCCCGGCGGCGGCTATGCCGAATATTGCGTCGTGCACGAGAGCAATGCCCTGCCGATCCCCGCCGGTCTGACGGCGGTCGAAGCCGCGGCGATCCCGGAGACCTATTTTACTGTCTGGACCAACGTTTTCGATCGGGGCCAGTTGAAAGCCGGCGAGACCCTGCTGGTCCACGGGGGAACCTCGGGCATCGGCACGACGGCGATCGCGCTGGCAAAGGCGTTCGGCGCTAAAGTCGTCGCAACGGCGGGCTCGGAAGAAAAGGCCCGGCAATGCGAGCGGCTCGGCGCCGATCTCGGCGTCGACTACCGCGCCGAGGACTTTGTTGCGCGGACCCTGGCTGCGACGGATGGCCGCGGCGCCGACGTCATTCTCGACATGGTCGGCGGCGACTATGTCGAACGGAACTACGCCGCCGCGGCGCTCGACGGGCGGATCATCCAGATCGCTTTCGTCAGAGGCCAGAAGGCGACGATCGATCTGCGGCCGATCATGCAAAAGCGTCTCGTTCACACCGGCTCGACCCTTCGGCCGCGGTCGCCGGCGGAAAAGGCGGTAATCGCCAATCCTTGAGGAGCCGGGTGTGGCCCCTCTTCGAGGCAGGCCGTCTGCGGCCGGTCATCAATTCGGTTTTCCCGCTTGCTGACGCGGCGAAAGCGCATATCCGTATGGAAAACTCGGCGCATGTCGGCAAGATCGTGCTGACGACATGAGCGGCGCGCTTCCCGGCTTGAAAAGCCGGCGGCGAGGCCTCATCTTTCGGCAAGGCGACAGGCAAATCGGTCCCGCCGCCCGTTAGGAAAGCGCCGCTGACACTCACGTCTCATTCCGACGCAGGGCTTGGCCCCCGCGCACCGCTCGCTGGCGCCGCCCCCGCAGCGCCCCTCTCGCAAATCATCGTCGACGGGCTTGAAGACGCCAAGGCCGAAGACATCGTCTCCATCGAGCTTTCAGGCAAAACGACGCTGGCCGACTGGATGATCATCGCCACCGGCCGCTCGACCACGCACGTCGGCGCGATCGCCGACAGGGTCATCAGGGCGTGCCGGGAGGCCGGTTATCCGACCCCGAAGGCCGAGGGACTGCAAGTCTGCGACTGGGTTCTGCTCGATGCGCAAAACGCCATCGTGCACATTTTCCGCCCCGACGTGCGCCAGTTCTACAATCTCGAGAAGATGTGGAGCGCCGACCGCCCGGGAGAAGCGCAAAAGCGCTAAGGCCGAAGGCGCGCGCCGGTGCGCCTGGCCCTCGTCTGTGTCGGACGGCTGAAGGCCGGACCGGAACGCGAACTTTTCGATCGATATTTCAAACGAACGAGCGAAAGCGCCCGAGGCGTCGGGATTTCCGGCGTCGATCTGCGCGAAATCGACAAATCCCGGGTTCGGCGGATGGAAGACCGGCGCGAGGAGGAGGCCGCGGCGATCCTCTCGGCCGTCCCGGCCGGCGCCTTCGTCGTCGCGCTCGACGAGCGGGGACAGTCTCCGACCAGCGAGGAATGGGCCGCCGAGATCCGCCGGGCCCGCGACGCGTCGCGGGCGGCCTTCGCTGTCGTTATCGGCGGCCCGGACGGCCTCTCCCCGTCGTTGCGCGACAAGGCCCATCGGGTCGTCAGTTTCGGCGCGATGACATGGCCCCATCAGCTTGTGCGCGTCATGGCGGGCGAACAGCTCTACCGTGCGATGTCAATTCTTGCCGGCCATCCCTATCACCGGGCGTAACCGCCGCGATATTGGCTAGATTTGATGGTCTTGGACCCCGCGATGCGGATGAGGCTCAGCGAGAGTAAGCAATTCGGGCTCGGGGCGGCCGCGCTCGGCGCGGCGTTCGGCTGGCCCTTGGACGCGCGCGCCGATCCTGCGACGCCCGTTCCCACCGAACAGCAGCGGGCGGAAAAGGAAACCGAACTGCGCGGCGTCGAGGATACGATGCGCGCCTCCGACGAGCAGCGTCGGGCGATCGAAGCCCAGATCGAATCGATCCGCGCCGACCGTGCGAGGCTTTCCGCGGCGCTGATCGAGACGACCGCGAAAGTGCAGGAGGCTGAGCGCGGCGTCGCTGCAGCCGACGACCGGCTGACCGGCCTCAACGACAAGGCGGATCGTCTTGTTGGCTCGCTCGAGAGCCGCCGCGACCAGATCGCCACGGTGCTGGCCGCGCTTCAGCGCATGGGGACCCATCCGCCGCCGGCGATCCTGGTCAAGCCCCAGGATATGGCGGAGGCGATCCGGGCCGCCTCCGTCCTCGGCTCGTTGATCGTCAATCTCAAGTCCGAGACCGAGGCCTTGTCCAAAGACATCGACGATCTCGGCAAGACGCGGCAGTCGATCGCCCGTGAGCGCGAGGGCCTGGCGCGAACGACCGCCTCGCTGGCGCTCGACAAAGCGCGCCTGTCCGCGCTCATCGAGGCGCGTCAGAAGTCGCTGTCCTCCGCCGAGGAGGCGCTCGGCTCGCAGCAGAAACGCGCCGCCGACCTCGCCAGACAGGCGACCTCGCTGAAAGATCTGATGGCCAAGCTCGATGCCGAAGAGATTCAGCGCAAGGCGGTGGCGGACGCCGCGCACGTCGCCGCCGAAAAGACGGCGCGCGAGATCGAGGCGAAAGCCGAGGCCGCGCGCGGAGAGGAACCGGCGCGGCTGAAGCCCGAAGTCGCCTTCGCCGACATCAAGGGCCGCGTCCCTCTTCCGGTCGCCGGCACGATCCTCAAGACATTCGGCGCATCCGACGGGTTCGGAGGAACGGAGCACGGCGTGTCGGTGGCGACCCTCGCCGGCGCCGTGGTTTCCGCGCCGGCCGACGGATCGGTGCTCTTTTCTGGTCCTTACCGGACCTACGGACAACTCTTGATCCTCGACGCGGGCGGGGGCTATTATGTCCTGCTAGCCGGGATGGATCGCATCAATGTAGTGCCCGGCGAGTTCGTTCTGACCGGAGAACCCGTCGGCGCTATGGGCGACGGATCGAGGCGAATGGCGACGGCGGCGGCAGTGGGCGCCGCTCAACCAGTTCTCTATATAGAATTGCGTAAAGACGGAACGGCCATCGACCCGGGGCCCTGGTGGGCAAAGTCAGACATGGAAAAGGCGCGCGGATGAATCGGAAATATGGTTACCTCGGATTGGGCGTGGCGCTCGGCGCGGCAGCGACCGCGGCTGCGCCGCAGGCGCTGTCGTTTGTCAGTCCCGCCGCCTATGCGGCGGCCGCCGACACCTACCGCCAGCTCAACCTGTTCGGCGACGTGTTCGACAAGATCCGCAACGACTATGTCGAGAAGCCTGACGAATCCAAGCTGATCGAAGCCGCCATCAACGGCATGCTCTCCTCGCTCGACCCGCACTCGAGCTACATGGACGCCAAGGCCTTCAAGGACATGCAGGTCCAGACGAAGGGCGAGTTCGGCGGCCTCGGCATCGAGGTGACCCAGGAAGACGGGCTCATCAAGGTCGTCACCCCGATCGACGACACGCCGGCGGCGAAGGCCGGCATCCGCTCGGGCGACATCATCACCGCGATCGACGACAACTCGACCCAGGGCCTGACGCTCGACCAGGCAGTCGAAAAGATGCGCGGGTCAATCAACTCGCCCGTCAAGCTCAAGGTCATTCGCGGCCCGAAGAAGGAGGTCAAGGACTTCACCCTCGTTCGCGACCTGATTCGGGTCCAGTCGGTTCGCTCCCATGTCGAGGACGGCGACGTCGGCTACATCCGCATCACCCAGTTCACCGAGCAGACGGCCGACGGCCTGAAGGCGGCGATGGACAAACTCCATTCGGAAATCCCGGCGGACAAGTTCAAGGGCTACATCCTTGATTTGCGCAACAACCCGGGCGGCCTGCTCGACCAGTCGATCGACGTCGTCAATTCCTTCGTCGACAAGGGCGAGATCGTGTCGACCCGCGGCAGGACGCCGGACGAAACCCAGCGATTCGACGCGCGGCCGGGCGGCGACCTCTCCGGCGGCAAGCCGCTCGTGGTGCTGATCAACGGCGGTTCGGCCTCGGCGTCGGAGATCGTCTCGGGCGCGCTGCAGGATCACAAGCGCGCCACGCTGATCGGCACCCGGTCGTTCGGCAAGGGCTCGGTTCAGACGATCATGCCGCTCGGCCAGGACGGCGCGCTCCGCCTGACGACGGCGCGCTACTACACGCCCTCCGGACGGTCGATCCAGGCCAAGGGCATCGAGCCCGATTACAAGGTGCTCGAGGACGTGCCCGACGATCTCAAGGGCAAGGAAGACATGAAGGGCGAGGCGGCGCTCAAGGGCCATCTGGCGAACGGCGTCGAGGACACCTCGGGTTCGCAGGCCTATGTCCCGCCGGACGAGAAGGACGACAAGCAATTGACCGCCGCGCTCAACCTTCTGGAACATGGCGTCAAGCCGACCGAGACGACCTCGGCCGCGGCGGAGCCGGCCAAGACCGATCCGGCCAAGGCCAATTCGGCCAAGAGCGATGCCGCCCCGGCCGCCGGCGCGCCTGCGGACGCGGCGAAGCCCAATTGATGCCGCGAACCGAGGTCAAAGTCGTCCAATGACGAAGGGTCTCCCCTACCTCGCCCTCGGATTGGCTGCCGGCGTGGCGCTCGCCGGCATCTCCGAGGGCGCGCTTCAGGCCGCGGCGGTCGGAACTGACCACCTCGCCCTTTTCAGCGAAGTCTTCAACAAGGTCCGCGACAATTACGCGGAGAAGCCGGACGACGCCAAACTGATCAAGGCGGCGATCGACGGCATGCTCGCCTCGCTCGACCCGCACTCGACCTATTTCGACCCCAAGGCCCTGGAGGACTTCCAGTCCAGCATGAAGGGCGAAGAGTTCGGCGGCCTCGGGCTCGAGGTCATGATGGAGGACGGCCTCGTCAAGGTCGTGAGCCCGATCGACGAGACGCCGGCGGCGCGGGCTGGCCTGAGGTCGGGCGACCTCGTCAGCCAGATCGACGGCAATCCGGTCAAGGGCATGACGCTCAAGGAAGCCGTCGACAAGATGCGCGGCCCGGCCAAGTCGAGCGTGCGGCTGACGGTGCTGCGCGGCCCCGACAAGAACGTGAAGGAATTCACGATCGTTCGCGAGATCATTCACGTGCTGTCCGTCCGCTCGCATCTCGAGAGCGGCGACATCGGCTACATCCGCATCACCCAGTTCAACCAGGAAGCCTATGACGGCGTGCGCAAGGCCTTCGATCACTTCCGCGCCGATTCCGGCTCGAGCAAGATCAAGGGCTACATTCTCGATCTGCGCAACAATCCCGGCGGTCTGCTCAATCAGGCGGTCGAGATCACCAACGCGTTCGTCGACAGCGGCCAGATCGTCTCGACGCGCGGCCGCAACGCCGAGCAGGAGCAGCATTACAGCGCCCGGCCAGGCGTCAACCTGTCGCAGGACAAGCCCCTCGTCGTACTGATCAACGGCGGCTCGGCCTCGGCCTCGGAGATCGTCTCGGGCGCGCTCCAGGATCTGAAGCGCGCGACGCTGATCGGCACCCGCTCCTTCGGCAAGGGCTCGGTGCAGACGATCCTGCCGCTCGGCGAGAACGGCGCCCTCAAGCTGACGACGGCCCGGTACTACACGCCGTCCGGCCGCTCGATCCAGGCGAAGGGAATCGACCCCGACATCATCGTCCTGGAGAACATCCCCGACGATCTCAAGGGCAAGGTGTCCAGCCTCGGCGAGGCCTCGCTGGCCGGCCATTTGAAGAACGGGCCCGAAGAGGAGAAGGGCTCGGACGCCTATGTGCCGCCGGAGGAGGACAAGGACACACAGCTCGAGGCCGCGGTCAAGCTGCTGCACGGCGCCAGTCCTGCATCGCTGAAAAGCCCGGGCGCGGCGGTGACGTCGGAGTGAGGCCGGCAGGCTGGCTTCTGGCGGCGGCGCTCGCGGCCGGGCCAAGTCTCGCCGCCGCCGAGGAGCCGACCGGTTGCGCCGCGTTCAAGTGGCCGCTCGAGCGCGAGCGCGCCGCCCTGGCGGGCGTCAACAGGCCGGCGATCGAGAACGGCGGGAGGCTCGCCTACGATGTCGCGGCGACGCTGAAGCTCGCGCCGCTTACGGCCGCCGGACTTCCCCGGGCGCCGGAGCGGGCGCCGAAATTCGCGCCGTCCAACGCCGGGCACTTCGCGCTCGGCGCCCCGGCGAAGCCCGGCGTTTACAAGATCACCATCGCCTCGGAGGCCTGGATCGACGTCGTCGACGGCGGCGAGTACCTGCATCCGCTAGCCTTCTCGGGCGCGCTCGGCTGCGACGGAGCGCGGAGAAGCCTCAAGTTCGAGCTTCCGGCCCACCCGGTCGATCTTCAGTTCAGCGGCGTCAGGGCCGGCGAGATCGCGGCGATCGTCTCGCCGGAATAGGGGCTGTAGCCGGCTCAGCGGCAATCAGATTTGGAAAGGGACGAGCATCCGTTTTCGAGCAGGGTGATCGGACCGCGCCCTTATCCGAAGCCGATGCTGTCGACGGCCGGAATGCGCGAGAAGCGGGCGTAGGCCGAGGGCGCACTGAGAGGGGTCAAATCCATCCCATGGCCGCCACTCGGGGCCGGTCGGCCTCTGGGTTATTTTGTGCATCGTGTCGGAGAGGCACGATGGCCGAAACTCGCAAGATTGCTGCGGTCTGGTCGCCGGCGGTGTCCGCTTCCGCCGCTTGGCGACCGCGGACGAGGACCCGACGCTCGCGCGGCTGCGGGCGCTGCACGCCGACCTCATCGACTCAACCCTTGCCCCCAGAACGGCCATGTGTTTAAGCGCACCCCGGCGGGGCTTTGGTCGAATTTCCGCGTCACGGACAGCCGGTCGCAACGTTGAGAACGCTCCAGCCGCCCACCGGCCGCCGGGAATCGTCGCATTCACGTAGCCCCCCACCGTGCTGTCGATCATCGTCAGCCCAGCCCTGCGGCGCCGGGTGGCCCGGGGTCAGTGTAGGATCATCTGTCTCGTCACCGATGCCGATGGTCCTTCCGCGCTATGAGCGTCTCTATGCAAATGGTGCTCTTCCGCAGGACGTGCTTATTGTGAGGCCGTATTAACTCTTACAAAGGCAATCGAAGTCAGGTCCAGACACTTCACGACCTCCCCACCCCACAAAGCATGCGTTAGCCCATGACGGCTCTAAATTATATCCCGGCCTTAATCCTTCCCCGTTCAGGTTTGTTCGGCAAACAGCGTAGGCGTTACCGTTTTTGTAAGTGCCCGAAGTCACTGCTTCGCCGTGAGTTTTACAAACTTGGATGCAAGATGAGTGCCGCCCATCGAACCAATCTGCAGTCCAGCCTAAACTCGGCCAAACCACCAATGTTAGACAAACAAGACGCTTCGCGTGCTTTAGTCGTTTATTTCGACGTATGATCATAATGAAGTCCTCCGTTAGCGTTCAAGGGTGCCTGAGTTGCTTGGATCGCTGTAACTAATTTAGTAGTAAAGCATTCGTTGGGGCTGTCTGTGACGAACCTCACACGGCAAACATCGGAGGGGCTACTAGACTATCGGCGTTCTCAATTCATAACCTTGTGCGTATCCGAAAGCCGTTTCCAGGAGTTAAGGCCTGGAAATCGAGATGGGTGGGCGCTGCGCCGGCGTTCACCTCAAAGCTGTAGACGCCCGAAGGATTGTAGGCGGGAACTGGCCCGACGAAAGAGCCTGTCTGGCCGATATCGGGCTGTCGATCCCAGCCAACGGCACGCTTTCGCCTTCGCGCCTCGCGGGCGCCTCCAAGACCGAGGCCCGCGAAGCCGAGAAGGATCATCGCCCAGGTTGACGGCTCGGGGGCGGAAGTGGCCGGTGGCAAAACGCCGTCATAGGTCACGGTGATCGCCCCGCCGACCGACAGATAGCCGTTCGTGTATGGGTTCCCAGGCGTATAGTCGCTCGCTGGTATGCCCCCTACGGGGTCGCCGATAAAGTATTGATAATATTGCGCTTGAAAAGCATAACTGCCGCTTCCGACGAAACCCTCCAGATCGCCGGAATTAACGAAGATGGCGGTTGTGCTACTGCTTCCGTTCGCTACGGCGGAAAATTGTAGGCCTCCAACCGGAACGTCAGAGAAGATTTGAACAGCGCTGGCATGTCCGGCGTCATACGAACCAGCTGCTAGCAAACCCGCTGGGGCGCCGGGTAGCGCAACATAGCTTATGTCGACGCCATCTGTTTCAATATACGTCAACGGAATTCGGTAGATATTTTGGAAAAAACCAAACGCCGTTATAGTGTCGGAAAACCCGAGAGTAACCCCGGTCAGGGTTCCGTTGCCGCTGTACTGCTGAAACCTCAAAAGAGAACCTGGAGAGGGAAAAGACTCCGTTTGGGTTTCGAGGACGGTCGCGTGGGCGCCGGCGATCAGCGCAAGCGACAGGAATGATCCCAGAAGCGCAGGCTGGAATGGGAGGTGCACGGTCGTCTCCTGTCAGACATGGGGAATTGGGCGATTTGGCGAAAACTGAGCGGAAGCGCGGGGCGATTCAGATGAAGGCGGCCTTTGCGCCCAGAAGCCGGACAAGGCCGGCCGCGGCGAAGCCGAGGAGGGTGAGCGCCCAGGTCGCAGTGACGATCGCGGCTTGGAGGCAGTCGCGCCCGCGGGGAGCGCGGCAAGGCTGAAAAGAAGCGCTCTGATCATGAATTCCCCCTTCATGCTGAATGTCAGATCGGCTGGCCTCGAGTGGCGGATGCGGACGGGCGGCCTACCGGCGTTCCGGAGGAACACAGTCGCGACGTTTGCCGACAAAATCCCGAAAGTCGTCATTCAATTGAATGACGCACGGTCGAGGTCGCTCCGATAAGAGGCGCTTCGGCGAGGAAGCCTCGGGAGAACGACGCGAGCGCGCTCCAATAGGTCGACGCCCCCGGCCGCAGCGCTTTCAGCGGTTTTGTTGGCGGTTCGCCTCGGCGGTGGCCTTCAGCCTGCCGGACGGAGCGGCGCGCCCATCTCGCTCAAGAGCTTGATAAGCGCGCCCTGGCTGCGAACCTCTGTCTTGTCGAAGATGCGGGCAATGTGGGTGCGCACCGTCGCAGCCGAGATCTTCAGGGCTTCAGCGGCCAGCGGCGTGCCGCCTGCGTCCACCACCATGCGCAGGACGCGCGCCTCCTGGGCCGTAAGGCCGTAGAGCCTCGCCGCGGCCGCGACTGCGGTCGCCGTCATTAGCCGGGTTTCCTTGATCAGAACGATGAAGGCGGCGGCGCGATCGGCCGCAAGCGCTATCCGACGGGAAGGATCGAGCGGCATGATATGCGCCATGAACTGACGTCCGTCGGCGGCGTTGAGGGGAACTGTCGCCGCTGCTGCCGCGCGAATCGGGTCGCCGAGCGCCGGCCGCTGGCTCACGCGGTCGCCGTCGGAGGTAAATTCGAGCCGGGCGCGCTTTGAACAAACCGGCGCGCCGCTCGAGAGCATTTCAGCGCCCGAACGGTTGGAGTGAACGATTCGCCCCGTGTCGCTGAGCAGGAAGACCCCGGCCGACAGCACGTCCAGGGCGCTGGCGAGCGTCGTGGCCTGCGCTTCGGCAGCGCTCACGATCCGCCCAATCGCAGCGGCGCGCCGCACATGCGGGTAGAGGAGCGCCAGTCGCTCCACGCTCTCGGTGTCGAACAGTCCCTGCGAGTCCGTCCGCACTGTTACGATCGTCGTCGTCGCCCCAATCGCCTTGTCGACGATTAGAACTGCGGCGTCGACGAAGCGCTGAGGCGCCATCCATCCGTGGTAGAATTCGCTCCTAAGGGTATCCTGATAGATGGATTGAGCGGAGGCGAACGCGGTCTCCCCGGAGCCGAGCGCCGCGACCATGCCAATCCAAGGGTTCATCGCCAGATACTTCTCGATGTAGATCTGAAGATACTCGGGATTGTAACCGGACATGTATTGCCAGCTAAAACTTGACTTATCGTAGGCGTCGTAGCTGTTGAAGGCGGCGGTCTCCGTATGAACGTAGGCCCGCACGCGTGCGAGCACGTCGTTCCACAGGTCGGGCGTCAGCGCGGCGTCGTAGATTCGGCCGACCAAATCCGAGAATTCCTTCATTCAATGCCTCTAGAGCCAGATGATATTTGGACGAATCGCGGCTCGGACCCTCATCCGGCCCTTCGGGCCACCTTCTCCCGCTTGCGGGAGAGGGCCGGGGTGAGGGCAAGCGGCGCGACCAAAAATCATACTGCTTTAGTGGACGCTGCTCGCATTCCTCATGATGAGGACGTTCGCGGCGATGTCAAAGGGGGCAAGCCAGATGCAAGCTGGATGCGAGGCCGCTCGCAGAAGGCGGCCTCGAAGTCAGAGATGATCGCGCACTTGACCCGCAGCCGGAGCGCTCGGCCTGCCGTTAGGGACGCGACTTCCGCTCAGGGCGGACTCCGCGGCTAGAGGCGTGGACCGCTTACCTGCCCACTTGCGCCGTTCAAGGGCCGTCCGCTGCCGGCAAAATTGGGACGTGTTCCCCGACGCACGGGAAGCGGCGACGTCAAGCGCCCGCTGGAGGGGCGCCATGGCTCCTCCTGGGTCCAGCCGATGGTCGACGTCGAGTTGGTGGCCTATCTTGGAGGCGACGACGTCGCCGATCGTCGTCGCCACAGAAAGGACGTCACGCCCCATGTCTGCGATAACGATCTTCCTCGGCAGGCTCATCGGCCTCTACCTCGTCGCGATTTCGGGCGGGATGCTCGCCAACCGGCGCCGGACGCTGGCGACGCTCGACGAGATGGCGCGCAGCGGGCCGTGGATGCTGTTCTCCGGAATGGTCGCCACCGCCGGCGGCCTCGCGGTCGTGCTCGGCCACCAGGTCTGGAGCGGCGGCGCGCTGCCGATCGTCGTCACGCTCGTCGGCTGGGCCGCGCTGCTGAAGGGAGTGACGTTATTGCTGGTTCCGGGGGAGCCGATTGCCGCGGCTTACAAGGCCCTCGGTTTCGAACGTTTCTTCCGCGTCTGGATGGTCGCCGTGCTGGCGATAGGGCTTTGGGTGACGGCGATGGCGTTCGTCGCCTGATTGCTCGGCCCAACACGGGGAGCGGAAGCGGCTGGCGGGACGATCGGCGCACGGTTGCAGGACGCCTTCTTGGGGGGAACGGCTGGTGGACTGGGGGGCTGCCTTCGAACCTTTGCTCACCCCTTTGGCTCCGATCCCCGGATGGAAGGAATGCGCAAGCTGCGGCGCGCCGCGGGTTAGTGGATTACGTCAGCGAAATCGAAGGACAGCGGCATTCCCTCCCCCCTTGTGGGGGAGGGTTAGGGAGGGGGGTCGCGCCGTCGTATCGTCCTGATGCGCGAGGCCCGATACTCGCCGGTTTGGCGCGACCCCCCATCCCTGCCTTCCCCCACAAGGGGGGAAGGAGAACGCCTCCAATTTGTGCGACGCGGGCCACTAGTTGTCTTCACGCGCACAAAATCACGTGACTCGGTTTTCTGGAACGGCGCCGCGATCGTGCCGCGGAGCCATCGAGATTCGGGTTCGGCGTGATACCGTTCATGCCGATGGCGCCTAACCTCGAAAGTCGAGATCGGGGAAAGCGCAAGCGAGAACGCGGGAGCCTGGCGGTTTTCGAGCTCGTCGCCACAAACCCAGGCCAATGGCGCGCGTCAGAAGCCCATCGAGGGAGGACAATTGTTGATCCGCTCATACGAGGACGTAACGCCGGCCGTGCTCAAGGTGATGGAGCGGACTGCCGATCCCAGACTGCGCGAGATCATGACGTCGCTCGTCCGTCATCTCCATGGCTTCATCGTCGAGACGCGCCTGACCGAGGCGGAATTCCGGACTGCGACCGCGATCCTGGCCGAAATGGGCCGCCTGACCACCGACTTACATCAGGAGTTCGTACTGATGGCCGGTTCGCTCGGCGTGTCATCGCTCGTCTGCCTCCTGAACAACGGCGACGGCGGCCGGCTGGAAACGTCGCAAAATCTGCTGGGTCCGTTTTGGCGGATGCATTCGCCGCGGGTGGAGAACGGCGGCTCGATCGTGCGCTCGGAAACGCCGGGCGCGCCGCTGTTCGTCGACGCCAGGGTCGTGGATCGCGAGGGGCGTCCGATCGCGGGCGCCGAGGTCGACGTCTGGCAGGCCTCGCCGGTCGGCTTGTACGAAAGCCAGGACCGAACCCAGGCCAACATGAACCTGCGCGGCAAACTGACGACCGACGCCGACGGGCGCTTCTCATTCCGCTCAGTGATGATGGCCGGCTATCCGATCCCGACCGACGGCGTGGTCGGGCGCCTGTTGCAGGCGCAGAACCGCCATCCGTTCCGGCCCGCCCACCTGCATGCCCTCATCGTCAAGGAGGGCTTCAAAGTGCTGATCTCGCAGGTCTACAATGCCGCCGATCCGCATATCCAAGACGACGTGCAGTTCGGCGTGACACGCGCGACGCTCGCCGACTTCGTCGAGCACGAAGAGCCGCATCCGACCGCAGTCGATGTCGCGGGGCCATGGTATTCGCTCGATACCACCTTCGTTTTGGAGCGCGGCCCGACGATTCTTCCTGAGCCGCCGATCAAGTGAGTGCGAAACGGGCACAGTACCATTCGTAAAATCACACGGATATGACGTTGTTCTCACGCAGCCGCGGAGCGGCGCCAGATCCCGGCGGCTTGGCTTGGAAGCGGGTTTTCCGCTTCCAAGCTCGATTCCCTGTTCGTAGGCGGAACAGGGAATTTCATTTCCCTGTTCCGTCTTCACCATCCGCA
Organism: uncultured Alphaproteobacteria bacterium; assembly: GCA_963772555.1. Taxonomy (GTDB): domain Bacteria; phylum Pseudomonadota; class Alphaproteobacteria; order Rhizobiales; family Beijerinckiaceae; genus Roseiarcus. The sequence goes on along the minus strand of CAVYXQ010000016.1, from coordinate 152,171 downwards.
CGAGCACATTCGCCGAACGAAGTGAAATCCCATGGATTTGCGCGCCAAATCGAGGGGCGGCGGGGGGCGATTTTCCGTTTAGCAGGGATTATCAGGGATTATCAGGGAAAACAGGCGGAGCGGCTTAGTCCTTCGCCCGCTCGACGTAGCTGCCGTCCTCGGTCTGGATCACGATGCGCGTGCCCGGCGAAATGTGCGGCGGCACCATCGCCCGCGCGCCGTTCGAAAGCTTGGCGGGCTTATAGGACGAGGACGCCGTCTGTCCCTTCATTGCCGGCTCGGTCTCGGTCACCTCGAGGGTGACCCGCGGCGGCAACTGGATGGCGACCGGAATCTCGTTGAAGATCGACAGGATGACCTTCATCCCCTCCTGCAGCCATTGCGCCTGATCGCCGATCACCTCCGCCGGGACGGTGATCTGGTCGAAGGTGTCGGCGTTCATGAAGTGGTGCCCGTCGCCGTCGCCGTAGAGATAGTCGAAATTCTTGTCCTCGACGAAAGCGCGCTCGACCTGCTCGGTCGTCTTGAAGCGATCCGTCACCTTGACGCCGTCCGAAAGGCGGCGCATGTCGATCTGCGTCGTCGGCGTGCCCTTGCCCGGATGGAAGCTTTCAGCCGACAGAACGACGCAAAGCTGGCCGTCGTCGCGCTCGATGATGTTGCCCTTGCGAATCGAGCTGGCGATCACTCTCACGGGTTCTGGTCCTCGAAATTGGCGCGCACCCGTCGCCGCGCTGAGGCGCGAGATCGAAGCGGCGCATTGGCGATTGATCCGCGCTATATAGCCAATCCCGCAGCAAAGGCCAGCGGGCATCCGCAGACATTCGCCCTTGCGCCCGTCCCCGGCCATCCCGAGACCCGCTTGAATACCTCCGCCCCGTTCTGGACCCCCGACCGTCACGCCCGTCGCCGCCATCGCCTTCTCGCGCGAGCCAGGATCATCGAGTTCGTCCGCCGCTGGTTCGACGCCAAGGGTTTCGTCGAGGTCGATCCGGCCGCGCTGCAGGTCTCGCCGGGCAACGAGACGCATCTGCACGGGTTCCAGACGACGCTCGTGCGGCCGGACGGCTCAGCGGCGCCGCTCTGCCTGCAGACCTCGCCGGAATTCGCGATGAAGAAGCTCATCGCCGCCGGCGAGAGCCAAATCTTCGCGTTGACGCATGTGTTCCGCAACCGGGAGCGCACGGCGCTGCACGCGCCCGAATTCGCCATGCTCGAGTGGTATCGGACGGACGCGCCGCTCGTGCGGCTGATGGACGACTGCGCCGCGCTCGTCGCGCTCGCCGCCCACGCGGCCGGGGCGAGGACCTTCGCCTTTCGCGGCCGGGAGGCAAGCCCGTTCGAGCCGCCCGAACGCTTGAGCGTGCGCGAGGCCTTCCTCCGCTTTACGGGCATCGACCTCTTCGACACTCTCCCGCCCGGCGCCGGCCCCGACGCGGCGCGGCTCAGCCAGCTCGCACAGGCCGCGGGGCTGAGAACAGCGGCCGACGACACGTGGTCGGACCTCTTCAGCCGCATCCTCAGCGAGCGCGTCGAGCCTTCTCTCGGGATCGGGAGGCCGACGATCCTGCATTCCTATCCAGCGAGCGAAGCGGCGCTGGCCCGATTGAGCGCTGAGGACCCCCGCGTGGCGGAGCGCTTCGAGCTCTATTGTTGCGGCGTCGAGCTCGCCAACGCCTTCGGCGAGCTCGCCGATCCGGGCGAGCAGCGGAGGCGGTTCGCCGCCGACATGGCCGAGCAGCAGCGGATCTACGGCTTCTCCCACCCGATCGACGAGGATTTCCTCAGCGCGCTCGGGGCAATGCCGGAAGCGAGCGGCGCAGCGCTCGGCTTCGACCGCCTCGTCATGCTGGCGACCGGCGCGGAACGCGTCGAGGACGTGCAGTGGACCCCGGTCGTCGATCCGGAGCCGTGGGCGTGAGCCCCGACTCGCCCCTGATGGCGAAGGCGCGCGCGGCGCTCGCGCGCGTCTACGGCTTTTCCGCCTTTCGCCCCGGCCAGGAGGAGATCCTTGCCGCGGCGCTCGGCGGCCGGGACGTGCTCGCCGTCATGCCGACCGGCAGCGGCAAGTCGCTCTGCTTCCAGCTTCCGTCCATCGTGCGCGAGAGCCTGACGCTCGTCGTCTCGCCGCTGATCGCGTTGATGCGCGACCAGGTGGCGCAGCTCCGCGAGCTCGGCGTCGAGGCGGCGAGCCTCAATTCCTCTTCCGACGCCGGCGAGCGCCGGAAGATCGCCGAGGGCCTGCGCGATCGGACGCTGCGGCTTCTCTACATCGCCCCGGAACGGCTCCTGCGCGACGACGTGCTCGACAAATTGCGCGGCGCCTCGATCGACTTTCTCGCCATCGACGAGGCCCATTGCGTCTCGCAATGGGGACACGATTTCCGTCCCGAATATCTGCGGTTGCGCGAGGTCGCCGAGGCGCTGAACGGCGTCCAGACGATCGCCGTCACGGCGACGGCCGACGCGCCGACCCGCGCCGAGATCGCCGCCAGGCTTTTCACGCGCGCGCCGCAGGTCTTCGTACGCTCCTTCGACCGGCCCAATATCTTTCTCGCGATGCGCGCGAAAACCAACGCGACCCGCCAACTGATCGAGCGCCTCGAGGGGCGCCGGGGCGAAAGCGGCATTGTCTACTGCGCTTCGCGCCGCCGCACTGAGGAGCTGGCCCAGGAGTTCGCCGCGCTCGGCCGGCGCGCGCTGCCCTATCACGCCGGGCTCGACCATTCCGTCCGCGCCGCCAATCAGGACGCTTTCCTGCGCGAGGACGGTTGCGTTGTCTGCGCCACCATCGCCTTCGGCATGGGCATCGACAAGCCGGATGTCCGCTTCGTCTTTCACGCCGACATGCCGTCCTCGATCGAGGCCTATTACCAGGAGATCGGCCGCGCCGGCCGGGACGGGCTGCCGGCCGAGGCCTTCAGCCTCTACGGCGCCGGCGACATCGAGCTCAGGCGGCGGCAGATCCTCGAGGGCAACGCGCCGGACGAGCGCAAGCGGATCGAGATGGCGAAGCTCGACGACCTCGTTGCGCTCTGCGAGACGGCGCGCTGCCGGCGCCAGACGTTGCTCGGCATGCTCGGCGAGGAGATCGCTGCCTGCGGGCATTGCGACGTCTGCAAGGGAGCTGTCCGCCTGATCGACGGCCAGGTCGAGGCGCAGAAGGCGATGTCCGCGGTTTTGCGCACCTCCGGGCGCTTCTTCTTCGGCCATCTCGCCAACATACTCGCCGGCAAGATGACGGAAGCGGTCGAGCGGCATGGGCACCATCAACTCAAGACCTTCGGCGTCGGCGCGGACCGGAGCCCGGCCGACTGGCGCGGCGTGCTGCGGCAGCTGCAGTCGGCGCGGCTCATCGAACGCGACGTCACGGACCGCGACCGGCTGACCGTGACCGACGAGGGCAGGAAGGTCCTGCGCGGCGAGGCGCCGTTCGCGCTGCGCGAGGACGTCGTCAACGCCAAGGCGCGACGGACGAGGCGCGGGGTCGCCGAGCCGGGAGATGCGGACGCTGCCCTGCTCGCGGCGCTGAAGGCGGTGCGCGGAGCGGTCGCCGCGGCGCAAAAGCAGCCGGCTTATGTCATTTTCCCGGATCGCACGCTCATCGAGATGGCGAAGGCGCGCCCGGGCACGCTCGAGGACCTCGCCGGGATTCACGGCATCGGCGCCGTCAAGCTGCAGAAATACGGCGCAGCCTTCCTGGCTGTCGTCCGAGATCATTCTCGTGGTGAACCGCCCAATGCCTGAATTGCCGGAGGTCGAGACGGTCCGGCGCGGGCTCGAGCCGGCGGCAGTCGGCGCGCGCATCGAAAAGGTCGAACTGCGGCGCGGCGATATCCGTTTTCCGTTTCCGCCGCGCTTCGCCGAGCGCCTCCGGGGGCGGCGGATCGTCGCGCTCGGCCGCCGCGCCAAATACCTCCTGTTCCGGCTCGACAGCGGCGATACGCTGATCGCGCATCTCGGCATGTCGGGCTCGTTTCGCGTCGAGTCTGCGCTCGAGGCCGAGATACCGGGGGTTTTCCACCGCCAGCGTTCGAAAGACCCGAAGCACGACCACGTCGTGCTGCATCTCGATAACGGCAAGCGCGTCACCTACAACGATCCGCGCCGCTTCGGCTTCATGGACCTCGCGAGCGGCCCATCGCTCGAAGCCCACCCGCGGCTCAGCGGGCTCGGCGAGGAGCCGCTCGCCCGCGAATTCGACGCCGCGCGCCTGGCGGCGCTCTTCGCCGGGTCCCGGGCGCCCCTGAAGGCCGCCTTGCTCGACCAGAAGCGCATCGCCGGCCTGGGGAATATCTATGCCAGCGAAGCGCTGTTTCGCGCCCGGCTCGCGCCGTCGCGGCCCGCCGGCGACCTCGCCAACGCGCGCGGCCGCCCGACCCGCGCCGCGACCGCATTGGCGCGCGCCATCCACGACGTCCTCGAGGAAGCCGTCAAAGCCGGCGGCTCGACCTTGCGCGACCACCGTCAGACGAATGGCGACCTCGGCTATTTCCAGCACACCTTCGCTGTTTACGACCGCGAAGGGGCGCCCTGCCCAAGACCCCGTTGCAGCGGCATAATCGCCCGCATGACGCAGTCCGGACGTTCGACTTTCTACTGTCCCGTCTGCCAGACATGAGTCGCCTGGCGGCCGCGCAAGCCGCCCTTATTCATTGACAAGGCCCGGCGCGGCTCCTATCTCGACAGCTAGCCCTGTCAGCGCGCGAAAACAGGCGTTTTGGCCTCTTTTCGCGCTTTTTGTTGTCGCCGTCGGCCATCGCCGCGCCAAGCGCTCCCGAGCGAGCGAAGCCGCCGGCGGACGGCACTGGAAAGGTCGAAAATGCTCGGCGCCGTGAAATTCGACTCCGTCATGAAGAGGGTCTTTGGCTCGTCCAACGACCGCCGCCTGAAGGGCTACCGCCCGAAAGTCGCGGCGATCAATGCGCTCGAGCCCGAATTCGAGGCGTTGAGCGATGACGCGTTGCGGGCCAAGACCGAGGAGTTCCGCGCGGAACTGGCTGCCGGCAAGACGGTCGACGACCTCATCGCGCCCGCTTTCGCAGCCGTCAGGGAGGCGGCCAAGCGGACGCTCAAGCAGCGCCATTTCGACGTCCAGCTGATCGGCGGGCTCGTCCTGCACGAGGGCGCGATCGCCGAGATGCGCACCGGCGAGGGCAAGACGCTCGTCGCCACGTGCGCCGTCTATCTCAACGCGCTCGCGGGGCAGGGCGTGCACGTCGTCACCGTCAACGATTATCTCGCCCGCCGCGACTCGGAGTGGATGGGGCAGATCTACACCTTCCTCGGCATGACCGTGGGCGTCATCGTCCACGGGCTCGACGACGATCAGCGCCGGCAGGCCTACGCCGCCGACGTCACCTATGGGACGAACAACGAATTCGGCTTCGACTACCTGCGCGACAACATGAAATACGACATGGCGCAGATGGTCCAGCGCGGCCACGCCTTCGCCATCGTCGACGAGGTCGAACTCGATCCTGGTCGACGAGGCGAGAACCCCCCTGATCATCTCGGGTCCGTCCGAGGACCGATCGAACCTCTATGTCGCCGTCAACGCCATCATTCCTGAACTCGTGCGCGAGGATTTCGAGCTCGACGAGAAGCAGCGCACCGTCAATCTGACCGAGCTTGGCAACGAGCACGCCGAGAAGCTCCTGGACGCCGCCGGCGTGCTCAAGGAGGGCTCGCTCTACGAAGCGGCCAATGCGACGCTCGTACATCACGTCAATCAGGCGCTCCGCGCCCACAAGCTCTTCCAGCGCGACAAGGACTACATCGTCCGCAATGACGAGGTCGTGATCGTCGACGAGTTCACCGGGCGGATGATGCCGGGGCGGCGCTATTCCGAAGGCCTGCATCAGGCGCTCGAGGCGAAGGAAGGCGTAACCGTCCAGCCGGAAAACGTCACGCTCGCCTCGATCACCTTCCAGAACTATTTCCGCCTCTACAAGAAGCTCGCCGGCATGACCGGCACGGCCGCGACCGAGGCGGATGAATTCGCCGAGATCTATAAGCTCACCGTCGTCGAGATTCCGACCCACCGCCCGATCGCGCGTCTCGACGAGGACGATGAGGTCTATCGCACGGCGGAAGAAAAAATGCGCGCTGTGGTGCGCGAGATCGAGACCGCCAACGCCAAGATGCAGCCGATGCTGGTCGGGACGACCTCGATCGAGAAATCCGAGGTGCTCGGCGAAGTGCTCGAACGACAAGGCTACAAGAAGATCGATTTCGCCAAGCCGAACGCGTTGAAGGCGCTCTACGCCGCCGCTCGGGCTGGCAAGCCGTCGAAGAACTTCGCCATCCTCAACGCCCGATTCCACGAGCAGGAAGCTTTCATCATCGCGGAGGCGGGCGTGCCCGGCGCGATCACCATCGCCACCAACATGGCCGGCCGCGGCACCGACATCCAGCTCGGCGGCAACGTCGAGATGCGCGTCAAGCAGGAGGTCGACCTCACCGCGGCGCCGGAGGCGTGCGAGGCGCAGGAGGCCGCCATTCGGGCGGAGGTGGCGGAATTCAAGCAGAAGGCGATCGACGCCGGCGGGCTCTACATCATCGGCACCGAACGGCACGAGAGCCGCCGCATCGACAACCAGCTGCGCGGGCGCTCCGGCCGTCAGGGCGACCCCGGCCGCGCGAAATTTTTCCTGTCGCTTCAGGACGACCTCATGCGCATCTTCGGCGCGGAGCGCATGGACGCCATGCTGAAGCGCCTCGGGCTCAAGGAAGACGAGGCGATCGTCCATCCCTGGATCAACAAGGCGCTCGAAAAGGCGCAGCAGAAGGTCGAGGCGCGAAACTTCGACATCCGCAAGAACATACTCAAATTCGACAACGTGATGAACGACCAGCGCAAGGTCGTCTTCGAGGACCGGCGCCGAATGATGGCCGCCGAGTCGCTCGAGGAAACGATCGAGCAGATGCGCACCGGCGTGATCGACGACCTCGTCGCCGAGCACATCCCGCATGACGCCTATCCCGAGGCCTGGGACATCGCCGGGCTGAAGCAGGAGGTGGGCGCCAAGCTGAACCTCGACCTGCCGGTCGACGCCTGGGCGAAGGAGGAGGGCATCGCCGACGAGGAGGTCGCGGCCCGGCTGCACAAGGCCGCCGCCGACGCCTATGTGGAGCGCGTCGAGCGCAACACCCCCGATGCGATGCGCTTTGTCGAGAAGCAGGTCATCCTGCAGTCGCTCGACCATCTGTGGCGCGAGCATCTGGTCACCCTCGACCATCTCAGGCAGGTCATCGGCTGGCGCGGCATGGCGCAGCGCGATCCGCTCAACGAATACAAGTCGGAAGCCTTCGAGCTCTTCCAGCAGCTGATCGCCCAGTGGCACGAGGCGGTCATCGCCCAGATGTCGCGCATCGAAGTGCGCTTCCAGCAGCCGGAGCCGCCGCCCCCGCCCATGCAGTTCCAGCATCTCGATCCGACAACGGGCGAGAACGAATTCCCGTTTGGTCCCATCAACGAGCCGGTCTCAGCGGGGTTGCTCGCCGCCGCCTCCGGCGTGGCGGTCGCTGAACGCGATCCGAAGAACCCGGCGAGCTGGGGACGGGTCGGCCGAAACGAGCCTTGTCCCTGCGGGTCGGGCAAGAAGTTCAAGCATTGCCACGGGCAGGTCGCTTGACACGTGCGGGCCTCAGCGCGGAAACGACGCGCGCCGAGGCCCTGGCCGGCCTGATCGACCGGTTCAGGCATTCGGAGTTCGACGACGCGGGCCGCGAGGCTCGGCTGACGCTCGAGGCGGCCTGCGGACTTTCGCCGCTCGCCCTCGTCGTTGCGCCTGAAGCGCCCCTCGGCGTGTCGGCGGCGCGGCTCGCCACGTTCGCCGCGAGGCGGCTGAATGGCGAACCGCTGTCACGGATCGTCGGCAAGCGCGAATTCTGGAACCTTCCGATTGCGCTTTCGCCGGACGTGCTCGACCCGCGGCCGGAGACCGAAACGATTGTCGAGTCCGCCGTCGACCTCTTTTCCGACCGCCGTCGCGACGCCCTGCGGATCCTCGATCTCGGGGTCGGCTCGGGTGCGCTCCTCTGCGCGCTGCTCAGCGAATTCGTGAGCGCGGGCGGGGTCGGCGTCGACGTCTCCGCGGCCGCCGCATCGATCGCCCGGCGCAACGTCGAGGCTTGCGGCTTCGAAGCGCGGGCGGTGATTCGCCTCGGCTGCTGGACCGAAGGTCTGTCCGGCCCATTCGATCTGATAGTCTCGAACCCGCCCTACATACCGAGCGGCGACATCGCCGGCCTGTCGCGCCCGGTGCGCGATTTCGACCCGCGCCTCGCATTGGACGGCGGGGCCGACGGGCTCGATGCCTATCGCTCGATCCTGCCCGCGGCGTCGACGCTCCTGTCGCCCGGGGGCTGGGTGCTGGTGGAGATCGGGGCGGGGCAGGCTGCGGGTGTGTTGGCCATCGCGGCAACGGCGGGCTTCGCCGAGTGCGCCGTCAAGCGCGATCTTGCCGGCGTCGAGCGCGTCGTCGCCGCGCGCTCGCCGCAGCCTGTTGCGGATCACCGGGTTTGCGAGGGGATGAGCGGCCGTGAACGGGTCAGAGCGATCGGGTGAGCCGGAGCCGCGCGGGGAATTGACCGTGCGGCTGATCGCCATGCCGAGGGACACCAATGCCAATGGCGACATTTTCGGCGGCTGGGTCTTGAGCCAGATGGACCAGGCCGGCGGCATCGCCGCGGCGGAAGCGGCGCGGGGACGGGTCGTGACGATCGCGATCGAGGCGATGACGTTCATTCGTCCGGTCAAGGTCGGCGACGTCCTGTGCGTCTATACGGCAGTCGACGCCATCGGGCGGACTTCGATCAAGATGCACGTCGAGGCCTGGGCGCGGCGCTTTCACACGCATCGGCGAGAGAAGGTCACGGACGGGACCTTCACCTTTGTCGCTATCGACGATTCGGGTCGCCCCAGGCCCGTCCTGCCGGCAAAGGTGAAGGCGTAAATTAACCGTCGTTGCGGCAATGTCGCAACGTGAACTTTCCGGCGACTGTTGGCCCGACCCTGGTCGAGGCGTGCTCCGTTGCAGATCTGGCGCGCCTCGAGCCGCTCTGGCGCGACCTGGGCGCGCGGGCGCTCGAGCCGAATCCCTTTGCCGAAAGCGCCTTCCTCATTCCGGCGCTCCGATACATTGCGCCGCGGCGGCTCATCGCGCTTTGCGTCCGGGGTCCGCCAAAAAGCGCCAGCCTCGACGCGGTCGCGATTTTGCGCGCCCCGCTCTCGCCGTTCGCCATCGTCGATGTCTGGCGCAGCGAACAGGCGCCGCTTGCAGCCCTGCTTCTTGACCGCGATCGGGCGGCCCCGTCGCTCGAGGCGATCGCGGACTGGGTGAGCAAGCAGTACCCGACCGCCGTCGCGCTCGGCGTGCCGAACCTCGACGTCGCGGCCCCGCTCGCCACGACGATCCGCGCTCTCGCGGCCAGGCGCTCGTCGCGAATCGTTCTCATGAACGCCCGCCCGCGCGCCGCCCTGTCTTGCGCGCCGGACGCCAATTTCGCCCGGTCGCTGGAACCGAGGCGGCGCAAGGAATGGGCGCGTCTGAGGCGGCGGCTCGCAGACCTCGGCGAGCTCGAATTCGCCTGGTCCGACGAAACCGGGGCGTTCGAGGAATTTCTCGATCTCGAAGCGTCGGGCTGGAAGGGCGCGGAAGGAACGGCGCTGATCGCCGATCCAAACCGGGCGGCGTTCGCCCGCGAGACGCTCGAGCGCTTTGCCTCGGAGCGCCGATTGCGGATCGCGCTGCTTTCCCTGAATGGCCGCGCCATCGCCGTGGGAACGGTGCTGCAATCGGGCGCGCGCGCCTTCTTCTGGAAGACCGCTTTCGATCCCGCCTTCGCCCGCTTCTCGCCCGGGGTGCAGCTCACGCTGGCGATGTCGCGAAGCCTCGAGGCCGACCGCAATCTCGCGCTCGTCGAACTCGTGCGCCGATCCGAACCATTCGATGATCGACCGGATATGGACTGCGCGCATCGATCTCGCCGATTTCGTCCTCGAGGCGAATCGCGACACGGCCTTCGCGTTGCCGCTCGGCATCGCCGCCCGCCGGGCGAAGACTTTCGGGCGCGATGAGATCAAGAGGCTCGTCCACGCCTGGCGGCCGCGGCGGTCCTCACGTCTGGCGGCGCGCCGCGACGGCTGAAGCCCGCAATTCTTGCCGACAATTTTCCTTTGAGAAAATCAGAAACATGGTACAATCCCTGCGGTGCAGCTGCTGCGAAGCCGGAGAGGTTTCTTAATTTGCAAAGTCGCTTTTTCGTACCGCCCAAGCCGGCTATGCTGGCGGGCGAGACATCGGGGCGCGGGGCATTTGTACGCGCGGTCGTTGACCGCGCCGGCCGCGCTCACCGAGCGCGGCCACAACGTCGCTCTTCATGCACCGATAGGCGCCCCGGGCTCAAGGCTACTTTTTTTCTTTTCTTACGTTCGCCAGCAAGTCTTTGATCAGTCCGGATTCCGGGAAAGAAATTGCAATTTTTGGAAGGAAATTGAAGTTCGTTTGCAGGCCGTTTGCAGGCCGTTTGCAGCGAACTGAAACCTTTGGCGGCCCGTTGGCGAGGTCCCGCTGAACCGTTGCCGCCAAACCGGGAGCCGAACCGCTCTGATGGCCGGGGAACCGTCCGCCTGCCGGACCTAGTCTTCGAGCTTTCGCGCTTCTTCCGGCAGCATGATCGGCACCCCGTCCCGGATCGGATAGGCGAGCTTGGCGGCGCGCGAGATCAGCTCCTGCCGCTCGGCGTCATAGCTCAGCACGGCCCGGGTGACGGGACAGACGAGAAGCTCGAGCAGTCGCCGGTCGGCCCTGGCGAGCTGATCACCGCCGAGCGCCTTCGCATCCCGAGGCGGATTGCCCATCCGATCGCTCACGCCGCTCGCCCCATCGCGACATTCTCTCGCGCCAGCCGCGGGTTGGCAAATCGGCCGAGCTTGCCGGCGCCGCCGCCGAGGTCTTCGAGCCCGCTCAGAAGCGCAGCGCGGTCGCCTGGCGAACGCCCTTCAGTTTGCTGACTTCCGCCAGAACCTTTGCAGGCGCCTCGCCGTCGATCGACACCAGCGCGATCGCCGAGCCGCCCTGTTCATCGCGCCCCAGAGCGAAGGTGGCGATATTGACGCCGGCGTCGCCGAGGAGACCGGCGAACCGGCCGATGAAGCCCGGCTTGTCCTCGTTGGTGACATAGATCATCGAAGGCGTGAACTCGGCGTCAACCTTGATTCCCTTGATCGACAAAATGCGCGGCTTGCCGTCATGGAAGACCGTTCCGCCGATCGAGCGGTTCTGTCCGGCGGTGGCGACGGTCAGCGTGATGAAGCTTTCGTAGTCGCCGTTCGAGGCCCGGGTCATTTCCTCGACGACGACGCCGCGATGGGCGGCCAGACTCGGCGCGGAAACGACATTGACGTCGACCAGCGAGGGGCGAAGCAGACCGGCGATCGCGGCCGAGGTCAGCGCCTTGATCTTTAGATCCGCGACGGCGCCCTCATAAGTGATCGTGACCTTCTCGATCGGCGCCTGGGTGAGTTGCCCGGCGAACGACCCCAGGCCTTCCGCCAGCGCGATGAAGGGCTTCAACTTCGGGGCCTCCTCGGCGGTGATCGAGGGGAAGTTGATCGCATTGGTGATTGCGCCTCGGATCAGATAGTCCGACATCTGTTCGGCGACCTGCAGCGCGACGTTCTCCTGCGCTTCCGCGGTCGACGCCCCTAGATGCGGCGTCGCGATAAAATTGGGATGGCCGAACAGCGGATTGGCGGTCGCCGGCTCCTCGGCGAAAACATCGAAGGCGGCCCCGGCGACGTGGCCGCTGTCGAGCGCCGCGCGCAGAGCGGTTTCGTCGACCAGGCCGCCGCGGGCGCAATTGACGATGCGCACGCCTTTCTTCGTTTTCGCCAGGTTCTCGGCCGACAGGATGTTGCGCGTCTGGGCGGTGAGCGGCGTGTGCAGGGTGATGAAATCGGCGCGGGCGAGCAGGTCGTTCAGCTCGACCTTTTCGACGCCGATTTCGGCCGCGCGCTCGACGCTCAGGAACGGATCGTAGGCGATCACCCGCATCTTGAGGCCGATGGCGCGCGAGGCGGCGATCGAGCCGATATTGCCGCAGCCGATGACGCCGAGCGTCTTGCCGGTCAATTCGACCCCCATGAAGCGGTTCTTCTCCCACTTGCCAGCCTGGGTCGACAGGTCGGCGGCCGGGATTTCTCGCGCCAGCGCGAACATGAGCGCAATCGCATGCTCCGCCGTCGTGATCGAATTGCCGAAGGGCGTATTCATCACGATCACGCCGCGGGCGGTGGCGGCCGGAATGTCGACATTGTCGACGCCGATGCCGGCGCGGCCCACGACCTTCAATTTCGCCGCGCGCTCGATGAGCTTGGCAGTGACTTTGGTCGCCGAACGGATCGCCAGTCCGTCGTAATCGCCGATGAGCCTGGCGAGCTCGTCCTTGTCGAGCCCGGGTTTGACGTCGACCTCGACCCCACGCTCCTTGAAGATGGCGACGGCGGCAGGAGAGAGCTTGTCGGAAATGAGAACACGAGGAGCCATGCTGAAAGCCTCGGGGAAGGGCAGCGGTGGAGCGGCCGCAGGAGTTGCAAGGGACTTTGACGGAGAGGACGACGCCGGAGCCCGCTGAAGGGGAAGCTCCGGCCGGATGGACGCTTGCTCAGGCCGCCTTGGCGAGCTTGCCCTTTTCCAGGGCGAAGGCATAGTCGAGCCAATCGGTCAGCGCTTCGATGTCGGCGGTCTCGACCGTCGCCCCGCACCAGATGCGCAGGCCGGGCGGCGCGTCGCGGTAGGCGCCGATGTCGAAGGCGACTTTCTCCTTCTCGAGGACGCTGGCCAGCGCCTTGGCGAAGGCCGCCTGACCGTCGGCCGGCAGCGTGATCACCTGCGGATCGACCACCTTCAGGCACACGCTGGTGTTCGAACGCGTCGCTGGAACGCGCGCGAGAAAATCGATCCACGGGGTCCGGCCGACCCAGTCCGCGATCGCTCTGGCGTTGGCGTTGGCGCGCGCGAAGAGCGCCTTCGCGCCGCCGAGCGACTTCGCCCATTGCAGCGCGTCGATATAGTCCTCGACGCACAGCATGGAGGGGGTGTTGATCGTCTCCCCCTCGAAGATTCCCTCGCTGAGCTTGCCGCCCTTGGCGAGCCGGAAGATCTTCGGCAGCGGCCAGGGCGGCGCATAGGTCTGAAGCCGTTCCGCCGCGCGCGGACTGAGGATGATCATGCCGTGCGCCGCCTCGCCGCCCAGGACCTTCTGCCAGGAGAAGGTGGCGACATCGAGCTTCGGCCAGTCGAGGTCCTGGGCGAAGGCGGCGGAGGTCGCATCGCAGATGGTGAGACCCCGGCGATCCGAAGGGATCCACCTCCCGTCCGGTACGCGCACGCCGGAAGTCGTCCCGTTCCAGGTGAAGACGACGTCGTTGTCGAAGTTGACTTCAGAAAGGTTCGGCAATTCGCCGTAGGGCGCCTTCAGGGTGCGGGACTTCTCGACCTTGAGCTCCTTGACGATGTCAGTGACCCAGCCTTCGCCGAAGCTTTCCCAGGCAAGAACGTCGACGCCGCGCGCGCCGAGGAGCGACCAGAGCGCCATCTCGAACGCGCCGGTATCGGACCCGGGCGTGATGCCGATGCGGTAGTCGCTCGGGACGCCGAGAACCTCCCGGGTCAGATCGATCGCGAGCTTGAGCTTGGCCTTGCCAAGCTTCGCCCGATGCGAGCGCCCGAGGGCTGCGTCCTTCAACACTGTGGGGGACCAGCCGGGGCGCTTGGCGCAAGGGCCGGAAGAGAAACGGGCGTTCGTCGGCCGAACGCCGGGCGTCCTGATCGTGATCATGGTCCATCCTTTCAGATGGGCGCCTCTCGTTGGGGAGAGGTGTCCCGCCGCGGGCTATAGCGCAAAGACGCAGCGCTGGCAAGGACAGACCCGTTCGGCGATTCGAATGTTCGCTCAGGCGCGGCGTCGCCGCCTTGTTCGGCCGAAACCGCCGTTGCCGCCGTCGCGCGGCGAATCGGGCGGGCGCGCGGCCTCCGGAGCTTCGCTCCGCTGATACCGAACGCCAGTGAAGAACAGGATCTTCGCGCCGCCGGGGGGCGCCTCGGCGCGTGGCGAAGCGCGCGCGGGTTGAAAAGGAATGAGATCGCCCATCGTTGATCAGCCGCCATCCACAGGACCGAATCGAAATCTCGTCGACCGAGAGTTAACGTCTCCTCAACGCGCCACTGCTAGTTTCAAGTAAAATCAGCCGCAACCCCCTGGCCTGTTCGTGCGCGATCTGACGCTTGCAGACTTTCCGTTTCTGGCGTCTCTCGCCGCCAGCAAGTGTCCGAAGGACCGCCGCATCTGGGTTCGCGTGGCCAGCGACTACTTCGTCGCCGCGGAGCCGAACGATCCCGTGGCGATCGAGAAATTCTCCGACGCAATGGCTGTGCAGCTGGACGCCGCGGACGCCCGGGCTCGCCTCGATATGGCCCGCAAGCTCGCCCCGTGCCGGCGGACGCCGCAGAGCCTGCTGGCGAAACTCGAATCTGCCGAACCCGAGGTCCGAGACTACGTTCTCGAGCACGCGGTCGCGTATGCGTCTCGAGACCTCGGGCCGGCGGCGGCGAGCGGCGGCCGGCGAGCCGTCGCCGTCGCCAAACGCATGGATCTCGGTGCGACGCTTGTGCGCGCTTTGGCTGAAAGCGATGATCTCGACGTCCTGATTGCGCTTGCCCGCAATAGCGCCGCCCCGCTCGACGCCACGACCCTGGCGCGCCTTATGGACCTCAGCCGGCAGCGCGCCGACGACGCCAATGACCATCGCATGGTCGAGGCGCTGCTCGACCGGCGGCCTGCCGGAGCGGAGATGGCGCCGCTCTTCCTGCATGCGAAGCCGGAACAACGGGTCGAAATCCTGCTCGCCGCACAGCGGCTGCAACTGGCGCGTCCGCCGAGCGCGCCGCCGCTCAATTCGACCTCGCTCGACGAACTCGAGCTCGCAGCTGTCGCGCGCCACCCTGCCCGGTTTGTCGCCGTCCTGGCCGAGGCGCTGGAGTGCGAGCTGGGGCTGGCTCAGCGGATCGTCGATGATCCATCGGGCGAACCGCTCGCGGTCGCTCTCGCCGCGCTCGGCGCAGCCAACGAGGTGCTGGTTCGGGTGCTGATCTCGAACGATCTCCAAGCGGGCGCCAGTTATCAGCGAATCCAGGGGCTCGCTCGCCTGAGCACCGCCCTCGACCGGAGCGCCGCGGCGACGGTTGTCGCCGCGCTTCGCGACGGCTTCGTCGGCCGCCGTCAGCCCGCGTCGCCGAGCGGCTCGAGGAAATTCGGACCGAAGCTAGGCGCCGCTTCGGCTCGCCAAGCAGCTTCACAGTCGGCCGAGCCGCCGACGCGCGTCCTTGCGAAAGCAATGAGGCCGAAGGCCCCTCTGGTCTCTAGCCGATGAAACCCAGCACGGTGGGAGCGAAGAAGCCGAAGGCCGCCAGGGCGACGCCGATCAGTCCGAGCGCGGCGCTGAACCACACGAGCAGGGTTATTCCCGTTATGATCGCCGCCGACGCCAGCACGATCGCGATCTGGGCCAGCCCGCTGCCAAGCTCGTAGTGCTCAAGCCGTCGGTTGGCCAGCTCACGGACCTCCAGCGCCGCCTTTCCCCGCTCCTGCAGTGCCTCCAGGCTGTCTTCAGGCGTCTTGGGATCCCTTTCGAAGCGCGTGACCGCTGCCTTGAAATCGCCGATCTGCTTTTCGAACGCCTCCTGCGCCTTCGGATCAGTCAGGGCGGCGCGCTGCGCCTCGAGCGTCTGGGCGGCCGTTTCGGTGACCGTCGAGCGGATTTGTTTGGCTTGGTAGAAATTGAACAGGTCGGACGCCTCGATGTTCTTTTCCATCGAAAGATGTTCCGCCTTTTTCGCTCCCGCTTCGGCCAGCGCCAATAAGAGCGCGAGGATGGCGATGATCAGAGCGACCGTGCGGTCCTTTTCCTTGGCCTCGACTGCCGATTCCGTCGCTTCTTCCATGAACTCCCTCGCCATTGCCGGCGGCGGCGCTCTCCGGACGCCCCTCGGCGAGCCGACATGCAATAGAAAAGAGCCTGGCGTCAACGATCCGGGGCGTGCGAGGGCGCGACGCGCAGACTGGACGCCTCGGCCAAACTGTGGCGCTCGCCGTTCGACGGCTCGACTGGCGCGCCGAGGGGGTCCGCAGGCGCACGAACCTCGCGTTGGCCCGCCTTCTGCGTGGAAAAAAGCTGATTGACCTCGCGCCCGAGGCGTTTGATCGTCTCCCTCAGCGCCGCGTCGTCAGCCGCGGCGCCGGCCGCAGTCAGTGCGGCGATCTTGCCTCGGAGCGCTTCGTTCTCGCGTGTCAGCGCGTCGCCGTCGACGCGGGCAGCCCGGAGCGATCCTTTCATTGTCGCATGCGCCGTGCTCCGGCTCTGCTCGCGTTGGGCCACAGCGGTCCCCTTCGCGCGCGCGGTCGCGATCGTTGCGAGGCGCGCTTCCAGCCCATCGGCCCTGGCCAGGGCGTTCTTCAGCGCGGCCTCCCGGTCGGCGATAACCGCAAGCTGGCGGCCGTTTTCGAGCAAGGTTTCCTCGCGCACCCGTTCGCTGGCGGCCAGCCGCGATTCCAGATCCCTTATTCGATTCCGGCTTTCTTCCTGGGTCGCTTCAATCTTCGAGAACGTCTCCGACAGGCTTTCGTTCTGCGTGCTCGCCTCTCGCAGGCGTCGCTCCAGGTTGCGGGCCCGCGCGCTCTCGGCCGCCAACGCTTGCGCCAGCGCGGTCCGGGCCGCCTCAGCCTTGTCGGCGGCGGCTTTGGCCGCTCGGGTGAGATCGCCGTTCCGCCCCTCGAGGCTTTCGGTGCGGGCGACAAGAATTGCGATCCTCGCCCGGTCGCGGCTCGCCTCGGCCTCGAGCGCGTCCTGGCGAGCCAAGGCCGCCGCTTCGGCGGATAGCGCCCGGTCTCGCTGGGAAAAGACGTCGTTGAGCGCGATCTGGCTCGCGCCGAGCGCTCCATCGAACTCGCGACACTCGGCCGCCAGCCTCTCGATCTCCACACGCTGCTCGGAACTGATGATCAGTCGGTCCTTCAGGTCCGCCTCGAGCGCGATGACCTTGGCCGAGTGTCGACCGACCTCGGAGCGCAAATGGATTGCCGCGTCCTCGGCCAGACCCAGTCGGCGCTCGAGCTTGGCATGGTCGACGGCGTAATGCGCGCGCAGGGCGTCCCGTTCGGCGATCGCCTGGGTCTCGGTGGTCGGCGCTTGCAGTCTGGCGCGTCTCTGGGCGAGCCGCATCGCGCGCCGCGAAACCACCGGCAACCCGGCGATTGCCGCCAGCGACGCAGCGAGAAACCCGATCGCGAAGTAGAGCGTCTGCTCGATCACCTTGGCCCGTCCTAGGCTCACGGCCGAGATCATCTTCGCACAAGGCCACGCCGCTGCATAGTAAACCGCGCAACAGGAGAACTTCGCGCCTCGTCAGAACGGATTCCAGGTCGGACGCTCGGTAAATTTCAGGTAATTGACGTTGACGCCGAGCCGCGCTCCGAGCCCGGTGCGGATCGGCGCGACCACGACGCCTTCAGCGCCCAAGGCGGTGAAGCCGAAACCGCCAACAAAATAGGCGGAACCGTCGATGCCGGCGAACCGGCGATAGATCGCTCCCACCGCCGGCAGGTTGTAGACCAACATCATGGTGCGGTCGCCGTCGGCCCCCGCGTCAAACCCGAGCGACGGGCCTTGCCAGTAGACAGCCTCGTCGCCGGCGTTGCGCGTATACATTTTTCCTTCGCCGTAGCGCAGACCGCCAATGAACGCCCCCGAGGCCTCCTGCCCGAGAATGTAAGCGTTGGGCAGACCCCAGCGCCGCGCCGCTTCCTGGACCGCCTCGGCCAAGCCACGAGCGAGTGAGCCAAAGAAACGATGCCCGTTGTCGACGATCTCGTCCGCCGTAAAGGTCCCGGGCGCGTCCGCGCGAACCTGAGATGCGAGCGCAAAGGGACTGACGGCCGCCGCCGCCAGAAGCTCCCGACGCGTCATGATCGTCATCGTGCAAGCTCCTTCCGCGCCCGGCGCCGACGCTTTCCGCGTTGCGCCCGGGGGGAGCGGCGCCCGCCAAGTGGGCGCGCCCGCTCCGCAAAGATCGCTCGAGTGTCGCCCACGTCCGTTAATCGATTGTTAACGATGGCCGGCGAGTTTTGCAGCTTCGATGTCGCCCCAAGCGATAAACGGCGAATTGCGCAGCCCATCCTCGACCTTTCCGTAAACAAGGGGCGCGCCGGAAAGATCGAGGACAACGCCGCCTGCAGCGCGCAAGACCGCGTCGCCAGCCGCCGTGTCCCATTCCATCGTGGTCCCGAAGCGTGGATAGACATCTGCTGCTCCTTCGGCGATGACGCAGAACTTCAGCGACGAACCCCTCGCTAGCCGCTCGGCGATCGGCAGCGTTCGCAGAAAAGCCTCGGTCTCCGGGTCGGCGTGCGACCGGCTCGCCAGCGCAACGAGCGTAGGGGGCGCACGGCGAGCCCGTACGACTCGCCGCCGTTGCGGGTCCGGCAGGCCGCCGCCAACCGGAACCTCGCAGACATAGGCTTGATCCCCGCCGAGCCACATGCGGCCAAGCGCCGGCGCGTAAACGGCCCCGGCGATCGGCCGGCCGCGGTCCACGAGCGCGACATTGATGGTGAACTCGCCGTTTCGCGCGATGAATTCGCGCGTTCCGTCGAGCGGATCGATGAGCAGGAACCGGTCGGCGAGCGTCGGAGGCGTTCCCGTCGCCATGGCCTCCTCGGCGGCCATCGGCGGGGCATGAAGGGCGTGGTGGAGATAATCGCAGACGATCGCCTCTGCTCGCTGGTCGGCGACAGTGACCGGGCTGCCGTCGCCCTTCACGCCGATCTCGCAGCCGTTCGCATAGACCTCCATGACGGCGGGTCCGGCGGCAATCGACGCCTGCGCCAGGAAGGTGGCGACAGCATCCGGCGTTGCGCCGTCGAAGTCGAAGGGGCGTGAAGACAACAAACCTGGACCTTTCCCTCGTGCCTCCGTCGCGGCCGGCCCGCGAATCAGCTAGACAACCTGATGACTTTGAATCGCCGCCGCGGCCGTCGGTTTCGGGTTTCGGCATTGACCACAGGATCAGCGCCTTGACAATCGCCTCTCTCGCTCCGCTCGATCTCGCCGCCTTATTGTGCTCGCGCGTTTGTCACGACGTTATCAGCCCAGTCGGGGCGATCATAAACGGCCTCGAGGTGCTCGACGACGAAGACGACGAGGAGATGCGCAAAATCGCAATGGAGCTCATCAAGAAGAGCGCGGTGGCGGCGTCTGCCCGGCTCCAGTTCTGCCGGCTCGCATTCGGCGCGTCGGGATCGCTCGGCGCCGCGATCGACGTGTCAGACGCCGAGAATGTAGCGCGCGGGCTCCTCGGAAACGATCGCACCACCCTGCAGTGGAATGTCCCGCGCCGTCTGGCGCCGAAGAACGCGGTCAAGCTTCTCTTGAATCTGTGCCTCATCGCGGCCAGCGCGGTGCCCCGCGGCGGAATTATTTTCGTCGATCTCGAAGGCGAAGGCAGCGAAACGGCGATGCGGGTCGAGGCGCGCGGCGCCAATGCCAAGTTGCCGCACGGCGCAGCCAGTTTCTTCTCAGGCGGCTTCGTCGAAGCGATCGACGGACATTCCATTCAGCCCTACTATGCCGTCCTGCTGGCAGAGGCCTGCGGTCTGACGATCAAAGCCACGGCCGCGGCTGATAGCGTCACGCTGACCGCGAGCCCCGTGGCGCCGGCAGAGTCGGCGCCGACCGCGATCGAGGCTCAGGTCGAGCCGTAGCCACCGGCGGCTTCGTTTTCGCAGTTCCGCTCGCTCTCGGCCACCTATTCGCCGACCGGCGTCTCGTCGTCGATCGGATTCTGCGCCTGGTCGCCGTCGTCTCCCTGCGGAGCGTTGAATCCGTACGGGGACCGCAACCGGCGACGTCTGCCGCGACCCGGAAAGCGGCCGTCGGCCGGCGGCTGCGCGCCGAACAATCCCTCGGTCTCGGTCGGCTCGGCAGGACCGGCGGCGGGCGGCGCGACGGGCGGCGGAAGCCCTTCTGCCTCACCGGCGGGTCGCGCCCCACCTGTTATGAATGACGGAAGCGGCGTCGCTCCGGCATTCTCCGTTCCGCCTTCGCGCGTGAGTTGCGGCGCAGGCTCGCGAAACGGCCGAAACTCGCGGGGACGATTGTCGCGATTCTGTCGATTATCGCGATATGCCTCGTTTCGATCGCCGAATGGTCTGTCCGGACGCGGCCCGCGCTCGGGAAAGCGATTGCCTTGTCGGTCCTGCCGCTCCTGGCGATTTGGAAAGCCTGGCCGCTCGTTCTGGCGCTCGCCTTCGAACGGCTGTCGCTCGAGGAAGGGTTGCGGCGCGTTCGGAGCGGCGGTGGGCTGGCCCTGGAACCCGTTCGGCGGGTAGGTTCGCTCCGACGGCGAAGCGAAACGATCCGACAACGATCCCGTGTCGTCGTCCTCCTCGAGATCGTCGATCTCGCCCTCGCCAGCCGGCCTCGCCTGCCCGCTCTGCGCAAGGGCCTGTGCCGCCTGAGCGGCCGCAATCAGACGGAAATAATGTTCCGCGTGTTGCAGATAGTTCTCCGCGGCGACCGGATCTCCTCCTGTATGGGCGTCACGCGCCAGCTGGAGATATTTCTCCGCGACGTGATTCGCATTTCCGCGGATTTTGACGTCGGGACCGTTCGATTCATAGGAGCGCGTCAAGGGGTTAGGGCCGCGGCGGTTGTTGTTTGGCCTGCCGCGCATCCGCTTGTTCTGACCTGGTCTCATTGTTTTTCCAATTTACTCGTAGGTTGTGCCCATCACGCGGCGACCCGGCCGACGTGTTGCTGCCGTCCTGGCGATGACGGCCGCTGGCCGCCGACTTGCTCGATGCCCGCGACGGGCAAAATGCCACCTCGACCGTGAAATTCCCGAGGTCCGCTTTGATCGGTCCGCTCAAAGCCGATGCCGGCCAAGCCTAAATCGAAACGGGTGGGCCGTCGCGCCAAGCGCGCGCTTGTTCAAGCCGGCGAACTCTCTGCAATCGGCTAGACCACGTACCGCCTGAGGCCGGTCAGCTATCTTCCGCCTTGGGCCATTCGGCCGAACCACAAGGCGACTCCCCAACTCATAAGATAGCGGGTTTTCCGTTCGTCGCCAAGCGGTGATTGACCGCAAACTCCGGAAACAACCGGCCCCGGCGTCACAAATTCGTCAGTTGGACGCCTGCCCGGCCGCCGCCACAGGCGCCCGATAACCTTTTGGCGGATCCGTCAGCCATTCCCGGTCGGGCTCCGGCCCGAGCGGCCTGTTGCTCTTGCCGAGGCCAACCCAGCCGAGGGGGTTGAGGTTGGTGAGAATGGAGGGCGAGCTTTGGCAGGCGCCGTTCGCGCAGCTCGCGCTCTGCACCTCCTGGTCGGTCGGCTTGACGGTTACCGGAGCGTTCGGATCGAACGGATGGGTATAGCGCAGCCGCGCATTCCCCTGCCCGGCAATTTCCTTCTTCGCCGCGTCCTTCCTCAGCTTCTTCCGCTCGGTCTCCTGGTTGATCGGCCAGGCTCCCGCATCGGCCGACGGCTCTGCGGCGGGCGGGGGGAGGTCGGTGTTCGGCGGCACAACGATTTTCCCGTGTTCGTGGTAGTCGATCGGGTCCTTGTCTTCTTTGCCGAAACCGAGACCGAGGCCGCCGAAAATCGAGCCGATGCCGACCCACAGCGGGGCTGCGCCGTCATCGCCGGCGCGAGCCGCTGTCGGCCCGAAGCAGATCAGCGTCATCCCGAATCCAACCGCAGCCCAAAGCCCGCGAATCCCGAAGCGCATGCGCTCTCCCCAAAGCCGCCTTGGCGGCGACAACCGGCTGACGAATTTCCTTTGCCGCAAATTCGGGCTATTCCGTGACGTAGCGAATCTTCAGGTCAAAGAGTAAAGGCTCCGTTATTCGGGCCGGGAATCGCTAGCCGGCGGTCTTGTCCGCTTCCCCGCGGCGCAAACGGCCGCTTTCCGTAAGCCATGCCGCCACCGCCGAGCCGAGCAGCAGCGCCAAGCCGAAGAATCCGGACGCGAGCGAGACAGAGCGAGCCCCGATCGCCTCGCTCGAACCGGTCCGCTTGATCCCGATATAGTCGCCCCCGCCGTAGCTCGGGGCCGGATTGAGGCCGACAAGCCGCGGCATCGTGATCGAATTGCTGACGCCCGATGCCAGGCGGCGCACCGTTCCCCCGGTCGCTTCGGCGATCGGACGCAGTTTCTCCGTCGTCGAAACGACGTCCTGCATCTCCAGCGGATTCTCGGGACCGACGTTGACCAGCGCGACGTGCGCGCCGTCCTCGGCCCGGTAAAGTCCATAATGATCGACCTTGACATGCGCCCGGCTGAGGCCCGGCGCGACGGGAGCGAGCGCGAGCGGGGTCTTGACTCCGTCGGGCGCGATGAGATCGGTTTCGCGCTCCTGTTCGCTGACGCTTTGCCGCTCGATGGTGATCTCGCGTCCTTTGGCGCTGGCGCGCAGCGCCTCCTCTTCCAGTTCCGGCTCTTTCATCAGCCAATGGGCCAAACGGCGTAGCAGATCGAGATAGGGTCCGCCGCCGTCGTAACCGCGCGCCCAGAGCCACATCTGGTCGCTCAAGAGGAGACCGACCCGTCCCTTGTCGACGCGCGAAAGCACGAGCAGCGGCTTGTCGTCTGGGCCGTCCATGATCGACTGTCCACCCGTGGTTCTGGCTCCGATGAGCCGAAACCAACGCCCCCAGGCCGCATTGCCGGTTTCGGCATTAAAGCCCGGCAGCCCCCGCGTGACCGGATGACGAAGTCCTTCCTCGGAAATCTTGGCCTTGAATGGCGCCTCGACATCGTCGCCCGTAGGCTCTGCCGGCGCGACCGCGCCGAGCGGCGAATAGAACAATCCATCCGGGGTCGAGAATTCCGGTCCCTCCGCCATCAGGAGCGCGCCGCCTTCCCTGACGTAATTGGCGATGTTGTCGAGATAGGCATAGGGCAGAATTGACTGCTGGGCGTAGCGGTCGAAAATGATCAAGTCGAAATCCTTGATCTTGCGGCCGAAGAGGTCGGCCACCGGGAATGCGATCAGGGACAGCTCGTTGATCGGAGTGCCGTCGCCGCCTTTTTCCGGCGGCCGCAGGATGGTGAAATGCACCAGATCGACATTGGGGTCCGACTTGAGCAGGTTACGCCACATGCGCTCGCCCGGGTGCGGTTTGCCCGAGACGAGCAGCACGTGCAACTTGTCGCGTACCCCGTCAATGTTGACGACGGCGCGATTGCTGTCCGTTGCGAGTTCGCCTTCGACAGCGGCGATCTCGAGTTCGATCACGTTCGGGCCAGCATGGGCGATCGGCGCCCTGACCTCGATCCGCTGTCCGACCTTTGCGTCGAGGTTGGCGATGGTCGTGCCGTCGCGCCGCACGGTCAGCTTGACCGGCTCGCCCTTGTCGGCGCTGTCGAGGACGCGCGCCACGATCACCTGGTCCTTGCCGACGATGCCATATCTCGGCGCCTCAACGAGCTCGATGCGTCGCTGTCTCTCGCCCTCGTGCCCCGTGACGAGGACATGCAGAGGCGCGTTGAAGCCGAGCGCCGCAGCCGACGCGGGGATATCGTGCACGTCGCCGTCGGTGACCAGGATCGCCCCGCCGATCCGCTCGGGCGGCGCATCCGCGAGCGCCCCGCGCAGCGCGGCAAAGAGCCGGGTGCCGTCGGTATCCGATTCCTCACGCGACGTCTCGACCATCCTGACGTCGACGTCGCCGAGCGCCGCCAGCCGGGTCTTCAGCGCGGCTCGCGCCTCGTCTGTCTGGCGCGGCCTTTCGCCGATGCTCTGGCTTTCGGATCTGTCGAGGACCACCGCCACGATGTCTTTCAGCGGTCGCCGGTTCTCCTGCACGAGGTTCGGATCGAAAAGCCCCAGGATGAGGAGCGCGAAGGTCAAAGCCCTGAGCCACGCGCCCCGGACGCCGCGCCAGAAGAGAAGGGCGGACGCCGCGAGCGCGAGGACCGCCAGCCCGTAGAGGATGGGCAGCGGCAGCAACGGCGAAAAGGCGATCGACCATACGCTCAACGGGTGAGCCTCTCGATGATGTCTTTGGCGTGGACCTGATCGGCTTTGTAATTTCCGGTTAGCGTGTACATGACGAGATTGATGCCGCTGCGGAAGGCGAGCTCGCGCTGGCGGGCTCCTCCCGGAATGAGAGGATAGAGCGGCCGCCCATCGGAGTTGCTCGCCCAGGCGGCGGCAAGATCGTCTGAGGCGATGATGATCGGCGACACGCCGTCTCCGGCTCGCGCGGGCCGCGGGTTGCGGTCATTGGGATCGGCCGGCGGGAGCGCCTCGATCCAGGTCTGCCCGATCTCTGTGCGGCCAACGATTCGGTCCAGAAGGTAGAATGTCTTGGTCAGAACGTGGTCCCGCGGCACCGGTTCGAGCTCGGGCACATCGACGCCCTCGAGCAGTGCGCGCAGCCAGAGCGCTTCCGGCGTCGGCGAACCGCCAGGACGCGCCATGAGCGCGTCGCGCGTGTCGAAGACGACGGTCCCGCCGTTTTTCATGTAGGCGGCGATGCGGGCGCGCGCCTCGGCCTGCGGCTCGGGCGCGATGGCGACGATCGGCCAGTAGATCAGCGGATAAAAGGCGAGTTCGTCGCGGGCCGGATTGACCGCGACCGGCTCGGCGAGTTCGGCTGAGGTCCGCGCTGCCAACACACGGGTCAGCCCGATGAGCCCCTGTTTTGACGTGTCGTCGACCGTGGCGTCGCCGGTCTCCACATAGGCGAGGCGAGTGGACAGGGCTGCGTCCATGTCGCGCTGGCTCGCCACGACTTCCGCGGCGCGCGGCGCGCCCGGCAGAGGCAGCGCGCCAAGCGCTGCGGCCAGCATGAGCGCAGCGAGCGCCTTTGGCCGTCGCAAGGGAGCCGCGCGGGAAAGCCAGGCGGAGATCAGCGCGTCGATCAAAAGGCCGATCAGCGCGGCCGGCAGCAGCCACCGCCGCAGGTCGATCGGCGGCGCGACGGCGAGCGCGCCAGGTTGAACGACGAGGGAGCCGTAGTTCGCCCGCGCCAGCGTCGCGCCGGCCGCCAAGGCGTTCACCGCTCTCAGCGAATCCTGTGGGCCATAAAATCCCGGCGGATGCAGCGCATCGCCAACGCCGGCGAAATCGTCGCCGATCGGCTCGGCCTCGGCGGGCGGAGAGCCGAGCACGCCGAATCCGCTCAGCGTCCGCCAGGGCGGGCGGGTCACGCCATGCTGTCCGACCGCCGCCTTCTCAGCGCCCTCGGCCGGGGTATCGGCTTTGGCGACGATTCTGCGCAGCATGTCGACGAAAAGTCCGGAAAGGGGCAGGTTCGACCAGGTCGTGTCGGCGGTCACGTGGAAGAGGACGATCAGCCCCTTGCCCCGACGCGCGGCGGTGACCAGCGGAGTGCCGTCGGCCAGCCGCGCCCAGGTCTTTTCGGCAAGCCCCGGCTCGGGTTCCGCGAGCACCTGCCTTGAGACGGTGACCTCGTCCGGCGCAGCCAGTCCGAAGAAGGGGCTGCCCGCCTCGAACGGGGCGATATGCTTCGGCGTCTCCCAGGAGAGCGCGCCGCCGAGGAGACGACCGCCGCGCCGCAGGTCCGTCGGCGTCAGATCATCGTCGCCGGCGGCAAGCCGCGTTCCGGCAAAGCGCAACAGCACCCCGCCATGATCGAGAAACTGCTCGATCGCGTCGTGCTCGGGACCGGGCGCGACGCTCATGTCGGCGAGCGCCAAGACGGAAGGTTTCTCCGCCAGCAGCGACATAATCGGATCGGTCGACGAATCATGCCATTCGCTGATGTCGGCGAAAGGCTGCAGCGCGCGCCTGAGGTAGTAGCTCGGCGCGAGAAGCGGTTGCGCCACATCGGCGCTCGCGCCGGAAGCGATAGCGACGCGGCGCCGGCGCGAGCGCTCGTCGACCAGCCAGGTCGCGCCCGCCGATCGTTCGCCGTCGACGACGACGCGGGAAATGTCGTTGCGCAATTCGACTGGCAAGTCGAAGCGCGCTTCGGCCGCGAGATTCCGCCCGAGGTCGAATGGAGCGCGGCCGACCTCCCGACCCTGTCCGTCGAGAGCGCGCACGAATCCCTTGGCCGGGCCGATCGAATCGGAGCGCGTAACGCGGACAGCAAGCGCCCCGGCCTGGTTGTCGGCTCCGGCGACGGCGCGGGCTGCGCCGCCGTCGGTCACGACCTCGATCGAACGGATCAGCGCGGCGAGGCGCGCGGCAAAACTGCTTGCCGAGCCGAGTTCGACGCCGTCGGCGATCCAAAGGATCTCCGTTTTGGGCTGTCGCGAGAGAAACTGCTCGATCGCCGGCAAAGCGGCGTCGCGGTCGGGCGCATAGGGCACCGGGGCCAGCGACCGGAGCCGCCCCTCGATCTCGCCAATGTCGAGCGGGGTGACGTCCTGTCCGCCTTGCGACATGGCCTTGACCGCCACCGTCCGGCCTGCGCGGGCGGCCGCCTCCAGGCGCTCGCGGGCGAACTCGACCCGCTTTTCGAACGACGGCGCTGCGGGCCAGCCGTCGTCGATCAGCACCAGCAGCGGCCCCGAGCCTGCCAGCGCGGCCACGCCGTTCCACAGCGGCCCCGCCATGGCCATAATGATCAGCGCGCCGACCGCGAGCCGCAACGCCAGGATCGGCCAGGGCGTGCGTGCGGGTTGCGTGTCCTTCGGATCGAGGCCGAGCAGCAGACGCAAGGGCGGAAAGAGGGCCTGCTTCGGAGACGGCGGCGTGACGCGCAGGAGGTAGTAGAGCGCGGCGAGACCGATGAGCGCGACCAGGACCGAGGGCGCGGCGAAGGCGAGGGGCAAGCCGAACATCGTCAGGCGCTCCGGATGCCGGCGCCGAAGTCGGCGGTGGAAAGGCGCGCGCGCAGGCCGAGCAGGGTTTCGGCCGCCGAGCCGTCAGTGCGGTGCAGGCTCAGGATCCAGCCGAGCCGGCCGCAGATCTGCCGTAGTGCGTCCCGATGCGCCGCGAGGCGGCGGAGATAGGCTTCACGCAGGTTCTGCGCCCGGGGACTGAGCAGCCGCGCGCCGCCGGCCGGATGCAGGAACTCGACGTTGCCCGAGAAGGGATATGTCTCCTCGATCGGATCGACGATCAGAACGAGTTCGCCGACGGCCCCCTCCGCGCTGATCGCGCGAATGGCTTTCTCGGTCTCGTCCGGCTCGCACAGGAAATCGCCGACGAGCAGCGTCATGGAACGGGACGGGGCAGGCGACGGCGGCGGCAGAAACGCCTCGGACGCGCCGTGCAGCCGTTCGTCGGTCGCGATGGCTTCCGCGAACCGTTCGACCACCCCCTGGGTCGCCAGCGGCCGGGTGAGCCCGATAAGGCCGGCGCGCTCGCCGCCCCGGACGCAAAGGTCGGCAAAAGCGAGCGCGATCACGGCGGCGCGGTCGATCTTCGTCGTCGGGGACAGGGCCGAGCCGAAACGCATCGAGGGCGACCGATCGAACCAGATCCACACCGTGTGCGCCGCCTCCCATTCCCTTTCGCGCACGAAGGCGTGCTCGCCGCGCGCCGAGCGGCGCCAGTCGACGCGTGACGACGGCTCGCCGGAAATGAACGGGCGGAATTGCCAGAAGGTCTCGCCAGATCCGGCTCGCCGCCTGCCGTGCACGCCGTGGCGCACGGTTTGCGCTACTTTCCGCGCGGCGATCACCAGGCTGGGCAAGCGCGCCGAGAGGGTCGAGGCCTCCTCGCGGATGAACGGAGATATCGTCATCGAACCAACCGCCTTAACTTCTCAACGGCGTCAGCGGACGAATTTTGCCGCGAGGCGGGCGATCACCGCCGATGTCGTTTCCCCTTCCGCCCGCGCGGCGAAAGTGAGCGCCATGCGATGCTTGAGGGCCGGCTCGGCCAGCGTCGCAATGTCCTCGAGCGAAGGCGACAGGCGACCGTCAACCAGGGCCCGGGCGCGAGCGGCCAGCATCAGCGCTTGCGCGGCGCGCGGGCCGGGGCCCCAGGCGATCCCCGTGGTCAGTTCGGGGTCGCCTTCGCCGGGGCGACCGCCCCGCACGAGATCCAGGATTGCTTCCACCACGCGGTCCCCTATTGGCGCGCGGCGCACCAGCCGCTGCGCCGCCTGCAGATCCATTGCCGTCATCGCCGGCCGGGCCTTCGCCTCGCGCTCGCCCGTCGTCTCGATCAGAATGCGGCGCTCCGCCGTCCGGTCCGGGTAGCCGACGTCGATCTGAAGCAAGAAGCGGTCCAACTGGGCCTCGGGCAGCGGATACGCCCCTTCCTGCTCGAGAGGGTTCTGCGTCGCCAGGACATGAAAAGGGCTCGGCAGGTCGTGCCGGGCGCCGGCGACCGTGACGTGGTGCTCCTGCATCGCCTGCAACAGGGCGGACTGGGTGCGGGGACTGGCGCGGTTGATCTCGTCGGCCATCAGCAGCTGCGCGAAAATCGGCCCGCGGATGAAGCGGAAGGCCCGCCTGCCGTCCTGCGCCTCCTCCATGACTTCGGAGCCGAGAATGTCGGAGGGCATCAGGTCGGGGGTGAACTGCACGCGGAGCGCATCGAGCCCCATGACGATCCCGAGCGTTTCGACCAGCTTCGTCTTGGCGAGGCCCGGCACGCCGATCAAAAGGCCGTGCCCGCCCGCGAGCAAAACCGCGAGCGTGAGATCGACGACGCGCTCCTGGCCGAAAATGACGGCGCCGATCTCTGCCCGCGCCGCCGCGATGCGTTCGAGCGTAGTGTCCACCTCGCGGGTCAGGAGGCTGGCCTCTGCAGTTTGGGTCACACTCATTCAAATGTCCTTCGCGCCGCCCGGTTTCGCTTTGCCGCCAGGCGCACTAGATTGACAGGCATCCGTCGCAGGGGAGGCCCGTCGAAAGCCAATGTCCGAGTCGCTGCCGAACATCCGCCAGAATAGGGCAGAGTCCGGAAAGGCTCCAGAGGAAGCGCTGAAGGGGCTTGGCGAGGCCAAGGGCCAGACCAAGCGCGGCCCTCCCCCTGTTCACCTGTGGAATCCGCCCGACTGCGGCGACATCGACATGCGCATCGCTGCCGACGGAACGTGGTTTTATTGCGGCTCGCCCATCGGCCGACTTCCGCTTGTCCAGCTTTTTTCTTCAATTCTGCGGAAGGACGAGGAGCGCTACGTCCTGGTCACCCCGGTCGAAAAGGTGGGGATAAACGTTGATGACGCGCCATTCCTCGCCGTCGAACTGAGCGCGGAAGGGGAGGGAGACCGCCTCAGCCTGTCGTTCCGGACCAACGTCGAAGATGTCGTGACGGTCGGCGAGCAGCACCCCCTTCGATTCGAACGCGGCGCGGCTGAGGGCCTCAAGCCCTATGTGCACGTTCGCGACAATCTTTGGGCTCTGGTCAAGCGCGCGCTTTATTATGATCTCGTGGCGCTGGGGACGACCGAAAACTGGCAGGGCGACGGGTGGTTCGGCGTGCGCTCCGGCGGCGTCTTCTTTCCCATGTGTGCGGCCAGCGAAATCGAGGGGCTTTGAGCGCGTTCCCGGCGTCCGAACTCAACGCCGAAGCGTTGCGCGCCCTGGCGCTCAGAAAGCTGACGCCGGAACTCGCCGTCGGGGATCTCATGGCCGACGGCTTCCCGCGAGCGGGCGATTTCGCCCTCTCGGGCCGGCCCCCGGCCAAGGATGTGCTGGCGATCGCCCGACCGGCTGCGGTGCTGGCGCCGATCGTTCCCCGGCCGGGGGGCTTGAGCGTGCTCTTGACCCAGCGCGCCTCGCACTTGCGCGCCCACTCCGGCCAGATCGCCTTCCCCGGCGGCAAGATCGACCCGGGCGAGACGCCGCTCGCGGCGGCGCTGCGGGAGGCCGGCGAGGAAATCGGCCTCGACCCGCGGCACGTGGAGCCTCTAGGCTGGCTCGACCCCTATCTGACCGGGACCGGTTTCCGCATCGCCCCGCTCGTCGCGCTGGTCGATCCGGCCTTCACCCTGGCGATCAATCCGCTGGAGGTCGACGAAGCGTTCGAAACGCCGTTCGCCTTCCTCATGGATCCGGCGAATCACCGGCTCGACGAGCGCGAATGGCAGGGGAGGGTGCGTAAATTCTACGCCATGCCGCACCAGAGCCGCTATATTTGGGGCGCGACTGCTGGCATTCTCAGAAACCTGTATGAGAGGCTGTTTTCCTGATGGGTCGAGAGGTCCTCGAGCCGCTCGCGCTGTTTCTCACGCCCTTCGCCGTCTACGCCCTCTATCTTGCTCTGCGCGCCCGCTTCCCGCTCGCCATCGAACACTGGACGTCTTGGCGGGTGTCCGTTCTTACGCTGGTGGGCCTCGTGGCGGCAGTCCTCGGTCTCGTCTCTCTCGACGCATTCGCGCCGCGCGGTCACGGGGTCTACGTGCCGGCGCATGAACAGAACGGAAAGCTGGTCCCGGGACGGATCGAATGAAGGGTCTTCGGGGTCTGGAGGCTGGCCGGCTCAAGGACCTCGCGCCGCTGACGGGCGGCGCGCTGGCGCGGGCGATCGCGGCGCTGAACGGCGGCGGCGAGGAGACCCGTCTCGTTGGCGGCGCAGTGCGCGATCTGGCGCTTGGCGAAAGAGCGAGCGACTTCGATCTGGCGACGACGGCACCCCCGGCGGAGGTGGTCCGCCGCGCCGAGGCGGCGGGATTCAAGGTCGCCCCGACCGGGCTCGCCCACGGCACGGTCACGCTCTTCATGGACGGCGAGCGGATCGAGACAACGACCTTGCGCCAGGACATCGAGACGGACGGGCGCCACGCCAAAGTCGCCTTCGGACGCGACTTCGCCGCCGACGCGAGCCGGCGGGATTTCACCATCAATGCGCTCTCGCTCTCGGCCGACGGCCGCCTGCACGACGCGTTCGGCGGACTGGAGGATCTGGCCGCCGGCCGGGTGCGCTTCATCGGCGACGCCGACCAGCGCATCCGCGAGGATTACCTCCGCATTCTGCGCTTGTTCCGCTTCTCCGCCCGTTTCGGCCGGGGCGCGGTCGATCGCGAGGGCCTCGCGGCGGCGGTCCGCGGCCGGGCGGGCATGGAGCGGCTGTCGCGCGAACGCGTGCGCGGCGAGCTTCTCAAATTGCTGGTTCAGCCGCGTGCGGACGAAATCGTGCGCGTCATGGGCGAAGCCGGATTCCTCGAGCCGCTCATCGGCGCCATGGCCTTTCCCGGCCGTCTCGCGCGGCTCACGGCAATCGAAGCGGCCCGGCGGGCGGAGCCGGACGCGCTCCTGCGCCTGGCGGCGCTCGGCGTCGCGATCGTCGAGAACGCGGGGCGCCTCAGCGACCGGCTGCGGCTGAGCAAGGCCGAGTTCCGCCGGCTCTCCTTGGCGGCGTCGGCGCTCGAGAGCTTGCACGGCCTGCCCGCGCCGCCGCAATCGCAGGCGCTGAGGCGTCTCTTGTTTGCGGTCAAGCGCCGCGCGGCGCGCGACGCGCTGATGCTGGCTGAGGCCGAGTCGACGGCGGCCGCGGACGATCGGGCGTTCGCCGAAGCCGACCGGCTCCTCGCCACGGCGCGCGAGCCGAAGCTGCCGATCGGCGGCGCGGACCTCGCGGCGCGCGGGATCGCCGAAGGCCCGCGGGTCGGCGACGTCCTGCGCGCGTTCGAGGGATTGTGGGCGGCGGCCGGCTTCCCGGCCGATCCGGCGAGCGTCGATCGGCTTCTGGAAAAGGCGGCCGGAGGGAACGACGGCGTTGCGACGCGCAACGGCTCGTGACGGCGGGATCGAACCGGCGGCGCCCTGGCGAGAACGAAGATCGGCCGTGCAGATTCAATTGAAACCAGCCTCCTTCGGGGACTTAAGCGTTCTTTTGTGCAACATTGCCGGCCTTGGCGGGCCGAAGAGCGACAGTGTAGCCGCGCTCGTTGAGCGCGGCCGCCGGCCGCGCCTACAAAGGCTCCGCGCTCCCGATGCTCTGGCCGGGAGATGGAATGGACGCCAAAGTTGCTCCGAGGCTGCGGGATGAAGCCCTGCAGAAGGGTCTTTCGGCTTCCGTTTCCTTTCGTTTGGTCTCGTCAAATTGTTGTTTTTCAAAGGCTTGAGTTCGATGGAGCCGAGAAAAAAACTCGGTGAGGTCCAGCCCCGCTGGGGATCGATTTTCGGGCAATCGCTGAAGGCTCGGCGCTGTTTCTGCGAGGATGCAGCTTGCGGCGGCGGCGGTCGCCGCTTGGCGATTTTCATACATGCATTGTAACATGCCTTCTGTTTTCTAAAAGAGAATGTTGGCGCTTGTTGCGCGAAGCAGGGCGAGGGACGCCAACAGATAGCGGTGGAGGGGACACTCGCTTTGGGTCTAAGCCGAACTTCCGGGCGGGGTAAGGCGAGAAGGTGAGGTTTTGTGCCGGATTGCCGGAACTGGCGGTGATTTTGTAGGCATGTAAATATCTGCTTGCGTTCGGCTTGAGGCCGTGATTCAAGCTGTTCATGTACGTCACGCGCATCCCGAACCGTGATTCGCGCCCCGCCGTCCTGTTGCGCGAGAGCTATCGCGAGGGCGGCAAGGTCAAGTCGCGCACGCTGGCCAATATCTCCGATTGGCCGGAGGCGAAGATCGAGAGCCTGCGGCGGGTGCTGGCCGGCGAGGCCCTCGTGCCGCTCGGCGAAGAGCGCTTCGAGATCGCCCGCGCGCTGGGGCACGGCCATGTCGCCGCGGCGCTCGGGACGGTGCGCCGGCTCGGGCTCGACAAGATGCTGCCGAAAGGGCCGGACCGTCCGGCCAAGCTGATCCTGGCGATGATCGCGGCGCGGATCGTCGAGCCGGCCGCCAAGCTCGCCACCGCGCGCCAACTCAGCGAGGCGACCGCCGCCCACTCGCTCGGCGCGGTGCTGGACCTCGGCGCTGTCGACGAGGACGAACTCTACGCCGCCCTCGACCTGTTGGGCCGCAGCCAGGCCGACATCGAGAAAGTCTTCGCCAAACGCCACCTCGAGGACGGCGTGCTCGTGCTCTACGATGTCACTTCGAGCTATTTGGAGGGACGGCGCTGCGAACTGGCGCAATTCGGCTACAGCCGCGATCATCGTCCCGACCGACCGCAGATCGTCTTCGGGCTCCTGTGCACGCCGGACGGCTGCCCGGTCGCCGTCGAGGTGTTCGAAGGCAACCTCGGCGACCCGAGCACCCTCGCCAGTCAGGTCAAGAAGCTGCGCATGCGGTTTCGGCTGAAGCGCGTCGTGCTCGTCGGCGACCGCGGCATGATCACAAAGGCGCGCATCGACGCCGATGTCGCGCCCGCCGGCCTCGACTGGATCACCGCGCTCCGCGCGCCGGCGATCAAGGCGCTCGCGGCCGAAGGCGGCCCGCTGCAGCTCTCGCTGTTCGACGAGCGCGACATGGCGGAGATCGTCTCGGGCGACTATCCCGGAGAGCGTCTCGTCGTCTGCCGCAACCCCCAACTCGCCGCCGAGCGCGTGCGCAAACGCGTCGAACTCCTCGATGCGACCGAGATGGCGCTGATCAAGATCCGCGCCATGACCGAGAAGAAGCGCAATCCGCTGCGCGGCGCCGACAAGATCGCCCTCAAGGTCGGCGCCGTCATCGACCGTCGCCGCATGGCCAAGCATTTCGACCTCGCCATCACCGAGACCGGCCTCGCATGGTCGCGCAGAGCCGAGGCGATCGCCGCGGAGGCCGCGCTCGATGGTATCTACGTGATCCGGAGCTCTCTTCCCGCGGACGGCTTCGCAGCCGCCGACCTCGTCCTCGCCTACAAGGGCCTCAGCCACGCCGAACGCGGCTTTCGCGACATCAAATCCGGCGACCTCGACGTCCGTCCGATCCACCATCGCCGGGCCCACCGCGTTCGCGCCCACGTCTTCTTGTGCATGCTTGCCTACTACGTCGTCTGGCACATGAAGCGCGACCTCGCCCCGATGCTGTTCAAGGACGACGATCTCGAAGCCGCCGCCGCTGAGCGCGCCTCCCCCGTCGCCAAGGCCAAGGTCTCGCCCGCGGCGCGCCGCAAGGCCATCGACAGGCGCACCGAAGACGGGCAGCCCGTCCACAGCTTCCGCACCCTACTGCAGGACCTTGCCAATCTCACTCGAAACAGCGTCCGCTTCGGCGACGCCCATCCCACGACAATCCTGTCAAGGCCAACCCCAACCCAGACCCGAGCCTTCGAACTCCTCCGCCTCAAGATCGCCGCGTAGGCAGAACTCGATTCCCAGATCGAGTCACATCAATGGCTTGCGACCAGAAGCGCCGGAAGTTCGGTCTAAGCGGAGACGCTCAGGCGAGCCCTATGAGTCGGATCGCGCCTTCATCGACCACTCGCCGAGGTGGCCACCATGCCGGTTTGCGCGGGAGGAAATCGCCCGCGGCCACGGTTTCGCCGTCTCCCCGGCGCGCCGCGATGCGGCGCGAGCCCGTCAATAGGACAGCAGAAAGTTTATGTCCGACATCGACATGAAATGCTCGAAGTCGTCCGAGAACGGATTGATCGTCGCGGCGGGATCGATCAACTTTATCGTCGTGCCCTTGTCGGTTCCGTCGCCGACGAGCGCGAAGATCGTCACGGCGTGCTTGACCGAGGTATGCAGGCTCGGGATGGCGAAGAAGCCGAACGCGACCACCGGCCCCCTGATCGCATTGCGGCAAGCTCCCGCAGGGTGACCTCCTTCCCTCCCGGAAACGGGTGAAACCCCAGACCGACAGCCCCCGCGAGCAGCATCACCGAGCTGTCCGGCAGCGTGCCGTCATCCAGAGGGACGCCCGCGGCGGCGGCCAGATTCTTGACGTGCTGCGTCCCCGCGTTCGAATGCCGGCGCATCGCCATGGCGGTCGCGGCAGCCCAGCAATCGTTCATGTTGGGCTGCGGTATCGTGGCGACGTGCTGCCGGATGTTCATGCGTCCCTCCGAAGCGGCTCATGCTATCCTCGCTCTTCGGCGGCCAGCAAGGCGAATTCCTTCTCCCTCTTGTGTCCCCGCGCGCGAGAAGGCGGCGGGCGCAGACTGCCAGATGAAGGGTCCGGCGCGTCAGCGCCTGCGACAGGCTTTTCGGCGTCGACCGCTCACGCCTGACCGCTACCCCGCACGACCCGCGCAAGGGGTAGGGGACGCCCGTCACTTCCCCCTTCTCATCCTTCCCCCGCCTCTCGGCCGCGCCTCGCCGCCGCCCCAGTTGTGCGGGCCCATGTCGTCGTCGGTGGGCTTGCGCGGCCTGGTCGAGGGCAGGTTGGCGGCGCGGCCGAAGGGGCGCTCGCCGGCGAAGGAGCCGGCGGCCGCCTCGACCGTCTCCTGCCGGGCCAGGGGATCGTCGCGGACCGCCAGCGCCACCGTCTGCAGGCGCTTGATCTCGTCGCGCAGGCGGGCCGCCTCCTCGAACTCGAGGTTGCCGGCCGCCTCCTTCATCCGCTTTTCGAGCTCCGCGACGGTGGCCTGCAGGTTCTGGCCGATGGCGGCGCCGTCGGCTAGGCCGATGTCGACGGTGACGTGGTCGGCCTCGTAGGCCGAGCCGAGAATGTCCTGGATGCCGCGGCGGATCGAGGCGGGGGTGATGCCGTTGGCCTCGTTGAAGGCCTGCTGCTTCATCCGGCGGCGGCTGGTCTCCTCGATCGCCCGCTGCATCGAGCCGGTCATCGCGTCGGCATAGAGGATCACCCTGCCGTCGACGTTGCGCGCGGCGCGGCCGATCGTCTGCACAAGCGAGGTCTCGGAGCGCAAAAAGCCCTCCTTGTCAGCGTCGAGGATGGCGACCAGCGCGCATTCGGGAATGTCCAGGCCCTCGCGCAAAAGGTTGATGCCGACCAGCGCGTCGAAGGCGCCGAGTCTCAGGTCGCGGATGATCTCGATGCGCTCGATGGTGTCGATGTCGGAATGCATGTAGCGCACCCGGACGCCGTTCTCGTGCAGATATTCGGTGAGGTCCTCGGCCATCCGCTTGGTCAGCGTGGTGACCAGCGTCCGGTAGCCGCGCTTCGCCACCTCTTTCACCTCGCCGAGGAGATCGTCGACCTGGCTGCGCGCCGGGCGGATCTCGACCGGCGGGTCGATGAGCCCGGTCGGGCGGATGACCTGCTCGACAAAGACGCCGCCGGTCTGCTCGAGCTCCCAGTGTCCCGGCGTCGCCGAGACGCTGACGGTCTGCGGCCGCATGGCGTCCCATTCCTCGAAGCGCAGCGGCCGGTTGTCCATGCACGAGGGCAGGCGGAAGCCGTATTCGGCCAAGGTCGCCTTGCGCCGGTAGTCGCCGCGATACATGCCGCCGATCTGCGGCACCGTCACATGGCTCTCGTCGACGAAGACGAGGGCGTTGTCGGGCAGGTATTCGAAGAGGGTCGGCGGCGGCTCGCCGGGCCGGCGGCCGGTGAGGTAGCGCGAATAATTCTCGATGCCGGCGCACGAGCCGGTCGCCTCCAGCATCTCGAGATCGAAGACGGTGCGCTGCTCGAGCCTTTGCGCTTCGAGGAGCC
Source organism: uncultured Alphaproteobacteria bacterium (assembly GCA_963772555.1). GTDB lineage: Bacteria > Pseudomonadota > Alphaproteobacteria > Rhizobiales > Beijerinckiaceae > Roseiarcus. The sequence goes on along the minus strand of CAVYXQ010000016.1, from coordinate 115,733 downwards.
GCCCCTCGCGATGGAGCTGGTCGAGCCGGATCTTGAGCTCGTGCTTGATCGCCTTGGTCGATTGCAAGAGCGTCGGGCGCGGCGTGACATAGTGCGAATTGGCGTAGATCTTGACGAATTCGAGCTCCTGCGTCTTCTGCCCGGTCAAGGGATCGAATTCGGCGATCGTCTCGATTGCATCGCCGAAGAAGCCGATGCGCCAGGCGCGGTCCTCGTAGTGGGCAGGGAAGATCTCGATCGTGTCGCCGCGCACCCGGAAGAGACCGCGGGCGAAGTCGGCCTGCGAGCGCTTGTACTGCAGGGCGACGAGGTCGGCGATAAGCTGGCGCTGATCGACCCGGTCGCCGAGCTTCAGCGAGAAGGTCATGGCGGTGTAGGTCTCGACCGAGCCGATGCCGTAGATGCAGGAAACCGAGGCGACGATGACGACGTCGTCCCGCTCGAGCACCGCGCGCGTCGCGGCGTGGCGCATGCGGTCGATCTGCTCGTTGATGTCGGATTCCTTCTCGATATAAGTGTCGGTGCGCGGGACGTAGGCCTCCGGCTGGTAATAGTCGTAGTAGGAGACGAAATACTCGACCGCATTGTCGGGGAAGAAGCTCCTGAACTCGCCATAGAGCTGCGCCGCCAGGGTCTTGTTGGGCGCGAGGATCAACGCCGGGCGCTGCGTCGCCTCGATCACCTTGGCCATGGTGAAGGTCTTGCCGGAGCCGGTGACGCCGAGCAGCACCTGGTCGCGCTCGTCGGCCTCGACGCCCTTGACCAGTTCGGCGATCGCCTGCGGCTGGTCGCCCTCAGGCTCGTATTCCGAGACGACGCGGAACGGCCTGCCGCCTTCCGACTTCTCCGGCCGCGGCGGGCGGTGCGGCGTCCATGGCGGCCGGTTGCGGATATTGGGATCGCCGAGCTCGAGCAGCGTATTCAGCGACTCGATCGTGGCGGTCGCGCCGGTGATCCCGGTCCCCGGGCTGTGACCCGGGGATGACCCGGGGACGCGCGGATGGCTTTCCGGCGCCGGGCTCTCGAATTTGGGCTGCGGCGCTTCGCCGAAGCCTTGCGTCTTCGGCTCGACCAGGGCGGGATTGAGCAGCGCCGCCAGATGCTGGTCGAGCGGCTGCAGGTCGGGGCGGGAGGCTTTGGGGCGCGACGGGCGGGTCGGCTTCTTGGGGGCGGGCATGGGTGGAATATGGGGGAAGTCGGGGGACGGGGGAAGGGAGGGCACGGGAGCCTCGGGCGGCCGGGTTAGGGTCGGGCAGGCGCGGGGCGCTCGCGCCCAATCGAATTCTAATGCCGCCGACGGCGTGATGTGGCATGACACGATCATCGGATGAAGTTTGAGATTCCGGGCGAAATTTCCGACATCGAGACTTTCGCTGCAGGCTCGGCGATCCGCGAGATTGCGCGCCTAAGACGGGCCTACGGCCGCGGTCGCTGGCGCAGAACAAGGGGATCGCTCGCGTGCGTTTGTCTGATCGCAGTGTCCATTTGGCGGAAATCCACTGGTACGAAGCCGCCCGAATTGGGCGAAAGGAATTAAAGATCAAACACTTGCTTTGAGAAACGGTAGACAATGGCAAAGCTGGAGGCGAAACGCTCGTATGCATCGACCACGACGACTACTCGGCGTCGCTCGAAAGGCGAAAGATCTATGTCGCGCTTCGAGACCTAAATGCTGAGAAGCACAGGCTCTTGCGGATCATCGACGAGTCCGGGGAGGACTATCTCTATCCCAAGACATTCTTTCGTTCGATCGCATTACCATTGGCCGTCAAAAAAACAGTCTTGGCGGGCGGCTTGAGAAGGATCCGTCTAGCGCTCCTTCACTCTCCGGCTGCAGGCTATCCGCCCCAGCCCGAGGCGGAGTCGGCCAAAGCCGCCACGCTCGTCGACTTCCGGTATCCGGCAAATCCGAGACCGGCGAAGCCGAGCAGCATCAGAGCCCACGAGGCCGGCTCGGGGACCCCGGCGATCGTCAAGCGTCCGTCGGCGACGCAGCAAAATCCGGCGAAGCCCAAGCTGCCGCTAAGAAAGCCGCCGCCGTCCTGGGCCGCCGACCAGGCGTCGCTCGCGCCGACCCCCAGAACATACCCGGCGGGGGCGAATATATTGACGATGAAATTGGGGTCGGTCGTGCCCTCGAACAGGAGGCCGCTGGCGTCATCGATCGGAAACACATTGTCGTAGCTCAGGGACTGCACGACGCCGCTTCCCGGGACCAGCGCGACGGTTTCATCTGTAAAGGGGCCAAACGAGAACGTGCCGCTCCCCGAAACGACCATGTCGTTGGCAGCGTCGGTCGTGAACGTGCCGCTGCCGGAAACGCCCGGGTCGTCGAGACCGCCGGCGTAGGTGAAAGTGTAGGTGCGCGCGTTCGCCGGCGAAGCCCACAAACCGAGTCCGACAATGGCCAGGCTCAACAGTACCCGATTAACCGTCATTGGAATGTCCTCATCGCACCTAATGCCTTGTGCTTGAAAGCCAATTGGAAGTCAACGAATTTGACTCATACTGTACACATTAATACTAATGTTATCTTGGAATTATGCTGGAGAAATGCTTCCGCAAGGGAAGCGCTTCTGCTTGTGAGCCAGGGTCCGGGCGATGTCTGCCGGCAAGGCTCGCGGAGGCCGGGCCTTTGCCCTGGCGTGAGCTCGGCGTACACTCCCCTTAAGGCCCAAAGGCCAGGCAAATGGAGGGAGAACGCCCAGTGCTGAACCGCCGCCGCATGCTTCAGGGAACCGCCGCGCTTGCCTTTGCCGCGACGTCTCGGGCCGCCCAGGCCCAGGCGTCCTCGGTTCCGATCGTCTTCGTGCATGGCGACAGCGACGCCGCGTCGATCTGGCAGACGGCGATCTGGCGCTTCGAGAGCAACGGCTACCCGAAGGACCGGCTGTTCGCCATCAGCTTCACCGACCCGCAGGCGCGCGATATCGATGCAGTCCCACAGCCCAATCGGTCCTCGACCGACGACCAGCTGCGCGAGCTGACGGCCTTCATCGACGGGGTGAAGGCGACGACCGGAGCGCCGAAGGTCGCCATCGTCGCGTTGTCGCGCGGCGGATATTCGAGCCGGCGCTACGTCGCCGCCAACCCGGCGGGCGTCGTCGCCGCCGCGCTCGGCGGCACGCCCAACCACGGCGTCTGGGCGACCGACTGGCTGCTCGGCAGCGAATACAACGGCCGCGGGCCCTTTCTGCAGAAGCTCAACGCGGGCGACAGCGAAGTGACGCCGGGCGTGCCGTTCCTGACGCTGCGCAGCGACGGCTTCGACCTTTATGCGCAGCCCGATGGCCGGTTCATCGGCCGGCCCGACATGGCGACCAACGTGACGGCCGACGGCCCCGCGCTGAAAGGCGCGACCAACGCCCTGCTCGGCGAGGTCGATCATCGCGAGACGGCTCTGAGCCCGCAGGCCTTTGCCGTGATCTACAGGTTCCTCGTCGGCAGCGCGCCGCAACGAATCGCCATCGCGCCCGAGGCCGAGGTGGCGCTCAACGGCCGCGTCACCGGCGTCGTCGACGGCACGCCGACCAACCGTCCGGTCGAGGGCGCGCGGGTCGAGGTTTATCGCGTCTCGGCCGATACGGGCGAGCGGCAGGGCGGCGCTGCGCTGACGAAGACGACCGGGACCGACGGTATCTGGGGGCCGCTGACGGTCGATTCAGCGACGCCGCTCGAATTCGTCGTCGCGGCGCCCGGCGCGCCGGTCACCCACATCTATCGCTCGCCCTTCCCGCGCTCGTTCGCCGAGCTCCATCTCGCCCCGGCAGCGCTCGACAAAGGCGACGCCGATGCGGCGGCATTCCTGCGGATGGACCGGCCGCGCGGCTATTTCGGCCTGCCGCGCGACATCGTGCTCCTCGACGGCAAGGAACCCGCCGACATCCCGCACGGCGTGCCAGGCGTCTGGCATACGAAGCTGAAACTGGCGGCTCTCGAGGAGCGCCCGATCATCGGCGAGTTCAACCAGGAGCGCGTCGTCGCGCGGGCCTGGCCGGCCAAGGACGGGCATGTGACGATCATGGAACTGACGAGCTGAAGGACCAGCCGAGCCTCACGCGGCGCCGCAGCGGTCGGGAGGTCGAAGCGGCGCTTTCGGTTGCCTCGGACTAGCCCGGGTGACGCTCAATCCGTTCGAGACACGCCAGCGTAGCCCCCGCCCACCATGCCCTCATGGTCGACCGCCTCCGGTTCGGCGGCCCACGAAGAGCCCTCGATGGGGCGAAGGCGCCCAGACCCGAGAGCGCCCAAACTACGGCGACAAACGCCACGGCGTCAGCCGCAGCGCGAAAATCAACGCCCCATATCAAGTATTCATCGAAGATGGGCTGCAAATCCGCAGCGGGCTGGGGCGCCGCGAGCAGTTGCACGAGGTTCGCCGCTTTGGCGGTGAACAGCAGCCCAAGCAGGGAGAAAACGACGGCGATGATCAGGGAAACCGGCATTGCCCCGTCGCCGTTGCGGTCGAAAGTGGCGCTGGCGGCGGCGGCGATGATCACCGCCGCCGCCGCGACGCCGACAGCGGCATCCATCGTGAGACCCGTCCCAAAAAACGCACGGTCACTGAAGTGGGCCCATGCCTCGGGGCCCAACGCCTGCCACACGGGAACCCCGACCGCGGAGCGGTCGAGCGCGGCGCCGGCCAACCACCCGCTCAGCACGGTCGCCGCGGCGAGCAAACAAGACGTGCGCGCGCTGGTCATGCAACCTTCCAATGTGGGCGTCTCCGACTTCGCCGGCCGGACCACGCCGGATCCCGGTTCCGATGGCGAGAGTCGCGGCCAAGCTTCGAAATCGGCAACGAAAGCCTCGACCGCGGGCGAGCCGCGGCCCAGGGGATCGGAATTTTTCGGATATAACCGCTAGGATCGTTACGATGTTCCTTTGAGCCCTCGTGGAAACGGGCGTGACGCGCGTTCCGGCGGACACAGCGATCGTGACGCAGCGCCCGTGCCCGGCGGACCTCGCCGCCCACACAGAGCCGCGCTCGTGGCTATCGCCAAAACCTCATGAAAGTCGTGCAGCGCCGCATTTCCTGTGCGCAGGTCGTCCAAACCGTCCCAGCATTCGATAAAGCGATCCAAGACATTCTCCCGCGCCGCGATTCATCCGCGACCCGGCAGAATCCATCTCATCCGAAACGCGAATCCGGCCAAGGCGGCGGCGGAATTCCAAATGGAGGGAGACTTTAGACGTTGCTTTAGACGTTGCTTTCGAGCGGTCTGCGCTTTCGCCCTTCGTCGTTCCCGCGAGGTCTTCGATTACGCCTTCGAAGCTGGTCCTAGCGCGACGGCGGCCTCGGTCGTGAGCAAGAGGAAGGTGAATGTCTCCTGCAGGTACAATCGGACGGCCGCGTCGGTATGGCTTAGATAGCCGATGGAGATGTCCTGGCCGATGTACAAGCCGAAGTCGCCGCCGCGCGTCGTCAGCACGAAGGCTCCCGCAATCGCCGGCGCCCAGATGATCTCGCCGTCCACGAGGCGCTTGATATGCTCGAGCACCGGATATCCGTGGTCCCGCGTTTCGCTGAGCCCGGTATAGGCGTCGGCGCTCAGCAATACCGAGTAGGGACCGTTGACGCCAACGAGACGCAATTGGCTCACCGCTTGCGCGATCGCGTCGGGGTAGTCGCTGACGTTGGCCGGAAGGGTCATGATCGGATTGCTGGTTCCTTGGCGGATGCCTTGAATGCCGGCGGCGGCGTAGCCGTCGAAGATGGCGCGGTCTTCGGCAAAGGCCAGCCGTCGCGCGGCGTCCTTCGCCGGCTGCCAGTCCGAGTCGTTCGCGCCGCGCTCCACGTCATCGATCTGCTGGCGATCGAGATCAAACGGCGCGCGCAGTTCGACGAGCGCCCTGACCTCGCGCTGACGTGCAAGGATATCGTCTCCCGGCGCCTCGATATTGCGCAAGTGACCGGTGCCGACCGCCGGCAGCGCCGCGCCGCCGGGTCCCTGCACATCCACCACGCGCCGCCCGGCGAGATAGCGTTTCAGGGTGCGTGAAGCCTCCTCCTCGATCTGAGACCACGCCGCATCGGAGATCGGGGCAAGCTCCCGGTGAAGGTTATTCATGAGAGGGGCCTCCTTTGAGGGAACCTATGCCGAGCGACCCATCGCGCGCCGGCGCATCCGGGCGCGAAGGCGAAATCGCGGCGCTGTCAACCGCCGCGGCTGTCGCGGGCTCGTCGTCCCCGACGTTGTCGAGGAACGTCGCGGACGGGACGAAAAAGAGATTGCCGGTCACGGCGCGGCTGAAATCCAACAGCCGATCGTAGTTGCCGGCCGGCCGGCCGACGAACATGTTGACCAGCATCTGCTCGATCGTTCGCGGCGACCGGGCGTAGCCGATGAAATAGGTGCCGAATTCGCCCTGTGCGACGCTGCCGAAAGGCATGTTGTCGCGCAGGATCTTCTTCTCTTTTCCGTCCTCCACAATCGTGGTCAGCGCATTGTGGGCGCAGGTCGGCTTGACCGCGTCGTCGAGCTCGATGTCGGAAAGCTTGGTGCGCCCGATGATACGTTCCTGCGCTTCGGTGGATAGCGCGTTCCAGCCGGCCACGTTGTGAAGGTATTTTTGCACCACCACATAACTGCCGCCCGCGAACGCCGCGTCCTCCAGGCCGATCAGGGCGGCGTCGATCGCCGCCTGACCCGTCGGGTTCTCCGTTCCGTCGACAAAGCCGATGAGATCGCGGTCATCGAAATAATTGAAGCCATGCACTTCGTCGACGGGCGAAACCGCGTCGCCAAGCCGCGCCATGATCTGCGTCGCCAGCTCGAAGCAGAGATCCATGCGTTTCGAGCGAATGTGGAAGAGGAGATCGCCGGGCGTGGCGACCGCATGGCGCGATCCCGCCTTGATTTCGCGGAACGGATGCAGCTCGGCCGGCCGCGGCGGGCCAAAGAGCTTGTCCCAGGCGTCCGATGCAAATCCCATCACGCAGGAAAGGTTTCCCTCGAGATCGCGGAAGCCGACAGCGCGCAGGAGCGCCGAGAGGTCCCCGCAGAAGGATCTGACGGCCCCGCGACTGGCAGCGCCGGCGTTGATCGTCACCACCAGAAAGATCGCGGCGCGCGTCAGAGGTTGAACCACCTCCTGTGGGCTGGCGGGCAGCCCGTCCTCGGCTCCGGACGTGTTCAATGGGATCGGACTCCATCGGCGGCGCCGTCAGGCGAAGCGGAGATTCGTCCTATGAAATCCCCTCGCTGTTCACGATGCGATAGATTACAGGGGCGCGCAACATCGAGCGAAGTCTCCGGCGGACGACGGGCCTCAACGACCCTCGAGAAACGCCAGCGCCGCGCGGTTGAAAGCCGTCGGGTTGTCTCTGTTCGAGCTATGCGAGGCGTCGGGAACGACCACGCGCCGCACGTCCTTCAGCGCGCTCTCGATCCCGTCAAGGATGCGGTGGAAATTCTCGGGCGAGCGCTCGCCCGCCATCAATAGCGTCGGCGCGCGGATCGCTTCCGCGTCCGCGCGCGAGAAGGGGGTGCGCTGCTCCTTGAATTGCGCAAGCAGCGTCAGGGCGTTGTCGCGCATCCGCCGCCTTCTCTCTTCGGGCAGGCGGGCCCACCCGCCGGGACCGTGGATCACATCGATGGTCGCCGCGAGACCCTCGTCGATCTCGCCGCGCCGGACACGCTCGGCCGCCGCGGCGTAAACCTGGCCGAGCGCGATCGGCGGGCTTTTTGGCGCTTGCGACGGCTCGAGGCTCGCGTCCAGGGCGCCGCCCGGCTCGACCAGCGTCAGCGTGCGAACGAGGTCGGGGAAGGTCGCCGCGATGCGAAAGGCGATGTGCCCTCCGCGGGAGTGGCCGATGAGATGAACGGGCCCGGCGTCGAGCGCGGCGATGAAGGCCGCGATATCCTTGATATGCTGCTGGACGGTGAAATCGTCGCCCTCGCCGTCCCAGCGCTCCGGCCAGCAGCGCCGCAGGCTGACGGCGATGGCGCGGAAATGCGCGCCGAATGGCTCCATCTGCTCGGCCCAGGACCGATAGTCGCCGAGCGTCCCATGCACGAGGAGCAGCGGCGCGCCTGTCCCACGCTCGACGAACGCCATGTCGTAACCGTTCACGCGCAAGGTCGGCATCGCTTTTCTCCGTTCGGGCCGGGTGGCGCATGCGGCTTGATTAGGAAGCGGCCTGCCCGGGTGCGTCAGCCCCAGTCTTCGCAGCGCGGCCCTCGACGCGGTCAAATTCGAACACGTTTGCGATCGGCTCATCAACCCGTTCGAGACGCTGCCAGAGTGAGTGGAGCCGCTCTGCCAGCCGAGGCACGGCAGCAAGTCTCGCTGGCGTTCTATACGGCAATGCCGTATAGGTCATTCATGCAGATCGAGTTCGACGGCGGCAAGGATGCGGCCAATCTCAAAAAGCACGGCGTCTCGCTCGCAATCGGAGCCCATGTCCTTGCCGACCGCCTATCGGCTTGACCTCCTGGACGTGCGATTTGGTTGCGCCGAAGACCGCTTCATTTGCTACGGGTCTGCCGAAGATCGAATCTGGGTTTGCGTGTTCACCATGCGCGGCGAGATGCGCCGTATCATCAGCGTGAGGAAAGCCAATGACCGCGAAACGCGACGATATCATGAGACCCCGCGATGAAGCGGATGCCGACGCGCCGCTAACCGACGAGGAATTCGACCGGGGATACGGGGCCACGCTGGCGCGCCGGGCGCGCGCGGCCGCCGGCTTGTCGCAGGCCGCCTTCGCCGCGCAATACGGGATTCCGGCGGCGTCGTTGCGCGATTGGGAACAGGGCCGTCGGGCGCCGGACGCCGCGACGCGGAGCTATCTGCGGGTCATCGCCCGCATGCCGGAAGCCGTCGCCAAGGCGCTGCACGACGCGGCTTGAGCCCTTGGGTGCCCGAGACGGGTCGCCGCTGAAGCGCGGGCTGTGCCGACGCGGGCGTCGACGATGGTGACGCCTTCGAGGTCGAAATCGTCGATTATCATTAGAGGCAAGACCAATGACGATTGAAGATGATATCTTTCCCGCGCCCCCCGACGGCTTCGCCCTGGATCCGGTTCATCCCGGCGAAGTGTTGCAAGACGAGTTGGCCGCCCGTGGCCTGACGGCGAACGCTCTGGCGCTGAAGCTGTGCGTTCCCGCCAACCGCGTGACGGAAATCCTCAATGGCAAGCGCGGCATCTCGCCCGACACGGCCCTGCGCCTCAGCCGCGGGCTCGGCCCCAGCGCCGCATTCTGGCTGAACCTGCAGAGCCAGTACGATCTGGCGCGGACGGAGAAGCTGTACGGGGCGAAAATTCGGGCCGAGGTGGAGTCGGCGGCGTAAAGAGGGGCGCTGTCCGGGCCGTTTCGTTGCTACGGGCAACGGAAAACTACTCCGCCGCGCTGCGCTTCGCCCCCTTCCGCGCCAGCACCGGCTTCAGATAAGCGCCGGTGTAGCTCTTTGGGTTGCGGGCGATCTCTTCCGGCGTGCCCTGCGCCACCACCTGGCCGCCGCCGTCGCCGCCTTCCGGCCCCATGTCGACGATCCAGTCGGCTGTCTTCACCACTTCCAGATTGTGCTCGATGACGATCATGGTGTTGCCCTGGTCGACCAGCTCGTGCAGCACGTCGAGGAGTTGCGCCACGTCGTGGAAGTGCAGGCCGGTGGTCGGCTCGTCGAGGATGTAGAGGGTGCGGCCGGTCGAGCGGCGCGACAGCTCCTTGGCGAGCTTGACCCGCTGCGCCTCGCCGCCCGAGAGCGTCGTCGCCTGCTGGCCGACCTTCACGTAGCCGAGGCCGACGCGTTTCAGCGTCTCCATCTTGTCGCGGATCGACGGCACCGCCCGGAACAGGTCCCCCGCCTCCTCGACCGTCATATCGAGCACGTCGGCGATCGACCTGTCCTTGTAGCGCACTTCCAGCGTCTCGCGGTCGTAGCGCTTGCCCTTGCAGACGTCGCAGGTGACGTAGACGTCGGGCAGAAAGTGCATCTCGATCTTGATCACGCCGTCGCCCTGGCAGGCCTCGCAGCGGCCGCCCTTGACGTTGAACGAGAAGCGCCCCGGCGAATAGCCGCGCGCCTTCGCCTCCGGCAGGCCGGCGAACCAGTCGCGGATGGGGGTGAAGGCGCCGGTATAGGTGGCCGGGTTCGAGCGCGGCGTGCGGCCGATCGGCGACTGGTCGATGTCGATCACCTTGTCGAGCTCGTCGAGGCCGTCGATGCGCTCGTGCGGCGCCGGCGGCTCGCTCGCGCCGTTCAGATGCCGCGCCGCGGCCTTGTAGAGCGTGTCGATGACGAGCGTCGATTTCCCCCCGCCGGAGACGCCGGTGACGCAGGTGAAGAGGCCGAGCGGAATGGTCGCCGTCACACTCTTCAGATTGTTGCCGCGCGCGCCGACGATGCGAAGCTCGCGGCCGGGCGTCGCCGCGCGGCGGCGCGTCGGGATCGCCACCGTCCGCTCGCCCGACAGATAATGGCCGGTCAGGGAATTGGGGCTGGCGGCGATCTCGGCCGGCGTTCCCCTGGCGACGATCTCGCCGCCATGCACGCCGGCGCCGGGGCCGACGTCAACGACATAATCGGCCGCCCAGATCGCCTCCTCGTCATGCTCGACGACGATCACCGTGTTGCCGAGGCCCCGCAGGCGCCGCAGCGTGTCGAGCAGGCGGGCGTTATCGCGCTGGTGCAGGCCGATCGACGGCTCGTCCAGGACGTAGAGGACGCCGGTGAGCCCCGAGCCGATCTGCGAGGCGAGGCGGATGCGCTGGCTCTCGCCGCCCGACAGCGTGCCGGAGGCGCGCGCCAGCGTCAAATAGTCGAGCCCGACGTCGCGCAGGAAGACGAGACGATCGACGATTTCTTTGAGAATCCGGCCGGCGATCTCGTTGCGCTTGGCGTCGAGCTTCGCCGGCAGGCTCTCGGCCCAGGCGATCGCCGCCTTGACCGAGAGCAGGCTGACCTCGCCGATGTGCTGGCCGTCGATCTTGACCGCCAGCGCTTCGGGCCTGAGGCGGAAGCCGTGGCAGGCCTCGCAAGGCGTGGCGCTCATGTAGCGCTGGATCTCCTCGCGTGACCACTCGCTTTCCGTTTCCTTGTAGCGGCGCTCGAGATTGGCGACCACGCCCTCGAACGGCTTCTTGACTTCGTAGGAGCGCAGGCCGTCGTCATAGGCGAGGCGGATTTCCTCCTCGCCTGAGCCGTAGAGGATGGCGTTGCGTCCCGCCTCCGGCAGTTCGCTCCACGGCCGGTCGAGGCGGAAGTGATAGTGGCGCCCGAGCGCCTCCAGCGTCTGTAGATAATAGGGCGAGCTCGACTTCGCCCAGGGCGCGATCGCGCCGCGCTTGAGCGTCAGCTTCGGGTCGGGGACGACGAGCGCCGGATCGACGGTCAGATGCGAGCCGAGGCCGCCGCAGACCGGACAGGCGCCGTGCGGATTGTTGAACGAGAAGAGCCGCGGCTCGATTTCGGCGATGGTGAAGCCGGACACCGGGCAGGCGAACTTGGAGGAGAAGAGGATGCGACGCGGCTCGCTCTCACCCTCGGCCATGTCGGCGAATTCCATCACCGCCAGGCCGTCGGCGAGCTCGAGCGCCGTCTCGAAGCTCTCGGCGAGGCGGCTCGCCATGTCGGGGCGGACGATGATGCGGTCGACCACCACCTCGATGTCGTGCTTGAGCTTCTTGTCGAGCGCGGGCGCGTCGGCGATCTCGTAAAATTGCCCATCGACCTTGAGGCGCTGGAAGCCGCGCTTCATCAGGTCGGCGATCTCCTTGCGGTATTCGCCCTTGCGGCCGCGCACGATCGGCGCGAGCAGATAAAGCCGGGTGCGCTCGGGCAGGGCGAGCACCCGGTCGACCATCTGGCTCACCGTCTGGCTCTCGATCGGCAAGCCGGTCGCCGGCGAATAGGGGATTCCGATCCGCGCCCACAAGAGGCGCATGTAGTCGTGGATCTCGGTCACCGTGCCGACGGTCGAGCGCGGGTTCTTCGACGTCGTCTTCTGCTCGATGGCGATCGCCGGCGACAGGCCGTCGATCTGATCGACGTCCGGCTTCTGCATCATCTCGAGGAACTGGCGGGCGTAGGCCGAGAGCGACTCGACATAGCGCCGCTGCCCCTCGGCGTAGATCGTGTCGAAGGCGAGCGACGACTTTCCCGAGCCGGATAGGCCGGTGAAGACGACGAGCTTGTCGCGCGGGATGACGAGATCGACGTTCTTGAGATTGTGCTCGCGGGCGCCGCGGATAACGATCGCCCGGCCGCCGAACAAAGCCTCGACCGCGCCGTCCTTCCCCGGCTCGCGGCCTGGCGACGATGGGAGGGACTCGGACAGGAGAGACTTGGCCGGGAGGGACTTGGCGCTGGCCATCGAGGCTCCTCGAAACGACAGGCTTTCGGAAACGCGAATCGCGCTTGCGCGATCCCTGGCCTGATGCTAGAACAAATAAGGAACGCGGTGAAGGCGCCTCGCGCGCCGCCGCGCCCCGCTAATGTAGGCGCTGCGGCGCGGCTTCCCAAGCGGCCGCCGTGGGCGTTTGTGGACAAGCCGCCGCCGGCAGGCGATTGGGCGCCCCGCGTCCGCTGCTTTCGGCTAGGATTTGCAGCCGCGCTCGCTGAGCGCGGGACAGGGAGCGATTGTAGCCGCGCTCGCTGAGCGCGGCGGACGCGGTCGGCGACCGCGTCTACAAAAGAGGCGGACGCGGTCGACGACCGCGTTCGGAAGAGCGGCGGTCTGGCCGCCGGTTGAGAGCGCCCGACTTAGCGGGCGGAGTGGAGCGAACCTATGGCGGGCAGCGTCAACAAAGCAATCCTCATCGGCAATCTCGGCAAGGACCCGGAGGTCAGGCGGCTCAATTCCGGCGATCAGGTCGTGAGCTTCTCGCTCGCCACCTCGGAGACCTGGCGCGACAAGACTTCGGGCGAGCGCAAGGAGCGCACCGAGTGGCACAATGTGGTGATCTTCAACGAGAACCTCGGCAAGATCGCCGAGCAATACTGCAAGAAGGGTTCGAAAATCTACATCGAGGGCCAGATCCAGACGCGCAAATGGCAGGACCAGAGCGGGGCCGACCGCTACACCACCGAGATCGTGCTGCAGCGCTTCCGCGGCGAACTGACGCTGCTCGACTCGCGCGGCGGCGGCGAGGCGCGCGACAGCTTCCCCGACGAGGGCGCGGCCCGCAGCTTCCCCCGCGCCGCGGGCGGTGAGCGTCGGCCCGCGCTGTCGAACGGCGGCGGCGCGAGCAGCGCGGGGCCGATCGACGACGACATCCCGTTCTAAAGGCGGCGCCGGGCTCGCGATCGGGACTTTTGGCTCTGCGCTTCCTCCGCGACCGTTCGGGCGATCAGCTTAGACCATGGCCGTCTTCATCGCGCTCCTGCGCGCCGTCAACGTCGGCGGAACCGGCAGGCTGCCGATGACCGATCTGAAGCGCTTGTGCGAAAGGGCGGGGTTCCGCGCGGTCGGCGCCTTCCTGGCCAGCGGCAACGTCGTGTTCGAAGGCGATGGCCCGGAAGCGGCGGTCAAGGCCGCGCTCGAGGCAGAGCTTCGGGACTATGCCGGCAAGCCGGTCGGCGTCGTCGTGCGGTCGGCGGCCGAGATGGCCGAGGTCCTGGCGGCCAATCCCTTCCCCGACAGAGAGCCGAACCGAACCGTGGCGATCTTCCTCGACGGCGCGCCGCGCGCCGATGCGCTGGAGACCGTGGCCGGGCGGCAGGGCGAGGAGGTGCGGCTCGGCGCGCGCGAGATCTACGTCCACTACGGCGAGGGAATGGCCCGCTCGAAGCTCCGCATCCCAGCGGCGCGCGACGGAACGGCGCGCAACATGAATACGATCGCGAAGCTCGCGAGCCTGGCGGCGGAGCGCGGGGCCGTGCGGCGCGGCTGATCGCGGTTGAGCTTCGCCGCCGGCGCTGCTGGGCACGATCATTTCAAGCCGATTGTCCATCGTGAAAGTGCGGAATCTTTGCCGATCCGGCTCCCGCGCCGGACCCATGAGGCCGGTTTTCCGCCTCGCGCTCGATTCCCTGTTAATCGGCGGAACAGGGAAATCAATTTCCCTGTTCTGTCTTTGCCTTCCGCACGAGCAAATCCGCTGAACGGGATGAAATACCACGGATTTGGGCAATCGCTCGGGAGCGGCGGGAGCGATTTTTCCGGTTATCAGCGATTAACAGCGATTAACAGGGAGGAACGGGCGGAACGGCCTTTTGCACGAACGGGTTAAGCGCTACGCCGCCGACGCCTGGGGCGAAGCGACGCCGCGCGAGACGACCGCGTCGATCTTGTCGCATGGGATCTCCACGTCGATCTCGAGCGTTGAGAAGGCGCCGGCGCGGTCCATCGTCACCTTGACCTTCTCCGGATCGATCTCGACGTGGCGGGCGATGGTCGCGAGCAGTTCGTCGCGCAGGATCGCGACGAGGTCGCGCGGGCCGAGCGCGACGCGTTCGTGGGCGAGCAGGATCTGCAGCCGCTCGCGCGCGACAGGCGCGGCGCGGCGCGCCTTGAAAAAGCCGAACAGGCTCATGCCGCCCTCCGGCCGAACAGGCGGTTGAGAAGCGTCTTCTTTTCGTCCGGGATCGCCACCGGCACGGTTTCGCCGGCGAGGCGGCGGGCCGCTTCCCGGTAGGCGCGTCCGGCAGGGCCGGCCGAGCCGTTGATCGTCACCGGCGCGCCGAGGTTGGACGCGCGCAGAACCTCCTCGCTCTCGGGAATGACGCCGAGCAGCGGGATCGAGAGTATGTCGAGCACGTCCGATACGCTCAGCATCTCGCCGCGGCTGGAGCGGCTGGGGTCGAAGCGGGTCAGCAGCAATTGCTTCTCCATGCGCTCGCCGTTTTCGGCGCGCCAGGTCTTGGAATCGAGCAGGCCGATGATGCGGTCTGAATCGCGCACCGACGAGATTTCCGGATTGGTCACCACGATCGCCTGGTCGGCGAACCGCATCGCCAGCAGGGCGCCGCGCTCGATCCCCGCCGGGCTGTCGCAGATCACCCAGTCGAAGGTATTACGAAGCTCGCCGATGACCCGCTCGACGCCCTCGGCGCTGAGCGCGTCCTTGTCGCGGGTCTGGGAGGCCGCCAGCAGGTGCAAAGTGTCGACCCGCTTGTCTCGGATCAGCGCCTGCGTCAGCTTGGCGTCTCCCTGCGCGACATTGATGAAGTCATAGACGACCCGCCGCTCGGCGCCGAGCACGAGGTCGAGGTTCCGTAAACCCACGTCGAAATCGACGACGCAGACGCGCTGGCCGCTTTGCGCCAGCGCCGCGCCGATCGATGCGGTCGAGGTGGTCTTGCCCACGCCGCCTTTGCCGGATGTGACTACGATGACCTTGCTCATGCAGGTGTCCTCATGACGGGTTTAATCCAGGATTCGGAGAGCGAGTTCGTCTCCATTCAGCCGCGCCTCGACGCTGCGCCCCTCGACTTCAGGGTTGATGGTTTCGGCCGTGACATAGACGCCGCCGATGCAGAGGAGCTCGGCCCGCGCCTCCCTGCAGAAGATTCGCGCGGCGGGCGAACCCGAGATCCCGGCGATCACCCGCCCCAGCAGGGCGCCATAGACATGCACCGACCCGCCCGCGACGATCTCGGCGCCCGAGGCGACGCGGCCGACGATCGTCACGTCGCCGTCGGGATGCACGATCGACTGCCCGGAGCGCACGTTCCCCTCGACGATCAGCGTGTCCGTTTTCTTGCTCTTTTCCGACTCGGACCGGGCAGGGGCGCCGTCCTGCGGCGTCGCCGGCGCGTTGACATTGCGTCCGCCGGCGATGACCGGAGGCAGGTGCGGTCCGACCAGCGCCGGGCTTGCGTTCTCCACCCCCATCACCCGGATATGCCGGAGCGCCAGATCGCTCAGGAGGCTGCGGTATTCCTTGAGGCTCAGTTCGATCCCCGCCATCTCGAGGATCACGGGTTTCGCAGCGAAGAAGGTCGGCGAACGGACGAGCCAAGCGTCGAGCCCGTCAAGCCAATCGCCGATCGGCTCGGCCGGTTCGAGAAGGAAGGCCAGCAGCGAGCGCGCCCGAAAGTTCAGCGCCTGATGAGGAGTGGCGTGCGCGTTCATGGAACCGATCCGTTGCCGCTTTGTTAACCATGTAGCGGCGGAATGGTTTACGTAATGTTAAGAGCTGGACATCTGCGGCAGGCGCCGCAGCGCCGGGGCGCCTTTACACCGGCTTGCTTGAGCAATCCGACCAGCTAACATGTCGACGCTGCGCCTCCGGAGCCCCCATGTCCCTCCCCGCCGACATCCCCTTGAAGACCATCGACGGCAAGGACGAGACGCTTGGCGCGTTCGACGGCCAAGCGCTGCTCGTGGTCAATGTCGCCAGCAAATGCGGCTTCACCCCTCAATACGAGGGCCTGGAGGAACTGCATCGGCGGTTTCGCGATCGCGGCTTCGCCGTGCTCGGCTTCCCCTGCGATCAGTTCGGCCACCAGGAGCCTGGCGACGAGGCCGAGATCAGGCGGTTCTGCTCGCTGACCTACGACGTCAGCTTTCCCATGTTCGCCAAGATCGAGGTCAATGGACCGGAAGCCCACCCGCTCTACAAGGCGCTGAAGAAGGAGGCGCCCGGGCTGCTCGGCACCGAGGCGATCAAGTGGAACTTCACCAAATTCCTCATCGATCGGCAGCGCCGCGTGGTGCGCCGCTATGCGCCGACCGACAAGCCGGAATCGCTCGCCGCTGACATTGAGGCGGTGCTCTAGACTAGCGCGTCTTGTCGTTTGACGAAGCGTCCCAATGACCGAGGACCGAAGGGCCTGATCAGCAGGCTTTCTATTGCGCCGGCTCCGGACACTGGAGGTCGCCTTCCTCGCAGTGCAGATAGGCCGAGAGGGCCTTCGTCCGCGCCTCGGTCTCATCCCTGAGACAGATGAGATGCTCCATCGGCCAGATCGACCCCTCCTGACTCGGATCGGCCCTGAACTTGCACTCGGCGTCGCGAAACGCGATCCAGGCCTTCTCAGCCGCGACCAGCGCCTGCCTTAAACGTTCGTCGGTTTTGAGCCGCTCGAGGATCTGGTCGTAGGCCGCAGTCAGCGCATGGTCGGCCTGCTTGAAGTCCGCATCCGCGCATCGGTCGAGACCGGCCTGCGTCTGATCGGCGCATTCCGCCGCGGCGGCGACGCCCGCGCTGAAAGCCAAAAACGTCGCCACAGCCAGGATTCGCATGCTATCCCCCGTCTCGGGCCATAGGCGGTCGATTCACGTTACGATAGTCCATCTACGCCAAAAGGGGGGGCGGATGTCCAAGGCCTTGCTGATAACCGGCGCCTCGCGCGGCATCGGGCGCGCCTGCGCGCTGATCGCCGCGAGACGAGGCTGGTCGGTCGGGGTCAATTATCGCGAGGACGACCTCGGCGCGGAGACGGTCGTGCAGACGATCGCCAAGCATGGCGGCCGCGCCGTCCCGCTCAAGGGCGACGTCTCCAGCGAGGCTGACGTCGTCGCCATTTTCGACCAGGCGACGCAGGCGCTAGGGCCTTTGACGGGGGTCGTGGCCAATGCCGGCATTGTCGCCGAGACGGCGCGGCTGGCGGACATGAGCGTCGAAAGGATGCGCCGCATTTTCGAGGTCAATACGCTCGGGACCTATCTCACGGCGCGCGAGGCGGCGCGGCGGATGTCGGAATCCGCCGGGGGCCTGGGCGGCGCAATCGTCCTCATCTCGTCGGCCGCGGCGCGGCTCGGCTCGCCCAACCTCTATGTCGACTATGCGGGCTCGAAGGGCGCTGTCGACACGCTCGCCCTGGGGCTCGCCAAGGAGCTGGGGCCGGAGGGCGTCCGGGTCAACGCCATCCGCCCCGGCCTCATCGACACCGAGATACACGGCAGAGGCGGCGGCGAACCTGACCGGGCGCACTCGCTTGGGCGAAGCACGCCGCTCGGCCGGCCGGGCACCGCCGACGAGGTCGCCGAGGCGGCGATGTGGCTCCTCAGCGACGCGGCGTCCTACGTGACCGGCGCGATCCTCGACGTCGCCGGCGGCCGCTGAACGGCGACCGGCCCTGGGCTCAGCGGTACAGCGGCGAAGCGAAGATCGCCAGCGCGACCAACTGGGCGAGCGTGAAAGCGGCCGATCGCAGCGGCTGGCGGCCGCCGATGTAGGCGACCATGTGCCCGACGCGCAGAAGAATGTAGACGACCGCCAGGATGTCGGCGACCCGGCTGGGGCCGCCGACCATGTGCGCCACGATCACTGCCGCGGCGAACCACGGGAACGTCTCCAGGCCGTTGAGATGGGCGCCGTAGGCGCGGACGGACTGCCCGACGAGGTCGCCGACGCCGGGAGCGCGGCTGGTTCGCATCGACGCCCTTGACGAAGCTGAAGGCGACATAGGGCAATGTCGCTGCGATGAAGATGCACCAGATGGCGATGGTCATGGAAGGCGTCTCCCCGTCGCGGCGCGTGCGCGACGCGAGCATAGCTCGCGGCAACGGACGCCCCCTGTCAACAAGGCCGTAGCGCCTCGCGGCGCCGACCGCCGGCGGTCTTCCGGGGGGTTTGCCACGCGACTTACGCGCCTGAATGCCTCGACGGGCCTGGGCCCGATTCTAAACCTTTGAATTTCCGGCGAAACCGACCGCCGGGTCAACGCCGGATTCTGTAGCGCGCGTCGCCGGAATCGGCTATGCCACCGGCCAACAATCCGAGGTTACAAATTGACCGATGCCCGCGACGACCGGCCCGACGAGCCGGCCGACATCAAGCCCGTCTCCATCCTCGACGAAATGAAGCGCAGCTATCTCGATTACGCCATGAGCGTGATCGTCAGCCGCGCGCTGCCGGATGTCCGCGACGGGCTGAAGCCCGTGCACCGGCGCATCCTCTACGCAATGAACGAACTCAATTTCACGCCGGACCGCCCCTACAACAAGTCGTCGCGCACCGTCGGCGACACGATGGGCAAGTACCATCCGCACGGAGATCTGGCGATCTACGACGCGCTCGTGCGCATGGCGCAGGATTTCTCGATGCGCGCGCCGCTGATCGACGGGCAGGGCAATTTCGGCTCCGTCGACGGCGACCCGCCGGCAGCCTCGCGCTACACCGAAGCGCGGCTCGACCGCATCGCGCTGGCGCTGCTCGACGACCTCGACAAGGACACGGTCGACTTCAAGCCGAACTACGACGAGAAGGAGCTCGAGCCGGTCGTCCTGCCGGCGCGCTTCCCCAATCTGCTCGTCAACGGCGCCGGCGGCATCGCGGTCGGCATGGCGACCAACATCCCACCGCACAATCTCGGCGAGACGATCGATGCGCTGCTGGCGATGATGGACAGGCCCGACATCAGCCTCGACGAGTTGATGGAGCTGATCCCCGGCCCCGACTTCCCGACCGGCGCCTCGATCCTCGGCCGCGCCGGCATCCGCGCGGCCTACGCCACCGGCCGCGGCTCGATCGTCATGCGCGCCAAGGTCTCGGTCGAGGAGCTGCGCAAGGATCGCGAGGCGCTGATCGTCAGCGAGATTCCCTATCAGGTCAACAAGGCGACGCTGATCGAAAGGATCGCCGAGCTCGTGCGCGAGAAGCGGATCGAGGGCATCGCGGACCTGCGCGACGAATCCGACCGCGACGGCATGCGCATCGTCATCGAGCTCAGGCGCGACGCGGTCGCCGATGTCGTTTTGAACCAGCTCTGGCGCTTCACCGCGCTGCAGTCGAGCTTCGGCGCCAACATGATCGCGCTGAACGGCGGCCGGCCGGAAATGCTGACGCTGCACGACATGCTGCGCGCCTTCCTCGATTTCCGCGAGGACGTCGTCACCCGGCGCACCAAGCACCTGCTCGCCAAGGCGCGCGACAACGCGCACATCCAGGTCGGCCTGGCGATTGCGGTCGCCAACATCGACGAGGTGATCCGCCTCATCCGCACCGCTCCCGATTCCGCCGCCGCGCGCACGGCGCTGATGGAGCGTGTCTGGCCGGCGCGCGACATGGCGCCCCTGATCGCGCTCATCGCCGATCCGCGGCACGCGCTCGGGGCCGAGGGTTCGATCCGCCTCTCCGAGGCGCAGGCGCGCGCCATCCTCGAACTCAGGCTCGCGCGCCTGACTGCGCTCGGCCGCGAGGAGATCGCCGAGGCGCTGGAAAGGCTCGCCGCCGAGATCGCCGATTATCTCGACATCCTGAGCTCGCGACTGCGCCTCATGGGCATCATCCGCGACGAGTTCGTCAAGGTGAAGACCGACTTCGCCACGCCGCGGCGCACCGAGATCCTCGACAGCGACGCCGACATGGAGGACGAGGACCTCATCCAGCGCGAGGACATGGTGGTGCTGGTCAGCCACGGCGGCTACATCAAGCGCGCGCCGCTTTCGACCTATCGCGCGCAGCGCCGCGGCGGCAAGGGCCGCGCCGGCATGACGACGAGGGACGAGGATTTCGTCGCCAGACTGTTCGTCGCCTCGACCCACCAGCCGGTGCTCTTCTTCTCTTCCGCCGGGCAGGTCTACAAACTGAAAGTCTGGCGGCTGCCGCTCGCCGCGCCGCAGTCGCGCGGCAAGGCCCTGATCAACCTCTTGCCGCTCGAGACCGGCGAGCGGATCACCACCATCATGCCGCTGCCCGAGGACGAGGCGACATGGGAGAACCTCGACGTGATGTTCGCCACGACGCGCGGGACCGTGCGCCGCAACAAGCTCAGCGACTTCGCCCAGGTCAACCGCTCGGGCAAGCTCGCCATGCGGCTCGACGAGGGCGAGCGCATCGTCGATGTGCAGATCTGCTCCGACAGGAACGACGTGCTGCTGACGACGGCGCGCGGCCAGTGCATCCGCTTCGCCGTCGGCGATGTGCGCGTGTTCAAGGGCCGCGACTCGATGGGCGTGCGCGGCATTGCGCTGGAAAAGGGCGACAGCGTCATTTCGCTGGCGATCCTGGACGCCTTCGAGGCGACGCCCGGCGAACGCGCCGCCTACCTGAAGCAGCGGCGCGCGCTGATCGGCGAAGCGCCGGAGGAGCCGGGCGAGCCGGAGGCGGAGGGCGACAACGGCGCCGAGGCCAACGCCACGGCGCAGCTCTCGCCGGAACGGTTCGAAGCCATGCGCGCGGCCGAGCAGGTGATCCTGACGCTGTCGGAGAACGGCTACGGCAAGCGCACCTCGTCCTTCGAATACCGGGTGACCGGGCGGGGCGGCAAAGGCATCGTGGCCATGGCGGTCAACCCCCGCAATGGTTCGCTCGTCGCCTCGTTCCCGGTCAAGGACGGCGACGAGATCATGCTGGTGACCGACCGCGGGCAATTGATCCGCGTGCCGGTCTCCGGCATCCGCATCGCCGGCCGCGCGACGCAGGGCGTCATCGTGTTCGACACGGCGGATGAGGAGCGTGTCGTCTCGGTCGACCGCATCGGCGAGACGGAGACGGAAGAGGAGGAGGAGGACTGAGTTGGGCGGGCTGAAATTTGGACTTTCTTGGAACCGTTAGGTTTCCCCCTGGTCTAGCCGTCTTGTCTTGTTTGGATTCTCTTGGATTTCCTTGGATTCCTTCGTCAGAAACAAGGGATTTCAACGGGTTGCAAGCGAGTCCGCAAACGGGAATTTTTCATCGACCCGTCGACCGAATGAACGATCGGATGGCTCAAATTGCGAGCGGCCGCCCAGCGCACCGTTGGCTACAAGGGAAGTGTCTTGTCGCATGACGATATTGTAGGATGACACTCTGATTTTCCGCAAGAGATTGTTGCAGACAGTGTCAGCGACATGTTTGATCAACTAATCAGCGCATGTCCCCCGATGAATGTAGTATGACTGGCCAAAAGACTGGCGGCGGTGTCGGCTGCGGGCATGTTCAGCAGCACCAGCCCGTGGGCGGGGTCCGCGCTGCTGGCGATCGAGATGGCGTGCATCCCGCCCACCGTGGTGTTGTACATATGCAGCGTGCTGTCGGCGGCCCCCTCAAGGTCGATGTTCAGTTCGTCCTGGCCGAGGGTGAAGTTGGCGATCGTTTCGATGCCGCTGGACGGCTTCAATGCATATTCGACGATGTCGGCGTCCGAACCCAGGGTGATGGCGTCGGGCGTCCCGGTGAAGCCGATGCTGGGCGCGTTCAGGCCAGCATTGGCACTGGCGGCATTGTCGCCAAGATTGATTGTGGTCGCCTGCGTCTGCCCTGACAGGTTCAGCGTGTCGCCCGGGCCGGTGGTCGTCACCAGGACGGCCGACAGCCTGCCGTCGCCGTTCAGGTCCTCGCCGAAGGCCGGCTCGAGGTCTTCGAGAGCGAAGCTTTGGCCTGAAACGACCCCGGTAGCAGAGCTCGTATAGTCACCGTTGCCGTCGGTGTTCCAGACCGTGTACTGGTCCGAGCCCAAAAGGCTCCAGGCGACCTCGTAGCCGGTCGCGGTCTTTTCCGCCCCGACCGGCGTCCAGGCCCCGCCAGCGGTGACCAGGCCGCCCTGGTACTGGAGCAACGGTCCGGTCCCCCCTCCGGGGTTCAGTTCGAACAGGTCGCCGATTGGCGTGATGCCGTTGGTTGGCGTCCGCGGCGTCGCCGGCGTCCCGCCGCCGGCGAAGTGCGCGCCGAAGTAGCCTTCCACCGCCTCCAGCTCCTGGCTGGAGCCGGTCAGAACGCCGGTGGCGGAGCTCGTATAGTCGCCGTTTAGGTCGGTGTTCCAGACGGTGTACTCGTTCGCGCTCGCATCGCGCCAAGCGACCTCGTAGCCGTTTCCCGTCTTGACCGCCGCGATCGGCGCCCAGGCCCCGCCAGAAGTGATCAGGCTGCCCTGGTCCTCCAGCAACGCTCCCGTCCCCCCGCCGGCCGTCAGTTCGTACAGGTCGCCGATTGGCGTGATGCCGTTGGTCGGCGTCCCGGGCGTCGCCCGCGTCCCGGCGCCGGCGAGCTGCACGCCGAAGTCGCCTTCCACCGCCTCGAACTCTGGGCTGGAGCCGGTCAGAACGCCAGTGGCGGAACTCGTGTAGTCGCCGTTTAGGTCGGTGTTCCAGACCGTGAATTCGTGCGCGCTCGCATTGGCCCAGGCGACCTCATAGCCATTTCCTGTCTTGGCCGCCATGACCGGCGCCCACGCCCCGCCAGAAGTAATCACACTGCCCTGGTCCTCCAGCAACGGTCCCGTCCCCCCGCCGGGGGTCAGTTCGAACAGGTTGCCGATTGGCGTTATGCCGTTGATCGGCGTCGCCGACGTCGGCGTCCCGGCGCCGGCGAAGTGCTCGCCGAAATAGCCTTCCACCGCCTCGAGCTCCTGGCTGGAGCCGGTCAGAACGCCGGTGGCGGAGGTCGTGTAGTCGCCGTTTAAGTCGGTGTTCCAGACGGTGTACTCGTTCGCGCTCGCATCGCGCCAGGCGACCTCGTAGCCATTTCCCGTCTGGGCCGCTCCGACGGGCGCCCACGTGGCCCCGCTCACAGCGGTGATCGGACTGCCCTGGGACTCAACCCACGCCTGGATGGTCCCGCCGCTCTCCAGGGCATACTGGTTGGCGACCTGCGCCAGGCTGCCGTTGGTTCCGATGCTGGTCGTGGTCGGACCGGTCGTCCCGTCGCCGTTGAGGTCCTCGCCGAAAGACAGTTCGAGGTCTTCCAGCGCATAGCTCGCGCCCGACAGAACGCCTGTGGCGGAACTCGTATAGTCGCCGTTTAGGTCGGTGTTCCAGACGGTGTACTCGTTCGCGCTCGCATCGCGCCAGGCGACCTCGTAGCCGTTTCCCGTCTTGACCGCCGCGATCGGCGCCCAGGCCCCGCCAGAAGTGATCAGGCTGCCCTGGTCCTCCAGCAACGCTCCCGTCCCCCCGCCGGCCGTCAGTTCGTACAGGTCGCCGATTGGCGTGATGCCGTTGACCGGCGTCCCGGGCGTCGCCCGCGTCCCGGCGCCGGCGAGCTGCACGCCGAAGTCGCCTTCCACCGCCTCGAACTCTGGGCTGGAGCCGGTCAGAACGCCAGTGGCGGAACTCGTGTAGTCGCCGTTTAGGTCGGTGTTCCAGACCGTGAATTCGTGCGCGCTCGCATTGGCCCAGGCGACCTCATAGCCATTTCCTGTCTTGGCCGCCATGACCGGCGTCCACGCCCCGCCAGAAGTAATCACACTGCCCTGGTCCTCCAGCAACGGTCCCGTCCCCCCGCCGGGGGTCAGTTCGAACAGGTTGCCGATTGGCGTTATGCCGTTGATCGGCGTCGCCGACGTCGGCGTCCCGGCGCCGGCGAAGTGCTCGCCGAAGTAGCCTTCCACCGCCTCGAGCTCCTGGCTGGAGCCGGTCAGAACGCCGGTGGCGGAGGTCGTGTAGTCGCCGTTTAAGTCGGTGTTCCAGACGGTGTACTCGTTCGCGCTCGCATCGCGCCAGGCGACCTCGTAGCCATCTCCCGTCTGGGCCGCTCCGACGGGCGCCCACGTGGCCCCGCTCACAGCGGTGATCGGACTGCCCTGGGACTCAACCCACGCCTGGATGCTCCCGCCGCTCTCCAGGGCATACTGGTTGGCGACCTGCGCCAAGCTGCCGTTGGTCCCGACGCTGGTCGTCGTTGGACCGATCGTCCCGTCACCGTTGATGTCCTCGCCGAAGGACAGCTCCAGATCTTCCAGAGCGTAGCTGGCGCCCGACAAAATCCCCGTGGCGGAACTCGTGTAGTCGCCGTTTAAGTCGGTGTTCCAGACGGTGTACTCGTTCGCGCTCGCATCGCGCCAGGCGACCTCGTAGCCGCTTTCCGTCTTTTCCGCCCCGACCGGCGCCCAGGCCCCGCCGGCGGTGACGGGGCTGCCCAGGTACTCCAGCAACGGCCCAGACCCGCCGCTGCCAGTCTCGAGCTCGTAATGGTTCTCGACCTGCGTCAGCTGGGTGACACCGTTGTCGACGATCGGCGCCGCGACGCCGATGATGCTGAGACCGGCCGTCGGGGTGAGCTGGCCCAAGGTGAAGTCCTGAGCCTGAAAGTCGCCATAGACGCTGAAGGAGGCGATCTCTGTTCCGCCACTAAAGACGCCAACCTGTGACGGGCCGCCGGGCGTAGGCGTGACGGTTACGGTATCCCCCGTTGCGTAATTCACATTCACGAAATCGACCGCATAGCCGACCCCGAAGGGCAGCGTCCCACCATTTGCGGTCTGGGAAATGGTGGTCGTCGCGTTGTTGAGCTGGATGGTGGTGAAACCGATCAGCGTCGCCGTGCCGGTCAGCGTCGAGGGGCTGAACGCGGCGCTGCTGTATGTCCTGACGATGGCGTCTTTGCTGCCGTCGAAGGAAATCGCGACCTGATTGGCGGGTTCGTTGACGACGAACGTATCGTCGCCCCCGCCGCCATTGACGGTGTAAGTGCCCGGCGCGTCGGTGATCGTATCGTTGAAGGGCGTCCCCTGGTATTCGTTGTTGCCCGCGCTGCCGAGGGTGTAATAATACGGCCCGCTAGCGGTGTCGTAGATGAGGCCCTCAACCTCCGTCCCACCGCTCGGATCGGTGACCGTGTAGTCGATCTCGACCCGCGTGTCGGCGTTGACAATCGATGCCGTCAGAGTGTGGATCTGATCGAAAGAGGTCAGCCCGGGCACGGTGAAATCCGAACCGATCTGTACGCCGACATCGTTCAGCAATTCGAGATGGACGTGATTGTTGTCCGTGTAAGCGAGAACAGTATAATCATTAGAGCCGTCGTTCGGATCGAAGACCGCGGCGATTTGATAGTGGTCCGGGGTCGTGGAGCCGAGATTGAAGGTGGTGACTGGGCTCAACGTTCCATTGCCAAAGAAGTCCTGGATGACCTGTTGAGATCCAATAAAACCTTCCACGATTCTCAATTTGGTTCCGCTCGAGAGCGTATTGGCTGTGAACCCCGAAATGCTCGTATAATCGGCGAGCGAGAGGAACTGCGAGGACGCGCCGATCGCGCCGGTCGTCGGGTTGACGGTCTCCGTGTAAAGGCCAGTCCCGCCTGTTCCGCCGATCTGGGCGTAACTGAGATAAAAATCGCCGGTGGAGGAGGTGTAGCCAACCAACTCTGGCAAGCCGTCGGCGACGTCCGACGCCACTTCCACGAGGCCGCCCAAAGCGACGCCCGCCGTGGTGAAGCCTTGCACGTAGAAGTTCTCGGTCGTGGAGGTGTTGGCAGTCGCGTACCCGACCAGGACCTTCGTCGCAGCGCTGTTGGACGTGCCGTTGGTGGTGTAGGTCCAGGCGACCGGCTGGGAAACGGCGGGCAGGAGTGTGATGGGGGAGCCGGTCAGGACCGTGTTTGGCCCGGTGGAAGGCGCCGTTGGATAGGTTGTCGTGGTCCGCTGCAATTCGAGCGCGTAATCGCCTGAAGTCGCGGAATTCGTCCAATAGAGGACCGCCCCGCTGCCGGTCCCGCCGTTGAAGATTGTCGCGGCGGCGAGATTGCCGATCGCGGAGGGGCTCGCGCCGAGATTGCCGATCGAGGAGGGGCTCGAGCCGAAGGGGTCGACGAAATTCGCGTCTGTCGCCACCGTGACTAGAGGCTGTTCCGTCCCGAGCCAATCCTGGGTCGTCAACACGATCGTATAATTGGCGGCCGCGCCCTGCGTATAGGTGCTCGCCGGCGTTTCCGTTTCGACCCAGATCGGCGTGCCGCCGTCAGCCGCGGTCGATGGCGCCCAGTCCTCGCCGTTCACCGGGCCGGACGCAGTGCTGTAGAAATTGGGGAGCGGCGTCCCCCAAAGATTGAACGGCGAGGCCGGCGGCGAGGTGAAAATGACGTCTGTTCCGTTGCCGCTCGCGTCCTTCTCCAACGTCAGCGCCCCGCTCAGCGGGACCGTCGAATTGACGTTCAGGGTGTAAGTATTGGCGCCCTCGTTGATCTTCAGCGCGCCGGGCAAATAGCTGTAGCTCGAGTCCGCCGCATCGTATGGCGTGTTCGTCAGATCGATGGCGTCGCCCGGCACGAAATTGTAGACCGGCGTGTTGAATTGGCCGGGGTCGGCGAGCGAGAGCGTTCCATACCAGCCGTTGAAGCTGGCGTTGCCAACGGCCACCGAGCCGTTCAGCACGAGGTCGACCTGATCGCCGATCCCGATGCCCCCGGAGCCCGTGATGTTTCCGTTGATCGTCATCGGGCCGCCGTCGGTGGTGCCGATGAAATTGTTGTCGATAATGTTGGCGTCGACGGCGCCGTCGCCGTACAGGCCGCCGCCGTTGGCGTCGAGCGTCAGATATCCGGCTTTCGCGCCACCGGCCGTGCCGGCCTCGATGACGCTCGTCGAGTCGACCGAAATCGTGCCGCCCGTGTAAACAGTGACGCCGTCGGCAGCCTGAATGAAACCGCCGTCCGTGGCCGCCAGAGTCCCCGTCCCGCCGCCGCCGTAAAAGGCCAGCCCGCCCGCCTGGATGTTATTCGCGCTCTTCCATGACGAACCTGCGCCAGTCACCGTGACCGAACCCGTCGCGCCAGCGAGCCAGCCGATCGTGTCGTAAAAACTGTTGCTCGTTGTCCCCTTGGTGATCAGGCTGCCGCCGTTCCCGACGGTCACCTGGGCGTCGCCGCCGTTTCCAGCTGTGAGCTGGTCCGCGATCGTCACCGTCGAACCGGCGCCCGATATCGTCATCACTCCCGACGACCCTGCTTTGTCGCCGATGGTGAGGTAATGGGCTTGGGTGGTGAGCTTGCCGCCACCCTGGACGGTGAGCGTGCCCTTCGCGCCGGCGTTCTCGCCGACGTCCATATAAGGGGAGTTGGAATTGACGGTCTGGTTGACGTCCCCGCCTCCGTTGATCGTCAACGTCCCAGCATCCGCGCCGCCGACCTGAAGATAGCCGTTGGCGTTCCACGTCGAGGAGACGGTCACGCCGCCAACCGCGCTAT
Organism: uncultured Alphaproteobacteria bacterium; assembly: GCA_963772555.1. Lineage (GTDB taxonomy): Bacteria > Pseudomonadota > Alphaproteobacteria > Rhizobiales > Beijerinckiaceae > Roseiarcus. The sequence continues at coordinate 88,011 of CAVYXQ010000016.1, read as the reverse complement.
TGCCGATGATCGCGGCGTTACCGACGGTCGTGGTCAGCGGGCTCGAAACCGTCACGCCGGTGGCGTTGATGTCGAGTTCTTGGGCGACGCCGGTCCCGGACACGTTTGCCGCCACGTCGATCTCAGCGTTATCGGACGAAGTCGGCGGGCCGCCGGATGGGATCCAACTCGAAGCCAGACCGAAATTCGTTGCGCCAGACTTCCAATTGTAAGTGTTGCTCATCGCAGCGTTCCCTTCCCTTGAAGATTGTTTTTTTAAATGGTCATACTTGAATTCCGAGCCTGTTCCGCAAAAGTAGTGGAGCATCTCGCGGGCGCCGGGCGACGGTCAGCACGCATAATGACTGGTTGTCTCTGGCCGATGAGAATGCGAGCCACGACGCTTCCCCCGGGGGCGAGATACACCTCTCTGCTTCGCTCACGCATCGTTCGGCGCAAGAGACGCTGAACCCGCCTAGCTTCCCCAACGCAATTGTTACTACCCGTCAACCCTGGTGTAAATTAGAACAAACAAAGAACATACAAAAAACTTTCGGCGACTAGCCAGCGGTGCAGCGCCACGGATCGAGCCTCGGTGGACGTTCGTCTCGCGCGGCCTCTCGCTGCATTGCCGCCTCGAATTAGAAACGGAGTCCTCTTCTCAGAAAGGTCGGCTGAGATCTACCGCTTGCGCCATCGCGCTCTGCCGCAAATACTGCGCGAGGGCATGCATCATCGACTGGTGGATGTCCTCGACGATGCCGTAATTCTCTGCTTCGACGTGGAGGTTGACGTCGGCCAGCTTGCGGCTGCGTCCACCCGCGAAACCGGTCATTGCGATCGTGCCGACGCCGTTCTGCCGCGCCCAGTCGATCGCCCGCACGATGTTCTCCGAATCGCCCGAACTGCTGATCGTAATCAATACGTCGCCCGGCTCGGCCATCGTCTTGAGCTGGTAGGCGAATACTTCCGCATAGTTGCTGTCGTTGGCGATCGCGGTGATCAGTTCCAAATGCGACGCAAGGCTCACGACCCGCGGCCGCAGGCTCGTGTCGGTCTGGACACCCTTGACGAAGTCGCACAGCAGATGGCCCGAGATCGCGGCCGAGCCGCCATTGCCGCAAGCATAGATCATGCGCCGGCCGCGGATCGCGTCGCCGATCATCGCGGCCCCGCGCTCGAATGCAGCCGCGTCCACCGTTGCCCACGCCTCGGCCATCGCATGGCGGTATCCAGCGAAATAGGCGCCGGCGCTGGGGTAGACCTTGGCGGGGAAGATCGCCATCGCAATGGACGCCTCGGTTGACAGTTTCGCCAAGCCTCTATCACTGTTGCCTCTCCGTTTCAGCGCTTTTTCCTCACCGCGGCATGCCCAATAAAACCTTGCACGTGACCTCAAGCCGCCGAATATTCTCCAGATTTGGGTGGAGTTGGACCGCCGGAGGGGGACGGACAGACCGACCAGGTTCACCGAGAAGCGGACCCGGGCAGTGCGCCAAGCGGGTTGCGGGGCGAAGATTGGGCGGTTGCCGCAGGCGGAGGGTCGGCGGAGCGAACGTGACAAGCGACGCGGTCTTTGACGTGGCCGCGGCCCGCCGCTCCTTAAGAAGGTGGGTGGATGGGGCCGCGATCACAATATCAAGGGATCTTTGTAATGCGAGTGCTATTAACTGGACATAACGGATATATCGGATCCCTAATGCATGGCTTTCTAGTTAATTCTGGCCATGAAGTGGTCGGACTTGATATCGGCTACTTTTCCGAAACCGACTTCATCAAGGGACGAGGAGGTCGTAATTTCAAGGTCGTGGACATAAGGGATATCAAGGGCGCAGACGAGTTCAGGGGGTTTGACGCCGTCATTCATCTTGCAGCGCTCAGCAACGATCCGATTGGCAATCTGGATCCCCATTGGACACAGCAGATCAACACAGATGGGACGATCAAATTAGCGCAATTGGCTAAGAAGGCAGGGGTTAGAAGGTTCATGTTTTCCTCGTCCTGCATCATGTACGGCTCCACGCAAACCGATAACGTTGACGAAACGTCGCCGCTTGATCCGAAGACTGAATATGCGCGATCAAAAGTTATCGCGGAGGAAGGCCTGCGTGATCTGGCTGATGACGGATTCTCGCCCACGTACATCCGCAATGGAACGGTATACGGCCTTTCGCCACGCATGCGATTCGATACGGTGCTGAATAATTTTGTTGGTCAGGCCGTCGCGACGGGCAAAATCATCATCTACTCGAACGGCGAACCATGGCGGCCGGTAGTCCATGTTGAAGATATAAATCGCACGTTTCTCCAATTCTTGGAGGCGCCGCGAGAAAAGGTTCATAATGAGGCATTCAACAATGGCAGCGATGAACTGAACTGGCGGGTTATCGATCTCGCGAAAGCGGCGCAACGGGCGGTTCCCGGCAGTGAAATCGAGCTGCGAGCCGAAGCTGGCGCCGACCAGCGCACCTACCGCGCCAGCTTCGCAAAGTTCAAGCGTACCTTTCCCGACTTTCGTTTTAAGTGGAACCCTGAAACCGGCGCTGCGCAATTGGCCGAGGGCTTCCAGCGGGTGGGCCTCGACAAGGAAAAATTCGAGAGCAACGATTTCACTCGCCTCAAGTGGTTGCAGGGGCTGTTGAATACCGGCCGGCTCGACAAGGAGCTCCGATGGGCGAGGCAAAACCGCTAGCTCGACGCGATTTCAAGCGCCGCGCCCAACCGCAGCGAAGCAACGCAAGGCCAATGTTATGACGCAAGCGGTGATCCTGGCTGGCGGATTGGGGACGCGCTTTGGCGGCGAGACGGCGTCGCGGCCCAAACCGCTGATCGAAGTTGGCGGTCGGCCGGTCCTGTGGCACATCATGAAGTTGTACGAACATCATGGAATACGCGATTTCATCATCTGCGCCGGCTACCGAAGCGAGGCGATTGCCGACTTCTTTCTCAATTACCGCTCGCGGTTTAGCGATCTCGATATTGATCTAGGTAACGGGACGGTGCGGGTCCTCCGGCCGCCAGCGGAAAAATGGCGCGTCAGGATCATTGATACCGGCCCCTTGACGGCCACAGGAGGACGGCTGAAGCGCATTGCGGCTCTGGTCGCAAATGATGATTATTTTCTGCTGACCTACGGCGACACGCTGACCAACGTTGATGTCAGCGGAAGCATTGCCTACCACCGTTCGCACGGTCGCTGGGCCACAATGTCGGTGGTCAGTCCGAAAAACCGGTTCGGCAAGGTGACCGTAGAGGACGACGTAATTGTCGAATACCGCGAGAAGAAATCGGAGAGCCCGCTCCAGCTCAATGCCGGCTTCTTCGTGCTCTCGCCAAAGGTTCTCTCCTATATAGACAATGACGCAACGACATGGGAAGACGGACCGCTAGAGCAGCTGGCTCGGGACCGCCAGCTTATGGCGTGGCGACATGAGGGCTTCTGGCAACCGATGGACACCGCAGTCGAACGAGACAATCTCAACCGGTTGTGGGAGACTGGGCAGGCGCCTTGGCGGATATGGTGACCGGCAGCTCCGGCGGCTGGCAGAAGATGGGCGCGATCGTCACAACGCGGACGCCGTTGCGAGTGAGCTTCTTCGGAGGCGGCACCGACTTGCCGGATTATTACCGGCGAGGCTATGGAGCGGTTGTATCCACCACTATCGATAAGTACGTGTACGTCACGATCAAGCCGCACGGCGAATTGTTTAACGAGATTTTCCGATTAAACTATTCGAAAACCGAGCAAGCGACTTCCGTCGACGAGATCGAAAACGAAATCGCGCGCGAGTCTATTCGTCTATGTGATATGCGAGGGCCACTCTACATCTCTACAGTAGCCGACGTTCCATCCGGCGCGGGCCTCGGATCCTCGTCAAGCTTCGCCGTCGGCTTACTTCACGCCTTTCACACGATGAATGGAAGGCGGATAACCCCCGGTGAGCTGGCGATGTCAGCCTCTCGGATAGAAATCGATGTCCTTGGAAAGCCTATAGGTAAGCAGGACCAGTTTGCCGCCGCGTATGGTGGTCTCAATCACATTCGCTTCAACGCCGATGAAAGGGTGTCGATTACACCGATCAGTCTAAGTCCGGAGAATACAGATCTTCTATTTTCCAGTTTTTTGCTTTTCTGGACGGGAGTCTCGCGGCGAGCCGAAGATGTACTGACAAATCAACGGGAAAGATCCAAGTTGAACATCAGCACGCTTGATTTGCTGAGGGATATGGCCGATCAAGCTAGTGATCTGCTGCATAACAACAAAATGTCGATCCAGCAATTTGGCGAGCTGCTAAACGAGGCCTGGGAGCTAAAGCAGCGGTTAAGCCCACGTATCTCCGACGACAAAATATCTCTTTGGTATCGGCGAGGGATCGAGGCCGGCGCCTACGGAGGGAAGTTATGCGGCGCCGGCGGGGGCGGATTCCTGCTCTTTTGTGCGCCTCAGCAAAAGCATTCGGCGATCAAGACGGCGTTATCTGACCTCAAGAGCATCGATCTCGCTTACGACCCGCTCGGCACTCGCGTGCTCTTTCCGGGTTATATTGAGAGCTAGCCGCAATTTTACAGGTTACGATAATAGCTGGCAATCCCGTCCCAGGCGTCGCTCTCGCTCCAGTCTGCGGGGCTGGCGAGGTCGGTATTGATGCGAACTGCTGGTTCGGGAAACTCAGTCTGTTCGGCAAACTTGATTGGCGTCCCGACCTTGAGGCGAGGCGCCAGTTCCCGGGCTAGCCTAAGGGCAAAGGCGCCCTGGCTCTCCGGATAGAGACTTGGGTTGAGCTGCAGAGCGGCGCCATTCGTTGCGACTTTGCCGACAAACTCCGCGTAAAGCCGGGCCAAGAGATCGACATGAATATTATCCCGCACATAGCGCGGCGTCCGCACGATCGGCGTCGCCCCGGTGAGCCACGAGCGTATCACGTACTGGCAAAATCGCGCTTCCTCAAAGGGCCCGAACGGGTTGGGAACGACGAACTTGCCCAAGGGGACGGCAAATTCGCCGCACCAATAGCGGAATACCTGCGCAGTAAGGCCCTTGGACAGACCGTAAGGCGAAAAGGCGGCCATCGGCGCATTGCCGGCGCCTTCGTCCTGCTCAAACAGACTTCCTGTCAGCACGACGGCCTTGAGGCCGCGAGCGGCAAGGCTGGGCAGCAGCGTGGCAAGGTTTCTTGTGTTCTCCGCGACCGCGCCGAGTATATCGAAATCGAGACTGCGATAATTTGCGGTCGCAGCGGCATGGTGGGCCAGAACGTCCCATCGTTGACTCGCGGCAAGGCTCAGAAAAGCCTCGCGGCCGAACGGGCAATCCTCAACCACGGTCGCAATTTCTCCCAGCCGCCGAGCCCGCTCGCGACGCACGCCGTCATACGTGGCGAGCCGACCTCGCAGCGGCGCGGTTACGCGGTGCCGCCCCTCGCTCAAGGCCTTGACGAACCAGTAGCCCGTGAACGAGCTCGCGCCGGTAAGGAGGATGTTCATTGCCTGTTTAACCCAGACTGTCTTCGGTCCGCCTACTCGGGCCAATCGCCGTAACTCGGATCGAGATGCCAAGCCGGGTCCCAGTCACGCAGCTGCGCATCCTTGGCCGAGAGCGCCTTCGGTGGGCTTGGCCATTTGATCCCAAACTTCGGATCGTCCCAGCGCACTCCACGCTCGGCGGGTGATTCGTAGAAGTTCGAGGCTAAATAGAAGAGCTCGGTGTCGGGCATGAGCGTCTCTATGCCATTAGCGCATCCGCGTGGAACGTAAACCGCGTTGCGGCGATCGGCGACAATCTCGAGCGTGCAATGTTGCAAATAGGTTGGCGACCGTGGCCGCAGGTCGAGCACGACATCGAAAAACGCTCCATTGACACAGCGGATCAGCTTGTCCTCGCCGTGCCTTCCGAGTTGATAATGGAGGCCGCGCAACGTTCCTGGCGTGCGGCTGACGGAGTTGTTCGCCTGGACGAAATGGGGGTGGAGGCCGGCCGTGGCGAACTCCCTTTGGCAATAGGCCCGGGCGAAGAAGCCGCGATCGTCGCCGATCGGGTCTTGTTCGACCGTGAAGGCGCCATGGATGGAAAGCGGGATGATTTTCATCGAGGATCCCAACTCCTTTGAAAGCGCGTGAGCGGCATTACGCTAGGAGCCTATCCGAGTGATAGTGGAACCGCTGTTGTCTCGACCCTGCGTCCAGGACTTTGTCCACGACCGCCGCTTGGCGCGCTTTGAGATCGGCCTGGTCCTTGAGCGCCTCGATCTTGGCGAGATCCGGCAAGCTGCGGGAGCGAGCGCGGCAGCCGCCATTTGAAGGCTGGCGCCGGGCGCTGGCGCCGAAACCAGCCGCCGCGTATCCTACCACCCCAGGCGCTGGCCTTGGCTCGGAAAGAGATGGACGCGTGAAGCTGATAAAGCAACTCTTGTACATCTTTACCCCGCGAGAAAAGATGGAGTTTGCTTTTCTGTTGGGCGCGATGGTTCTCGGCGCCTTCTTCGAGACGGTGAGCATCGGTGTCGTTTTGCCATTCATCGCCGTGCTCAAGGAGCCAGAGCTGCTGTCCAAAACCGGACACCTCCAACCGCTTCTATCCACTCTCAACATCAGCGAGCCGCGGAAGTTGTTCTTCATTCTCGGGTCGGCCCTGATCGCCCTCTTCGCCATCAAGACCGGTTATCTCATACTGTTATACCGCTGGCTCTTCAGTTACGCGATGAGGAAACATGTGAGCCTCGCGCGCCAATTGCTCGCCGGCTACCTGAGCGCGCCCTACGCCTTGCACCTTCAACGCAACAGCGCCGACCTGATAAGAGTGACCATCCGTTCCGTCGAGGACTTCACCAACATCTTCATGGTGAACCTGCTCATCGTGTTGGGAGAGCTCTTGGTTCTGGGGGCGCTGGCCGGTTTGTTGATGATTGTTGAGCCGTTAGCGACGTTTGGCGCTCTGATCGTCCTGGGGATTCCGACCGCGCTGGTCTATCGTTCATCGCAGCATGGGTTAGGCGCTGCGGGGCGTATCGCCGAACAAAGTTTCGGTGGGATGATTTAATGGGCTGAGCAAGCGATCAGCGGCGTCAAGGAGATCACAATAACCGGACGCCGCTCGTTCTTCATAGATCAGCACAGCTTTCATGTTCAGCGCTTTGCTAATGCGGCGCGAATGCTGACCTTTTTTACTGCGGCTCCGCGCTTCGTCATCGATACTCTCGCTGTTGCTGCGATGGTGGCCATTGCGGCGATCCTGTTGACGAGCGGGGAGGATCTGCAGTCGACCTTGCTGCTCTTGGGAATGTTTGCTTTGGCCGCGGTTCGGCTGATCCCCTCGACGAGCCGCCTGAGCGGCGCGCTCGCTCAGCTTCGCTATCGCTATGCTTCGACCGAGGTGATCTATCGGGAGCTGCTCGCTTTGGGACAGCGTCCATCGGACCTGCTGCCGGGCTCTCTCGAAGAGCAAGTATCCCCAATCCCTTTCCGGCGAGCAGTCGCGATCGAACATTTGTCCTATTCTTATTCGGGAACGCGTCAGCCGGCGATCGACGATCTGTCGCTCGAAATTCCGAAAGGGCACTGGGTGGCCTTCATCGGTCCGACCGGCGCGGGCAAAACCACACTCGCCGATTTGATTCTGGGCCTGCTGGCTCCCAGTTCGGGCAGCATCCTGGTGGATGGACGCAATCTGCAAGACAACCTTGCCGGCTGGCAACGAAATATCGGTTATGTCCCGCAGACCGTCTATCTCATCGACGATAGCGTTCGGCGCAACGTCGCCTTTGGCGTCCCCGAGGAAGAAATCGACGATAAGCGTGTGTGGCAAGCGCTAAGCGAAGCGCAGGTCGATCAAGTCGTACGCTCGCTGCCCGGCGAATTGAATGCGGTTATCGGTGAACGCGGCGGCCGCCTCTCGGGCGGCGAGCGTCAGCGACTGGGTATCGCCCGAGCCCTTTACCGCGATCCCGAAGTTCTGGTGATCGACGAAGCGACGGCGAACCTGGATCCTGCGACGGAAGCCGCCATCGTCGATGTTATTGGCGGACTGAGAGGAAAAAAAACAATAATCGTTATCGCGCATCGGCTGGCGTTCGTGAGAAACTGTGATTGTGTTTATATGCTGGCCCACGGTCGCCTTCTGAGTTCGGGCGGATACTCGGACCTGCTCTCCAGAGAGCCTGCTTTTCTGGAGTTTTGCGGCGGCGCGTCGAAAGCAATCGAGGCTGATGCTGCGTCCTCTGTTCAATAATCTCAGGCCAACGTAGTCAAGGTCCTGTCAACTCGGCCGAGCAGGCCGTCGCGAATGCCGATAAAGCAGGCGCGGATCTTGGCGCGGCGTCCGCATTCCAGCAGGACGATCCCACTCAGAACCGCGGCCAGCAGACAGCCAAACCAGACAATCAGGATCGGCCAGTTACGCCGGGGATACAGCCGCAGCCAAAAGAACAGAAGATTTCTGAAAAAAAGGTAGCGGCGGAACGCCGAAGAGTTGGTTGTGCGGAAGTCCAACCCTAAAATACGCCGATGCAAGGGGTCGCCGACAGGGTGAGCGATGACGCAGTCGCGATGCACGAGGACTTTGTATCCTGCCTGACGGATACGGTAGGTGTACTCCATATCCCCATAGTCCATCGACAGATCCTCCCAGCAGCCGTGCTGGCCCGCCCGCGGCAATCCGACTTTCTCCAGGACGGCGACATTGATCAGGGCGCCGCTCCACATGACCGCGTCGCAATCGATGACGATGCTATCGTCCCCGACTTCTCGGTAGCCGAGGCCCGCCCGGCGTCAGCAGGCGCCCTCGCTCCAGCCGGCCCGATGTGAAGACTTTGTGCGAGGGGCTGACGACGCCGACGTCGTGGTCCCAATCCGGCCCGCTGGACCGCAGCAGTTCCACCAACAGTTCAAGGGTATGGGGGGGCGGTCTCGTATCGGCGTCCAGCAGCCACACCCAATCATATCCATGGGTACGGGCGAAGTCCATTCCAGTAGCAAAACCGCCGCCGGCGCCCAGATCGACCGGGTTGCGAACCAATGTGACCTTTGCGGGAAGGGTTACCTGTGCAATCTCATCGGTCGAGGCGTTATCGACGAGCAGGACTTCTTCCACAGCCGCCGTCTGGCGGAGCGCCGCGTCAATCGTCGCGCCGACGATATCCGCTTCATTCCAGCAGGTGATGGAGACGAGAATCCTCAAGACGATGCCCCGCTGCCCGGCTGATGGCGTCGCTTTACCTGCCCCGGCGCCAATCGGGCTGTCAACGATGTATCGCACACTGTCGGGGGCGCATTCCTACCGACCAGTCGTCTCAAGCCCGATAGGGAGCAGCGGTCGTTCGTGAGTTCTTCGCGCCGCGAATGCGGCAAGGCTCAGGGCAGCCGTCAAGGCCACAAATATGCGGCTCGCGCCTGCAGAGCCTTGCGGCGGCATTTAACATCCGTAACCGGCATAAACGCTTTCGCGCTTTCGATTGGACTGGACTTTGAAACATGCCCCGACCATAGTTAGGCGCTGATTTCAGGGGAAATCGTTTGTGGGAATTGAGTTGGTAACGAAGCCCACGAACGGAGTGGGATTTCGGGCTCGCGCAAATTGCGCAAATCATGTCGGATAATCCTGAAGTCGCAGACGCGTACGACGCGCTCTTTGCCGACTTGCGGCTCGCACGCCCTCTCGCGTCCGGCAACTCGATACTTGTGACAAGCACCGAACCCGGCGAGGGCAAGACGAGCGTGTCCTTGTGTCTGACGATTACGGCTTCACACGCGGGTCAGACCGCCCTGTTGATCGACGGCGATATGCGACGGCCATCCTTGGCTACCGCGATGGGAAGCGGGGACGCCGTAGGGCTCGTAGAAATCCTTCTGGGCCAGGCCGAAGCCGCCGAAGCGATCCGTCCCGTCCCGGCGCTGGCAGGTTCGCCCCAGGCCGGCGCCGTGAGCTTCATGCCCGGGGGGCGGAAACTCCCAATATCTCTGGGAGCTATAGATTGGCCGAGAGCGCGGGCCGCATTCAGGTCAATTTCGCAGGCGTTCGACATCGTATTTATGGATTCGCCCCCTGTTTTGGCGGCCAATGATGCGCTGCTCTATGCAAGCATCGTCGATGCGGTCCTTCTCGTCGTTGGCACTGGAAACGCCAATCTCGACGAGATACGGCGGGCCAAGGAACAGCTGGATGGAATTGGCACGCCGATCATAGGCGCCGTGCTCAACCGTTTCGAACCGAAGGTCCACGGGCCATCAAACCGGCCGTACAGCGGCTATTACCGCCGCTCGCGGACGTGAGCGCGGCCTCGATGCGGGTTTTAGCCCACATTCATACCCTTAACGAGGCCGATGTCATCGGCAACACGCTCGACGCGCTTCAGCATCAAACACGGCCTCCCGACGCCATCCTGATCGTCGACAACGGGTCCACCGACGGGACGCTGGACCGGACATTCCCTGAGAAGGTCAGCGCGATTCGAAACCCTGCCAATCTCGGTGTTAGCGGCTCGATCGGGATCGGTTTTGGCCATGCCTTGGAACATGGCTTCGACTGGATTTGGCTCCTGGACGCCGACAGTCTTCCCGAGCCGCAGGCGCTGGCGACGTTGCTCGACGCGTACGCCGGTTGGCCAAGCAGCCTACAACAGGAGACGGCCTTTATCGCCTGCCTTCCGGTTGACGAGGGACAGCCGATCCACGGCGGCGTGTTCACACGCAACGGACGCGCTGTCGTTACCCCTGCGCCGGGAGAACGCTGCTACACGTGTCATCTCACAATCTGGTCAGGGTCCTTGTTCCGTATGGCTGCAGTCCGCCGGATCGGATTCCCCAATCCGGATTATTTCATGGATCGCGGCGAACTCGAATACCAGTACCGCATAATGAAAGCTGGGTACAAAGGCTTCATCCACCAGGACGCAGTCGTTCGGCATAACATTCGTGGTCCGAGCATCACCTCGAAGCGCATGAAGTTTGGGCCAATCAACCTGAAGTTCTACGAGTTGGCGCCCTATCGATGCTACTTTATCTGCCGTAATACGCTCTATTTCACACTTTACGATTCGACCGAAGGACGCCTTGCGAAGTTTCGCGAGTTATGGCGGGTGCGTTCCCGGCCGGGGCGTCCCTTCATGAGCGGGGTCGTCTGGCAAGTGGCGCTGCTGACGCTAAATTTCGGGCTCCGGCCGCTCACCCACGGGGCCCAGATCCGTGCGTGCTTGCGCGGCGCCTGGGACGGATTAACCGGCAACATCGCGGCAGCTACCAGGAACGATGCGAGTTCTCGCCCACATCCATACCTTTAACGACGCCGGTTTCATCGAGCAGGCTTGCGACGCGCTGGAGCGGCAGACGCGGCCGCCCGACGGCATTGTCATCGTCGACAATGGTTCGACGGATGCGACCCTGGAGCGGACCTTCCCGGAGCGGGTCACAGTCGTTCGCAACGCGACCAATCTGGGCACGAGCGGCGCCATCAGAATGGGTTTTGCCCAAGCCCTGGCGCATGGATACGATTGGACATGGGTGTTCGACGCCGACAGCGTCCCAGAGCCGGATGCGCTCGAACACTTGCTCGCCTTTTTCGAGCGTCTGCCGCCCTCGGAACAGGAGAGGGTTTGTTTCCTCGCCTGCCGGCTCGACAATGCAGAGGGCGAAGTCAGACAGCGACCGACGATGTTCACCGCCTCGACACTCGAGCACCTGCCCATCGATGACGCGGCGGCTTACACAGAATGCGACTGCTTCATCTGGACCGGCTCGCTATTTCGAATGCCTGCGGTCGCTAAGATTGGTCTGCCGTCCGCGGACTACGTCCTTGATATGGCCGAGATCGAATACGGCTACCGTGCGCGACAGCTTGGTTTCACGAGTTATGTGGTCCACGCTGGCGTAACCCATCAAGACGTCGGCCGCGTCCCCGGCGTCTTCGTAACTGGCGTATGGAAAATCGGGCGCTTTAAAATAACGCTTCACGAAGTGTCCGCCATTCGAACCTACTACATTTCTCGTAATTTGCTCTATTTCTGGTTGTACCAATTCCGGCCGCTCCGACCGCAGCGGGTTGTCCACACCATCGCTCACGCCTTGGTGTTATCGACGAACTTTGTGCTTCAGCCGGTCAGCCATCGTCGACACCTGATTGCCTATATGCGCGGATTTTGGGACGGTTTGACGGGACGGATGGAGCGTCGCTACTAGGCGCCGAGACCGCTCGCCAAGCCACGGCGGTCTTCGTTCCGGCAGATCACACTTCGTAGGTCAATCCATGCGGGTTCTGGCCCATATCACGACCTTCAATGAGTCCGAGTTCATCGACCAGGCCCTCGACGCGCTGCAGCGGCAGACCCGGCGGCCGGATGCGATCCTCATCGTCGACAACGCCTCGACCGATGGGAGCTTGGACAGGACATTCCCGGAGAACGTCACTGTCATTCGCAATTCCGCCGATCTAGGCATGAGCGGGGCGGTCGAGGTGGGTTTTGCCCACGCCATCGAGCACGAGTTTGATTGGACCTGGGTGTTCGACGTCGACAGCGTCCCCGAGCCCGACGCGCTCGAAAAGTTGATCGCCTTCTTCGAGCGTCTTCCGCCGTCGCAACAGGAGCGAGTCAGCTTCCTGGCTTGTCGCCTGGATACCAGCGGCGGCAAGGTGGAGCACCGACCGATCTTATTGACGAAGTCGGGGATAGAATACGCGCCGCTCGACGCCGACGCGGCTTACTGCTGTTGCGATTGCTTCATCTGGTCCGGCTCACTCTTCCGAATGCCGGCGGTCATCAAGATTGGGCTGCCATCCGGAGACTACTGCGCTGATTTCTCCGAACTGGAGTACGGCTATCGGGCGCAGAAATCCGGTTTGACGGGCTATATCGTTAGCAATTGCCTACTCCATCACGATGTGGGCCGCCCGCCCGGAGCCACGGCCCGAACCTGGCGCTTCGGGCCTTTCTCCTTCCGGCTTCACGAATCGTCGCCGTATCGCTGCTATTATCACATCCGCAATATGCTCTATTTTTGGCTGTATCAGTGCCGACCCTACCGGCCACGCTGGGTCTTCCGCAGTATCGTTCATGCCCTCATCTTTCCCAGGACCTTTGCGGTCCGGCCTGTCAGCCACGGCCGACACCTGATCGCCTGCTACCGCGGCGCCTGGGACGGCTTAACCGGGCACATCGAGCGTCGGTACTGAGGTCTGAGGATAATCGACCTGAGAAAGTCCCTTGTCGTTCTGCTTCCGGTCATTGGCTTTTTTGCAATCGCCGACCTGTCTCGGTCAGCAGCCAGCAAATCTTCCTCAAGCGCAGCCCCGGGGAGATGAGAGTTACGGCGCCGCCCGGCCCGGATGGACGACTTACCCGATTGGCGCACTGAAGACCGGATTTCAACCGCTCTATGCCGAGCTCGCAAAGCACGGCAATCCAGTTTGGGGTGGTGTCGAGGCGAATGACAATTTCCCCGACGCAAACCCGGCTGCGAGGCCCAGTTGGGAAGAATATCTGGCCTGGCACTATAACCATGACGCAAAGCTTGTCGGCATTAACGTCGGAGCCTCGGAGCCGTCCCTCATGGCGCTTCTCCGCAACGGCGCTTTCGGCGCCGAGGCCATAGCAGCGTACAAAAAATTCTTGAATGGAGAAAAACTGATCGAGAAATGACAATTCTCACGTGCGCTCACCCGGCTCGACCGCGGGCCTCGATCATCCCGAGGCGCGAAACCAACGCGCCTCGGCAGTTGTGCGAAATTCGCGCTCACGAGCGCTCGTGCACGATGGCCGCGGCGTGGCGTCCCGGAGCGGGCGCGCCCGGATCCAGGAACGCGGCGCTCAGCACGTAGACGGTCACCCCGGCCAACACCGTGGAGACAATCAGAGTGATCCAAAAGGCAAAGTTGCGATCCCCCGAGGCATCGCCGCTATCGTCGACATGGGCTTCGATTCTGGTCATGACGCTAAGTTCCCCGTGCGCGTCGCTCCGGTTTCTCCCCCGCGACGCTGCGTAAGTTTGTACCGCCGGGCGGAAAGCGCCGCCGTGACGGGCCTCACAGTTCGAGCAGGGCGCTTTTGGCCGCCGCGCGCTCGACGCGCGTCAGCGCGACCACTTCGAGCGGGGCGGACTTGCCGCGCGCCGCGAGCGGCGCCAGCGGGCATGCGGCGATGCCGTCGGGCAATCCGGTCAGCCGCTCGAGCAGAGCCGTCGATGCGAGAACGGGTTGCGCCGTGTCGCGGCAGGCCTCGAGGATGCGCGCGGCCGTGTTCATCGCGTCGCCGATGAGCGCGATCTCCTTCTTGAAATAGCCGAGCTCGCCGAGCACGACCGGGCCTGCGTGCAGGGCGGCGCGGAAGGCGGGCTCGACGCCGAACTCGCGGCGGTAGAACTCAGCCCGCGCCGCCAGCCGATCGCCGGCGCCGAAGCAGGCGCGAACGACGCTGGGCTCGTTCCGCCCCGGCCTCAGCCGCCAGGCGGCGATGATCTCATCGCCGACGTATTTGTGGATCTCGCCGCCCTCCTCGGCGATGGCGATCGACACGTCGGCAAAGAACCCGTTCAGGAGCTCGAGAAAGCGCGCCTCGCCCAGGCGCTCGGCGATGGCGGTCGACGAGCGGAGGTCGAGGTAGATCAACGCCCGTTCCTCGCGCCGCGGCTCGTGATAGCGCCCGGCGACAAACGCGAACAAGACGCCGGGGCCGAGCAGGTCGTTGACGCCGACGATGAGGTTGAAGGCGATGGACACGCCGAGCCCGAAGGCGATGTCGCCCTGGCCTACGTACCCGACGGGCATGGCGCCGGTCAGCAGCGGCAGGCCGACCGCCTGGATGACCACGATAAGGAGGAGATAGAGCCCGACGCGCAGCGCCAGATAGACGAGGAACGGGACCCGGCGAAGGAGGGCCGCGGCACGCGGGCGCAGGATGAAGATCTCGAGGCCCGAGAGCGTGGTCGCGCTGACGAGGCCGATCGCTGCGCCGGTGGCGGGGAAGCCGCGGGTCGCAAAGCCGTAAAGCGCGCCGACGATCGCGCCGCCGACGGCGACCGACAGGAGACGACGAATGTCAGCGCGAAGGCGCGTCCTGTGGCGCTGGGGAGACGGGCCCGCGCTCACGCTTCGCCGGGCGCGGCATGCGCGGCGATGAGCTGATCGATCCCGTCGGGCGAAATGCGGAAGAGGCCGGTATAGGGCTGGCTGAACTCGAGGATGAGAAAGATGGCGCTGGCGACCGAGACGGCGCCGAGCAGCTCGACGATCACCGCCAGCGTATTGGCCGTCGCGCCGAGGCCGAAGCAGCAGAAGAGCAGGATCGCCCAGAGGATGACGCTGTGGATCAGCGCCTTCAGCGCCGGATCGCGCAATTGGCTGCCCATCAGGAGATGGTCCTGACGATCGTGGCCGCGAGGCTGCGGGCCGCATCGAGCGCCGTCCGCCCGCGGGCGCCGTCAGGTCGCAGCCGGTCTTGCGGGCGGCGCCCAGGGCGCCGATGGCGGCAAAAGGAAGCTCGTGAACGCATGAGCGCATCGTAGACGAAATTCTGACTCCCAGCAACGAATTGTCAGATAGTTCATCTAAATCAGAACGGCCCCAGCGCCAAAGAACTCGCGGGGTCGCCCTGCTGCGTCAGGCGCAGCGGCCGGCTAAGCTTACTGCCGGCCGCGGCGGCTCAGAGCCCGCTGCCCTCGTGGGTGATCTTGGCGGTGGCGACGTCGTCCATCATCGAGAGAAGCTTGTCGGGGACCGGCATCGGCGTGCAGGCCCGGTCGCCGTCGATGAAGAAGATCAGGCCGCCGGAATTGCCGTCGACCTTGGCCAGCGCCGCCTTGTCGCCGTAAGGGAGGCCGGGCGGAGTCAGCGGGTTCATGGCGTAGATGCCGCGGAGAAACTCCCATTGCTCCGGCGTGAGTTCGATCCATTTGCCGTTGTGCGCCTCGACGGCGTGCTTGGGCACGGAAATGTCGACGCATCGGGCGGCGTCGTCGCCCGCATGGACCAATGTGGGCAGGACCGCCAGAGCGCCGGCCAATGCCAGAGAACGCTTCATCAACATGAGGACCTCCTGTTCCCGGACGCCCTTTGGTTGTTTTCCTCGCCTGACCAGAACCCTTGCGATCGTCCTTCCGCCGACCAACGCGCTTGCTGATACGCAATATGAACAGAATTGCCTTAATCAAGAATTATGCCAACCGTTCTCCTTGGCCCGTGGCACGCCAACTCGGCGACCGCCGCGTTGGCGTCACGCGGCCCGACGATGAAGTCATGCTCAGGCCTGCACAAGATATAGGCGCAAAGCGACGCGTGTCGAAGAGCAGCTTGTCGGGGGGCGTTCCCGCAAGCGAAGCCTACGCCGCCCAGCGGGGCGCGCCTGGCCACCCCACGTGATATGAAGATCGCTTCATTCGTCGTGGGAGGACCGAGATGAAAAACCGTCAGTGGCTGCTCGCGCGTCGTCCGCACGGAGCGATCCAGGACAGCGACTTCAATTTCGTCGAGACCGACGCGCCGACTCCCCGCGAGGGCGAAGTGCTGGTGCGCAACCTGATGCTGTCCTGCGACCCGACGCAGCGGGGTTGGATCGCCTTCGACACGTATTTGCCGGCGGTCAAGATCGGCGAGGTCGTCCGCTCGATCGGCGCGGGCCGGATCGTGGCGTCGAACAATCCCGACTTCCCAGTCGGCGACATCGTGTCCGGCCTCACCGGCTGGCAGGACTATGTCGCGATGAACCCGAAGGGCCAACTCAACAAGATGCCCCCCGGAGTGCCGCTGGAACTGGCGATGAGCGCACTCGGCTTGACCGGCATCACCGCCTATTTCGGCCTGATCGAGGTTGGCCGTCCGGTCGCAGGCGAAACCGTCGTCGTCTCCGGCGCGGCCGGCGCGACGGGCTCGGTCGTTGGGCAGATCGCCAAGATCAAGGGATGCCGCGTCATCGGCATCGCGGGCGGGGCGGAGAAATGCCGCTGGCTGACCGATGAGGCCGGCTTCGATGCGGCGATCGACTACAAGTCGGAGGACGTTCAGGCGCGGCTGAAGGACCTGTGTCCCAAAGGGATCGACATTTTCTTCGACAATGTCGGCGGCGACATCCTCGACGCGGCGCTGTCGCGGCTCGCGATGCGAGGGCGGGTTGTGCTTTGCGGCGGGATCGCGAACTACAACGCGACCGAGCCGCCGCCGGGACCGAAGAACTACCTCAACCTGGTCGTCCAGCGCGGACGGATGGAGGGCTTCATCGTGCTCGATTACATGCCGCGCGCTACGGAGGCGATCGGCGCGCTCTCCGGCTGGGTGCAGGCGGGAAAGCTCAAGAACAAGGTCGACGTGCAGCATGGCCTGGAGAACGCGCCGGCGACGCTGCGGCGGCTGTTCGAAGGTCGCAACGAGGGCAAGCAGCTCCTGCGCGTTGCGGAGTAAATCGTACCCCGATGGGGCGCGGCCGTCGTCGCTACGGTCGTCCTCGCCATGCAAAATGACGTTCGGGTCGTGAAACCTCAGTCGACGGCGCCGGTCGGAGCCCATGTGTCTCCCAGGACCGGCGCCGCCCTAGCGTCGGGCGCCGCAGCGGCCCCGACCACGCTCATCATGGACGGCCCTGGACGCTTGCGCTCGCCCGCCGCGACCGTGATCGCGTCGGCTCCGGCGGGAAGCGTACGGGCGACCCGGAAGCCCAGGTTGTTGTTCCGGTTGTCGGTGGTGTTCCTGTTGCGGTTCGCCGAGCGGAGGTTGTCCGGATTGTTGTTCCAGGAACCGCCGCGGACGACCGACAAGGAGCCGTCCAGGCTTCGAGGGCTTTGGCCGGATCGAAACGGCCGCCCCGGAAGATCGCATGACGCAAGCGCCATGTATCGGCATGTTCTGCGTGCGCGATCCACGCGCGCACACGGGCGTCGACGTCTTCGAGGTCGATGCTGCCGCTTCTCCATTGATCGCGAAGGCCGCGCAGGCGGTTGCGGAAGCGGCGCACGTTGTCTTCGGGCAGCCGGCGCGACCATCGGCAGCAGGACGAGGCCCAGAAATGCGCCGGCTCGACGGCAGACGACAAGTCTTGCGTGGGTGCAGCTACAGCCGCCGGCCGAGCAGGTATGCTCGATCCGCGCCTGCCATTCCACGAAGATGCCAGGGTCGTCCGGCGAACAGCGCGAAGTCGTCGACGTAGCGGACATAGGGCGCGCGCAACACCTCGGTCACGAAATGATCGAAGCCGTCAAGATAAACATTGGCGAAGAACTGGCTGGTCAAATTGCCGATCGGCAGACCGCGGCGGCGCGGAACGGCTCGAACAGATCGTCGCCGTCGAAATACAGGTTGACCGATTCCTGCGGGTTTGAGCCGTCGACAATCAGGTCCAGGAGAGCGAGGTCGGCTGGCAACGGATCCGGCGGCGGAAGTCGGATTTCAGCACCGCGTGGTCGATCGCCGGGAAATAGCGATAGATGTCGCAGCGGAGAACATAGGCGTTGCGGTCGCGATATCCCTCGTAAGCCTCGATCGCGCGATGTGTTCCCTTGCCAACGCGGTTGGCGAACGTGTGATCGATGAAGCCGCGTTCGAAGATCGGCTCGACGACCGCGCAAAGCGCATGATGCACGACGCGGTCGCGAAACGGCGCGGCTGAGACGATGCGTTTTTGGGATCGTTGACCTCGAATGCGACATAGCGGCCCGGCCGATAGTGCCCGCCGCGAAGTTGACGCTCCAGGGCAAGAAGCTCACCCTCCAGATTGGCGAAGAACGCGGCCGCGCCCGGCTTCTTGCGCTTGCCTTTGACTGCCCGCCGGGCGGCCGGGAACAGCGCCTGAAAATTGGCGATCCGGGGGAACAATTGGTCATGCCGTTGCCGCATCGCCGCTATCTGCCGCCGTGCTGTTTGCGGCACGATGCGCCTTTGTCCAGCCGCCGATCAGGCGTCCGGTTTCGTCGAGCGCGCGCGCCGCATGTTCGTAGCGTTTTCGATCCAGCAATCTCAGGTCGGCGGCGAGTTCGATCAAGAACCGCAGCTTCTCGATCCCCAGGTTTCCCCGACGCAACGCCTCTGCGCGGTCGCGCGTATAGGTGGCTTCGATCAGCGCTTCGAGCACACTCAGCGCGATGCTCTCGATCCGATCGCCAATAGTGAATTTGTGGCTCCTCGGGAATTTTTCGACGGTCGGCAGAAGCCACAAAAGAAACTGATAGTGCGCCTCGAGGGCGACGCCCGTCCGTTTGGAACTGTCCGCCATCGTGCGACCCGCCAAAAAACTCGACCAGGGGCTTCGCCCCTGGACCCCAAGAGGTACGGAGGTCAAGATTCAAGGGGTAAGCGTCCGGGCGACCCGGAAGCCCAGGCCGTAGCTCCGGTTGGCGGAGGCGTACCAGTAGCGGTACGCCGAGCGGAGGCCGTCTGGAAAGTCGACCCAGGAACCGCCGCGGACGACGCGGGGATTGCAATCGCCGCTTGTCCATGGCGAGCCGTCGGCCGGCGCGCCCTGGTAGTTGGGGTTCCAGCAATCCTCCGTCCACTCCCAGACGTTGCCGACCATATCGTAGAGACCGAACCGATTCGCGGCGAAGGAACCGACCGGCGCCGCCTGCTTGCCGTCCCATTGGCTGCCGCAGCCGTTGCAGTTGGCCATCGCCTTGCCGTTCAGCTTGATCTCGTCGCCCCAGGGATATGCCGTCTCGGTTCCGGCGCGCGCCGCATATTCGTACTCGGCCTCGGAGAGCAGCCGATATGTCTTGCCGGTGATCCTGGAGAGCCATTTCACGTAAGTCTGCGCGTCGTCCCAGCTCACATTGATCACCGGCCGCCGGCCGCGCCCCCAGCCGCTGTCGCTGACATGCTGGGCGCAATCGCCATGGGCGGCGCAGGCGTCCCACTCATCGAACGTCAGCGCGAACTTCGCGACCGCGAAAGGTCTTGCGATCGTCACCTCATGCTGCGGACGTTCGTGTCGTCGCTTCCTTGACCTGCGGGCGAGCCCATTTTGAAGCGACCCGCAGGCACAACGATCATTTCCGGGCAATCGCGCGCACTCTTTGAGCGAGTCGCCCGGCTTGAGGGCGCGCTCCTGCGCTGCGCCGAGGGCGGCGCGTTCCCCACGCGTAGGTCTTCTCCCGCAGCAGAACGGCCGTCGGGTGAATTTCGTCCTTCAGCCAATCCTGCTTCCGACCAGGCCGCCGCACCCGCGCCACCACCCCCACCAGGACGCCGACGAGCGCCTGGACCTTGAAACTGCGCCGCCGGGCCGCGGCGGCTCGCGACAATGAACGTCCGATCCGCTTCCGGAATGTCGGCCTTGCGCTGAGCGAGCCAGCTTTGCGCCTGCTTCAGCGCGAAGCCCATGAGCAGCGCGTCGTTCTTGTCCTTGTCGGCCGCCTTCTCCCAGGCGCGACGGGCCGCCTCCAGACCGCTCCGCCAGCTCAAGAACTCGCGCTGGGCGGCGACCCATTCCTTGAGCTTCATCCAGCGCTTGAAAATCGCCTCGTGCGCGACCTCGGCGTAGGTCTCGCCCGCCTCAGTCGCGCCGTCACCAGCAGCCGGTTGGGATAGCCGGCAAGCTCCGAGACGAGCCGCCATTCCTCGTCGGAGAACTCGGCGCGAAATTCGCGGCGCCGCGTCGGCTCGCCGTCCTCGCGCACGGTCGCGAGCTTGAGCGTGAGCATGCGCCTGATCGCATCCTCGCTTCCGGGATTCTCGGCGAGAAACCGGTTGGCGCGCTCGACCAGCACGCGGCCGAGATCGACGGATTGCACAGGGAGCCGCAGCACGCCGTCGCCGGCCTTCAGCATCTCTCTCCACATGTCGTCGAGCGTGTAGGAGAGGAGCGGCAGGGCGCCGGCGTCTTTGGCCGATTCCTCCGCGGCGCGTTGCGCGATCATGTCGGCGAGACGGTCGCTCTCGAAACGCGCCCCGAGCAATTGCGCCGGCTCGCTCACCACCTCGCGCAAGCCGTCCTCGCCGAGCGGCGGAACGTCGATCCGCCGGCAAGCGTCGAACAACGGCCTGTCGCTTTGCAGCGCTCCATAGAAATCCGTTCGGATGCTCATCATCACGCGCAGGCGCGGGTCGGCCAGCGCCTTGGCGAGGAGTTCGGAGAAGCGCCGCCGCTGCTCTTTTTCCCCGGCGCGGGCGTAAAGCTCCTCCCCCTGATCGACGTAGAGGAAAAAGGCCGGCGGCCTGGGTTGACCGAGTTCCTCGCGGCGGCGCTCGGTGGCGTCGATCAGGTGGGCGACGGTCGCCTCGCCCTGCAAGAGCTTGATCCAATCAAGCTGCCACTCGACGCGCTCGGGTCCCCCGCCTCGAACTCCCAGGCGTCGAGAAAACATTCGACCAGCGCCTTGATCGGCTCGGCGCCGGGCTTCAGCGTCAGAAAGCACCACTGCCGGCTGTTCTGGAAGACCTCCGGCCAGGCGTCGGCCGCGCGGGCGTCGCCGGGCCAGGCCTGACGCTTGAGCGCGGCGAGGACGCCGGCCTGCGCCAGCGAGGATTTGCCCACCCCCGAATTGCCGATCAACACCGCCAGCCGGCCCTTCGCGGCGAGCGCCTCGAGAGCCTCGATCGTTTCCCGCGTCCGCCCGAAGAAATAATCGCTGTCCTTCTCCTCCATCGCCTCGAGGCCGCGATAGGGAGACGCATGGCGCCACAGCTCGGGCGGGCCGCGCCGCGGCCGGAGGCGCCGTCGAAGATGCGCGCGACGTCTTTTTCGGAGGCCGGGTCGGGGGTGACGATCCAGTGCAGTTGCCGGAGGAACGGCAGGCCGGGCGCGGTCTGCCCGTCGAGCAGGACAACGATGAGCGGGAAGGTGCGCCCCGACTTCACCCAGCGGTCGAGCGCCTCGTCATATTCGGGGACCTGCCACTTGCCGACGCCATGTTCGCCGATGAGCAGAAGGAAGGCGTCCGCCTGAGCGAGTTCTTGCGCGAGTTGATCCGTCCAGGCGCCGCCGGGGCGCAGGTTCGCTGGGGCGAAAAAGACGCTTGTCGCCGGGTCCTTGCGCGCGAGGGCGTCCTTGAGCCGCCCGGCGAGAGGCTGGTCCGGCGAATGATAGCTGAGAAACCAGCGCGTCATCCCTCGCTCCCGTCAAGGCCGCGAGCATATCCGATTGTGACGGAACGACCACAAGGGCGTTCTGTGTCCACTTTCAAGATCGTACCGGCGAAAGCCCGCTCAGGGCGGAGCGCCGGGCAAGGGCTGCCCGGAGAGGCCGGCTTCCCGCCCCGTTCCTGCCGTTCGGCCAACGGCCGCCATCGCCATACCCGAAATTCAAACTTTGACGCTGCCGTCTCCAAGCCTCCCGCCCCGGCTTGACTGGTTCCCGCATTTGCGCCCCATTCTCCGGGACGGATCGAGGAGGCTTGACGCATGGATCGGCGCGCGTTTCTCGTCGGCGTGGCCGCCGCTGCGGGCTCCGGGGCGGCCTTCGCCAAAGTGCCGGCGCCCTACGACTGGGATATAGCGCCGCCGCGGCAGAGCCGGGAGGCGTTCGTCGCCTGGATGGTCAAGAACCGCGGCGAGGATCCGCGATTCCTCGGGGAACGCTGGGACCGCCTGCAGCAGATCATCGCCCATCACGACATCTGGGACGAGGCCGACATCCGCGCCTTTCTGATGACGCCGCGCGAGGACTTCGTCACCGCCGCGAACCTCGATCGCGCCTACGAATGGCATCACCTCAACATCGGCTTCGGCGTCACCATCACCGGCCCACATACCGTCGCGCGGATGACCAACACGCTCAAGATCAAGCGCGCCGACAAGGTGCTCGAAATCGGCACCGGCTCGGGTTACCAGTCGGCCTATCTTTCGAACCTCACGCCGCATGTCTGGTCGATCGAGATCATCCCGCCGCTGGCGAAGCGGACCCGCGCCCTCTACGATCGGCTGATCGGCGAGGGCTACAGCGAATACAGCGCCATCCGCACGCGCAACGCCGACGGCTACTACGGCTGGGAAGAGTTCGCGCCGTTCGACAAGATCATCGTCACCTGCGGCATCGATCACATCCCGCCGCCGCTGCTGCAACAATTGACGCCGGACGGAATGATGGTCATTCCGGTCGGTCCGCCCGGCGCCCAGCATGTCATCAAGGCGGTCAAGGAGCGCGCATCGGACGGGCGCATCTCCGTCGTGCGCTCCGACATCTACGGCGGCGCGATCATCCCCTTCGTGCCCTTCACCGGCGGCCACGCGGCGTGAACATGCGCACTTCGCCGCCTCCTGGACGCAAATCCTAAAAAGCCTCAGCCGCTCCCGATCAGGATCCCTGCCGTCAGCACCAGCGCGCCGCCGATCATGACTTTCGCCGCGGCCGAGAGCGGCGGGACGTCCATGTAGCGCCACTGCACCCAGGAGATGGTCATCAGTTCGACGACCACCACGCAGAAGGCGACCACGATCGCGGTGTAGAAGTTTGGGATGAGAAAAGGCAGCGTATGGCCGATGCCGCCGCCGACCGTCATGACGCCGCAGATGACGCCGCGCAGGATCGGCGCGCCGCGACCCGAGAGCTTCCCGTCGTCCGCCAGAGCTTCGGCGAAGCCCATCGAGATGCCGGCCCCGATCGAGGCGGCGAGGCCGACGACGAAGGCGTTCCAGGTATTGTGCGTCGCAAACGCGGCCGCGAACACCGGCGCCAGCGTCGACACCGAGCCGTCCATCAGGCCGACCAGGCCGGGCTGGATGACTTGCAGAATGAAGCGCCGGCGCTCGCCCTCGTCCTCGCTGTGGCGGGCGGCCTCCGTCAGGAGCTCCTCTTCGAGGTGGGCCGCCGTCTGGTCGTGCCTCTCCTCGACCTCCGCCAGGTCGCCGAGCAGCTTGCGGATCGAGGCGTCGGACGTGCGGGTGATCGCCTGGCGATAGAAGCGCGCTGCCGTACGCTCCATTTCCCGCGCACGGTTGCGAACCGTCTCAATGCCGAGCGGGCGCATCTGCCAGACCGGCTGCTGCGGGATGTAGCCATGAATGTCGTGGCGGCGGACGAGGGGGATGTGATCGCCGAACTTGGAGACGAAAAGGTCGATCAGCTGCCGGCGGTGTTCGTTCTCCTCGCCCGCCATTTCGGTGAACACTTTCGCGCTGGTCGGGAAGTTCTCGGCAAGGCCGTCGGCGAAATCGGCGTAGATGCGGCTGTCCTCCTCCTCGTTGCTGATGGCGAGGGCCAGCATTTCGCGCTCGGACAATTCGTCAAAGTTTCGCATGCGCGATCATCCCTCCACGCCCCAAGTCTTGGACCGACTTCTTCTGCCCCGGGTGCGAAACGAAGGGCGCCGCCGGGAAGCTTCGACGCCCGAGGCGTTTGAAAGGGCGTTCTAGATGCGCGCCGTCCGCCGGGTCAAGGTTCCGGCCTCGCCAACTCGGGAAGCGCGCGGCGGCTTGCCATCGCGGCGAGGCTGCTCTAGATCGAGAATCGCTCGCTTGCCGCTGGTTGTTTCTTGGAAATCGGGCAAACTACCCCGGCTGCCGTGGCTCAGGTTCCCTCTCTCGCCCAATTCAACCGCATCGTCGTCAAGGTCGGCTCCTCGCTGCTCGTCGATTCGTCCTGCGGGACGGTCAAGCAGGCTTGGCTCGAGGGGCTTGTCGCCGAGATCGCCGCCTTGCACGAGCGCGGCGCGGCCGTCCTCGTGGTGTCGTCGGGCGCGATCGCGCTCGGGCGGACGATCGCCGGGCTGCCGAAAGGCGTCCTGAAGCTCGAGGACAGCCAGGCCGCCGCGGCGATCGGGCAGATCGCCCTCGCCAGCGCCTGGTCGCGGGGGCTGGCGAAACACGCGATCGTCGCCGGCCAGGTGCTCCTGACCCTGCAGGACACGGAGGAGCGGCGACGGTATCTCAACGCCCGCGCCACGCTGGCGCGCCTGATCGCCATGCGCGCCATCCCCGTCATCAACGAGAACGACACGGTTGCGACCAGCGAGATCCGCTACGGCGACAACGACCGCCTCGCCGCGCGCGTCGCGACCATGGCGAGCGCCGACCTCCTGATCCTGCTCTCCGACGTCGCCGGTCTCTACGACGCGCCGCCGTCGCGCAATGCCCATGCCCGGCTCCTCCCGGTGGTCGAGCGCGTCACCCCTGAGATCGAGGCGATGGCCGGCGGCGCGGCTTCGGACCTGTCGCGCGGCGGCATGCGCACCAAGATCGAGGCGGCGCGCATCGCCACCGCCGCCGGCGCCCACATGGTCGTCGCCGACGGGCGGGTGGCCCATCCGATCGCCCGCATGGCGGAAGGCGGACGCTGCACCTGGTTTCTCACGCCGTCGAATCCGATCGCGGCGCGGAAGATCTGGATCAGCGGGTCGCTCGAGCTGAAGGGGGCCGTCTTCGTCGATGCCGGCGCGGCGGCGGCGCTCGCCGGCGGCAAGAGCCTGTTGCCAGCGGGGGTCACGCGGGTCGAGGGCGTCTTCTCGCGCGGCGACTGCGTCGCCATTCGCGACGAGCGCGGGGCCGAGATCGGCCGTGGGCTCATCGCCTATGATGCGCTGCACGCCGAGCGCATCCGCGGCCGCAAGTCGCGCGACATCGCCCATATCCTCGGCACGGCGGGACGGGCGGAAATGATCCACCGCGACGACATGGCGCTGGCCGAGCGCTGACGATGCGTCATGCTTGGCTTCCGGCCGCTCGCCGCGCATAAGTCGGCGATGCCGCTCAGCATGAAGAGGCTTCCGCGCCGAGCCCTGGCCGCCGTCGCCAGACTGCGCGCCCGGCTCCGCGCCAGCGAACTCGGGCTGGTGGCGCTCGCGATCGGCGTCGGCGTGCTGGCCGGCCTCTGCGTCAGCCTGATGACGTCCATCGTCGACCTGGCGCACATGCTCATTTACGGAATCCCGTTCGATGTGCGGCTCAGCGCCGCCGAACGTGTGCCTTTGCCCGCCGCCTTCGCCGCGCCGATGCTCGGCGGCCTGGCGCTCGGATCGATCGACGCCTGGCGCGCCAGACGGAAGCTGCCTCCGGTCGTCGATCCGGTCGAGGCCAACGCTTTGCGCGGAGGCCGCATGTCGCTGCGCGAAAGCGAGCTTGTCGCGGGGCAGACGGTGTTATCGAACGGGTGCGGCGCATCGGTCGGGCTCGAGGCCGGCTACGCCCAGATCGGCGCCGGCATCGCCTCCCGTCTCGGGGTGATGTCGCATCTGCGCCGGCAGGATTTGCGCATGCTGGTCGGCTGCGGCGCCGGCGGCGCGATTGCGGCGGCGTTCGGCGCGCCGCTGACCGGCGCCTTCTACGCCTTCGAACTCATCATCGGCGCCTATTCGCTCGCCAACGTCGTGCCGGTGTTCGCCGCGACGCTGGTCGCAGTGCTGACGACCAAAGCCATCATCGGGTCGCCCTATGTGATCAGCGCGCCAGAAGTCGCGCCGCTGAATTCGGTCCACTACGTGGCTCTGGTCGGCCTTGGGCTGGTGGCGGCGGCGCTCGGCGTCGGGGCGATGCGCGCGGCGGCGCTGATCGAGCGCGCCTTTCGCACGCTCGTGCGCTCGCGCATGCTTCGCCCCGTCGTCGGCGGAATGATGCTCGGCGCCATGGCGCTCTACACGCCCCAGGTGCTCGGCGCCGGCCATGGCGCGCTGGGGCTCGATTTCTACTGGCCGCTGACCGCGACGGAGCTCATCGTCCTCATCGGACTGAAGCTCACCGCGAGTCTGGTGTCGCTGGCCTCCGGCTTCCGTGGCGGTTTGTTCTTCGCCTCGCTGTTCGTCGGCTCGCTTCTCGGCAAGCTCTATTCGATCGGCATCGATTTTCTGTTTCCCTCTCTCGGCCTCGACACGATCGCCTGCGTGCTCGTCGGCATGGGGGCGCTGAGCACTGCGATTGTCGGCGGGCCGCTGACGATGACGTTTCTGGTGCTCGAGAGCACCGGCAATCTGGGGGTCGCCGGCGGCGTCCTCGCCGCCTCGATCGCGACGACGCTCGCGGTGCGCGCCACCTTCGGCTATTCGTTCACCACTTGGCGCCTGCACCTCCGCGGCGAGACCATCCGCGGCGGACAGGATGTCGGCTGGCTGCGCGAGCTGACGGTGGCGAAGATGATGGTCCCCTCGCCGCCAGTATTCCCGGCCGAGGAGAGCGTCCGGGCCTTCTGCGAATCCCATCCGCTGGGCAGCGCCAATGTCGTGGTCGCGGTCGGCGAGGATGGACGCTATCACGGGCTCATCCATGTTCCGGAGGCGCACGCGCACGCGCTGGCGGAAGGCGACGACGGCGGCCCGGTCGGGCTGGTCGCCCGCCTGCCGGCGACGAGCCTGCACCCCGACGACGATATTCGCTCTGCGCTCGATCTGTTCGGCGCGGCGCAGACCGACACGCTGGCGGTGACCGCGCGCGAAACCGGCCACGTCCTGGGCACGCTCGGCGAAGCCTTCGCGGCGCGGCGCTACGCCCAGGAAACCGACGGCGCGATGAAGGGCGTGCTCGGCGGCGGCTAGGGGGCGGCAGGGCGAACCTCTCCGCCGTCGCGCCGGCCTTCCCTTGACCGCATCTGGCGCCTTCTCTACGTGCTTGCTCTACGTGCTTGCCTGCCAAGCCGCGGAGCAGCGCGACGCAGGGCGGCCTGATCCAGGGAGGGTGCGGGATGACCGAGGCGGAAGTTTCTCCTCAGCCGGTCTTGCTGGAGCGGCTCGAGAACGGCGTTCTGACGCTGACCCTGAACCGGCCCGAGCGGCTGAACACCTTGAATGACGCGCTGCACGCGGCGCTTGCGGCCGGGATGGCGCGCGCCGCGGCGAGCGAGGCGTGCCGGGTCGTGCTGATAACCGGCGCCGGCAAGGGCTTTTGCGCCGGAGCGGATCTGGCCGACCGCGGGCTCGCGCCGGGCCAGGCTCGCCCCGACCTCGGCGATTCGCTCGACAAGCGTTACAATCCGCTGATCCGCGCCATGCGCAGCCTGCCGAAGCCCGTGGTCTGCGCGGTCAATGGGCCCGCAGCGGGCGCAGGCGTCAATTTCGCGCTCGCCTGCGACGTCGTGCTCGCGGCGAAATCCGCCAAATTCCTGCAGGCCTTCGCCCGCATCGGCCTCGTGCCCGACGCCGGCGGCACCTGGATCCTGCCGCGGCTCGTGGGCGATGCGCGCGCCCGCGCGCTGATGATGTTGGCCGATCCGATCGGAGCCGAACAGGCGGAAGCCTGGGGCATGATCTACCGCGCTGTCGACGACGACCAGTTGATGGGCGAAGCGCGCACGCTCGCGGAGCGGTTCGCCGCCGGGCCGACCCAGGCCTATGGCCTGATGAAGCGCGCCTTCGCCGCCTCGTTCGTCAACAGCCTCGAGGCGCAGCTCGACCTCGAGCGCGATCTTCAGCGCGAGGCCGGCGCGACGGACGATTTCGCCGAGGGCGTGCGGGCGTTTCTGGAAAAGCGGCCGGCGCAATTTCACGGCAAGAAGGCTTAGCTCATGACGCCTGAGGAGATCGCGCAGAAGTCCGCGGAGATCCTTTGGGCGGACGACATTGCGGCGCAGGAGCACGGGATGCGCATCGATTCGGTCGGCCCGGGCGCGGCGTCTCTCTCGATGACGCTGACCCGGGCGATGACCAACGGCCATGGCGTCGGGCACGGCGGCTTCATCTTCCTGCTCGCCGACACCGCCTTCGCCTATGCCTGCAACAGCTACAACCAGCGCTGCGTCGCGCAGCATTGCTCGATCACCTATCTCAAGCCCGCGCGCGAGGGATCGCGCCTCACGGCGACGGCGCGCGAGATCAGGCGCGCCGACCGCAGCGGCGTCTACGACATCAGCGTCAGCGACGAGACCGGCGCGCCGATCGCCGAGTTCCGCGGCCATAGCCGCACCGTGCCCGGCTCGTTCTTCTGAGGCGGAAGACCCAAGGAAACGCCATGCTCGACCTTTCGCCGGAGAAGAGCGATCTCGAGCCGATCGAAGTCGCCTCGCGCGACGAGATCGCGGCGCTCCAGCTCAGCCGGCTGAAGCGGACCCTGCGCCACGCCTACGACAACGTTCCCCGGTATCGGGCGAAGTTCGACGCCGCGGGCGTCTCTCCCGACGACTGCGGCGCGCTCGCCGACCTCGCCAACTTCCCGTTCACCACCAAGGACGACCTGCGCGAGGCCTATCCCTTTGGCATGGTCGCCGTGCCGCAGCAGAGGATCGCGCGCTTTCACGCCTCCTCCGGTACGACCGGCAAGCCGACCGTCGTCGCCTATACGAAAGGCGATCTCGACGTCTGGTCGGACGTGATGGCGCGCTCGATCCGCGCCGCCGGCGGGCGGCCCGGCATGAAGGTTCATGTCGCCTACGGCTATGGCCTCTTCACCGGGGGCTTGGGCGCGCATTATGGCGCGGAGCGCCTGGGATGCGCAGTCATCCCGGTCTCGGGCGGCATGACCGAGCGGCAGGTTCAACTCATCGACGACTTCAAGCCGGAAATCGTGATGGTGACGCCGTCGTACATGCTGGCCATTCTCGATGAATTCCGCCGGGCCGGCATCGATCCGCGCGCCTCGAGCCTCAAGGTCGGCATCTTCGGCGCCGAACCTTGGACGAACGCGATGCGGGCCGAGATCGAGCAGAGCTTCGACATGCACGCCGTCGACATCTACGGCCTCTCCGAAGTCATTGGCCCGGGAGTGTCGTGCGAATGCGTCGAGACCAAGGACGGCCCGCACATCTGGGAGGATCACTTCTACCCCGAGGTGATCGATCCCGAGACCGGCGCGCCGTTGCCGGACGGCGAGAAGGGCGAACTCGTCTTCACTTCGCTCACCAAGGAAGCCATGCCGATCGTGCGCTACCGCACTCGCGACCTGACGCGGCTCCTGCCCGGCACCGCCCGGACGATGCGGCGGATGGAGAAGATCACCGGCCGCACCGACGACATGATCATTCTGCGTGGCGTCAATCTCTTCCCGTCGCAGATCGAGGAGCAGATCCTGAAATGCAGCGGCCTCTCGCCGCACTTCCAGATCGAGCTCAGCCGCCACGAGCGCATGGACGCCATGACGGTCGTCGTCGAGGCGCGCGTCGAAACGCCGAGCGGCGCGCCGCGCGAGGCCGAGGCGCAGGCGCTGGCTCATCACGTCAAGTCGGTCGTCGGCGTCACTGTCGGCGTCCGCGTCGTCGATCCGGGCGCGGTCGAGCGTTCGCAGGGCAAGGCGAAGCGGGTCGTGGACCTCAGGCTGAGGCCCACCGGTCAGGGCCATTAGCCTTCGGCCGGGCTTTCGGTAGGCTCGCCGCGCGGCCGCGCTTCCGGCGGAGCAGGTTCCTGTACGAAGGAGCGCTTCTCCGTGATACGCTTCAAAATCCCTGCCGGGCGAATGGGCGGGACAGTAGGAGGGAGCGATGGCTTACAAGGATATTCTGGTCTATCTGGATCCGACGGCAGAATCGCTGGAGCGCCTGAACTTCGCAACTCGCCTCGCCAAGGCTCAGGGGGCGCGGCTGATTGGCGTCGACGTCGGCGCGGCGGCGGGCGTCGAGGGCGCCGAAAGTTCGGAAGTGACGCAACAGACCTTCGAACGTTCGACCGGCGACGCCGGCCTGACGGCTGTGTTCGTTCCGGCCGAAAAGCCGGGGGAGGGCGAGGCGTTCACCCATTGCGTCGATCTGATGGTCGCGCCCGCGCCGGGCGGCGGCGCCCGCGACGTCGTCCGGCACGGGACGCTCGAGCGCGCGCTGACCGAGTCCGGCGCGCCGATGCTGATCCTGCCCCGCGACTGGACAACCGGGACGGTCGGCGAAGCCGTCGTCATCGCTTGGAACGCAACGCGCGAAGCGCTGCGCGCCGTCCACGATTCCATGCCGTTTCTCGAGAAGGCGCGGAAGGTGACCGTCTTCACCTTCTCCTCACGGCCGAGCGACCTGCGCGCCTCGGCCCAGATGCTGATCCACCATCTCGCGCTGCACGGGGTCGACGCGCACATCTCCGACTGGACCAACACCGGCGACCTCACGGCGATCGAAGCCATGTTCGCCAGCCTCGACACCCAGGACGCCGATCTCATCGTCGCCGGCGCCTTCGGCCATTCGCGCCTCTACGAGAGCCTCTTTGGCGGCGTCAGCCTCGATCTTATGAATCAGCAGTCGATCCCCGTGCTGATGTCGCACTGACTGCCACGCTAATGACCCGCAAGCGCGATCGGCGCGACAGCGCGCCTCCTCATGCGCTTGAGGAGAGCCGCTTCGCCCGCGCCGGCGGCCCATCGGCTCCGCCCTCCCGGCCGCCGCCGGAACGGGCGAAGCGCGAACGGCCGGCTGAGCGGCGGGATCCGGATGTCGTCCGCATCTACGGCTTTCACAGCGTCGAAGCGGCGCTGAGGGCGCCGCGCCGCGCCCTCGTCCGCCTATACGCCACCGCCGCCGCGGCGGAGCGCCTCAAGCCCGAGATCGCCGCCCGCGGAGTTGAGACGCGGGTCCTGAGCCTCGAGGAGATTGCCGCCCGCGCGCCGCGCGAGGCGGTCCATCAAGGGGTGCTGCTCGAGGCGCGGCCGCTCGCGCCGATCGACGTCTCCGAACTGCCGCCGGACGGGCTGGCGGTCGTGCTCGACCAGATCACCGATCCGCACAATGTCGGGGCGATCCTGCGCACTGCCGCGGCCTTCGCCGTCGACGGGCTGGTCACCACCGAACGGCATTCGCCGGAATTCTCCGGCGCGCTGGCGAAGTCGGCCTCGGGCGGTCTCGAGCACGTGCCGATCGTGACGGTGACCAATCTTGCGCGCGCGCTCGCCGAGATGGGCGACATCGGCTATTTTCGCGTGGGCCTCGATTCGGAAGCCCCCCTCGCTCTCGTCGACGTCCCGCTCTCGCGCCCGCTCGCCCTCGTGCTCGGCGCCGAAGGCAAGGGCCTGAGGCGGCTCACTCGCGAGCGCTGCGACGCGCTCGCCCGCCTCGACCTGCCCGGCGCGATCAAGAGCCTCAACGTCTCCAACGCCTGTGCGATCGCGCTGGCGATGGCGCATGAGCGGCTGAAGCGGCAGTGAGGCGAGCGCCCACGGTCAACGATCGTCCCGTGGTCTGAAGGCCGCGCCTCACGATGTTCCGCACGGAGGTTGCAGCATCACGCCAATCTTGGCTGCAAGCACGTCGAGCGTGAACGGCTTGGCCAGGACCTCCATTCCGGCCGGAAGCGGCGTGCCGCCGAACGCCTTGTTGGCGTAGCCGGTAACCATGAGAACCGGCAGCGCCGGCCGGAGCGCGCGGCCGGCGTCGGCGAGCTGGCGGCCGTTCATTCCCGGCAGCCCGACGT
This sequence comes from uncultured Alphaproteobacteria bacterium, assembly GCA_963772555.1. Classification (GTDB taxonomy): domain Bacteria; phylum Pseudomonadota; class Alphaproteobacteria; order Rhizobiales; family Beijerinckiaceae; genus Roseiarcus. Next base: position 55,902 of record CAVYXQ010000016.1, on the reverse strand, counting down.
CGGTGATGAGCAGGTCGATGGAGGCATCGGACTGGAGCACCCGAAAGCCCTCGTGGCCGTCCCCCGCCTCGAGGACGAGGCATCCCATGTCGCGCAAGGCTTCGACCATCTGCGCCCGGATCGTTTCCACGTCTTCAACCACGAGGACCGTCTTCTGTGCGCCGGTTATCACTTGATCGGCGGTCGTCGTTGACGCTCTCGGCGCTGTCGCCGTTTCGGCCTGTTCGCTCGCGGGAAGGTACAGGCGAACGGCAGCGCCGCGCCCGAGCTCGCTCTCGACCCGCACGACGCCCCCGGATTGCCGCACGAAGCCGTAGACCTGCGACAGGCCAAGTCCGGTGCCGGCGCCGGTCGGCTTGGTGGTGAAAAAAGGCTCGAAGGCGCGCGCCAGCACGTCGGCAGACATGCCCAATCCCGTATCGGCAACCGTGATCTCGACGAAGTCGCCCGGCGTCGTTCCCTCCTGATCCGCCAAGTCGGCCGGCGTCAGCAATCTGTCGGCGGTCGCGATCGAAAGCGTTCCGCCCTCGGGCATCGCGTCGCGGGCGTTGATCGCCAGATTCAGAATCGCGCTTTCCAGCTGGGCGGCGTCGATCGCCACCTTGCGAATGCTCCCGGCCAGGCGAAGCTCCAACCGGATCGAAGGGCCAACGGCGCCGGCGATCAGTTCCTTCATCCCGCGCACCAAATCGTTCGGATCGACAAGAGTTGCTTGCAGCCTCTGAAGGCGCGAAAACACCAGCAGCCGATTGGTCAGCCGGGCAGCGCTGTCCGCGGCCTGGCGAATGGCGGCGATGTAACGACCAGCCTCGCCGACGCGCCCTTCGGCGATGCGGCGGTCCAAAAGCGTCAGACCGCTCCCTATCGCGTGCAGCATATTGTTGAAATCATGGGCGATGCCGCCGGTAAGCTGGCCGACCGCCTCCATTTTTTGCGCCTGGACCAGACGCGCCTGGCTTTCCTGCAACTTCTCGTTGGCGTCCCGGAACTGGGCGGGAGAGGGCAACACAAGCGCCTCCGGCAAAAGCCGCCAGAGCGTGACGGCCGTGAAGAGCGAAATGGCGGCAGTCGCGGCCTTGACCAGCCCCTCGAGGCCGTAGGCGGGAACCCAAAGCGTCAACACGTCGAGCCAATGGGTCGCGCCGCAGAGCAGGATGAAGGCCGCAAACAGCCAAAGAAGGGGCTTAAAAACGAGATCGTTTCGGCGACGGGCGACGATGATGAGCACGACAGGTATGGAGAAGTAAGCAAGGCCGATGGCGGCGTCGGACACCGCATACGTCCAAATCAAACCTGGCTCCCAGAGCAGGCAGAAGCCATGCGCCGTCAAGCCCGACGAGTTCGAAGAGGCTGTCCACCAAGTTCTCGATCATGGGTTGGTCCTGGGCCGGTCACGACACCAACATGCCGAACTTTGTAAACGAGTTGCGAGTGTTAGCAGAATCGAAGGGCGGCGACATTCCCCCATTGCGGGACTCTTGTGGGTAAGGGGCTGGACGCCGCATTATCATCGCGAGGCGTAGAATGAGAGCGGCGCCAAATTAGCGACGCGAGCCGCCAGACCTGGTCGGGCTTGTACAAGGCACGTTGCGGGTCGCCGGCGAATGCGAGGCGGCGGACCGTTGGTTGGCGCGCTGCGCCTTCAGTTTAGAAGCGGAACGCGCCCAACCAGTAATCCGCGCGATTGGGATTGTTCGGCGCGTCCCACCGGGTCGGAAACGTTTCCGACGACTCGTCGAACGTTGAGCCGTCCTTGCGGACGAAGGTCACCTCCAGCGTTTCCGGAACCGGTACTCCGGCGATGATCAAATAGGGTCCATGGTTGTTGGCGTGGACGTGCACCGGGCAGTGGTTGGCCGTCAGCGCGGCGAAGGCTTTGCGGATTCTTTCGTGCCGCGGCGGGGCGCCGAGATGGGCGAAGTTGTGGAATTCGGCGACGATCTGCCTGAACTGTTGCAGGACTTCAGCCTCGACGGTCCCGAAGACATCCCATTCGGCGTCCTCGATGTCGATTTTCATGATGAGTTCGCGCGTGCCCGCGTGGCCGTTCTCCTTGAGAATCTTCGACAGGGTCGTGATGTTTTCCGAGGGAATTTCCGCCGCTCCCAACCCGAGCTTTCGCCAGCGAAAATTGGCGTGGCTCTCGGGCAAGCCTTCAATCGTGTGATCATACTGGAAGACGACAATTCCCTTTCCTGCGATCTCCAGATCCCAGGACACTTCGGCGCCGATCCCGATTGAATAGGCGGCGTCGACGCCGGCGAAATCGTCGATCATGACATACCCGCCGTCTTGCTTTCTCCCTATCCGGACTTTTTCAGCGCCGCGGACGGCCATCGGCCTGAGCATTCGAAGCAAGGAAAGAACGCCGGGCTGGATACGCGGATCGTGGTTGTAATGACGCGCCAGCCGCGCCGCCAGGAGGTCGTGCTTCTTGACGAGTTCGGCGTGGAAACTGGAGATCTGGTCGAGTTCGCGGATCGATTGCGACAAGCTTGCGCGAAGCGCCTCCGTCCTCTTCCTGTTCGTCTCCAGATCTTCAGCCACGCTCCACCCTTCACGCAGCATTCAGCTTCGGCTTCAACCAGCGGCGATTGGCGAGAACCTCGGCGATCTGCACTGCGTTCAGCGCCGCCCCTTTGCGCAAATTGTCGGACACGACCCAGAGATTGAGGCCGTTTTCGACCGTCGGGTCCTCGCGAATGCGGCTGATGTAGGTCGCATCCTCTCCAGCGGCTTCGTGCGGGGTGATGTAGCCCCCGGCCTCGCGCCGGTCGATGACGAGGCACCCTGGCGCCTTCCGCAAGATCTCCCGCGCTTCGTCGGCGCTGATCGGCTGCTCGAATTCGATGTTGACCGCCTCCGAATGGCCGATGAACACCGGCACCCTGACGCAGGTCGCCGTCAGCTTGATCTTCAAGTCGAGGATCTTCTTCGTCTCGGCGACCATCTTCCATTCTTCCTTGGTCGAGCCGTCGTCGAGGAAGACGTCGATCTGAGGGATCACATTGAAGGCGATGCGCTTGGGGAACTTCTTCGGCTCGACCGGGTCGGAGACGAAGACGGCGCGCGTCTGCGAGAAGAGTTCGTCCATCGCCTCCTTGCCGGCCCCCGAGACCGACTGATAGGTCGCAACCACCACGCGGCGGATCGTCGCGCGGTCGTGCAGCGGCTTCAGCGCCACGACGAGTTGCACCGTCGAGCAATTCGGGTTGGCGACGATATTCTTCTTGCCGAAGCCCTTCGCCGCCTGAGCGTTGACCTCCGGCACGATCAGCGGCACGTCCGGGTCCATCCGCCAGGCGGAGGAATTGTCGATGACGACGCAGCCCTTGGCGCCGATCCTCAGCGAATGCTCCTTCGACACCGCCCCGCCGGCCGACATGAGGCAAAGATCGGTATCGGAAAAGTCGTAGTGTTCAAGCGCCCGGCACTTCAGGGTTTTCTCGCCGAACGAAACCTCCCTGCCGATCGAGGAGGGGGAGGCGAGCGCGACCACCTCGGATACGGGAAAGCGGCGCTCGGCGAGGATCGCCAGCATCTCTCGGCCGACATTGCCGGTAGCGCCGGCGACCGCGACCTTGAAGCCTGACATGGTGAAAAAATCCTTTCGGCTCTTGGGCCTCCCCGCAACATGGGCCCGCATGAAGCGGACCTCGGCCGCGGCGCCCCGCGGGCGGGAACCAAGCGGGGGCTCGCGATCAGCCATTCGCCCCGCCTTTCGGCGGGCGACGCGTTTTCGTCCTCGTTTCGGCGAGACGCAGCATCGACACGGTGCCGACGCGGGCCGCAAGCACTGTGCGGACGGGCTTTTCGCAAATCATGGCCGGGCCGCCTTGTCAATGCGCCGGATGTGGACGTCTCAGTCCCTTTGATATCTACGCGCAACTGGAAATAAGAAGGGTGTCCGCGGGGAGCGCGAAGCAGGGCCGTCTCCGAAGAGGCCCGCCCCGAGACCTGATTGCCGCCCGATTGGGGTTGGGACCGTCACCTCCGAATTGTGACGCGGGTCACAGCCAGACCGCTCGATTTGAACGAAAGTGGAGCGGCGTTGATCTGCGTCCCGGTCAGGGAGGCCATCGGTAAGCCGACAGTATCTTGTGAGTTTCCTGGCGCCGCGAAACACGACGTGTAATTTTCGCTTTGAACGTCATTTTTAAATCTCGCTTTGCCCGCGCCGCGCAGGCCGGGCGCCCTGTCCGAAAGTTTCGCGAAGTCGGGATGATGGCGGCGGGACAGAAACGAATGACGATGCGGTCCGACCGGAAGGCGACGATTCGACCGTAACGGCAACGACCGCCTCTAGGAGAGCGGGAGGTTCACATCATGCTGTCCCAAGCTCCCGAAAGAAATATGCGCGCCGTCCGCGCCGTCCTGCTGCTCGGCTGGGTCGTCATCCTGGCCTCGCTGCTCTACGACCCCGTTACCCCCTCCCTGACCTCTCCAGACAATTTCGCGAGTCCCTTCCGCCTCGGCGGGCCGCCCGTCATCGTCCAGGGCGTTCCCCTCGCGCTCGAGCCCTATCCCATGGGCAATCGCATCTTTTGGACGGTGATCGTTCCGATCGTTCCGCTCTTCCTGATGGTATTCGGACACGAGACTTGGCGGCGGATCTGCCCGCTCTCCCTTGTCAGCCAGATCCCGCGCATTCTCGGCTGGCAGAGAAGGGTCAAGTCGCTCAATCGTTCGGCCGGAAGGGTCGATCGGGTTCTCGCGCTGGTTCCGAACGACTTGTGGATGCGGCGCAATCACTACTATTTTCAGTTCGGATTCTTGAGCCTCGGCGTCATCGGACGCATTCTGTTTTACAATTCGGATCGTCTGGCGCTGTTCGGCGCGATCCTGTTCATTCTCCTGTTCGCGTTCGCGGTCGGCTTGATTTACGGCGGAAAGACGTGGTGCAATTACTTTTGCCCCGTGGCGGTCATTCAAGCGGCCTATACAGGCCCGGGAGGATTGCTCGACACGAAGGCGCACATCGCGCCGTCCCCGGTCGCCCAATCGATGTGTCGGGCGCCCTTCGCAGGCGGCGACCACAGCACGTGCGTCGGCTGCACGATGCATTGCCCGGACGCCGACCTCGAGAACTCTTATTGGAAGCGGGTGGAATCCGAACCGAAACGGCTGATGATTTACGGGCTATTTGGCCTTGTATTCGCATTTAACACTTATTTCTATTTGTACTCAGGAGGATTGTGGTACTATGAAAGCGGCGCCTGGACCCACGAGAGCAGCCAATTGTCGACGCTTATGGGTCCCGGGTTCTTCATCGCCGGACATGCGTTGCCGATCCCCAAGATCGTGGCGGTTCCGATCTATTTCGTCGTCTGCATCGCGGCGTCGTATGGGCTCTTCGCCCTCGTCGAACGCTCCTATGGACGGCTTTGCGCTCGATTTGGCAGGCCGCTGAATACAGCGCAGTTGCGTCATCGCATGTTCACGATTGCTGGATTCCTGACCATCATCACATTTTACTGGTACTCAGGACGGTCGAATATTTCGTTGCTGCCGAGTTGGGCGGCGAGATTGCTGGATTTAACCGTCGCGGCGCTTGCGATTACGTGGCTCATTTCTTCTCTCTCGCGGGACGCGGACAATTACTTGCGGGAGCGCCTGGGCAGGACGCTTCGCCAACAGCTGGTGCGGATGGGGTTCCGATCCGAGGACGTTCTCGAAGGTCGCGCGATCGAGCAACTTACGGCCGAGGAAGTCTATGTTCTGGCCAAGACCCTGCCCAATTTCTCTGCGGCGCAGAAGCGCGAGGCCTATCGGCATATTCTGGTCGACGCGCTCGAGACCGGACAGACGCACTCCTCCAACAGCCTCCAGATGTTGCGGGACGTCCGCGAGCAGCTCGGACTGTCTGACGCCGATCATGCCGCTATCGCAGAAGCTGTCGGCATCCAGGATCCCTCCCTTTTGGACATGGATTCGGCCCGATCCATCGAGCTGCGCCAGCGACGCGAAAATTATCGCAAGTTTCTGCTCGATCTGATCCAGGAGGGGCTCGGGCAGGGGGTGCAGCCCGCGGTCTTTCTGGCGAGTCCGGCGGCGCTGAACGAGATCGACGCCCTCCGCGGCCTGTTTGGCGTCTCCGAGGAGGAGCATGCGCGGATTTTCGCTGAAGTCACCCACGACGACGCCCGCTTCGTCGAAAGCGCGCGCAAGTTGCTGGACGCGTTCCGTCAGACGGAGGCGTTCCGGTTTTCCCTCGCTACCGACGATCGGCCGGAGGCGCGGCTTGTGCGGTACGGTCTTTTGCTTCGTCAAAAGCATCTCATTCACGACATCGTGGCTGTGGTCGCAAGCATCGACGCCCCGGAAATCGCTCGTTCGTTCGCGCAGTCGATCTATGCGCTCGCGAGTCACGAAACCGATCCGGCCCTGTTGGAGGCCATCGCGTCCGTTCCCGTCGATATCCGCGACGCCTTCCGGCGTTCGACGTCGGACAAGGTGTTTTTCTCCTATGCGGACGTCATCGAGGCGGTGAGGCCCGCGGACGAGGTCTTGGGCACGCTCGCCGCGGACCGCGATTCGATCGTTGCTGCGCTCGCCGTGTCGGGTCTTGTCGCGGCCGATCCCGCGAGCGCCGCCGCCCTGGTCGACAAGTTTTGGCCACGCGGCCTGGCGCCTTCGGCGTCTCTCGAGGAATCGCGCGAGATGGTGCGCCTTGGCCAGCGTCCGGCGTCGATTGTCATCATGGCGGAATTGCTTTCCGTGGGAGCGTTCGCCGCGCTCGATTTGCAGTCGCTGGCCAAAATCGCGAAGGACTCGATCCTCGAGTTCTACAACGCCGGCGACCAAATTTGCCTGGCGGGCGAGGATTCGGAGTTGATATTCCTGCTGGTGAGCGGCGAGACCGAGACATGGGTCGACAGCGATCAGGGCCGTTTTGTCTTGGGGCGGGGCGGCAGGGGGACGGTCTTCGGAGAGCTCGGCGTCATCACGCGGCGCCCGCGCTCCGCTTCGGTAGAGGTGTGCAGCGACAGGGCCTCGGCCGTGTCGATCCCGAAGGCGATCGTCGACGACCTGCTCGAACGCGATCTCCCGGCCACCAGAGGCATTTTGCAGGTCGTCTCTGGCTATCTTCTCAACACGATCTCCGCGACGGCGCATTCGTCGCATCCCTTGGCGCCCAACCCGTCCGAGGCTCGATAGGGCCGAACCATGGCAATTCGCCTGACCGAGAAGTCCCGAACGCTCGTGGAGCTGCCTTTGCTGCTCTTCCTCCGCCTCGCCGACGCGGACGGCAAAATGACGGCCCGGGAAATGGAGCGGTTCGACGCCCTGATCGAGAAACCTCACTGGTGCCGGTCCCGTCTGCTCGGACAGGCGCTGGCCAACACGCGGTTGGAAAAGGCGGCCCTGTGGAAGCGATACGCCGCCGGCGATTTCCGCACGTCGATCGATCGTGCGGCGGCCGAGCTCGATACGGTTTTCGGCGCCGCGCCGGCGGAGGAGCGCGCCCCTCTCGAGCACGATCTCTCGTATTTCTGCGACCAAATTCTGAAGGCCGCGCGCGCCGCGGCCGGGTTTGCCGGAGACCCCGCCGCAACTCGGGAGAACGTCTCGCTGCACGACTTGATCACCCGTCCCTCGGCGCGCGCCGCGGCGCGAGCGAGCGCCAGGCCGGAGCCGGCGGCGCCCGAGCCGACGGCGCGCCCCGCAGCGCGTCTCCTCGACGAATTCGACGCCGGCATGATCTGGCGGCAGGGCAAATTGCCGTTGCGCTGCGTCCACATCGTCGAGGAAACCCACGACGTGAGGACGTTTCATTTCGTCGCGGAGCCGGCGAAACTGTTTAACTATCGTCCCGGTCAGTTCCTGACGCTCGAGCTTCCGCTCGACGGAAAGATCCTGCGACGCAGCTATACGATTTCCGCCTCCCCGTCCCGGCCGCATTCCCTTTCGCTGACCGTGAAGCGGGTCGAGGCCGGGGTGGCGTCGAATTGGCTGCACAAAAACTTACGCGTCGGCGACAAGATCTTCGCCGACGGGCCGAACGGGAAATTCATCTGCACGGGCGAGGAGAGCGGCCCCTACCTCTTCATTTCCGGCGGCAGCGGAATCACGCCTCTCATGGCGATGTCCCGCTGGCTGCACGACACCGCGCCCGGCGTCGACGTTTGCTTCCTGCATTACGCCCGGAACCCGAAGGATTTGATCTTCGAACGCGAGCTGCGGCTGATGGAGAGCCAGCGCTCGACCTTCCGCTGCGTCTTCGTCTGCACCTCGGAGGCTGCTGGATGGGACGGCCCCACAGGCCGGATTTCCGGCGAGTTGCTGAAGACGCTGGTTCCCGATTTCATGGCGCGCCGGATCTATTTGTGCGGCCCGGTGCCCTTCATGTCGGCCGCCCGCGAGATCCTCGAGAAGAGCGGCTTCGACATGTCCCGTTTTCAGCAGGAGAGCTTCGGCGGCGCGCCGCGCGCGGTCAAGCCCGCCGCCGCGGCCGCGATGCCGGTGAAAGCGACCTTCAGCGCCAGCAAGATCGCGGTCGACTGCCAGACCACGGACTACCTTCTCGACGTCGCGCTGGAACGGGGAATCGACGTTTCGTTTTCCTGCCGGGCCGGTCAATGCGGATCGTGCAAGACGACGCTCGTCAAAGGCTCCGTCGAGCAGGACTGCACCGACTGCCTGTCGGCCGACGAACTGAAGGGCGGGATCATTCTGCTCTGCCAGTCGCGTCCCCAGGGCGACGTCGTCGTCGATCATTGAGGGTCCGCAAGGCAGCGGCCGGGAGCGAAGCGGTCGGGAGCAAGGCCGCGGGCGGCCGGTCATTGCCCCGTCGCCGGATCATTCCGGCCAGCGTTTGTTGACCTCGTCGCGCACCGGCGTCTCAACCTCGACCGGCGCATTCCGGATATGGGCCAGCGCCAGAGCGAACTTTGCCGCGTCCCGCTCTTTCAGCGTTTCGAGATACCGGATCGCCGCGGTGACGGAGAACGGTTCCCCGGCCTTGTGATACTCGCTGAAATTGCTCGCCAGCGCCGTCCAGACTGCAGCGTCATATCCCTCTGATTTCGCCCAGGCCGCGATCGTCTCGACAACTTGCGGATGGCTCTGCATGGCGGCGTCGCTGCGCTTGTCGGAAGCAACTTCGACAAAGCCGATGGCGCGCGCGTCTTGCATTCCTTCCCGGGCGCTGAGGTTCTCGATCGCCGCATCGAGATTTTCGTGCGCGCTCGGGGCGGAATAGCTTGTGCAGACTGAGCCGAACCTTTCGTCGATGACCAGCGTCAGCCGCCCGTCGGCAGAGACCCGGCAGAACTCGATCGGCAGCAACGGGCCGTTGGGCGCAAATTTGCCGGCTGCCTGCAGATCCCGGGGATCTGAAACCACCGAGCCCCACGCGAGGACAACGATCTGCATCAATCACCTCTTTTGCAGGTCCCGGCAGAGGCGCCTTCGCCCGGCGCAACTCTCGCAAGCTGCGGCGCGGGCGCTCAGACCGCGAACACCTTGCCGGGATTGAACAGGTTCTGGGGATCGAAGGCGGCCTTGATGTGGCGCATCAGGTCAATCGCCGCGCGGCCGTGCTCGTCCTCCATATAGGCGATCTTCTTCTGGCCGATGCCGTGTTCCCCGGTGCAGGTGCCGCCCATCGCGATGGCGCGGTGGGCGAGGCGGGAGGCGAAGGCCTCGGCGGCGTCGATCTCTTCCCGGTCGCTCATGTCGACGAGCGGGCTGACGTGAAAATTGCCGTCGCCGACGTGGCCGACGATGGGCGCGACGAGGCGGCTTCTCTTGATGTCGTCGAGGGTCTCCTCGACGCAATCGGCGAGCCGCGAGATCGGCACGCAGGCGTCGGTGGCGAAGGGCCTCGCGCCGGGACGGAGCGTCATCTGCGCCCAGTAGGTGTCGTGGCGCGCCTGCCAGAGCTTCGTCCGCTCCTCGGGCTTCGTCGCCCAAAGGAAATTGCCGCCGCCGTTGTCGGCGACGATGTCGCCAAAGCGGCGCGCCTGCTCGGCGACGCTCTCTTCAGTGCCATGGAACTCGACCAGCAGCATCGGCTGTTCGGGAAGCGCGAGTTTCGCATAGGTGTTGAAGGCGCGCACCGAGAGCGCGTCGACGAGCTCGATGCGGGCGATCGGCAGGCCGGACTGGATCGTCTCTATTGTCGCGGCGCAGGCCGAGCGCACATCCGGAAACGAGCAGGTCCCGGCGGAGATCGCTTCGGGGACGCCCGAGAGCCGGAGCGCGATCTCGACGATGATTCCAAGCGTCCCTTCCGAGCCGATGAAGAGATGGGTGAGATCGTAGCCCGCCGAGGATTTCTTGGCCCGCGTGCCGGTGCGCAGGAAAATCCCGTCGGCGGTGACGATGCCGAGCGCCAGCACGAGATCCTTCATCGTGCCGTAGCGCACGGCGTTGGTGCCCGAAGCGCGGGTGGCGGCCATGCCGCCGAGAGAAGCATCGGCCCCCGGATCGATGGGGAAGAAGAGCCCCGTGTCGTGCAGGTGGGCGTTGAGCTGCTTCCGGGTGACGCCGGGCTCGACGACGCAGTCGAGATCCTCGGCGTTGACGGCGAGGACGGCGTTCATCCGCGAACAGTCGAGCGACACCCCGCCGTGCGGCGCATTGACGTGGCCCTCGAGGGATGAGCCGACGCCGAAGGGAACGATTGGCGCGTCGTGTTTCGCGCAGAGCTTGACGACGTCGATCACGTCCTCTTTCGCTTCGGCGTAGACCACGGCATCCGGCGGCTGGTTCTCGAGCCAGGTCAGAGTGTGGCCGTGCGCCTTGCGGACGGCCTCCGAGGCGGTGAAGCGGTTGCCGAAGCGGGCGGCGAGATCGGCGTTGAGCGCCGCGACGGCGTCGCTCGAAAGACGGCCTTCGCGCTTGCGGACGGAAGAATGAGGGTCGGGCACGGCTCCGCGCCTTCTTGACTGGAGTAGGCACGGAGCTTAAGCGCCCGCCGACGCCCTGGCTAGACGGACGATGCGTTGTTCACCCGGCCGCGCATGCCGACGGCCCGCGACTTAACGGGGATCGCGATCGCCTGCAACAAGCCACCCTCAAACCGAGCTCAAACGCATCTCGTTCCCTTGCAGGTCATGATTCTCGGAGAGAACCTGCAAGCCCCCATGTAGAGGACGCGAAGGTGCTGCTCCTTGGCGAAGCATGGGTTCGTGAAGGCGGTAAAGATCCGACCGGCGGAGTTCACCACGCAATACTTCGCCAGGAATTGCGGGCAGATCATCGGTTTGGCGTCAGCCTCATTCGCCAGGAGACCGAGCGCCGCGCCGGCGGCGAGAGCGGAAACGAAAAGGAATTTGCGAAGATGGGAATTGCTTGCGGGTGAGCGCTGCATGGCATTCCTCCCGGAGATATAAACACCGGCATTGAAGCAGAGACCAGCCGCCAGTCAAGGCGCAATCGGCGCCCCCGCAGGGCAGAATCCATCTCCCGAATCCGCCGCCGCGACAGCACCGCAACAATCCGGGCTGACGCCGTCGGCGAGCGCGCCTACAATCCAGCTCGGAGTTGCTCCTCAACAAGGATGGCCGCCGTGAGCGCGATCACCCATCGGACCGTCGAAGCCAATGGAATTCGCATCCACCTCGCCGAGGCTGGGACTGGCCCGGTCGTCCTGCTTTGTCACGGCTTTCCCGAATCCTGGTACTCGTGGCGCCATCAGCTGAAGACGCTGGCGGAGGCCGGCTACCATGCCGTCGCGCCGGACATGCGCGGGTATGGGCAAACAGACCGGCCCGCCGAGGTCGAGAAATACACGCTTCTCCACATTGTCGGCGACATGGTCGGCGTCATCGACGCGCTCGGCGCGGCCCAATCTGTCATCGTCGGGCACGACTGGGGCGCGCCGGTCGCCTGGCACGCGGCGCTTCTGCGGCCGGATCGGTTCCGCGCCGTTGTGGGCTTGAGCGTGCCGTTCCGGCCGCGCGGATCGACGCGGCCGACCAGCGCCATGCCGCAAAACGAGCAATCCTGGTTCTACCAGCTCTACTTCCAAGAGCCCGGCGTCGCCGAAGCGGAATTCGAGCGCGATCCGCGTGCAGCGCTCCGGCGGTCGCTCTATTCGGCCTCTGGCGACGCGCCGGAGGGCGCGGACAATGTGTTTGGTCGGGAGGATGTGGGAATGGTTCCGCGCGCTGGCGGGATTCTTCACGCGAACGATCGATCCGGAGCGGCTGCCGCCTTGGCTGACCGAAGCTGACGTCGACTATTACACAAGCGAGTTCACCCGGACCGGCTTCCGCGGCGGCCTCGACTGGTACCGCAACATCGACCGCAACTGGGAGCTGATGGCGCCCTTCGCCGAGCTCCGCGTCACGGTCCCGGCGCTCTATGTCGCGGGCGACCGCGACCTCGTCGTCGCCTTCCCGGGGGCGGACAAGCTCATCGCCAACCTGAAGACGTTCGTCCCGGGTCTCCGCCAGACGATCATGCTGCCCGGCTGCGGCCACTGGACCCAGCAGGAGCGGCCCGACGAGGTCAACGCCGCCCTGCTTCAGTTCCTCCGCGACCTGCCATGACGAGGAGCGATCGCTGGTCGGTTCACCTCGCTTGAAGGAAAGGAGTGCGGCATGTCCGACCAGAACGGCAGGCGAGAGGCGGCGATCCGACGGCTGAGGGCGAAGCGGGGCTTCGCGATTCACGCGGCCGTATTTGTTCTCGTGAACGTCCTGCTCGTGGCCATCTGGGCCTCGACCGGGGCCGGATATTTCTGGCCGATCTGGCCGTTCCTGGGGTGGGGGATCGGGCTCGCGTTCCATGGCTGGAGCGTCTACTACCAACGGCCGATCTCGGAGGAGGACATCCGCCGGGAAATGGAGAGGGGCGGTTAGCGGCGCATCACGGCTTGCCGACGCTGACCACGCGGAAGGTCAGCATCTCCCCGTCCGGCTCGCGCACCGACACATATTCGCCGACCTTGAAGGCATGGTCGCCGAATCGGTAGCCCTCCTCCTCGGCGACCGCGCCTTTCCACTCGAGGGTCCAGGTTGAGCCGCCGCGCCCGCCGGCGTGATGGACGAGAAGGCCCTGCAGCGTCGGCTCGTCGGCCCAGAACCGGTGGGCGAAACATTGGCCGCGATGCGCCTTCCAGGCGTCGAGGTCGATGCGGCCCTCGTCGGTCAGCGGCGCGATGAAGTCGTAGCCGTGCCGGATCGATCCTTCCGGAAACTCCTTCGACCGGGCGGCGTTGAGCGTCACCTTGCGCAGGGAGGCGTGGTTCGGGGCGGCCATCAGGACGTCTCCTCAGGCTTCGGCCGCCTTCCGACGGCGCCGTTCGATCTTTAGCGCTAATATCGTTAGACTTCGGCGCGAACGCCAGCATCGGTCCGACGAATTCGGTGGACATTCGGGTGCGGCCTATCGTCCGGCCGCGCGACGAAGGTCCTCGACGAAACGCTGGAGCTCTTGATCGTCCGGCGTCAGCTTCAGGAGCCGCTCGGCGTAATCGAGCGCCGAGGCCAGGTCTCCCGCCTGCTGGCTGATCTGAACGAGCGCGGTCAAGAGGTCGCGATTGTCCGGGTGGCGCGCGAGCGCCTCGGCCAGGCGCTGGCGAGCCTCCGCGCTCCTGCCCGTCGAATTGAGGGCGACGGCGTAGACATAGGCGTTGCGGGCGCTCTCGGGCTCAAGCTCCGCCGCCTGCTTCAGTTCGCCGACCGCCGCGTCGGTCTTCTTCAGCCGGATCAGGGCGAGGCCGAGCGCGTAGTGGAGGCCGGCGTCGGTCGGCGAGGCGGCGAGCGCGGCGCGCAGCGCGGCCTCGCCATCCTGATCGCGGCCGGTCTCGCGGTAGAGATCGGCTAGATTGATGGCGGCCGGGGCGAATTGCGGCGCAAGAGCGAGCGCGGCCTTGTATTCGGCCTCGGCCGCCGCCTTTTGCCCGCGCCGGGCGTAGAAGCTGCCGAGCGTCAGCCGCGCCTCCGGCCGGTCGGCGTTGAGCTGCTGCGCAGCAATGAATTCTTCCGCCGCGCGTTCGAAGTCGGCGCGGTTCGCCGGCGGCTGATTGGCGGCCGGGACTGCGGCGAGCAAGTCGGCGGCGCGGATGCGGACGCCCCGAACCGGGTCGGCGAGCAGCGGCGCGGCGATCGGCCAGATCTCATCCGGCGGCGCGTTTTCGAGCATGTCGAGCGCGCCGATCCTGACCATCGGATCGGGATCGGCGAGGCTCGAACGGGCGAGGCCGAGATTGGACGGATCGAGATCGGGCGCGAGCTCGGCGAGCAGGCCGGCGCGGGCGAAACCCGGCGTCGAGGGATCGGCTGCCGCCGCCGCGAGCGTGGCGCCGGCGCCGGCGCTCTCGCGCCAGGCGTCGTGGAAGGCTTCGACGTAGTGCTGGAAGCCCTTGCGGTCGGGTCCGTACCAGCGCTGAACCGCCTCTGCCGCCCATTCCGGCGTCTTGTCCTTGTGGCAGTCGTTGCAGGCGTTCGGCGTCCCGAGCTTGACGGAGAGATCGGGCCTCGGAACGCGCAACGAGTGGTCGTGGCGCGGATCGACGACCATGTAGGTGCGGGTCGGCATGTGGCAGGCGGGGCAGCCGAGCGGCGGATCGACGCCCTGGTGCTGTTCATGCGCGGCGACGGCGTATTTCTCCGCCGCGTGGCATTGCAGGCAGACCCCGTCGCCGGATAGTTTCAGCCTGGAACTGTGCGGATCGTGGCAGTCGCTGCAGGTGACGCCCTTGTCGAACATCTTGCTCTGCTTGAACGAGCCGTAATTGTAGACTTCGTCCTCCATCTGCCCGTCGGCGAAATAGAGGCCGTGGGCGAGCGGCGAAACGACATGCGTGTCCGACAGCCATTGGCCGGGAACCCAATCTTCGGCGATCGTTCCGCGACGGGCGTGGCAGAGGCCGCAGGTCTCGACCTCCTTGCGCAATATCGCCGGCGGCGCGGCGCGCCTGGCGTTGCCGGTCGCGGCGTCGATCGTCCAGCCGGCGTTTCGGCGCTCGTCGAAATTGACGATCAGGCCTTTCGCGTCGCCGGACTTGCCGTCGCTGCGCCAGCCGGGATTTGCCTTCGCCCAGGCGACATGCGCCGAGCCCTGGCCGTGGCAGGTCTCGCAGCCGACGCTGATCTCGGCCCATGTGGTGGCGAAGGCGTTCTTGGCCGCATCGTAATTTTTATGCACGCCGGTCGAGTGGCATTCGGCGCACATGAAGTTCCAGTTCTGGTTGAGCTTGGTCCAGTGCAGGATGTCGTCGTGGCCGATCTTCTCGTTCGGATAGAGGGGAAACCAGCGCTGCCCGCCCTTGTCTTTCGGCCGGCTGTCCCAGGCGATGGAGAGCGCCTGCAGGCGCCCATCGGGAAATCCGGTCAGATATTGCTGTAAAGGGTAGACGCCGAAAGTGAATTTGATCTCGAACTCGGCGAGCTTGCCGTCCGGCCCGTCGGTTTCGACGAGAAACTTGCCGTCGCGGCGATAGAAGCGCGACTTGACGCCGTAACGGTCGAAGGTCGCGTCGGCGAAGTCGCCGAGCACGGTATTCTCCGTCGCCGGAGCCATGGCGAGCTGATGGTGCGAGCCGCTCCACAGTTTTGCTTCGGCCTGATGGCAGCCGGCACAGACTGCGCTGCCGACGTAGGGGAGCGGCGCCGCCTCGGCGGCGTGCGCGACGGCCCCGCGATGTCCGCGACCCGACCCGAACCATGCGGCGAGCGCGACCACGACGACGAGCCAAAAGGCCAGCGGGCGCACCCCCAATGGCGAATCCTTCCTGGCGGAGTTGCCGTCGGGCGTTAAGCCCTGAAGCGCAGGGTCGCGGCTTATGACGTCGGCGCTCTGCCCGGTCAAGGCAGGCGGCGCCATTTCAGGCGGCCGCTGCGCGCCAGCGCCGATAGACGAGAAAGGCAAGGCCTGCGGCCAGCAATCCGGCAACGACCCAATCAAAGCGGTGGAAGAAGCTCTGCACCGCCGGATTTGTATTCCACGCCTTTCCAAGCCGAAAACCGAGATAGGCAAGGGCAAAACACCAGGGGCACGATCCGACAAACGTATAGATTTGAAACCGCACGAACGGCATCCGCGATATCCCGGCGGGGAGGGAGATGAAGGTGCGCACAATCGGCAGCAGCCGCGCGATGAACACCGATGCGCCCCCGTAACGCGAAAAGAACCTGTCGACGGCGTCAAGTTCGCGCCGATCCAACAGCACGAAGGCGCCCCACTTCAGCACCGCTGCGCGGCCGCCATAGGCGCCCGCCAGGTAAGCCGCAGTGGAGCCGAGATTGCAGCCGATCGCGCCGGCGATCGCAGCGCCGATCACGTTGAAGCGGCCGATAGACGCCAGGTATCCGGCGAACGGCATGATGATCTCTGACGGCAACGGAATGCACGCCGACTCCAGAGCCATGAGGCCGATCACGCCGGCATAGCCCAACGTCGAAACCGTGGTCACGAGCCAGGAAAAGATGGAGCCGGACATGATTCAGAAACGCGCCAGGCCGCTCAAAGGAGCCATAAGCCCTCGCGCGCGGAACCTCCTTGGCGAAATGACGTTCTCTGCGGGGCGCGCCCGCCTCAATTCCTTGAGCGATCGAACGAATGCAGCGAATTGAACATGTTGTCGTGCTCATGCTCGAGAACCGCTCCTTCGACAATGTGCTTGGGCAGCTCTATCCCAAAAGCGATGATTTCGACGGGCTCGACCTGACCGAGACCAATCCGTGGCACAAGCCCGACGGATCCGTTGAAAAGATCAGGGCCTGGAGCAGCGAAGGTCCCGAGGCGCCCCGCCTGCCCGATCGCGATCCGGGCGAGTTCTTCCAAGATTTCAATATGCAAATCTTCGGCTTGCGGGGCGCCCCGCAAGGCTGCCCGACCATGACCGGGTTCGTCGACAATTACATGCTGCAGCCGCCTCAGCCGCCAAGTTCGCCTCGGACGCGTCGGACGCGGCAATCGACGGTGCGCGATCCTCCGGATCCCAAGGCCATCATGCACCAGTACACGCCGGCCCACATGCCTGTCCTAAGCAGCCTGGCCAGGGCTTTCGGCGTTTCCGACCGGTGGCATGCCTCGGCGCCTTGCGAGACCTGGCCGAACCGCTATTTCACCCACGCCGGAACGGCGGGCGGCTACGTCAACAATGAGCGTTCGCGCTTTCCCTACCGCTGGCCGCGGTTCCTCTCGACCATCTTCCGTCGCCTCGATTCCCGCGGCTACAGCTGGAGGATCTACTTCCACGACCTGCCGCAAGCAGCGACCCTGATCGAGCTGTGGCCGAAGGTTTTGACCCGCTTCTGCCTGTACGAGGATGAATTCGAGCGCCACGCGATGGCCGGCAGGCTGCCGAATTACACCTTCATCGAACCTCGCTATTATCCGAACCGGTCGGCCCAGGCGGTCCCCAACGACCAGCATCCGCCCCATCACCTTCGCTACGGCGAGCAGCTCATCGCCAGCGTCTACAATGCGGTTCGCGCCGCGCCGACGTGGGAGCGCACCCTGCTTGTCGTCACCTATGACGAACACGGCGGCTGCTTCGATCATGTGCCGCCGCCGACGGCGGTCCCGCCCGGCGGCCCCTATCCGGACGGATTCAAGTTCGACCGCTACGGCGTCCGGGTTCCGGCCCTCATCATCTCGCCGTTCGTAAAGGCGGGCAGCATCATCAGGCCGCCGGCGGGGCCGGGCGGCGAGGCGCCGTATCCCTTCGATCACTGCTCCATCCTGGCGACATTGCACAGGCTCTTCGATCTCGGGCCGCCTTTGACGCCACGCGTCGCCGCGGCGCCGGATCTCCTGTCGGCGCTGACGCTGGCGACGCCGGAAAACAATGGGCCTAAGTCGATTGCCGTCGACATGCGGCGGGCATCGGCGGAGGAAATCGAAGCCTACGTGCGCGGTCCCCGAAATCGTCACCAGGCGAACCTGCGCAGTCCAACGCAGCTTCTGCCGGGGGCGGCCGCGCATTTGGTCGGGCGAGTCCGCGGACTGGGAGCGCGCGCGCGGGCGGCGTCGCATCGCTCAGCGCCGCCGCCGGGCTGAGTCCGTTCTCGAGCGGTCCGCCTCGACGCCGCAACCCTTCCGCCCTTTGTGCGCGCGGCGCTTCCTTCTCCCGCCTGCGGGAGAAGTGGCGCGAAGCGCCGATGAGGGCATCGCCGCGAAGCCGCGATGGCTTCGTATGTCGAGCTGCGACACGTAGCGCATGACACGAGGAAATTCAGCATCGGCGGGGCTGGCCGGGGCGTAGATACGCGCCGCAATGGCCATTGAGCGGCGCTTTGGCAAGCCGTCGCGCTCCGCGCGACTTTCCCCCTCATCCGGCGTCCCTTCGGGACGCCACCTTCTCCCGCGAGCGGGAGAAGGCGAGGTTGCCCCGCAGCCGGGTCTCGCGCAGACTTACACGGGGGTCACCCTAAGCGGGGACACGAGGGCTGGGACTTGCGGCATCTTATTCGGTTCGTTCGACGCCTGCTGGTTTTCGGACTCGGCATCCTCGCCGTATGGCTGATCTCCTTCGTCTTCCGCGTCACCGACCAACGGTTGCCGACCCTCCTGGCGCTGGCGCTAGCCTACGCGCTCGCGGCTTACGTCATCCTGCCGCGCATCGTCCGCATGGGTCTGAAAATCCTGCAGCGGAAAAGCGTGCCGAGCTTCACCCTCACCGGCGATGGGCTGCCGGGCGATCCGGTCAATCTCGTGCTGGTCGGGGAACTCATGAAACTCCGCGCCGCCTTCGCCGCCGCCGGCTGGACCGAGGCGGACGCCCTCGGCCTGAAGAGTTCGTGGAAGATGGCCGTGGCCTTCGTCCTCAACCGGCCGTATCCGAGCGCGCCTTTCAGCACTCTCTACCTTTTCGGCCGCGGACAGGACATCGGCTTTCAGAAGGCGATCGACGACAGTCCGCGCAAGCGCCATCACATTCGCTTCTGGGCCTTGAGTCTCGAGCGCGCCGATAAGACGCTGAACACGCCCGAATTCTGGCTCAATGCGGATGGGCCGCCGCTCGACCAGCCTGCGCTCTGGGTCGGCGCGGGCACCAGGGACACCGGCTTTTCGCTGACCGGCTTCACCTTCCAGGTAACTCACGCCACCGACGACGACACCAACGCCGAGCGCGACTTCATCGTCGGCGAATTGAAGGACCTTCATCTGATCGGCGAGGTCAGATGGCACCACGAGGGCGAGCGCCTCAAGACCGGACGCGTCAACCACTATGTCGTCGACGGCGAGGTCGCCGCAGCGATGCTGGCTTGAGCGAGACTCCAAGGCCTGATTTTCTTGTCGACATTCTCTTTGAGAAAATCAGAAATCATGTTACGATGTTCCTGCCAGGATCGCCTCAATTGAGGCCGAGGCCGCCACTAGGTTTAGAAATTGCAGAAAGGAGCACTCAAGTCCTTGAAAGAGGCCGATGTGGATTGGATTGACGCCGCCCGATCGGTTTAGTCCCAGCGACCAACGCGATGCACGGTCACCGTCTCGATCCTCCCGTGCGGCGGACCGACCCAGCCGGACATCGCCCAGCTCGTCAGGCTGACGATGATCGAGGCGAAGATCGCCGCCCAGAAGCCGTCGACGACGAAGCCCTGCAGGAAATAGGCGACGAGCTCGATCATCAGCCCGTTGATGACGAGCAGGAAGAGCCCGAGGGTCAAGAGGGTGATCGGCAGGGTGAGGAGGATGAGGATAGGCCGCACGATCGCATTGACGATGCCGAGCAGGAGCGCCGCGGCGATCAGGCTCTCGGTCGAGTTGATGTGCACGCCAGGCACGATCTTCGAAGCGAGCCAGAGCCCGATCGCCACCACTGCCGCGCGAATGAGAAATCCTGCCATGACTGCACCTGCCTTTGGCCCGAATCTAGGAACGGGCAGGGCAGAGCGCCAGAGGCAGGCTTGCCCGGGCTGCGGCAGTCGGCGTTAAATCGGCTTCATCATCATGAAGTGGCGAGGAGGCCCCCATGTCCGACGTCGAGTCCACCCATCCTGCCGCCGTCGTCGCCGCGGAGACGGCGCCCCGGCCGAAGTCGACGAATTATCCCGAGCCTTACGCGGCCCGGGTCGAAGGCCGCATCAAGCGGCCGCTCGGCGACCTCTTCGGGCTCACGATTTTCGGCGTCAACCTGACGACGCTGAAACCCGGCGCGGTCTCGGCGCTGCGCCATTCGCACACGAAGCAGGACGAGTTCGTGTATATCGTCGAAGGCGAGCCGACGCTTGTCACCGACGCTGGGCGCGCGCCGATGAAGCCGGGCATGTGCGCCGGGTTCAAGGCCGGGGGCGAGGCGCATCACCTCGTCAACGAGACGGATCGGGATGTCGTCTATCTCGAAGTCGGCGACCGCACCCCGGGCGACACCGCGGTCTACCCGGACGACGATCTCACGCTCGCCGACGTTGGCGGGAGGCGGCGTTACGCGCACAAGGACGGAACGCCTTACTGAACGGCGACGACGGCTATTTCGCCAGGCTCGCGATATAGGCTCCGAGGTCCTTGGCCTCGTCGCGGCCAAGCTGCATGTCGGGCATCTTGGGGTGCGGATCCATCAGGAACTTGGCGACGTTGTCGGCGCTGAAGCCCGGCATCCTCGCGACCGTGGCGAAGGGCGGCGCATTGTCGGCGCCGTGCGTCTGCTCGGGGGAGACGATGTGGCACGCGGCGCACCAGCGCTTCGCCAGTTGCTCGCCGTGGGCGGCGTCGGCAGGCATCGCGGCCGCATTCGAAATTCCGTACGACAGAACGAAAGCCAGCGCCGCCAGGCGAGCGCCGGCCGCGCCGGCGGGGGAACGGGATCGGCATGGGAGAACATGGGTCATGGCCAGCGGCCCCTGATCGGCGCGCCGGACGACGGCGCGGGAGACTCGATGATCGGCGCAAGATAAGCCGCCGCCGCCCGCCGGACAAAGCGGCGAAGCGTCGCGCCCTCGACCCCCGAACAAAAAGGGCGGCCCAGGGGCCGCCCTTCATCCGACTGAGGCAGAGCCTCAATAGGAATAGTACATGTCGTACTCGACCGGGTGCGGCGTCATCTCGAAACGATAGACGTCGGCCATCTTCAATTCGATATAGCTGTCGATGAAATCGTCGTTGAACACGTCGCCGGCTTTGAGGAACGCCCGATCCCTGTCGAGATTGGCGAGCGCTTCGCGCAGGGAGCCGCAGACGGTCGGGATCTTCTTCAGTTCCTTCGGCGGTAGATCGTAGAGGTCCTTGTCCATGGCCGAGCCCGGATCGACCTTGTTGATGATGCCGTCGAGGCCCGCCATCAGCATGGCGGAGAAGGCGAGGTATGGATTGGCCGCCGGGTCTGGGAAACGGACCTCGACGCGCTTGGCCTTCGGGTTGGCCGTCCAGGGGATGCGGCAGGAGGCGGAGCGGTTGCGCACCGAATAGGCGAGCAGCACCGGCGCCTCGAAGCCCGGGACAAGTCGCTTGTAGCTGTTGGTCGTGGGATTGGTGAAGCCGTTGAGCGCCTTGGCGTGCTTGATGATGCCGCCGATATACCACAGGCATTCCTGGCTGAGGTCGGCGTAGAGGTTGCCCGCCATCACCGGCTTGCCGGCCTTCCAGATCGACTGGTGGACGTGCATGCCCGAGCCGTTGTCGCCGTAAATCGGCTTCGGCATGAAGGTGGCGGTCTTGCCGTAGCTCTGGGCCACCATGTGGATGCAGTATTTGTAGATCTGCAGGTTGTCGGCCATCGTCGTTAGCGGGCCGAACTTGAGGCCGAGTTCGTGCTGGGCGGAGGCGACCTCGTGGTGGTGCTTCTCGACCACCGCGCCCATCTGCGCCATCGCCGCGAGCATTTCGCCGCGCATGTCCTGCGCCGAATCCTGCGGCGGCACCGGAAAGTATCCGCCCTTGGTGCGCACGCGATGGCCGAGATTGCCGCCCTCATACGAGGTGTCCGAGTTGGTCGGCAGTTCCATCGAATCGACCTGGAAGCCGGTGTTGTACGGCTCGGCGGCGAAGCGCACGTCGTCGAAGACGAAGAATTCGGCTTCCGGGCCGAAGAACGCCGTGTCGCCGATGCCGGTCGATTTCAGATAGGCCTCGGCTTTCTTCGAGACGCCGCGCGGATCGCGGTTGTACGGCTGGCCGCTGGCGGGATCGAGGATGTCGCAGTTCATGACCATGGTCGAAGCGGCGAAAAACGGGTCCATGCACGCCGAGGTCGGATCGGGCATCAGCGTCATGTCGGATTCGTTGATCGCCCTCCAGCCGGCGATCGAGGAGCCGTCGAACATCAGGCCGTCGGCGAAAGCCTCCTCATCGATGAGGCTATGGTCGAAGGTCACGTGCTGCCATTTACCGCGTGGATCAGTGAAACGCAGGTCGACATATTTGACGTCGTTGTCCTTGATCGCCTTAAGGACATCCTTGGCGGTCTTCATAGTTTGCCTTTCCTCGAGATTGAGCTTCGTTGTTCCCGCCCGCCGCCAAAAGCGGCGGGTAGCCCTCTAAAACCAGCCTGAAAACACCCCTAGATCGCGTCCGCGCCGGTCTCGCCGGTGCGGATCCGGATCGCTTCGTCGATCTGCGATACAAATATCTTGCCATCGCCGATGCGGCCGGTCTGGGCGGCGTTGCGGATCGCTTCGATCGCGGCGGCGAGGTTGTCGTCGGAAACCACGACTTCAATCTTCACCTTGGGCAGAAAGTCGACCACGTATTCGGCTCCGCGGTAGAGTTCGGTATGGCCTTTCTGCCGGCCGAAGCCCTTCGCCTCGAGGACGGTGATTCCCTGAATTCCTGCTTCCTGCAGCGCTTCCTTGACCTCATCGAGCTTGAACGGCTTGATGATCGCCTCGATCTTTTTCATTGCGGCGAAACTCCGGCCCCCCGTGTTTCCCGACGGCTTGCACAGCCCCGTCGACGCGGATGGGCTCATAGCATCCGTTCCCTGATCGCGCCATGGGCGCCTTCCGGCGCCACAAGGCCGGAGATTTGCCGAAAGTCTAGGCGTTCTGCTGAAGGGATAGGCGATCCGCTAGGTGGTCGGACCCCATTCTCCGCTGCCGAAAATCCGCCAGGAGGTGAGGCCCGCCTTGGCGACGACGGTGCGCCCGGACTTGGCCAGAGCGAGCAAATGGGCGAAGACCAGGGGGTGGCGCCACGCCATCGGCCTTTCCGGCGCGCAGACGGCGCGATATTCATCGGAGTCGGGGTCCTCCATCAGGATCGTCCCCACGAGGTCCGGCTTCAAGGTGCGGGAAAGATCGCGCCGGGTCAGCCATTCGCATTCGAAATCGCGGCAGACCTGCGGGCGGTCGCGGTAGATCGTGCAGCCGGACGCGGGACTGCAGTTGACGCAGAGCGGCCCAGCGGGCTTCTTCAGCTCTGCAATCTCCAGGACGGAGCAGCACATCGTGCAGCTTCCGCAGACCTTTCCGGGCGCCGCGGTCATCGCAATCTTCCCTTCCGACTCTCGCCCGGCGGATTCGCGGGCCCGCCGCAGCTCTCTTAATCCTCCTTGCGCCGCGTTTGTAGCCGCGCTCGGCGGACCCTCGAAAGACGGGCGCCCTTCCCGTCGCCGTGGGGAGCGCAGCGGGCGCCGCGATCCCGCCTCGGCGTGGAGGACATTCGCTTGACAGCGCAGGCGAAGCTAGTGTCTTTCCGCGCGCGGCGCAGTGGGATTCTTTGATGAAGACGGCGGTGGTGTTTCCGGGCCAGGGGTCGCAGACCGTCGGCATGGGCAAAGCGCTCGCCGAGGCGTTCCCGGCCGCGCGCCAGGTTTTCGAGCGCGTCGATGCGGCGCTGTCGCAGAAGCTGTCGCATCTCATGTTCCATGGGCCCGAGGCCGAACTCACGCTGACCGCCAACGCCCAGCCTGCCTTGATGGCGGTCAGCATCGCCGCGCTGAAAGCGCTCGAGGCGGAAGCACGCTTCGATATCGGCAAAGACGCCGCATATGTCGCCGGCCACTCGCTCGGCGAGTATTCGGCCCTTTGCGCCGCTGGCTCTCTCAGTCTCGAGGACTGCGCGCGTCTTTTGCGCCTGCGCGGGGAAGCGATGCAGCAGGCGGTTCCGGTCGGCGAAGGGGCGATGGCGGCGATCCTCGGCCTCGATTTCGGCGCGGCGACGAGGATTGCGACCGAGGCCGCGAGCAATCTCTATCTCACCGGCGCGATCTGTCAGGCGGCCAACGACAACGGCGGCGGCCAGGCGGTGATCTCCGGAACGAAAGCGGCGGTCGAGCGGGCGATCGAGCTGGCCATACTCGCCGGCGCCAAGCGGGCGATTCTCCTGCCCGTCTCCGCCCCGTTCCATTGTCCGCTGATGCAGCCGGCGGCGGTCGCGATGGCGGCCGCGCTGAAAGAGACGCCGATCGCGCCGCCGGAGCCGCCGCTCGTCGCCAACGTCTTGGCGTCGGCCGTCGCCGAGCCCGAGGCGATCCGCGAGGGGCTCGTGGCGCAGGTGACCGGGACGGTGCGCTGGCGCGAGAGCGTGGAATTCATGAGCCACGCGGGCGTGACCCGTTTCGTCGAGGTCGGCGCCGGCAAAGTGCTCGCGGGCCTCATCAAGCGCATCGCTGAACGGGCGACCGTAATCAGCGTTGGCACACCGGCCGAGGTCGAAGCCTTCAAGGCGGCGATGACCCCGTCGGCGCACTGAGAGGGGCGGACCCGTGTTCGATCTTACCGGAAAGACGGCGCTGGTGACCGGGGCTTCCGGCGGACTGGGCGGCGCGATCGCGCGGGCGCTGCACGCGCAAGGGGCGACTGTCGCGCTCTCGGGCACGCGGCGCGACACGCTCGACCGCCTGGCCATGGAACTGAAAGGGCGCGCCAAGGTGACGCTCTCCGATCTTTCGGATACCGATTCTGTCGAAGCGCTCGTCCCCGCAGCCGAGGCGGCGGTCGGGACGCTCGACATCCTCGTCAACAATGCCGGGGTCACGCGCGACAATCTCTTTGTGCGCATGAAGGACGCGGAATGGGATTCGGTTCTGGCGATCAATCTGACGGCGGCTTTCCGCCTGTCCCGCGCCGCGCTCAAAGGCATGATGAAGCGACGCTACGGCCGCATCATCAACATCGCCTCGGTCGTCGCCGTCACCGGCAATCCAGGCCAGGGCAATTACGCCGCCGCGAAAGCCGGCATGATCGGCATGTCTAAGGCGCTCGCCGCCGAGGTCGCGTCGCGCGGCATCACCGTCAATTGCATTGCGCCTGGCTTCATTGAAAGCCCGATGACCGACGCGCTGAACGACAGGCAGCGCGAGACCATCCTCGCTGCGGTTCCGGTGGGACGACTGGGCGCAGGCGCGGAAATCGGCGCGGCGGTTGTGTATCTGGCGAGTCGGGAAGCCTCCTACGTCACTGGCCAGACCCTCCACATCAATGGAGGAATGGCAATGATTTGAGCCGCTTGTGACGAAGGGCGAGCCGCCTGGCGATGGCGGCGCGGCCTCTCGCCATGGTGAACGAGATGTGCTATCGACCCCGTTTGTCGCCCGACGCTTCAAGGCGTGCGGGAGGGTTGGGAAACATCGCCGGAACCGGCGCATTGCGCTAGCCGCCTTGGGGAACGGACTGTAACGGATCGAGGGCTGGCCTCCCGGCAAGAGCTGACCGGGTTTAATCAACATAACGGGCGGCAAGGCCCGACGCATAAGGGAAAAGAAGAAATGAGCGATGTCGCGGAGCGCGTTAAAAAGATCGTCGTTGAGCATCTCGGCGTGGAAGCCGACAAAGTCGTCGACAGCGCCAATTTCATCGACGATCTCGGCGCCGATTCGCTCGATACCGTTGAACTGGTGATGGCCTTCGAGGAAGAGTTCGGCGTCGAAATTCCCGACGACCAGGCCGAAACCATCGTCACCGTCGGCGACGCGGTGAAGTTTCTGGAAAAGGCGTCCGCCAAGAAGTGACGGCAGAGAAGCGGCGCCGCAATTGTCGAGTTCATTGTCCTTTCGTGCGCAAGGGTCCGGTTTGCGTCCCGCCGTCGTCGCCTTCTGAGTTTCCCGTCGTCGTGGGCGCCTTTCGCTTGCGATATCGGCAACCGGGATGGAGCGCATGAGGCGGGTCGTCGTCACGGGTCTCGGCATGGTGACGCCGTTGGCGTGCGGCGTCGAAGCGACCTGGCGCCGGCTTCTCGCCGGCCAATCGGCGGTCGCCAAGGTCGAGAATTTCGACGTTTCCGATCTCCCTTGCCGGATCGCGGCGCAAGTGCCGCGCCGCGGCGAACCCGACGGCTTCAATCCGGACGACTGGATGGAGCCGAAGGAGCAGCGCCGCGTCGACGATTTCATCGTCTACGGGATGAGCGCCGCGACGCAGGCCCTTCGCGACGCCGGCTGGGCGCCGAGGACCTACGAGGAGGAGATCGAGACCGGGGTGCTGATCGGCTCAGGCATCGGCGGGCTCGGCGGCATCTACGACGCCTCGGTGACCCTGCACGAGAAGGGACCCCGGCGGATTTCTCCGTTCTTCATCCCAGGTCGGCTGATCAACCTGGTCAGCGGACAGGTTTCCATCGCCAACAATCTGAAAGGGCCGAACCATTCGGTGGTCACGGCCTGCTCGACCGGCGCGCATGCCATTGGCGACGCGGGTCGGCTGATCGCGCTCGGCGACGCCAATGTGATGCTGGCGGGAGGCGCCGAATCGGCGGTCAATCGATTGTCGCTCGCAGGCTTCAGCGCCTGCCGGGCGCTCTCCACCGGATTCAACGACCGGCCGCAAGCGGCCTCGCGCCCCTACGACCGCGACCGCGACGGTTTTGTCATGGGCGAGGGGGCGGGCTGCGTCGTCCTGGAGGAGCTCGAGCACGCGAAAGCGCGCGGCGCGCCAATCTACGCCGAGCTCATCGGCTATGGCCTTTCCGGCGACGCTTACCACATCACCGCTCCCGACCCGAACGGAGACGGCGCGCTTCGCGCGATGAGCGCGGCGGTTAAGCGGGCGGGGATGTCGCCCTCCGAGATCGACTATATCAACGCCCACGGGACCTCGACGCCGGTCGGGGACGAAATCGAATTGCACGCGGTCGAGCGCCTGGTCGGCGACAGCGCCGGCAAGACGACGATGTCGTCGACAAAGTCGTCGGTCGGCCATCTCCTGGGCGCGGCGGGCGCCATCGAGGCGATCTTCTCGATTTTGGCGATTCGCGACCAGATCGCGCCGCCGACGCTTAACCTCGACAATCCCTCGGTCGAGACCGCCATCGACCTTGCGCCGCACGTCGCCCGCCGTCGTCCGATCCACGCCGTCCTGTCCAATTCGTTCGGCTTCGGCGGCACCAATGCTTCGCTCGTGTTCCGCGCGCCGGAGTGAGGCTTTGGCCGCAGGTCGTTTCGGGGTTTCGTCGATGGAACCTCTCATATAGAGTTCCGTCAGGTTAGCCGCCCGCGGCGTCAGCCACGCGCGCGTTCGGAACCGTATGACGAGCGGCGGCATTCGGCCAGGAGACCGGCGGACCTATGAGCGGACCTTCGAATCCAGGCGACGAACGGGAGCCGCAGGCGAGGCCGAGCCTGTTCGGCCGGGTCCGCAGGGCGAAGCCTGTCCTCAGCGACGCGGCCCCGCCGCCGAAAGATCCCAAGAAGCCGCGCCGCTCGATTATGTCGAGCCTCAGCGGCTTTCTCACTTTCGTGCTCGTCGGCGCCGTCCTGGCGATCGGGGCGGTCGCATGGCTGATGATGGACGCGCGGAGCCCGGGGCCGCTCGCGGCGGACAAAACCGTCAACATCGTCCGCGAGGACGATGGCGGCAGCATCGCCGATCAGCTCGAGCAGGCGGGCGTCATCCAGAGCGCAGCATGGTTCAGCGTGCTGACCCTGCTCGACGGCAAGCGCGGCGCGCTCAAGCGCGGCGAGTATCTGTTCAAGGCCGGCATCAGCATGAACGATATCGAGAGCCTGCTCGCCTCGCATCGTGTCGTGCAGCACAAGCTGACGATTCCGGAGGGGTTGACGAGCGACCAGATCGTGCAGCGGCTTCGCGACGACGACGTCCTCGTCGGGGATATCAGGGAGGTCCCGCGGGAAGGCTCGCTGATGCCCGACACCTATTATTTCGAGCGCGGCGACACCCGCCAGTCGCTGCTGACGCGCATGGCGAAAGCCCAGTCCAAGTTCGTCGACGAGATCTGGAAGAAGCGTGCGCCCGACCTGCCGGTCAAGTCGCCCGGCGAAATGGTCACGCTCGCCTCGATCGTCGAGAGGGAGACGGGCAAGGCGGACGAGCGGCCGCGCGTCGCCGGCGTTTTCGTCAACCGGCTGCAGAAGCACATGCGGCTCGAGTCGGATCCGACGATCGTTTATGGCCTCGTGTTCGGCAAGGGAACGCTCGGCCACCCGATCACCAGGGCCGAGCTCAATCAGCCGACGCCCTATAACACCTACATCATCGACGGCCTTCCGCCGGGGCCGATCTCCAATCCGGGAAAAGCCGCGCTCGAGGCGGTCGCTAATCCTGCCCGCGGCAAGGACCTCTATTTCGTCGCCGACGGAACCGGCGGCCACGTCTTCGCCGATACGCTCGACCAGCATCTGAAGAACGTGGCGCGCTGGCGCCAGATCGAAAAGGACGCCAAGGACCGCCTTGCCCCTGATGTGACGCCGCAACCCGCGTCCGCCATCCATGGCGCAATCGTCCCGGTCGACCCGGCCTCCTTCGGTGCGCTGACCGCTCCGGGGCCGGGGCGGTCCGCGCCAGCCCGCGTCCTCGCCCGCCTCGCCAAGCTCGGCGCTGGACGGATGGCGACAGCCGCCGCGCTCGACTCGCTCGGCCCGTCATCGTCGGGCGTCAAATCGATCGAGGAACTCGGCGCCGTCGTCGCCGGGGTCAACGACGCTCCGGCGGAGGGCGACGCCTTTGCCGACGCCGACGCGCCCGCCGCCGGAACGGATGGCGTCGCCTCCGTCCCCTTGACGCCGGCCATGCTCGCCGATCAGCGGGCGCGCGAAGCCAAATACGGGACGACGGTCGTCGACCCCGCGGGCGGGGGCTCGAGCGTCGTCGCCGCCGCGCCCGTCGCGGCGCAGCCTCCGACCGCCTCGGGCCGGCCGCGCATCTACGACGCGTCCGAAGGCACGAAGCTCGATCCGCTGCTCAACAAGACCTACGACCTGAGCTACGCCAAGGTCGTGCCGGCTGCGCTATTGCATTAGCGCCAGGCCATCAGATCGCCCGAGCCTTCGCTGGCGACGCCGTCCGGCGATCGTGAATGAGGCTCATGATCTGGTTGCCCATTTCGTCGTAGTTGCGGTCATTGAGGAACTCGCCCTTGATCCGGTAGTCGTCCATGACGACGATGCGGTCGGCGAGGGTGATCATCTCGGGCATGTCGCTGGTGATGAGAAGGATCGCCGTCCCGTCCTCCGCCAGCTGGCGCAGGAGATCGTGGATGTAGGCCTTGGTCTTGATGTCGATGCCGACCGACGGCTCGTCGACGATCAGGATGCCGACGCCGGCGGCCAGCCATTTGGCGACGCTGACCTTTTGCTGGTTGCCGCCGGAAAGGTTGCCGACCAATTGCGACAGCGAGGGCGTGCGCACCTCGAGCTTTTCGATGACTGGCGAGACATGGGCGCGGATGATCTCGTCGCGGAGGAGGCCAAGCCGGCCGGCGAGCTTTCGCCAGACGGCGAGGCCTGCGTTCTCGAGCACGCTGTGCGCCAGGATGAGCCCTTCCTCTTTGCGATCCTCGCTGATGTAGCCGATGCCGCAGCGATGAATCGCATCGGCCGCGCTGGTGATGCGGACGGGGCGTCCAGCCACGGCGACTTCGCCGCTCGTGACCGGGTGGAGCCCGAGAATGCATTTGGCGAGCTCGGTTCGGCCCGCGCCGACAAGCCCGTAGAGGCCGACGATTTCTCCCTTCCGCACGACCAGGTCGATGTCGGCATGGCCGAGCGCCGTCTCCACGCCGCGCAACTCCAGCATCGGCGGCGCGCCGCGATGGTCGCGCGGCGCCCAGTTCGGAATCTGCTCGCTGCGGCCGATCATGAGACGCACGAGGTCCTGGCGCCCGAGTCCGGCCATCGGCTGGCTGTCGCAGGCGTTCTGGCCGTCGCGGAGCACTGTCACCTCGTCGCAGATCTCCTGCGCCTCCTCGAGCTTGTGGCTGACGAACAGCAGGCTAGCCCCTTCGTCGCGCAGCTTGCGCAGCAGGCGAAAGAGAACCTCCGCCTCCTGCGGCGTCAGCGAGGCGGTCGGCTCGTCGAGCAGCAGGACCCGCGAGCGCAGCGAAAGCGCTTTGGCGATCTCCACGAGTTGCACCTTGGCGACGTTGAGCTGCGACACCGGCGTTCTGGGGTCGAGATCGAGCTCGAGGACCTCGAGCCATCGGCGCGCCTCGGCATGCACGGCGTCATAGTCGATCGGGCGAAAAAGGCCGCCGCCGAGCCGTTCGAGAAGGATGTTCTCGCCGACCGAAAAGCGAGGAATGAGATTGCGTTCCTGATGGACCACGCCGACCCCCGCCGCGATCGCGTCACGCGGCCCCTCGAAGCGAACAGCAACGCCGTTCAACCGCAGTTCGCCGTCGTCCGGGCGATGGACGCCGGTGATGATCTTGATCAGGGTCGATTTGCCGGCGCCGTTTTCTCCGAGCAGAGCGTGGATGGAGCCGCCGCGCATCGTGATCGCGACGTCCTGAAGCGCCAGCACGCCGGGGAAAGCCTTGCGAATTCCGCGCGCCTCGAGGCTGATGTCCGGCACGGGCGTCAGGCTCTCTTCGGGGCGAGTTGGAACCGGACCTCGCGCAGGCGATTGACGCCGACCGCCCAGAGAATCAGGAAGCCGAGCACGACCTGAACGAAGTAGGGGTCGATCCTGAAGATCACCAGCGCCTGGGTGATCATCGCCACGATGACGACGCCGAACAAGGCGCCGAAGATGCTCACGTGCCCTCCCGCCAGGGCCGCGCCGCCGATGACCGGAGCGGCGAAGGAAAGGATCAGCCAGTCGTCGCCGATCGAGGGCTGCCCCAGTTGCAGGCGCGCGACGAGCATGACGCCGGCGAGCGCCGCCAGGAAGCCAGAAAGGCTGTGCGCCAAGATCACCGTCCGCTCGATGGAAACGCCGGAAAGCTCGGCGGCGTTGGCGTTGCCGCCGACTGCGAGCATATAGCGGCCGATCCGCTGCCGATAGAACAGGTACCAGAGGCCCGCCACGACCAACGCGGCGGGAACCGCGAGCCAGGGAATCGGACCGAATATTGTGGTGTTGCCGAAGGCTTTGACGCTGTCCGGGATTTTGTAGAACGGTTGTGCGCGGGTGATCCCGAGATCGGCGCCCTTGAAGATCGAGAGACTGGCGAGCGTGATGATGAAGGCGGAAATGCCGGTCCGCGCGATGAGCAGCCCGTTGGCGAAGCCGGCAAGCGCGCCGATCCCGAGCGCCGCGGCGGCGGCGGCGATGGGGGGCAGGCCCCAGACCTGCATCATGCCGGCAAAGCAAATGGCGGAGAGCCCGCCGATCGCGCCGATCGACAAATTCATTTGGCCGATGGCGATGATGACCATCTGCGACATTGCGATCACCGAGTTCACCGCCGCCGCCAGCAGAAGGATCTGGATGTTGAACGGCGACAGGAACGACGGGTCGAACGCGCTCATCACGACCGTCGCGAGCACGATGATCGCCAGCGGCCCGAACCAGTCGGTGCGAAGAAAGCCGCGGAGCGTCGCGGTCACGTCGCGAGCCCCCCGATCCTGGCGAGGAAGGTGCGCCGCCCGAGATCCAAGAGCACGGCGAGCAGCAGAAGCAGCCCCAGCCAGGTCTGCACCCAGAACTCACCCACCCGATATTGCAGGAGGCCGTTGGTCAGTTCGCTGACCATCGCCGAGCCGAGGAACGAGCCCAGCACGGAGACCCGCCCTCCCGCCAGAGCCGTGCCGCCGAGGACCGGGCCGAGGAACGCCGGAAGCAGCCAATCCTGGCCGAGGTCGCCCGCCATCGAGGGAATGGCGGCGCCGGTTCGCGCGACAACCATCACCGCCGCGATCGCCGCCAGTGCGCCCGAGAGGACGTGGCAGAGAATGAACGTCCTGCCGACGCGCACGCCTGAGAGTTCGGCCGCGGCCGGCTTCGCGCCCGCCGCCAACATTTCGCGGCCGAGCCGGGTCAGCCGGTAAAGGACGGTCAGCAGGGTCCCGGCCAGGAGAGTGACGAGGAGCAGGGGCGAGAGATAGCCGAAAAACCGCATCTTGCCGAAGGCGGAAACTTCCGGCGACAGATTTCGAAAAGCCCCGGCGCGGGTCAGGAAGACCATCAAGCCGAAGAAGATGCTCATGGTCGCCAGCGTGATGATGAAGCTGTGCAGGCCGGAGCGGACGATCACGACGCCGTTGACGGCGCCGAGCGCGCCCCCGAGCGCCAGCGCCCCGGCGATTCCGAGAGGAACCGGAAAGCCCAGGCGCTCGAGCAGCCAGCCGAACATCATGGCGGAGCAGACGCCGATGGCGCCGACCGAGAGATTGAGGCCGCCGGTGACGATCACCACCATCATCGAGAAGCCGATCATGATGTCGATCGCCATCGTCCGGCCGAGGGTGAACAGGTTGAAGCTCGACCCGAAGCCTGGCGTCCCGAGCGCGAAGACTGCGGCGAAAATCGCGATCAGCGCCGCGAGCCCGAACTCGTTGGTGAGCAGCAGCCGCGCCCATGAGCGCGGGTCCGTCAGGGCCGTGACGCCCGGGCGCCGCGGGAGGCGTCCGGTTCTTGCGTCTTGCGTCTCGAGGGGAGGCGCGTTCATGGGCTAGCCCTTGGCCAATTCAACACGCCGGCGCCGACCGCCGGCCGGCGCCGCTTTCTTTCGAGGCATTCCTCGGCGCGGTGAAGCCGCGGCTGCGATTCGGCCCATGACCCCGCGCATCGCCTACGAGCCGCGTCCGCTCACGGGCAATTCAGATAGGTCTTCTCGAAATTGGCGAAGATGGTCTTGGTGATCGCCTGCATGGAGCCGACGTAATTGTCGACTGCGTCCTTGTCGGCGTAGACCGTTCCCGAATCGATGAAGCGGTTGGTCAGCGCGATGGTCTTGAACGGCGCGTCCGGCTTCACCTTGCAGCCATGGCGGATGCGGTCGAGCGCGTAGGAGCCGATATAGCCCTGACCATAGGGATTTTGCAGCATCGTGCCATTGACGAAGCCGTCCTTGATCGCCTTCAGAACGACCTCGTCGTGATCGATGCCGACCATCTTGATCCGCTTGTCGCCGATCTTGCGCAAGGCGGTTGCGGCGACGACCGCCGGAACCCAGGCCGTCGTGATGATGCCGTCGATGTCGTTGGCATGCGCCGCGAGATAGGCGTTGATCTTTTCTTCCGCCGGTTCTGGAGCGTCGATGTCCGCGATCACCTGAACGACCTTGACCGCGCCATCGGTTTCCTTCGCCGCCTTCTCGACCGCGTCGATGCGCAATTGGGTGTTGGGGTCGACCAGGAAGCCGGTGAAGTGCGCGATGCGCCCTTTGCCGCCCATCGCCTTGATGAGTTCTTTGGTGCCGAGATAGGCCGAATTTCCGGTATCGGTGCCGAAGCAGAAGAGCGCCGTGGTCGGTTCCTTGAGGCAGCCGGCGGTCGCGATGACGGGCGCGCCGTTTTCCGTCAGTTCCTGAACGGTGCTGTTCGAGCCGACCGGGTCGCCGGGGAAGACCAGGAAGGCGTTGTAACCCTGGCTCAGGAGGCTTTCGAGCAGCGCATTCTGCAAGCTGAGTTCCCACTTCTGCGGAACCCGATAGTCGGCGGCGCCGAGATCGAAGTCCTTCTTCGCGTCCTGACCGGCCTTCTCCCAGGCGGCGAAATAAGGGTGCGGCCCACCGGGCACCAGCGCAACCTTCGTGTCGTTGGCCTCAGCCAGGGTCCCGCTCAACGCAAGGGCCAAGGCCGCGGCGGCGATCGTCTTCGGCGCGAAAACAGAGCGTCTCATTCATGTCCTCCCAAGGGTTCCTCGTGCCCGTGCTTTTGACAGGGCGCCGGCCCGCAGTCTCCCAAAAAAGACCTCTTGTCGGCTTCAGGGACACTAGGATACAAGTTCGGGCGGCGCAACGCCTTTGTCGCGCCGAATGGGAACGAGGCTGATGCCGGCCCTCGCGGTCGAGGTCGGAGATGAAGACGACGCGTTGCTCCGGCTCGACGTCGCCTTCGACAAGCGCCGGCAGGTCGGCGAGCAGGTCTACGAGGCCCTGAAGAAGGCGATTGTTTCGCTCAAGCTCCCGCCGGGGACTGCGATCAGCGAAAATCGCATCTGTCGCCGGATCGGCGTTTCGCGCACCCCCGTTCGCGGCGCGATCATTCGCCTCGTCGAGGACGGCCTGATCGAGGTCTTCCCGCAAAAGGGCAGTCTGGTCGCGCCGATCAAGCTCAGCGCCGTGCGCGACAACCATTTCATTCGCAAGTCGCTCGAACTTGCCGTGCTCGAGCGCGCCGCTGAGGCCTGGACGCCGCAGGCGGCCGTCGCGACAAGGCAGATTCTGGCGAACCAGGCGGCTGCGCTGAAAGCAGACGACCTCGAGGCGTTTCATGCGCTCGACGAGCATTTCCATCGCTCCTTCTGCAGTGTCGCCGGGCTCGGCGGCGTCTGGCCGACGATCCAGATCGCCAAGGCCAGAGTGGACCGGGTCCATCGCCTGGCCTCCGTTCAGGGCAGGCTGCCCAAGGTCATCGTCGAGCACCGCGCCATCGTCGACGCGCTCGACGCGGGCGACCCCGAACGCGCCAGGGCCTCGCTCGACTTCCATCTGGAACGCGCCCCGGCGATCGTCGAAACCCTGATAGAGAAGCACGAACGCTATTTCATCGACTGATTGGCGGCGAATATCCGACCTCCGCTCCCGCGGCCGAGGACCGCGACAGGGGGAGCCCGGCGAAGACGCCGGAGTTGACGGCCGTCGACGCAAAGCGCGCCGGCGCCCGAGACGATGCGTGGCGAACGGGCAAATCACAAAGGCTCGCAATGAACGCCGGCAGTCAGGTCGCCGCCGCGCCGGGCGGACGGGACGCTGTGCGAAAAGGCCGCCCCGCGCCGACCTCGGTCGGCGTCAACTGCGGTGATGCGTCGCCTGCAGCCCATACACCGGCGTCGGGATTCCTTCCATCCTCGCCTTCAGCTGGAGCGCCAGGAACTGCGAATAGTGGCGCGACTGGTGCAGGTTGCCGCCATGGAACCACAGCGCCTCCTGCTGGGTCGGCTTCCACATGTTGCGCTGCTCGCCCTCCCACGGACCGGGGTCCTTCGGCGTGTCGGAGCCGAGGCCCCACACCTTGCCGACTTTGTCGGCGACTTCCTGGCTGATGAGGTCGGCCGCCCAGCCGTTCATCGACCCGTAGCCGGTGGCGTAGACGATGAGGTCGGCCGGCAACGTCGTCCCGTCGTCGAGCTTGACGCCCGCTTCCGTGATTTCGGCCACCTGCCCTCGTTTCAGCTTGATCTTGCCGTCGATGACGAGCTGGCTCGCCCCGACGTCGATGTAGTAGCCCGAGCCGCGGCGCAGATATTTCATGAAGAGGCCCGAGCCGTCGGGACCCCAGTCAAGCCAGAAGCCCGCCTTTTCGAGGCCTGCGTAGAACTCCGCGTCGCGCTCCTTCATCTGCTGATAGAGCGGGATCTGGAACTCATGCAGGATGCGATAGGGGATCGAAGCGAAGATGAGATCGGCTCTATGGTGGTCAATGCCGGACTTCACCGCCTTCTCGGAATAGAGCGCGCTGAGGCCGATCTCCATCAGCGTCTCCGAGCGCACGATGTGGGTCGACGAGCGCTGCACCATCGTCACGTCGGCGTCGTTCTCCCATAGCGCCGCGGCGATGTCGTGGGCCGAGTTGTTCGAGCCGATGATGACCGCCTTCTTGCCGGCATAGGCGTCCGGACCCGGATGCTTTGAGGAGTGGTGTTGGTCGCCCTTGAAGCGCGCCATGCCGGGGAAATTCGGAAGGTTGGGTTTGGCCGACATCCCGGTCGCGAGGACGAGATGTTTGGGCCGCAGGACGATCTCCTTGCCGTCGCGCTCGACGACGACGGTCCATTCCTTCTTCGCTTCGTCGTAGCTCGCCTTTTTGCAGGTCGTGGAGCCCCAGTAGTTCAGCTCCATGATCTTCGTATACATCTCAAGCCAGTCGCCAATCTTGTCCTTGGGCGAGAACACCGGCCAGTTCGGCGGGAACGGCAGATACGGCATGTGGTCGTACCAGACCGGATCGTGCAGGCAGAGCGATTTGTAACGGTTGCGCCAGCTGTCGCCCGGCCGCGCGTTCTTCTCGACGATGATGGTCGGGACGCCGAGCATCCGGAGCCGCGCGCCGAGCCCGATGGCGCCCTGGCCGCCGCCGACGATGACCACATAGGGCTGTTTCGTGTAGCCAAGCGTGCGCGCCTCTTCCTCCCGCTCCTCCTTCCAGGTCAGCCGATGCTTGCCGGCGCCGTGTTCGGCGCCGGGCGGCCGATGGAAGCCGAGCGGCTCCTCGTGGCCTTTGAGCTCCGCCGGAGTGGTGAGCAGCGTCCAGATCTTTCCGTCCTTGAGGCGCACCAGGCCGTAGCCGCGGAAGACGTCCGTCTCGAACATGAACCAGCCAGTGATGACGCCGCCCTCGTCCGAAACCCCCGCCGCAGAGTCGAGGGTCCAGTCCGAGGGCTTCACGGAGGAAAGCCGCGCCTCCAGCATTGCGCGGACGGCGTCCTTGCCTTCCACCGTCTTGATGTTCCAGGTGAAGGCGACGAGATCGCGCCAGTAGCAATCGTCCTGAAACAATGCCAGCGCGCGGTCGAGGTCACGGGCCGCAAGCGCCTCCCCCAGATTCGTCAGCACATGGCTGACGCGCCCCTCCGCCGTGACATCGAGCATCCTTCCCTCCGTTGTCGAAATACTGTTCGTTCGATCAAATACGTCGTCCGAGACAACGCTAACGCGGCCCTCGCGTCGACGCAAACGCGCCGCCCAATGTCGGCGGCGGCCCGGGCCACGACCGACCTGAAGCGCAGAATGGCGAGACCGAAGAACAAGCCGCCGATCAACCCCACGAGGAGGAATCGGGGCCACACGACGTCGATTCCGGCGCGGCGATACAGGATCGACTGCGCAAACGATACGAAATGCGTCGAAGGCGACGCCTGCATGCCCCTCGCCAGCCAAGCCGGCATGCTCTCGAGCGGCGTTTTTGCGGCGTCCGCCCGACCTCCGTGAGGCTAGCCCGGCCTCGCTCGCCGTCTCGCAACGACAATCGTGACGTCGTCGCGGCCGCGGTCGAAATCGCGATAAAGCGTCGCAGCGATAAGGGTCGGGTGACACCCGACTAATCCGGGATAGGCGTCAAGCGACCAATGCGTTCCCAAGCCGTCTGAGGCGAGCACGACCAAAGTTTCTCCCGCGGTCTGATATGCGAACGGACGGACGCTTTTCAGCGTGTGGCCCAGGGTGCCGTTGAAGCTTACCGTTCTTCGCGTGTCATGCGCGCTAGCGACGACACCGGCGACGTTACCGACGCCGATGAAGCTCACTTCATCCGATTTCTTTGGCAGGTAGAATATTGAAGCGGCGGCTCCGCGCGTCGGGCGCAACGCCTGATGAAGGCGCTCAATCAGATCAGCGTCGGCGCGTCCGTTTGTGGCGTCATACGCGCGAACGGCGGCATGAGCGGCGTTCGCCGCCATCGGCCCATGTCCCAACCCATCGACGACGAGTATTGAGAGATTGCCGTCAAGCATTTTCGCCCGCCAGGCATCGCCGCACGCTTCCTCTCCGCGCATGGCCAGGCTGACGGCCCCCCAGGCGGGCAAGGAAGCAGACTTCACGCTCGGCGGATCGCCTGCCCGCACACGTGCAAGAAAAATGCTGCCGAGTTCCGGTCTCGAGTAAAGATCGAACGTGTGAGAGAGACGGTTCACCGCGCCCAGGCCCGTCCCGCTGGTGCCGGCGGTCGAATAGCCGTCACGAAGGACGGCGCCGAGTTCAGCGAGGCCTGGACCCCTGTCCAGGGTGAGGCATTCGACGCCCGCGCCGTTTTCGTCCTCAAACACGCTCAACAACATCACGCCGTGACGCGCATGTTTCAAAAGATTGGTTGATAGCTCCGTCGCGACGATTGCGACTCGGCCTGCCTCGGTCTGATTCAGCCCGAGGTCCCGGGCGAATCCGACCGCAACGCGTCGCGCCTCGCCTACGCCACTGTCATCCCCAATCTCCAGCCGGCGTGTTCCTATTTCCATCGCGCTATCATCACCCTGGTTCCTTGGCCGACGACCGATTTGATATCGAATTCATTCGAAAGGCGCCTGGCGCCCGTCAATCCGAGACCGAGGCCTCCGCCGGTACTAAAACCGTCGGTTAGAGCTGCATCGATGTTGGGAATTCCCGGTCCTTCGTCCTCGAAAACGAGTTGAACGCCGCGTCGGGCTCCATTCTCGACCGTCTCGACGTGAACGCGTCCACCCCCGCCGTAGTCCAGAGTGTTCCTCGCGAGTTCGCTCGCGGCAGTCACGATCTTGGTCTGGTCCACGAGGCCCATTCCCATTTCTACGGCTCGGGTGCGTACGTGCTGACGGACACGGACGACATCGTCTGAACTTTTGATCGCGAGCGTTTCAATCCCCATCAGGTTCGGCCTCGACCGACGGCTCCTCGATGTCTTCGATCCGTCGCCTTATGAGATCCATTCCCCGTTCGACGTTGAGCGCTGTTTTGACACCCTTCAGTTCGAGTCCAAGTTCGACGAGCGTGATGGCGACCGCCGGGCGCATCCCGACGACGACGGTCTCGGCATCCAGTATCCGCGAAACGGCTGCGATGTTGTCCAGCATCCGGCCCATGAAGGAATCGACGATATCGAGACCGGAAATATCTATGAGGACCCCCCGCGCGCCGGTCGTGACAATCTTGGCGGACAAGTCCTCTTCGAGCGCGGTCGCGAGCCTGTCGTGCATGTCCACCTGCACCGTCACCAGCAGCGCTTTCCCCACCTTGAGAATAGGTATTCGATCCATCGTTGGGCCTCACTCGACCTTCTTTGTGGCGACCACGGCGCGTCCGGTTTGCTTGAGCGCGAGCGCAAACGCGTCGGCGAGCGAAGCCTTGGAGATCACGCTCAGTTCAACACCCAGATGCACCATCGTTTGCGCAATCTGAGGACGGATTCCTGAAATGATGCAGTCCGCGCCCATCAAACGCGCGGCGGCGATGGTCTTGAGCAAGTGTTGCGCGACGAGGGTGTCGACCGTCGGAACCCCCGTGATATCGATGATCGCAATAGCAGCGGCTTGATCGACGATCGCCTGCAACAAGTTCTCCATCACCACCTGAGTCCGGGAAGAATCCAAGGTCCCGATCAAGGGGAGCGCCAACACCCCGTCCCAAAGGCGAACGACCGGAGTGGAAAGTTCGACAAGCTCCTGTTGTTGGCGGACGATGACTTCTTCCCGGCTCTTTTGGAACACTTCCATGGTATAGAGTCCGAGCTGGTCGATGAGCACCGAAGCGTTCACGATCTCTGCAGCAACAGCGTTAGGTATTTTTGCGAATTCCTTTTGAATCAAGGAGAATATCGGCTCCTTCAGAGAGAATACAAAAAAAGCTGTCTCCTTGGGAGAAAACCCCTGCAGCGCACGCGACCGCGATATGTCGGTCAGAAGATCGCGCACGGGGTCAAAGCTGGACTTCTCGATGTCATTGAAGCCTTCCCCGGCCGGGATATCCCCTATCGCGCGAAGGAAATTGCGGCATTGTGTTCGAATTTCGCCATCCCTGATCCGACCGCCGCCGTCGGCGCCCAATTCTTTCAGCCTTTCGAGCCAGGTCTCAAGAAGATGGCCCTGGTGAGCGTTTATGAGCTTGGTGAGTTGGGATTCGGCCACGGCTGCTGGCATATGGACCTCCAATTATCGACGTATGCGGGGACTAGGTCACATATCCGCGCGCCGGCGCAACCCTCGGGAAGACCGGGGCTCCCCAGAATTGTCCAATTTGCGCTGGAATTGAGATATGGGTTGGTTATCGAACTTAACTGCGCTTTGGCCGCGCATTTGATCCATTCCCTTTAGGGCCAGTTGTGACGCGTCAAAACGCTAAAGGAGTAACCCCTGGGAACGACGATCGGCGCCGATGAATTCGACAATGCGCTCTCCTAGGGCGCTGCCAATCATCCGATCTCGGATCCGGTCGGAAGGCGACGTCGTCGCCGCCCGACAGCGAGCCCGCAATCTCGCCGAATCGATTGGCTTTGAACGGCGTGATCAGACTCGAATGGCGACAGCGGTCTCCGAACTTGCGCGCAACGCGTTCAATTACGCCGGCAGCGGCGAGGTGGAATTCTCTATAGAGCTTGATCCGTCGCCGCAGGTTTTTCTGGCTCACGTTTCCGATTCCGGGCCGGGCATCGCAAACCTCGATGACGTGCTGAGCGGCAATTATCAATCGGCCACGGGAATGGGCCTCGGTCTCATCGGCGCGCGGCGTCTGATGGACAGGTTCGACATCACGTCGGAAGTCAACAAGGGAACGACCGTGACGGTCGGCATGACCCTGCCAACTCGTAGGGAACGAGTCGATCGGACTCGGCTGGCCAGGATCACAGAGCTGCTGGGAAAGGATAATGCCGTCGACCCGCTGGTCGCGTTACGAGAGCAGAACCGCGAACTCATTCAAGCGTTGGAAGAGATCCGACGAAAAGAGGACGAGAGCAAAGAACTAAACCAGGAGCTCGGAGACACAAATCGCGGCGTCGTTGCTCTCTACGCCGAGCTCGATGAGCGAGCGGAGCAATTGCGCAAGGCCAGCGAGCTTAAAACGCGATTTCTTTCGAATATGAGTCATGAATTTCGAACTCCGCTGAACTCTGTCTTGGCTCTCTCGCGGCTGCTGTTGGATCGAATTGATGGCGACTTGACACCTGAGCAGGAGCGTCAAGTCGGATATATTCGACGTTCGGCGGAAGGACTGTTGGAGCTTGTCAATGACATGCTAGACCTGTCTAAGGTAGAGGCGGGAAAAATCGATGTAAAACCAAATTTGTTTTCTGTACATGATCTATTTGGTGGGCTTAGGGGCGCCTTGAGGCCGCTTCTTACCAACCCATCTGTCGAATTGATATTCGGAGCGGCGAATGGAATACCCGATTTATACGCAGATGAAGCAAAGATATCTCAAATTCTGCGAAACCTCATTTCAAATGCGCTCAAGTTTACGGAAATGGGAGAGGTGAGAGTGGAGGCGGAGTACAGCCGCCACGACCGCCGTGTTAATTTTTCCGTTAAGGACACGGGAATAGGAATTGCGGCGGCGGACCAGGGACGTATTTTCGAAGAGTTCACTCAGGTGGAAACCAGACTACACGGGAAGGTCAAGGGAACCGGCCTCGGGCTCTCTCTTTCGCGCTCGCTCGCAGAAGTGCTGGGTGGAACCCTGACCGTCAGAAGCGAATTGGAGAAGGGATCGGTCTTCATCCTGTCGGTTCCAACGTCGACGGGCGATCGCCCGATCCAAGCCCACGGCATGGACTCCAAGCGATCGTCGAAGCGCGTCCTCCTTGTCGATGACGACGAGACTTTCCGGTACGTAATGCGGCAGATCATCAGCGGCGAGCCCCGATATCGCCTCTTGGAGGCGAAGGACGGGGAGGAAGGACTGAAATTGGCGCGAACGGAAGCGCCGGATGTGATTATGCTCGATCTTCAGATGCCATCGATCGACGGGTTCACTGTTCTTCAGGAATTGGCGAGCGACGAGCAAACGAAGATGATTTCGGTAATTATTTCGACTTCCCTGACTGTCAATGCCGAATTGAAGGCGAGACTGCCGCAGGGAACTAGAGTGATTTCCAAGGACATGATCTCGCGCGAAAGCGTTTCCTTGTTACTCAGCGAAGTGACCTAGGCTGCGCCATGACAGAGAACCGTTCGGCCACTGTACTCAATGTAGACGACAATGAGGCGCCGCGGTACGTCAAGACGCGGGACTTGGAGATGAGCGGCTTCGTTGTCCTTGAGGCGGCCTCCGGCGGAGAGGCCTTGCGCGTCATCGAAGACCAAAGGCCTGCGATCGTCCTGTTGGATGTGCAACTTCCGGACATGGACGGAACCGAGGTCTGCGTCGCCATAAAAGACAGATGGCCGGAAGTTATGGTGCTGATGACCTCTGCGACGTTCACCACCGCGGAGCACCGAACGTTCGGCCTCGATTCGGGGGCCGACTCTTATTTGCTGCAGCCTGCCGAGCGACTTGAGCTGGCTGCCGCGATCAATTCGCTGCTGAGAATTCGGCGGGTCGAAGATGATCTTCGGTCATTGAACGCGACGCTCGAGAGGAAGGTCGACGAGCGTACGTCAGAACTGATGAACGCGGTTGCGCGCCTGAGGGACGAGATGTCCCAGCGGAAGAAAGCGGAGAAGGCGCTTGTTCAGGCGCAGAAGATGGAAGCGATAGGGCAATTGACCGGTGGGCTGGCGCATGACTTCAATAACCTACTGACCGCGGTGATCGGCAAC
Organism: uncultured Alphaproteobacteria bacterium; assembly: GCA_963772555.1. Taxonomy (GTDB): domain Bacteria; phylum Pseudomonadota; class Alphaproteobacteria; order Rhizobiales; family Beijerinckiaceae; genus Roseiarcus. The sequence continues at coordinate 13,561 of CAVYXQ010000016.1, read as the reverse complement.
TTGGAGCTGATCAGGGCGAAAGCGGGAGACGTCCGAATCGCCCAGCTCGCCGAGAACGGGCTCAAAGCTGCGAACCGCGGCGCCAAGCTGACGTCACAACTCCTTGCCTTCTCGCGCACTCAGAAACTGGCGGCGACAGCCGTCGATGTGAACGCATTAATCGAGGGAATGTATCCGATCCTCAACCAGACGTTGGGGCCAAACATCGAGATTCGCCAAAACCTCGACGCGAACCTTCCGCCGGCAACCGCGGACGCTAATCAGTTGGAGCTCGCGATCCTTAATCTTTGTATTAACGCTCGAGACGCAATGCCTGAAGGCGGGATGATAACTTTGCGTTCGTTCCTTGACCCGCAGGATCAGGGCTTTGTCATCGTTTCGGTTGCCGACACCGGTTGCGGAATGACCCCGGAGACCGCGTCGCGTGCTTTTGATCCCTTTTTCACCACGAAGCCCGCCGGTAAGGGGACCGGTCTCGGTCTGTCGCAGGTCTTCGGGACTGTCCATCAACTGGGAGGCGATGTTTCAATAGAGAGCGAAATCGGAAAAGGAACCGAAGTTCTCTTATCGCTGCGCCGCTCTAAAATGGAACCTGAGGGCGCGCCCGAACTGGAGGACACTGTCGTTCTGCCGCGCTCAGAACGGGTTTTGATTGTCGATGATGACAACGATGTTAGAGCGGTCCTGGCGGGAATATTGTCCGAGATGGGATATGTGGTTACCGGCCGTCCCTCCGCGAGCGATGCGCTCGAAGCGCTCGAGGAATTCAAGCCCGACCTCATGATCGTTGATTTTGCGATGCCAGGGCGAAATGGGGCCGAGTTCGCGCAAATTGCATGGCAGCGTTTGGGCAACGTGCCGACGCTCTTCGTCAGCGGCTACGCGGATGACAATATCCTGCAATCTTTAGGCGAGGGCGCCCCGATTTTGCGAAAACCTTTCCATCCCGCGGAGCTCGCAGCCATGGTCCGCTCGACTCTGGACGGCGTGGTCCGAAAGCCTCCAGTTTGAGGCGGTCGCAAAGGGAAGCGCGCATCCGACGACGAGCGCCGAGAGCTATGCTTTTGCCTACGGCGCGCTCAGGGATGACCGGTCCCATCTGACGCATACGCCGTAAGCGCTACCGCGACAGCTCGTCGGCAAGAGCCTCGAGAAAGTCGAGGCAAGCGGCGAGCTGCGCCTCGTCGACGAATTCGTCGGCCTTATGCGACTCAGCGATCGAGCCCGGTCCGCGGACGACCGGTTGGCAGCCCCGCCCGCTGGAACTGCCCGGCCCCGGTGGCGAAGGAGACGGCGATCCGCTCGCTCGAGCGGCTGAGCTTCAAGCCAAAGTGACTGCGGCGGAGCCGGGCGCCGCGGCGTGGGGCGCATCAAGTTCCTTCGCGGTCACGCTGATGTCGATCGCGCCGCCGTTGGCCGTGTACGGGTCCGCCTGGCGTTTCACGCGTGCGACGGCCTCGTCATAGCGCGGCGGTCAGCGGTCCACTGACCGCGAAAATCCTGTTATCCGCCGGCATCATCACTGCAAGAGTGTAAGTATTTAGGTTGACGTCGTTGACTTTGACCGACGCTAACCTAGCGTCCGTTGAAATAAACACAAGAAAGCGCAACTCTGCGGTTGTCGTAACTTGACTCTCGTCATTGTCTGTGTCTCGATATGCGTTGGCTTGCGTAGGGACTGTGTGGGCGACCGCGAAGGGACTCGCGGTTTAAGTCCTGTTCGTAAGCCGGGACACGATCGGGCGTCAATTCGAAACTGACTGGGACATGGGCGCTGACCGCGGAGGTTAGCGCATATGCGGGTTTGTGCCTGGGTTGACAAACCCGGGCGACGCGTTGGGCTCGATTGGACTTGGGTGGGCCGAAAAGGAGGGCTCAGAATGAGATCAAAGGATTTGCGCGACTACCTCTACATGCGCGCCTGGTGCCACTTTGTCGGCTACCAGTCGTCGCTTATCCGCAGCCAGGTCGACCGCGCGAGAGAGCTCGGCGCGCCGCAGGACGCCCTGGAGGAGAACGGTCCCGGCCAATGGCTCCGCCTCTCGGATCTTTGCAGCCCGACCGCTCGCGAGTACCTCGAAACCGTAGTGCGCATGGTTGAGGGCAGCGCCGCGAAATCAACGGCAAGGGGCAGCGCCAGCAAATTGGCCGCCTGAACCTAAGGCTTGTGCAAGCGTGCAGGGCGGCTTCGGCCGCCCTTTGACTTGAGCGACGGCGCCTGTGCAGGGTGGGATGCCGCGGGTAGTAATTTCGCCGTCAACAATTGCGATAACGAGACCGCTGGGGAACTGCAATATGCAGAGCTAGCGACCGCGGATCTCAGTGGCGGAGGTCCTCGCGCAGTCGCCTCGCGGATGCGGACGAAGTTCGAAATCGCAAAGTGGCGTCCGGTGATTTGGAGGCAATTGTTTCGACGGCGCCACCGCCAACCATCAGGACGGGATTGCGAAGGGCGGCCTCGTATGCTTCGCGGAGCATACTCGTGCAGGCGCGTTCGCTCGCGTCGCAACCACCGCGGCGCGCCAAGCTAGCTGGCGCACGGCAAGTGTCCCACTCGCCGAACGGTCGCAGCCAAATGTATTCGGTACGCAAGGGCCGGCCTCGAATCCTCATGCGCTTTTCTCCTTCTCGGACTTGAAGATCGCGACCATTGGCGTGATCCGCAGGCCATCGGGGTTGCCTCGATGTCTTCGATGGGCTTGTTTGCAGCGACTGGGGAGGTCAGCATGAACGCGGCGCCGGGGCCTGTCAGGGCTTCACGAACCGATAGGCGAAGCGATCGGTCTCGCCCTTGATCGAGGGATCGAACACCTTGATCGAGTGCGAATCATCCTTGTTCGCGAGCACGGTGCTTTCCGCGTCCAGTGCGAAGCCGGCCGCCTCAACCTCCTCGCGAACGGACGCAGGCTCAATCCGATGCAGCGACTGGGCGTCGCTCGTGCCCGCCCCGACGCCGGCGGCGTGGTCTACGATGACGTAGGACCCACCGGGCTTCAGCCGCTCGTAGACAGCTCGATTGAAGTGGGCCGCCGTCGCGCCCCTGGCCTGGATCAGCGCGGTGTGGAGATCGTGGTAGAACAGGTGCAGCCACAGGACATCCGCTGGTTGCGTGGCCTCCGGCATCGCCACGAGGTCCGCCGAGACGGCTTCGACGTTCTCTCGGCCCGGCTCCTTCGCAAGCGTCCGCATGCGCCCGACCGGATCGTTCTTGAAGTGGGCGACTTCGGCCGGCACGAAGCTGGTGACCCGTCCTTCGGGTCCCACGATGTCAGAGAAGAGACGGGTCCAGTCGCCGTCGCCTGGGTAAACGTCGATGACGGTGGAGCCCGCATCGAACTCGTGCGAATCGGATCAATTCGGATAGCTTGGATTGGTCGTACATCGGGGATCTCCTTTACGGTTGGGCATTCGACGAGCGCGCGGCGTGCGGGGGGCGATCCACGGCTGACCTACCGGTTGCCCCGACCCGATGGCCGCAGATGGCCGGCGCTACGCCGGCCCGGACGCGTCCATCTGCGAGGCCCGCGCCAGGGCCTGCGTGTCGATATACTCCTGGATCTTCGTCAGCTTGCCGTTTCGAACGGTGATGGCGAAGACCCAATCGTCCTTGAACGTCCTATTCGTGGCTTTGATTCTCCCGGTCGCCACGCCGACGACCAGAACCCGGTCTCCCTGCGCGACGAATTCGGGCGGCGCTGGGTATGTCGTTTCCACCTCTTCGGACGCCTTCTGAAGCACATCCGCCAATCCCGCGCGCCCGCGGTGCGTGCCGGCCAGCGGCCAGTTCTCGCCCGGAATGATCCACTCAATATCTTCCGCAACCAGCGCCAGCAGAGCTTGCTTATTGGTGCTGCCCATTGCTGCGAAGAAATTCTTCACAATCTGAACATTCTGTTCGGTGCTCATCGAATCTCTCCGTTTTCCTTATGTCGGATTGTGTCCGATCTCATCGGCGCGAATTCAGACGGCCGAGAAGCCGCCGTCGACAGACAAATCCACCCCATTCACGAAGCTCGAATCGTCTGAAGCCAGAAACAGCGCGACCGCCGCGATTTCCTCGGGACGACCCATCTTTCCCCGTGGGATCAGGGATTCAAACATCCGCTTCGCCTCCTCGGGGAGAACTTGGTCCTGCATCGGTGTGGCGATCGGCCCCGGGCTCAGCACGTTCACCCGGATATTCCTGCCCTTCAGTTCGTTGAGCCACGTGCGTGCGAATGAGCGTAACGCCGCCTTGCTCGCCGCATACACGCTGTAACCAGGAAAACCTTTCACCGAAGCAACTGACCCGGTCATGAAGATCGATCCGCCGTCGTTGAACAGTGGCAACGCCTTCTGAACCGTGAACAGCGTGCCGCGCGTATTCAGGCCGAAGGTCGCGTCGAATTGCTGCTCGGTAATCTCGCCGAGCGGGACGGCTTCGCCCATGCCGGCGCTCGCGTACAGGACGTCGATGCTGCCCTTTTCCCGCTTGACCGTGTCGAACAGACGATCGATGTCGTCGAGATTGGCCGCGTCGCCGCGCACGCCGGTCACGTTCCGGCCAATCAGCTTGACGGCCTCGTCGAGCACCTCGTGCCTTCGGCCCGTGATGAAAACATAGGCTCCTTCTTCAACGAAAAGCTTGGCGCTCGCCAGCGCCATGCCGCTCGTTCCACCCGTGATGACTGCTACCTTACCGTCTAGCTTTCCCATGACTTCTCCTTTGAGGCTCCGTTCTGGTTGTTCGAGGAGGCTGCGAGAACCTGGAGATGGGTTCGCCGGCGTCAGGCGTTCAGTGCGGAAGCGCGCATATCGGTGGTGCAAATTCGATCCGGCTGAACGACTACGCCAGCCGCGACGATCGAAGTCCGCCGTTCGAAATTGGACCGCGTTTCTCGGCATAGGCTATGATGACCGCCCGTTCGGCTGTTCGATGTGTCAGATAGGGGCTTTGGCAGGCGCACCGCGCGGCGCCGGGTTGCGCCATGATCGACTGGGATGATGTTCGCTACTTTCTTGCCGTCGCGCGCGGAGGCTCAGTGCGGGCTGCCGCCGAGCGCCTCGGGGTGAATCACTCGACCGTGCTGCGACGCATCGCCCAGCTCGAGGAACGCCTCGGGGCGCACATGTTCGAAAAGCTGCCTTCGGGCTCCCGCCTGACGGCTGCCGGCGAGGAGGTCCTCGAGCTCGCGAACCAGATGGAAGCGTCGTCGCATCAGCTGGAGACGCGCATCTTCGGTCGCGACGAGAGCGTGCGCGGGCTTCTGCGGGTGACGCTGGCGCCGCCCTTAGCGACACACTTGCTCATGCCGGACTTCGCTGATTTCGCGCGTCTGCATCCGGACATCGAGATGGATATCTTGTCGTCCGGCGGGCTGGCAAATCTGACCAACCGAGAGGCCGATGTCGCGATCCGCGTCGTTTACGACCGCAAAACCCTGCCGCTCAATCTTCACGGCCTGAAGGGACCCGAGCTGTTCGGCGGCGTCTACATGTCTCGCGATCGACTAGCCGCGTGGCGTGCGGGCGCGCCCGATCCCATCCGGTGGATCGTCATAAGCATTCATGGAATTCCGGATTGGGCCAGCGAGGGTGAGGTTGGCGCCACGGGGGTTCCCTTCAGGATCACGGACGCCGAGGGGCAGATCGCTGCGGTACGGCAAGGGCTCGGGATGACGACACTGCCGTGCTTCATTGGCGATGCCGACCCCCTACTGGTGAGGGTGCCGGGCGCCGACCTGCACATGTACGGAACGCTCTGGCTTCTCACACAGGGGGAGACACGCAAGACGAAGCGCGTACGGCTCTTCACCGAGTTCATATCCCGCAGGCTCGCCGCGTACGCTCCGCTACTCGCGGGGCTGTCTGTATCGCACGACTGATGCGCAGCAGGTCGCCGGCGACCCTTGCAGCGGACAAGTGCCTGCAAGCGGACATCCCCGGCGTTACGACTTGGGTCGATATCGCAGCCCGCCTTCCTTCCGCGATCCGCACCTTCACGAGGTTCGCCTGTCAATCGGACGACCCAGAACCGTCCCAAGAATTTGGCCAAATGGCGCGGTCGCTCGCGTCGCTACCATCGCGGCGCGCCAAGCTAGCCTGACGCACGGCAAGTGTCCACTCGCCAAACGGTCGCGGCCAAATGTTATCGGTACGCATGGGCCGGGCTCGAAAATCGAAAGACAGCTTCGGTGAAATCTTGCCGTTGCGCGGCGACCAATGGACGGCAGAACTCCCCGCCGTCCACCGGCGATTTGCTGTGTCTGCTCTGCGCAAGAAGCGCGGGTTCACCGCTGGTTGGGCAAAGTGGTCAAATCGAACTCTTTGCAGACGTTGCGGCTGGTGCAAAAATCAAGCAGACTGTGCGAAAACTCGGCGCGGTGTTCTGTACGGTCGCGCAGAAGGCGGATTTTCGCGATTTTTTCTGATCTGCGCGGTTACAGGCCCCGAAATCTGAGCACCACAGAGCGTGCCGCCGAGTTTTCGCACGGTCTGCAAGATTTTTGCTCCACGAGTCGCCGCAAACGAAATCAATGGGTTACGCGGTGCAGAAATCAGGTGCGTAAAGGTCTGCTTCCACCCAACTTTTCCCGTCCTTGAACCCGATCGGCGACGGGAGCAATACGTCGACTCCGGCCGCCTGTTGCGGCGGTTTGCCGAGAGTCACGCTTTCGCTATCCCGCAAGTGTGGCGGGGCGCGCTCAGCGCTGACCGATACTCTGCGAACGCCATTCGCTATAGGCCTACCGCGACAGCTCGTCCGCGAGGCCTTCGAGAAAGGCGAGGCAGGCGGCGAGCTGCACCTCGTCGACAAATTCGTCGGCTTTGTGCGCCTCGGCGATCGAGCCCGGTCCGCAGACGACGGTCGGCAGGCCCGCCCGCTGGAAATGCCCGGCCTCGGTGGCGAAGGAGACGGCGATCCGGTCGTTCGAGCGGCTGAGGCGCAACGCCAGGGTTTCGGCGGCCGAGCCGGGGGCCGCGGCGAGCGGCGGAACATCGACTTCGATCGCAGTGGCGATCGTCGGCGTGTCGACGAAGCGCCTGAGCCGCGGCAGGGCGACCGCATCGACGAAGCTTTGCACTTTCGCCAGCGCCGAGGCGGTCGTGACCCCGGGCAGGCCGCGAAACTCCCAGTGGAAGGCGCATTCGCGCGCGAGGATGTTGCGCGCCGTGCCGCCCTGGATCATGCCGACATGCAAGGTCGAATAGGGCGGCGTGAAGCGCGGGTCGAGCGGGCCCGCTTCGTAGTCGCGCGCCAGCCGGCCAATCTCGCTGACGACGTCGGCGGCCGCCGCGACTGCGTTGGCCCCGAGCGCCGGCAGCGCCGAATGCGCCTCATGCCCGGTGACGAGGGTCCGGAACGTCGCAATGCTCTTATGCGCGTCGGCGACCGCCATCATTGTCGGCTCGCCGACGATGACCCCGCCCGGCCGCGGCTCGTCGCAGCCGAACCAGCCGATCACGTCGCGCGAGCCGAGGCAGGTCGTCTCTTCGTCGTAGCTGAGGACGATATGAACGGGACGCTTGAGCGGCGCGGCGCGGAACGCCGGAACCATCGCCAGCACGCAGGCGTCGAAGCCCTTCATATCGCAGGCGCCGCGGCCGTAGAGGCGGCCGGCAGCCTGGCGGAGCGCGAAGGGGTCGCCGGTCCAGGCCTGGCCTTCGGTCGGGACGACGTCGGTGTGACCGGAGAGAACGACGCCCCCGTCGACCCGCGGGCCGATGGTCGCCAGGAGCGCCGCCTTGTCGCCGGCGGCGTTCGGCGCGCGGCGCGACTCGACGCCGAGCGAGGCGAGGTAGGCCTCGACGAAGTCGACGAGCGGCAGATTGGACACATCGCTGACGCTGTCGAAAGCGATGAGGCGCGCCAGCAGGGCCTTGACCTTGGCGAGACGTTCGTCGTTCATTTCGTCCGGGGCTCCTGCCGGGTCGGCCGCCGCCCGGTCGCGCGACCGGCGGCAGCCGATGAACGACATGGACGCGCCACAGTCCGACGCCAAAGTGTCGCTCCCATGTACGAGGCAGTCACCCACCGGGTCAAAGTCAGCGTCGAACCGAAGTTCGAACCGGACCGCTCCGATCCGGACGAGCAACGCTATTTCTGGCGCTACGACATCGAGATCGCCAATCTCGGCGACAAGCCGGTGACACTGATGGAGCGTTACTGGCGCATTACCGATGCGGAGGGGCGCCAGCAGGAGGTGCGCGGTCCGGGCGTCGTCGGCGAACAGCCGACGATCGAGCCAGGCGAAGCCTTCCGCTACGCCTCGGGTTGTCCCTTGGGGACGCCGAGCGGCGTCATGGTCGGCGAATACCGGATGGTCGGCGAGGACGGGAAAAGCTTCAACGTCGCCATCCCGGCCTTTTCGCTCGATTCGCCGCATGGCAAGCGGGTGCTGAATTAGCCTGGGGCGCGTTCCCGTCTCCCCGCCCCGGCCGGGCTCATGCGCGTTCGTGGAATTCGGACTGAGCCTCGCGGCATCGCCGAGGCAAGGCGCATCTGGCGCAGCGGGGCCGCCCCGTCGGCGGGGTTTAGAATTTCTTGACGATCGCGCACTCGCCCGACCCGCCAGGTCGGTTTTCCGCTGCGCGCGCTCCTCCCTGTCGCATTCGCTGTTATGGGGCGGAACAGGGAAAACAAGTTCCCTGTTCGGTGTTTCCCTGCCGTCAGAGAAGATCCGCTCAAACACATGAAATGCCATGGATTTCAGCAATCGCTCAAGGCGCGGCCGGAGCGATTTCGCGATTGGCAGGGATTATCAGCGATTATCAGGGATGAACAGGCGGAACGGCTTGCTTTCCGCCAACCTGTCGGAAACCAGCCCACGGGGCAAGGATCGGCAAGATTTCCTGCGCCTTCGAACGTCAGCCCCCGTCTCGCGGGTCACTCCGCCGCGGCTGCGGCGGCGGGCGCGGCGGCGCGAATGCTGTCGTTGAGCTTCATTCGCGCCAGCGCCGCTTCGCCGCCGCTGGTGGCGTGGTAGAGCTCAAGTTGCTCGAACTCGTCCTCGCGCGGCGGCTCGATCGCGATGTCGCTATAGCTCCAGCGGTCCGGGGCTTCGAGCGCCTGCTTCAGGAGGCGCCGCGTCATCAGGAAGAAGCGGAGGTACTTTCCCGCCTTGACGGCGATCTCGGCGGCGTAGCGCGGGTAGAAGACGAACGGCGATTCGCGCTTGAGTCTGCTGCGGCGGTCGCGGCGGAACTTGAGCCGGAAGGCGCCGCCCTCGAGCGGATGGACCCCCTCGTGGTCGATCATCAGCTTGAACCACATGACCGTGCTCGCGATCTGCTTCGGCCGCCCGTTCTTGATCGCTGCGGCGCGCTTGAAGATCGTCAGCATGTGCTCGGGCGTGTAGAACGAATCCCACGCCGCCCGATAAGACTGCTCCCACTCCGCGTCCGACATCTTGCCGTGATGCGACACCCGGTGATTGAGATCGTATTTGTTGATGTCGGGGTCCATCCACACGCCCTTCTTCAAGAGGGTCTTGTGGTCCTCGGAGCCGGGCAGCGGCGTCAGGAAGAAGAACTCGAGAATGTCGAGCGGCAATTCGCGCTTGATGATCTCGATGTCGCGCAGGATCGATTCTTTCGTGTCCGCCGGGAATCCGAGGATGTAGCCGGCGTAGGTCATCGCCCCGTGCGCCCGCCACTTCTGCAGCATGACCCGATATTCGGTGATCTTGTTCTGGCGCTTTTTCGCTGCGATCAGATTTTCAGGATTGATGTTCTCGAGGCCGATGAAGACGCGCTTGACGCCGGCCTTCGTCGCCTTCTCGATGAAATTGGGGATCTTGTGGCAGAGCGTGTCGACCTGGATGGTGAAGCCGACATGAATGCCCTCGCGCTCCCTGAGCTCGATGACGCGGTCGAGCAGGATTTCCCAATCGGTGTTGCGGGCGAAATTGTCGTCGGTGATGAAGAACCGGTCGATGCCCTGCGCCTTGTTGGCGCGGATGATCTGCTCGAGGTCGTCGGGCGTGCGGAAGCGGCTCTTGCGTCCCTGCACGTTGATGATCGTGCAGAACGAGCACTGGTAGGGACAGCCGCGGCCGAGATCGATGCTCGAATAGGTGCCGGAGGTGCGCAACACGTGCTTCCGCGGCAGGATCGGCGCGGGCTCGCCCTCGAGCGAGGGCAGCTGGTCCATGAAGTTGTAGAGCGGCTTCATCTCGCCGCGCCAGGCGTCGAGGAGAACCTCGTCCAGCCGGCGCTCCTCCGCTTCGCCGGCGAACAGCGAGATGCCGAGCGCCTGCGCCTCGCGGAGTTCGGACGGCATTTCGGGAAGCATGGCGATGCAGCCCGAGACGTGGAAGCCGCCGATGCAGACCAGAAGCCCTGCGTCGCGGAACTCCCGCGCCAGATCGACCGCGCGCGGGTACTGGTTGGACTGCACGCCGACGATGCCGATGAGCGCGCGGCCGCCCCGGCGTTGGAGGTCCCGGATGATGCGGCTCGGCAGCACCCGCCGGTTGGTCTCGTCATAGGTCTCGATCGAAAGCGCCACCCCGGGTCCGAGCACCTCGCGCCGGCGGGCGTCCTCGGCGAGGCTGTTCATGCAGGCGAGCGTGTTCGACGGCAGCGCCGAGCGGAACCACTGGATGGGATAGCCGTCGTCGTCGTAATGGCTCGGCTTGACGAGAACAAAAGTGAAGCGGGAGTTGTCGGCGACCGGATTTCGTTCAAGCTCGGTCTGGTCGGACTTCATGCACGGCTCTCGGTTCAGGGAGCCTGTCGCTACCACGAGAGCGGCAGATTTGGCAAACCGGCGCCGTATTCAGGCCACAGGCGGCCGGTTCCACAAAGTCGCCGCGGGCGGGCCGATCGCCGCACGGGAGCGCGCTTCTCCTTCCTGAGAAGGTCTCTCCCGTAGGGCATCTGGAAGCCCTACGGGAGAGCGAAGGCGAAGGCTACTTGCCGAGCGCCTTGTCGGTCACCGCCGTCGTATAGGCGCCCGTCGGCTCCTTGGAGATGACCGGGTCCGACCCGCCGGTCAGCAGCGTCTTGACGGTGCGCTCGTAGTCCGCCTTGTCGAGGCGGCCGTCGGACCCTTCGGTAAGCTTGTTGATCTCGCCCAGCATCTGCGCCTGGTGATGTTCAGTCTGGGCGCCGGTCACGTCGTTGTCGAGCACGATCTTCACCGCTTCTTCGGGATGGGCGCGCGCGTAGTCCCACCCCTTCATCGACGCCTTGACGAAACGGGCCATCTTGTCGACGAAGGCGGGATCCTTGAGCTTGTCCTGCATCACGTAGAGGCCGTCCTCGAGGGTGGCCACGCCCTGGTCCTCGTACTTGAAGACGACGAGTTGCGAGGGCTTGTAGCCGGCGTCGATCACCTGCCAATATTCGTTGTAGGTCATGGTCGAGATGCAGTCGGCCTGCTTCTGGAGGAGCGGGTCGACGTTGAAGCCCTGCTTCAGCACCTTGACGCCGGCGGGCGAGCCGTCGGTCTTGAGACCGAGCTTGCTCATCCAGTTGAGAAACGGATATTCGTTGCCGTAGAACCATACGCCGAGCGTGCGGCCTTTGAGGTCGGCCGGGGTCTTGATGCCGGTGTCGGCGCGGCAGGTCAGTTCCAGGCCCGAGTGCTTGAACGGCTGGGCGATGTTGACCATCTCGACGCCCTTCTCGCGCGCGGCGAGCGCCGCCGGCATCCAGTCGACGACGACGTCGGCGCCGCCGCCCGCCAGCACCTGCTCGGGCGCAATGTCAGGCCCGCCGGGCTTGATCGTCACGTCGAGGCCTTCTTCCTTGTAGAAGCCCTTGTCCTTGGCGACGTAATAGCCGGCGAACTGCGCCTGGGTGACCCATTTCAGTTGCAGCGTGACCTTGTCGGCCGCATGCGCCACGCCCGCGGCGAGGATCGCCGCGGCGCCTACGAATGCAAACAGAGATTTCTTCACCTTTTATCCTCCAGTTGAGCCTCGACCTCCCCTTCGCCGCGCGAGGCAACCCGCGGCGAGACGCTTCAGGCATCCCTCCGGCGATAGGATGCATGCCAAAACGTCGCCCGGCGCTCGACGCCGGCGATCAGCGCATAGAAGAGCGAGCCCGTCAGCGCAGCGACCAGGACCGTCGCCCACACCATGTCGATGCCGAGACGGCCGACCTCGGTCGAAATGCGAAAGCCCATGCCGACCGTTGGCGTGCCGAAGAATTCGGCGACGATGGCCCCGATCATGGCGAGCGTCGTATTGATCTTGAGCGCGTTGAAGACGAAGGGCAGGGCGGCGGGCAATCTGAGCGCCATGAGCGTTTGCCGGTAGTCCGCGGCATAGGTCTTCATCAGGTCGCGCTCCATGGCGCCGGCGCTGGCGAGCCCCGCGACCGTGTTGACCAGCATTGGGAAGAACGTCATGACGACCACGACTGCAGCCTTCGATTGCCAGTCGAAGCCGAACCACATCACCATGATCGGCGCGATGCCGACGATCGGCAGGGCCGAGACGAGATTGCCGAGCGGCAAAAGGCCGCGCTGCAGGAACTGCGAACGGTCGACGAGGATGGCGACCGCGAGGCCGGCGCCGCAACCGATCAGGTAGCCCGCGAGAACGCCCTTGATCGTCTGCCAGAAATCGGCGGCGAGCGTCGGGATCGAGGTCGCAAACCGGACGGCGATCGCCGAAGGCGGCGGCAGGATGATCTGCGGCACGTGGAGAAGCCTGACGCCGAGGTCCCACAACGTCAGCACCGCGAGGCCAAAGGCGAGCGGCGGCAGGAGGCCAGCGAGCCGGCGGCTGGTCATGGAACGAAACCCATGCGACGCTCGGTTATCCGGCCGACGAGGCCGATGGCGCCGACGAGCGCGGCCGATAGCGCCGCCGCGGTGAACAAGGCCGCCCAGATCTGCACCGTCTGGCCATAGTAGGAGCCGGCCAGCAAACGGGCGCCGAGGCCCCCGTCCTCGCTCTTGGTGACTTCAGCGACGATCGCGCCGACCAGCGCCGCGGCCGCGCCGATCTTCATGCTGGCGAAAAAGAACGGCGCGCTCGCCGGCGCGCGGAGCTTGAGAAATGTCTGAACTCGCGTCGCCGAATAGGTGCGCATGAGATCGAGTTGCAGCGGGTCGGGCGAGCGGAAGCCTTTGACCATGCCCACGGTGATCGGGAAGAAGCAGAGATAGGCCGCGATCGCCGCTTTCGGCGCAACGCCGGTGACGTTGAACTGGTTGAGGATGACGACGATCATCGGCGCGAGCGCAATGATCGGCACCGTCTGCGAGGCGACGATCCACGGCATCATCGACCGTTCGAGCCAGCGCATCGACACGATGACGACAGCGAGACCAATTCCGAGCGCAGCGCCGACGCCGAAGCCGATCAGCGTCTCCTCGAGCGTGATCGCCCCATGATAGACGAGGCTGCGCTTGGAGGTCGGCGGGGTGGCGAACACCAGCCGGTAGAGCTCGCCAACGACCTGATGCGGCCCAGGCAGCTTCGGCCGCTCCATGTTGAGCGAATTGACGATGAGGTCCCGGGTCGAATAGTCGGTCCGTCCGGCGTTGGCGTAGGCGTCGCGCTGCAGCGGCGCGTTCATCAGCGCCGCAGCGACATACCAGGCGGCGAGGATGACCAGCAGG
>CAVYXQ010000015.1:0-197316 GCA_963772555.1 uncultured Alphaproteobacteria bacterium | reverse complement strand
GGACAGCGTGGAACGCGTCACTCCCAGAGGAGGCGCCAGACCGGCAGATCCTTCGAGGGGACCGGTGGCGCTGGCGGGACGAAGGGCGAGCTGTCGACGGTCATGACGACCTCTCCAATCCAAAACTAACATTTTCCTTTCCAATTCTCCAAATCCGTGCTACCTTCTGTTTTTTCAGCGATCACCGCTCCTCGTGGCGATGAATGAGAAGCGAGCATGGATCAGGTCGGCGCCCTTGCACCGAAGCGGCAGCGGCTCGACGCAAGGCGATGCGGCGCCCCTGAAAGTCCTCGATGAGCTCGGCCGGTCTCGCGCTTGCCGGCCGGAGGGCGCGACCCGCACAGCCTCTTCGCCGAGGTCGAGCCTCCGGCCGAAGCGCCGCAGAACGTTGGCGAGCCCGAGCCGAGCGCCGCGGAATCTCCGATAGTTTCGGCGCCGAACAGCCGCGTCAAACGCCGCGGAAGCCCGGCCAAAATTTTTTCGGCTTCGAAGGGCTCAAGCCCGTTCGACGGCTCGCTCCGGGCCCGATGGTTTTTGTAAGGCTGATCGAGCCTGATCGAGCCGCATGCAGGGCCCGGTTCAGACGGCGTTCACTTTCGATAGCGTAAGCGTTGGCGGGCGGGCCAAACGGAGGAATTCATGTCAAAGTCAATTCTATCTAGCCTGTCGGTTGCTGCTCTCGCGGGCGGCGCAATACTTGCGCTCGAATTGAGCCCTGCATCGGCGTTTACGCTTTACGGAACATCGGTGCAGTCCGTCACTTCAGGGCAGTTCAACTCGGTCTATTATCGCGTCTACCGCGGCGGTTATCGCCGCGGTTATGCATATCGCGGCGGCTACGGTTATCACGGTGGCCACCGCTACGGCTACGGCCACCATCCCTACGGCTACGGCTATCACGTCGCTCCGCGGCATTATGTCCACGGCGGCGGCTACGGTTATCACGGTGGCTACCGCTACGGCTACGGCCACCATCCCTACGGCTACGCCTATCACGTCGCTCCGCGGCATTATGTCCATGGCGGCGGCTACGGTTATCACGGTGGCTACCGCTACGGCTACGGCCACCATCCCTACGGCTACGCCTATCACGTCGCTCCGCGGCATTATGTCCATGGCGGCGGCTACGGCCACCACTATCCCTAGTAGAATACGGCTGCGTAGCGGTTGCCGCACCTCATTGTTGGATCAATAGCTACGCCAATGGGCCGCCCAACGCCCCGGGGCTCGACCAGCGCCAAGCGCTCCGACGGCGGCGGAAGCTCGAAGCAGCGGCAGGCGTTCCGCCGGCCGCAGGCGCTTGCGCCGGGGAAGGCAGGGCGATACCATCGAGGCGATTGTCCCGGATGCAGCACGATCCGATCGGGCATGTTGCAAGGCGGACGGGGTCCACGATTATCCCCTTACTGTGGTTCGTCTTGGACAATTCTTTAGATTGCTTCGGTCGCGGTGAGTAGAATCCGATGGAACGTAAGTCCTGCCAAGGTTAGCCGGCGGGACGGTAAGCAAAGCTCCCGGCTGGTTTTCCCCCTTCATGCGCGATGCCTCGCCGCAATGTGCCTTCGTTTTTGTGTGCGCGGTAGAAGTCCCCCCAAAACTGCAATCCCCGGAGCTGAAAGTGGCGTCCTTCGAGGCGCCTTCAGGACAATTCATCGCTCGCCGTCTCGAAAGATCAACCGAACAAAGACCTTTTTTAAATCCAGCTGTGACGTTGCGGACTCGACCCGGTCTGGGAGTCACAAATCCAATGGGCGAGATCTCGGGTGTCAGGATCCCAACTTCGGAGTTGCAGAAGTGACAGAAAAACGGACCCAAGCCATTGAAAACACGAAGTCGCGACCAGGATGAGGGCCTACTTGTAACCCTGCTCGATCCGGGCGTAGAGCCCCTGGGTGAAGATCGAGAACTTGGCGCCGACGAAGGAGAGGGTGAGACTTGCGGCGACGAAGACGGCGATGATCTTGGGCACAAAGGTCAAAGTCATCTCCTGCACCTGGGTCAGCGCCTGCACGAGCGCGATGACGACGCCGACCGCCATCGCCGCGGCGACGGCCGGGCCGGCGCCGATGACGATCATCCAGATCGCCGACTGAACGAGGTCGACCGCGTCGCCTTCGTTCATTGCACGCTGGCCCCGTTGGCGAGCGAGACGGTCTGGCCGCTGGCGAGCGTCGCCACCGCCCCGGAGCTCGTCACGCTGACCGACGTGACCTGGCCCGAGGTCGAGCCGTCCGAAGAGGTGATGGTCCGGCCGATCAGGCTTTCGGCCTGGGTCAGCGAGCTGGCGGTGAGGAGGGAGGCGAGGCTCTGGTTGGTCTGCACCGCCTGGCCGACCTCGGACACCGTCGCCAGCTGCGACACCATCTGCGCGGGGTCCATCGGCTGGGTCGGATCCTGGTTCTTCATCTCCGCCATGAGCAGCGTGAGGAAGTCGTTGTAGCTCAGCGAATTCGTCGAGGCGGCGGCGGTGGTCTGGCTCGACGTCGCGGGCTGGCTTGCGACCGGGGATGTGACGTTGACTGTCATGGCTTTCTCTCCTCTTCAAGCGGCGCTCGGCGCAGCGGCCGGCGGCTTTAGCTCCCGGTCTTCGAGCGGAAAGAGCGTTCGGAGCGTCTTCAGCGCCTCGAAATTGCGCCCCTTGGCGAGCGACTGCGCGGCGCCGTGGAGGCCGGCGAGCAGCTCCGGCGTGCGATAGGCGCCGAGCGCAGTCTGGATCAGCGAGCTCGCCAGCGGCGCCGCGGTAGCGGCGCCGCCCGGGTCCATCAGCATGATCTGCACGGCGAAATAGGTCTGGCGGGTCAGCGTGGTTGCGTCCTTCGCCTGCATGACGTGGTTTTCCAAGAGGAAGGTCACGTCGTTGAGGAGCTCGATCGACGCCTTGCGATCGATGCGGATGACGGCGCCGTTGATGAAGAAGCGCTCGCCCGCGCGCAGCGTTATGTTCATCTATTTGAGCCCGTCGCGGATCAGTTCGTTGATCTCGATCATCGGCGTGAGGTCGTCGGTCGCCCGCCGGCGGGTGCGATCGATCTCCTTCATCATCCAGATGCCGATCGAGATGATGCCGGCGCGCAGCTGCTCCGGCAGTTCGTTATTGGGATCCCTGAGGTCGTCGAGAAAGATCGTCCACAGGCGCTTGAGATAGAAGAGCGCCTCGATGCGCTCGCGCGACTGCGGGCCCTTGTCCTGGGCGGCGCGCAACATGGCGATGACGCGGTCCATCGCCGCACGCTCGCTGGCGCGCATCGTCTGGCGCGAGTCCTCGATGACTTCGTTGTAGGCGAATTCGTACATCGACGTCCTTGGCTTCAGGGCACGGGCAGGTACTGCGCGAGATTGAGCTGTTGCAGCCGCGCGGTGAGCTCGTAGGCCATCTGGATCTGGTTGGTCAGACTGGTGATCGTCGCGGCGTTCGCGTTCTGGTCGACGTTGTCCAGGCCGCCGATCTGGTTCTGCAGGATCGTCAACTGCGAACTCATCGCACTGTTGGCGTTCGTCACCGCGCTCTGAGTGGAGCCAAGCGCGGCTTGCACGTTCGTCAGCAAGTCCTGGCCCTGCGCGATCAGCGACGAGGCAGCGGAGGCGACCGCCTGCTGCGTCGAGAGGCTGAGCTGGGACCCGCCGAACTCGCTGAGCATGGTGTAGGCCTGGGCGAGCTGCTGGAAGCCGGGACTGTTGGCGTTGGTCGAGGTCGCGGCCGTCTCGCCCGGAGCGATTTCGGCGCTCGTGTTCGTGCTCGAGGCCGAAGACCAATCCGAGCTCCAGGGGCGCCCGAGAACAGCGCGGCGAACGGCCCGGTGAGGAAGCTCTGCATCTGTGACGCCGTAATGCTCGCCGCGGCCGGATCGCTCGGCAGCACGCCGAAGGCGGTTTGGAAGGCCTGATCGACTGCGGTCTTGGCGGCCGAAGTCGGGCTCGAATAGTAGTCCGTCATCGGCGCGACCGAGGAATTGATGCCGCCGAACACGTAGGCGTCTCCCGAGGTAGCGTTGGCAGAGGCGATAAGTCCCTGCAGCGCCGCCTGGCCCATCGTCTGCAGCGAAACGCCGGCATTGGCGGTCGGCGTCCAGGCCACGAGGTCGTCGACCGTCGATTGGGCGCTCGAGCTAATTGCCGACAGGGCGTCCTGCGCCGTCGATAGACTGGTCGAGACGAGGCTGTTTCCGGAGGTCAGCGCCTGCAGCTCTTGCACCTGCTCCCTGAGCGACAGCTCGTAGCCGGATTGCTCGCCGAGCTGAAGGCCGAGATCGGCGTACTGGCCGGTTGATTCCTCGGTCATCGCCGTCGTCAGCTGCGCCTGCGCCTGCGTCACCGGCGCGATCAGACTGTTGGCCAGATACTGGCTCGAGACGGAATTGGGGCTCATCGTCATGCCGCGTTGAGGAGGGCCGAGAACATGCTGTTGACCGTCGTCAGCAGCTTCGCCGTCGAGGCGTAGGAATTCTCGAGGTTCAGCATGTTCGTCATCTCCGTGTCGAGATTGACGCCGGTCGCGTTCGACAGCGCCGAAGTCGCCTGGGTCGCGAGCGCGCTCTGATAGGACGAAGCGCTGTTCGCCTGCTGGTTTTCGCCTTGCAGCCAGCTGACAGAAGCGTTGGCGTAGTCGGCGATGCTGGCCGATGCCCCGAGCCCGGCCGCGGGATCGAAACTCTGCGAGGCGCCGATCGCGGCCTCGAGTTGGTCGATGCGCCCGGTGTAGCTCGCCGCGCCCGTCGCATTGTAAGTGTAGGCGGGATTGCCGGGTGCGAATATGCCGCCGTCGCGCAAAAGATCGACGTTCCCGCCCTGCGACGGATCGACGGTCGGGTTGACCTCGATGGCTGCGGCAAGACCCGTCGCAGCTGATATCGAGGGTAGGCTTGTTGCGCCGGAGGTCGTGAAGAGGCCCGGAAGGGAGGGAAGCGTAGGCGAAGCCGATTGATCGCTTTCGGCGAAGGCGTTGATGAGGCCGCCGGCGATCTGATCGAGCTGGGCCTCGTATTGCGGCGCCAGCGTGTCCCGGAGCGCGGCATAGCCCGCGAGCGCGCCGGACTGGATCGGCATCGGCGAAGTCGCGCCGGTGACCGGCACGCCGTCGACAGTGACCGGCGCGCCGCTCGCGCCGTCGACGAGGGTCGGCGTTGCGGTGAAGGAGACCGTGCGCGGGGTATCCTGGAACAGGGTAACCCCGCTGTCGGTATAAATCGACATCGACCCGTTGGCGGCCGTGGTCGTGGTGACCCCGATCTGCTGCGAAAGCTGGGTCACGATCGAATCGCGCGTGTCTTCGGCGCTCGCAACGTTTGCGTTGGTCTGAAGGCCTGTGACGACGGCGTTGTTCGCGGCGGTGAACTGATTGAGAAGCGAGTTGATCGACGCGACCGAAGCGGCCATGTCCTGATCAGCCTGCTCGCGGACGCTCGCCACCGCTGCGCTGCCGTTGTTCAGCGAGGCGGCGAGAGCCTGGGCTGCGGTCACGGCTGCATCGGCCGCCGAGGGAGAGCTTGGAGAATCCGCGTAAGTCGCGAGCGCGCCTTGCAGGTTGGCGAGCATGGCCGAGGGCGATGCGCCGTTCTGGTCGGCGCCAGTGGACGAGGAGGCCGAGGAACTGTCGCTGATGGTCCCAGCCAACGTCGCCAGGCCATTGGCGATTGCCTGTTGCGCGGCGGCCTGCGCCGTTGAGGTCGAGACCTGCTCGGCTAGCGCCGCGTTCGCCTCGCGGGTCACCGAGGCGACATCCACGCCGCCGTAGGAATTGCTGACGACGTTGGCGATCTCTCGCGAATAGCCGTTCGTGTTGACGTTGGCGATGTTGCTCGAAACGACCGCAGTCTGCCCTGCATTGGCAGCGAAGGAAGAACTGATGATGTTGAAAGCCGCGGACAGGCTCATATCGTTTCAATCCTTCACGGCTTCAGCCCGTTCAGAACGTCGAGGATGTTCGCGCCAGTCTGGAAGACTTTGGAGTTCGCCTCGTAGGCGCTCTGCGCCTGGATCATATCGGTGAGTTCGGTTGCGAGATCGACGGTCGAGCTTTCGAGCGAGGAGGACTGGATCGAGCCGAAGCTGCCGCTGTTGGCGGCGCCGAGGAAGACCGGGCCCGACTCGGAGTTCGCGGAATACGCGTTTCCGTTGACGGATGTCAGATTGTCCGGGCTGGCCACATTGGCGAGCGGCACGTCGTAAGCCGCGACCGAAGCGCCATTAGAATAGTTGAACGACAGCGTCCCGTCCGAGCCGATCGACACGCCCTGGAGGTTGGCTGGAGCGTTGCCGTTGGCGGTCGCCGCGCTGACGTTGAAGTTCGCGGCGAGTTGCGTAAGGTTGCTCAGATCAAGGCTCATCGTTTGCCCGCCGGGAATCGAAAATGAGAGCGGAGAGCCGGACGATAGGGTCCCGTTCGCCGGATTGAAGGCCAAGGTCGCCGTCGCAAGCGGTCCGGAGGAATAGGGAAAGCCTCCGCCGCTTGCGGCCTTCGAGGCGTCGAAGGCGTCGACCTGCCAGGTGTTCGTGCCGGTATTCGCCAGATAGAGGTTGATCGTGTGCGCGCCGCCGAGGTTGTCGTACGCGACGAGCGAGGTTTCATCCGTATAGGTCGAGCTCGCAGTGTTGGTCGACGGCAGATCGGACGCCGCGATCGGCGTCGCGCTCGCAGGAAGGTTGGCGGTAATCGATGCGCTCGTCGTCGGCGAGGCGGTCTGGCCGGCGGACGCTACGTTGACCTTCTGGAGACTGCTCAGCGCGTTCGCCGGAGGCGGAGATCCGCTCTGGACGTCGCTTCCCATCAGGTAATAGCCGGCGCTGTTGACGAGATTTCCCGAAGCGTCGGCGACAAAGGAGCCGTTGCGGGTGAGATAAAGGTCGCCGCCTGCGTCAGAGACGACGAAAAAGCCCGAACCCTGCACGGCGAGGTTGGTCGCCGTCGTGGATGAGACGACGCTGCCCTGAAGGGCGTTGAGAGAGCGGATGCTGGTCATGACGCCGCCGCCAGCCGCATTGCTGGAGGCTTGATCGACCAGGGTGGAAAAATCCGTTTCGAGATCCTTGTAACCCGTGGTGTTTGCGTTCGCGACATTCTGTGAGATCGACGAGAGCCAATTCGAATCGGCAAGCATGCCCGAAACGCTGGTGTTCAGGATGGTCATGGGGACTCCTCGGCGCCTCGACCCATTTGAGGCGATAGGACTTGCGCGAGGCTGGCGAAGAACGGCTCAGGTGGTCGAGCGGACCAGACTGCCTATAAGCAGATTCCAGCCGTCGATCAGCACGAAGAAGAGGATCTTGACCGGCAGCGAAATGATCGACGGAGGCAGCATCATCATGCCCATCGACATGGTCAGCGTCGCGACGATCATATCGATGACGAGAAACGGCAGGACGATCAGAAAACCGATCTCGAACCCGCGCCTCAGTTCTGAAATCATGTACGCGGGGATGAGCACCCTCAGGTCGACCTTGTCCCGCTCGGCGACGTCGAATCGACCCTTCGACAGGCTCTCGAAAAGCGCGATATCCTTTTCCCTGACCTCGGACAGCATGAACTCGCGGAACGGCTCGGCGACGGCAGCAAGCGCATCCTGCTGGCTGATCTGGTTGTCCAGCATCGGCTTGAGACCGCTCTGCCAGGCGCGGTCAAACGTCGGCGCCATGACGAAGAACGTCATGAACAGCGCCAGACTTATAAGAACAAGATTGGCCGGCGTGCTTTGGATGCCGAGCCCAAACCGCAGGAAAGACAGGGCGACAATGAACCTGGTGAAACTCGTCACCATGATGAGGAGGCCCGGCGCCACCGAAAGAACAGTCAACAGTGCGACCAGTTCGATAATTCGGCCGCTCGCCGTGGCGCTCCCCGAGGGAATCAGCGCGCTGAGATCGACCGTCTGAGCGTGCGCTGGCCACGCCGCGACGAGCATCGCAATTGCTGCTCCCGTTGGACGTTTCATTGCACCACCAAGGTTCGGATGACGAATTCGCGCACCATCCCGTGGGTACGCGTCGCCGCCCGCTCTTTGAGATCCTCACGGATGCTCTGAAGTCCGATCGGCCCTTCGAGTTGGTTCAAGGTGACCGTCCGCAGGTAGGCGAGGATATCGTCGCCGATCTCGCCTGCGACCGCCTCGGGATGGGGAAGCGTCTTCGCGTCAAAAACGATCGACCCCTCCAGCCGGATCCACGTCTCCTGCGGAGAGCCGAGATTGGTGATGATCGGCGGAAGATCATAAATCGTCGACGTCTCCGGTTGCGCGACTGGGGCTCCAGGCTGTTTGCCCTCTTTCACGAAATTCGGTCGAATCGTCTCGAAAGCGGCGCCCAGGACGACGCCAAGGAGGACGACGATCGCAAGCTCGCTTAGGGACAAGCCCGCCCCCGAGGCTTTTGGCCTTTGCGGGGTCGTTAAACTAGGCATGTCCGCTGCAGCTAGAAGGGCCTGGCCGCGTCATAGATCTGCTGTCCCCAGGACGGCTGCTGAAAATCGCTGACCCGGCCGCGGCCGCCGTAGGAGATCCGGGCCTCCGCGATATGGTCGTACGCAATCGTGTTGTTGAGCGAGACGTCCGACGGGCGCACGATGCCCGCGACCGTCAGTTGACGGAGTTCGTAATTGACGCGCACCTCCTGCGAACCGGAAATGACCAGGTTGCCGTTGGGAAGGACGCGGGTGACGACGGCGGCGACCGAAACTTGGATCTGCTCCGAGCGGTCGATATTGCCTTGTCCCTGGGTAGCCGAGCTCGAGGAAAGATCGCCGAGGATCTTGGCGGGCTGCGTCGACGACGAAGCGGCCGATCCATTATTGTAGCCGTAATCGATCGCAAGACCGTCCTTTGTCGTCTGCGAGCGGTCGGTCGAGTTGCCGATCGTCGCCTTGTCGTTGATGGCGATGATGACGGTCATGATGTCGCCGACGTGGGTGATGCGCGGCTCCGCATACAGGGAAGGCGGCGGCTGGGCCGGCGGCGGTTGAGAGGCTCGTGCGCCCTGAATTGCAGCTGTCTCATCCGAAACGAGGCCTGCGCCGACCGGCGAAAATATCGGCTCGCGCATGAACTCGTTCGGGCTGTTCCAGCAGCCGGCCAACGAAAGCGCCAGCAAAAGCAGAAGAAGCGTGAGGGCGCGATGCATCAGGACTTCTTCCCGTCGCCGCCCGCGATTATGCTTTCGAGATGGCTGGCCCGCTCGGCCTCCATCTCGTCGAGGATGGCGCCAGCCGCGGTTGGTTTCAGTCTCCCGAGGATCGCGGCGGCCATCCGGTCGTCCATGATGCCGATTTGGCGCGCCGCGCTCTCGGGCTCCATCCTGGCGTAGACAGCGACGACCTCGTCGCTGGCGGCCGCAATCAGCGCATCGCGTTTTGCAATCCAGTCGCGCGCTTCCGCTTCCGCCTTTTCCAGGTCGGCGATCCGCTGCTTGACCTGGGCATCGAGGTCGCTCAATCGTTTCACTTGCCAGGCGACGCGTGCTTCGACGATCGATGGCCCGACGTTGGCGCAGTAGCGCTCCGCGTCCGTTTCGACGGCCTTCTCGGGAGGGAGAGGCGCAAGGGACGGCTTTTCAACAGAAGCCTTCGGCTTTTGCGCTTGGAGGCGGTGGCCATCCTGCGCCGAGACTGGAGAGGCAATGAAGCCTGTCGCCAGCCAAGCGGTAAATATGCTTGGAAGATATTTCCGCATAAGGACGGAGATTGACATGCCTCGGCCTCGGGATCCGCCAGCATCTTTCCGCGTGCGCCTTGCGCTGGGCTGACCCTTGCGGCTTGCCTATTGAATGACGAGATCGGCCTGGAGCGCTCCGGCGGTCTTGATCGCCTGCAGGATCGCGATGATGCCCGGCGGTTTCACGCCGATCCGGTTCAACCCACTGACGAGCGTGCGCAAACTCGAGCCCCCGACGATGGCGATCGGCCCGCCGGTCTGGGCGGCGTTGATCGTAGTGTTCGGCGTGACCACGGTGCGGCCTTGCGAGAAGGGGTTGGGTTGCGAAACCTGCGGCTGCTCGTTGACGCGAACTGTCAAGGTTCCGTAGGTTACGGCGACCGTCGAGATTTGAACGTCCTGGCCGACCACGACCGTTCCCGTCCGCGCGTCGAGCACTACCCGTGCGGCCATGTCCGGCTGGACCTGCAATTCGCCGACCTCCGCCATAAACCGCGCCAACGAGACTTGAGGCGGATGGAAGAGTTCGACAGTTCGGTTGTCGACCTCAAAAGCCGCGCGCGCTCGGAAACGGCCCCGGGAATAGGCGTTAATCGCGTCGACGATCCTGACTGCCGTGGCGTAGTCGGGATTCTTCAGTTCGAGCATCGAGCGTAACTGATCGGGCTCGGCGGCAATCCCCTGCTGGACGATTGCGCCATTCGGAATGCGCCCAGCGGTCGGAACGCCTTGCGACAGAGTTTCGCCTTGGCCCTCGGTCGCGAACCCGGTGACCGAAACGGCGCCTTGGGCGCTTGCGTAGATGACGCCGTCGGAGCCCTGCAACTGGGTCAGCAGCAGGGTCCCGCCCATCAGCGAGGGGGCATCGCCGAGCGCCGAGACGGTCACGTCGACCCGCGAGCCGACGTCGACGCCCGCCTGAAGATCCGTTGTCACAATCACCGCGGCGACATTGCGGTTGCGCAACGCGATTCCATGCACGTCGAGGCCGAGGTTCTGCAACATGCCCTGCACGGCCTGCTGGGTGAAAGGCGCGTTTTGAAACGTATCGCCCGATCCTTGCAGGCCGACCACGAGGCCATATCCGACAAGCTGGCTGTCGCGCACGCCGCGCAATATGGAAATGTCCTTAATGCGGGCTGCGTCCGCGGGAGCGGCAAGGAGACAGAGCGCGACAAGAAAAGCGCGCATCATCCCCCGCCGACCTTGACCGAGCCGTCAGGCTGCACGGCGCCCAACACGGTAACGCCGCTGTCGCTGTTGCGGACCCGAACAACGTCGCCGATCGAACCGTCTTGCAGAGCGGCGCCGCTGGTCACGATGAGCAACCCGCCCTCTGCGTAAATCAGCTTCACCTCTGAGCCGTTGACGACGACTTTGCGGTTGGAGACGCCGGCATAGGGAATTGCATGGCCCGGCAGCAGCGTCAGCCGCGCGACCTTGCCCACGATAAGCGCGCGGCTTTCGACGAACGGCCCACCGCCATCGCGCACGCCCCCGGACGGCGCGTCGTCGAGCATGTCGTCGCGGATCACATCGCCAGGATAGATAACGGTTTTCGGCGTCGGCGCGTCGACCTCTTGCGCGCTCGCGCATCCGACCGCAGCCGTCAATGAGAACGCGATCACCGAGGCGAGGAAAGCTTTGGTCGAGCGCATCACGTTAGTTCAGCTCCGCATATTGGAGATCGTTCCTGACATCTGGTCGGCGGCTTGAATGACCTTGGAGTTCATCTCGTAGGCCCGCTGGGCCGAAATGAGGTTGGTGATCTCTGTCACGGGGTCTACGTTCGAGGCTTCGATGTAGCCTTGCTGAAGGATGCCAAAGGCCGTGTCGCCCGGAACGCCGACGGTGGGCTGGCCCGAAGCCTGCGTCTGTTGGAAATAGTTGCTGCCGAGCGCCTGCAGGCCAGCATCGTTGACGAAATTGGCGATCGTCAATTGTCCGAGTTGCTGGGGGGTGGCCTGGCCTGGCAAGGTGACCGTGACAAGGCCGGTCTGACTGATTGTAAAATTCGTCGCATTGGCAGGAACCAGGATCGAGGGCGTCACCGTGTATCCATCCATCGTGACGAGCTGCCCGTTCTGGTTCGTGTTGAATGCGCCGTCGCGAGTATAGACGGTGTCGCCGTTAGCCGTCGTCACCTGAAACCAGCCGCGCCCGTTGATCGCG
Source organism: uncultured Alphaproteobacteria bacterium (assembly GCA_963772555.1). GTDB lineage: Bacteria > Pseudomonadota > Alphaproteobacteria > Rhizobiales > Beijerinckiaceae > Roseiarcus. Next base: position 185,509 of record CAVYXQ010000015.1, on the reverse strand, counting down.
AGATCGAGTGTGTTGCCGGTGTTGGTCAGCGCCCCCTGAAGGTTGACGCTGCGGATGGCCGCCGTTCGCACGCCGAGGCCAATCTGCGCGCCCTCCGGGATGGTCGCGTCGCGGCCGCGGTTCGAGACGCCCATAAGGCGCTCCGTTTGATAAATGAGATCGGTGAATTCCGCTCGGGAGCGCTTGAACCCGGTCGTATTGATGTTGGCGATGTTGTTGGCGATGACCTCCAGGTTCTGCTCCTGGGCGCTCATGCCGGTGGCAGCGATTGCGAGCGCTCTCATGTCACCCTTCCCCTTCTCGTTCTCACACGTTGATCAGATCAGATCGCCATCCGGGCGACCTCCTGGTAGGCGGACACGATCTTGTCGCGGATCGCGAGGACAGATTGCAGCGAACGCTGCGCCTCCATCACCGACTCGACGACCTTCATCGGGGTCGCGGCGCCTTGCACGCCCTGGATCGCGACCGCCTCCCCCGTCTTCAGGGCATCGACCGCGGAGCCAACCACATTGCCGAGCGCCTCTTCGAAACTCATTCCGGGTGCGGGGGTGCTCGTTCCCTGCGCCGGGCCTACGCTCATGTTGAGGGCAGGCGCGCCCGCCGCCGATAGGGCGTCGATGATCATTCGGTCCTCTGCGCTGGGCGACCTCAGGCGTCTTTCATCAGGGCGACTGTCTCGTTGAGCATGTCGGCCGACTGCTTGGCGACCTGAAGATCCGCCTCGTAGCTGCGGTTGGCGTCGCGCATGTCCGCGAGCTCGACCAGAATATCGACGTTCGGCATCTTGACCATTCCGTTTTCATCGGCGGCCGGATTGCCCGGATCGCGTTCCAGCTTGAACGGCGTTCGGTCAAAGCCGATCGTCTTGACCTCAACTAGGTTGGCCCCCGAAACCCGATCGACCTGAGTCTCGAAAGACACGGTCTTGCGGGAGTAGGGGTTCGCGCCGGCCGAGGACCCGGTCGACTGGGCATTGGCTATGTTCTCGGAAACGACTTCAGCCGTACCGACTGCGCCTGCAGGCCGGACGCGGCGATGCGGAGGGAGGATTGCAGAGGATCTTGCATCGTCACTTGAGCGCCGAGAGGATCAGCTGATGAAAGGCGCGCCGGATGTTGCCGGTCATCGAAAAGTCACGGCTGACATCGCCGAGATTGATCATCTGCTGTTCGATATTGACGTTGTTGCCCGATAAGGTCTCTTCGGCCGGATCCGTCTCGATCTCCCGCAGCGAGTCCAACAGCGGCGCCGACTGCGCCATGTCCCGGGGATTGGTCGTGGCCATTGCGATCGGCGACGTGTCGAGCACGGCGGAAAACGGCTGCACGTCGAGCGCTCTGTAACCCGGCGTGTTGGCGTTGGCGACGTTGCTCGCTACCGCCGTCTCGCGGGCGGAGAGCCACGCGGCCTTCTGAGAGGCGACTTGAAAGAGATATATGGCCAATTCAGCTCCCTCACTCGAGCGAGGCTGATCTTCGGCTTGCCGGCTTGCATGAAGCTTGCGGCGGATCTGCTGCTGCGAAACTGCCTACCATGGTTGGACTGTCGTTTCAAAGGAACGTGTCGCACCGGGTACCTGGGGCCTGGAAGCAGAAAGCCTTTGGCCTACGAATGCGTGGTTTCCAGCCGCGCGCTTTCGAAAGCCGCGGAGAGGCGCTCGGCTTTGGCCCGGTCATCGAGGCCGTGTTCGTCGAACAGAATATCGATGATCTCTACGCCCGCACGCCGCTGACCGATCGTCAGGCGGAAAAAGGCGGAGACCATGGCGTGTCGGAACTCCATGTCGAGCGCCACCACCGGCGTCTCGTCCCAGGGCGCGCTGTAGCTGGCGGAAAGAGCGTAGCGCAGCGTCCCGCTCTTGAAGAAGAGCTCGGTCGAGGAATTGACGAGATCCGCGATATTGGCTGCGTGATCGTTGCGGATCATCACCAGCAGCTCTGCCGCGTCGGTCAGGCGCAATTCAGTCGCTACATCGACCAGAGCGTCGGCGATGATTCGCTCGCGCTCCAGCGGCCGTCGCTCGCGATGAAGAACGGCTCTCAGTGCTTTGCGGGAGCCCATGTCGCTTTCCTCTGCTGAATGAGATGCACGATTTCGGCCACGGCTCGATAGAATTCCGTCGGGATCGGCCGCTCGACGTCGACTGCCAGGTAGAGCGAGCGCGCCAGCGGCTTGTCCTCGACGATGGGGATCTGATGTGTCTCGGCGATTGCGCGGATCTTAAGGGCGATCAGATCGGCGCCCTTGGCGACGACAATAGGCGCTCCTCCTTCCCCGCGCACATAGCGCATGGCGACAGCGTAATGGGTCGGATTCGCGACAACCATGGTCGCGCGTGGAACTGCAGAGAGCATGCGCCTGCGCGAGCGATCGAGGCCCAGCGAACGCATCCGCGCCTTGACCATCCGGTCGCCTTCAGCCTGCCTCAGCTCGTCTTTCAACTCCTGCTTGCTCATCCGGTTGTCGCGGAGCCAGAGAACGCGGGACCACACGAGGTCCGCGCACGCGACGATGAGCGTCGCCACGAGCACGGCGGACACAGTTTTGACGGCGAGGTCGAGGATTTGCTCGGGCAGCATCTCCGGGTCGAAGTCCATTGCCGTCAGAAGGGCAGCCCTCTCACCCACGAGCATCATCGCAGCAACGGCGACGACCGCGATCAATTTCATGAGGCTCTTGGAGAATTCGACGAGCCCGCGCATACCAAACAAACGCCGAAACCCGCTGCGCGGCGAGAGGCGCGAAGCATCGGGGCTGATCCGGGCCAGAACGAAGCGAGGAGCGCCCTGGGCCAGGGAAGCGATGATCCCGGCCGTCATCAACAGGACGACGACTGGCCCAAGGAACTGAGCCGCTGAGGCAATGAGCGGGCCGGCCAGCGCAAGAACGTCTTCGGTCCGACTGATGCGCCAACCGGCGGGATCGTCGATGATGGCAATGAGGTGGGCGAGCAGCGCGGCGGCGCGTACGGGAATGACGAATATGAGTGCGATGAGCGCGGCCGACAGCGATGCGAATAGCGGCGCCTCGCGCGAAAAGGCAGTTTGTCCGCGCTCGACTGCGTCGTGGAGCCGTTTCTCGGTTGGCTCTTCGGTCTTGTCCTCCGGATCGACGTCAGCGCTCATTCAGACGCTCACCCTTCAAGCCGCCTCATCCTCCGGTGCGCCGTCGCCGATTTCAATCTCCTTGCGGTTCGCCATGCCGAGCACGATGTCGGAAATTGACTTGCGGGCCTTTGCGATATCCCGGGCCGGCGCCGGCGCGCCGGTGGCAAGTTCGCCCTCGACCAGGCGACGCCCGCGCGATGGCATGGAAGAGAGAACCGCATTGCGGAATTCTGGTTCGGTGCCGCGCAACGCCATGACGACGATGTCGATCGATGCGCGATCGAACAGGAGCGCCCTCGCGCGCTCGCTGAGCTTGGGGAGGTCGGCGAAGCTGAAAAGCATGGTTTTGATTGCGGCTGCGTCCTTTGGGCGCGCCTCGCCGATCGCGCGCATGACATCCTGCGCGGCATCGGGATCGAGATTGTTGATAATGCCGGCTATGCGCACGCGACCTTCAGTAGCGCTGCTGGGCGCCTTCGGCGCCTTTAGGACTTCGCGCAGAGCGGTCTCGACAAGTTCATTAGCAAGCGGTCCAACCTCATGCGGCGCGATGAGCCCGCACAAAGCGGCGTTTCGGCGCTCGCGCGGCAATGCGCCGGCAATCCTGGCGGCAAGAGCCGGTTCCAACTTGGAAAGAAGGTAGGTCGCCGTCGCCGGCCTTTCGGCCGCCAAAAAGCCGATGATTGCACCCTCCGGGACTCGCGCGAGCGCGCGCCAGACGTCCTCCGCCTCGTCGTCGTCGAGCGCCGAACCCAGAAGGTTCTCCACCTCGCTGGCCGGCAGCGCCTCGGCGAGCAGATTGCGCGCCTGGCTGACATCGCCGAGCAGATCGGCGCCGACGGAGAAATCGGCGGAGAATTCGTCCACAAGACGTTCGAGCGTCGTCGCCGGTACGGCGCCGAGCCCGGCAGCGGCGCGGGCAAGGACGCGCAAATCCGGGGGATCGAGGTGCTTGAGGAGCCGAGCGGCGGGCGGATTTCCCATGATAAGCAAAAGAGCGGCGGCCTTCTCCGGGCCGCTGAGTAGGCGCTCACCTGAAATCGTTGCGTCGCCCATGTTGTCCCTTACTCGCGCGCGGCGTGTTCGGAGCTTGCTGGTGCGACAATCTCCAGAAGAGAGACGCCGAAACGCTGGGCTGTTTCATCGACAACCACGATCTCGCCCCGCGCGACCACTTGTCCGTTCACGACGATGTCGACCGGGTCGCCGATGCGCTGATCGAGCGAAATAACAGCGCCTCGACTGAGTTTCATAAGACTTGCGACGGGCAGCGACGTCGACCCGAGGACGACCTGCACGGTGACAGGGATCGAGAGGATCGTACTCAGGTTGGGGTAAGCGCCAGCACTTGGCGCGGCCGCCGCCGCAGTCATTTGTTCTGCAAGTCTCTGCGAGTTGGGGGGGGCTGTGGGTTCGTCCATGAGATGACGTCGCTCACCGATGTATGCTGGCCTGCGCTGTCCGGATTATTGCGTGGTCGGCTCCGGTCCGTTTGGGATCGGGCTTCTGATCTCCAAGCGGTATCGCCCCTCTCCTTGGCCGAGCTTGCAAAGAAAGATCCCGCGGCCTGAACATTCGAGCCTCACACCTTCGAAGCCGTCGCTTTGCAGAGGCAGAATTCCGCCCACCTGAAAGCTCGCCACTTGGCCAAGATTCATCGGCACGTCCTCCAGAACCGCGGTCACCGGCAGCCGCGTCTGCCTCACTCCGGTTTCTAGGAGACGCGACCACCGCCGATCCGCGGCCGGAGTTCTCAATCATGTGATCGGCCTCCAGCTCCCTGCGAAGCCGCATGAGAAAGGATTGTGGCAGAAGGACGAGGCCCTCGAAGACGCCGTCAGACATTGGCAGCGAAAATCGCGTCGCGGCAGCAGGTAGGTCACGCCGTCCCAAAGCAAAAGTATCGTCCAGCGGGACAAGGCGCTCGAACGCCAGCTCGAGCGGCGCCAGCGAGGCGAACGAGCTCTCCAGGGCGCGCCCCAATGCGCGGCTGAACTCTTCGACCAGGGCCGTCTCGATCAGCGTTCTCGGGCGAGGCGCCTCCGGCGCGAGATCCTCGCCCAAGCCCATCAATGCGCTTTGACCGAAGACAGCGGCTACGATGAGCTCGTCGATGCGTTCGTCGAGCGCAATGAGGATCCGCGCCTCGCTTTCCGGGGTTACAAAGATCGCCGCCGTCAGTCCGCTGCAGTCGGCGATCGCCTGGAAGAGCGAGGTCGCGCGAACGCCTTCAAAAGCCCCCGGCCCGGAGTCACGGGAAAGCAGCGGGGCCAGAAAGCGCGGAAGTTCGGCGACGAACCGGTCCAGCGCAACGGCCAGACCAGGCAGCCGCTCGACGGCGAAAGCCGAATGTTCATGGATCGCTCCGGCGAGCCGGCGCGCACGCGCGTCAGTCTCTTGAGGCTCGGTGTCCGGGCTCACGCAGCCTCCTTGATAACGGTCTCGTTACCGGCCCCGCCGGAGATCGTCTCGTTCTCGACGACGTCGATGGTCGGTCGCTCCTTGGAAGGAATGGTCTTGCGGCCAAACTCGACGGCAACTTGCGGCATCGCTCCGTTCATGAAGGCCAGAAGGCTTTGCTTGACCAGAGTGAAAAGCCTCAACTGCTTCTGCCGCACCGCCTTGATCTTTTGCGCGATCGGCGCGACGATCGCATACGAGAGAAAAATCCCGCCGAAAGTGCCGACGAGTGCGGCCCCGATGAGGCCGCCCAGAATCTCCGGCGACTGATCGAGCGCGCTCATGGCGTGGATAATGCCGAGAACCGCTGCCACAATGCCGAGCGCCGGAAGCCCATCCGCGACAGCCTGAAACGCATGCATGGGCTTGAAGCGGTCATGCGCCAAAGTCTCGATCTCCTCATCCATCAGCGCCTCAATCTCGTGGGTGCGAGCGTTGCCGATGATGATGAGGCGGCCGTAGTCGCAAATGAAGGTGACCAGCTCCATGTTGGCGAGCAGCTTGGGGAAGGCCTTGAAGATTTCGGACTCGCCCGGGTTGTCGAAATGCCCCTCGACTTCGCCCCGGGACTTGGCTCTGAGCTCCCGCATCAACGCGTGCAGAACGCTCAGTAGGTCGAGATAGTCGCGGGATGTCGGAACCTTGTCGAGCACCGCCTCGAAGAACGCTCGACCGCAATCTCTGATGGTTGTCATCGGGTTGGCGACGATGAATATACCGAGGGACGAGCCAGCTATGATGACAAACTCATAGGGCTGCATCAGCACTTCGAGATGGCCGCCCAAGGCTGCGTAGCCGCCGAGGATGCATCCGACGGTGATCAGCAGGCCAATGCCGAAGTTCAAGACTTGCTCCCGCTCGGAACCCGCCGCCAATGTGGAGCGCGAGACTTACGCCAAGCTGTCAGACGGAGGGTCAGCCTCGGACAAGCCGCATGCGCAATTTTGGCCAGGGACCGTGAGCGCCTGCGGGGTCCTTACAGGAAAGCGCATGCAGAACGGACTTTATGTCGCCGTATCGGCTCAAGTCGCCCTTCAAAGGCGGCTCGAAACCATCGCCGACAACATCGCCAACATGAACACGGTCGGATACCGAGCGTCCGGCGTCTCTTTCCAAGCCGAGATGGCCAAGGCCGGCGAAACGACCCTCCATTATGTGTCCTCTGGGTCGGACTACTTGTCGCAACGGCGTGGCGAACTCATCAAGACCGGCAACCCGCTGGACTTCGCCATCCAGGGGCAAGGCTGGTTCGGCATCCGGACGCCTTCAGGGATCGCTTATACCCGCGATGGCCGCGCCCGGATTGACGAATCCGGGACGATACGCACGTTGACCGGCGATCCGATTGTGGACGCGGGCGGGGCGCCCCTTCTCGTCGATCCCAGCGCCGGACCGGTGACGGTCTCGAATGATGGCATGATCAACCAGAGCGGACGTCAGGTCGGCGCGATCGGTCTTTTTGAGATCGACGCCGCCGCCGCACTCACCCGCTCCGAAAATTCCAGCGTCGTCCCCGACAGGCCCGCGAGGCCGATTCTCGAATTCACCCGCGCCGGCATCGTTCAAGGCGCGGTCGAGGGTTCGAATGTCGACCCCGTCCGCGAGATGACGCGTCTGATTGAGGTGACGCGCGCTTTCGACGGAGCAGCCGCTGAGACTTCGCAGACCGAGGCTTCGCTGCAGGACGCCATCAAGACGCTCGGGTCTGCTTCATGAGCGATGTGTTTTCCGGCGACCCCGCTGCTCCTCCACTCGAACGCCTCGAGCGGCGGGTCGCGTGGGGCTTGCGCAACTTGCAGCCAGCGAGGGCGAGCGGCCTCATCACCGAAGTCTCGATATCCCAATATCGCGTTGCCGGTCTGTCTCGCTTTCTCAGATTGGGTGAATGCGTCAGCGTCAAAGTCGGCGACCGCGTACAGATCGGCGAGGTCGTGAAAATCGACGACGCGTCCGCGACCCTGAAGCCTTTCGATGCGCGCTGCGACGCGGCCATCGGCACGCGCGCTTTCCGAACTGACGCACTCTCGCTGTCGCCGGACCCAACATGGAAGGGGCGTGTCGTCGACGCCCTTGGCCGCCCTCTCGACGGAGCGGGAGAGCTTGCTCACGGCGACAAGCCGGCGCCGCTCGACAACGATCCGCCGCCGCCAATGCGTCGTGCACGCGTTTCGACCCCGATACGCACTGGGGTCCGGGTCGTCGACCTCTTCACGCCGTTGTGCCTCGGGCAGCGCGTCGGCGTGTTCGCAGGTTCGGGCGTCGGCAAGTCGTCGTTGCTGGCAATGCTGGCTCGTGCGCCGCAGATTGACACCGTCGTCGTCGGGCTCGTCGGCGAACGAGGACGTGAAGTCCGGGAGTTTCTCGATTCGTCGGCGCGCGGTCGAGCGTCAACCGTCGCCGTCGTGTCGACCGGGGACGAGAGCCCGATGATGCGTCGGCTGGCGCCGAAGACAGCCACGGCGATCGCCGAGTATTTCCGTGATCGTGGCGAGTTGGTGCTGCTCATCGTGGACTCGGTGACCCGGTTTGCCCATGCCTGCCGCGATGTGGCGCTGGCGGCAGGCGAACCGGCGGTGGCGCGCGGTTACGCACCGAGCGTGTTCAACGATCTGCCTCGGCTACTGGAGCGGGCTGGACCGGGGGAAGAAGGATCCGGTTCGATCACCGGGATCTTTTCGGTGCTGGTCGATGGCGACGACCACAACGATCCGGTCGCCGACTCCACTCGAGGGATGCTCGACGGCCACATTGTGCTTGATCGCGCGATTGCGGACCAGGGCCGGTATCCGGCAGTGAATATTCTCTCTTCGGTGTCGAGGCTCGCCCATCCGCTCTGGACGCCCGAGCAGCGGAAGCTTGTCACGAACCTGCGGTCGCTCATCGCACGCTACGAAGAGACTCGCGAACTGCGCCTGATGGGCGGCTATACGCCCGGCGCCGACGGGCTCCTCGACAAGGCGATCAAGTCCGTTCCTCGCATCTACGAGGCGATGAGCCAATCTCTCGAGTCGCCGAGGTGCGAAGATCCTTTCATCGAGCTCGCGGCGTCCCTGCGCGGCGACGGGAAGATATCGGAGAGCTGATCGACAATGATCCCGCAAGGACAGGAAGTTGCGCTTCGCGCGGTCGCCACCGCGCTTGCCGGCCTTTCGGTCGTCTTTGCCGGCTACATGCTTGCCTACGGCGGCGGCAGGGTGCGAATCACCGGCATGGAACATCTGGCGATCTTCGCCCAACCGCGCGGTGTCGAGGTCGCGCCAGAGGAGCTGGTCCTGCCGACGTTGGCGCCGCTCGACATGACGACGACGGGTTCGATCGATGCGGGGTCAAGACCCTCGCCGCGACGGCCGGTCGAGATCGTTGCCGCGCGGGAGGACCGCGTTTGGTTGCGGATCGACGGCGACATTCGAGCGGCTGCTCCGGGCGACGATGTGGCCCGAGTTCGGCCACATCGGCGCGATTGTTCCGCGCGACGGCGGGTGGGCCGTGCTGGATGACAAAGGCGTTACGCTGCTGACCCTCGCCCGGCGCGCCAACGGCGCGTCGATGTTCGCGCGAAAGCGCATATTTCAATAGATCTCAGCGGGTGTGCCTCAGCCTGCAGCGCGCCGACTGATAAAGACTGTTGGCGATGGCGACCCGGGCGTTGGCCCGGTCACGCGCGTGCGCGGGTTGACGGTCCGGGTGATTGCGCCACACGAACTTGCGCCATCGGACAGTGAGATCATGCTCGCTCGCCGCCGTGCTGACCCCGAGTTCCACGGCGATCCTCTCCGTCGCCTCTGGGTCCAGGACGGCCGGCTCACCGGTCGGAAGATACGTCGCCGCCGCCGTTTCGTCCTGCGCGGCGACCCAGCTCATCGCAAGACCCCAACGCGCCTCTCCGCCCCCACAAAGCGGGGGACCGATATCAAGAGACCTCGGCGCCTTCGGCCGCACGAATTTCGGCGGATCGTCTCGGTCGGCGCCGGGGTGATTGCGGCGGGTCTCCTCGAGAATATCGTGAAACGAGTTGTTGGTGAGGTCGATCGACATGCGGCGCAGCGTCGATCAGACGTTCGCCGCGCGCCTGCTGCGCGCCTGTGGGGACATCCTCGAACCGTCGTCGGTTCGCTCCGCGGCAACGCAATTTCTCCCCCTTGCCTTCGCATCATACAAATGGGCGTCCACTCGGCGCAGCAGGTCGGCGCCGGTTTCATGCGGCCTCAGCTTCGCCACGCCGAAAGAAGCCGTGATCTTGCCCACCCGCTCGCCGCTCGATTCGACCGTCCACTGTTTCGATTCGAGGGCGCCTCGGATGCGTTCGACGGCGGCGACCGCCTCGCCGAGACCGGTCCCGGGCAGCATGACCGCGAATTCCTCACCGCCGAACCGAGCCACTCGATCACTACCCCTGACGTTCTGCACCATGATCTCGGCAAAGAGGCGCAGCAGCCGGTCGCCGACGAGATGCCCGAAGCGATCATTGACGAGCTTGAAACGATCGAGGTCTGCAAGCGCAAGACAGAAATCCGTCCCGGTCAGCCGCGCCTTTTCCAGCTCTTCGGCGAGAGCGGTCTCGAAGAATTGTCGGTTGCCGATCTTCGTGACGACATCGAGCATGCCGGCCTCTTCCGAGCGCTCGAGGTTGTTCTGCAATTGCAGGATCTGCTGGCGCGAGCCTTCAAGTTGACCGCGAAGGTCAGCGAGCTTGTCGCGCATCCGACGATTGTCGCCGATCAGCGCCGACACGATTTCGCCCAGCGGTCCAGAAGTCTGATGCTGCGCCAGCTCCGTGCTCGCGCCCTCGAGGCGCTCGGAGAACGCCTCGCTTTCCGTCAGGTGGGAGTGGAGCAGCCTGGCGATGGAGCGCAGAACGCGGTCGACCTTCTCGGCCGCGCCGATCGACGGGCGCGCAGCGCCGTTTTCTTTCGAACCGTCGCCGATGACAAGTCGGCCAAGCCCCACACCGAGCCAGCCGAACAACAGAAGTTCGAAGCCCGGAACCTCGCCGGCGGGATCGAGGCGGAACCCGGTCAGCGCAATCGCCACCAGCAGAACCGCGCCGAAGGCGTAGGCAGCGCCGAAATGCGAGCGCAGAAGCAAAAGGCCATTCATGGCTTTCCCCGTTCAAAGGCGATCGGGGCGGGACTCTTCGCGTTGAAGGCCCTGCAGGGGCCGGCGGGGGCAGATTTCATAGCCGATCGCAGCCGACCTTCGCTCAGCGCCCGGGTCGCCTGCAGAGGCGGCAGCAATGGACTGCAACAGCGGTCACACATACCCAACGCACCGGTTCGGACATTCGGACGACCCCCTTGTAAAGCGGCCAGGTTACTGTTTTGTAAGCGCTTGAGGCGCAGTCACGAACGGCCGAGGACGCGGTCGGCGTCAGTTGGCGTTCGATTTCGCCAAGCACGGGATTTTCGTCCATGCCGATCCTATCGCTCGCCGATACGGTCCGGATCGCCGGGGGCGAGCGCGACCGGCTGATCGAAGCCGACGATGCGATCCGCGACATCGCCGCCGCGGTCGACGCCGCCGCCGCCCGGGACGGCCGCGACGCGCTGCTCCTGTCGCGCGCCCTTGTCGGGGTCATGCTCGCCGCTGCGGCGCGTCAGGCGCTGGCCGCCTATCCGTCGATGGCGAAGTCCGATTTGAGCGAGAGTTTCACCAAGCTTGCCGCGGAGGCCTTCGGCTGGGCGAGCTGTCGACGCCGAGCGGCTAAGCCGGGGAAGGCGGGCTGACGGGGCGCCGCGAAGAACACGCAATGGCCGGCCGCGTGAGCAAGCCGGCTTGCCCACGCCCCCGACGGCATGGCAGCATCGCGAGGGAGACCCCGGCATGACCCATTCGCGATATGCTCTTTACCTCGCCCCCGAGCCGGGCAGCGACTTCAGCATCGTGCGGCGCTTTCCGCTCGGCGGTCCGAAGCCGGCGCGTCGCCATTCGTCGCGCGTTGGGGTCGAGACATTCGTCGATTGACCTGAAGAGATCGCCCGGGGGGAGACGGACATGGCCATCGAGGGACGCAACGACGCGCGGAAGGGCGGCAGGATCAGGCTCGGCATGGTCGGCGGCGGAGAGGGGGCCTTCATCGGCGCCGTGCACCGCATCGCCTCCCGCATCGACGACCAGTACGAGCTCGTCGCCGGGGCGCTGTCGTCGACCCCCGACAAGGCGCGCCGATCGGGCGAAGCGCTCGGCCTCGCCGCCGATCGCATCTACGACGACTACGAAAGCATGGCGAAAGCCGAGGCCAAACGCCCGGACGGGATCGAGGCGGTCGCCATCGTCACGCCGAACGACGTCCACGCCGGACCGACTTACGCCTTCCTCAAGGCGGGCGTTCACGTCATCTGCGACAAGCCGCTGACGGTGTCGCTCAGGGAAGCCCGGAAGATGCAGGCCGCGGTCGAGGCCTCGGGCCTGGTCTTCGCCCTGACCCACAACTATACCGGCTATCCGCTGGTGCGCCGCATGCGCGAAATGGTCCGGGGCGGCGACATCGGCGAGATCCGCCTCGTCCAGGTCGAATATCCGCAGGACTGGCTGACCGGGCCGACCGAGACGACGGGCAACAAGCAGGCCGAGTGGCGGGTCGACCCGAAGCGCTCCGGGGCCGGCGGGGCGCTCGGCGACATCGGCACCCACGCCTATAATCTCGCAGACTACGTGACCGGGCTCGAGGTCGTCGAGCTCGCCGCCGACCTGACCGCGTTCGGCGCCGGGCGTCAGCTCGACGACAACGTCCAGATCATGCTGCGCTACGCCAACGGGGCGCGCGGGTCCTTATGGGCGAGCCAGGTCGCGCCCGGCAACGAGAACGGCCTGAGGCTCCGCGTCTACGGCACGAAGGGCGGCCTCCACTGGGTGCAGGCCAATCCGAACGAGATGCTGTGGTCGCCCTACGAGAAGTCGACCCGCATCGTCACCCGCGGCGGTCCGGATGCGGGCGAGGCGGCGGCGCGGGTGACCCGCGTGCCGCCCGGACATCCCGAGGGCTATCTCGAGGGGTTCGCCAACCTCTATTCGGAGGTCGCCGCCGCGATCAAGGCGGCCCGCTCGGGCAAGAAGCCGCCGAAGGCCGTCCACTTCCCCACGATCGAGGACGGCGTCAAGGGCCTCGCCTTCATCGAGGCGGCGGTCAAGTCGGCGAAGGCCAACGGCAAGTGGACGAAACCCTGAGCCAGGGGCCTGGCGCCGACTCCGTGTTTTCAAGGGCATAGGCCCGAAAAGCTGTCACTTTTTTCGCGTTGTAACCGCCGGGCGACAGGCGCAATTTGGGCTTGGCTCACCCGGCGGACCTCGACCTCCAGGTTGGTCGGCGACCTGAGTTCAGAAAGACTTCGCAACGCTTCCATCGACCTTCCGAAGTCTGCAAAAGAGATGCAAATCCCTGCACGAAGTCTGCAAAAGAGATGCAAATTCCTGCCGAAAATTGCAATTCCTTTCCTCGAATCCGGACTTATCAAAGGGTTGCGGGCGGATGAACGGAAAATGGGAAAAGGTAACCGGGGCAAATTCCGGGCAACCGCGCGGTCGTCATGGCCGTCCCCGGACTTGATCCGGGGATTGACCCGGCCATCCACGCGGCTCTGCTTGTCGAGGAGTTCGAGGGCTGCCGCGGGAGTTCTGTAAGATCCTTAATTTACTCATCTTTGCGGCACGGAGCGTTGATGCCTTGGGGATATTTTGCAGCACTTCCGCGTGGATGGCGGGGTCAAGCCCCGGATCAAGTCCGGGGACGGCCATGACGAGGACGAGGCAGGTTTGACGGAATTGGTCACGAGGCGTGCGTTGCCAGGTTTAGAACAAAAGCAGAACACAAGTCGCGGGGTTTGGCAAGCATTTGTTGATCCGCCATGATCCGCCTCGGGCCGCGAAATCGGGACGCCCCTGTCCCGCCAGCTCGACGCCTATGGCGGCGCTCGGGTCGTCTCGTGCGGGCCGCCGATTTTGCCTAAGCGGAATGGAACGAAACGCTCGAACCGCGCGTCGCTTCTCGTCATCCAAAGGAGTTCGCAAATGCAAACGACCTGGAAGCCTCACGAAGCCCATGGACAGCTTACGGCGCAAAGCGACCTGCCGGACACGGTCTATGCTTTTCCCAAGCAACGCAAAGAGCCTCTGACCGACGCAAAGCACGTGCGCAATGCGGTCGCCCGTTTCGATCAGGTGATCGACGTCTCCGACGAGGACCGGGCTTTGGCCTTCGCCAACATCGAAAAGGCGGCGAAGTATTATAATGTCGAGCTTTCGGAGACCTCGTGGCGCGATCTCGGCGCTCATCCGCAGCATGGCCGGAAAGAGGCCGCCGCCAAAGGCGTGGCGACCAAGCGCGAGCGCGGGGAACTGTAGTCGCGATCGCTGATCGCGGCCGACGCGGTCGGCGACCGCGTCGACAAGGGGCGCGCCTCTCGGCGGGCGAGCGCCAGACAGGTGATGTCGTCGAATTGCGGCTGGCCGACGGAGAAGTCGCCGACCGCGGCTTCGACGCCGGCGATCGATGCGGCCGCATTGTCGCATTCGCCGCGGGCGAGGACGTCGAGAAGGCGCGCTTCGCCGAACTCGGCGCCGGCGTCGTCTTGCGCTTCGGTGACGCCGTCGGTGTAAAGAAAAAGAAGGTCGCCCTGCCCCATCGCCGCCTTGCGAACATTGACCTTCAGGGTGTCGAAGAGACCGACCGGCAGGCCGCCGGCGGGCAGCTTTTCGACCGCGCCGCCGGCGCGCCTGAGCAAGGCGGGAAGGTGACCGCAACTCACATATTCGACCTCGCCCGACCGCGGGTCGAATGCGGCGTAGAGCACGGTGGCGAACAGTTCGGCCGCATTGTTTCTGGTCAGATACGCGTTCGCCTTCAGGATCGCTTCGGGCAGGTCGGGCGTCTCGCGCAGGTTGATGCGGATCAGCGTCCTCGTGATCCCCATGAAGAGGGCCGCCGGCACGCCCTTGCCGCAGACGTCGCCGACGCCGAGCGCAACGCGGCCATCATCGAGCCGGATGAGGTCGAAGAAATCGCCGCCGACGTCACGCGCCGGCGTCATCGCCGCCGCAACGTCGAGCCCGGTCTCCTCAGCGAATTCAGCGACCTTGGGCAGGAGCGCGCGCTGAATCACCGCCGCGCTCGCCATTTCGTCGTCGCGCTGGCGGCGCAAGATGATCTGCCCGGCCATGCGGCCGAAGGTTTTGCCGAAATCGGCAAGGTCCGGGATCGGATTGCTGAGCTCGTCGAGCAGAGCCGGGTCGAATTCGTGGCGCTCGAGCGCGCCGAGCGCGTGGGTGTAGAGGCTGATCGCGCCGTTGAACTTGCGCAAGCGATCGCCCATGCGCCCGATGACGTCGATGAGGAGCGACGGCGCCGCCCGCGCAACCTTGGCGAACGCCTCGCGCCGGATGCGCAGGGCGATGACCGGCGTCGCCGCGCGGACTGTGGCGGTGCGGCGCAATCGTGCGAGCGCGCCGATCTCGCCGACGAGGCAAGGCGCCGCGAGGGTCGAGACGACAATGGCGCCGCGCGCGCTGTCGGCGGTGACGACGACTTCTCCGGTCACGACCAGAGCGACGTCATGGGCCGGTTCTCCCTGGACCATAAGGATCGCTCCCGCATCGAAGTCCTGCAATTCGCCGGCTTCGATCAGGAAAGAGAGACTGGCTTCAGAGAGGTCGCGAAAGGCGCTTGTGGCCCGGACGGCAGCCCGCAGCGCCGATGAATCGATCATGCGTTCATGCTTGCGATTCAGCGACCGGGGTCGGCGTCGCCATCGGCGAATTCGAGGAGGAGGCGATTATGCCCGTCGTCGCGGCGATAATTCATGCGCCGCGTAAACTTCTGCACGAGCCCGGCGCCGAAGCCGCCAATCTCGAAATCCACGGTCGGCCCCTGGAGCCGCTTGGCAGGGGCGACGCTGGGGTCGAACGGGCCCCCGTCATCGACGAACTCGACCCGCACGCCGTCGGACTCGGTCCAAATGGAAACCGTCGCCCGATGGGCGCGCCCGTGCGTGACGGCATTGATGAACAATTCCTCCACGCAGAGGTTGATGGCGAATTCCGTGTCCGCGGCAAGGCCGAGGGCGACGGACTGGCTCATGAGCCAGGCCTCCGCCTCCGCGGCGGCCTCGATCGTGCCGGGAAAGTCGCGCGAATGGGGCGGCGAGTGGGTCGCGCTCATCCTTTCTTGCTCGCGAACGCTTCCTGCCGGCTCGCCAACGCGGCGGCGGCGGACGGGAAATCGGGATAGAGACTGACGATCTCGTCGAAGCCCGTGGAGCGCAGCACCTTCTCGACATTTTCGGTGGCGCCGCAGACCGCCATGTCGGCGCCGCGGCGAATGAGCGTCTTGGCGCTCACCATCAGCGTGCGCACGCCGAGCGAGGCGATGAACGAAACCTTGGCGAGGTCGACGACCAATGAGGCGCTGCTTTTCGCCAGGGCGACAAATCGAGGGTCGACCTCTTGCGCCCCCGCGATGTCGAAGCGGCCGTCGAGCACGACGTGGGTCACCCCGTCGGCGGCTTCGTTAACATTCATATCCATCAGTGCACCGGACGGCTCGTTGACGCTACGCACGGCGGTATGCAGGCTTGACGACAGTTTGGTGACAACAGCCCTTCCAGCGTCGCGATCTGCGCGATTTGACGAACCGCCGCCTGAAAAGGCGAGCGGGCGCGCCCTCTCCGGTTGCGCCGGGTTGCAGAATGCGCTGGCCCTCAGGCGGGCCGGCGGCTGGCGTCATTTCCTTCCGCGAAGCCGAGCTCGACCTCTCTGCCGCGGTTCGCCTGGCGCATCGCCTCGGCGAGATCGGGCCGGCTGGCAAGGTGTCGGGCATAGATGCGGCGGATCGCCAGGCTGAGCCGTCCGTTGCGACCGAGGATCTCGTCGGCGAAACCGACCATGCGCGAGTTCGGCCACGCCTGCGGCCGGATTCGGATGAGCCTGTCGACGATGGCGTCCTCGGGCTCGTCGGGAAACGCCTGCGCCAGGATCATCAGCATCGCCGCGGTCGAACGGGAGATGCCGGCGTGGCAGTGGATCAGGAGGTGGCTGGGATCGCCTCCGGCGTCGCGGCCGAAGGCCAGCATGGCGTCGACATCCGATTTCTGCGGCAGCACGACGCCCGGCGCGGGCTCGATCGCGTCGTGAAACCGGAACGTCGCCCGGGCATGCGGCTCGAAGGCCAAAAACGCCTCAGGCTCCGGCCAATCGGGGTCGAGAATCGATAGAATGTGAGTGACGGCTCGCGCGCTGTGGCCGTCGAGTTCGTCGAGGCCGCAAACGGTCAGGGTCGAGAGGGCGGGCGCGTTCATGCGCGCAAAGCCCTATCATAAAGGCTCCGCGGCGGCGACCCGCTGGTCGATGCTTTCAATGCGAGAACAGAACCGGCGTCGTCATATGCGCCAGAAGGTGTCGGGTGCCGCCCCCGTGGCCGAACAGGGATTGCGCGCCGGAATCGAACGCGCCGGTCGCCAGCAAGTCGGCGGCGTGGTCGGAGACGGCGCTGAGCATCGTGTCCATCACGCTGATTTCGTCGACGACGAAGTGCTGATAGCGCGCGCCGATCTTGTGCGCCGCCAGATTGGAGATGAGAAGCTCGGCAAATTCGTCGCGCTGTTCGCTCCTGCGCCCGACCTCGACCACCAGTCCGTCGCAATTCTCCGCGAGCAGCGGCATCGCGTCGGAGACCGCGCGCGCGGCGCCGCGCGAACTGTGCCAGGCGAAGAGCGGGCGGCTGCCGACGTCCCGATAGGTTCCGACATAGGGCACGACGAGCGTGGGGCGGCCGCTTTCGACGATCACGGTTTCCGGCAGCTTCGCCAGATGAGGCGCGTGCTCCTCGGTCTGGCCGAGGACGACAAGATCGAAGGTCCGCGCGATCGCGACGAAGCGATGCGCGATCTCGTGGTCGCTGCCGCGATTGACGTCCATGAACATGGCGCGGGCGCCGAGCGGGGCGGCCGCCACGGAAAAGGCGTTGCGGGCCAACTCGAGCGCCGCCGTATAGTGGGGGCTCGGCCAACTGGCGACCGTGCCGACCACGTACGCGTGCGCCTCCTCGGCAAAGAGGCCGGTCAGCCTTGCGCCGAGGCGCTCTGCGATGCGGACGGCGAGCGCCAGGCGCGCCGAGGTTCGCGGTCTCGAGTCGACGTGGACAAGGATGTTTGCAAGAATCATGGCCGCTTCCTCGCCTTCAGCTTTTTCTAACCATAACGAATGCGACAAATCGGATCAACGAAGGCGGAATCTGCGAGACGATTTGCCGCTGCCGCACGCACGACAGGGTGCGAAAGGGGTGACGACGCTGGCGCTGGCCCTGTCCTTCGGTTGAGCCGGCGTCCCCTGGAAGCACCCGCAGGATAGGACAATCCCGGCGGGGCGCTCTTGTATGACCCGCGATAAGATATATCTTCGCGACTTCTCTTCGGTTCCACAAAGGAAGGCTTCGCCAGCATGACCATCGCCCAGGCCCGGGTCCCGACCGCGAGCGGCGCCAAATACCTCCAGCAGCTGTGCAAGCACTGGGGACACAAATTCGACGTCGACCTGTCCGACCGCAAAGGGGTCGTCCGGTTTCCCACCGCCGTCGCGACCATGGAGGCCGAAGCGCAGGCGCTTCTGGTCACGATCGAGGCGGAGGAGACGGAAACCGTCGAGCGGATGAAGGGGGTGGTGGCAAGCCACCTCGACCAATTCGCCTTCCGCGAGGCGCCCCTGGCGTTCGAGTGGTCTTGAGGGCGGCCGACCTGGCGCCCCGCGAGTTAAGCCAGCGGGTGACGAAAGCGAGTCTGCCTAATCGAAACCCGCTCTTGCCTCGCCGCCTATCGGCTCGGACTTGTAGCGCTCGCGGTCAGCTGCATGATGGCGGCAGCGGCGCCATACCTGGCTCGCGCCGGCGCCCGCGGAGACGATGACATGACGGCTTTCCGCTCAACCCCTGCGCAGATCGTCACCGCATCCGCCGCGACAGTCGCGCTCCTGTATTTCTTTCGCGACGTTCTCGCGCCTTTCTTCCTGGCCGCTGTGATCGTCGTCGTGATTCACGCGATCGCCGACGCCATCGTCAGGCTGGCGCCCGGAGCGCCGCGTTGGATCGTCGTGGTCTTGATCGGTATCGTCCTCGGCGCGCTGATTGTCGCCAGCTTCGACGTGGTGCGCCACGGCCTCGCGCAGCTCTTGCCAGAAATGCAGACAATGGCCTTGCGCCTGCAACAATTGCTGCGAGATGCCGCCTCGACCGTTGGTCTCGCGGAAGCGCCCAGTCTGAAAGTTCTGCTTGGCAACACGGACTTTTCTTCCATCGCGCAGAAGGTGTTGGCGAGCGTGACCGGCGCGATGTCCGGCGTTGGCTTGGTGATTCTGTTTCTGGCCTTTCTTCTCGCCTCCCAACCACGCATCCAATCGAAAATCTCAGTCGTGGCGGCGTCCTCGAGCAAGGAAGAGAGATACAACGCCGTTCTGAGGCAGGTCGACCGCGGCGTTCGAGACTGTGTCTTGGCGCAGACGTTGAGCGGCGCGCTGATCGCGACAGGCGCCGGCATCGTCATGGCGGCGATCGGGCTGCAAAATGCTTTGTTCTGGGTAATTTTGATTTTCTTGATCTCGTACATCCCAGTGCTGGGAGGCTTGGCAGGCAGCGTCGCGCCGGCCCTCTTTGCCCTCGGGCAATTCCAGACGATTTGGCAAGCCGTGACGATATTTTTGGCGCTACAGACTATCAACCTTGTCGTTGGCAACTTCGTCCTGCCCAAGATGCAGGCCGCCACTCAGAACATCGATCCCGCTGTTGGAATTCTCGCCTTCAGTCTATGGAGCCTGCTTTGGGGCATCCCGGGCGCCATCCTGGCCTACCCGCTCACGCTCACGCTGATGATTGTTTTCGCGCAGTTCGAGACGACCCGATGGATCGCAGTGTTGATCTCCAACGACGGAAAACCGGCATTTTGTCTCGCCAAAGCAGACGTTTCCCCAGTCCTGCCGGAAGATATCATTCGGGCGCCGTGAGCTGGAAGCGTTCCGGCGCCCCCCCGTGGCGGGCCTGGGGTAAACCGACGGCGGTTGGCTCGATGAGGCGTCGTCGTCGGGCCGGCGAAGGGCACACAACGCAATTGCCGCGCTCAATCCAGTTTTAGCGATATTTTGACTCCCGCCTCTTCGTCTGGAAAAAGACATGAGCCAACCGCCATCGCTCACGCCGGAGCCAGCGGCCCTGGAGTCCCCTGAGAAGCGCTCGACCATGGGTGCGGCTAACCAGGCGAGGCCCGGAACATCGGACCTCGCCCTCGTTCCGATCGCCGATCTCTTTCAGCGGCTGCATTCGACCGACGCGGGCCTCAGCGCGTCGGACGCCGCGGCCATCCTCGAGACGGTCGGACCGAACCAGGTCGACGCGGCCAAGAAGAATAGTCTGCTCGCCGACTTTGCCGCGCGGTTCAGCAATCCGCTTGTCTTGATTCTGCTGTTCGCGGCGGCGGTCTCGGCGTTCACCGGCGACGTCGCTAGCTTCGTCATCATCGCGAGCATCGTGCTGATGTCGGTGATCCTCGACGTGACGCAGGAACGTCAGGCCCAGAACGCCGCCGAGCGACTGCGCGAGCAGGTCTCGCTTTCCGCCAAGGCGCTGCGCGATGGAACGCCGGTGGACATTCCCGCGGCGCAGATCGTGCCCGGCGACGTCGTTCTTCTTGCCGCCGGCGATCTCGTCCCCGCGGACGCTCGACTGATCGAAGCCCGCGACCTCTACGTTGACGAAGCGCTGCTCACCGGCGAGGCGTATCCGGCCGAAAAGAACGTGGCGCCGGCGACCGGCGCGGCCGCGCGGGACACCGCTTTCCCGGCCAATCTTGTGTTCATGGGCAGCTCGGTGGTGAGCGGAACCGCCAGGGCGCTCGTCCTCGCGACCGGGCGCCAGGCCCAGCTCGGCTCGATCGCCAAAGCGCTCCAGAAGCCGCCGCCGCCAACCGCCTTTGCGATCGGCATCCAAAAGTTCGGGATGATGATCGTGCAGGCCACGATCTTTCTTGTCCTGTTCGTGCTGCTCGTCAACATCCTGTTCCACAGACCGCTACTCGAATCCTTCCTGTTCGCGGTGGCGCTCGCCGTCGGCCTGACGCCTGAACTCCTGCCGATGATCGTATCGGTCACGCTCGCCCATGGCGCGATCCGCCTGTCGCGGAAGCAGGTGATCGTCAAGCGTCAGTCCGCCATCGATGATCTCGGCGCGATGAATGTGCTTTGCAGCGACAAGACCGGAACGCTGACCGAAGCCCGGATCAAGCTGGTCCGGGAAGTGGACCTCAGCGGGCAGGAGAGCGCCGCGATTCTGCAGATGGCTCAGCTCAACGCGGCGTTCGAGACCGGGCTCAAGAGCCCCCTGGACGAAGCGATTCTCGCGGTCGGCAAGCTCGACCTCGCGGCTTGGCGGAAGATCGACGAAGTGCCGTTCGACTTCCAGCGGCGCCGGGTTTCCATTCTCGTCGAAGGCGGAGGGCGCCGACTCCTCGTCGTGAAGGGCGCGCCGGAAGACATCCTCGGCCACTCGGCCTGTTATGAGCAACAGGGAGCGCCGCCGCGTCCGCTCGACGCCGCGGCGCGCACAACCGCCGCTGCGACTTTCACCGGCCTTGGCGCCGAGGGCTATCGGGCCCTCGGGGTCGCATGGCGCGAGGTCGAAGCGGACCGCGAAAAGGCGAATATCGCCGACGAGAAGGACCTGACCTTTGCCGGATTCCTGGCCTTTCTCGATCCGCCGAAGGCCGGGGCGCGCGAGGCGCTGACCGCCCTCGCCAACCTCGGCATCGCCCTTAAAGTCGTGACCGGCGACAACGAACAGGTCACCCGGCATGTCTGCCGCGAGCTCGGTCTCGCCATCGCCGGCGCCTTGATAGGGCCGGAGATCGAGGCCCTTACCGACGAGGCCCTGCTCGCCCGGGTCGACGAGACGACGCTGTTCTGCCGCGTCACGCCGCCGCAGAAGTCCCGCGTCATCGTGGCGCTGCGACGCAAGGGCCATGTGGTCGGCTATCTCGGCGACGGCATCAACGATGCGCCATCGCTGCACGCAGCCGACATCGGCTTCTCGGTCGACACCGCCGTCGACGTCGCCAAGGAAGCGGCCGCCATGATCCTTCTGCGCAAGGATCTCGGCGTGCTCGCCGACGCCGTGCGCGAAGGCCGAAAAACCTTCGTCAACATCGTCAAATATATGATGATGGGAACGAGCTCGAATTTCGGCAACATGTTCTCGATGGCGGGAGGCGTTCTGTTCCTGCCCTTCCTGCCGATGTTGCCGACCCAAATTCTTCTGAACAACCTGCTGTACGATCTGTCGGAGACGATGATCCCGCTGGACAACGTGAGCGACTCCATGGCGGCGACGCCGCGCCGCTAGGATCTCGACATCGTCCGTAAGTTCATGCTCGTCTTCGGGCCGTTGAGCTCGATCTTCGACTTCGCCACCTTCGGCCTGCTGCTGTGGGTCTTCCATGCGGGCGAGAAGCTGTTCCAGACCGGCTGGTTCGTCGAGTCGCTCGCAACCCAAACCCTGGTGATCTTCATCATCCGCACGTCCCACCCCCTGCGGGATCCGCCGCATCCCGCACTCGCGGCGAGCACCCTCTTGGCCTGCGCCCTGGCGATCGCGCTTCCCTATTCGCCGCTGGCGCCGTGGCTTGGGTTCGTTCCGCTGCCCGCCGCGTTCCTCGGCGCCCTGGCGCTCGTGACCGTCGCCTATCTTGCCCTCGTCTTTTTGGTGAAGCGCTGGTTCTTCAGGCGCTATCAGCTGGATTAGGAGAGGTGTTCAGGGTCGAAAGCAACAGGAGTACTCATGAGCAAGCTTGTCGTCGGCGCCTTGTTGGCGCATTGGCGGGCCTCGACGCAGGTCCGCGCGCCGCGAGGGCGTCGCCTGCCCCGGACAGGCCGCGTCCCCTCGCCACCTTGAAATTTGTTGCAGCTTAGATCGAAATGCCGCCATGCCCGAACCGAGCGACGTTGTGGACCATCCGTTCAGAGCCGACGATCTCGGCATCCTCGCCCGCCGCGGGATCGAGGCGGCGGTGATTGCGCCGATCTACGACGAGATGCGCAAGGCGGTCGGCGAAGCCAGGGCGCGTGAGATCCTGCGCGCCGCCATCCGCCGCGCGGCGATCGCCGCGGGCGCCGAAATGGCGGAGCGCGCGCCCGGCGGCGCCGATCTCGAAACCTTCAAGGCGATCCAGCATCTCTGGACCAGGGACGATGCGCTGACGATCGAAATCGTCGCCGACTCGCCCGGAGTTTTCGATTTCAACGTCACCCGATGCCGCTACGCGGAAACCTATCGGGCGATGGGCCTCGGCGCGATCGGCGACATCCTGTCCTGCGATCGGGACGGGGCGTTCTGCGAGGGGTATGACTTGCGCATCAAGCTGACACGAACGCAGACCATCATGGCCGGCGCGAGCTGTTGCGACTTCCGCTATCGCGCGCCGGCGCAAGCGCCCGGAGCCGAAGGCGCGGGGAGCGGCGTAAACGAGGCTTCGCCGGAGTTCGGGCAAGGAGGCGGGTCATGAATTATCGCAGCGTTCTGGTTGTCGCGCTGGCGGCCGTGGCGACCGCCTCGTCTTCCGCCCTCGCCCAACCGCGGATTCTCGAAGTCAGCAACGAGCGCTTTGTCGAGGTCGGCGGCGAAGCCAGCATCAGTGTGGCGCCGGATTTCGCCAATGTGACGCTCGGCGTGACGAGCACGGCGAAAGATGCGAGCGAGGCGATGGCGGCCAACGCCAAGTCCGTCAGCGCGCTGATCTCGGCGATCAAGGCCGAGGGGGTGGCCGCGGCGGACATTCGGACGTCGAGCCTGTCCATTTCTCCGCAATTTTCGAACCCGCGGCCGAACGCGCCCGAGGCGCGCGAGATTACCGGATATATCGTCAGCGACATGGTGACGGTCACGGCGCGCGATCTCTCCCGCCTCGGCGGGCTGCTCGACAAGGCGGTGCAGGCCGGCGCCAATGCGATGTACGGAATTGCCTACGGCGAAAACAATCCCAAAGCCTTGCTCGACAAGGTTCGCCCTCTCGCGGTGGCCGATGCAAGACGCAAGGCGGAGATCTACGCCAACGCCGGCGGGGCGAGGGTCGGACGTTTGATGACGTTGACCGAACAGGGCGGCGCCGAGCCCGTCCAGTTCGCCCGGCAGGCCTATATGCAGAGCGCGTCCGCCCCCACGCCGATCGAGGTCGGCCAGGACAAGCTCACTGTCGCCATCACCGCGCAGTTCGAGCTGACGCAGTGACTTTTGCCGCTGGCGCCCGAGGGAGTTCATCCATGTGCCGCAACATCCGTCCGCTGTTCAATTTCGAGCCGCCGGCGCGCGAGGACGAAATCCGCGCCTCTGCGCTTCAGTTCGTCCGCAAGGTGAGCGGCTTTTCCAAGCCCTCGCAGACCAATGCCGAAGCCTTCGGTCGCGCCGTCGACGAGGTGGCGGAAGCGGCGCAGAGGCTCATCTTTTCGCTGCACAGCGCCGCCCCGCCGCGCGACCGGGAGGCCGAGGCGGTCAAGGCGCGCGCCCGCGCCCGCAGACGCTTCGCCTGAGATCATCCTTTTGGCGAAAGATCGGCAGGCAGGTCATCACGGAGCGGGCGCCTCGGCGTAAGCGCTGACCGGCGGCGGACGCCAGCCGCGCAGCGCCCCCGCTTCCGGGCGAAAGATTTCGATCTTGAGCGGATGGCAGCGCGCCGCGTCGCTGGAATGTCCGGAGCCGCAATCGCCGCCGGGACAGGCCGACAACGCGCCGATGAGATCGATCTCGGCGAAAAACTCGATGAAATCTCCCGGCCGCACCGGGCTCGCCTTCATGAAATAACGGTGCGCATCGTGGGTGAACCCGGTGCACATGAAGACGTTCAGCACGTCGTGGATGAGCGGCTCGGCCTGACCGAGCGGCAGCTTCATCCGCTCGGCGAGCGCGCGCGTCAGGTTCGAGTGGCAGCAATGATGATAGTCGACGCCGCTGAGCAGGCGGTTGGTGTAAGGGTCGCAGCGCGTGCCGATGACGTCGTGCACGCCGGCGCCGTCGGCATCGAACCCGTACCAGTCCAGCGTGTCGTGCGTGATGGTCGCCATCGGCCGCATGTAGGGCAGCGCGCTCCACAGGCGGTCGCCGACGCACACGTGCGTGCCGTGCAAGGCGCGGGTCTTGCCGCTGAAGAAGCGCTCGGAAAGGTTCCCGGCGCTCCACAGGTTGAGATCGCCGACCTGCGGTCCCTCGATGCTGACAATGCGGAAGAAGGAGCCGGCCGGGACGTCGAACGCGCGTCCCTGGCGCGGCGGGACGATCGTCTCGCCGATCTTCCTCATGCCGACGCGGGCTGCCTCGAGCAAGGCGGCGTCGAACGGCGGCAGCCGGTCGGCGGCATAGACGAGCACAGGAGCGGCGGCTCGCCGCGCGGCGGCGTCGGCTGGAGGCGGCGTTTGCGAGAAGCGGGCCATGACGAACCCCGTTGAGCGAAACCGCGGCCGCCGGGTGGGACGCGGACGGCGCTCGCCGCGCCGCCGCCTACGCCAGCCTGCCTTTCATCCTATCGGCGATCCTTTGCGCCGCGGCAAATCAGCCGTTTGGGCAGGCGATCGCGAAGTTCTTCGGCGCCGGCTTGACATTGACGGCTTTTGCCGCCTCGATTGCTTCCTCGCCGTTAGAGCAGCGCGTCGCGCGCCTAAAGAGGCGTCGAGGGAGGAATATCATGCGCAAGCAATCGCTATTGGCAATGGCGGCGGGGCTCGTTCTGGCGCTCGCGTCGCAGGGCGCCGAGGCCGCCGGCAAGATCAAGATCGGGTTTTTGCCCGGCGTCGTCGATCCCTTCTATCAGGTGATGCAGATCGGCGTGGAGAAGGCGGCCAAGGACCTCGGCATCGATGTCGTGACGCAGGTCCCCCCCACCTGGGGCGTGGCCGTACAGACGCCGATCCTCGATTCGATGGTGGCGCGCGGCGATCTCAACTACATCATCACCGCCCCGACCGATAAGGACCAGATGGTCGGCCCGCTGAAGGCGGCCGCCGACGCCGGCATCAAGATCATCACCGTCGACACCTACCTCGGCGACGGCGATTACGTTAACGGCCCGGTGAAATTCCCGATCAGCTATATCGGCTCCGACAACACCGAAGGCGGCCGGATCGCCGCGCGCGGGCTGGCCAAGGCGATCGGCGGCAAGGGAACGGTCTATATCAACTCGACCAACCCAAACGTCAGCTCTGTTGAGGGCCGCGAAAAGGGCTTCAAGGAGGAGATGGCCAAGGACTTCCCCGGCATCAAAGTTCTCGGGCCGGACTATAATCTCGATGATCCGAACAAGGCGGCGCAGCAGACCGCCGCGGTGCTGGCGCGCAATCCCGATCTCGCCGGCGTTTTCGGCACCAATGTGTTCAGCGCGCAGGGCGCGGGCACGGCGGTCGTCAACGCCGGCCTCGGCGGCCACGTCCAGGTCGTCGCCTATGACGCGACCAAGCAGGCGATCGAGCTCATGGACAAGGGGGTGGTGACGCTCGTGCTGGCGCAGAAGCCGTTCGACATGGGCTACCTCTCGGTCATGTTCGCGCAGGCGGACGCCGCCGGCGTCACCAGCCTGCCGCGCCGCGTCCAGACCGGCTTCGCCATCATCGACAAGGCGAACGTGAAGGATCCCGAGATCGCCCGCTTCATCTATCAGGTGCCCGGCAAGTAGCCGCGACTGTGCCCCAAGGGCGCCTTCGGGCGCCCGGGGGCTTCTGCTTCGGCGACTCTAACATCCGAGGAATCCGGTGATCGATCGCGCCTCGAGGGCGCCGCTCGGCAGCGCGCCCGCCGCCCCCGGCGTTCTGACGGCGGCGCAGCGCCTCGCCGTGTTTTTCAGCCGCATCTGGGCCTGGGTCTTTCTCGGCCTCCTGGTGCTCTTTTTCGTCGTCGCGGTGCCGTTGACCACGGGCGGCTCAGTCGATTTCCTCACCGTGCGCAATTCCCAGAACATCCTGGTCGCCATCATCCCCGTGCTCCTGCTGGGCCTGGGCCAGACCTTCGTCATCATCGCGGCCGGCATCGACCTCTCGGTCGGGTGGGTGATGAGCCTCGCCTCGGTGCTCTCGGCGCTGGCGATTCGTGGGTCCTTCGATGCCGGCGTTCCGCTCTTTCCCTCGGTGGTCGCCGGACTCGCCGCCGGCGTCGGGGGAGCGGCGGTCGTCGGCTTCGTCAATGGGGTCATCATCGCGAAACTCAAGGTCCCAGCGTTCATCGTGACGCTCGGCACCTCGTTCATCACCCGCGGCGTCGCCTATCTGATGTCGGAGAACACCACAGTCATCGGCCTGCCCTCCGGCATCCGCGCCTACGGCAACGACGCGCTGCTCTACTTCATCCCCGGCTTGGGCGGCGGCGTCTATTTGCTGCACCGGCCGGAGGTCGGGGGCGAACTCCTGCGCCGCATGGACATCATCCTGCCCTACCCGGTCGTCGCGACCGCCTTCGTCGTCGCCTGGGCGATGTTCCTTCTGCACAAGACCCAGTTCGGCAGGCACACCTACGCCATCGGCGGCAGCATGGACGCCGCGGTGCGCAGCGGCATTCCGGTCGATCGCCACATCATCGAGCTCTATATCCTGTCCGCTGCGACCTCCGGCGTCGCCGGCTTTCTTTCGACCCTGCGCTTCACCGCCGGCTCGGCGGTGATCGGCGATCCGCTGCTGCTCTCCTCGATCGCCGCCGTCATCATCGGCGGCGTCAGCATGTTCGGCGGCGCCGGCACGGTCATCGGAACGGTGATCGGCGCCCTCATCATCGCCGTCCTGACCACCGGCCTCGTCATGCTGGACGTCGACGCCTTCTGGCAGTTCATCGTCGTGGGCGCGGTCGTGATCGTCGCGGTGCTGATCGACCAGTCGCGCGACCTCCTGATGGGCCGCGCCAAAGCAGGCGCCCGCCGATGAGCGAGGCAATCCTTTCCATCCGCGACGTGAGCAAGATTTTCGGCGGCCTCGTCGCCGTCGACAGCGTGAGCCTCGATGTCGCCCCAGGCGAGGTCGTCGGCCTCCTCGGCGACAACGGCGCAGGCAAATCGACCCTCATCAAATGCGTCTCCGGCGTCTATCAGGCGGACGAGGGGGAAATCCTGTTCGACGGCCGGTCGGTCCAGTTCGCCACCCCGATGGATGCGCGGCGCGTCGGCATCGAGACGATCTACCAGGACCTCGCCCTCGCCAACAATCTCGATGTCGGGGCCAACATTTTCCTCGGGCGCGAGGTCAAGCGCCGCCTTTTCGGCGGTCTCGTGCAGACGCTCGACGACAGGTTCATGCTCAAGGAATCGCGCCAGACCCTGGATTCGCTGCAGATCCGCTTTCCCACCCTGACCGATCCGATCGAGAACCTGTCCGGCGGGCAGCGCCAGGCGGTCGCGATCGCCCGCGCCGTCTATTGGGACGCCAAGCTCATGATCATGGACGAGCCGACCAACAATCTCGGCGTGCCCGAGCAGCACAAGGTCCTCGAACTCATCCGCACGCTGAAGCAGCGCGGCGTTCCGGTCATCCTGATCACCCATATCCTGCCCGACGTCTTCGCCGTCACCGACCGCGTCATCGTCATGCACCGGGGCCGCAAGGTCGCCGAGAGGGAAACGGCCGGCACCAACGCCGAAGAGCTGGTGCAGTACATGGTCGGCGCGCGGGAGGACGCATTTTCCTGAAGTGCGCGCCCCCGGGGGTCGCATCGACCTTTAGCGAACCCGCGAGCGACGTAGTCGCAGTGCCGTCTGGCTGCGCTGCCCGCACGCAAGTTTCACGGCGTCCCAAAACGTAACAGAGGGCGGGGGTGGCGAAGGCATTCGACGCCGTCATCATCGGCGCGGGCCCAGCCGGGCTTGCGACCGCGGCATGCTTGCGCCAGCGCGGCCTCAAGCTGCTGATCCTGGAAAAGTCGGACGCCGTCGGCGCGGCGTGGCGTCGCCATTACGACCGGCTGCAGCTCCACACCGATCGCGGCCACTCCGGCCTACCGGGTCTGCCAATGCCGCAGGCTTACGGTCGCTATCCCTCGCGCGCTTCTGTGGTGGGCTACCTCGAAACCTATACGACAAAGTTCGACTTGAAGCCGATATTCAACGCGCCGGCCCTGAACGTTCGCCGCGGGAGCGAGGGCTGGCGCATCGAGACAGGCATGAGGTCGCTGACCGCGCCCGTGGTCATCGTGGCGACCGGATGGGCGGACTTTCCCTATTCGCCGCGATGGCCCGGCATGGAGGCATTTGACGGCCCGATCGTCCATTCGAGCCATTACCGCAATCCGGCGCCTTTTGTGGACAAGCGCGTGCTCGTCGTCGGCTTCGGAAATTCCGGCGGCGAGATCGCTCTCGACCTCGCAGAGGCTGGGGTAGACGCGATACTCTCGGTGCGCGGTCCGGTGTGCATATTGCCGCGCGATCTGCTCGGCCTGCCAATCATGACCTGGGCCATTGCCGAGCAACGGCTGCCCGCGCGGCTCGCCGACCTCCTCAACGCGCCGGCGATACAACTCGCCGTCGGCTCGCTCGAAAAGCTCGGCCTGACCCAAGCCGCCAAGGGGCCACGACAGATGGTTGAAGAGGATGGCCGCGTGCCGCTTCTCGACGTCGGCACGGTCGCGGCAATCCGCGCCGGGCGGATCAAAGTTCGCGGCGATATTGCCGGTTTCGGGCCGCGAATGGTCGTCTTCGCCAATTCGCCGCCCCAGGCGTTCGACGCGGTCATTCTCGCCACCGGCTTCCGGCCGGACCTTCGGT
Source organism: uncultured Alphaproteobacteria bacterium (assembly GCA_963772555.1). Taxonomy (GTDB): domain Bacteria; phylum Pseudomonadota; class Alphaproteobacteria; order Rhizobiales; family Beijerinckiaceae; genus Roseiarcus. The sequence goes on along the minus strand of CAVYXQ010000015.1, from coordinate 156,201 downwards.
CGCTGTTGCCGGACGGGAACAGGGCGCTCGATCAAAACGGCAGGCCCCTCATCAGCGGCGGCCCGACCGCGGAGCCAGGCCTCTTCTTCTGCGGCGCAATCCCGGCTCCGACCGGCCAATTGCGTCAGATCGGACTCGAAGCCAGACGCATCGCCGACGCTGTCGCGCGAATCCGTCCATCACGCGCCGTTTGACTCCATCGGCCGGCGTGACTTCGCGGTCTCTTTGAGCTAAACGCAAGTTGCTGTTGGCGTTCGCAAGTCTGGATGCATGTCATGACTGTCAGCACGAGCTCATCGATCGGAATCAAGCACGCAGGCGCGCCCCTCCTTGGCGGCGCCGCGCTGATCGCTTTGCTTTGCGCGCCGCAGGCAGCGCTCGCCGCGTGTGGGGGCTCGTCAGCAAGCACGGGGATCCATCCGCCGTCGACCAGCACGGGGGTCCACGCAGGCGCGACGGCGCCGCACGGCTCCACGAGTTCGAGCAGTTCGTCCTGCGCCACCGGGAGCAGCAGTTCCTCCAAGCTGGGCGCCACCGCGAACCTGGCGGGGACGACGACCGGCGGGTCGCCGCATATGCATATCGTGCACCAGAATTTCGCCTTCCAGGGCAAACGGAATCTCAACGCCAATACGAATACAAATCCTCATCGTCATAATCCCTGACGCTGAGCGTTGCGTTTCGCTTTCGGCGAGCCGACGTCGAAGACGACGGCGGTCGAACTTGCCGCGTTAAACGGGGGATTCGCCGACGATCTCGTCCACCCAGGCGGGAACAGTTGTGCCGGCCGGACCGTAGCGCTGATCGTCAAACAGGCCGGCGTTGTCGGCCGCCTCCAGGTTGATTTCACAGGTCCTGATGCGCCGGGCGCGAGCCTCGGCGACGAAGCCCGCCGCCGGATAGACCGCGCCCGATGTGCCGATGGCGGCGAAGAGATCCGCCAGGCCGAGTGCGCGATCGATCGCGTCCATGTGGAACGGCGCCTCGCCGAACCAGACGACATGCGGGCGCAGGCCGCCTCTGTGATCGCAGTCGGGACAGGCTGCGGACGGCGGAAGATCGTCCGGCCAGAGATGCACCGCATCGCAGCGCTGGCAGCGCGCCTTCAAGAGCTCGCCATGCATGTGGATGACCGCCCGCGAGCCGGCGCGTTCGTGCAGATCGTCGATGTTCTGGGTGACGAGGGTCAGCCTTCCGCCCTCCGACGCCAGCGCCTGTTCGAGCCGCGCCAGGGCGAAATGGGCCGGGTTGGGCTCGGCGCTCCTGAGGTTGCTCCGCCGCAAGTCGTAGAACGCGAGCACCGTCTTCGGATCGCGGGCGAACGCCTCAGGGGTGGCGAGCTTCATCGGATCGAAGCGCGCCCAGATCCCCTGCCCGCTCCCGTCGCGAAACGTGCCGAGCCCGCTCTCGGCCGAAACGCCGGCCCCGGTGAGGACGAAGATGTGCTTCGGCATGGCGCCATGTTCTAATCCCGCGCGGGCCGCGCCAACAACCGGCGGGGCCCGGCAGGTTTTCCTTGCCGGGCGCGCCCGGCTTATGATAGCAATGTTTTGATCGTGATATCAGCCAAGCCTCGCTAGATGCCAGCCGTAACCATTCGCAAACTTGCGCCCGAAACGCACCGCGCTTTGAAGGCGCGCGCCAGGAGCCACGGGCGCTCGACCGAGGCGGAGATGCGGGCGATCCTCGAGGCGGCGGTCAAGCCTCCCGAAGAGGTTGGAATCGGCTCGGCGCTCGCGGCCTTCGGACGCCGCTTCGGGGGCGCCGAGCTCGAACTTGAACGCGACCCAACTCCAGCTCGACCGGTTCGCTTCAGGTGATCCTCATCGACACGAACGTCGTGTCCGAACCGATGAAGACGCGGAGCGACCCGCGCATCGTCGCCTGGCTCGACCGGCAAAAGGGCGAGACGCTGTTCATTTCGACGATCACCGTCTCGGAGATCCTGTTTGGCGTCGCGCCGCTGCCCGCGGGCAAACGGCGCAGCCAGCTCGCTGAGGCGTTCGAGCGCGAAATCGAGCGACTGTTCGAAGGCCGCATCCTGTCCTTCGATCTCGCCGCCGCCCGCGCCTATGCCACGCTCATGGTCGCGGCCCGCGCAAAAGGCCTTTCGCTCGCGATGGCCGATGGCCAGATCGCGGCGGTCGCCGCCGCAAACAGGCTTGCCGTGGCGACCCGCGACGAGGCGCCGTTCCGCGCGGTTGGACTGATGACGCTCAATCCGTGGACGGAATGAAGTCCGCCGCTGGCGGAGCCCGGACCTCGGCGAGGCGGCTCGCCTCGCCTGCTCAGCCCAGCGACAGCGGCTCGGGCGCGGTTTTGGCGTCAGCCGAGTCTGCGTGGATCGTTTCACGGATCAACCGTTTCGTCGTCTCATCGAGATAGGCGGCGAGATCCGCGTGCAGCTCGATGAACTCGCGCCAGACGAGGCCTTCAAAGAGCCGGCGCGGCGCCCGGACCATGATCGTCGTCTGGCGCTGACGCGAATAGCGGAAGGGATCGAATCCGTAGCGCCGGCAGAGCGCGATGAACAACCGCGCCGACCACGTGTCCGGCACGGTGAATTTCAGTTCGACGGGCGGATCGACGCGGCCCACTTCGTCGAGTTTCGCCTTCAGCCGTTCAGCGGCGGCGCTTGCGGCCGCGCGTTCGCCCGCGGTCGTCGCGCCGAAGAAAAGCGCCTCGACCTTCGTCAGCCTTTCGCGAAGCTGGTCCTCGATTCGCATGCCGCCGCTCCTTTCGGAACACGACGCCACTCCGCGGCCCGATCGTCAATCCGGACGCGCTCGCCATCCACATGTCTTCCGGCAATGGCGGCGCGCGCCTACCGCCCGTGCAGCGCGAGCGCGATCTGCACGATTGCGGCGATCAGCTCGAGCACGATCAGCACGACGATCGCCGCCTCGAGCCGCGTCGCGCGGTCGGCGTCGATGATGTCGGTCAGCGCGTGCGCGGTCTCGACAATGACCTCGAGCTTGCGCTTCAAGACGTCGGCGCGCTCCTTGAGCTCGTATTCGTCCTCGAGGCGCGTGTAGAGGCGCTCGAGGTCGGGCCGGTCCCAGAGGACGTCGGGCTTTTCCTCGACCGCGACGCGTCCCGAGACCCGATGCTGGACGAGCAGCGCCTGGCCGATCAGCCGCAACATCGCCCGGCGGCGGAAAGGGGGCCTGCCGCTCGCCGCGAGCCGCTCCGCGAAGGGCTCGATGACGTCGAAGACCAGGTTGACCTCGCGCTCGTCCCGGGCGAGCGCCACGGTCTTCGACAGCGCGTCGGCGACCACAAGAAAGCGCTGCGGCGAAAGGCTCTTGATCTGGATCGGGCCGCCCGCCGCCTTCTGCTCGTCGCCCTCGGGCGAAATTTCCAGAACCGCCGTCTCGTCGTCGCCACGCGCCCGCTCGCCGCTGACGCGCCATTGCAGCTTGCGCAGCGTGTCCTCTTCCTCGAGCGGGGTCAGGCCAACCATGACCGCGACGCCGAAGCGGAAGAGCGCCACCATGCCCTCTTCCCCGACGCGGAAGGCGAGCGGCAGGAGCGAGATCGTATCCGGCCGCTCGAGCCCGGCCGTGTCGATCCGCTCGCCGACGATGAGCGCGCGAGCGGTCAGGCGCTTCGGCGTCGTGACGGGAAGAGCCTCGGTCATTTCGGTAAAATACGCGCCGGCGCGCGGCAACGCCAGCCGCGGCCGGCTCACGACCCGCATCCAAGCCGGGATTGCTGTTCGATCGACGTCTTTGTCGGTAAAGTAAGGGCCGAACCGACGACGCGCCGACCGCGCAGAACGATCCTGCGCTCGAGCATCCGTTCAGGAGGGCCACGATGCAAGATGCAACCAATCCCCAGTGGCGCCTTGACGGCGTACGGGTCGTCCATGCCGGCGAACTCGACGTCAACACGCCACAGACGCCCGGCATAAATCGGGCCGCAGCGATTACTTACGCCCGCGCCGGCGCGGATAAGCTGTGGGCCGGAACAGTGGAGATCCATCCCATGGCGAAAACCGGGGCGCACCATCACGGGCCGGTGGAGAGCGTCATTTACGTGGTGAGCGGACGCGCCCGGATGAGGTGGGGCGAGCGGCTCGAATTCGTGGCGGAGGCGGGTGCCGGGGATTTCATCTACGTGCCTCCATATGTCCCCCACCAGGAAATCAATGCGAGCGATGACCTGCCGTTGTCCTGCGTCGTCGTGCGCAGCGGTCAGGAGCCGGTCGTCGTCAATCTCGATTTGCCGAGCGTGGAGCCGAACCCGGAGCCGGTCGAGTGGGTCGACGACCTTCATCCGCCCCGGCAAGCCTGACATTCTGCCGGAAGCCGGGAATTCGGCGCAGGCCCCACGATCTACCGGCGCAAGACCGGGTGCGCGGTCCGCGCCTGCCAGCCGGCCCGCTCGAGTTCGGGCGTCAGGCGCTCTTCCTGCGGCCAGCCGACACAAAGATAGGCGATGAACGCCCAAGCCGGCGGAACGTCGAGCGATTCGGCCAGCCCGCCCGGATCGAGGATCGACACCCAGCCGACGCCGAGCCCATGCGCCCGCGCAGCGAGCCAGAACGTGTGCAGAGCGCAGACGGCGGAATAGCGCCTGGTCTCGGGCATGGTGCGCGCGCCAAGGCCGTGGCCCTGCTCCGTCATTTCGTCGCAGAACACCGCCAGTTGGACCGGCGCCTCGCGCAGTCCTGCGAGTTTCAGCGACGCGTAGAGTTGCGCCCGCTCGCCCCTGTAGGCGCTGAGAGCCTCCCTGTTGGCCGCCTCGAAATTGGCGCGCACCGCCGCGCGGCGGGCCTCGTCGTCGATCTGGACAAAGCGCGTGGGCTGGCAGTTGCCGACCGACGGCGCAAGGGCGGCGAGGCTGAAAAGCTGATCGAGCGTCGCCTCCGGCACGGCTCCGGATCGAAAGCGGCGGACGTCCCGCCGCCAGGCGACGAGTTCGGCGAACTCGGCCTGGAAGCCCGAATCGAACACCCGCGCCGTCACGATGTCGTCAGCCAAATCCCGCATTGCCTCTCCGGCTTCTGGCTATCCGGCATAGGCGCAAGGCAAGTCTTTCGCAAAGGGAATGTCGCACGGCGCCCCCGCCGCAACTAAGGCGCTCGCACCTCCAGTGCGCCAACCTTCCTCGCCGCCTTGGCCAGATCGCGGTCGAAGCTGGCGAAGGCGTCGCACGAAGAGGCGCCGGCGAGGTGGAGCGCGTCGGCGAATTCCATGCCTTGCTCGGCCCAGTCGAGCGCTTGGGCGATAATCGCCGGGTCCTCGATCGCGACCGTTGGCAACGCGGCGAAAATGCGCAAGGCGCGCAGGATTGCGGGTCGCTCCACAAGATAGATGGAGCGTAAGATCCACTCGACCTCCAGCACTACTGTCGAGCAAATATAGACGGGTTCGCCTTCAATGACTGCCGTGGCCCTGCGGAATTGTTCGAGATCGTCGGCGACCAGGTAGCGAACCACAACATTCGTATCAATCGCGATCATCGACGGCCCTACGATAGCGCCTCGCCGCCTCGTCGAGGAGGGCCTGATGCATCTCCTCAATCGAAACCACGCGATCGACGGGAGCGAGACACCCGCGCACGTCCTCGACCTTCGACGGGAAGATCTTCGGCGACGTGCGCAAGAGGACGCCTTCGGGCCGGTCCTCGACGATCAATTCGGCGCCTGCGGTCCAGCCGCGCCTGTCGCGGATCGCCTTCGGCAGGATGACCTGCCCCTTGGTCGAGACCCTGGTTTTCAGGCTCGAAGACTTGGCCATCTGTCGCTCGCGGTTCCGGTAAGACAGCGGTAAGATAGGCCTCCGGCGGCGCGTCCGCAAGGAGCCACAAGGAACCCTGGGACGACTGCCTTGCCGCGCTCGCGCCTCCGTCGTATTGCAGTGCAGCAATCCTGGCGCTGCGAGGCTCGGCATGGACCCGCTGATCGAAGGCTACCGGCGTTTTCGCGCCGAGACCTGGCCGGCCGAGCGCGAACGCTACGAGGCGCTGGCGCATTGGGGGCAGAGCCCCGAGACCATGGTGATCGCCTGTTCCGATTCCCGCGTCGATCCGCAGACGGTGTTCGGCGCGGTTCCGGGCGAGCTGTTCGTCGTGCGCAATGTCGCCGCGCTGGTTCCCCCCTACGGGCCCGCCACCGGCTACCACGGAACGAGCGCGGCGCTCGAATTCGGGGTGAAGGTGCTGAAAGTCGCGCGCCTCGTCGTGCTCGGGCACGGACAGTGCGGCGGCGTCAGGGCGATGGCTTATGGCGCTCCGCCGCAAGCGCGCGATTTCATCGCCTCCTGGGTGGAGATCGGCAGGCCGGCGGTGACAGCTGCAGGCGAAGCGGAAGAGGGGCGACTCGGCCGGATCGAGGCGGAAGTCGTGCGCCTGTCGCTCGTCAATCTGGCGACCTTCCCCTGGATCGCGGAGGCGGTCGCCGCCGGGCGCCTGACGCTGCAGGGCTATCTCTTCGACGTTCACACCGGCGTGCTCGTAAGCGTGGGCACGGACGGGCTGACCCCGGTCGAATGACGGGCCTCCCCGGCCGGCTCTCGACCGGAAGTTCGGCTCACTTCTTTCCGAGCAGTTTTGACAGCGCCGCGTCGAGCTCCGACTGGAGGAAGGGCTTGGCCAGAATGGGGTGGTGAGCAAATCTCCGATCGAGTCCTTTGGCGCCATAGCCCGTGACGAACAGGAACGGGACTCGCCGCTCGATCAGGGCTTGGGCGATCGGATAGCTCGGCTGGCCGTCGAGGTTCACATCCAGGATCGCGCAGTCGTAACGCCCGTTTTCGGCCTGCTGCAACCCGTCCTTCAGGCGCGCGGCCACCGCGCCGACTTCAAAGCCGAGATCGGTCAGCATGTCCTCGAACAGCATTCCAACCGTGCCCTCGTCCTCGACAATGAGAACGCGCGGCTTTTGCTTCGCCTCGCCGCTCGGAGGCGAGGTCGAACTGTCGGGAAACATGATCATTGCATCGGCGCCTCGATATCGCAAATCACGCCGGACGGGAGAAATTGAAGCTGCACCTGCGCCCCCAGCTCGCGCGCGACCGACCGTTCGAGGAGCTTCGTTCCGAAGCCGGTGCGCGACGGCGGCACGACCGCGGGGCCGCCGCTCTCTTCCCAGTGGATGTGGAGCCAATCTTCTCCGGCCGACTTCGCGACGCTCCAACCCAGCTGAACGCGACCCGGTCTTTCCGCCAGCGCCCCGTATTTCACCGCGTTGGCGCCGAGCTCATGCAGCGCCATCGACAGCGAGAGAGCGATCTTCGGCCGAACCCGGAGCCGGGGGCCGAGCATGTCGACGCGGTTCTCGATATCGATGCAAAGCAGTGCGATCACTTCCCCGGCAAGCTCCCGCAGATCGGCGCCCTCCCAGCTCTCGCGCGTCAGGACCTCGTGCGCCCGAGACAAAGCGACCAGCCTCTTCTCGAATGCCTTCCGCCGATCTCCGCCCTCGCCGCGGAAGGACTGGGCAAAGATCGACTGCACCGAGGCGAGCGTGTTCTTGACCCGGTGATTGAGCTCGTTGATGAGCAGCCTTCGGCGCTCTTCCTCGCGCTTTCGTCCGCTGATGTCGCGCGCGATCTTCGAGGCGCCGATGATCTTGCCGCTTGCATTCTTGAGCGGCGACACCGTTAGCGAGATATCGATCAGGCCGCCATCTTTGCGCCGGCGGATCGTCTCGTAGTGGTCGATACGCTCGCCGCGCCGGATGCGCTCGAGAATGCCGGGCTCTTCGTTATGGCGCTCTGGCGGGATCAGGATGTAGATCGGCTGGCCGATCGTCTCCTCTGCGGTGTAGCCGAACAGCCGCTCCGCCCCGGCGTTCCAACTGTTGATGACGCCGTTGAGATCCTTGCTGATGATGGCGTCGTCGGAAAACTCGACGATGCTGGCCAGCCGATCGGCGTATTCCGCGGCCCGCTCGCGGTCGCTGATGATCGACTGCCACAGAAGCCCCTGTTCAGGCGTGATTTCGCTGAAACAGCCGATTGCGCCCGTCACCGAGCCGGCGTCATCGGTGACCGGATCGACGTTGGCGCGGACCCGGACCAGGCGTCCCGAAGGCTGCTCGAGGACGAACTCGATGTCGCGTTGGGGGTCGCCGGTCCGAAGGGCCTCGGCCATCGGACCCTCCCGTGCGGGATCGAGTTCGCCGCCGTAGAGCTCGGCGGCTTTCCCGTTGCACCGTCGGATTCGTCCGTCGGCGCCGCACGCGACAACCGCTATGGGGAGACTCTCCAGCGTCCTGCTGTCCAGGCTGGAAATCGACGCCGCGCCAACGGGCTGGTTGCGAATGTTGCCGCTAGCCGCCACCTAGCCCTCCGTCAAAACTCAAGCGCTTTCAGGCGGCGTGGAGCCTGAAGAGGACATTTTCTGACCAGGCGCGCGTCTGCACAGCATTCTGGTTGCACGCAATCGACCTCGCCCGGACAGACGGGCGGCCTAACCAAACATAACCCTTCCACCTTCTGGTCGGTTCCGAGAAACGACACGAAGCGGACTGCATTTTGGTTTCCGAAATCCGACACTTGCGCGCGGACAGCCTTTCGCGTATGAGGCCGCGACTTCAGAACCGCCCGGCCGTGAAGGGCTGCCGTGGCGGTTCTTTTCGCTCATTCCGACGCGAGCGGGGCGCAGGAGGCTCCGCTGATTCCAATAGGGCGTCAAGCCCAGGAGAGCCAAATGCCCAAGTTGAAAACAAAATCGGGCGCGAAAAAGCGCTTCAAGATCACCGGAACAGGCAAGGTGGTGTACGCTCAATCGGGCAAGCGCCACGGCATGATCAAACGCACAACCAAGCAGATTCGCAATTTGCGCGGCACGGCCGTTCTGTTCAAGACCGACGGCGACAAAGTCAAGAAGTACTTCCTGCCGAACGGTTAAGGCGTTTTTCTCGGAGATTTTGAAATGGCACGCGTCAAGAGGGGCGTCACCGCCCACGCCAAGCACAAGAAGGTTCTCAAGGCCGCCAAGGGCTTCTCCGGGCGTCGGAAGAATACGATCCGCGCCGCCAAGGCGGCGGTCGACAAGTCGATGCAGTATGCGTACCGAGACCGCAAGAACCGTAAGCGCGAGTTCCGCGCCTTATGGATCCAGCGGATCAACGCGGCGGTGCGCGAGCACGGGCTGACCTACAGCCGGTTCATCTCCGGTCTCGCGACAGCCGGCATCGAGATCGACCGCAAAGTGCTTTCCGATCTCGCCATCTCGGAACCGGCCGCTTTCGCCGCGATCGTCGAGAAGGCGAAGGGTTCCCTGCCGAAGGCGGCATAAGCGGGTCAGCCTCTTCTGCTCGGGGGGAAGGCCGAACGCGGGTGGGGACCTCCCTCCTGGCCGCTGGAAACCCTCGCCCGGCGCTGCGGGGCGTTCGGAAGAGGCTGCCCTCCGGCTCCCATAAGGCCCATCATGTCAGAACTCGTCGTGTTGCAACGCGAAACCCTTGCCGCGATCGAAGGCGCCGGCGACGAAGCCGCGCTCGAGGCCGTGCAAGTCGCCGCGCTCGGGAAAAAGGGCACGGTCTCGGCGCTCCTTTCGACGCTGGGGAAACTGTCGCCCGACGAACGCAAGGTGCGCGGCGCGGCGATCAACGCGCTGAAAGACAAGGTGACCGAGGCCCTGGCGGCGCGGCGCGCGGTCCTGAAGAAGGCCGCGCTCGAGACGCAGCTGGAACGCGAGGCGCTCGACGTGACCCTGCCAGTGCGCCTGCCGGGAGTCGAGAGCGGACGCATCCATCCGATCAGCCAGGTGATGGACGAGATCGTGACCATCTTCGCCGACATGGGCTTTTCCGTCGCCGAGGGTCCCGACATCGAGAGCGACGACTATAATTTCACCAGGCTCAATTTCCCGCCCGGCCATCCCGCGCGCGAGATGCACGACACATTCTTTCTCGAGGCCGACCCGCACGGCGAGCGCAAGGTGCTGCGCACTCACACCAGTCCGGTCCAGGTGCGCACGATGCTGGCGCGGAAGCCGCCGATCCGCATCATCTGCCCAGGCCGCACCTACCGCCGCGACGCGGACCAGACGCACACGCCGATGTTCCATCAGGTGGAGGGGCTCGTGATCGACGAAACCTCGACGCTCGCGAATCTCAAATGGGTGCTGGAGGAATTCTGCAAGGCGTTCTTCGAGGTGCGGAACGTCCGCATGCGTTTCCGCCCGAGCTTCTTCCCCTTCACCTCGCCCTCGATGGAGGTCGACATCCAGTGCCGGCGCTCAGCCGGCGAAATCCGCTTCGGCGAGGGGGAGGACTGGCTCGAGATTCTCGGCTGCGGCATGGTGCATCAGAACGTGCTGACGAATTGCGGCATCGACCCGGAGGTCTACCAGGGCTTCGCCTGGGGCATGGGGGTTGATCGAGTGGCCATGCTGAAATACGGCCTGCCGGACCTGCGCGACTTTTTCGATGCCGACCTTCGCTGGATCAACAATTACGGCTTCAAGCCGCTTGAGGTCCCAACGCTGGCGGGCGGTTTGAGCGGATAGAAGAGACCTTCCCCAGCCGCGTCGATGCGGATTGGAACGTAGGGTTGAATGTGTGCGGCGCTGGCGGGCTAAGATCGCTAGAGTAGAGATTCAGGATGATCCCATGCGAAACGCGCTCAAAGCCGAGGAGACCGAGCAGGCAATCAAAAGCACGGTTCTCGGTCTGATCGACAATTCAATCATCGACCGTGTCACTTTGAGTTCTGATGACGATGCCACCGACGAACCATCGTTCTATGTGACGGTATACTTGCGAAACGGTGGCGATCGTCCTTCGGTCGCGAAATCGATAGACATCGTCAAGGCGATGCGCGACGCGCTTTTCGAGCTCGGCGAGGATAGGTTTCCGCATTTGAGCTTCAGCGCCCCCGACGACGAGCCGTCGGAAGACACACGACCGGCGGAGTAAGACTTGTCGGAGTGGAAATTCGTCTTTGATCAGCTCGAAATCGCGGAGTTGCTTGCCAGGTCCGGTCCCGCCCGACCTCGACAGGCCGCATTGCGCCGCGCTGTTTCCACTTCGTACTATGCGCTGTTTCAGGCGCTTTGCGAGTTGACCGCCCGCAATCTCGTCGGCTGGAAGACGTCCTGGGACGGGTTCACGCCGATTTTCCGCTCGATTGAGCACGCCCGCGCGCGCGTCATTCTGGGAAACCCGCGCAACCCGCATCCGTTGGGGGTCGAAGTCGAAAGAATTGGAATCGCATTCACGGAATTGCAGGATGCTCGAGAATGGGCAGACTATAGTCCCGAGCCGCACTTCGACAGACAAAGGGTCGAGAACGGGCCGTACTTTTCTCGCGCGGAGGCGCTTAGGTTCGTCGAGATGGCTCGCGACGCTGTCGATCGGCTCAATGCTCTCGATGAAGGAACTCAAGTGCGATTGGCTGCTCGCCTCGTTGCGCGATCCCGAAAAGAATGAACCGATGAAGTTCACCCTCTCCTGGCTCCTCGACCATCTCGACACGTCCGCTTCACTCGCGGAGATCGTCGATACCCTGACCCGTGTCGGCCTCGAGGTGGAAAGCATCGAGGATCCCGGCCTCAAATACGACGGCTTTGTCGTCGCGCGGGTGATCGAAGCCCGGCCGCATCCGAATGCCGACCGGCTCAAGGTGTGCATGGTCGACGCCGGCGGCGAGCCGACCCAGGTGGTCTGCGGCGCCCCCAACGCGCGCGCCGGCATGAAGAGTGTGTTCTCGCCTGTCGGGACCTACATCCCCGGCAAGCGGGTCACCCTTGCCAAAGGCGTGATCCGCGGGATCGAGTTCGAACGGTATGCTGTGCTCGGCGATGGAGCTCGAGCTCGGCGCCGACCACAACGGCATTATCGAGCTGCCGGACGGCGCGCCGGTCGGCGTTGCTTACGCCCGCTGGGCTGGGCTCGACGATCCGGTCATCGACGTCGCCCTGACCCCGAACCGTCCGGATGCCGCCGGAGTCGTGGGAATCGCCCGCGACCTGGCCGCAGCGGGTCTCGGCACGCTCAAGGCGGATATGCCGAAGCCTGTGGACGGGGTCTTCGACTGTCCGACGCGGGTCCATCTCGATTTCGCGCCCGGCGACGCGCATCTTTGCCCCGCTTTCGTGCTCAGGCTGGTGCGCGGCGTCAGGAACGGTCCCTCCCCCGAGTGGATGCAGAAGCGGCTGCGCGCGATCGGCCTCAGGCCGATCAGCGCGCTGGTCGACATCACCAACTACGTCACCTTCGACCGCGGGCGCCCGCTGCACGTCTTCGACTTCGCCAAGGTCAATGGCGATCTTACGGTGCGGCGCGCGCGCCGCGGCGAAAGCGTGCTAGCGCTCGACGGCAAGACCTACGCGCTCGATGACAGCATGGTCGTCATCGCCGACGCCAAAGGGGTCGAGTCGATCGCCGGCATCATGGGCGGCGAGCAGACGGGCTGCGACGAGACCACGCGCGACGTGCTGATCGAGAGCGCGCTCTGGGACCCGACCAACATCGCCCACACCGGCCGGAAGCTCGGCATCGTCACGGACGCGCGCTACCGTTTCGAGCGAGGCGTCGATCCCGACTTTTGCATTCCCGGCTGCGAGCTGGCGACCGCGCTCGTGCTCGACCTCTGCGGCGGCGAACCCTCGCGGATGAACGTAGCCGGCGATCCGTCGGCGCCGCGGCGCGCGATCGCCTTCCCCTACAGCGAGGTCAAGCGGCTGATCGGCGTGGATATTCCGCGCGCTGAAGGCCAGGCGATCCTGGCGCGCCTCGGCTTCGGCGTCGAGGACGGAAAAGTCATTGTCCCTTCATGGCGCCCGGACGTTCAGGTCAAGGCCGACGTTGTCGAGCAGGTCCTGCGCATTGCGGGCATCGACCGGGCGCCGACGACGCCGCTGCCGCGGCCCGACGGCGTCGCGCGGCCGGTGCTGACGCCGCTGCAGAAGCGCGCCCGCCTCGCCAAACGCACGCTCGCGGGGCTCGCGCTGCGCGAAGCCGTGACATGGTCGTTCATTTCGAAGACAGCCGCGGAATTGTTCGGCGGCGGCCAGCGCTCACTGGCGCTCGCCAATCCGATCGCCGCTGACCTTTCCGACATGCGCCCGAGCCTGGTTCCCGGCCTTGTCGCCGCAGCCGAGCGCAACGTTCGGCGGGCGCTGACCGACGTCGCTCTCTTCGAAGTCGGGCAGGTCTTCCTCGGCCCCGGCGACAGCGACCAGCGCATCGCTGCGGCGGCGGTCAGACGCGGGAAGGCCAAGGCGAGCGGCGAAGGCCGGCTTTGGAGCGGCAGCGGCGATGTCGACGTCTTTGACGCCAAGCAAGACGCCATGGCTTTGCTTTCCGCCTTCGGCGTCGCGGACGCCGTTCAGGTCGCGCCCGGCGGACCGCCGTTCCTTCATCCCGGCCGCTCGGCGACGCTGCAATTCGGGCCGAAGCTGATCGTCGGCTGGTTCGGTCAGTTGCATCCGGAGGTATGCGAGGCGCTCGATGCCGAAGGGCCGATCGTCGCCTTCGAAATCACGCTCGACGCCGTGCCGGCGTCACGGGCGAGGCCGACGAAAGCAAAGCCGAAACTGGAGCGCTCCGATTTCATGCCGGTGCAGCGGGATCTCGCCTTCATCGTCGACGAGCGCGTCCGGGCTTCGGATGTCGTCAGGGCGGCGCAGAGCGCTGAGCGGTCGCTCGTATCGGCGATCGGCGTGTTCGACGTCTATCAGGGCAAGGGCCTGCCTGAGGGTTCGAAATCGATCGCGATCGCCGTCATTTTGCAACCGCGCGAACGGACGCTGACCGACGCGGAGATCGAGGCCGCCATGGCAAGGATCATCGCCGAAGTGTCGAAGCGGACCGGCGGGGCCTTGCGCGGGTGAAGCCGATCGCCATGGGTGGGTCCGTCATGCTTTTGGCTTTTGCGCTGGTCGCAACGCCTCGCGCCACGCTTGCGGCGGATGATTCCGCCTGCGCCAGGTACGCGGACCCTCTTGCCTATAACGCCTGCCTCGCGAGCCACGGCCCGAAGGCCAATATCGCGAGGCCCTCCGATGGCGATGGCCGGGCGGCGCCCGTTCAGGCGAGGCCGGCTGGCCATCCTGCCGGTCGGGGCTGGCGGCCGGAAATGCGCCGCCGCGGACGGTCCCACATGGAATTCAACTTGAAATAGCAGCGACTGCGTTGCGGCCGCGCCGGAACGACGAGCGCGACGCCCCGGCCCGCGGAAAGCCGAGGCGCCGCGCCCTTGGTCCCCGCGCGATGGGAGGCTCGGCGGGGGCCGCGCTGCGTGCCCGCCCCAGGGCGGCGGCGCGGTATTGCGTGTTGCTTCTCCAGGGTGCAATCCCCTGCGATAGACTCTATTATGCGCATCCGGGCGATTGGCGCTGTGAGCCGCGTCACATCGCTTACGCCGTTACGAAATGGGAATGCCACGGATCACCAAGATTTGGAGGTCCAGTGCAATCGCCAATCTTTTGCCGGTCAATAGCCGTAAAAAAGCTTGACGTGCGGACGTCCTTACGTCACGCTTCGCCACGAGATGTTGGCGGAAGCGATGTTGGCCCCGAACACGCTTGCGGCGCACCCCTGTTTCAAGACGCTCGATGCAGAAGCCTGCCGGGTTCTGGATCACCAGTGCGTCTGGCGAAAGATACAGGCGGGCGCCTGGATCCTCGATCAATCCGCGCATGATCGCGACGTCTATTTCATCATGACCGGTCACTTGCGCGCGGTGCTCAACATGGCGCGCCAGGACGTCATTTTCAACGACATGCTCGCCGGCGCCTTCTTCGGCGAAATGGCCGCCTTCGACGGCGCGCCACGCGCCGCCAGCGTTTTCGCCGTCACCGAGTCGCTGGTGGCGAAAATGCCGGCCTCGGTGTTTGTCGACACGATGTTCTCTCATCGGCCGCTCGGCGAGGCCGTCGTTGCGACGCTCATTCACATGTGCCGGTCGATGTCGCGGAGGCTCGGCGAGCTCAATGCGCTCAATGTTCGCGGGCGGGTCCATGCCGAGCTCCTGCGCCTCGCCCGGCCCGACCGCGACGACCCGAGGCGCGCGATCATCGTGACGCCGCCCAATCAATCCGAACTCGCCGCCCGCATCAACACCCGCCGGGAGACCGTCTCGCGAGAAATCAACGCCATGGAGCGCGACGGCCTGATCGAGCGCCGGCGCGGGGCGATCGTCATCAAGGACACGCTCAGACTGAGCGCCGAGATCGACGCGGTGAGCAGCGGGTAGTCTATCGACCCGCCTCCTCGGCCAAGCTCCGCCACCAGGACGCATCCCAGTTCCAGTCCGCCGCCGGTGAAGGGGAAGGGAGCAGCCAGACGCGCGTCCCGCCAATGCTTTCGCCGCTGTCGCCCGGACCGGCCGCCCGGCCGAGCCAGCGCCGGCCCGCGTTGAGACTGGTGAAGGCGAGAAGCTTCGGCTCATGGGCTCTGATCTTTTCCGTCAGCGCGCCGCAGGCGTCGGGCCCCAGAGCGCCTCGCGGCAGTTCGCGATCCATGCCGTACGCATGCTTGGCGATGTCGGTGAGGCCGATGCCCCATTGCGTGACCTCTCCGAATTGCTCCGGCCGCAAGAGGCGGGGCGTCAGGCCGACGGCATAGAGAGCCAGCCAGAATTTGTTCCGGGGATGGGCGTAATAGGCTCCGCGCGCAGCCGATACGGTTCCGGCGGCGCTGCCGCAGAAAACGACCTTGAGGCCCCGCTCGAGCACATCGGGCAAGACATCCTGCCGCATAGCCGAGTTTCGCTCAGATCGTCTGGTTGTAGGCGCCGACTTCGGCATTCTCGCGCAGGAGAGCGTCGACCGCGTGGAACATCTCGCGCATGCGCGCTTCCGAGACCGGACTTTCGACGACGACGACGAGCTCGGGCTTGTTGGAGGACGCACGCACCAGGCCCCACGTCCCGTCCGCCGCCGTGACCCGGACGCCGTTGACCGTGACTAGGTCGCGGATCGGCTGGCCGGTCAGCGCCTCGCCCTTTTCCCGCATCTGCCGGACCCGCTCGACGACGCGCTCCGCCACCTCGTATTTCACTTCGTCGGCGCAATGGGCCGACATGGTCGGCGAGCCCCAGGTCCTGGGCAGGCCTCGGTAGAGATCGGCGATCGACGTCCGCGGATGGCGGTCCAACATGTCGAGGACGGCGATTGCGGTAACGAAGCCATCGTCGTAGCCGCGACCGACTGGCGCGTTGAAGAAGAAATGGCCCGACTTCTCGAACCCGGCCAGGGCATTGAGGTCGCGCACGCGGCGCTTGATGTGCGAATGGCCGGTCTTCCAGAAATCGACCTTGGCGCCGTTGGCCAAAAGCGTAGGGTCGGAAGCGAAGAGGCCGGTCGACTTGACGTCGACGACGAACGCGGCGTTCGGGTGCAGCTTCGAGAGGTCCCGCGCCAGCATGACGCCGATCTTATCGGCGAAGATTTCATGGCCCTCGTTGTCGACGACGCCGCAGCGGTCGCCGTCGCCGTCGAAGCCGAGTGCGACGTCCGCGCCCGTGGCCTTCACCGCCTCCGCCATCGCATGCAGCATCCGCAGGTCTTCCGGGTTCGGGTTGTAGCGCGGGAAGGTATAGTCGAGATCGCAGTCGAGAGGCGCGACCTCGACGCCGAGCGCGCTAAGAAGCTTCGGCGCAAAGGCCCCGGCCGCGCCGTTGCCGCAGGCGGCGACGACTTTCATTTTGCGGGCGAACCGAGGCCGGCTGGTCAGGTCGGCGATGTAACGGGCGGGAAAGTCGGGCACGAAGGCGTAAGACCCGCCCGGCTCGGGACCGTAGTCGCCGCCGATCACGATGTCGCGCAGCCGCCCCATTTCCTCCGGCCCGAACGTCACCGGGCGCGCCGCGCCCATCTTGACGCCGGTCCAGCCGTTCTCGTTGTGCGAGGCGGTGACCATCGCCACGGCCGGGACATCGAGCGCGAACTGGGCGAAATAGGCCATCGGCGTGATCGCCAGGCCTATGTCGCTGACTTTCGCCCCACCCGCCATCAGCCCGGCCGTCAGCGCCAGCTTGATCGAGGCCGAATAGCTGCGGAAATCGTGGCCGACGACGACCTCGCGGGGAACGCCGAGCTCCTTCAGCAGACGCGCGAGGCCAAGGCCGAGCGCCTGCACGCCCATGAGGTTGATCTCTTTCTCGAACAGCCAGCGCGCATCATATTCGCGAAAGCCGGTCGGCTTGACCATCGGCTGCGATTCGTAGGCGTAGGTGTTGGGGAAGAGCTGCGGCGACGGCTTGGGAAACAAGGGGCTCACGCCTCGGTCGGGAACGAAAAGATCGGCGATTGGCCGGCGTGACCCTTATACTGGTCCGGGTCTTGTGAAAACAGACCGAACGTCCCGTCCATCGCGCGCCTTTCCCCTCAGCTGCGACCCGCGCTAGTCTGCGCTCCTATTATCGGGAGAGGGGTCTATGTCGGAGAGTCTCAGCCATCTCGCCAAAGGCGCGCTCGCCGATCTTTCGGCGGTGTTCGCGGCGATGCCGGACGACGCGCTCGATGGGCTGATCGAGGAGGTCGTCAAGGCCAGGCGCGTCGTCGTTTTCGGCCTCGGCCGCGAGGGACTGCAGATGCGCGGCTTCGCCATGCGGCTGTTCCACATGGGCCGCAACGTTGCGGTCTGGGGCGACATGACGGCGCCCGAGGTCGGCCACGGCGACCTCTTCTTCGCCTCCGCCGGACCCGGCGATCTGGCGACTGCCCGGGCGCTGCTCGGCATCGCCCGCAAGGCCGGCGCGCGCACGGCGCTCATCACCGCCCAGCCCAAAGGCGAGCTCGCCAGGCACGTCGACGTCGTGACCGTCATTCCGGCCCAGACGATGGCTAGCGACCAAGGCGGCAAAGTCTCGATCCTGCCGATGGGCTCGCTGTTCGAGACGGCGCAGATGATCGCCTTCGAACTGGCAATCCTCAAGCTCCGTCCGCGCTTCAACGAGACCGCGGAGACCATGCGCGCGCGGCACACGAACCTGGAGTAGCCGTCTGCTAAAAATCTTGTCCGCGCCGGCGCTCGCCGAACGTCCTAAGGCCGCTCACATCCAAGCAAGGAGCTTCACATGGGCGAATTCACTTTCCTCTACCGAGGCGCAGCCGGCGCAGGGGCCTCTCCGGAAGAGCGGCAGAAGATCATGGAAAAATGGATGGCCTGGTTCAAGGACATGGGCGCCAAAGGCTTGATCAAGGATCCGGGGCATCCGCTTGAGAACAGCGGCAAGATCGTCCGCGGCAAGCCGATCGCCGTCAACGACGGCCCGTTCGCCGAGGCCAAGGACGTGATCGGCGGCTATACGCTGATCGAGGCCAGCGATCTCGCCCATGCGGCGGAAATCGCCAAGGGTTGCCCGATCCTCGAGGCCGGCGGGGCCGTCGAAGTGCGTCCGGTCATGAAAATGAACATGTAGATGTAGATGCAGCTCGACGAACGTCTCTTCCGCCACGAAGCGGGCCGCATGGTCGCGGCGCTGACGCGGCTCCTCGGCGTGCACAATCTCGCTCTGGCGGAAGACGTCGTCCAGGAAGCGTTCTGCCGCGCCGCGGAGGTGTGGAAGTTCCGCGGCGTCCCCGACAATCCCGCCGCCTGGCTGATGGCGACGGCGAAGAACCGTGCGCTCGACGCCCTGCGGCGCGAGCGCACCGCGCGGACCTTTGCGCCGGAGCTCGGGCGCCATCTGCAGAGCGAATGGACGCTCGCGCCGGTCGTCGAGGAATATTTCGCCGCCGACGCGATCAAGGACGACCTCCTGCGGATGATGTTCGCCTGCTGCCAACCGCGCCTGCCCGAGGCGGCGCAGGTGGCGCTCATTCTGCATATCCTCTGCGGTTTCAGCGTCGGCGAGGTCGCCGCGGCGCTGATGAGCGGCCGCGACGCCGTCGAGAAGCGGATCACCCGGGCGAAACGGGCGCTCGCCGCTTCGAAGCGGCTGTTCGACGTCGGCGTCGCCCATGACTTCGATGCGCGTCTGCCGGCAGTGCGGCGCGCCCTCTACCTGCTGTTCAACGAGGGCTACCACGGCGCCTCGCCCTTGTCGGCGGTGCGCGCCGAGCTTTGCCGCGAGGCGATGCGGCTGGCGGCCCTGCTCCTCGCCCATCCGCGGGGCCGCACGCCGGCGACCTACGCGCTCGCCGCGCTCATGAGCCTCAACGCCGCCCGCCTGCCGGCCCGCCTCGACGCCGCCGGCGATCTCGTCGCCCTCTTCGACCAGGACAGATCGCAATGGGACCGTCGGCTGATCGCGGAAGGGCTCGACTTCCTGTCGCTCGCCGCCAACGGCGCGCAGGTGACTTCGTATCACCTCGAGGCGGCCCTGGCGGCGGCCCACGCGCGCGCCGCGAGCGTCGAGGACACCGACTGGACCGAGATCGTCTGGCTCTACGACATGCTGATGGCGATGCGGCCCGGGCCGATCGTGGCGCTCAACCGGGCGATCGCCATTGCGCAGAGGGAGGGGCCGGAGCGGGGCCTCGAGGAGATCGGCCGGATCGAGGAGAGCGACCGCTTCGCCCTCTATCCCTTTTTCCCTGCCGCGCTCGGCGAGCTCGAGCTGCGCCGCGGCGACTCGACGGCGGCGCGCCGGCGCTTCAACGAGGCGCGGGCGCTCGCCCGCAGCCCGGCCGAGCGGCGCTACTACGACCGGCGGATCGGCGCCTGCGCGAACGCCGAGCCGGCGCAGGCGATCTGAGCCGCGCTCAAGCGGATTTCTTCAGCCGGCCCGACGAAGCCGCTCCGCCTGTTTTTCCCTGATAATCCCTGCGAATCGAAAAATCGCTCCCGGCCGCCCCTCGGGTTTGCGCGCAAATCCATGGGATTTCATTCCGTTCAGCGGATGCGCTCGTGCGCAAGATGAAGACGGAACAGCGAAATGATTTTCCCTGTTCCGCCCTGGAACAGGGAATTGAGCGCGAAGCGGAAAACCCGCTTCGAAACCAGGCCGGCGGAGCCGGCGCCGCCGCGCAGTTGCGAGAGGACAAGTTATTTCCAGCGATTTTAAGTACTACGGTTGGCGCCAGGGGTCCTCGCCCCCGATTTCCGACCCATGCGCCGGCAAGACGTTGGTCTTTCCTGTGCGTCGTGTCTCTGTCGCGAATTGGTCCGGCTTAATCCGTTGGCCCGCCCAGGAATCTCTGCTCAGCGTTCGCGCCCACGGCTCAGCCTACGCCGCAATCGGATGATTGCACTGTGAGCTGGATCACAGCGCACTTCCGCGGAGCGTGCAACGCGGGAGAGAGCTGTTAGGTTTTGCCGCACGGGTTTACGGCGCAACATCGCGCGTAAAACCGGTTCATCTCAGCGGCCGCCCCGGAAGACTTTTGGCGACCACCCATTGATCAACTCGACGCAGGCTACGGCCCGAACGGCGGGAGGGAGATCCCGCCCCAGAAGGCAAGGCGTTCGGTCGATGAAAGACCGTTACATCGGCGATCACGCCCAGCGCCGGATTGACCAGGTGCGCGTCGGTGATCTGCTGGACCTTGAACACGACGAATATGCCGATCCAACTTATCATCGCGACGGCTACGGGTCGGACAATTTCAAATACGAATTCGCTAGGGTTCTCAACGTCGAGCGCAAGACGGACAATTGGTTTGTAGTTTACGCCACGCAGGGCGCGTTCCACTTTCCGTGCGACCATTGGGTCAATGTTGGAGGGGATTGAACGAACGTGTCGATGTTGATCGGGCGCACCTGAAAATGGGATGCAGGAAACCCTCCTCCGACGAGCCCGCGGTGCGGGGGCCTCGATGAGGGACCCGGGTTGGAACCGTACGCTGACTTGAGGTCAGGCGCCGCTTCAGGCCGCCGCCGGGTAAGTGAAGAAGCCCTTGCCCGTCTTGCGGCCGAGATAGCCGGCGTCGCACATCTGTTTCAGCAACGGGCTCGGCCGGTACTTCGAGTTGTCGAAGCCGTTGTAGAGCGTCTCCATAATGTCGAGCACGATGTCGAGGCCGATGAGGTCGGCGAGCGACAGCGGCCCCATCGGATGGTTGGCCCCGAGCTTCATCATCTGGTCGACGTCGTCAGGGCTGGCGAGGCCCTCATAGACGCAGTTGATCGCCTCGTTGATCATCGGCGCCAGCACGCGGTTGACGACGAAGCCGTAAGAGTCCTTCGACACGCGCGCCTTCTTGCCGATGGCCCCGGTCAGCGCGGTTATTTTCGCGGTCGTCTCGTCGGTCGTCTGCAGCGCGCGAATGATCTCGACGAGCTGCATGATCGGGACGGGATTGAAGAAATGCATGCCGATGACGCGGCCGGGGATCTTCGAGGTCGAGGCGATGCGGGTGACCGAGATCGACGAGGTGTTGGTGGCCAGGATCGTCTCCTTGCGGCAGACGCGGTCGAGGTCGGCGATCACCGCCTTCTTGATGTCGAAGCGCTCGAGCACGGCCTCGACCACGACATCGCAGTCGGCGAGGTCGTCGATCCTGGTTGTCGGCGATATGCGCTCGAGCGTCGCGTCCCGGTCGGCGGCGGCGAGCTTGCCGCGCGCCACCAGCCGCTCGAGGCTCTTCTTCATCGCCGCCATGGCGCGGCCGATGGCGGCTTCGGCGACGTCCTGCAGGCGGACCGGATAGCCCGCGGCGGCGAAGGTCTGCGCCACCCCCGCCCCCATCGTGCCCGCGCCGACCACGCCGACCTTCCGCACGCCTTCGATCATATGAAAACCTCGTCATGCCCGGGAGCCCGGGCGGTTTCCTTGGAAAACGAATGCGAAGCCTGTGCGACAGGTTGGAGACGGCGTGGCCGAGACGGGGGTCGGCCGAACCCACAATTCCTAGACCGTAACCAGCTCGGTGTGCCCAAAGCCCTCGCGATAATCGAGCACCGAAACGACGACGGGCGAGATGGCGAAGATCGCGATGCTGTCGGCCTCTTCCGGCCCGAAATCCGCGCCTTGCGGGAACTTCTTCAGCATGAGGCGACCGACGTTGGCCATCTCCACGCGGTCGGTGACGCGCGCCGCCCGGGCGCCCATCGACAGCGCCCGGATCTCCTCCCATCGGTCGTAAGGAAGGGTCACGGTCAGCGACACCTTGTCGCAGAGGGCGATGTTGCGGGCCTTCTGCGAGTTGGCCGCCGTGCCGAAGTAGATTTTGACGCCGTCGTTGACATAACCGACCGTCGTCGCCTGCGGATATCCGTCCGGGCGGATGGTGGCGAGCGTCATGTCGTAGGCGCCCGCAAGGATGGCGACAATCTTCTCACGCGTTGCGCTGTCCATGGCTCCGTCTCCCTCGACAGGACATAGCACCCGCCGCTGACCGGCGTCGATCCGGCCCACGAAGGCGGCCCTCCGCTGACGATCGCCGTTGATCTGGCGCAACAGAGCGGGCGGCAGCCTGGCGTATCCAGACTCGTTCTTCACGTGCAATGGCGATCGTAGATACCATCGATCCGAAGGCCGCGTTGAGGAATTGTCTTGGTGCAGGGATCGTCGAAAGTTTCCAGGAGGAAATCGAGATGGCAAAACCACTGTCTGAACAGCTCGCGGATTTGTCCGTGCACGCAAAAAAGGCGGAGGATGACTTCGCCGCGGCGAAAAAGGAGACGCATGACAAGATGGTGGCGCGCCGCGCGCAGTTGCACACGGCGGCGACGCAATCGGTTGATAAGCTCAAACAGGACATGAAGTCCGCCGGCGCCCAGGTCTCGAGCGACTTGAGCGCGCTCAAGGCGAAGGTCTCCGCCGACGCCGAAACGCTCAAAGCCAACGTCAAACAATGGAAGAAAGGACTCGACGCCGAGCGCGCCGAGAACCACGCGGAGGAAATGGAGTGGGAGGCGAGCGTGGCGATCGACTACGCCATCTCCGCGGTCGAACAGGCGAAGCTGGCCGCAGTCGACGCCGTCATCGCCCGCCAGGAGGCCATCGAGGCGAAGAAGGCCTGACGCGCTTCAGGCCCCACAATAAACAAGGCTTTGTTTGTGAAGGCGGCTTGAGCGGCGGTGGGCAACGGCGGGCGAAGCGCGCTTTACTATTGCGCCGCAGCGTAGCCCGCCGTTATCCGCGACGACACGGAAGCAAAAACGGCCCCAAGGCCGCGCCAAACCGCTTGAAAATCTTGATCTTTTTTGGAGCGGGCGAAGGGATTCGAACCCTCGACCCCAACCTTGGCAAGGTTGTGCTCTACCCCTGAGCTACACCCGCGTCCGTAACCGGCATGCGCCAGTCGCGCGCTTATGGCGCAAGGGCGGGAAGAATGCAACATCCGGGTTTGCCCAGCCTTAACCCCCCGGAACGAGGAATGATCCGGCTCGGGGAACGCGGGCGAGCGGCCTTGTTCCGGACACGGAGGCTTGATTTGTCAGCGGGGTTTTCCCGTGCCATGCGGGGAGTTATGCGAGTTTACGCATGAACGAAGCCTTCAAGCTCGACGTCGCCGAGCGGGTCGCGCCGCCGGCTCCCGGGCCGAACGCGCCGACGGCCCCTGTCGTCGAGCCTCCGCCGCCGCGCCGCCGCCGCTCGCTTCTGCGGCGGATCGCGCTTGTCGTTGCGGTGGCCGCAGTCGCGGTCTTCGCCTGGCAGCGTTTCGAGCGCACCGAGACGACGACGGGCGGGGACCACAAGTCCGGCCGGGCCGGTCCGCCGCCGCAGACGGTGCGCGTCGAGGCAGTGACGACCGGCGACATGCCGATCACCATCGACGCCCTTGGCACGGTCGTTCCGTTCGAGACGGTGACCATCCGGACCCAGATCGCCGGCAAGCTGACGGACGTCGGCTTCACCGAGGGGCAGACCGTGAAGAAGGGCGACTTTCTCGCCCAGATCGATCCGCGACCCTATCAGGCGGCGCTCGCCCAGGCGCAGGGACAACTCGCCAAGGATCAGGCGCTGCTCGCGCAGGCGCAAAGCGATTTCTCGCGCTACGAAGCGCTGGCCAAGCAGGATTCGATCTCGAAGCAGCAGGTCGCCGACCAGCAGGCGCTGGTGGCGCAGGACAAGGCCGCCATCGCCACCGACCAGGCGCAGGTGCAGACGGCGCAGATCAACCTCGACTATACCCATATCGTCTCGCCGATCACCGGCCGCGTGGGGCTGCGGCTCGTCGATCCGGGCAACTATCTGCAGCCCTCGGACGCCAGCGGCATCGTCGTCATCACCCAGATCGATCCGATCAGCGTGGTGTTCTCGACGCCCGAAGACAACCTGCCGCGCATCGCGGCGCGGCTCAATTCGGGGGCGAAGCTCAAGGTGACGGTGTTCGACCGCGCCAATGTCAACGCGCTCGCGACCGGGACGCTGACCACCTATGACAGCCAAGTCGACGTCACCACCGGCACGATCAAGATGCGGGCGACCTTCGATAATCCCAATGGCGTCCTGTTCCCGCAGCAGTTCGTCAATGTCCGGCTGCTCGTCGACACGCTGAGCGGTGTGCCGCTCGCGCCAAACGCGTCCGTTCAGCTCGGGCCGTCGGGCAACTTCGTCTACGTACTGAACAACGACTCGACGGTTTCCAGGCGGGACATCGTCACCGGCGCGGCCAACAGCCGCCTGACGACGATCGCCAAGGGCCTCGCCGCCGGCGACAAGGTGGTGATCGACGGCGTCGACCGCCTGCGCGACGGCGCGAAGGTGACGCTGGCCGAAGACACGACTGGGCAGGCGCCCGAGGGGTCTCAGCCCCGCCATTTCGGCGGCGGAGCGGCGGGAGCCAACGGCGATGCGGAGGGCCATCGCCCTCGCCATTGGCAGGGCGGCGGCGCGCCGGGCGGAGCGGCGCCGAACCGACCAGCGCCCGCGCAAGGGTCGGCGGCGCAGTGAGCGGATAGGCCCGGAGGCGCGTTCCCCTTGAATCCGTCCCGCCTTTTCATCGACCGGCCGGTCGCGACCAGCCTGATGATGATCGCGATCCTGCTCGTCGGGCTTGCGGCCTTTCGCTTCCTGCCGCTTTCCGCCCTCCCCGAGGTCGATTATCCGACCATCCAGGTTCAGACCTTTTATCCAGGCGCAAGTCCGGAAGTGATGACCTCGGCGGTGACCGCGCCGCTCGAGCGCCAATTCGGCCAGATGGCGAGTCTGAGCCAAATGATGTCGCAGAGTTCGGCCGGCTCGTCGGTCATCACGCTGCGCTTCGGGCTCGATATCAGCCTCGACATCGCCGAGCAGGAGGTGCAGGCGGCCATCAACGCTGCCGGCAATCTGCTGCCTGCCGACCTGCCGGCGCCGCCGATCTATTCCAAGGTCAACCCCGCCGACGCGCCGATCCTGACGCTCGGCGTTGCGTCCGACACGATGAAGCTGACCGATGTCGAGGACCTCATCGAGAGCCGGCTCGCGCCGAAACTGTCGCAGCTTCCAGGCGTTGGCTTGGTCTCGATCTCGGGGGGCCATCGGCCGGCGGTGCGCATCCACGCCAATCCGCTGGCGCTCGCCGCTTATGGGGTCAATCTCGATGATCTGCGCACGACCATCAGCAATCTCAACGTCAACACGCCCAAGGGCAATTTCGACGGCCCGGCGCAGGCCTCGACCATCAACGCCAACGACCAGATCCGCGACCCGAAGGACTATCTGAAATCGGTCGTCGCCTATCGCAACGGCGCGCCGATCCTGCTCTCCGACGTGGCGACGGTCGAGCTCGCCCCGGAAAACAGCCGCCTCTCCGCCTGGATGGACACCACGCCGGCGCTGATCGTCAATATCCAGCGTCAGCCCGGCGCGAACGTCATTCAGGTCGTCGACAGCATCAAGGCGGTGCTGCCGGCCTTGAGCGAAGGTCTGCCGGCAGGCGTGACCGTCAAGCCGTTGACCGACCGCACGACGACGATCCGCGCCTCTGTCCGCGACGTCGAATTCGAGCTGACTCTCGCCGTCGGCCTCGTCGTGCTGGTGATCTTCCTCTTTCTGCGCAATATCCCGGCGACCATCATCCCGAGTCTGTCGGTGCCGCTGTCGCTCGTCGGCGCGCTGGCGATCATGTATCAGTTCGGTTTCAGCCTCGACAATCTGTCCTTGATGGCTCTGACGATCGCGACCGGCTTCGTCGTCGACGACGCCATCGTGGTGATCGAGAACATCGCGCGCTATCTCGAAGCGGGCGACAGCCCCTACGACGCCGCGGTCAGGGGCTCGGCGCAGATCGGCTTCACCATCATCTCGCTGACCGTCTCGCTGATCGCCGTCCTGATCCCGCTCCTCTTCATGGGCGACGTGGTCGGGCGGCTTTTCCATGAATTCGCGATCACCCTGGCCGCCGCCATCGTCATATCGGCCTTCGTCTCGCTGACGCTCGTGCCGATGCTCTGCGCCAAACTCCTGCGTCCGACCGGCGGCAACGAAGCCAGCGGCGGCCGCTTGTTCCGGGCGCTGACGCGCTTCTATGCTTCGACCCTGCAGACCGTGCTGAACTACCAGACGATCACCCTCATCGTCGCCCTCGGCACCTTCCTCCTGACCGGCTACCTTTATGTGACGATCCCCAAGGGCTTCTTTCCAATTCAGGACACCGGCGTCATCCAGGGCGTGACCCAGGCGGCGGAGGATATATCCTTCGATCAGATGGCGGCGCATCAGCAGGCGCTCGGGCGCGCCATCCTCGCCGATCCGGACGTCGAAAGCCTCTCGTCGTTCATCGGCGTCGACGGCTCGAACATCACCCTGAACTCGGGGCGCTTCCTCATCAATCTGAAGCCCCATTCAAAGCGCAATGCGACCGCGAGCGAGATCATCCGGCGCCTGCAACGGGAAACGGCGG
Source organism: uncultured Alphaproteobacteria bacterium (assembly GCA_963772555.1). Lineage (GTDB taxonomy): Bacteria > Pseudomonadota > Alphaproteobacteria > Rhizobiales > Beijerinckiaceae > Roseiarcus. Next base: position 129,579 of record CAVYXQ010000015.1, on the reverse strand, counting down.
GGATCGCCGGCATCTCGCTCTTCATGCAGCCGGTGCAGGATCTTTCGATCGACACGGCGGTCAGCGCCACGCAATACCAGTTCACCCTCGAGAACCAGAATCTGGCGACGCTGCAGCAATGGACGCCGAAGGTTCTCGAGCGCTTGGCCAGGATTCCCTCAATCGTCGATGTCGCCAGCGACCTGCAGCCGAACGGGCGGTCGGTCGTCGTCGACCTCGACCGCGCGGAAGCTGCGAGGTTCGGCGTCACGCCGGCGATCGTCGACAACGCGCTCTACGACGCCTACGGGCAGCGCATCATCTCGACGATCTTCACCCAGACCAACCAGTACCGCGTCATCCTCGACATCGATCCGAAGATGGCGCGCTCGCTCGAACTCGCTGAATTCTCTCTATTTGCCCTCCGCAGCGTCGACCTCAGGCCAGACGCCGCTGAGTTCGGTGGCGAATTTCGTCGTCAAACCCTCGCCGTTGCAGATCTCGCACTTGAAGCAGTTTCCGGTGACGACGATCTCGTTCAACCTCGCCCCCGGCGCTTCGCTCGGCGAAGCCGAGGAGGCGATCAACGCGGCCCTGGCCGATATCGACCTGCCGGGGAGCTTCGCCGTCAGCTACCAGGGCGCGGCGCAGGCCTTCCAGTCGGCTCTGTCGAACGAAGTGTTCCTGCTCGGGGCGGCGATCGCGACGATGTATATCGTGCTCGGCGTGCTCTACGAGAGCTTCATCCACCCGATCACCATTCTGACGACCCTGCCCTCGGCCGGCATCGGCGCGCTCCTGACGCTGAACGCCGCGGGCGCCGGGCTCGACGTCATCGGCGTCATCGGCATCGTGCTCCTGATCGGCATCGTCAAAAAGAATGCGATCATGATGATCGACTTTGCCCTCGAAGCGCAGCGCCAGCAGGGCCTGCCCCCACGCGAGGCGATCTATCAGGCCTGCCTCCTGCGCCTGAGGCCCATTTTAATGACGACGGTCGCGGCGATCTTCGGCGCCCTGCCGCTGATGCTGGGCTCGGGCGTCGGCTCGGAACTGCGCCATCCGCTCGGCCTCGCGATCGTCGGCGGCCTCGCATTCAGCCAGGTGCTGACGCTTTACACGACGCCGGTCATCTATCTCTTCTTCGAGAGGCTCGGCGAACGCTTTGGCCTCGGCGCGGTTCCCTCGACCCTGGCGGCGAAACCGTCGTGAACAACCGGCTTTCGGAAGTCTTCATCCGGCGGCCGGTCGCGGCGACGCTGCTGACCATCGGCGTCATCTTCGCCGGTCTTCTCGGCTACTCGCAACTGCCCGTCTCGCCGCTGCCCCAGGTCGATTTCCCGATCATATCGGTTCGCGCCAACATGTCGGGAGCGAGCCCCGATACCATGGCGACCGCGGTGGCGGCGCCGCTCGAGCGTCATCTCGGCCAGATCGCCGACGTCAACGAAATGACGTCGCAGAACATGCAGGGCTCGACTTTCATCACCCTGCAGTTCGGCCTCGACCGCGACATCGACGGCGCCGCCCGCGACGTTCAGGCGGCGATCGTCGCCGCGCGCGCCGACCTGCCGACCAGCCTGCGGCAGAACCCGAGCTACCACAAGGTGAACCCGGCCGACGCGCCGATCATGATCATCGCTCTAACGTCGACGACCCACACCGCAGGCCAGCTCTACGACCTCGCCTCGAACATCCTTCAGCAGCGGTTGTCGCAACTTCCGGGAATCGGCGAGGTCGACGTCTGGGGCTCCGCCCTGCCGGCCGTCCGGGTCGAAATCAATCCGACCGCGATTTTTCATTACGGCATCGGCCTCGAAGACATCCGCGCGGCGCTGGCGTCGGCAAACGCAAACAGTCCCAAGGGCGCGATCGAGGACGACGACTTCCATTACCAGATTTACGCCAACGACCAGGCGACGAAGGCGGCGCAGTATCGCGACCTCGTCATCGCCTATCGCAACGGCGCGGCGGTTCGTCTTTCCGACGTCGCCGAGGTCACCGATTCGGTCGAGGACCTGCGCAATGCGGGCATTGTCAACGGAAAGCCCGGCATCGTGCTGGCGTTGTCGCGCCAGCCGGGCGCGAACATCATCGAAGCCGTCGACAAAGTGCGCGCGGAACTCCCGCGGCTCATCGCCTCCCTCCCCGGCGACATCAATGTGACGATTGCGCTCGATCGGTCGAAGACCATCCGCCAGTCCCTGTTCGACACCGAGAAGACGCTCGTCATCGCTGTGGTGCTGGTGATCCTCGTGGTGTTCGCGTTCCTCAGGAGCGTCCGGGCGGCCGCGATTCCGAGCGTTGCGGTGCCGACCTCGATCATCGGTTCGTTCGGCGTGATGTACCTGCTCGGCTTCAGCCTCGACAACCTGTCGCTGATGGCGTTGACGATTTCGACCGGCTTCGTCGTCGACGACGCCATCGTCGTCCTGGAGAACATCTCGCGTTACCTCGAGCAGGGCATGCCTCGCGTCGAGGCGGCGATCCGCGGCGCGAACGAGGTTGGCTTCACCGTGCTGTCGATCAGCCTGTCGCTGATCGCGGTCTTCGCGCCGCTGATCTTCTTCGGCGGGATCGTTGGCCGGCTGTTCAATGAATTCGCGCTGACGCTGTCGGCGGCGGTGATGATCTCGCTCGTGGTGTCGCTGACGACAACGCCGATGATGTGCGCCTTCATTCTGCCGCGCGAGCCCGTGACCCGTCACGGACGTCTCTATCGTGCGATGGAGCGCATCTTCGACGCGATGCTCGCCTTCTATCGCAGGACCCTCGGCGTCGCCCTGCGCAATCCCGGCGCTGTTCTCCTTTCGCTTTTGGCGACGATCGGGCTCAACTACTACATGTTCCGCTACCAGATGACTTACGGGCTCTTTCCGGTTCAGGACACGGGCCTCATCATGGGCGGGATTGTCGCCGATCAAAGCATCTCGTTCCAGTCGATGAAAGGAAAGTTTGAGCAGTTGCTGACGATCGCTCGGAACGATCCCGCGGTCGCGAGCGTCGTCGGCTTCACGGGGGGAAGGCAGACGAACGTCGGCTTCGCGTTCATGTCGCTAAAGCCCTATGCGGAGCGCCAGGTCACTGCTGACGGCGTCGTGGCCCGGCTTCGGGAGAAAGCGCAAGTCCCCGGCGCCCGGCTGTTCATGTTTGCCGGCTCGGATCTGCGGACCGGCGGCCGGCAGAGCAATGCGGCCTACCAGTACACCCTGCTCTCGGACGACCCGGCGGAACTCTACAAATGGGCGCCAAAACTGACGGAGGCGCTGATGAACAACGACGTCCTCAAGGACGTCAATTCGGATCAGCAGCAGGGGGCCCTGGCGACTGACGTCGTGATCGACCGCGACACCGCGATGCGCCTCGGCCTCACGCTTAGCGCCGTCGACAATACGCTCTACGACGCCTTCGGGCAGCGGCAGGTCTCGACCATCTACAGCGCGCAGAACCAGTACCATGTCGTCATGGAGGTTGCGCCGCGCTACTGGGAGGACCCGCGCACTCTGAACGAGATCTACGTCTCGACTTCCGGCGCCAATCCGACCGGCACCCAGCAGACCGGGATTTCCGCCGGGCTGTTCAAGTCGTCGACGGGGGCGCAAAGCAGCGCGGCGGCGATCGCGGGGGATTCAGCGCGCAATCTCGCCACCAACGCGCTCGCTCAGAGCGGCCACGCCGCCGCTTCGGCCGGCGCCGCCGTGTCGACGTCGCCGGAGACGATGATTCCGCTCTCCGCCTTTGCGAGATTCTCGCCTGGCCACACGCCAATCAGCATCAACCATCAGGGGCTGTTCGCCGCCTCGACGATCTCCTTCAATCTCGCCCAAGGCCATGCGCTGAGCGAAGCCAAGACCGAGATCGACAACGCGATCCAGCGGATCGGCATGCCTTCGACGGTGCATGGCGCCTTCGCCGGGACCGCGGCCACCTTCCAGCAGTCGCAATCCAACATGCCGCTCCTGTTCGGGGCCGCGCTCGTCACCATCTACATCGTGCTCGGCATTCTCTACGAAAGCCTCATCCATCCGATCACCATCCTGTCGACGCTGTTTTCCGCCAGCGTCGGAGCGGCGCTGGCGCTGTGGCTCTTCGACACCCAGTTCACCGTCATCGCCGCGATCGGCGTCTTGCTGCTGATCGGCATCGTCAAAAAGAATGCGATCATGATGGTCGACTTCGCCCTCGAAGCGGAGAAGGACGGGCTCGACACCCGCGCCGCGATCGAGCGCGCTTGCCTTTTGCGCTTCCGCCCCATCATGATGACGACCTGCGCGGCGCTTTTCGGGGCGTTGCCGCTCGCCTTTGGGACGGGAGAAGGGTCTGAACTGCGTCATCCCCTCGGCATCACGATTGCCGGCGGCCTGATCGTCAGTCAGGTCCTCACACTCTACACGACGCCGGTGGTTTTCATTTATCTCAATTCATTCGGAAAGTGGCTGGGGCGACTGTGGAGTCGATATTATCTGCGGGTGAACCCGACGGCGCTTCCGCGTGCGCTCTGAGGCGCACGGGGGCGACGATGGCGCTCGCCGCGACGCTCTCGGGTTGCGCGGCGGTCGGTCCGAACTTCGAGCGGCCCGCGGCCATCGTCTCGCTCCAGTACAAGGAGATAGCCGGCTGGAAGATCGCATCGCCGCGCCCTCGCGAGCCCAAGGGCGACTGGTGGAGCGTCTTTCACGACCCGGAACTCAGCCGCCTCGAGAGCGCCGTCGTCGTGTCCAATCAGACGGTCCTAGCGGACGAAGCCAATTATCGCGAGGCGCTCGCGCTCATCAATGAAGCCCGCGCCGGGCTCTATCCGACAATAAACGGCGCAAGCACAGGGACCCGCAGCTCGCCCGGCGTGACCAACTTCACGATGGAGGCGAGCGGAATGTGGACGGTGGACGTGTGGGGACTCGTCCGGCGCGAGATCGAGGCGCAGCAGGCCGGGGCCGAAGGAGTTGCGGCCAATCTCGCCAACGCGTTGCTTGCAGCCCAGTCCGAGCTCGCGACCGCTTACGTGACTTTAAGGCAGGCCGACGCCCTCGAGACGTTGCTGACGCGGACGGTCGTCGATTACAAACACTCGCTTCAGATCACGCAGAACCAGTACAATGCCGGCACCGCCGCGAAATCGGACGTGATCACCGCCCAGGCCCAGGTGCTGAACGCTCAGGCTTCCCTGATCGCCGCCGGCGTGTCGCGCGCGCAGAGCGAGCACGCCGTTGCCGTCTTGATGGGGCGCCCGCCGGCCGAGCTCTCGATCCCGCACGGTGCCCTTTCGACCGCTGTTCCATCGATCCCCGTCAGGCTGCCCTCGTCGCTGCTGGAGCGGAGGCCCGATGTCGCCTCCGCGGAAGAGACCATGCGCGAGGCGAATGCGCAGATCGGCGTCGCCTTCGCCGGATATTTCCCGAGCATCTCGCTGTCCGGGATGTTCGGCTATTCGGGCAATCCCTTCGGCTCCTCGACCTTCTCGCAGCTCGGGTCCAGCAATCCGGTGTGGTCGATCGGGTATTCGCTCGCCCAGCCTCTCTTCAACGGCGGCCTCACCGGAGCGCAGGTCGAGGCGGCGCGCCAGACCTATCAGTCCGACGTCGCGACCTATCGTCAGACGGTGCTGACGGCAATCCAGCAGGTGGAAGACAATCTTTCCGGAATTCGCATCCTTTCACGCGAGGCGAAAGTGCAGACGGAAAACGTACGCATCTCCCGTCAGGCTACGCAAATCGCGCTCAATGAGTACCAGGCCGGAACGCAGGCCTTCACGACCGTCGTCACCGCCGAGGAGCAGCAACTCGCGGTGGAGGAGTCCCTGCTCTCGACGCAAGCGCAGATCCAGACCGACGCGGTCAACCTGATCGTTGCGCTCGGCGGCGGCTGGACGCAATCGAAGCTGCCGAACGCGGCGGCGGATTCCGCCCCGCCGCCGCCAGTCCCGCCGCCGCCAGTCACGCCGCCCGCCGCCGCGCTCTCAGAGTGAGAGCGCGTAGCGGCGCGCGGTGTCGAAGGCGAGGCGCGCGTCCTCGACCCGAATGGGCCCGCTGTTGGCGGCGCGGGCGCTCTTGACCGCGTTGACGAGCCGCTCCGGTCCATCGATGTCGCCGAGTTCGCCCGATCCGGCGGACAGCCGGTTGCGCATTGCAGCCACCGCCTCGTCGTCGGCGAAGGCGACGGCCTGCATCAAGGCCATCACGGCCCGGGGCGCGTTCGAGCAGCGCGCCAGGCGGTAGGCGTTGAGGAACCGCTTGGCGCCCCGGGGGGAATGGGCCGCGAGCGGCGCCAGCGCGGTTAGGAGCGCCGTTTCCCCGCTGGTGAGAGGCTCGGCGAGCGCAGGCGCAGGCTTCGCCTCCACCGGCGCCGCGTGTCCGTCCATCGAGAGCAGACGCGCAACCAGACGTTCGCCGTCCGCGCTGGCGCGGCTCGGCAGATTGACCACGAGCTGCAGCCATTTTTCGAGGCGACGTCGGGCCTCTTGCGGACCGCCGAGCGGACCGACCAGTCGCGCCGGATCGAGGCTCATGACCCCGACCGCGCCGCCGCCGATGACGCTGCCCGCCGCATCGATCCACCGGATCGCGGCCTCTGGCGGCAAGGCGTCAAGATTGTCAATCGCAAACACCAGCCGGTCGGGCGCATCCGCCCCTTGGCCGATGCGTTCGCCGAGGGCCGCAAGAAAGGCGCGCGCCTCCGAAGCCGGACCCCTGTTCGTCTCGAGGAAATCGGGGCCGACCGCGTGGGTCTTGGTCTTGCCGCCGGCGCGGCGGGCGGCCGCTTCGGCGTGCTTGGCGGCCGCATCGGCGTCGGCGGACAGGGCTGCGACCCGCTGGCTCAGGCGCGCGGCCCGCGTCTCGAGATCCCGCCGCCGGTCGCGAACGTCCTGATTGAGCAGTTGCGTCCCGCGCAGCAACAGGCTCGAGAAACTGATGGCGCGCCAGAGGTTCAGGGCCAGCACCAAGGCCGCGAGCGCATAAAGGATCCTCGCCGCGGTTTCCAGACCGCTTGCATGCGCCCTGATCGCATCGGCGGCCGAGGCGAACTGCGGCGCGATCGCGGTCAGAGCCCATTCGCTATGCAACAGATGGGCGGCAAGACCCAGCAGGAACGCCACGACCGCCCAGCCGAGCAGACGTCTTTGCCCGGGGTAAGCCCAGATCGACCGCAGCGCCACGCCGACGCGCCCGCCGGCGCCCATGCTCGCCATGTCGCGCACGAGGTCGCGGTAGCTGACGGCGGCGTCCGGTCCGGAGAGCTCGAATCGTCGCAACCGGGTTTCGATGGCGCCGCGCCGCGCCCGGGCGAAAACGTCGACCCGGGAGCCCGGCGTTTGGTAAAGGAGGGCGTCGGCGAGGCGCGCGCCGCGCGCTTCGATTTCGTCGCGCTGCGTCCGTTCGGCCTCGAGCTTGCGGACAATTTCGTCATGGCGGTCGGAGGCGGCCTTAGCGGCTCGCAGCGGATCGCCGCCGGCGTGCGCCGACTCGTCGAGCAGCACCGAATAGTCGACGCCGCCGGGTTCACGATCGAGCGCCGCGTAGGCCGCGGCTGCGAGCGCCACCGGGGCGTCGGCGCCGTCGGCCGCGTCGACGCGCGCCACGACGACCTTCGACAGCCCCCCGGCCGATCCGGCGAAGCTTTCGATCGCGCGGACGAGCCTGGTCAGGGCGAAGGTCTTGCCGGCGCCGCCGGGTCCCGCGATTGCGGCAAGAAAGGGCGTCTGGGCCTGTGGAGTGACGCAGAGCTGGGCGAGCGGCTGGACGAGGACCGCCGCGCCGAGCACATCGGCCGCGTCGGCCGCATCGGAAAGAAACACCGGCCCGGCTGGAGGGGGGGAGGCGGGGTTGCGAACGACTCGGCGGGCGCCGGGGCGTCGGGCGTGGCTGCCGCCGCAGGGGCAGCCGACGGCTTCTCTCCTGGGCCGCCACCAAGCAGACGAATTCTCGCTTTGGCGCTGATCTCGGACAATCCATTCTCCTCAACGATTTACGCCGGGGACCAGGGGGACCCAATGCGCCGTCCCTTCGGACTTCGCGCCGCAGTTACGCGCGTGAAGTCGGCCCGAAGTCAAGCCGCGGGGCGACGAGATCGCAACTGGCCCGGCCGCGGAGGCAAAAAGCACAGGACCGCTCGAGGTTTATCAAACCCGGTGATGGATCCTCAAAGCCCGAGGGCGAATATATCGGCCAGCGGCGGGACGGATCAGTCCCCGACACTGGCCCACTTGGGCCTTGCGCGCGATGTCAGGCGCGTGAACGGCAAGCCGCATGCGCCAACTCCTCGATCGACCATCCGCGTCGACATTTGCGCTCTGGGTGACGGCCGGCGATCCGCCCGATCCCATTCGACGACCCGCGGCCCAATCCCCCGCCCCCGGGCCGCGCGTGGGCCGCGCCTTGCCTACCCCCCAAGGCGCGGCCCATCATTCGCATGGGCCGGCGTATCCGTGATAAGGCCGCGCCACAGGCGCGTTGCCTCGGAGATCCCGTCCCCATGCCTGCTTTTGCCGCTGAGACGCCTGATGCGATCCCGATCTGGTTCGTCGGCGCGGAAAGCTGGGAGACGGTCAAAGCCGAGATCGGCGGCGCAGCCGCCGCCTTCGCTGAGCGCTGCGGCTTCAAGCCCAAGACCGGCAGGCTCCAGCTCCTTCCCGGCGAGGCCGGCGCGCTTGCCGGCGTCCTCTTCGGCCTCGACGCCCCCGACCCCGATCCGCTCGCAACCGGCAAGCTCGCCACCGGCCTGCCCGAAGGCGTCTATCGCTTCGCCAATGCGCCGCCCGACGCCGGCCTCGCGGCGCTCGGCTTTCTCCTCGGCCTCTACCGCTACGAGCGCTTCAAGGCCGACGAATCCCCCAAGCCGCGGCTCGTTGCGCCGGATGGCGTCGACGCGACGCGGATCGAGCGGGTCGCCGCGGCGGTCGGCTTCGGCCGCGACCTCGTCAATGCGCCGGCGAACGTGCTCGGCCCCAACGCGCTCGAGCGGGAGGCGGTGCGGCTCGCCGAGGGCTTCGGCGCGAGGGTCAACGTCATCCGATCGGACGATCTCCTGAAGGCCAACCTGCCGCTCGTCTACGCCGTGGGCCGCGCGGCGCTCGAGCTGCCGCGGCTGGTCGATTTCGCCTGGGGGCGGGAGGGCGCGCCGACGGTGACGCTCGTCGGCAAGGGCGTGACCTTCGACACGGGCGGTCTCGACATCAAGCCGGCCTCCGGCATGGAGCTGATGAAGAAGGACATGGGCGGCGCGGCGACGGCGCTGACGCTGGCCCGGCTCATCATGGAGGCCAGGCTCGACCTGCGCCTCAGGGTGGTGATCCCGATCGTCGAGAACTCCATCTCGGCCCAGGCGATGCGGCCCGGCGACGTCATCGTCAGCCGCAAGGGTCTCGCGGTCGAGATCGGCAACACCGACGCGGAAGGGCGGCTCATCCTGGCCGACGCGCTCGCGCTCGCCGACGAGGACGCCCCCGACCTCATGCTCGATTTCGCCACTCTGACCGGCGCCGCGCGCGTCGCGCTCGGGCCCGACCTGCCGCCCTTCTACACCGACGACGAGACGCTCGCGGCCGCGATCGCCGCGCATGCCGCGCAAGCGCGCGATCCGCTCTGGCGCATGCCGCTCTGGCGCCCGTACGACGCGATGATCGACGGCACGGTCGGCAACGTCAGCAATTCGGGAACCGGCGCCGGCATGGCGGGCTCGATCACCGCCGCGCTCTTCCTCAGACGCTTCGTCGAGAAGGCGCGATCCTGGGCGCATTTCGACATCTACGCCTGGAACCCGAAGGCCCGCGCGCAAGGCCCGGCGGGCGGGGAGATCCAGGCGGCGCGGGCGCTGTTCGACCTGCTCTCCGAGCGCCATCCCAAGCGGTGAGGACGGGGACGGGTCCTGGCGCCGAACATGCGACTTCAGGGACTTGAGCCGCAAAAGTTGTCGCTTTTCGCGGCCCATGTCCGCTGACAGGCGCTTGGCCTGAAGCGATCGCGCGACCCAAGTTATCCCTTTGCGCCTGTTGCCTCGTATTTTACATGTCACATACGTAAAGCTGGGTCGTGCCGTCTTCGACGGCGGCACGTGTTTCGCGAGCGGCGGGCTGCGCTTCGCGAGGCCGGCTTGAGGCCGGTGCAGATCTGGGAGAGGTCGAACGGCTGCTCGCTGTCTTCGTGGGGATCGCGAAATAGGTCCCTTCGGCCACCGTCCGCTATTTCTGCATGGGCAAATTCATCATATTGCCCGGGACCATCATGTTCGTGTTGAGATGGTACATGATCCAGAGCGAGCCGGCGATGACGAGGCCGACGATCAGCGCGCCGAAGGCGAGAGCGAGCACGTTGTTGGTGTTGTCGGGTCCGGTGGTGATGTGCAGGAAGAACACGAGATGGACGCCCATTTGCGCGACGGCCAGCGCCGCCAGCGCCATCGGCACGCCCGGAGCAAAGATGAGGCTCGTGCCGCTCGCGACCCAGAACGACCCGACGGTGAGTAGCGCGGCCAGCGCCAGGCCGATCAGATAGTTTCGGATGGCTTCGGCAACGTTGTGCTCGCCGATGTCTCCCTCGCCGGGCGCGCTGTCGTGAATTTCATGCTCGCTCATCGGGTGAGCTCCAGGAGATAGACGTTGGTGAATATGCCGACCCAGATGATGTCCAGCGCGTGCCAGAACAGGGCGAAGCACAGGCTGCGGCGCATGATGCTCGGCCTGAATCCTTTGGTGTAGAATTGCGCCATCATCGTGCCGAGCCAGAGCAGGCCGACGGTGACGTGCAGGCCGTGGCAGCCCACCAGGGCGAAAAACGCCGACAGGAAGGCGCTGCGGGTGGGGCCCGCGCCTTCCGCAATCATCTTGGCGAACTCGTTGACCTCGAGGACGAGGAAGCAAAGCCCGAGCAGGCCCGTGACGACGAAGGCGACCTGAGTCCACAGCATGTTGCGCGCATTGCTGGCGATCGTCGCCAGGCCGGCAGCGAAGCTCGACAGCAGCAGAACGGCCGTCTCCGCCGCCACGACCTTCGGGTTGAAGAGCTCGTGCGGCCCTGGACCTCCAGCGGTCGCCTGCGAGAGGACCGCGTAGGTGGCGTAGAAGGCGGAGAACATGACGAAATCCGACAGAAGGAAGACCCAGAAGCCGTAGCCCGTGATGATGCGCTTCGACGCAGGGCCTTCAAACCCGCTTCTGATATCGCGGATGCCTAAGCCGACCCGGTCTTCTTTCTCAGCCACCCTGACCGGGTGAATGCCGGGCTCCCGCCCCGCCACGAGGTCCTCCCGCGCCTCGCGCCGGAGCGTGTCGATCCGAGCAACTTCCTCGACCGGCAGCTCGTACTCTTGCTGGTCCCGCCAGGCGAAGACGACGAAGGTGGCGAAGGCGCCGGCGATCCCTACCCCCGCCATCCACCAGATATGCCAGATCAAGGCGAAGCCGGTGACGACGGCGAAGAAGGCGGTCACGAAGCCGGTCGGGCTGTTCTGCGGCATCTCGATGGCTTCGTAATGCGGCAGGGGCGAGAGCCGGGCGTGTGCGATCGCGCGCTGCTTGAGGCTCCAATACGCCTCTTCGCCGGTCACGTTCGGCATCGCGGCGAAGTTGAAAACCGGCGGCGGCGAAGCGGTCATCCATTCGAGCGAGCGCCCGTCCCACGGATCCCCGGTGCGGTCGCGCAGGGCGACGTGATTGCGGATGCTGACCGCAAGCTGGGCGATCTGGCAGCCGATGCCGCAGAGCACCAGGACTGCGCCTCCCGCCGCGACGATCAGCCACGGCCGCCACTCCGCCACATCGTAGTGCTGCATGCGCCGCGTCATGCCCTCGAGACCGAGGACATAGAGCGGCATGAAAGCGACATAGAAGCCGACGACCCAGAACCAGAAGGCCGCGATCCCATAGCGCTCCTCGAGCCGGAAGCCGAAGGCCTTGGGGAACCAGAAGGTATAGCCGGCGAAGGCGCCGAACAGCACGCCGCCGATGATCACGTTGTGGAAGTGGGCGATCAGAAACAGCGAATTGTGCAGGACGAAATCCGCCGGCGGGATCGCCAAGAGCACGCCCGTCACCCCCCCGAGCACGAAGGTGATCATGAAGGCGATCGCCCACATCAGGGGCAGCTCGAAGCGCAACCGGCCGCCCCACATGGTGAACAGCCAGTTGAAGATCTTCACCCCCGTAGGCACGGCGATGATCATCGACATGATGCCGAAAAAGCCGTTGACGTCCGCGCCGGCTCCCATGGTGAAGAAGTGATGCAACCAGACCGAGAAGGAGAGAACGCAGATCGCCATGGTGGCGATGACCATCGAGCGGTAGCCGAACAGCGGCTTGCCGGCGAAGGTGGAGACGACTTCGGAGAACACGCCGAAGGCCGGCAGGATGAGGATGTAGACCTCGGGATGCCCCCACGTCCAAAACAGGTTGACGTACATCATGGGATTGCCGCCCATGTCGGTGGAGAAAAAATGGAACCCGAGGTAGCGATCGAGCAGCAGCATGGCGAAAGTCGCGGTCAGGATCGGGAAGGCGGCGACAATCAGGAGGTTCGAGGCGAGCGCGGTCCAGCAGAACATCGGCATTCGCATCAAGGTCATGCCCGGGGCGCGAATCTTCAGGATGGTGGTGACGAAATTGACGCCGGTGAGCAGCGTGCCGATGCCGGAAATCTGGAGCGCCCAGAGGTAATAGTCGACCCCGACGCCGGGTAAGAACTTGAGTTCCGAAAGCGGCGGATAGCCCATCCAGCCGGCCTGGGAAAATTCGCCGATGAAGAGCGAAAGGTTGACCAGCAGGACGCCCGAGGCCGTCAGCCAGAGGCTCACCGAATTGAAGGTCGGAAAGGCGACGTCGCGCACGCCGAGCTGCAGCGGCACGGCGAAATTCATCAGCCCGATCATGAACGGCATCGCCACGAAAAAGATCATGATCGTGCCGTGCGCGGAGAAGATCTGGTCGTAGTGCTCCGGCGGCAGGTAGCCGCCGGAATCGAACGCCAACGCCTGCTGCGAACGCATCATGATCGCGTCGGCGAAGCCGCGGATCAGCATCACCATGGCGACGAGGCAGTACATGACGCCGATCCGCTTGTGATCGACGGATGTGATCCACTCGCTCCAGAGATAGGGCCAGTGGCCTTTGACCGTTATCCAGGCGAGCACCGCAAGGATGACCAGGATCATCACGATGGACACGCCGAACGGGATCGGCTGATCGAATGGGATCGCCGACCAGCTGAGCTTACCGAGCATCAGCGTTCCCCCTGCGGCGTCGCCTGCACGCCCACGGCCCCGACCTCGTAGGCCGCCGCGGGCGGCTGCGGCGCCGTCCCGTTGACAATGGCGTTGAACAGTCCGGGGTCGAAGGCGCGATAGGTGACCGGTTTCACGTTCTCGCTGGGCTTCACGAGCTCGGCGTAATGGTCACGGTCGAGCGTTTCGCCGGCCGATTTGGCGTCGGCGATCCATTTCGCGTAGTCGGCGGCCGGCAGGGCGTGCACGTCGAAGTGCATGCCGGAGAAGCCCGCGCCGCTGTAATTCGCCGAGAAGCCTCGATACGTTCCCGGCTCGTCGGCCTGCAGATGGAGCTGCGAGGTCATCTGCGCCATCGAATAGATCTGGCTGCCGAGCTGGGGCACGAAGAAGCTGTTCATTACCCCGCTCGAGGTCAGCCAGAAATGCACCGGCGCGCCGACGGGAATGGCCAGAACGTTCACGCTCGCGACGCCTTCGTCCGGATAAAGGAACAGCCACTTCCAATCGAGCGACACGGCCTGGACCTCGACCGGCTTTGTTGTTCCGGCGAGCGGCCGGAAGGGGTCGAGCGCATACGACCCGAACCAGGCGATGCCGCCGAGGAAGGTGATGACCAGCGCCGGAATGGCCCAGATGATCAATTCCAGGTGGCCTGAGAATTCCCAATCGGGCCAATAGAAGGCGCGCCCGTTCGAGGGCCGGAACCACCAGGCGAAGGCGGCGGTGGCGAGGATCACCGGCACGGCGATCGCCATCATGATGGTGAGGGAATCGAACAGGATCAGCCGTATGGCGGCGCCGACGGGGCCTTGCGGATCAAGCACGCCCCCGCAGCCTGCAAGCGAGGCTGCGAGGATCACCGCGGCGAGGCGCGCCGACCACCGTCGCAACCGGTTCGGCGCCGTCCGGTCAGGTTCCTGCCGATGGCGACCTTTGGACTGCCCGCACAGCATCGCCGCCACTCCGTGACAGAGGAACTATGTCAGAAAGGGCGATCAATATGACTTGGTTGCGACGAATTGGGAATAACTCATGTGCCCGGCCATGGGTCAGCGGGGCCGGAGCTCGGCGATCATGTCGTTGGCGGTCTTCGCCATCGCCAACCCGGCGTTGAAGTCGAAGGCGTTGATCGCGACCATGACGCCGATGTTCCGCGCCGGCGCGAAGGCGACATAGGAGAAGACGCCCTGCAGCCCGCCCGCTTTCTGCAGGATGAGCGGCCTGTCGCCTTCCGGCGCCATGATCACCCAGGCGAGGCCCATCGCGTCCATGTGGCCCGATTCGTCCATGCCGAAGACGGAGTTGAGCCCGTCGCGCCAGAGATAGGCCGCGTGGTCGATCAGCCGCTCGGCGGCGCGCTCGCTGGAAACCCGGTCGAGGTGCCATGCGAGCCAGCGGAGGAGATCATGCGGGCTCGAATAGAGCCCGCCGGAGCCGACGATCACCGGTCCGGTCGGGACCTGTGGCATCGCCGACCCGTCGATCCAGTGGCCCTGCATCAGGCGCTGCGCCTGATTGGGCGAGGGTGCGAAGGTCGTGTCCTCGAGGCCCAAGGGCTTCAGCACGCGCTCGGCGATGAGGTCGGGATACGGTGTTTTCGCTGCGGCGGAGAGTGCGGCGGCGAGCAGGTCGAAGCCGAAGTTGGAATAGAGGATCGAAGTCCCGGGCGTGTACAGGAGCGGATTGGCCTTGAGCCAGCCTTCGAAGGCCTCGGAGGTGATATTGACGAAGGGATTGTCCGGCGGGCCCGCTTCATGCGGGACTTCGCGCGGCAGCCCGGCCGAATGGGTCGCAAGATCGATGAGCCGGATCGGCCGCCCGCCCTCCGACAGCGGCGCGATGAATTCGGGGACATATTTGGTCAGCGGGTCGGTCAGGCTGACGACGCCCTCGGCAGCGAGGCTCGCGAGAACCTGGCCGGTGAAGGCCTTGGTGACCGAGCCGATGCGACAGAGCGTCTTGCCGTCCGGCTCAGACTTCGAGCCGTCGGCGGTGCGGCCGAAGCCCTGGATCGACGTTTCGCCATTGCGGACGACGCCGATGACCAAAGCCGGCGTCTTGACCGCGAGAAACAACACCTGCCCGGCGAACCCGACCGCTTCGTCGAGCTCGGCCTGACCGGCGCGCGCCGCGCGCGGCCAGGGCAGAGCCATGCCGGCGAGAAGGGCGAGCGCGTCGCGTCGGCGCATGAGGGTCCCCCCTTGTCTTCACGGCATTGCTTACCACGGCGCGGGGGCCGCGCAATCGGAGAGGGCGTTGAAGACTCAGACGACGGCGCCGAACAAAGCGCCGGCGCCGGCCGTGACGCCCATCGCCAGCGCGCCCCAGAAGGCGACGCGCAGGGTGCCGGGCGCGATGCGCGCGCCGCCCGTCCACGCAGCCAACGCCCCGAGACAGGCAAGCACGATGAGCGACGCCGCCGGGACGGCGTAGAGGAGGCTCGCTTGCGGGGCCAGCGCCGTCACGATCAGCGGCATGGCCGCCCCAAACATGAAACTCGCAGCCGACGCCAGCGCGGCCTGAATCGGGCGGGCTTCGAGCGTCGGCGTGATGCCGAGTTCATCGCGGGCATGGGCGCCGAGAGCGTCGTGGGCCATGAGCTGGTCGGCGACCGTCTTTGCGAGCCCGGGATCGAGGCCGCGGCCGACGTAGATCGCCGCCAGCTCCTCGTGCTCGCCTTTGTCGTCGGTTCGCAGTTCCCTGCGTTCGAGCGCGAGGTCGGCATCCTCGGTGTCCTTCTGCGAATGCACCGACACATACTCGCCCGCCGCCATCGACATTGCGCCCGCCACAAGCGAGGCGAACCCGGCGATCAGGACATTGCTGCGGCTGCCGTGCGCCGCGGCGACGCCCAAAACCAGGCTTGCGGTCGACAGGAGCCCGTCGTTCGCGCCCAGCACCGCCGCGCGCAACCACCCGGTCCGCCCGGCGCGGTGTCGCTCCTTCCGCCGAACCCGCATGTCCCGCCTCGCATCCATGAACTCGGATTGCCGTCCAATAAAGAGATATGGGACCGCGGACCTAAGCCGCGACCGCCGCGACCGCAGGCAGCCGCCTCTGCCGCCGCCAGAAGAGCCAGCTGACGACAGCGAAATTGACCCCGTTCCAGAGGACCCCGTTGAGGAACGCCATGCGATAGGAGCTGGTGAGATCGAAGATCAGCCCGGAGGCATAGCCGCCGAACGCCATGCCGAAGATCGTCGCCGAGACGACGAGGCCGATCACCGCACCCGCCTGGCGCGGCGGCAGCAGCTCGCGGCAGATGACCGCGTACATCGGGACGATGCCGCCCTGGAACAGGCCGAAAATGCCCGAGACCACGAAGAGCGAAGTCAGCCCGTCGAACCAGAGATAGAGCAGGAGCGCGACCCCTTGCATGAAGGAGCCGATCAGCAGCGTCGGCACGCCGCCGATCGCGTCCGACACGAAGCCGGAGCCGATGCGCGAGACGATGCCGAGCGTCAGCATCAGCGAAAGCATGTCCGCGCCGCGCGCCACGCCATAGCCGAGATCGCCGCAATAGGCGACGATATGCACCTGCGGCATCGACATCGCGACGCAGCAGGAAAATCCCGCCAGAATCAGCAGCGCCAGCAAGAAGCGCGGCGAAATGCCGACGTCCGCCTGCGCCGCTCTCGTCGCCGCCTCGGCGCGAGCCATGATCGCGGCGGCGGGGCGGCGGCGCATCATCAGCGAGAGCGGCGCCACGATCGCCACGACGATGAGGCCGATGCCGGCATAGGTCGCGCGCCAGCCGATCAGCGGCATCGTCACATTCATCAGGAGCGGCCAGATGGCGCCCGCCAGATAGTTGCCGGCCGCCACGACGACCACGGCAAACCCGCGCCGCCTGACGAACCAGTGGGAAATGTCCGCCATCATCGGCCCGAAGCCGGTCCCCGTGCCGATGCCGATCAACACATGGGCGGCCGAGAACACGACGAGGTTCGGCGCGGCGCCGGCGCCGACGAAGCCGAGGCCGAGGATCGCGGACGAAAGCGCCAGCGGCGTTGCGAAGCCGCGCCGGTCAGCCATCCGTCCCCAGGCGATCGTCCCCAGGGCGAGGCCGCACATCATCAAAGTATAGGGCAGCGAAGCCGCCGCACGGTCGACCGCGAAGGCGCGCTGCGCCTGCGGCAGAACGACGATCACCGCCCACATGCCGGCGCCGACGAGCGTCCCGATCAAAAGGGAAAGCGCCAGGCGGGCGAGGGCGTAAGGACCGTCCGGCGCATACCGGCCGGCGTCGTCGTGGGATGCGATCCGGACCATCGCCGGACCTTAGCGACCCGCCGCCGCGCCGGATAGATGGTCAAGCCGACATGGGCGTTGCGTGTGGGCCTGATGTCAGCGGAAAGGGCGTATCAATCCGGCTTGACGGGCGGGGCGCGCGCGGCAAATCTGCCTCGGTAGAAGGCGCACCCATGGATACGGTCAAGCCGCTCGTCTTCATCAGCTACGCGCACCTCGACGAGCCGGACCCGCCCGAGCAGCCGGCCGAGGGCAAGATCCGCTGGCTGAGCTTCGTCATGGAATTCTTGCGGCCGGGCGTGAGGGGCCGCAAATACGAAGTGTGGATGGACCGGCTCATGCCGGGGGGCGCGGACTGGAACCCGGAGATCGAGGCGAAGATCCGCGCGTGCGACATCTTCGTCCTCCTGGTGTCCACCCGCTCGACCGGTTCGGACTATATCCTCGACAAGGAAATCCCGATCATTCGAGAACGGCAGCGGAACGGCGACGGCGTCTGTTTCTATCCACTGTTGCTCGACTGGACGCCCGAGGCGGGGCTGGAGCAAGTCAACGACAAGAACCTTCGCCCGCGCGACGCTAGGCCGTTCTCGAGCCTGTCCCCGAGCGAACGCAGCCGACAGATGGCGGAGGCCGCCGACGAGATCGCCGACGCTGCGAACGGGATCGCCGATCGAAAAAGCGCCGCGGCGGCCGAGCGGAGTGAGCCCCTCCGGACAACGTTTACCGCTGCGATAGCCGAGCGGGAGAGCGTGATCGCGCCCGGCCTGCGAATTGAGCGGATCGCACCCAGAGCGGGGGCCGCTTCCACGCTTCCCTCGGTGGGTATCACCGGCCTGCCAGAAACCTTCTATGAGCGCCTGGTTGGCCGCGACGCGGAGCTCGCACGCCTCGACGAGGCCTGGGGCGATGAGAAGACCAACATCCTCTCGCTCGTCGCCGAGGGCGGCGCCGGCAAGTCGGCTTTGGTCAACGAATGGCTGACGCGCTTGCAGGCCGAGAGCTATCGCGGCGCCGATTGCGTGCTCGGCTGGTCGTTCTACAGCCAGGGGTCGAAAGAGCGCGCGACGGCCGCGGACGAATTCCTCAACTGGGCGCTGGCGAAACTCGACGTGAAACTCGAGTCGACCACCGCCTCCGCCAACGGCGAGGCGATCGCCGAGGCGCTGACGAAGCGCCGCGCGCTCCTCGTGCTCGACGGCGTCGAACCGTTGCAGTACGGACCGGGACCGCAAGCGGGCCAGCTCAAGGACCAAGGCCTCCGCGCGTTCTTGCGCCGCTTCGCCGCCGTGCCGCCGAGAGCAGATCACAGCTTGATCCTGCTGACCAGCCGCCTCGCCGTCGCCGACATCAAGCGCTTCAAAGACGGCTCGGCGCCGGTCGTCGAAGTCGCGCGGCTGTCGGACGAAGCGGGCGCCGAACTCCTGCGCGCCAATGACGTATGGGGGATCGACGAGGAGCTGCGAACGGCCTCGCGGGAATTCGGCGGCCATCCCCTCGCGCTGACGCTTCTCGCCAGCCTCCTCAAGGAAACGCAGAACGGCGACGTGCGCCGGCGCAATCATATCCGCGGCCTGCTCGCCGACCCTGACAATCCAGGCCATGATCACGCGCGCCGCGTGATGGAATCCTACGAGAAAGAATGGCTCGCCGGACATCCGGTCCTGCTCGCCATCCTCCATTGCGTCGGCCTGTTTGACCGCCCGGCGGGCAGCGACAGTCTAAGGGCTCTGCGGCGTAAGCCCGCGATCCGCGGGCTGACCGACAAGATCGTCAAACTAGACGAAAGCGAGTGGCGGCGGGCCGTCGCGCGCTTGCGCGAGGTCCGGCTTCTATCGCCGGTCGATCCGTCGGATCCGGCAGCGCTCGACGCCCATCCTTTGGTGCGCGAATGGTTCGGCGACCGGCTCAAGGAAACGAACGAAGCGGCGTGGAAGAAAGCGCACGGCCGCCTCTACGAGCGCCTGCGCGCTATGACGCATGAAGGCCGAACGCCGACGCTCGCCGATCTCGCCCCGCTCTACCACGCCATCGCGCACGGCTGCCGCGCCGGGCGGCACAAGGAAGCGTTACACGAGGTCTGGGTGTCCAGGGTTTGCGGAGGGCAGACTGACGACGCGCTGGAGTTCGGCATCGATTCCGATCTGTGGGAAAGCCTGAGCGCATTCGCCGGCAGTCTCACCCCGATCGCTTGGTTCTTTGACCGGCCTTTTGAGATTCCGACCGCCGCGCTGACGATGCGGGAGCGTAGATGGGTCCTCCACCAAGCCAGCAGAGGATTATATGCCCAAGGGCGTCTCGGGGAGGCGCTGCCCCCGCTGCGTACGGTCCTGCACATGGCTGAGGAGGTGCAAAATTGGGCTTACGCCGAGGGAGTGGGTTCATTGGTGAGCGAACTGGAGCTACTGGTTGGAGAAATCACAGCTGCCGCGCGGACGGCGGAAGGATTCTTGGCGAACGCGGATCGAGGCGAAAATACTTTCCGTCGCGAAATCCAGCTTGCGAGTTTTTCTACGATCCATGCCGAAGCCGTGTATGCCGGGGGCGAGCGGCAAAGGGCCGAGGGCCTGTTCGCCGCTGCCGAACGGCGCCAGCAGCAGCAAGAGCCGGAGCGCCCCTTGCTGCACTCGGTGGGAGGGTATCGGTACTGCGACCTGCTGCTCTCACAAGGGCAGGCCGCCGCCGCGCTGGATCGGGCTGCCATCGACATAGAGAGACGGAGCTATCGGGGCTTGCTCGCGCGCGCGATACGTTGACGCTCGGCCGCGGGCATCTCGCCCTGGCGCTACAGAACCTAGCCACCGGGCCTTCAACCGGTTCGGCGAGCGTTGACTCGCGCGCAGCGGCCACCAAGCTTGACGAGGCGATCGCAGGCCTGCGCGCCTCGCACGAACAGGTGTGGATCGCTCGCGGCCTCATCGCCCGCGCCGCTTTCCGGCGCGCCGTCGGCGACTGGGACGGCGCGGCGCGAGACCTCGATGAGGCGCAGGAGATCGCCGAGCCGGGACCGATGCGGCTTTATCTCTGCGATTGCGCGCTGGAGCGCGCGCGGCTCGCGCTGGCGCGGCGCGAAGCCTTCGCGCCTTTGAACGGCCTCGTCGATCCGAGCCCGACGCCGCCCGCTCTGCCCGAGGCGGCCGAGGCCGCACGGCTCCTCGCGGAAGCGCGCAAAGAGCTCGACGCGGCGCGCAAGCTGATCGCGGACTGCGGCTATCACCGCCGCGACGAGGAGCTTGCCGAGCTCGACGCGGTCGCGGGCGGCAAGAGCCGCTTCGCCGATCTCCCGCCGCGCGTGTGACTTTCAGCGCGCCCCCTCTCCCGCTTGCGGGAGAGGGTCGGGGTGAGGGCAAGTTGCACGAGCGTGGAATGGCCGGCGAAGCCCCTCATCCGGCCCCTCATCCGGCCGCGCCTTCGGCGCGTCACCTTCTCCCGCAAGGGGAGAAGGGCTCGCCACGCCCCTACCCTTTCCCTTCCTGCTGCGCCCGCAGGAAGTCGAGGATCGGCCGGACGTGCGCGCCGAGCGCATCCGCCGCCTTGCGCCATTCGACCAGCGCGACCGGCATAGTCTGGCCTTGCAGGAACGTCTCCCACAGCGCGTTAGCCGCCGTCGCCATCTGCCGCCGCCACGAGTTCCTGCGCGTCGGGCGTCCCGGGCGGCAGCGGCGGCGGCTCGATTGGGGAGAGCGGCGCCGGCTCGGCCGGCTCGGCCGGCGCGGCAGGCGGCGGCTCCGCCTGTTCGACTTGGCGCAGCCCCTGCTCGACCTGCGGCTCGAACCAGCGGGGCGCGTTGTCCTCGACGGCACCGAAAAAGCCCCTGGCGGCATCGAGCGGGAACGGCTGCGTCCAGTTCCCGGCGCTGACCGCCTCGTTGTGCCGTTGCACGAGATCGTAAAAGGCGTTCAGAGCAATGCTGTTGACGATCACGCTTTTGAGCCGGCCGGCGAAGCCCTCGGGCAGCATGGCGGCGTCGGCGAGGAACATTGCGTGCAGGATGCGGATTTGATCGTTGGCGAGCAGGATGTTACCCGCCCCCGCCGTCTTCGGCAGGTCGTCGAGGTAATATTCGAGCGCATCGCCGTATTCTGGCCTCGCGTTGTAGCGCCCTTCCCGCAGCGCCTTTAGCAACCGTTCGCCGCCGACGCGGCAGGCTTCCAGCGTGTGACGGTGGTCCTCCTCGCTGCTGAAATACCGGTAGAACGGCAGGTTCTGCGCGCCCGCGACGACAGAAACTCGAAGTGCGGCATTCCACCCGAAATTAAATGGAGCGTCGACGTTCGGAAGCGGCGCGGGAAGCGGCGTAAGAGTTTCCCAGATCCCTGGCCTCCGGAGAAGACTCCGGATTTTTGGGGGACCCTGCTGAACCCAAGACGGGGGCGACGTAACACTCTCGACCTCGGGCCCGCGCGACTTATGTTCGCTTTGAAGCACTGGCGTCGTCGCGGAGCTACGCGAAACGATCGGCTGCGCAATTGTCGCGATCTCGTCAGCCGCGTCGGACATCTGCCGGTAGCGCTCGTTAAGCGAATAGTCGGAAAACGGCTTGCCGTCACGCGGGCGCAGGTTCCTGTCGCGCACCAGGTCGAGCGCGATCTTCGGCGTCGGCGTCAGGACGAGCGGATAGAAATGGACGGCCTCGCCGTTCGCCTGGCGCTCGCGGATGAGCGCGATCTCCTTGTCGACGACGTAGTCGGACGACAGCGAATGGCGCGAGACGAGCAGGATGAAGATGTCGCAGGCGCGTAGCTTCTGCGCGATCTCCCGCTTCCAGTCGGCGCCGCCGGGCATCAGCCGGTCGAGCCAGAGATCGACGGCGCCGTGCTTGATCGCCGGCCGCAGGTAGCCAGTCACGAAAGACAGCCATTTGACCTCGCCCTCGGCCGGCTTCTCCGGCTCGTCTTCGTTGGCGTAGCTGATGACGATGAGCGGCTTTTTCGGCTCGTTCGGCATTCGCATGGGTGTCCGGGTCGAGCCGACGTTGCGCGCGTACTTCCCCAAGTCAAGACGCAATTGCGCGCCCTGCCGGATCGTGGCCTTGCCCCGGCCGCCCCGCAATCTTCGGATGGACTCACACGAGCCGGATCGGCCCCGGGTATTTCGCCACCGCCGGATCGGCGGTCAAAAGGGTCAGGCCCTCGACCATCGCCTGGGCGACGAGCATGCGGTCGAACGGGTCCTTGTGGAGGGGCGGCAGGATCGCCAGCGCGACGGCATGCGCGCCGGCGACCGCGAGCTCGGCATAGCCGTTGTCGAGCAGCTGCCGGCGAAGCGAACTGACCTCGACATGAAAATCGGCTCGGCGGCGAGCGGTCTTGATCGCGACCTCCCAGAGGGTGACGACACTGAAGGTGATTTCGCTCCCGCCGTCTCCAATCAGAGCGCGCGCCTCCGTGGAGAGCCTCCGGCTTTCGGCGATGGTCCAGAGGAGGATGTGGGTGTCGAGCAGGAGCCTCACTCGTCGTCGCCGTAAAACATCTTTTCGATTTCCTCCTGAAACATCGTGTCGAAATCGTCCGGCACAGTGAACTGTCCGCGCATGAAATCGAAGCGCTTCGGCGCGGCGGGCGCGTCGATCGGCACGACCTTGACCAGCGGCTTGCCCGCCTTGGCGATGATGAACGGCTCGCCCTTGGCGGCGGCGTCGACGAGCCGCGAGAGGTGGGTCTTGGCCTCGTGGATGTTGACGGTGCGCATCAGCCTGACCTCGGATTTAGTTCATTGGACTTAGTTTAACGCTGCGGAGATGTCAAGCCCCGGGAGTGGGGGCGCCTTGGCCGACGAGGTCGCTGAAAGTTGCAGATTTTGGCGCCTATCTTATTGAAAGCGCAGGCTAGGCGACGGATTCGCCAAGCGCCGGCGCCGACAGCGCCGGCGCCCCTTCAGCTGTCCATCTTCAACGCCTCGATGAACGCCTCCTGCGGGATCTCGACCTTGCCGAACTGGCGCATCCGCTTCTTGCCGGCCTTCTGCTTCTCGAGGAGCTTGCGCTTGCGGGTGGCGTCGCCGCCGTAGCATTTGGCGGTGACGTCCTTGCGCAAGGCCCGGATCGTCTCGCGGGCGATGATCTTGGCCCCGAGCGCCGCCTGCACCGGGATCTGGAACATGTGCGGCGGGATCAGCTCCTTGAGCTTCTCGACCATCGCCCGGCCTCTCGAATCGGCGCGGTCGCGGTGGACCAGCATCGAGAGCGCGTCGACCGGCTCGCCGTTGACCAGGATCGACATCTTGACCAGGTCGCCCGGCCGGTAGTCGATGAGCTGGTAGTCAAACGAGGCGTAGCCCTTGGAGATCGACTTCAGGCGGTCGTAGAAGTCGAACACGACCTCGTTGAGCGGCAGCTCGTAGACGACCATCGCCCGCTTGCCCACATAGTTGAGCTCGATCTGGCTGCCCCGCCGGTCCTGGCAGAGCTTGAGGATCGCGCCGAGATAGTCGTCCGGCGTCAGGATGGTCGCCTTGATCCAGGGCTCCTCGATCTCGGCGATCTTGACGGGATCGGGCATATCGGCCGGGTTGTGCAGCTCGATCGCGCTGCCGTCGGTCCGGCGGATGCGGTAGATGACCGAGGGGGCGGTGGCGATGAGGTCGAGGTTGAACTCGCGCTCGAGCCGCTCCTGGATGATCTCGAGGTGCAGGAGCCCGAGGAAGCCGCAGCGGAAGCCGAAGCCGAGCGCGGCGGACGTCTCCATCTCGTAGGAGAAGCTGGCGTCGTTGAGGCGGAGCCGGCCCATGGCGGCGCGGAGCGCCTCGAAGTCGGCCGCGTCGACCGGGAAGAGGCCGCAGAACACCACCGGCTGGGCCGGCTTGAAGCCGGGCAGCGCCGTCGCCGTCGGCCGGCGGTCCTCGGTGATCGTGTCGCCGACGCGGGTGTCGGCCACCTGCTTGATCTGCGCGGTGATGTAGCCGATCTCGCCGGGACCGAGGTCTGCGGCCTCGACCATCTTGGGGCGGAAGACGCCGATGCGGTCGATCTCGTAGGCCGCGCCCGCGCCCATCATGCGGATGCGCATGCCCTTCTTGATCGCGCCGTCGATCACCCGCACCATGACAACGACGCCGAGATAGGCGTCGTACCAGGAATCGACCAGGAGCGCCTTCAAGGGCGCGGTCTCGTCGCCCTTCGGCGGCGGCAGCCGGTGGACGATCGCCTCGAGCACGAGATCGACGTTGAGGCCGGTCTTGGCCGAGATCGGCACCGCGTCGGAGGCGTCGAGGCCGATGACGTCCTCGATCTGCTCCTTGATCCGCTCGGGCTCGGCCGCCGGCAGGTCGATCTTGTTGAGGACCGGCACGATTTCGTGCCCGGCGTCGAGCGCGTGATAGACGTTGGCCAGCGTCTGCGCCTCGACCCCCTGGCTGGCGTCGACGACGAGCAGCGAGCCCTCGCAGGCGGCGAGCGAGCGCGACACCTCGTAGGCGAAGTCGACGTGGCCGGGGGTGTCCATGAGGTTCAGGATGTAAAGCCTGCCGTCGCGGGCGCGGTACTCGAGCCGGACCGTCTGCGCCTTGATGGTGATGCCGCGCTCGCGCTCGATGTCCATGGAATCGAGCACCTGCTCGACCATCTCGCGCTCCGGCATGGCGCCGGTCTGCTGGATGAGCCGGTCGGCCAGCGTCGACTTGCCGTGGTCGATATGGGCGATGATGGCGAAGTTGCGGATGTTGTCGATCGGGTGGACGGTCATGCGCAGCGGGATAGCAGGGCGGGGCTGGGAAAGAAACCGCCCTGCGTCGGTCAGGGAACGCCCATCGCGAGCCCCTCGATGTCGTGCTTCTGGATCACCGGCTCGAGCCGGTCGACGATGCGGCAGACGAGGTGATCGCGCACGACCGACGGCAGGCCGTCATAATAGTCCCTGGTCGCCATCGGGTCGTGCAGCTTGTCGTGGCCGGCGCCCGGCGCGTCGACGCCGAGGACAAGCACCGGCCGGGCGATCGGCGAGCCGTGCGCCGTGCCGCGATGGACGGTGAGCGCCGAGCGGCAGGAGATGTCGCCGGCCTGCGGGTATTTGCAGACGGCGCGCTGGGCGAACGCCGGCCACAGCGCCTCGGGCGGGAACATTTCGTGCTTCCAGGCGCGCCCGTCTTCCCATTGCGTGCCGAGCGCGATCTCGAACGGGCCCATGTCCGGCGTCACGTCGACCCCGGTCAGATTGAAGGCGAGCGACGTCATCCGCCTGTCGCCCCAGGTCTCTGGCGGCGAGGGGAAGTCGCGGTGCCACGCCTGGTTCATCGCGCCCTGAAAGGGCGTGTCGAAGCCGATCTCGACAATTCTGTAGTCCGGTCCGAGGACGGCCTGGCACATCGCCATGACCCAGGGATGGGCGCAAAGCTCGGCGAAGCCGCCGAACATCTGCGGATGGATCTCGACATACCAGCGCCGCGGCCCGCGGGCGATCGCTCCGCCCGGGCGCTGGATCGCGGCCCAGAAGGCGGCCATCATGTCCTCGCGCATGCGCTCGGCGAAGGCGCGCGAGAAGGCGCCCCTGAGGCCGACGACGCCGTCGCGGCGAAGCGCGTCGCAGTCCTCGCGCACATCAAGCCCCGAGGCGCTGATCATCACGTCCGCCATTCCGTTGCTCCTCCGCCTCGTCCGCCTGGCCGGGCTCTAAGCCGGGCAAAGTGGCGCCGACAAGGCCGGGCGCGCGGCCCTCGGCTTCGAGCGACGGTTTGCCTCGAGCGCCAGGACCACGGCTCGCGGAGCTGGCGAGCCCGCCGGCGTCCGGCATCCTCGCTTTTCGCGCCGCCAGCCTGCCTCCCTTTTCCCGCCGGTCGAGAGGCGAGATTGCGCCGGCTCGCGCCGGTTGCGCCCCCAAAAGTCCTATGTTAGGCAACGCCGGCCTTTGGGGTCTTACCCGGCCGCGCCCTTTCTGGTCGCGAAGCGGAAACATCACGAATTCCTGAGGTTGGCGGCGCCCGAACGGCCTCGCCGCGCGCGGCTTGACGCCTGCAAGAGGTTAGGGACTTGGCACAGGACGACACACAGGTTTTCGGCGTCGCCGGCCGTTACGCGTCCGCCCTCTTCGCCCTCGCCCAGGACGGCCGCCAGACCGAGGCGGTGGCGCAATCCCTCGCCAAGCTCGACGCGCTCATCGCAGGCAGCCCGGATCTCGAGCGCCTGGTCCGCAGCCCGGTCTTTTCCGCCGCCGACCAGCAGAGGGCGCTGGACGCGATCCTGGAGCGGGAGGGCATTTCCGGCATTGCCGCCAATTTCGTCCGTCTCGTCATCAAAAAGCGGCGTCTCTTCGCCATTCGCGACATGATCGGCGCCTACCGCAAGCTCTATGACGCGAGCCGAGGCGTGACGCGCGCCGAGGCGACGAGCGCGACGGCGCTGACGGAGGAGAACGTCGCGGCGCTGAAAGACCAGCTCAAGGCCGTCTCCGGCGGCGCCAATGTCGATCTCGACGTCAAGGTCGATCCCTCGATCATCGGCGGCCTCGTCGTGCGGCTGGGCTCGCGCATGGTGGACGGTTCGCTCAAGACCAAGCTCAACGCAATTCGCCTAGCCATGAAAGAGGTCGGCTGATGGACATCCGCGCCGCTGAAATCTCCTCGATCCTGAAGAGCCAGATCGCCAATTTCGGCGCCGAGGCCGAGGTCACCGAGGTCGGCCAGGTCTTGAGCGTCGGCGACGGCATTGCCCGGGCTTACGGCCTCGACAAGGTCCAGGCCGGCGAAATGGTCGAGTTCGAGAACGGCACGCGCGGCATGGCGCTCAACCTCGAGACCGACAACGTCGGCATCGTCATTTTCGGCGCCGACCGCGAGATCAAGGAAGGCCAGACGGTCAAGCGCACCGGGGCGATCGTCGACGTTCCGATCGGCAAGGAGCTCCTCGGCCGCGTCGTCGACGCGCTCGGCAACCCGATCGACGGCAAGGGCCCGATCAAGACCGAGCGCCGGGCCCGGGTCGACGTCAAGGCCCCGGGCATCATTCCGCGCCGCTCGGTCAGCGAGCCGATGGCGACCGGCCTCAAGGCGATCGACGCCATGATCCCCATCGGCCGCGGCCAGCGCGAGCTCATCATCGGCGACCGCCAGACCGGCAAGACCGCGATCGCGCTCGACACCATCCTCAACCAGAAATCCCTGAACCAAGGCGACGACGAGAGCCGCAAGCTCTATTGCGTCTATGTCGCGGTCGGGCAGAAGCGCTCGACCGTCGCGCAGTTCGTCAAGGTTCTGGAGGAGCACGGGGCGCTCGACTATACGATCGTCGTCGCCGCCACCGCTTCCGACCCGGCGCCGATGCAGTTCCTCGCGCCCTTCTCGGGCTGCGCGATCGGCGAATTTTTCCGCGACAACGGCATGCACGCGGTCATCATCTACGACGATCTCTCGAAGCAGGCCGTCGCCTACCGCCAGATGTCGCTCCTGCTGCGCCGCCCGCCGGGCCGCGAAGCCTATCCGGGCGACGTCTTCTATCTGCACTCGCGCCTGCTCGAGCGCGCGGCGAAATTCAACAAGGACAACGGCTCGGGCTCGCTGACGGCGCTGCCGATCATCGAGACCCAGGCCAACGACGTTTCGGCCTATATACCCACCAACGTGATTTCGATCACCGACGGCCAGATCTTCCTCGAGACCGACCTCTTCTATCAGGGCGTCCGCCCGGCGGTGAACGTCGGGCTCTCGGTGTCGCGCGTCGGCTCGGCGGCGCAGACGAAGGCGACGAAGAAGGTCGCCGGCAAGATCAAGGGCGAACTCGCGCAATACCGCGAGATGGCGGCCTTCGCCCAGTTCGGCTCCGACCTCGACGCCGTCACCCAGCGCCTGCTCAACCGCGGCGCGCGGTTGACCGAGCTTCTGAAGCAGCCGCAGTTCTCGCCGCTCAAGATGGAGGAGCAGGTCTGCGTCATCTATGCCGGGGTCAACGGCTACCTTGACAAGCTGCCGCTCGACAAGGTCCGCCCGTTCGAGGACGGCCTCCTCGCCAACCTGCGCTCGAAGCACGCGGACATCCTCGAAGCGATCCGCTCGACCAACGATCTCACGAGCGACACGGAGGCCAAGCTGAAGTCGGCGATCGAGGCATTCGCCGCCAGCTTCGCCTGAGGCGTCGGAACCGGTGAGCACAATTCCCTATGGTCCCTCGATCAATCTAGACTACGCGGTGCGCGTCGTTTCGGCGGCAATTGCGATGGCGGATTCGCTCGATGCCGACGCCGCGGTGGCCGTGGTCAATTCGGGAGGACATCTCGTCGCAATGATGCGCAAGGACCATACGCAGTTCGGCAGCATCGGCGTCGCGGTGGCGAAAGCTCGTTCCGCCGTCGCGTTCAAGCGGTCGACGCGTGTCTTCGAAGAGAGTCTCGCCCAGACGCCCCGAAGTCTTGGCCATTGCCGACGCCGTGCCGATCGAAGGGGGGTTGCCGCTGTTCAAGAACGATTTCTTGGTGGGCGGGATCGGATCGGCTGGCGCAACGCCAAATCAAGACGGGGAAATCGCGGCGGCGGGCGCGGCAGCGTTCGCTCTGCTCTCCGACAAGCAAGACGGGTAACCTCGATGCCGTCCCTCAAGGACCTCAGAAACAGGATCGCCTCCGTCAAGTCGACGCAGAAGATCACCAAGGCGATGCAAATGGTGGCGGTCTCGAAGCTGCGCCGGGCGCAGGCGGCCGTCGAGGCGGCCCGCCCGTACGCGGAGCGGGTCGAGGCGGTCCTGACCAATCTGGCGGGCGCCGCGACCGACGGGCAGGGCCCCCGCCTCCTCGCCGGCTCGGGCGCGGACCAGACGCACCTGCTCGTCGTCTGCACCGGCGAGCGCGGGCTCTGCGGGGCTTTCAACACCTCGATCGTGCGGCTCGCGCGCGAGCGGGCCAATGCATTGATCGGGCAAGGCAAGACGGTCAAGATCATCTGCGTCGGCAAGAAGGGTTACGACCAGCTGCGCCGCACGCACGAAAAACAGATCCTCGAGCTGGTCGATTTGCGTGCCGTCCGCACGATCGCCTACGCGACCGCCGTGCCGATCGCCGAAAAGCTGATCAGCTTGTTCGATGCGGGCGAGTTCGACGTCTGTACGCTGTTCTTCGCGCGTTTCAGATCGATCATCTCGCAGATCCCGACCGCCCAACAGCTCATTCCGCCGGAGCTCGGCGCGAAGGATGAAAAGGCGCCGGTCTATGACTACGAGCCGGACGAGAGCGAGATTCTGACCCAGCTCCTGCCGCGGGCGGTGACGGTGCGCATCTATCGCGCGCTGCTCGAAAACGCAGCGTCGTTTTTCGGCGCGCAGATGTCGGCGATGGACAACGCCACCCGCAACGCCGGCGAGATGGTGAAGCGGTACACGCTGCGCTACAACCGCACCCGCCAGGCGATGATCACCAAGGAACTGATCGAAATCATTTCGGGCGCCGAGGCCCTTTAACGGAGGCTCTTCGCCTCCGGCGAAGCGATGAACGAGGACTTCAAAATGGCGAATATCGCGAATGCCATCGGCCGAATCACGCAAGTGATCGGCGC
Organism: uncultured Alphaproteobacteria bacterium; assembly: GCA_963772555.1. Lineage (GTDB taxonomy): Bacteria > Pseudomonadota > Alphaproteobacteria > Rhizobiales > Beijerinckiaceae > Roseiarcus. The sequence continues at coordinate 99,672 of CAVYXQ010000015.1, read as the reverse complement.
TGTCGTCGACGTGCATTTCGACAGCTATCTGCCGCCGATCCTGAACGCGCTCGAGACCGACAACAACGGCCATCGTCTCGTGCTCGAAGTCGCCCAGCAGCTCGGCGAGAACACGGTGCGCTGCATCGCCATGGACACCTCCGAGGGCCTGACGCGCGGCCAGGAGGTCACCGATACCGGCGCGCCGATCACGGTTCCGGTCGGCGAGGGCACGCTCGGGCGCATCATGAACGTCATCGGCGAACCGGTCGACGAAGCGGGTCCAATCCCGATGGAGGGCCGCCGCGCCATCCATCAGCCGACCCCGTCCTATGTCGAGCAGTCGACCGATGCGCAGATCCTGATCACCGGCATCAAGGTCGTCGACCTCCTCGCGCCCTACGCCAAGGGCGGAAAGGTCGGCCTCTTCGGCGGCGCCGGCGTCGGCAAGACGGTGCTCATCCAGGAGCTGATCAACAACGTCGCCAAGACCCACGGCGGCTATTCGGTGTTCGCCGGGGTCGGCGAGCGCACCCGCGAGGGCAACGACCTTTATCACGAGTTCATCGAATCGAAGGTCAACGCCGATCCCCATCATCCCGACCCGAACGTGAAGTCGAAATGCGCGCTCGTGTTCGGGCAGATGAACGAGCCGCCGGGGGCGCGGGCGCGCGTCGGGCTGACCGGCGTCACCGTCGCCGAGTATTTTCGCGACCAGGGGCAGGACGTGCTCCTGTTCATCGACAACATCTTCCGCTTCACCCAGGCGGGCTCGGAAATGTCGGCGCTGCTCGGCCGCATCCCCTCGGCGGTCGGCTACCAGCCGACCCTCGCCACCGACATGGGCGCGCTGCAGGAGCGCATCACCTCGACCACCAAGGGCTCGATCACCTCGGTGCAGGCGATCTACGTTCCCGCCGACGACCTGACCGATCCGGCGCCGGCGACGTCCTTCGCCCATCTCGACGCGACGACCGTGCTGTCGCGCGCGATTTCGGAAAAGGGCATCTACCCCGCCGTCGACCCGCTCGAACTCGACCTCGCGCATGCTCTCGGCGGCCATCGTCGGCGAAGAGCATTACACCGTCGCCCGCCAGGTCCAGCAGGTGCTGCAGCGCTACAAGGCCTTGCAGGACATCATCGCCATTCTCGGCATGGACGAGCTCTCCGAGGAGGACAAGCAGATCGTCGCGCGCGCCCGCAAGATCGAGCGCTTCCTGTCGCAGCCGTTCGACGTCGCGGCGGTTTTCACCGGCACGCCCGGCGTGCAGGTGAAGATCGAGGACACGGTCAAGGGCTTCAAGGGCATCGTCGAAGGCAAATACGACAACCTGCCGGAAGCGGCCTTCTACATGGTCGGAACGATCGAGCAGGCCGTCGAGAAGGCGCAGAAGCTCGCGGCCGAGGCGGCCTGACTGCGAACTTGAGCCGAGGATCGCCATGGCCGCGCTATTCCCCTTCGAACTCGTTTCGCCCGACAAGGTGCTGTTCAGCGGCCCGGCGCGGGCGGTGGTCCTTCCGGGCAACGAGGGCGACTTTCAGGTGCTGACCGACCACGCGCCGGTGATGACGTCGGTGCGCCCCGGCGTCGTCGCCATCGACGATGCGAATGGCAGGCATATTCGGATTTTCGTCCGCGGCGGCTTTGCCGAAGTCAGTTCGCTCGGGTTGACCCTTCTCGCCGAGACGGCGATCCCCTTCGAAGATCTTAGCGCCGAGGAGCTCGGCCAGGAGATCAGGAACGCCGAGGAGGACGTCGCCGACGCGAGCGAGGACCAGAAGCGTCTGGCGCAGGAGAGGCTCGACCGGCTGCGCGAGCTCAAGGACGCGATGGACCTCTAAGCCGCGGGCCGGCGGCTCACGTTCGCGCTCGCGGAGTTCATGACACGCGAAGAGTACGACGCGTTTTGCGTCGGCCTGCCCGGCGCCCATCACGTCGTCCAGTGGGGCGATGCGAGCGTGTGGAAAGTCGCCGGGAGGGTCTTCGCCATCGGCGGGTGGTCGGGCTCGGCGGAATTCGGGGTGACGTTCAAGTGCTCCGAGACGAGCTTTGCGATCCTGAAGGACATGCCGGGAATCCGCCCGGCGCCCTATCTCGCTTCGCGGGGCCTCACATGGCTGCAACGGACGGACGACCGCTCGCTCAGCGACGCCGACCTCCGGGATTACCTCCGCCGGAGCCACGCGCTGGTCGCCGCGGGGCTCTCCAGAAAGAAGCAACGTGAACTCAACCTCGAGCCGCGCTGAACGACCGCCGCCGCCTGTCGCACCCTCCGACATCCGTTCGGCTCACGCGCGGATCGCTCCGCATGTCCGCCGCACGCCCGTCCTCGACATCGCCTCGCCGATTCCGGGCGCGCCGCCCCTGTCGCTCAAGCTCGAGTGCCTTCAGTTCAGCGGTTCGTTCAAGGCGCGCGGCGCGTTCCACAATCTCATCACCCGGGCGGCGCCGGAGGCCGGCTGCGCCACCGCCTCGGGCGGCAACCACGGGGCCGCCGTGGCCTTCGCGGCGAGGAAGCTCGGCGTCAGAGCGCGCATCTTCGTGCCGGAGATCGCTTCGCCGGCCAAGATCGCCAAGATCAAGGCCTATGGCGGCGACATCGTCATCGGCGGCGCCGCCTACGCGGACGCCCAGGAGCGCTGCGACGCCTATGTCGCCGAGAGCGGCGCGCTGTCGATCCATCCCTACGATGCGCCGGAGACCATCGCCGGCGCGGGGACGGTGGCGCTGGAATGGGAGGACGAGCTCGAGCGCCAAGGCATGCCGCGGCTCGACACGGCGCTCGTCGCCGTCGGCGGCGGCGGCCTGATCGCCGGCGTCGCCGCCTGGTTCGCCGGCCGGACCAAGGTGGTCGGTGTCGAACCCGAGGGATCGCGGGCGCTCCATGCCGCCTTGCAGGCCGGCGCGCCGGTCGATGTGTCCGTGCAGTCGATCGCCGCGGATTTGCTTGGCGCCCGCCGCGCCGGCGCGCTCAATTTCGCCATTGCGAAGCAATTTGTGAGCGAGGTGGCGCTCGTTCCCGACGCGGCGATCGTCGAGGCGCAACGGCGTCTCTGGTCCGAGGTCTCGATCGTCGCCGAACCCGGCGGCGCCGCCGCCTTCGCCGCCCTCCTCATCGACGCCTACCGGCCGGCGAAAGACGAGCGCGTCGGCGTCCTCGTCTGCGGCGCCAACGCCGACCTCGCAACGTTGGCGCGGGCTTTCTAGAGCGATAGACGGGGATTGATGCCTCAAAAGGACTCTCCGGACGCTGCGGGCCCTTGCGCCCCAATCTTCGCGGATGGCCGGCGGCGCTCGCTTCGTCGTTCCAGGCGCCTCCCCGGCTCGGACGGCCAAAGATTTCCGCTACCTCGACGCCTTCGACTGCGGTAGAAATTTGCCATGGGGTTTGACGTAATCTTCGAGACGCCTTGCGACGCCTTCTCAAATTTCTCCACACGATAGGGGCGATCGGGCTCATGGGGGCCATAGCGTCCCTGCTTGTCCTCATGAGCTACGCGCCGCCGCCGACCTCGCTGGCCGGGTACGCCTTGATGCGGCGCGCGATGGCGGAAATCGCCACGTGGATTTTCTTTCCTTCGTTCGCGCTCACGCTTGTCGCCGGCCTCATGGCGATAGCGGTGAACCGCGCCTATCACGACGCCGGCTGGGCCTGGGTGAAGGCGGCAACAGGGATCCTGATTTTCGCCGGCGGCCTACACGCTCTGAGCCCGATCCAGGAGGAAGCCAGGCGAAGCGCCAGCGCGCTTGCGGGCCAGCTGGACCCTGCGACAATCACCGAATCGCCTGGAGCCGAGCGGGGCACGCTATGGGTGCTGCTTGCCGTCTCGACAGCCAATGTCGTGCTCGGCATCTGGCGTCCGCGCCTCACCCGGATTCGCGCCCGAAGCGCCCCGGGCCGAGACCGAAAGACGAGCGAAATGGGGGTTAGGCAATCGACTGCAACCCGTCGCTGAAACAGCTAATTGAGCGAAGGCGTTTCGTCCTGGGTTTGCGGCGGGACTTTTCTCGACCTCGTCATTCCGGCTCGGTGAACGGCGCCTCTGAGGCCCCGCGGCGAAGGCTGTGGGCCGACGCGCCCAGCTCGGAGGCCCGCCGCAATTCGGGAATAATGCATGCTTCACCGTCTCAAGGGTTGCGGCTTGAAACCACTTTAATCATCGGCCTCGAACGGCAGCTTGCCTTGAGCAGACCCGGGGGGCAGCGGGATTGCGCCGATCTTGACGACCTCGAACCGTCCTTGTGCAAGCTTGGCGATGTCTTCGTCATCGGAATAGATGGTCGTCGCGCCTTCGACCGCAGCAATCGCGACAATTTGGTCGTCGAATTTCGCCTTCGTGCGCGTCGCTGCAGGAGCCCGCTCGCTGGCCGCAATTCGCTCGGCCTGGCGAGCCGCAAACTCCACGGCGGCCCTCTCGTCGAACGGCGCAATGCGGAAGTGCCGGCTTGACGATAGGATACGAAGGAGCTCCGGGCCTCCCTTCGCCGCGCGCACCAGCACTTCTCCAAGCGCCGGTGTCGGAATGACGATCTTCGTGCTCTGCTGCTGAAGGGTTTCGAGAAGATGCGTCACCCGCTCATGGCAGCGGTCGATCGGTTTGCTGGTTAATGGATCTAACGGCGGCTTCGCTTGCTCGTCGATGACGTAGATCAGAATGCTGGCATCGAATGCGACAATCAATGAGCGCCCTCATCGCCATGGCGCTCCGCCAACAACGCACGCACCGGATCGGGAACCGCGCTCCAATCGCTCCCCTTCACCTTGCGAAGGTGTCCAACAACAGTGAGAAGCGGGGCGTCATCCAGCACTTCGAAATCGGTGATCCTGAAATTGCGCAGTTCCCATGCGCCGGCTCCAGTTCGGAACCACGTGCCGGCGCCATGGACGCGCAGTGTCGGTCCGTAGAGATGAGGCGCGATCCTGCGCGCAATTTCGGGTGTGCAAACGAGGCCCGTATGGATGATCGCGCCATCGCGAAGGTGAACCGGGACGGTCTCGTCCTTGCCGCCGACTCGGATCAGTTGCCCGTCGATGGTCCCGTCCTGCCTGAACGGACCATAGATGAGCGGCTCCGGCCTATTGCGACCGGGAAACGAGATGACCAAGGCCCCGGCGGCATCGCTAAGGGCGCCTGTCGCATTATCCTTCCGAAGCATCTCGTCCAAATCTGCGAATGCCTTCCGAGCATCGCTCGGGCCGCCGCCGTCGTGGACCGCAACCATGCGCTCGCGAACCTTCGGCTCGGCGGGCGCATCAATAGCGGCTACGAGGACCGCGGACCCGGCTTCGATGCTCCGGAAATGAACATTCCCTTGTTCACCCAATAGCTTAGCGAAAGCAGCGACGTACTCCGCCAGCCGCTCCATTGGGAGCGTCTCGGGTGTGAAGCTGTCAGCAATGGTGAACCGATATTCCATGACTGCCTCGACGCGTGAATATACCCTACCTTGCGGTTCCTTGGCGAGCGGTTGTTGGACTCACCCCGGCACGCCATGCGCGGTCGATCAGAAAAACGGTGACAGCCGCTTATTTGGCTAGTTACCGACCGTTACGCCAAAAATGTTCAAGTCATCCGCGCTTTTCGGCCGCGGCGCGAGTTTCCTCCGCCGCAAGACCGAATACATAGCCTTTTCGGCGGAGATTTCCCCGAAGAAAGCCGAGTTCCCTGGAAATCGCTGCGCGCAGGGAATTTTCCTGACGCCCCGCGTCAGAGGGACGCGCCTGGACCGATAGGGTTCATCGCCGCGCCGCCGCCGGCGCCCGCGCCGCGGCGTCGAGCCCCGCCGCCTGCGGAGCGAGCCGCGCCGCGAGTCCGGCATAGATCGCCAGCGCCGCGCAGGCGATGGCGTCCCAGCCTGCGAGCGACAGGCCGAGAACGCGCAACTGGACCTCGTCGCACCTGACGACGCGGGCGGCGTTCAACTGCTTCAAAAGGTCGTGGACGTCCACGGGCGCGTTCAGCGCGCCGGTGCAGGCGGAGGGGCCGGGCCACCAATGCTGCTCGACGCCGACGTGATAGACGGAGAGGCCGACATTGGCGAGAAAGATCAGCGCAATCAGGACGAAGAGGGCGCGCGCCGCCGCGTGCGACGACCGGCTCGCCAGCCAGGCCGCCAGCGCCGCCAGGGCCACGTTGGCGTAGAAGGCGTAGCGTTCGGTGAGGCACAATTCGCAGGGCGCATAGCCGAGGCCCTGCAGGATCCAGACGGCGGCGAGGATCGCCAGCGCCGCGACGAGAATGACGAGCGCGCGGCCGACTTGAGTCGGCGGCAGGAGCCAATCGATGACAGCCATCTAGAAAACCTTGACCGCAATGATGAAGCCGGCGACGACCAGCGCGACAAAGCCGCCGAGCATCGCGGCGAAGTGCCTTTCCATGGCCTTGCGGAACGGCTCGCCGAGCCAGTGCAGCGCGCCCGCCACCAGGAAAAAGCGCAGGCCCCGGGTCAGCGCCGAGAGGGCGACGAAGAGCGGGAAATTATAGCCGAGCACGCCGCTCGTGATCGTCACCAGCTTGTAGGGGATGGGAGTCACGCCCTTGACCAGGATGACGAGCCAGCCCCATTGCGCATAAGTCGCCTTCAGGGCCTCCATCTTCGCGCCGTAGCCATAGGCGTGGATCAGCCATTGCCCGACCGTGTCGTAGAGCAGCGCGCCGATGGCGTAGCCGACCATGCCGCCGAGCACCGAGGCGACGGTGGCGATCAGCGCGAAGCGGTAGGCGCGCGGCGGGTCGGCGAGCGCCATGGGTGCGAGCAGGATGTCCGGCGGCGCTGGAAAAAACGAGCTCTCGGCGAAAGCGACCGCCGCCAGCGCCGCCTCCGCCTGCGGGCTTTCGGCGAGCGCGTGCATCCGGGCGTAAAGCGAGGTGGCCAAAAGAGGCTCCAGGATAGCGGCGGCGCACGTTTACGCGTTCCGCGCCGCGCCGTCCACGCTGAGGCTGCGCAATCGAGCCGCCGGCTTCGGACCCCGTCCCGATCTCCGAGGAGCGCCGTCGCCTCGGCGCGGACGCAAACCCGCGCATGCCCTCCGTGCTGACGGGAGCGTGGTCGAGCCCGTATTTCCAGTCATCGACCTTGACGGAAAGCCCCCGCTACGGCGCCGGCGTCGTCAGCGCCTTGACGATCGCCGCCACCGCCGGCTTCGGGCGGTACGCCTCGTCGAAGGGCAGCGCGGCGCCGTAGCCGGAAAAGAACGAGGGGATCCACGACCGGGCGTCCGTGATCCCCCAGGTCGTCACGCCGACGCAGCGCGGCGTCGCCCGGCAGGCGCCGGCGACTGAGGCGTAATCGGCGGCCTGGGTCGCGAGCGACTGAGCGTCGGCCGGCAGGCGAATGCGCAGGTCGAGCTCGGTCACCGCGACGTCGACGCCGAGCGCGGCGAACGCCGCCATCACCGCCTGCAAATCCTCCGGCGCGGCGCCGGCGATGAAATGCGATTGCAGTCCGACGCCGTCGATCGGCGCGCCCGCGCGTTTCAGCGAGGCGACCAGGTCGTAAAGCGCCTGCATCTTCGGCCCGGCCGTCTCGACGTTGTAGTCGTTGATGTAGAGCCTGGCCCCGGGGTCCGCGGCGCGCGCGGCCTTGAGCGCGATCGCGACATAGTCCGGCCCCATCGCGTCGTACCAGATCGACCGGCGCCATTGCCCGCCGTCGGCGAAGGGTTCGTTGACGACATCCCAGGCATAAATCGCGCCTTTGTAACGGCCGGCCTCGGTCGCGATGTGGGCGACCATCAGGTCCTTGAGTTCCTCCGGCGAAAACGCGCCGCGGATGAGCCACGGGGGCAGTTGCGAATGCCAGACGAGCGTGTGGCCGCGGACCCTCTGCCCGTGCGCCTTGGCGAAAGCGACGAGCGCGTCCGCGGCGCCCCAGTCGAACTCACCGCGCGATCGCTCGACCTCGCCCCATTTCATCGCGTTCTCCGGCGTCACCGAGGTCAGCTCAAGCGCCGCCAGGTCGCGATACGGCGGCTCGTCAAGAGCGCCCGGGTCGAGCGCCGCGCCGAAATAACGCCCGCTCGCGGCGGCCGCCGCGCCGAGCGTCGCCTCGCCCGCCGCGGCCGGCGCGGCGCAGAGCAGGGCCGAAGCGAACGCCGCCGCTGTCAGGCGTCGCATCCAATTCGTCTGCGGCATGACAATCCTTTTTTCTGAGCGTAGCTCGCCGACTTCGGTCCGTCTCCCCCAGTTTCGAGGGACGGGATGTACTCGCCTGAAATTTGACACACAATGATCTTTTCGAATGGGAAGGCCTGAGAGCTTCGCCCAAGCCGGGCGCTGCTTTGCAGCCGCCGGCGCGACATGCCACGCTCGCTACGTGGCCATGACGCGGGCGGCGGGCGATGGCGGACGTCAAGCTCTTTCTCTCCTGCGTGTCGGATGAGTTCGGCGCCTATCGCGAAGCGCTGCGCCAGGCGCTGACGCGGCCGAATGTGGAGATCAAGATCCAGGAGGATTTCAAGAGCCTCGGCGGCGATACGCTCGCCATGCTCGAAGCTTATATCGAGACCTGCAACGTCGTCGTCCATTTCGTCGGCGAGATGGCGGGCGCGGCGCCGAAGGCGACCAGCGTCGACGATCTCCTCAAGCGTCGGCCCGACCTCGCGGCGCGGCTCGCGGACAAGGGCATGGGGCGCGAGGCGCTTTCCGACCTGACCTACACGCAATGGGAGGCGTGGCTGGCGATCGGCTTCAACCGGGACGGCACGAAGAAGAACCTCGTCCTCGTCGCGCCCGCCGTCGGCTTGAAGCGCCGTGGCAGAACCTTCAGCCCGACCGACGCTTCGCGCGCCTTGCAAGCCGAGCATCTGCGGCGTCTGAGAGCGATCAACCTTTATCCAGGCCCGCCATTCACCAGCGCGAACGATCTCAAGGCGCAGGTTCTCGCCTCGGCCGTCCTCGACGCTCTGATCCTCGCGGGGACGCCGCCAAAGACAAAACCTCGCAACCTTCCCCTCTCATCGCTCGGCGGCCTGTTCGCCGGCCGCGAGCAAGCGCTCGAAGACCTGCGCAATGCGCTGCTCGCCGCGAAGGGCGGCGCGGTCGCGTTGCACGGGCTCGGCGGCGTCGGCAAGACGCGGCTCGCGATCGAATATGGATGGGCGCGCGAGGCCGACTATGCGGCGCTCCTGTTCGTCGGCGCCAGCGACGCGGCGAGCCTCAACGCGGGCCTCGCCGCCCTCGCCGGCCCGGAGATGCTCGACTTGCCGGAGAAGGAGGCGCGGGACGATGCGACCAAGATCGCCGCGGCTTTTCGCTGGCTGGAGGCCAACCCGACCTGGCTGATGATCTTCGACAATGTCGACGACGGCGCGGCCGTCGCCGCCGTGAGCCAGTTTCTGCCGCGGCTGAAGGGCGGGCACGTGATCGTCACCGCGCGGGCGGCGAATTTCCCTCGTGCGATCCGCAAGCTCCAACTCCAGCCGCTCGGCGAGGACGCCGCGACGCAATTCCTCCTCAACTCGACGGCGAATGATCGCAGCCAGGCCCCAGAGGATGCGACCCTGGCGCGGACAATTGCCGGCGAGCTTGGCGGCCTCTCGCTGGGGCTGGAGCAGGCGAGCGCCCACATAGCGGCCGAGCGCATCGGCTTCGCCCGCTATCTGGCGCTGTGGAACGCGTCGCGCGACGCGGCGCTCGCGTGGTCCGATCCGGTCGTGACGGGTTCGGAAAAGACCCTCGCGACAGTCTGGACGGCATCAGTTGCGCGGCTCTCCCCGGAAAGCCGGCGCCTGCTCGACCGGCTCGCTTTTCTAGCGCCCGATCCGATCCCCAATTCGCTCCTCGCCGTTGCTGTTCCAGGCGAGGCGGTGGAACTCTTAGGCATGTTGGGCCGCGTTTTCCACCGCACCGCACGAGATCGAAGCGCCGCGAGCGCCAGCGCGACCTCGGCGCGCGCCGGCCTCTACGCCTATTCGCTCATCACGCGCGCGACCGGGAAGGACGGCGCGGGCTTCATCGTCCATCGCCTCGTGCAAGACTTCGCCCGCCGCGCGATGAGCAAGGCGCGCCGGACGCAGGCGCTACGCGAGGCGCTGTCATGGGTCAACGCGGCTTTCGTCGGCGCTCCCGACGACGTGCGGGTCTGGCCAACCCTCGATCCGCTCGCGGCGCATGCGCTGGCGGTAGCACGCCGCGCCGACGAGGCGGAGATTGCCGAGCCGACTGGGCGGCTGTTCAATGATCTCGGCATTCTCCTCTACGCCAAGGCGGATTTCACAGAGGCCGAGCCGCTGATGCGCCGCGCGCTGGCGATCGACGAAGCGAGGCACGGTCCGGATCATCTTAATGTGGCGGTCCGCCTCAACAATCTCGCGCAGTTGCTTAAGGACACCGACCGCCTCGCCGAGGCCGAGCCGCCAATGCGCCGAGCGCTCGCGATTTGCGAGACAAGCCTCGGGCCGGATCATCCCAATGTGGCGTCCAATCTCAACAATCTCGGGGGGTTGCTTAGGAATCTGAACCGCCTCGCCGAGGGCGAGCCGCTCTATCGCCGCGCGCTCGCCATCGACGAGAAGAGCCTCGGGCCGGATCATCCCCATGTGGCGACCGATCTCAACAATCTTGGGCGGCAGCTTACGGACACGAACCGCCTCGCCGAGGCCGAGCCGCTGTATCGGCGCGCGCTCGCCATCGACGAGAAGAGCTGCGGCCCGGATCATCCCGAAGTGGCGACAGACCTCAACAATCTCGCGGGGCTGCTTCGGGCCGCGAAGCGCTTCGCCGAAGCCGAGCCACTGATGCGCCGCGCGCTCGCGATCGACGAGAAGAGCTACGGCCCTGATCACCCCCATGTGGCGGTCCAACTCAACAATCTCGCGACTTTGCTCCTGGACGGCAACCGCCTCGCCGAGGCCGAGCCGCTGTATCGGCGCGCGGTCGCCATCGACGAGAAGAGCTACGGCCCGGATCATCCCAAGCTTGCGATCCGCCTCAACAATCTCGCGCAGCTGCTTCAGGCCACGAACCGCCTCGCCGAGGCCGAGCCGATGATGCGCCGGGCGCTCGCGATCGACGAAACGAGCTACGGACCGGATCATCCTCATGTAGCGACAGACCTCAACAATCTCGGAGGGCTGCTTCAGGCCACGAACCGCCTCGCCGAGGCCGAGGCGCTGACGCGCCGCGCGCTCGCGATTTTCGAGGCGCGCCTCGGGCCGGACCACCCCAACACGACGCTCGTGCGCAGCAACCTCACCGGGCTGGAGGCTGCGCTTGGCAAGGGCGGGTGAGCGCGCGCCCTGCGGCGGCTCCTCAGACCCGTGGTCGGAGCGCCTTTAGACCGCGGCGGACTGAGAGGCGCCGTTCCACCGAGGCGGTCCCTGAGACGCTCGCGAAGGCTCGGCTCCCGGATGCCCGCCTCAAGGCCGGGCAAGACGCGCCGCCAGGCCGGCGCCAGACGCTGCATCCCGGCATCCTGCCATCATGCACGGGCTTGACCCGTGCATCCGGGACGCGTTGGATGACTTCGCGCTCGAAATGGCGATGCGCCGGAGCCAGGAATGGCCCGGGTCGATTGGTCCTCTTGTGCGCCGCTGAGAATCGATCGGGGGCTCGGCTCCTGGATGCCCGGCTCAAGGCCGGGCAAGACGCGCCAATAGGCCGGCGCCAGATGCTGCATCCATCCCGGCATCCCGCCGTCCTGCACGGGCTTGACCCGTGCATCCAGGGATGCGTCAAATGAGCGTTGGCGGCAAGCGGGGGGTCCAACCCTCTGGAACGCAGCGGCGTCTCCGCCAAAGCCGGCAGTAAAGGCCGCCTTTACTCGCAATCCGGCTGGCGCTTGGCGCGAACCTTGCACAGAATGCTCAGGCATTTGCATCTCGAGATCGAGCCGGAGGCCAGCCATGCTGAAGTTGAAAATCCCTCTCACACCGACCGGAGCGCTGAGCGGGGCCGTCATGCTTCTCACGCTCGCGGCCGGGCCGGCCACGGCGGCGGCGCCCATCAAACTGAGCTACGGCACCAATTGGCTGGCGGAACCCGAGCACGGCGGCTTCTACCAGGCCGTCGCCGACGGCACCTACGCCAAATACGGGCTCGATGTGACGATCGTGCAGGGCGGCCCGAACAGCAACCCCCGCTTGATGGTGGCGGCGGGCAAGCTGGATTGCGACATGGAGTCCGACATGATCGGCGCCATGGACGCGGTCCGGGAGGGGTTGCCCATGATCACCGTCGCGGGAATGTTCCAGAAGGACCCGCAGGTCCTGATCAGTCATCCGGGCGAAGGCCTCGATACGTTCGAGAGCCTTAAGGGCGCGCATGTGCTCTTCATCTCCCGTCCGAGCCTCGCCACGTTCTATCGATGGCTCGAGTTCGCGCTGGGGCTTTTCCGAGACCAATGTCGAGCCGTACAACTTCAATCCCGGGCCGTTCATCGCCGACAAGAAATCGGTGCAGCAGGGATTCGCCACCTCCGAGCCTTTCGCCATCGAAAAGCAGGGCGGCTTCAAGCCCAATGTCTTCCTGCTCGCCGACTACGGATTCGACACGGCGTCGACGACGATCGAATGCCGCAACGATCTGGTGGCGCAGAGCCCCGACGTGGTGCAGCGCTTCGTCGATGCGTCGGCGATCGGCTGGTATCACTATCTCTACGGCGACAACCAGGCCGCCAACGCGCTCATCAAGAAGGACAATCCCGACATGACGGATGCGCAGATCGCCTTCTCGATCGAGAGGCTGAAGGAATACGGCATGGTCGATTCCGGCGAGGCGCTGAAGCACGGCATCGGAGCGATGTCGGACGAGCGGATGAAGAGCTTCTACGATCAGACGGCGAAGGCGGGCGTTCTGCCGGAGGGCCTCGACTACAAGAAGGCCTACACGCTCCAGTTCGTCAACAAGGGCGTCGGGCTGGATCTGCGGCCGAAGTAGGCGGCGATTCCGGCGCCAATCCTGGTTGCATTCGTAAAATCAGGAGGATCCGTCGTGATCCTCACGCAAACGCGCGGTGAGCGGTTGCCGGCGGACTCTGTTTAGAAATTCTTAACGATCACACTCTCCCGGCCCTGCCCGCGAGGCCGTTCTTCCGCGTCTGGCTCGTTTCCCTGTTCTGTGGCGGAACAGGGAATATAAATTCCCTGTTCCGACTTTCCCTTCCGCATGAGCAGACTCGCCTAAAAAGGCGAAATACCATGGTTTTCTGGATTCTCTCGGGGAGCGGCGGGGCAATTTTTCCCTTTACCAGGGATTAACAGCGATTAACAGGGAGGAACAGGCGGACCGGCTCCGTTCCCTCGAACCCGCCAGAACCGCCGGGCGGGCCAGCGATCATCAAGATTTCCTAAACGACCCTTCGCTTCCGGCCTCGCGGCGATGGGTCAGCCGGTCGCTCATTGCTGCGCCGTCGCTACCGGCAGAGGGCGCGCGCGTTCGCCGTCCAGGCGCCGAAGCCGCTCGCGACCATGTTGCGGATAACGGCGCAAACGTAGGTTCGCTCGGCCGCCGGATTGTCGGGACCGGCGTTGTAGCGCGCCACCGCGAGCGTCCAACTGCCCTCGCGCGCTTTCAGGCCCTTGAGAAAGCCCGCCGCATAGTCGACGTTCTCCGCCGGATCGAACATCGCGGCGAGCGAGCCGAAATGCGACCCGTGGAAACGCGCGTTGATCTGCATGCAGCCGACGTCGATGAGCTTCGCGCCGTTCGCCTTCGCCGCGGCGAAGCGCGCCAGCGCCTCGGCGAGACTGGTCGAATGGACCTCCCGCCCGTCGATGTTCATGTCAAAAGGCTCGAGCTCGCCGCGATGGCCGGTCTCCGTCAGGCCGACGGAATAGAGGACGTTGAGCGGCACGCCGGTCGCGGCCGAGGCGCGCGTCATCTCGCGCTCGCAGGCGCTCGAAGCTGGAGCGCCGCGCGCCGGCTCGCTCTCGAGCGCGACGCTAGAAATCGCGAGCGCCGCGACGAGCGCCGCGCCCGTCGCTGCCCAGGTCCTGCTCGCTCTGCGGCCACGCATCGCCGCCCTCCCGGTTCGAGGCTTCCCTCGCGTTCGCATCGACTGACGAGCCCGTCTGCTGGATGATGAAGGCGCTGAGCGGCTGACCGATCGCGGCCAGCCGCTCGGCGATCGCCTCGCGCGCGCCTTCGATCGCGCCTGTCGTCTGGGAGCTCGCGGCGCGGACGACCAGCGAAAGCTTGTCGCCCGCAAGCCGCATGGTCATGGAGACGTCCTCGAGGCCGCCCGGCGAGAGATCGACGTCGATCTCTCTCACCGGCGGCGCGGGCGACGCCGCAGGCGCGGCGCGCGGCGAGGACGGAGTCGGCGCCGTGGCGGCGGCCGCAGGCGAAGCGTAGGAGCCGGCCGGCGCCGTTCCGATGGCGACGAGCGACGCCGGCTGCAGCCCGCCAAAGCTCGCGCCCTGAGCCTGGGGCTGGCCGGGATCGGGGCCGGCGGAATCGTGCGCGCCGGCCTTTTCCGCTCCGGACGGCTGCCGATCGTCCGCCGCCGCTACGCTGCGCGGCTCAGGCGCCGGCGTCGGTTTGTGGCTGGCCGCGTTTCCCACGGCGGAGGCGGTCGGGCTTTGCCGTTCCGCCCGAAGCCCCTTCGGCGCGGCGGAAGACGGCGTCTGCGGCGTTGGCGACGGCATCGTCGCCATCGACAGCATGGCCGGCCCTGCAGAGGCCGAAGGAGCGGCCGCCGAGAGAGCCGCGCCCGTCGCCTGCAGCGTAGGCCAGGCGTCCGGCGCGGGCAAAGGCGCGCTTTCGCGGGGCCTAGGGCCGGCCCCCGCCAAGGACGACGCGGCTTCCCAAGGCATCGGATCCACCGCGTGGAAGGCGCGCTCGCCGACCAGCTTGCCTACGCTTGGCGCCCCGCCGGTCGCCGCCGCGCCCTTAAGACCCGCGTGTTCGCCCGCGGCGGCGGATGGCTCGCCGCCGGCGACCGGCGCGGAAAGCGCAAGGCCCTCGCCCTGAGGCTCGGCCGACGCCTGCATCGAGAGAGCGGGCGCCACGCTGGGCAGAAGCGAGGCGAGCGAAGCGCTCAGCGCTTGCGTCGCCATCGCGGGCCGCTGCCTCGTCTCCCGCCGATCGGTCTCCTCCAGCGTTTGTCCGGCCTCGTCCGGCGGCGCGTTCGATCGGGCGTCTGCGTTCGGCATCGAATTCGAGCACGGCGGCGAAGGCGGCGCGCGGATTGGCGGGCGCCGGCGCGGCGCGCCCGGCGGGGCCAAGCGGCGCCGGGTGCGGCGCGGACGCGGCGGGCGCGACGGCGCTCATGGTCCCTCCGCGCCGGTTGCGCTGGCGATGGCGTCGGTGCGCTTCAGCGCCTCCTCGGCCCGTTGGATGGTCTGATCCGCGCCTTCCTTCTTGCCGTCGCCGGCAACCTCGCCCTGCGCCTCGACGGCGCCGGCGCTCGGCGCAATCCGCAATTGAGCCGCGATACTGCGGACCGAAGCCAGGAGGGCCGTATCCGAGCGGTCGAGTTTCTCGGCGACGATCCCGCGCAGGTCGGCCCGCGCGGCGTCGTAGCCGTCGGAGAGCAGGCGCCCCGCGTCGAGATAGAGGCGCGCCCGCGCTTCGTCCCGACTGTCTGCCGCGGCGCCGCGCAGGACCTCCGCGGCGGCCGCCCGCGCGGCTTCGAACCGCGCGTTGACGATGCCGGCCTTCGCCAGGGTGAGGAGGAACTGACGCCGTGCGTCCGCGGGCAAGCTGGCCGTGGCGTCCGACAGTAGCTGGAAATTCGCCGGGTCATCGGCCAGTCCGAAGCGGGCGATCATTGCCGCGAGCTCGCGGAAAAAGTCCGCCGCGTAGAGCGAGGCGCCGAAGCGCGTCGCATAGCGGCGCACCAGCGCCGCGACGCGCGGCGCATCGCGCGCCTCGGCGATCAGCGCCGTTTCGCGCCGCAGCGCCGCCTCCTCGACGAGTTCGCCTGGCGCCACGAGGCGCGCCCAGTCGAGATCGAACGCCGCCGCCTTTGGATCGCGCTTCGTTTGCAGGACCGAGAGCGCGAAGGCGATCGGGCCGGCGAGTCGCGGGTCAAGCGTCTGGAGATCGACGTTGCGCAGAAGTTCGAGCGCGTCGGCTTCGTGGCTGGTGATGTAGGCGACGGCGCCGCGGGCGAGCGGACGCTCGGACTCGACGATCGCCTCGCCCCTCACGATCGGAACGACCGCAGCCAGCGCGCCGCCGCTGAGGATGTAGAGAACGAGCGCGTCGGCTTCACCCCTTTTCTTCCAGGTCCCGGGCGTGGCGACAGCGACCGCCGCGGCGATTGTCTTCAATTGCTTCACCTCGTCAGCGTAGGCGTCCTTTTCGCCCAAGGCGACGCGGACCTGGATCCGCTGCAGTTCGTCGACGAGAGCAGAAATCTGACCGGGCTCGGCCTCTGCGGCTGAGGCGCCGGCGACAGCGAGCCCCGCCAGAGCGACCGCGCTGCGGATGAAGCGCCTCACGGCTTGGCCTCGCGCAGCAGGATTTCGATGCGCCGGTTCTCCGCCGCCAACGGATGGGCCGGGTCGCGAAGGCGATGATCGGCGAAGCCCTCGATCCGTTCGAACCGCCCTTCCGGGACCCCGCCGCGGTTCAGCATGTAATAGGCCATCTGCGCGCGCGCCGACGACAGGCGCCAGTTGTCGTAAGTGGCGGAGTGGTAGCGGCGGCCGTCGGTATACCCGCGCACCACGATGGCGCCCGGCATGGTCGCCAGACTGGCTGCGATCGCGTCCATCATCCGGATCACGCGCAGCTGCGGTTCGGCCGAGCCAACGGCGAACATGGCGAAATTCTGTTTGTCGGTGAGGCTGATGAGAAGGCCCTCGCCGGTCTCTTCGATGTCGAGGCCCGGCCCGGCGGCCGACCGGCCCTCGGCGCCGAGCCGCTTCTTCACCGCGGCGAGCAGGACGGCCGCCGCGTCGGCAGGAGTCTTGGCGGCTTCGGTTGTCGCTTCCGGTTGCTGCGGCGGCTCCGGCTTCGCCGGCTGAGGCGGCTCCGGCTTCGCCGCCGGCGGCGCAGCCCCGGACGGCGGCGCTTCCCGCCTGGCCTGGACCCCTGCGCCGGGGTCGGCGGTCGGCGCGGCCGAGGCTTCCGGCGCCGGCGCCGGAGCCGGCTTGTCGCTGGCGGCGGCCGGCGACGCCGGCTTGCCCGCATCGGTTGCAACCGTGTTGATCGCCCTTTCGCTGCCGAGCGGGCGGAACGGATCGCGAAGCGCCTCGTCGGCGCTCGGGCCGACTTCGCCATAGCCCTTCATCGTCGCGGATGGATCAACTCGCGGCCCGGGCGGCGGCGTCCCGGCGATCTTGTCGAGGCTTGCGCGCGGATCGCTGAAAAGCTCCTGTTCCGACATGGTCGGATAGGGCTTGGCCGGGTCGGGCGGCGGCATCGACTCCGGCTTGGCTGGAAGCTTCTTCTTCGCCTCGTCCTGGGGATTGCCGGCGCTTTCGTCGACCGCCCCGTTCGCCGCCTCGCTCTGTTCGGACCTCGGCTTTTCCGCATTGGCCGCCCCCGCGCCCGCGTTTGGCGCGTCGGCGTTCCGCTCGGGGTCGCCGCGAATGCCCTTTTGGGCCTTCGCCGGCTCCTCGAGCTTCACCGGATTGAAATAGCGGGCGATGAGGGTCTTGGTGTTCTTGTCGGTCGCGCTGATGATCCACAGGACGAGGAAGAACGCCATCATCGCCGTCATGAAATCGGCGAAGGCGATTTTCCACGCGCCGCCGTGATGTCCGTCCTCGGCCGCCGCGCGGCGCTTGATGACGACGATCTCCGAAGGCGTGCTCATCGGCTGGAGACTTCAGACGTCGAGCGAAGCGAGCAGCTCAGCCCAGGGCCGAAGCCCGGCGATGATCTGCGTGGCTCCCGCTTCGACAACCGCTTCAACGCCGCCATCTTCGACATACTCGATCGCCGCCGGCAGGTCGGCCGTGCGCGCCCGCAACAGGTTCAGCACCCGCTCCGGACCCCGAACGGTGACAAGCCCAGGCGGACGTCCGGCGCAGAGGCGGACGATCGCCCTGCCGAGTTCCTCGACGACATATTTGGCCGTCTGCTTTTCCAGGAAAGGCTTGAGAATGCGGGCGACCGCCGCGCCGACATTCTCCTCGACGCTGGCGAAGCCGGAACGGATCGCCGTTTCGAGCTCGGCGTACGCGTTGAGCTGGAATTCGAGGCGCTCGAGCAAGGCCTGCTCGCGAGCCGCCTCGCGCTCGGCGGCATGCCGTTCTTCCGCCTCGGCGCGCGCTTCGGCCAGGCCCGTTTCGCGTCCACGCGCGTGCGCCTCGGCCAATCTGAGCGCGATGTCCTCCGCCCTCGCTCCCTCCGGCGAGGCCAGACTGTCGCTTTGTGGAGAGACGGTCGGAAGAGGCCGCCGTTCGTAAAGCGGCCGCTGGGCGCGCCCCTCCGCCGGGGGGTTGACGGCGCCGGCGAACCTGACCGGGCGATTGGACGTCGGCGCTGGCCGCGGCTCTCCGCCGGTTACGGCCTGCAAGCTTCGCGGCCGGAAGGGAGACATCTCGGGTCGCGGCGCGGCCGGCTCGCTCGGGGCGCGCCCGATCTGATCCAGATAGTTGGCGATTGGGACGGGTTTCATCCGTTCGCTCCCTGACGAATCCAGCTCTTGAGAATTGTAGCGGTCCTGTCCTCGTCAAACTCGATGAACTTCAGCAGCCTGCGCTGCGGACCGTTCTCCCGGCTGGCCTGCAGCGCCTCGAAGAATTCGTCGCGTCCTGCATCCGATTCGATGAGCAGCTTCTCGCCGCCGTTCGGCAACGCCGGCGTCTCGGCCGATCCGCTCGTCGCGGCGGCGGCGACGGCCGGGGGGGCGAGCAGCATCCTCAAGCCGGGTCTGAGGCCGAAGACGACAAGCATCGCCGCGACGAGAACGATCGCAGCGGCGTTCAAGATCGATCCGGTCTGGCGCGCGAGGATCTCGATCAGCGACGGGCCGGACGCAGGTTCGAGATCGTGGCTCGAATCGACGAAATCGACGACCGCGATCTTGATGACGTCGCCCCGTTGGCGATCGAGCCCGGCGGCCGAAGCGACGAGTTGTTCGATCTCCTTCACCTGGGCCGCGAGGGCGTCGGGTCCGGCCTTGTCGCCGAGCGAGGCAGTGAGCGCCGCGCGGTTGATCAGCACCGCAATGGACAGGTGCTGGACCTGGAAGCCGGCGCTCGTCGTCTGGATGGATTTGGACGACACCTCGTAATTCGTCAGCTCCTCGCGCTTTTGCGTCTGATCGTTCGACTGCTTGGACTCGGCGCCGGAAGTATTGGCCTTCGGCAAGTTGGCCTCGACTCCAGCGGGCTGGGAGCCGGCGGCATTCTGCAAGCTTTGCTGCTCCTTCGTCACCTTGACGGACCGCTCCACGCGCTGGTCCGGGTTGTAGATCGTTTCGTTCGTCTGCGTCTTGTCGGCATTGAGACGCGCTTCGACCGAGATCTGGAAGTTGCGGGCGCTGAGATAGGGCGTCAGCGTCCGCGCGACGCCGTCGCGGATTTCCTGCGAGACCTCCTTCTCGAGGGTGAGCAGATTGTCGGGCGGCTTCTCGATCGAGTCCGTGCCGGAGGCGAGCAGGCGGCCGTCGACGTTCAGCACGGTTACGTCGTCGATTTTCATACCTGGAACGGCAGCGGCGACGAGATGGCGAATCGCCTGGCCGGTCGCCCGGTCGTCGCCGCCATCGGTGCGGATCACGACGGAAGCCGAAGGCGGCTGGCGCTCACGGCGAAAAGAGCCTTCGTCGGCGAGCACGATATGTACGCGGGCCGCCTTCACGCTACGCATCATCTGGACTGTGCGGGCAAGCTCTCCCTCGAGGGCCCTCAGGCGCGTCACATCCTGCATGAAAGAGGTGAGGCCCAGCGAGCCGAGCTTGTCGAACAGTTCATTGCCGACCGCTCCGCCGCGCGGCAGCCCCTTTTCGGCGAGAATCATCCGGGCGGCCGCCGTCTGACCTGCCGGCGTGAGGACGACGGTGCTCTCCGCATTGACGTCGAAGGGAACGCCGGCCTCGCGCAGGGCCGCGCCAATGGCGGCGATGTCGTCACGGTCGAGCCCGGAATAGAGCGTCTCCATCGTCGGCCGGCTCAGATACCAGCCGGCGAGCCCCGTCATGGCGAAGACGGCGACGCCGATCAGCGCCAGCGCCACGAGGCGCCGGACGCCCAACCCTTGCAGGCTCGCCCACAGCCGTTCGGTCTGCGCCAGAAGATTCGCCACTCGCCGTTCCGCTAGAGGAAGTAGGCGCATCGTCGTCACCGGAGCTTGCGCCGGGATTGCGGTCGAGGCGCCGAGATTTTGGCGGCGCGATTAACTGGCCATTAGGGCGTTGGCCCTAGGTTGGCGCTCGCCCGGCGACGTCCCGCGCGTTCAGCGCGCAGCGCCCGGTCAAACGATGGCGGTTAGGCTTTGATGATCGAAGCCTAAAGGCATGCGGCCAGCCCGTCATCTCGGTGCGAATCCGAAATGTCACCCCAAATCCCCCCGTGACCATTTCCGACAGGAGCACCTCCATGAGTTCGATTCTGACCAATTCGGCCGCGCTCAGCGCCCTGCAGTCATTGCAGATGACGCAACAGTCGCTCGCCACCGTCGAGAACCAGGTTTCGACCGGTCTCAGCGTCGCGACCGCCGCCGACAATTCCTCCTACTGGTCGATCGCCGCCCAGCTCAACAACGACAGCGGCATCGTGACGGCCTCCAACGACGCGTTGTCGCAAGGACAGTCCGTGCTTGCGACCGCGACCTCTGCGATCAATTCCGTCATCACGACGCTCAACTCGATGGCGAGCGCGCTGACCGAGGCGCAGAACCCTGGCGCCCAGATCGGCGACGTCAACACCTCGCTCGCCTCGCTCAGCCAGCAGCTTACCGATGCCGTCAACGGCGCCTCGTTCAACGGCCTGAACGTTCTCAACGGCACGCAGAGCACGCTGAACTTCGTCTCCGGCTTCAACGCCAGCACCACTGGCGGGGTGGTGAACACGATTTCGATTACCGCCCAGGCCTTGACCGGCGGCAGCAACACTGTGGGGACGACGTCCACCACGACAGTCACCTCTTCGGCCACGATCAAGGCCTTGCAGGCACTGACCGCCGCCGCAGGGCCGGCGACGTACGGCACTGACGCGGTCGTGTTTGGAGGCAGCGCCACCACCCCGGAGACGCTGACCGTCAGCTCGGTCGACGCGGCTGGAAACACGAGCCAGACCGTCTATACGGCGCTCGATGCGAATGGAAACATCATCGATGGCGGCGCCTTTGCGACCGACAGCAATATTGCATCCTTGTCGGCGACGACGACGGTGACTCCGGCAGCGTCGGGAATCACGTCCACGACGTCGACCTCGACCGTCACCGACGCCGCGACGGTCAAAACACTGCAAAGCGTTACGAGCAACGGAGCGACGTTGGCTTACGGATCCGACGTCATCACGGTCACGGCCGGCACGGCCACCACCGCAGCCACGATCCAAATCCAGTCGCAAGACCTCTCCGGAAACAATACCACGACCACCTATACGGCGGCCGACGCCAACGGAAACGCCCTGGTTGGCACAACTTCACAAGCCAACGCCGCCGAGTTCACCGCCGTGACGACATTCACGCCGGCGAGCTCAACGACGACCAACCTTCTGACGCAGGACGGCATCGACGTGACCGGCGCCTCGAGCGGGACGTTCCAGATCGGCGGGGCCAACGGCTACACAGCGGCCGGTATGCTCGCCGCCGTCAACAAGGCTCTCTCGGCCGTCACCAGCTACTCGGCGGTGATCGGCGCAACGCAGGACCGGATGACGACGGCGAGCACCTTCAACTCCGCCTTGACGACGAATTACGCCGACGGCGTCTCCGGTCTGGTCGACGCGAACATGAACGAGGCTTCCACCCGCCTGCAGGCGCTGCAGACCCAGGAACAGCTCGGCATCCAGTCGCTCTCCGTCGCCAACCAGAACGCACAGCTGATCCTGAAGCTGTTCGGCCTGTAAAAAGACGAACTTCCCCGCGCGCCGCTTTTCCAGACCCGGTTAAGCACTCCCCCGAGGCGCGCGGGGAAACCCTCGTCCGGCTCGCGACGGCCGGACGACGGCCGCGGACACCCCCCGGGCGCGCAGGGGGGCGACGGAACCTGGTCTATTTCTCGATGCAATGGCCGAGGAACAGCTTCCGATCGATCGGTTCGAACCCGACACGATGCTTCAGCTTCTTGTGTAGCTTGCCGGCGTGGCCCTCGATCACGTTCTCATCGACGTCCTTTCGAGGAGCCCTTGGTCTTAGTCTCGTGGTGCGAATCTTTCGCCTGGCGCCCCTGTTGGCAGCGTGATGGACGCCTCGCCGGCGCTCTCGAAAGGCAAGAAGGAATGATGGAGTCCAACGCCCGCCGTTCCTAGTTTCGGCTCCTTGTCGAAATAAAGTTCGATCTCCGCAAGCGCCGCGTCAACCCACTTTGAAGTTCGCAGCGCTCAGCGCCGACGGCGCGACGCCCAGGAGGTCAATTGACCCGTTCGAGCCGAGCGAGAGTAGGCTCCCGCCGGAGCCGTCGCTCGTGAGCGCCGCGAACGCCTGCGAGGGAGTTGAAAAGCCTCCGACACCGTTCAGGAGGTCGATGGTTCCTGTTGCGTCGGCCCCGAAACCGGAAATCGTAAGACTACCAACGTTACCGTTGATCTTGATCAGGCTGGACGAGCCGCCGTCGGCGATCGAATCGTTGAGCCCGGCATAGACGGTGTCGGCCGTGCCCATGATCTTGAGCCCGACCCCGCTGGACGCATCGACAGTGAAGCCCGTCCCGGTGATCGTGTCGCCGGTCCCCGATTTCAGGACGACGATGTCGCCGGAGGCCGCAGAAATCGCGTCGTTCGAGCCGGTGACGACCAGGACCGAGGCCGCGCCCGAGGCCATCGTCACCGTGTCGCTCGCCCCCGTCACGGCGGCATGCGAATTCGTCTCGACCCCGACCATGGCGCTCGAGCCGTCGATGAAGTCGAGCGGCCCGAACTCGCTGTTGCCGCCGACCGTAACGCCCGTTCCGCTCGAGGCATCGACGGTGAAGTTCGTCCCGGTGATCGTGTCGCCGGTCCCCGACTTCAGGACGACGATGTCGCCCGACGCCGCGGAAATCGCATCGTTCGAGCCGGTGACGACCAGGACCGAGGCCGCGCCCGAGGCCATCGTCACCGTGTCGTTCGACCCCGTCACGGCGGCATGCGAATTCGTCTCGACCCCGACCATGGCGCTCGAGCCGTCGATGAAGTCGAGCGGCCCGAACTCGCTGTTGCCGCCGACCGTAACGCCCGTTCCGCTCGACGCATCGACGGTGAAGTTCGTCCCGGTGATCGTGTCGCCGGTGCCCGTCTTCAGGTTGACGATGTCGCCCGAGGCCGCGAAAATCGAGTCGTTCGACCCGTTGACCACCAGGACCGAGGCCGCGCCCGAGGCGATCGTCACGGCGTCGTGCGACCCGGTCACGTCCGCGTGCGAATTCGTCTCGACCCCGACCGTGGCGCTCGAGCCGTTGACGACGTCGAGCGGCCCAAACTCGCTGTTGCCGCCGACCGTCGCCCCTGTTCCGCTCGACGCATTGACGGTGAAGTTCGTCCCGGCGATCGTGTCGCCGGTCCCCGTCTTCAGGTTGACGATGTCGCCCGAGGCGGCGGAAATCGAGTTGTTCGACCCGTTGACCACCAGGACCGAGGCCGCGACCGGCGTGCCGTCGATCTCAAACTGGGCATTGCCCGAGCTATCGCCCGTCCAGGAGGAACCGGTCCAAGTATAGAAGGGCTGGAAGCTGTTCCCCGCTTCCACCCATATAATGTCAAAGTCGACCGTGGGAATATCCACCGCCAGGAAATATTCCACTCCGCTCTGCAGCAAAATCGGCGCACCGCCGTAATTCGCGGCGACGAGGTGAAACTGGTTAACCGAAGACACGGTCAGCGTCCCGCTCGTCCACAGGACGGTGTCGGGCGCGCCCGAACCGGTCGACGAATAGAGCGCGAGCGAGAACGGCTGATCAATAATAGAATAATTCTCCATGAACACAGACGCGCCGGTGAAGTCGAAGTCGGCCGTCGGCGTGAAGCCCTCCGCGACACTGCCGGCCCCGCCGCTGCCATACATCCCTGTGTAATTGCTGAACACCGTGTTCGCCGCGGTCGTGGTCACCGTGTCGTTGGAGCCAACCACGTCGGCGTGCGAATTCGCCTCGACCCCGACCGTCAGGCTCGAACCATTGACGACATCGAGCGGCCCAAACTCGCCGTTCCCGCCGACCGTCACGCCCGTTCCGCTCGAGGCATTGACGGTGAAGCCCGTCCCCGCGATCGTGTCGCCCGTGCCGGCGGTCAGCGTGATCGCGTCTCCCGGACCCGCTGTGGCCGCGTCGTTCGAACCAGAGAGGCTTAGACTCTGTACGCCTTTGATGGAAACAGAGCTGTCCGAGCCCTGAACCCAGTCCATCATTCCTGACGTGTTGTACAGCGTGACCGCGTTGGCCGAGTCTTGCAAATTGACGGTGTCGCCTCCGCCAGTCACCGAGGCTTGCGCGCTCGCAAGATTGATCGTGCCGGAAGAACCGGTCACAGTGTCCGGACTATCGATCGAGTTCAACAGAGTGACGGCGTTGTCCGAGCCTTGAAAGTTGACGGTGTTGCCTCCGCCACTCACCGAGGCTTGCGCGCTCGCAAGATTGATCATGCCGGGAGAACCGGTCACAGTGTCCCAACTACCGCTCGTGTTCGACAGAGTGACGGCGTCACTGGAACCAGAGAACAGGACAAACTGGTTGCCTCCGCTCAGGGTCGCGCTCGCGTTTACCAAATCGACCACCGGATTTGATGTGCCGGCGCCGCCCGCATTCGTCGCTTGAGCGGTCAGTGTGTGAACGCCGACTGAGGAGACAGTGACGTTCGCGTTCCAGGCGCCGAAGGCATCCGCGGTCGTCATAGTGAGCAAGGTGGCGCCATCGTAAATCCCGATCGACGCGCCGGTGTCCGAGGAGTCGATCGTGCCAGCGATCGTGACCGCGCCCTGACCCTCACCGGTCGCAAAGGAAATGGCGAGAGTGGGCGCCGGCTGGGACGTCGAGGAAGCCATGGTCGCGGCTGTCAGTTCCCGTGTACCATCTGACGTTCTCGCGCTCATTGTTGATCCCTCCGAAGAGAGTTCCGCCCGATCCCGCATTGGGATCGTCGACCGTTGCAATCGAGGCCGCTGCTGCTGAGAATGAAACCGTGCGCGGTAATGCGCTGTCCGTATATAGGCCGACAATTTCGCCGCTCTTTTTGACGACAGCGCCTCGTCCCTGTCGCCCAGCTCACGCCGTTCGGCGAATAGGCGCTCGGAACCGCCCCGCTTGGCGAGGACCCCAATGGGGCGGAGACGGCCGGCGACGACGCTGAGGGGACGCTCGCGGAAGCGGAGTTGGCAGAGGCAAGCTCGGACGACAAAGCGGGTTCGGCGGCCCCAAGCTCGGGCGACGAGGTCGAACCCGCGACCCAACTGAAATGCGCCTGTCGGCGCGCCCCGGCGCCATAAAGCCTCGGGGACCGGTAGCTCGCATCAGGCCGAATTTGGCCTAAGGAATTGAATGCATCCTGGTCATTGATGAATGATAGACGCGTTGTCGCAGCGGTCATCGACGACCTCGAAAAAACAAGTCTTAAATTGCATTCGCATCGGCGTTCCCCCGCTGTACTGAGGCGGCTGGAGGGTCTCGCCAGAATTTAACCGGCCGCGATCAAACACGCTTACATGAATCACGAACCGGTTCAATCGTATTCGAAGGCTCGGTGATGCACGGCGATGGTCGGGTCGATCAGTCCGCTGCGCAGCGCCCTGAGCCGCGCCAACGTGCGATCCGCGATCCGCGCCGGCGAGCCGGCTGCAGCCGACCACGTCGGCAACCAGGATCGCGGCGATTTTGCGGGTCTGGCTTACTCTTCGGCCAGCCCCGCCTTGCGCAGGCCTTCGTATAGGTTCGAGATTGACGGGTCCCAAACCCGAGCGGTCAGCCACTTGACCGTGAGTTTGGGAAAAAGGCGACGGGACTCCGCCAGGGCGATCTTCGCCTCGTCCATCTTGCCCGCGAGCGCAGATGCGGCAGTCAAACTTAAGTAGGTCGCCGGTAGGCTGCCGAGGTCAATCGACTTGTGGCAATCCTCGATGGCGGCGTCGAAATGCCCAAGGCCAAGTTCAGCATCGCACAAAAGCCTCGCCACATACCAACTGAGCGGATCGCGTGGACTTAATCGCAGCGCTTGCAGAAGATCGGACTTGGCTTGTTCGAAACGGCCGAGAAAAACATTCGCGCCGCCGCGCAGGCTCCACAGAAAGGCAAAATTCGGATTGATCGCGAGCCCGGCGTCGGCGGCGTCGACCGCCTTGCCCGCACGGTGTGAATATTGAAGGTAGACGCCTTTCACGACGTATGCCCACAAGGCGTCGGGCGCGACTGCGATGGCCCGGTTGGTCGGACCGAGTATTTTCGCATCGTAGTCGGTCTCGGGGTTTCTTCCGAGTTCGCCATACTCGAGATTATAGGTGAAAGCGCCGCCAGCCAGCGCATATGCATTGTTGGGGTCAATCTCGAGCGCCTGCTCGAAGAGGGCGCGTGCCGCCTCGTTTTTTTCCTTCGTCGGTCGCGCCTGCCTCACCAAGGCCCAGCCGCGCATGGCCAGATCGACGGCGTCGGGGTTTTTGGAACGAGCGCCCTTTTCCGCCTCCGCCTTGACGAGTTCGGTACCCAAAGCATTGGCTAATCGCGCGACCACCTCATCCTGCAACTTGAACAGGTCGGCCACGTCCTCCTCGAAGCGGTCGGCCCACAGCTCCGCGTCGGATTGCGCGTCGATCAGCCGAGCGTTGACGCGCACACGGGTTCCGTCGCGCTGCACCGAGCCTTCGAGGACGTAGCGAACGCCGAGCTCCTTGCCGATCTCCTTGGCGTCGAAGGTTTTGCCCTTGTAGGTGAAGGCCGTCGTGCTGGCGATCACGAAGCTGTTGCGGATGCGCGAGAGATCGCTCGTCAGGTTGTCCGTGATGCCGTCGGCGAAATAGTCCTGGCCCGGATCGCCGGAGAGGTTCTTGAAGGGCAGCACCACGATCGAGAGATGTGCGGGCTCTGCGGGCGCGCCTGCATTCGACGCGACGGGCGTGGACGCGGAAGTCGCGACTGGCGCAGTCCGGTTCGCTCCGAGGAAATACCAGGCGCTGGCTGCGACCACTATTGCCAGCGCGGCGATACTGAGGCCGAGCGGCGCGAATGAAGCGCGCTTCTTCGGTTCGGAGAGCTTCGCCTGAGCGGGCACGCCGACTTCGAGCGAATAGACCCGGATCGGCTCGGCGATGTTCTTGAGCTCTTTCGGACCAAGATGTGACCGCGAGTTCAAGCCGCCCTTTGACGTGCCAATAGGCGTCCTCGGACAGACAAATCGCGCCGGGCGCGGCGATGCTTTCCAGCCGCGCGGCGACGTTGGGCGCGTCGCCGAACACCTCGCCCGTCGCATCGACGACGACCAGCCCCGAGTGCAGGCCGATGCGCGCAGTAAACTGTGGCGCGCGGTCACCTGCGTTGTGGGCGTTGGCCTCCGACAGAGCGCGCTGGATCGCGAGCGCCGCACGCACCGCGCGCTCGGCGTCGTTTTCCTGTGCTTGGCGGTGGCCGAAATAGGCGGTGATTTCGCGCCCTCGGCTGTCCGCGATCGCGCCGCCGTATCGGCCGAGCGCCTCGGCGGCTAAGCGACGGAACGCGTTGATGACGGCGCGCAGGTCCGCTGGATCGTTCGGCGAGTCCCCCACGACCCAAACAAGTTCGGCTGCGAGCGCTGTGATGTGGCGCCGTTCCGTCGCACGCGACGCGGCTTCGGCCGGCGGCCCCGCCCCCTCGGCTGCGGCCGCCGCGATTGGCGTCGCCTCGCGCTTCGCAGCGCTGTCCGCGTCGGCCAGCTTTGCGATCTGCGGTGGGGTGAAGCGCAGCCCGTCGAAGCGATAGCCCTCGCCGGGCACAGTGACGATCAAGCGCGGCTCTTTCGGATCGGGCTCGATCTTTCTCCGCAATTTCCCGATCAGCACGTCGACGCTGCGGTCGAACGGCTCGAAACGCCGTTTGGCGAAGGCGTCCAACAGAGTGTCGCGGCTGATCACCCGTCCTGATCTCGCGACGAACATCCTCAGCACAGCGAACTCACTGCGCGTCAGCGCGATCGCCTCGCCGGACTCGCGGGTCAGCACGCAGGCGTCGAGATCGAGCAGGAAGCCGGCGAAGCGCAGGGGCGATGCGGCTTCCCGCGAGGGCTTGAGGCCGTCAAATCCTGGAGCTTCGCCCATCGGCGCTGGTCCCTCAGAGCGCTCGATCAAATTACGCTTAGCTCCAGGCAGTTTACAAGTCGTTTACCGAGCGAACATCTGAAGATTACACCGATGGTCCATCTTCATTGGATCTCCGGTCCTTCAACGGCCCGCGACATCGGGCGGCGTGGACTTGGGAAAGCAACGCCCTCTAAAGCAAGGATGAAGCTTGCGCCCTCACGGCTCCTGCCGACCCCGGTTGTGTAGTGCAAAATTGGAGTCAACTAAAAGGAGCGAACAATGCATTACCGAAGCCTGGTTTCTTCCGCTTCTTTGATCGGCGCCGGCCTCATGTTCGCCGCCTTCGCGCCAAGCGCTTTAGCGCAAGAGAACACTACCTGGATTTACACCTGTCAGGGAGTCGGCGCCTCTCAGCCCGAGCCGCTCGGCGACAAGGAGGGGCAATGAATAGCGCGCCCGAAAGCCCTCGGGCGGGGCTCGCCCAAGCGCTATCGCTCGCCAGAACTCCGCGAGCGCCGTGGCGCTGGCGGCTCCGCTCCAGCGCATAGCGCACGTCGAGCCGCGATGCCTGGGGCGCAGACGCGGAGACGCTGGCGGCAGACCGCCCCACGGTCGATTGCCCTGCCCCTATAGGTCATGGCGGTGCTCCGAGCGATCACGAAGGCGCCGTCTAGGCGCGCGTCCCCCAGACGGCGGAGTATTCGGCCGATGAAAGACCGTTACATTGACGGTCACGCGCAACGCCGGATTGACCAGGTGCGCGTCGGCGACCTGCTGGAGCTTGAACACGACGAATACGCCGACCCGGCTTATCATCACGACGGCTACGGATCGGATAATTTCAAATACGAGTTCGCAAGGGTTCTCAACGTCGAGCGCAAGTCGGACAATTGGTTTGTGCTTTACACCACGCAGGGCGCGTTCCGCTTTCCGCCAGACCATTGGGTCAATGTTGGAGGGGACTGAAAGGTCCCGTCGCCGAGGTGGTTACGTTACGTCATTTGCAGGTGACAGCTCAAACCCAGGCGGACATGACGTCGAAATGCACCTCCGTCCGGTCTATTTCTCGATGCAATAGCCGAGAAACCGCTTCGAATCGATCGGATCGAACCCGAGACGATGCTTCAGCTTCTTGCGCAGCTTGCTGATGTGGCTCTCGACCACGTTCTCGTCGACGTCCTCGTCGAAGAGCCCGTAAACGGCGTTAAAGATTTGCGTCTTGCTGACGCGGCGGCCGCGGCAGCGCAGAAGGAATTCGAGAATCCGCCGTTCGCGACGCGGCAGCGGGAAAGGTTCGCCGTTCGCCTCCGGCTCGCGTCCGTCGAAATAGACCTTGATCTGGCCAACGGTCACCTGGCCCCCTTCGCCAAACACGCGCCGGTTGATGGCGCCGACGCGCGCCAATATCTCCCGCACATGCACGGGCTTGCGCACCACGTCGTCGACGCCGGCGGCGAAGAGGCCGAGCGTATCGTCGAGCGATTGGCGCTCGTTGAGACAAAGGACGGGCGCGTTCGACCGCTCCCGGATCATGCGCGACAGAGCCTCGCGGTCGCCGCAGTCGCCGATCAGGAACGCTTCGACTGCGTGCATGTCGGCGTCGCTGATCTTGCCGATCCATTCGCGGAATTCCGCGGCCTCGATGCCGGCGGACGATACGCCTTCGCGATCGAGTCCTGTCGCATAGCCTCCCGCGACGATGTCGCGATCGTCGATGATGATGTACATGACTTCGGCTCCCAGCCCAATTGACGGCGACAACTCCGTTCACGCGCACGCAAAAGAACTGACATCCCGGACGCCGGTCCGGCGCCGCATCGCCCGAGCTCGACGCGGCTGCGAAGCTTCAAATCTTCCTTCAGGGTTTCAGGCGCATAGCCAGCGTTGGCCGCTGAACCGGCTTCGCGGCACGGAAAGCTCGGTTGCGGGGGGCGCGGGCATTATAGGAAAAGCACATATTTTTATGTATCGTGAAAATGGTTAAGGCAATCCTAATCCCGCCGCGCCATGGCGCCGGTTCGCGCCCCCAGCGAGCCCTGTCGTTAGACGGGATCAGGCGTCAGGATCTGCGCGCGCGCCCCGAAGCCGCCCGCAAACTCGGCGCCCTTCTCGCCGAGCGCGGCGAGGTCGTCTATTGGGTGTCGGCGCCGGAAGCAGGCCACCCGGATAAGCGTGCCTCGGCGCGCGAAAAAACCCGCCTGCGCTCCGCCAAGCTTCTCGACGCCGCCTATCGCTTCGTCTGCGAATGCCGGATCTGCGACCGTTCACTGAGGGGCATCAGGCTTCTGCTCGCGCGCAACATCAAAGTGCCGCGGCGCATGGCGGTGCATATCGATGAAACCGGCGAGGTGCGGGGCGCCAGAGTCGTCTGGCGGAAGGGGCTGGTGATCGGCCTCAGTCTGCACGAACGCGCTCCTCCGGGCGCGATCAGGCCCTCCGACCGCCATGCGCTGAGAGGGCGTTATTATGGCATTCTCGACTGAACCTCTCAGCCGTAGCTCTTTTCCTCGACGAGCGCCGAGTTGCACACGCGGTTGATCTCCGCCTTGAGGGCGGCGCGTTGGTCGTTGTTGGCGTAAACCGATCGCGCCAGCGCGACAAAACGCGGTCCGAAGTCGCCCTGCCGCTCGCAGGCTCGAAGGGCCTCCTCGACGTTCCAGAGCCGCGCGTTCACCGAGGCCAGGCGGTCGGCAAGCCGCTCGATCTCGGTCCCGGCGAGCTCTTCTCCGTTCGCAAGATCCTCGAGGAGGGCGAGTTCGCGGCGGATGTTGTCGAGCTTGCTGTCGTCGGCGATGCGCTCCGCCTTGAGACGGAGGATGGTGATCTTGTCGATCAGGTCCCCAGCCGAGCAGGGCGTCACGATCATCCGCGGCGCGCTGCGCCCGTTGACGATGGCGGCGACATCGCGCGCCATCGCGGCGAAAACGTCGCTCCAGGCGCCGCGCCGGGCCTGCCGGAAGAGACGCATGGTCGGATACCACGGCGAATTGGTCCGATCCCGCATCCATCGCCACTCCGCGTCGCTTTTCAGCGCGACCCACACGGGCCGCGCCAGGGCGCCCGCGAGATGGGCGATCGACGTGTCGCAGGAGACGATCAGATCGAGAACCGCCATAGCCGCGGCGGTATCGACGAAGGCGTCGGGCCCGCCGTCGAAATGCGGATCCAGCGTCTCGACCCGCATGTCGGGCGGCAGCCGTCCGAGCTGCTCCTCGCCGTAACCCTTCTGCAGCGAGATGAGCCTCACGTCCTCGATCGCCGCCAGCGGGGCCAGGGCGGCGAGCGGGAAAGAGCGCGCCTGGTCGGCCTCCGGGTCCGGGTTGCCCTGCCAGACGACGCCAATCTTGAACCCGGCGGCGCCGATGCGCTTTCGCCACAGCGTCTCCAGCGGCGCTTCGGGCGCAAGATAGGGGACGTCGGCCGGAATGGCGTCGAGCCGCGTGCCGAACGCATGCGGCAGGCTGCTGATGGCGATCTGTGCGTCGAACGGCTGGTCGGGAACCGCCCCGACGAGTTGGGCGCGGGCGCCGGATGACAGAAGCCGATGCAATCTCGAGGGACAGATGAAGGTCGCTTCGACGCCTGCTTTCGCCATCAAAGGCAGATAGCGGACGAACTGGATCGTATCGCCGAGGCCGTGATCGTTGAGCACAAGGACGCGCTCCCCCGGCCGGCCGGGGCCGGCCCAGGTCGGAAAGCGGGTTCCCAGGGCCTCGGCCAGCGACCTGCCCCGAAGCCAGCGCGCTTCGTAGCCGGCGAAGCCGCGCTCGAAATCGCCAAGCGTCAACATGAGGCAGCCCTTGCCGGCGACCGCTTCGCGGCTGCCGAGCGCCTCGGCCGCCTCGAAGGCGACCATGGCTTCGTCGAAACGCCCGAGGTTGCGCAACGCGAGCGCTTCGCCGCAGAGAGCCGCGGCGAAGCCTGGCCGCCCGGCCTCTGCCCGGCGATAGGCTTCGAGCGCCTCGTCCATACGGTCAAGTCTGAGCAGGGCATTGCCGAGGTTGATCGCGGCTTCGGCCAGGTCGGGGCGGAGGGCGAGCGCCCGGCGCGCCGCCTCGAGCGACTCCTCGAGGCGGCCGAGCTCGCGCAAGGCCCCGGCGCGGCTCGACCAAGCGTCGGCGTCGCCCGGAGCGAGCGACGTCGCGGCCTCGAACGCGGCCAGCGCCTCCTCGAAATTGCCCTGACCGAACAGGATCTTGCCGGCATTGACCTGCGCCACGGCGAGCGACGGGTCCAGACTGAGCGCGCGCCGATAGAAGCGCAGCGCCGCTTCCGGCTTTCCGCTCTCGCTGAGCATGTAGCCGCCCATGGCCAACGCGTCGGCAAAATCGGGGCGTCGACGCAGGGCTTCATCAAGATTGGCGATGGCCACGGCGCGTCGGCCCTCGGCCCAGGCCGCGCAGGCTGCGGCGTAGAGCGCGTCGGACTCGCGGTCGAGCGGCAGAGCGAGCGGCGTGGCGTTGTTGCTCATGAGGGAGCCACGCTGGCGCCGTGCGCTTGCGCGGGCCTTTTCGCTTCGGCGCGCGTCGGCCCAAGCAGACGCAGGCGAGCCGGCGGATCAAGCCGGGACAATTCACCATGGAGACACGAAGCGCACAAAGACCCACAGAGGCGACTGTTTTCCTCGTTCCCATTGGTGAATCTTCAGTCGGACCGCGCCTTTCTTGGCCCCCTTCGTCGGGGCGGCTGAGGAAATCTGCTTTGGTGTTTGGCGTCCAGTGGATATGGCATGATCCTCACCTAACGGCGCAGCGGGGCCGGCTCTTTCAGCTCGGCTTGCATGCGGGTTTTCCGTTTCGCGCTCGGATTCCCTGTTCATGGGCGGAACAGGGAAAACAAATTCCCTGTTCCATCTTCACCTTCCGCACGAGCACATCCGCTGAACAGAATGAAATACCGTGATTCTGTCCACCGTACGGGGAGCGGCGCGGGCGCTATTTTCGTTTGGCAGGGAATATCAGGGATTAACAGGGAAAAACCGACGGATGGCCGGACCCGTCCCCTGCGGCGAATTTTCCATCGAGCCGCGCTTCATTCGACCATTCGATGGGGCGGCCGCCTAGCCGCCGAGCCGGAACCCCTGCAGGCTCGACATCAGCGCGTCGGAGAACATCGGGGTCGTCGCGCCGGTGAAAGCCTGCAGCGACGTGGCGATCGAGGCCCCGTTCGAATCGATGACGCCCGCCAGCACCGCGGAGGCGCCGGACGGGGTCGACGTCGAATTGTCCGACGCCACCGTCAGCGACGTCGTTGCGCCCGACCCCGGCCCATAGGTCAGATCGTACATCGCGGTGAAACGCTCTGTCAGCTGTTGCAGTTTTTTGGGATCCTGCAGATCCGAAATCGGCATCAGCTTCGACAGCGCGCTCGCCTGCGCGTCGATGCTGCTGGCGCTGGTTCCCGGCGAGAGGCCGAAGATCGTCTGCGCGACTTCGAGCAGGTTGGGATCGGCGAGTATCCCGTATTCGCTCGTGACGGTCGGCGCGACCCGCTGGAAGTAGAGCGCGAGCTGGACCCCGATATCCTGAGCGCCCTGATCGCTTTCGAGCTGCTGCTCGACATAGTTGGATTCCGTCGTCTTGACTGCGCCAGGCGAAGCCACGGAAGCCGCGCCCTGGCCGACGAAGTCGAACGCCGTGGCGAACGCCTTCCAGCGCGAATCCGTCAGCGTGTTGGCGAGGCTCTTCGGATTGGCAACTCCGCCCTCCAGCACCTTGGTGATCAGCGCCTTGGCGTTGATCTGATCGCCCAGGCCGTAGGCATCGAGCGCATAGGACAGGAGGCGGTAGTTTCCGACGAAGGCCTGAATGGACGTCGCCTGGCCGATGTTCGCAGTGTAATAGGCAGTCGCCGTCTTCACCGCGGGCTCGGCGGCGGTCATCGCCTGGTAGCGCGCGAGGTTCTGGTCAACCGAGAGATAAGCTGTCGTCGTGGTCATCGGAGCGGGCTTGTTCCTGGGCCAGTTTAGCCGCCAATGGCTGCGTCCCGGTTAATTCGCGAAGGCGAGCTCAGCCCTTGTCGCGGCTTGGGGGAAGCCCGGCCTCTGCGATCAGATCCGCATCGCGCACCCGGCCGCCAAGCCGACCGGCGATTGCGCCGGCCAGCGACGCCACCGTGCCATGCCTCACGAACTCGGCGAAGAGCCTGTTTTCAAGCGCCTCGTCCTCGGCGCCGCCCTTCTTACGGCGCAATGCAGAATGACGCTTGTGCCTGGCTGAGTTTTGCATCGCCGTCGCCTATGATTTGGACTTGGCGAATGCTGCCACGAAGAACCCGCTCTGAAGCGTGACGAAGTGTGACGAAGCGCAACGAGGGGCGTCGCGGCGTCAGAGCGGCTCGAGCGATGCGACGGCGTCGGCGACCCAGCGACGGCCGGACTCGGCAAGCGCCGGCGACCGTGCGAGCAGGGTGAGCGTCATCGGCGGCAAGAGCGGAAGTTTCTTGTCGGAGTTCGGCTTCAGTCCTTCCGGCGCCAGCGCCTCGATCATCGGCGCGAGGCCGAGCCCGGCAGAGACGGCGCCGGCCAGCACGGCGAAGTCCGCGCTCATGCAAACGATTTCGAACCTGCGCCCCAGGGAACGCAGCGCGTCGACCGTCGCCTCATGCAGGGCCGAACCCCGTGGCGCGAGGGCGAGCGGCAGCGGCTCGTCGACCGAGCCAGCGTTTGCTTTGCCGAACCAGCGCAAAGGCGCCCGCCAGCGCTGCCCGTTCTCGGCTTCGGCCAAGTCGCCGAGAAAGAAGACGATGTCGAGCCCGTTCTGCCGAAAAGCCGAGGCGATCCGAACGGAATCATCGGCAATGACCTCGTAGCGAACGCCGCCTTTGGCGCCGGCGCCGAGCCCTTGTAGACGGGGGGCGAGGCGGGCGGCGAATTCTCCGGCGACCCCGATGCGCAACGTCGCCTCCGGCGCTCTCCGGCGCGACGCCTCGTCCAGCATGTCGTCGTGCAGACGCAGCAGGCGCTGGCCGTAATCGAAACAGACCGCACCGACCTCCGTCAGCTCGAATCGTTGCGCCTTCTCGAACAACGGCGCCTCCATCAATTCCTCGAGCCGCTTCACCTGCAGGCTGATCGTCGGCTGCGAGCGGCCGAGCTTCTCCGCCGCGCGGGTGAATCCGCGCGCCTCGACGACAGCGACGAAGGCCCTGAGAACATCGACCGGAATGCTGAACATGGCCCGCGGTGATTCGCTGCGATTCGTTGACGCTTATAGCGTTTAGCGCCGCTCCAAAGGAGGCGCAGATGCAATCATCGCAGTGTTGTATGCCAAGGCGCCGCAGCGTCCGCGCTGACGTCGTCCGTGAACGCCTCCGCTCCGGCCGTGCCGCGATCGGGCCGGCCGGCCCTGTCTGTAACGTAACTTTCAAGAACTCTCCGGCGCACGTTACTCCTGAACATCCTGGGTCATTTGGACTAAATCACTGTAGCCTTGGTTCGGTTGTAAAACATCTGTTCCATCCAGAATTCCAAACTGGCTTCCCTATAGTCATTATTGACAGAATTTCCGATTGTGCGACGAATCGGAGCGATCGCGTCTCGAAGCAGAGGGAACTGCGACAAACGGCTGGGGCGGGGCAATGCGGATTCTTCTTCTCGGCGGAGAGGGCCGGGACCTGACCGGCATCGAAGCCGCGTTGCGGCGGGGCGAAATCGAGATTGTCGATGCGCCGGCGCCAATCCCGCTTCGCAACGCGGCGCGTCGCTACGGGTTCGCCGGATGGACGCTCGACGCCTCCACCCGGGATCTAATCACCGCGACCGGCGAGCGGGTCGACCTCACCTCGTCCGAATTCGATCTCCTGATGGCTTTCCTCCGCCACCCCGGCCAGGCGCTGTCGCGCGCGATGCTGCTTGGAGCGCTGCGCGGACGGGCGTGGAATTATTTCGACCGGTCGATCGACACACTGGTGGCGCGGCTGCGCAAGAAGATTGATGCCGCTCCCGGCCGCCCGGCGCTCATCCGCTCAGTGCGCGGCGTCGGCTATGTGTTCTGCGCCAGCGTCGCCAATTCGTTCGCGGACCGGCCGGGGGCCTGAGCCGGTAACCCGGCGCGCTCCATCGCAGCAAGGAGGGCTGAGCGGATCGTCCGTCAGCGCCGCCAGGTGCGGCGAGTCGATTTTGCGGCGCGCGGGTTAGCGCTGCCGACAGGTTTTCGGCCTCGCGCGCCGAAACGTGGCCGACGCCGTCAACGAGGATCGGCGCGTCCAGCCGGTCAGCGAGGGCTAACAGCCCCTTGAGTCGCAGGAGCCTCGGGCCGCGAGCGCAATCTGGCGCACGCTCTCCGGCCACGCTTCAATAGCCGATCGGTCTGCGTCGTCTTGCCGGCGCCGGGAACACCGGGGACGATGGCAAAGGCGATCCGTTCGCGGGAGCCTCGCGCCGCCGTTGACCGCGCGCGACAGCGGGTGCTAAGGCAAGTCTCGACAAAATGCGCAACTCTCTCTAAACAAAAGAGAAAGAACAGAACTCTGTGGCCGTCCGCCTGCACCGCAACGATCTTCCCGACGGCGTTGAATTCGGCGAAGCTGCAGCAATCGACACCGAAACGCTCGGCCTTTCCGTGGGACGGGACCGTCTCTGCGTTGTGCAGCTCTCGAGCGGCGATGGCGATGCCGACGTGGTGCAGATCGCCGCCGGACAACAGCACGCGCCCAATGTCGAAAGGCTGTTGGCCGATCCGAACGTCGTCAAACTGTTCCATTACGGCCGCTTCGACATGGCGGTGCTGGCGCATGCCTTCGGCGTGATGGCAGGACCGGTCTATTGCACCAAGATCGCCTCGAAGCTCGCCCGCACCTACACCGACCGGCATGGGCTCAAGGATCTGACGCGCGAACTGCTCGGCGTCGAAGTGTCGAAGCAGCAACAGTCTTCCGACTGGGGCGCGGAGACCCTGACCGACGCGCAGCTCGCATACGCCGCCTCGGACGTCCTGCACCTGCACGCCTTGCGCGAGAAGCTCGATTCGATGCTTCTGCGCGAAGGGCGCGACAGCCTCGCCCGCGCGGCCTTCGCCTATCTGCCCGATCGGGTGCGGCTGGATCTCGCCGGTTTTGCCGACATGGACATCTTCTCGCACGGCTATCCGTGAAGCGGATCAGCCGATCGCCGCCTTCTGCAGGCCGACGAGCCGGCCGATGCCGACCCGGGCGAGCGCCATCATCTGCAAAAGCTCGGCCTCACTGAACGGCGCGCCTTCGGCCGAACCCTGCACCTCGACCAGTCCCCCGGACCCGGTCATGACGAAATTGGCGTCGGTCTCGGCGGTCGAATCCTCGGCATAGTCGAGATCGATCACCGCCTGGCGGCCGACGATGCCGCACGAGACCGCGGCGACATGGTCTTTCAGCGGACTGTCGCGCAGGATCGAGCGCTGTGTCATCCATGCGAGGCAATCGCGGAGCGCAATCCACGCCCCTGTGATCGAGGCGGTGCGCGTGCCCCCGTCCGCCTGCAGCACGTCGCAATCGATGGTGATTTGGCGCTCGCCGAGCCGCGCGAGATCGACGACCGCGCGCAGGCTGCGGCCGATCAGCCGCTGGATCTCCTGGGTGCGGCCGGAGACGCGCCCGCTCGCCGATTCGCGCTTGCTGCGGGTCAGCGTGGCGCGCGGCAGCATCGAATATTCGGCGGTGACCCAGCCCCTGCCCTGACCGCGCAACCAGGGCGGCGGCTTCTCCTCCAGGGAGGCAGCGCAGAGCACATGCGTATCGCCGAAACGGACGAGGCAGGAGCCCTCCGCATAGCGCGCCACCCCGCGCTCGAACGTGACCTTTCGCATTTCGTCGACGGCGCGCTGGGACGGACGCATCGTTCAGGCCTCCCCTTGAAGCCTCCGCTTTAGCGGCGGACGCGAAGCGTGGCAAACCGGAGGCGCAGGCCGGTCCGGCGCGTGGATTTGCGTCGTTGACCGCAGAGACCCGCGTCACTAGGGTCGCGGCGCCCAAAATCCCGAGTTCATGATAGACAAATGCCGCCCGCCGCAGACCCTTCGCTCGACCCGAGGAGATCGTTCCAGGGCCTGATACTGACGCTCGAGACGTTCTGGTCGCGGCAGGGCTGCGTCATCTTGCAGCCTTACGACATGGAGGTCGGCGCCGGCACTTTCCATCCAGCTACGACCCTGCGCTCGCTCGGCCAGAAGCCGTGGAGGGCCGCCTATGTGCAGCCGTCGCGCCGGCCGAAGGACGGCCGTTACGGCGAGAACCCGAACCGGCTTCAGCACTATTACCAGTACCAGGTGATCCTGAAGCCCTCGCCGGAAAACCTGCAGCAGCTCTACCTTGATTCGCTGAAGGCGATCGGCGTCGACATGGCGCTGCACGACGTGCGCTTCGTCGAGGACGACTGGGAGAGCCCGACGCTCGGCGCATGGGGGCTCGGCTGGGAATGCTGGTGCGACGGCATGGAGGTGTCGCAGTTCACCTACTTTCAGCAGGTCGCCGGCTTCGAGTGCGCGCCGGTTTCCGGCGAGCTCACCTACGGCCTCGAGCGGCTGGCGATGTACGTGCAAGGGGTCGACAGCGTCTACGACATCAATTTCAACGGCCGCGCCGGCGAGGAGCGCATCACCTATGGCGACGTTTTCCTGCAGGCGGAAGAGGAGTACTCCCGCTTCAATTTCGAGCACGCCGACACGACGATCCTCTTCCAGCACTTCAGGGACGCGGAGGCCGAATGCCGCTCGCTGCTCGAACGCGGCGCTTCCGGCGACCGCCAGCTGATGGCGCTCCCGGCCTACGACCAGTGCATCAAGGCGAGCCACGCCTTCAACCTACTCGATGCGCGCGGGGTCATCTCGGTCACCGAGCGCCAGAGCTACATTCTGCGCGTCCGCGAGCTCGCCAGGGCCTGCGGCGCCGCCTGGCTCAAGACGGCGGGAGGCGGAGCCTCGTGACCCTCGCCACGCGCAGAGTGAGGGCCTATTTGCCCGCCTTCGTTTTCGACTTCCGCCATCGTTCGGGCCTTTCCTGATGCCCGACCTGCTCCTCGAACTCTTCAGCGAAGAAATCCCCGCGCGCATGCAGCGGCAGGCGGCTGACGACCTCAAGCGCCTCGTGACCAACGCGCTCGTCGAGCGCAACCTCCTCTACGAGGGCGCGCAGGCCTTCGTCACGCCGCGCCGGTTGACGCTGCACGTGGTCGGGCTGCCGGCGGCGCAGCCGAACCTGCGCGAAGTGCGCAAGGGCCCGCGCGTCGGCGCGCCCGAGGCGGCGATCCAGGGCTTCCTAAAGAGCGCCGGCTTGGAGCGTATCGAGGACGCGTCGATCGAGAGGGACCCGAAGAAGGGCGAGTTTTACGTCGCGGCGATCCAGAAGCCCGGCCGGCCGACCGCCGACGCGCTGGCCGAGATCATCCCGACCGTCATCCGGTCGTTCCCGTGGCCAAAGTCGATGCGCTGGGGCTCGGCCTCGGCGAGGCCCGACGCGCTCCGCTGGGTGCGTCCGTTGCGCGGCATCCTCTGCACCCTCGCCATCCCGCACGACGTCTCGGAAACCGTGCCCTTCACGGTCGACGGCCTTACCGCCGGCAATACCACCTGCGGCCACCGCTTCATGGCGCCGGAACCGATCGCGGTGCGCCGCTACGAGGACTATGCCGATGCGCTCCTCAGGGCCAAAGTCGTGCTCGACGCCGACCGCCGCAAGGCGATCATTTCGGCCGACGCCCGGAGCCTCGCCTTCGCCCAGGGGCTCGAGCTCGTCGAGGACGCGGGCCTCGTCGAGGAGGTCGCGGGGCTCGTCGAATGGCCGGTCGTGCTCATGGGCGAATTCGAGCCGGCCTTCCTCGACCTTCCGCCCGAGGTCATCCGCGCGACGATCCGCGCCAACCAGAAATGCTTCGTCCTCAAGGACGCGGCCGGAAATCTCGCCAACCGCTTCGTGCTCGTCGCCAACCTCGTCGCCAGCGACGGCGGCGAGGCCATCGCCGCCGGCAACGCGCGCGTGGTGCGCGCCCGACTGGCCGACGCCCGCCATTTCTGGCAGACCGATCTCGCCGCCCTGCCCGACTACCGCGACAAGGCGCAGAAGCCGCTCGACCAGCGCCTCGCCAAACTGGAGGCGCTCGGCATCGTCTTCCACGAGAAGCTCGGCACGCAGGCTGAGCGGATCGAGCGGATCGAGACCCTCGCGCGCGAGATCGCTCCCCGGGTCGGCGCGGATGTCGAGCTTGCGGCGCGCGCCGGGCGCCTCGCCAAGGCCGATCTCGTGACCGAGATGGTCGGCGAGTTCCCCGAACTGCAGGGACTGATGGGTCGCTATTACGCCGCCGCGCAAGGCGAGGATCCGGGCGTCGCCGAGGCGATCGAAGAGCACTATAAGCCGCAAGGTCCGAACGACCGCATTCCAACCGCCCCCGTATCGCTCGCCGTCGCTCTCGCCGATAAGCTCGATACGCTGGGCTCCTTCTGGGCGATCGACGAGAAGCCGACCGGCAGCAAGGATCCGTTCGCGCTGAGGCGCGCGGCGCTCGGCGTCATCCGCATCGTGCTCGAGAACGGCCTCAGGCTGCCGCTGACCGGGCCGCTCAGCGCCGCGATCTGGGGCGCGCTGCTCGACGTCGAATTCGCCCGCGAGGACGAAGCCGGAGCGCTCGTCCAGTCGCTCGAACGGCGTGGCTTCCCGAAGGGCCCGGAGCTCGCGGCGATGGTCGGCGCCGTTTCGCGCGCCGCGCGGCGGGCTCAGATTCCCGACGACGAGCGGCTGCGCGAGACGACGGTGAGCCTCCTCGCCTTCTTCGCCGACCGGCTCAAGGTCTATCTGCGCGACAAGGGGGCGCGGCACGACCTGATCGACGCGGTCTTCGCCCTGCCCGGCCAGGACGACCTCATGACGATCGTCTGGCGGGTCGATTCGCTCGG
Source organism: uncultured Alphaproteobacteria bacterium (assembly GCA_963772555.1). Classification (GTDB taxonomy): domain Bacteria; phylum Pseudomonadota; class Alphaproteobacteria; order Rhizobiales; family Beijerinckiaceae; genus Roseiarcus. Next base: position 58,594 of record CAVYXQ010000015.1, on the reverse strand, counting down.
GCGTCTCCTCGACACGGACGACGGCAGGAACCTGCTCGCCGGCTACCGCCGCGCCGCCAACATCCTGCGCGCCGAGGAGAAGAAGGACGGCGCCGGCGCCTTTTCGGCCCCGCACGACCCGGCCAAGCTCGTCCTGCCGGCGGAGAAGAACCTGGCGGACGTGCTGGCGGCGGCGGGCGCGGCGGCGCGGGAACGCGCGGCGCGCGAGGACTTCGAAGGCGCGATGCGCGCGCTGGCGGCGCTGCGCGCCCCGGTCGACGCTTTCTTCCTCTATGTCACCGTCAACGCCGACGACCCGGCGCTGCGCCTCAATCGCCTCCGCCTGCTCAACGAGCTGCGCGAAGCGGTGCACGCGGTCGCCGACTTTTCCCGGGTGACCTGAGCCCCGACCGGGCGCTCCGGAGACAAGGCGTTCCGCCTGTTATTCCCTGTTATTCCCTGCCAAACGCAAAATGGCGCCCGCCGCTCCTCCAGCGATTGCACGAATCCATGGTATTTCATGCCCTTGGGCGGATTTGCTCGCGCCGAAGGGAAAGATCGAACAGGGAAATCAATTTCCCTGTTCGGCCGCAGAACAGGGAAATGCCGAACAGGGAGAAGAGCGCGACGGAGGAGGAGGTGAGAGCCGGCTTCGCCGCCCTGCGGTCGACCATTGAATCGGAACAGGTCGTCACCGGCGGCGATGACGAAATGACCATCCTCCACCTCGAATGCATCAAGGGCGGCACGATCGGATATCTTTCCCGATCCGCTGCTGGACTTTGGCTTTCGCCACGTACTCGATGAGCGCCTGCTCAAGAAAGTCGAAAGCGCGGTCGAACATTGCGACATCGATTTGAGCGCGCTTTCCCGTCTCCTCTCGCGCATAGACGCGTTTAGCGCCGCTCCCATCGGCACGCCCTTCGGTCGCCCCCGTGGCTCTCTGTCTGGCCTCTCGAAGTCGTGATGGCGCCCGATCGCGCCGCCACAGCGTTTGACAGCATGTCGGCGTGGCGATCGGCTGCTTTCTTCCCATATCCGGGTCATCGGCATGGATGAGCGATCGGGTGGTCGCGGGGCTGCCCTTTATCGCGGCGATGGGGCCTTGCGGATCGGCGAGCTGGGTCCAAGGGGGCGCCCAAATAGCGCGGCTTCGGGCGCTTCGCTGCGGCTCGGGCTGAGAGGCAGCGCCGCTCAAACAGGCATGTACGATCGGAAAGATGAACGACCGCTTCGATTCGCATCAACCATCGGCCGACGTCGCGACCCCGGCGCCGGCGCCCTCGCCTTCCCCCCGCCGCTCGCCCCATTGTCGGCCCGAGGTCTCGCCGCGCTACAAGTGGCTGGCGCTGTCCAACACCACGGTCGGCGTCGTGCTGGCGACGATCGACTCGTCGATCATGCTGATCGCGATGCCCGACATCTTTCGCGGCATCGGCTTGAATCCGCTTGCGCCGGGCAACACGTTCTATCTTCTCTGGATGATCCTCGGCTTCCTGATCGTCAGCAGTGTGCTGGTCGTCAGTCTCGGCCGGCTCGGCGACATGTTCGGCCGGGTGAAGATGTACAACCTCGGGTTTGTCGTCTACACCGCGGCGTCGCTGGCGCTGACCGTCGATCCGTTCACCGGACCGATCGGCGCGGACTGGCTGATCGTCGGCCGGATCGTGCAGGGCGTCGGCGCAGCGTTCCTGATCGCCAATTCCGCCGCCATCCTGACGGACGCCTTCCCTCCGGACCAGCGGGGTCTCGCCCTCGGCGTCAACAACATCGCCGGCATCAGCGGATCGTTCATCGGCCTCGTGCTCGGCGGCGTGCTGGGGCCGATCGATTGGCGGCTGGTCTTCCTGGTCTCCGTGCCGTTCGGGCTCTTCGGGACGATCTGGTCGTACCTGAAGCTGAAGGAGCTCGGGGAGCGTCATCGCGCCAGGATCGACTGGGCCGGCAACCTGACGTTCGCTGCCGGGCTCGTCCTCCTGATGGTCGGGATCACCTCCGGCATCCAGCCGGCCGGCGGCCATCCGACCGGCTGGACAAGCGCGCCGGTCCTTGCCCTGCTCGCATCGGGCGCCGCGTCGCTGGTCGCGTTCCTCGTCATCGAGAGCCGCCAGGCGGACGCGATGTTCCGTCTACGGCTGTTCAAGATCAAGGCGTTCGCTTTCGGCACGCTATCGACCTTTCTGTCGGCGGTCGCGCGCGGCGGCCTGATGTTCATGCTCATCATCTGGCTGCAGGGGATCTGGCTGCCCCTGCACGGCTACTCCTTTGAAGAGACGCCGCTCTGGGCAGGCATTTTCATGCTTCCCCTGACCTTCGGCTTCCTGCTCGCCGGACCGCTCTCGGGCTACCTCTCCGATCGGCTGGGCTCGCGCGTCTTCGCCACCGGCGGGATGATCGGCTCCGCCATCAGCTTCGTCCTGCTGATGGCGCTTCCGATCGACTTCCACTATCCGACCTTCGCCGCGATCCTGCTGCTCAACGGGCTTTCCATGGGCGCCTTCGCTGCACCCAACCGGGCGGCGATCATGAACAGCCTTCCCGCGCGCGATCGCGGCGCGGGGGGAGGCATGAATTCCACCTTCCAGAATTCCGCGCAGGTTCTCTCGATCGGCATCTTCTTCACGCTGATGATCATCGGCCTGTCCGGCGCCCTTTCGACGACCCTGACGCATGGCCTGATGCAGCGCGGCGTATCGGCGCCGGTCGCCCGCCATATCGGCGGGCTGCCGCCCGTCTCGATCCTGTTCGCGGCGTTCCTCGGCTACAATCCGATCCGAACCCTCCTCGGCCCTGGCGTGCTGGACAGGCTTCCGAGCGCCGACCGGCTAGAACTGACCGGGCATAGCTATTTTCCCCATCTGATTTCCGCCCCGTTCCACGCCGGTCTGACAGAGGCCTTCATTTTTGCGGCGCTGGCGTGCCTCGTCGCAGCGGCGGCGTCCTGGTGGCGCGGCGCCCGCTACGTCCACGACGATCGCCGGGCCGCCAAGGCGAGGCCGGCGTCGGACTCGGCGTGATCCCCGGGTTGAGCGCCGCAGCGGACGCGGGCGTGGGACTAGGGCGGGTTTCCTCGCAACGCGCGCTCGATTTTCTGGTCGGTCTTGAACTGGCTGAGCGCGTAGACGGCCCAGATCGTCGCCGGGAGCCAGCCGATCAGCGTGACTTGCAGGATGAGGCAGACGACGCCCGACAGGGGACGGCCGATGGTGAAAAACGTCAGCCAGGGCAGAATGAGAGCGATAAGAAAACGCATTCGGATATCCTTGCTCTGGTCCAACGGCAATGCGCCGGCACGGGGTCGCGTCAACCGTCTTCCGAGGATGCGCCGCGGTCGGCGCAACTGGGCGGAACGTCGTCGCCGAGCGCCGCCCTCAAGGAGGGCGAGCGCGTCTCACTCTTCCGGCAGGACGCCCTTCTTCAAAAGGAAGCAGCCGTAGTGGCGGCGCTCGCCGGTCACCAGGATGACGAACGCCTCGGCGGCGCGGTCGTAGAAGGCGAAGCGCTCGATGCCGACGAGGGGCACGCGTTTGCCGGTCGCCCGATCGATCGCCTGCTGCACTTCCTGCTGCACCGGCGGCACGGCGACCGGATCGCCGACGACCTCCATGCGCAGCGCCGGATCGGGCACGAAACTGTCGAGCGGCATGACCGACAGCACGGCCCCGACCGCGCGCGCCGACGAAACGTTCGCCATCAGGATCGGGGACCCCGTGACAGTCGAGGTCGCGGTCGAAGCGGCGGGGAAATTGGCGTCGACGATGGCGATCTCGTCGCCGTGGCCCATGCGCCTCAGCGCGTACAAAAGATCGGCGTCCAAGAGCGGATCGATCCCCCACAGCATGATTCGTCTCCCCAGTTCGGCCGGAGGAAGGATAGAGCCTCGGCCGGCCGCGGGCAATCGGGACGAGGGGCGGCCAGCGAAAAGACATTGCGGCTCTGGCCATTTGGCGCCGGTTCGATCCCTACGGCGTTTTGACCTTCCGTGGCGGCTCCGGCGCGAAGCTAAGCCTTCCCTTGGCTGTCAATCGGGCGACCGCGCCGGCGACATTGGCTTTGTGCGCCCGGCCGCCGGCGAGCGCGCCGCCGAGCGCCTTCGTCAGCGACTCGATCTTCTCGAGTCCGACCCGGCTCTCGTCCTGCCTATCGGCGAGCGCGATCCGCCGCATGACGACCCGCTGAACGACCGCGACCGGCGCGGAAAAGAGCGCGTGGGCGTCGATCGGTCCTTCCAGCCCCAGTCGCGTCTCCATCTCGGCGGCCATACGCTCGAGCGCTTCGTCGGCCTCGGCGGCGCGGCGGGCGAAGCGCGCGAAACCCCGGGCGTCGAGCCCCTCCTTCGCCAGCGCCGCCGTCAGCGGCTTCAGACGCGTGCGCGCGTAAGCCCGATCGGCATTCGACGGATCCTCGACGAAAGGGACGCCGCGCGACCGGCAGAAAGCGATGAGCGCGCTCTTCGGCACGGCGAGCAGCGGCCGGACGATAAGGATGCCGTCGCGCCAGCGCGTCGCCGCCATGCCGCTGAGGCCCGCCAGTCCCGACCCGCGCAGGAGCCGGAAGAGCACGGTCTCGGCCTGGTCGTCGGCGTGATGGGCGGTGACGAGCGCATCCGCGCCGATGGCGCGCGCATGATCGAGGAGGAGCCGGTAGCGCGCTTCGCGGGCTTTCTCCTGCAGCCGGGTCGAGGGCTTGTCGCCGGTCCAGACCAGGGTCGCGTGCGGGAGGGAGAGCCGGGCCGACAGCGCGGCGACCCTGTCGGCTTCCGCCGCGCTTCCGGATCTGAGGCCGTGGTCGACGGTCGCCGCCGCCGGGGGCGGGGCGCCGGCCCGCGCCGCCCATTCGGCCGCCATCACGAGGAGCGCGGTCGAGTTGGGGCCGCCGGAGACGGCGATGAGCGGGGAATGGGAGCGAAGCGGCGCGAGCAGCGTATCGATGCACGCGTCGTCGAGCGAATCGGCGCCCGCTGCGCTCAACAATGGTCCTTCGTCATCTCGCGCTCGGCGAGGCGCTTCACCGACTGCGTCGCGGTCGGGTACCGCTTGCCGAATTCGGTGAAGGTGGCGCAGGCCTGTTCGGCATTGCCGAGCGCCGCCAGCGTCTGGCCGAGCCTGACCATGCTTTCCGGCGCGCGGGACGACCTCGAATAGTCGGTCGTCACCTTGAGATATTGCTCGGCCGCCTCGCGCGGCCGCGAGCGCTGGAAATAGGTCTCGCCGATAAAGAAGACGGCGTCGGCGGTCAGCCGGTGGCTTGGATTGGCGGCCATGAACGCCTTGAAGCCCTCCTCGGCCTGCTGGTACTGGCCGGACTGGAAGGCCTGCAGCGCCGCGTTGAACTGCTCGCGCGGCTGATCGAGCATGGCGACGCCGGAGCCGGTGATCAGCGGGCCGGTCTGCGCCGGGCCGACGGCGGCCGGCGCTCTGCCGAGGTCGAGCGGCGCCCCGGCCGCGGCAGGAGGCGGCAGCGGCCGGGCGAGCGGGGCGCTCGGCGCGGTTGTGCCGAGCGGCTGCGGCGCGCCGGGCGCATTCGGCACGGCGTCAGGATCGAAGGCGTCGGACTTCCTGGCCCGCTGGGCAGGCGGCTCGGCCGAGGCGACTGGCGGGACGAGCGGGGCTGACGCGACCGGCGCTTCACCGGAAGGCGCAGGCGCCGGGGCCCCGCCCTCGTGATCGCCCAGGCGCATCTCGACGTCCTGGCGGAAACGCTGCAGCTGCTCCTCGAGCCGGCGCTCGTGGTTCTCGAGCTCCTCGATGCGGCCGTTGGCCTGCCGGAGCTCCTCCTCGAGTCGGTTGAGGCGCAGCACCATCGCCGTCGCCTCGTCCGTCTCGCCGTCGCCCGGAATGGCGCCCGGCGGGGCCATTTGCGCCGACGCCGGCGGCGGCTGCCGATTGAAGAAGTTGAAGCCCTGCGCCGTCGCGGGGCCAACGAAGAGGACGCAGGCGATGAGTGTCCCGGGCAAACGAAGATAACTCGGCGACGGCAAGGGCAAGAGCCTCGGGTTGGCGGTTGAAACCGGAGGGGCGCTTACCCTCCGGTCTGGGCGGTTTCAAGACAAGCGCCGCGCGATGTCATGCTCAGCTGGCCGGGCTGCCGTTCAAGACCGTCACGGCGCGGCGATTCTGCGACCAGCAGGAAATGTCGTCGCAGACGGCGACCGGGCGCTCCTTGCCATAGCTGATCGTCTTCATCCGCGAGGCGGCGACGCCTTTGGCGATGAGGTATTCGCGGACGTTCTCGGCCCGCTTGGCGCCGAGGGCGAAATTGTATTCGCGCGTGCCGCGCTCATCCGCATGGCCCTCGATGGTGAAGGCATAGCGATTGTACTTGTTGAGCCAGGCCGCCTGCTTGTCGAGCGTCGCCTGGGCGGCGGGCGAGAGATCGGTCACGTCCGTGTCGAAGAAGACGCGGTCGCCGACCGTCTGGTTGAATTCCTGGACGCTGCCGGGGCCGGCCGCCGCATAGGCGCCCCCGGTCAGGTCGCTTCCCGCATTGTTGCGCGCGCAGGCGCTGACGCCCAGGCCGAGCGCTAGCGCAATCGCGGCGACGACCGAACTCCTGACCCCTAACATGGCACGCTCCTCACTCTCACGCAGCCCGCGCTGAGCTAGGCGCCGAAGAGTTAAGGCAAGGTTCCGGCAACCTTACCGATCCCTTGCTCTCGTCATCGGCAATGCAGGGGAACCCGAGGGCAGCGTTAACAGGTCCTTAATGGCCATATTGCGGCGCCGGGAGGCCTTGCGCAGGCCGCCTTCGCCCCTCAATGTGGCGGAGAATTGGACGGGATCGCAGACGGGAAACTTCAGCTGGAATGAAGCAACATCGGGCAAGGCGGGCGGCGCTGCTGGCGCTGGCCCTGCTGTTTCTCGCCGTCGCCTGGATCTGGGACGGCCTCATCGCGATTCAGCGCTTTCTCGTCGGCCTCATCCCGTGGGAGCGGTTCAAGGAGGCGTTCGCCGGCCTGATCGACCGCCTGCCGCTCGTCGTCGTGCTGCTGATCTTCCTTGTGCCGCTGGCGATCGTCGAGCCGCTGCTGGCGGTCGCCACCGTCGCCATCGCCATGGGCTATGTGGTCAGCGGCGCGATCGCCTGGATCGCGCTGAAGTTCCTCAGCCTCGGCCTGATCGCTGGCATTTTCGACATGACCAAGCATCGGCTGCTGACAATCGGCTGGTTCGCCTTCCTCTACGAAAAGGTGGTGGCGTTCCACCACTATGCCGACCAGATCGTTGCGCCTTACAAAGAAGCCGCCGTTGCGCTCGTGCGGCAATGGCGCAGGCGGGCCGCGGCGACGGGAAGCCGACTGCCCTGGGTCGCCCATTTCGCCGCCCGCTTCGCCGCGCGCAAGCGCGCCGCCAACGGCCGCCCGCCGCTGCCGTCGGGCCAGTAGGGCGGACGTCCGGGCGCCCCGGCTCGGCGCCCGCGGCGCGCCTGGCAGCGGTGCAGGCTTTTCAGGGGCTTGACCGATAAAACCTGTCACTATTTTCTGTTGTCAAAAACCGGCAGACTTTGGCGTTATATAACATATAATTGCAGTTAAATGATCTGTCGGATGGCGGTCGGTCTGGGGGTTCAGCGTCAGGCGCTCTTTTCCGGCTCCGGCCGCATCGCTCGCCATTGGGCGTCGAACACCGAGGCGCTGAAGTCCAGCATGTCGCCGGAGGCCTCGCGGAGGAGGGACAGCGGCGTCGGACGGCGTGCGGTCAGGCGGCCGGTCAGCGAGTTTTCCTCGAAGGTGAAGCGGGTCTTGAACTTCTGCGCCAGCCGCTGCATGCCGATATTGTCCGGCAGGCAGATGATCTCGATCGTCTCGACGCCGTGGTTGCTCGCCGCCCGCTCGATGCGGCTGAACAGCTTCTCGCCGACGCCGCGCCGCCGATAGCCCTGCTCGACCGAAAAGGCCGCCTCGGCGTGAATGTGCCGTCCATATGGCGCCTGCTCGCTCCAGATGGCGCGGTCCGAACGCAGTTCGGCCGCCCCGCACATATGCCCATCCACGAAAGCGCCATACAATAAGTCGCCCTTGCCGAAGCAATTTTCGGCGTAACGTACGATAAAGTCGTCCGACATGCCGCCGCCGAAGCGCTCATGCCGGCTGCGGGCGTCCAGGCGTAGCAGATGATCGCGAAATGCTTCCATGTCCGACGGCCAGAGGCGCCGGATCTCGACGTGGAAGGATTGATTGTCGCTCATGGATAACCTCGCCGGATTGGCCTCGGCGCTTCCCCGTGACTAATATTGTGCAGCGCAACATCACAATCAAGTCAATTTAGATATTTTTACAGAGCCGGATTGAGGACCAACAGGACCTTGCCGAGCGCGTGGCGCCCGGCGATGGCTTCGAACGCCTTCCGGTGCTCCTCGAGCGGATATTTGGCGTGGATGTGCACGCTGAGCGCCCCGCTTTCCGCCCATTTCAGCAACTGGGACATGTTGTCGCGGTTCACCTCGGGTTCCCGGGCGGCGAACTCTCCCCAATAGACGCCCCGGATGTCCGAGCTCTTGAGCAGCACCCAATTGAGCGGCGGCCGGGGGATCTCGCCCGAGGCGAAGCCGATCACCAGAAATCGCCCTTTCCAGCCGAGCGAGCGCAGCGCCGGCTCGGCGAGCGCCCCGCCGACCGGGTCGTAGACGACATCGACGCCCTTCGCGCCGGCGACCTCCCTAAGTCGCGCCCGCAGGTCCTCGGTCGCGTAATTGATCGTCTCCGTGGCGCCGTAGCGGCGGGCGAAGGCGAGCTTGTCGTCGGACGAGGCGCAGGCGATGACGCGCGCCCCCATGACGGCGCCGATCTCGACCGCTGCGAGCCCGACGCCGCCGGAAGCGCCGAGCACGACCAGCGTTTCGCCCGGCCGCAGCTCCGCCCGCTGCTTGAGCGCATGGATCGTCGTGCCGTAGGCGATCGAGAGGCCGGCCGCCTTGTCGAGCGGCAGGCCGTCCGGGACGCGCGCCAGCCGGCTCGCCGGAATGGCGATCCGCTCGCGCGCCGCGCCATAGCCGCACGAGCCCATCACCCGGTCGCCGGCCGCAAAGCCCCCGGCGTCCCGCCCGAGCGCGACGATGCGGCCGGAGAACTCGCCGCCCGGCGAAAACGGCGGCTCGGGCTTCACCTGGTACTTGCCCTCGATGATAAGCGTGTCGAAGAAATTGAGCGCCGCATAGGCGATCTCGACCACCGCCTCGCCCGGACCGGCGGACGGCGCCTCGACGTCGACCACCTCGAGCGTCTCGGCGGGACCAAGCGATCGGCAGATCAGGGCCTTCATTTCGACGTCTCCCAGTTTTACTCATTTTTCATTAACCAGGGGCAGATTGCCAGAGGCCGCCCCCTTCGAATCCGCGAAAGCCGGAATTTTGCCCCGATCCGGCGGCAATGGGGCGCCAGGCCTCGCGGCGTTGGACGCGAGGCGGCTTCAAGAGACGGATATCGATGGCCTTGCCTCATTTTTCTCATCTGCCGCGCGCCGCGCTCGCTTCCGCCGCGGCGGCGATGCTGCTCGCCAGCATGGCTCTCCCGGCCGGGGCCGCCGCGAAAAAGACCGAGAAGAAAGACGAGGCGGCGAAGCCGGCGCTCGTCGCCACCTTCGGCGAATGGAACGTCTTCGTCGGGCAGGCCGGCAAGGGCCGCATCTGCTACGTGCTGGCGCAGCCGAAAAAGCGCGAGCCGGCGAACCTCAACCGCGACCCGGGTTACGCCTTCATTTCCGACCGGCCGGCCGAGGGCGTGCGCAACGAAGTGTCGTTCATCATGGGCTACGACGTCTCCGCCGGGACGGAGGCCGAGGCGAACACAGACGAGAAGTCCGACGCCAAGCCGGACGTCAAGCCTGAAAAGGCGGCGAAGCGGTCCGCGCCAAAGGGAAGGTCGAAGTCAATCGCCGCGCCAATGGCCAGCATCGACGAGGCGACGTTCGAGCTTCTGCCCAAGGGCAGCGATCTGTGGGTCAAGAACGCGGCGCGCGAGAGCGCGCTGATCGCCGAAATGCGCAAGGGCACGAAGCTCGAGATCAAGGCCGCCTCGCTCCGCGGCAACGCCTCGACCGACTCCTATTCGCTCGCCGGCTTCGCCCAGGCGATGGACCGGCTGCAAAAGGAATGCCCGCAGAAGCCCTGATCGCCGTCGTGGCCGGACTCCGCCGTCTCAGCCTGAGAGCGCGCCGGCCGACGGCTTTTTCGCGGCAAAAAGGTAGTTCACGCTCATGTCGCGCGACAGGCGCCAGCCGAGGCGCAAGGGATCGTAGGCGACGCCCTGGCGGTCGATCACTCTCAAGCCGGCGGCGCGCGCCGCGGCGGCGAATTCCGCCGGCGTCACGAACTGCTCCCAGCGATGCGTCCCGGGAGTGAGCCAGCGCAGCACATATTCCGCGCCGACGATCGCCAGGGCGAAGCTCTTCAGGGTGCGGTTCAGCGTCGAGGCGAGGAAGAGGCCGCCGGGCCGCATGAGCGCCGCGGCGTCGGCGACGAAGCGCGCCGGATCGGCGACATGCTCGATCACCTCCATGGCGCTGACCACGTCGAAGCGCCGCGGCTCCTCCCGAAGCGCCTCGACGGTCGCGACCCGGTAGGTCACGCGCGCCCCTGTCTCCTCGGCGTGGCGGCGCGCGGCCTCGATCGGCGCCGGCGCCGGGTCGATGCCCTCGACTGTGGCGCCGAGCCGCGCCAGGGGCTCGGCGATGAGCCCCGCCCCGCAGCCGATGTCGAGCGCCTCGAGCCCGGCGAGCGGCGCGCCGCAGCGGGCGTCGCGGTGGAAGCGGCTGACGAGGAGATCGCGCGCCCAGGCGACGCGCAACGGCGTCAGCCTGTGCAGGGGCGCCATCGGCCCGTCGGGATCCCACCAGTCCTCCGCCAGCGCGTCGAAATGCGCGACTTCGGCGGGGATCACGCTCGCGGCGGATGGATGAGGCATAACGCTACCCTCGGCGAGGGCCCGGCGTTGACCGGCCCGCGCCGCCTCATTATACGCCGCGGCGCGCCCCTTGCGCGACTCCGCGCCCCCTTCCCCCGCAAGCCTGAGGATCCGAGTGTCGCGTCTGGTGATGAAGTTCGGCGGCACGTCGGTCGCCGATGTCGGGCGCATCCGCAACGTCGCAGCCCATGTGAAACGGGAAGTCGACGCCGGACATGAGGTCGCCGTCGTCGTCTCCGCCATGGCCGGGAAGACCAACGAGCTCGTCGCCTGGTGCAAGGAAGCAGGCTCGGAGTTCGACAACGCGGAATACGATTCGGTCGTCGCCTCGGGAGAGCTGGTGACGGCGGGGCTGCTGGCGCTCATCCTCAGGACGATGGGGCTTGCCGCCCGCTCATGGCAGGGATGGCAAGTCCCGATCCTCACCGACGAGGCGCACGGCGCGGCGCGCATCGTCAAGATCGACGGACGTCCGCTCCTCGAAAGCTTGCGGCGCGGCGAGATCGCGGTGGTGGCGGGCTTCCAGGGCCTGCATGCGCCCTCGAACCGGGTGACGACGCTCGGCCGCGGCGGCTCGGACACATCCGCCGTGGCGCTCGCCGCAGCGATCGCCGCCGATCGCTGCGACATCTACACCGACGTCGACGGCGTCTATACTACCGACCCGCGCGTCGTGCCGCGGGCGCGCCGGCTCGACAAGGTGTCGTTCGAGGAGATGCTCGAAATGGCCTCGCTCGGCGCCAAGGTCCTGCAGGTGCGCTCCGTCGAAGTGGCCATGGTGCACAAGGTGAGACTCTATGTGCGGTCGTCCTTCGACGATCCGGCCGACCCGCGGCTCGGCACGCTCATATGCGACGAGGAGGATATCGTGGAAGAGCAGATCGTCACCGGCATCGCCTTCTCGCGGGACGAATCGCAGATCACATTGCGCGACGTGGCCGACAAGCCGGGCGTCGCGGCGGCGATCTTCGGGCCGCTGGCCGAGGCCAGCATCAACGTCGACATGATCATCCAGGTGGTGTCCGAGGACGAGGCGACGACCGACATCACCTTCACCGTCTCGGCCGCCGATTTCGAGCGGGCCAAAAGCATCATCGAGGCGCGGCGCGAGGCGATCGGCTACGCGCGGCTGAACGGCGCCCAGGACGTGGTGAAGATCTCCGCCATCGGCGTCGGCATGCGCTCGCATTCAGGCGTCGCCGCGCGGGCGTTCAGGGCGCTCGCCGCCAAGGGGATCAACATCCGTGCGATCACGACGTCGGAGATCAAGTTCTCCATGCTGATCGACGAGCCCTATACCGAGCTCGCGGTCAGGACGCTGCATACGCTCTACGGGCTCGACGCGAAGTAGGCGCGCAAGGGAGCGCGCGCTCCCTCAATCCAGATAGGTGACGACGCCTGTTTCGAGATCGTATATCGCCGCGACGATGTTGAGCTTGCCCGAGCCGGCGAAGCCGGTGATGATCGAGCTCGCCTCCTTGAGTTGCGCGACGGTGCGCTTGGCGCTTTCCTTCGCGGCGTTGTTGACGAAATCGCCGGGGTCGTTGCGCACTGCCAGCGCGGCCGGCACGATCGGTTCGATCATCGGGCCGATGGCGCCCGGATAGGTCGTGTTCTTGGTCACGACGTCGCAAGCCGCGTGCACCGCGCCGCAGCTCGTATGGGCGAGGACGACGATGAGCGGCGAGCCGAGCACGGCGGCGCCGTATTCGACAGTGCCCAATGTCGCGGTGTCGACGAGATTGCCGGCGTTGCGGGCGACAAAAAGCTCGCCCACCCCGCGGCCGCCGAAAATCAGTTCCGGCGGCACCCGACTGTCGGCGCAGCCGATGACGGTCGCCCACGGCGCCTGATGCGTGGAGACAGCGTTGCGGCTCGACGCGAGATCGACCGCGCAGAGCTGCGGATTGCTCACGTAGCGCTCGTTGCCGGACTTCAGCGCAGCGAGCGCCTGGTCGGGGGAAAGCGCAGTCGGCTCGCCCCCGGCAGCGAACGCCGGCCCGGATGCGCCGAGACCCAGCGCGACCACGCCCGCCGCCGCGCCGAGTTTGAAGAGCTCCCGCCGACCAATTCCCTTGTTCTTGCAATTGCCGCACATGAGCCGCTCTCCCTGTCGCCAGTCGGCGCGCCGATTCCGCCTTGAAACAAAACACCGCCGCTTCGCTGCGGACAGCGCCGCCGCCCCGAAATTGGGGCGCAGGCGCATCTTATTGCCCTCACATGACAAATGCGATGGCGGCGGCAGGCGGCGCGTTTCGTATGTCCTCCAGCGCGTCGCGTTCAATTTCAGAAAGCATAGATCGCGTCGACGGCCGCGTGAGGTCGAAGGCGGGGCTTCAAGGCTTCCCTGTCGATCACGTCGACGGACTCTAGAAACAGGCTGGCGACGTAATCCTTCACGCCCGCATAATCGAACATCGTGGCGACGACAGCGGGGTCGAGGTCAACGAGAATGTCGATGTCGCGGCCGGGTCGCTGCTCGTCACGCGCGACCGAACCGAACAGGGCGGCATGCGTGACGCCGTGCGCCCGCAAGTCGGCCTCGCGCTCCTTCAACGTCCTTATGATCTCGTCGCGTTTCATGTCGCCTTTTATACCACAAAGGCCGTCCGGTTTCGACGGCCAATTCCGGCCGCGATTCTGGAAAAAATTTACGGAACAGAAAAGCCTAAAAATATCGACGGACTGCTTGTTCCCTATATCTTGCAGACTGTGCGAAAACTCGAGGCGGTGCTCTGTATGGTCGCGCACTGGTAGAACTATCACCCTCGCGCGCCGCTTCCGCCTTACGCCAGCGGCAAAATCCGCGAAGCCTGAGGCGGGCCGGCAAGCCGAGGATCAGGCGCGAGCGGTCGGCGGCGAGGCGCTTGGCGATTCCAGCACATAAAGCTCGAGCGGGCGCTCCTTGCCGCGCATCGGCAGCTCCCCAAGCGGCCGGCGCGTCACGCCGGAAGGGAGCGCGGCGAGGCGGTCGAGCAACGCCACGGAAGCGAGCACGCGATTGCTCGTCGCGCGGCAGGCCTCCTGGATTCGCTGGGTGGCGTTCATCGTGTCGCCGATCAGCGCGATCTCTTTCTTCAGCGTGCCGAGTTCGCCGACCGCCACCGGGCCGCAGTGAAGCGCGGCGCGGAAGTCGGCGCGCTGGCCGAACTCGCGCTGGTAGGCGGGCGCTTGCGCCTGGAGCCGGCCCAGCGCGGAAAAGCAGGCGCGGACGCAGGCCGGCTCGTTCGGACCGGGGCTCAGTCTCCAGGTCGCGATCACCTCGTCGCCGACATATTTGTGGATTTCGCCGCCGGCTTCGGCGATGGCGAGCGACAGGTCGGCGACGAAGCGGTTGAGGAAGGCGAGAAACGCCCGCTCTCCGAGACGCTCGGCGATCGTGGTCGAAGAGCGCATGTCGAAGAAGATGAGCGCCCGCTCCTCGATCCGCGGCTCATAATAGCGCCCCGCCGCGAAGGCGAAAAGCACGCCTGGACCGAGGAGTTCGTTGACGCTGACGAGGAGGTTGGCGGCGATGATCAGCGCGAGCGTGAACAGGAAGTCGGCGCTGCCGATGAGCGCGAACTCGCCCGATAAGAGCCCGACCCCGACGGCGGTCACGAGCACGATGACGCCGACGTAGAGAACCGAGCGGAGGACGAAATAGGGAAGAAACGGCATCCGGCGAGAAAGCGCGGCGCCGCCCCGCAGCACGTAGCGCTCGAGTGCGAAGATGCTGGCGGCCATCAAGGCGCCCACGACCACGCCGGGCGCCGGCGTCCCGCTCCTGAGCTGGGCGTAGAGCGCGCCCATCAGCGCGCCGGCGACGACGAGCCAAAGGAGGCGGCGAAAGAGGGGCGGGCGCGGCATCGCCGCCGAAGCTAGACCAGAACGCGCTCCGGCGCCGAATCATCAAATCGATGTGAAAGGTCGCGCGAAGCAAGGTCCCGGAACTCTGGAAAAGCTTCATTCAGCGGCCATTCAGAGCGGCTTGCTAGTTTCGCAGGCGCCGAGGCGCGGTTCGCGCCTCGATGAAACCGAGAGGCTCTCGTCAATGTTTCGAAACGCTGCTCTCAGCCTGGCGCTCGCAGCGCCGCTTGCCTTTCCCCTCGCCGGTTCGGCCGAGGCGGCAGTCGCCGACGGCGTCGTCGCCCAGCACAATCCAGCGGACCAGATCGCGCCGGTCGAAAAGGCGCAATACGTGTGGGGCGGACAGAACTACTGCTGGTACGGCGCCGGCTGGCAGGGCCCCGGCTGGTACTGGTGCGGATATGCCTGGCGCACCGGCCTCGGCTGGGGCGGAGCGTACGGCTGGCACGGCTGGCGCGGCGGTTACGTCGCTCGCCCTGTCTATGGCTTCCACGGCGGTTACGGCTATCACGGCGGCTACCGCTACGGTGGCGTCTATCGCGGCGGATACCATGGCGTCTACCGCGGTGGCTACCATGGCGGCTACCACGGGGTTTACCGTCGCTGAGCCGTCGCTCGCCGCACGGGCGCCGCCCATCCTGACGGGCGGCGCCTCGCTGCCGGAGCGCGCTCGGCCCGCTCAGTGCAGCGGCGGGATGCGGAGCACCTGGCCCGGGTAGATCTTGTCCGGGTGGGTCAGCATCGGCCGGTTGGCCTGGAAGACGACGTCGTATTTCGCCCCCTGCCCCTTGCCGTATTCGCGCTCGGCGATCGCCCACAAAGTGTCGCCGCCCTTCACCGTGTAGAACCGCGATTCCGGCTCAGCCTTCGCCGGCTTGATGTCGTTCTCGACCGTCTGCACGCCGACCGTGTTGCCGAGCGCGATTGCGATCTTCTCGGCGTGCTCGGTGGTCGGCGCCGTCCCTGACACCTTCACCTTGTCGCCGTCGACCTCGATCTTGACGCCCGAAGTGTCGAGGCCGTGCTTGTCGAGCTCTTTCTTCAGCTGGTCGGCCGGGGCCGCCTTGGCTTCGCTGCCGCCGAAAATCGCCGCGCCGGCGTTCTTGACGAAACTGATCAGACCCATCGAAAGCTCCTCCTCCAGCCGGCGCGCCGGCCGGCCTCCCCAACACGCAAGGCCCTCATCGAGCCGCAAGCAGCATAGCCCCGCAGCGGATGCGGCGAAAGCGCCGGCATAGCGAGAATCGGCGACGCGAAGCTTGACAAAGACCGCGTTTCCGGTCATTGAAGGAACATCGAGTTTTGGCCGACTGACTTGGCCCGCCGCGAGAACATCGCCAGAGGCCCAACGACATCTCCCCTCTACATCGATATCAACTGGACAGCGGACGCCTCCGGGCGCCGCGAAACATACGCGCGATTGCGCAAAAGGAAGACCTATGCAAGTCGGAACCGTGAAGTGGTTCAACGCCCAGAAGGGCTTTGGTTTCATTCAGCCGGAGAACGGCGGCCAGGACGTATTCGTCCACATCAGCGCCGTCGAGCGGGCCGGAATGAGCAATCTCAATGAAGGCCAGAAGGTGAGCTTCGACGTCGTGGCGGACAAGCGAACCGGCAAGTCGAGCGCCGGCAACCTGAAGGCGGCCTGACAAAGACCCCCGCCCTCGCGGCCGCCGACCGCGGATGTACCGGCGGCGGCCACAGGCGGCCGCGATCTTCAAATCGCGGCTGGCCTTGGGCTAGTAGGCGCTCGCTTCGGTGAGCGCCGCCATATCGGCCTCCGATAGCGTGAGTTGGGTCGCGCGGATGAGGCTCTCGGTCTGTTCGACCGAGGTCGCGCTGGCGATCGGCGCGGTCACGGCCGGGCGGGCGATCACCCAGGCGAGCGCGACCTCGGCGGGCTTGGCCTTGTGGCGCGCCGCGACCTCGTCGAGCGCGGCGAGAATGCGAAAGCCGCGCGGGTTGAGATAGTCCTTGACGCCGCCGCCGCGCGGGCTCTTCGTCAGGTCCGCTTCGCTGCGGTACTTGCCTGACAGAAAGCCCTTGGCCAGGCTGAAATAAGTGATGACGCCGATCTCCTCGGCCTGGCAGAGATCGGCGAGCCCGTCCTCGAAGCCGCGGCGGTCGGCGAGATTGTATTCCGGCTGCAGCGCTTCGTAGCGCGGGCCGCCGAGCGCCTTCGCCGCGGCGATCGCCTGCACGAGCATCGGCGCGGTCAGGTTCGACGCGCCGCACCAGCGGATCTTGCCCTTCTCGATCAGGCGCCGGTACGCGCCGAGCGTGTCCTCGATCGGCGTCGCCATGTCCGGCCAGTGCGACAGATAGAGGTCGATGACGTCGGTCTGGAGGCGCGCCAGCGACGCTTCGACCGCCTCCTCGATGTAACGCGGCTTAAGGCCCTCCTTGCCCCTGCCCATCGGCGAACCGACCTTGGTGACGACGATCACGCGGCTGCGGTTTCCGCGCGCCTTCATCCAGTCGCCGATGATGGTTTCCAATTCGCCGCCCTGATGGCCCGGGACCCAGGTCGAATAGGAATCGGCGGTGTCGATCGCGTTGAGGCCTGCCGCGGCGAAGCGGTCGAGCACGGCGAAGGACGTCGCCTTGTCCGCCGTCCAGCCGAAGACGTTGCCGCCGAGGACCAATGGGGCGATGTTGAGGTCGGTGCGGCCGAGACGGCGCGTTTGCATGGCGGTTCTCCCTGATGGCGGAGCAGGATAGCGCAAAACGCCTGGACGGGAAGGCCTGTTGCGTCGGCCGGCGGCGAACGATCGAGGAAGGCGGCGCCACATGGCGCTCAGTATTCGCAATCCCAAGGCGCCCGGCCCCTAGCCGGCGATCGACCTGACGTTCGGGCGCCGTGGCCCCGCTCTCGCTTCCTTGATTGGCGCTCGCCAACATTCTCCCCTATGTAGCGCCGCCATGGCCGCCCTCACGACGCATCGACCGCTGGTGCTCGCCGCCGTGATCACGGCGAATTTCATGATCGCGATCGAGGCGACGATCGTCTCCACGGCGATGCCGCAGATCGTGGCGCAGCTCGGCGGCCTCGAGCTCTACAGCTGGGTGTTCGCCGCCTTCCTCCTGACCCAGACGGCCACCACCGTCGTCTTCGGCAAGCTCTCCGACCTCCGGGGCCGCAAGACCGTGATCCTGTCGGGAATCGCGATTTTTCTCCTGGGCTCGCTCCTCTGCGGCTTCGCCTGGTCGATGCCCTCGCTGATCGCCTTCCGGCTGATTCAGGGCGTCGGCGCGGGGGCGGTGCAGCCGGTCGGCATGACGATCGTCGGCGATCTCTATTCGGTGCACGAGCGCGGCAAAATCCAGGGCTGGCTCGCCAGCGTCTGGGCGATTTCGGCCGTGCTCGGCCCGCTGGTCGGCGGCCTCATCGTCCAATACTGGTCCTGGGCCTGGATCTTCTGGATGAACCTGCCGGTCGGGCTTGCCGCCTCGGCCGGCTTCCTCTTCTGCCTGCACGAGAAGACGTCGAAGGCGCGCGGCCGCATCGACCACCTGAGCGCCGGCGTCTTCACCATCGCCATCGCCGCGGTGATGGCGGATCTGACCGCCCTGCCGACGGCGAGCCGGGGCGAGGTTTCGATCCTGACCCTGATCGCGGCCGCCGCCATCGGCCTCTTCGTCGTTCAGGAGCGCCGCTCGCCCGAGCCGATGATCGCGCTCGGCCTCTGGGGACGGCGGCCGATCGCCGCGGTCAACGCCTCCTCGCTCTTCGCCGGCATGACGATCATCGGCCTCACCACCTTTCTGCCGGTCTTCGTCCAGGGGGTGATGCAGAAGCCGCCGCTGGTCGCCGGCTTCGCGCTCTCGGCGATGGTGCTCGGCTGGCCGATCGGCGCGACGCTGGCGCCGCGCCTCTGGAGGCCTTTCGGCCTGCGCACGATCGTGCGCGTCGGCTCGGCGCTGGTGCCGCTCGGCGCGCTCGTCTTCATCTTCCTGACCCCGCAGACGCCGCCCGTCGTCGCCGGCCTGGGGTCGGCGCTGGTCGGCTTCGGCCTCGGGCTCTCGAGCAGCTCCTCGATCGTGCTGATCCAGGAGATCGTCGACTGGTCGGAGCGCGGCAGCGTCACCGCCGCCTATCTCTTCGCCCGCACCCTCGGCAGCACATTCGGCGCGACCGTGTTCGGCGCGGTCCTCAACTCCGGGCTTGTCCATTCCGGCCTCGGCGCCGTGACCTCGGATGAGTTGCGGCGGCTGCTCGAAGGCGGCGCTTCGGCGTCCAACGCGGCCTTGCGGAGCGCGCTCGAGGCGTCGCTGCACTGGACCTTCGCCTCGATGTTCGCAGTGGCGCTGCTGGTGGCGCTGACCGCCATGCTGGTGCCGAAAGTGGCGTTCGGCGCCAGGCGCGCCCTGGCTGAATGAGGCGGCGCTGACGCGCCCGTCCGATCTCTCCCCGCTTGGGGAAACGCTCCCGTTCAGCCGCCATTAAACCACGTTGCCCCTAAGCTTGCAGTCTTAAAGGCGCTTTCACGGCGTCCTGGATTGAAAGGATCAGCCAATGATTCGAAGACTTGCTCTCGGACTCGGTCTGGCCATCGCGGCGGCCTTGCCGCTCGCAGCCACGGCCGAGGCGGCGGTGATCAACGGGATCACCGCCTCGCCCATTCCCTCGAACGACTTTGCACCGATCGAAAAGGCCCAGTTCGTCTACGGCGGGCGCAATTACTGCTGGTACGATGCCGGCTGGAAAGGCGCCGGCTGGTACTGGTGCGGATACGCCAATCGCGTCGGCATCGGCTGGGGCGGCGGCTATGGATGGAACAACTGGCATGGCGGCTACCGCGGCGGCTACGCTCACGGCGGCCGCTACTACCATGGCGGCGCCCATTACCACGGGGGCGCGCACTACCACGGCGGCGCCCACTATCACCACGGCGGCGGGCGCTACCACCACGGCGGCGGGCATTATCACCACGGCGGCGGGCACTATCACCATGGCGGCGGCGGCCATCACGGCGGCGGCGGACACAGGCATCGTTAGGCCCTCGCGCGCTGCCGCGTCGCTCTTCTGACGGGCCCGCTTAACGCCGACGGCCGCCGGATCCCCGGCGGCCGAGATTCTTGAAAGCTCAGCGCCGGTCGGTCACGCGGCGGTAAAGGTTGACCGGCCAGGCCAATGCGTCGGGCAGCGCCCGGGCGACGCTTCCGGTAAGGTCCTGGGCCGAAGAGGTGCTCCACTTGTCCTCGATCACCGGCGACAGCGCCACGCCGACGCCGACGAGATAGACGATCAGGACCAGAGAGATCAGCATGTTCATGGGCGATCAGCCCTGTTTCGCGTTGGCCTCAAGCTCGGTGGCCGGCAGCGCGTTTCCGGCCAGGGCGGCATCCTAACAGTCTGACTCGCCGCCCGCGAATCCTCGCCTCCAGCTTGCAAAGCGAGCGCCATCCCGCAGTGTCCGATGGTCCGGATTACACGTCCAGATTCGCCACTGTCAGCGCGTTGTCCTGGATGAACTCGCGGCGCGGCTCGACGATGTCGCCCATGAGCTTGACGAAAATGTCGTCGGCCTCGTCGACCTCGCGGATCTTCACCTGCAGGAGCGATCGGGCTTCGCGGTCGAGCGTCGTCTCCCAGAGCTGGTCCTTGTTCATTTCGCCGAGGCCCTTGTAGCGCTGGAATGTCACGCCCTTGCGGCCTGCCGCGTTGACCGCCTCGAGGAGGCCGGAGGGGCCGGAAACCGGGGCCGTATCGCCGCGGCGCGTGAAGGTCGCGGGCTCGGCGAAGGCCTCGCGCAACGGCCGGGCGTGCTCGTCGAGCCGGCGGGCGTCGGCCGAGGCGAGCAGGGCCGCGTCGAGGATCGCCGCCTGGCGCACGCCGCGCACCTCGCGCGTCAGGACATAGCCGCCGGCCTCGAGCCGGCCGGTCCAGCTACGTTCGGTCTCTTCGGCGATGGCGTTCATGCGCTCGGCGAGCCGACGCGCCAGCGCCTCGCCTTCCGGATCGTCGGCGCTGCTCAACGGCCGGAGCGCGCCGATGAGCGCCGCCTGCTCGACCGCGCTCTTCAGATAGCGCGAGTGAAGGCCGGCGAGCAGCCGGCGCATGGCGCGCGCCTCCTCGACGAGGGCGCGCAGATCCGCGCCGGCGCGCACTTCGCCGTTGCCCAGCGTGAGCGAGGCTCCCTCGAGTCCGGTGTCGACCAGATAGTCCTCGAGCGCCCGCTCGTCCTTGAGATATTGCTCCGACTGGCCGCGCTTCACCTTGAACAGCGGCGGCTGGGCGATGAAGAGATGCCCGTTCTCGATGATCGGCCGCATCTGCCGGAAAAAGAACGTCAGGAGCAGCGTGCGGATGTGCGAGCCGTCGACATCGGCGTCGGTCATGATGATGATCTTGTGGTAGCGCAGCTTCTCCATGTTGAAGTCGTCGCGGCCGATGCCGGCGCCGAGCGCGGTGATCAGCGTGCCGATCTGCTCGCTTCCCAGCATCTTGTCGAAACGCGCGCGCTCGACGTTGAGGATCTTGCCGCGTAACGGCAGCACCGCCTGGAACGCCCGGTTGCGGCCCTGCTTGGCGGTGCCGCCGGCCGAGTCGCCCTCGACGATGAAGATCTCCGACTTGGCCGGATCGCGCTCCTGGCAGTCGGCGAGCTTGCCGGGCAGGCTCGCGATATCGAGCGCGCCTTTGCGCCGGGTCAATTCGCGCGCCTTGCGCGCCGCCTCGCGCGCCTGCGCCGCCTCGACCACCTTGCCGACGACGACGCGCGCTTCCTGCGGATGTTCCTCGAACCATTGCGCGAGAAGCTCGTTGACCAGCCCCTCGACCACCGGCCGCACCTCCGACGAGACGAGCTTGTCCTTCGTCTGCGAGGAGAACTTCGGGTCGGGGCACTTGACGCTGAGCACCGCGGTCAAGCCCTCGCGGGTGTCGTCGCCCGAGAGATCGACCTTCTCCTTCTTGAGCAGACCCGAGCTTTCCGCATAGCCGACGACCTGGCGGGTCAACGCGCTGCGCAGGCCGACGAGATGGGCGCCGCCGTCGCGCTGCGGGATGTTGTTGGTGAAGGGCAGCACGTTCTCGTGGTAGCTGTCGTTCCACCACAGCGCGACCTCGACGCCGATGCCGTCGCGCTCGCCCCGGATCAGGACGGGCTTGTCGATCAGCGGGGTTTTCGTGCGGTCGAGATAGCGCACGAACGCCTCGAGCCCCCCCTCGTAATAAAGTTCTTCGCGCTTCTCCTCGACATGGCGGGCGTCGGTCAGCACAATGCGCACGCCCGAATTCAGGAAGGCGAGCTCGCGCAGGCGATGCTCGATCGTGGCGTAATCGAACTCGACCATGGTGAAGGTTTCGGTCGACGGCGTGAAGGTGACTTCGGTGCCGCGCTTCGGCTTGCCGTCGACGATCGGCGCCGGCCCCACGACCTTGAGCGGCGCGACCGTGTCGCCGTGCGCGAATTCGACGACATGCTCGAGCCCGTCGCGCCAGATGCGCAAGACGAGCCTGGTAGAGAGCGCGTTGACGACCGAGACGCCCACCCCATGCAGCCCGCCGGAGACTTTATAGGAATTGCGGTCGAACTTCCCGCCGGCGTGCAGCTGGGTCATGATGACCTCGGCCGCCGACACGCCCTCCTCGTCGTGGATGCCGGTCGGGATGCCGCGTCCGTCGTCCGTAACGGTGCAGGAGCCGTCGGCGTTCAAGGTCACGGTTACGAACTTTGCATGGCCGGCGAGCGCCTCGTCGACCGCGTTGTCGACCACCTCGTAGATCATGTGGTGAAGGCCGGAGCCGTCGTCGGTGTCGCCGATGTACATGCCGGGGCGCTTGCGCACGGCGTCGAGACCGCGCAGCACCTTGATCGAGTCGGCCCCGTACGTCTCGGTCGCGGCGACCTCGCCGTGCGCCAAGTCCTCGTTCTCTTCGTTCAACATCCTCGCCTTTTTTGCGGGAATTACAGCGGCCGCGATTCGCAATGTCCCCAGGATCATACCCTGCGGGGGCGGCGAATGCACGCTTAAAGCTTGCCGCCAGAGCCCGCCGTCTTGCGCCGCAACCCGATGATAATATAAGATTATTTTTCTGGTTTACGAGGGGCGGACGAAGCTTGCGCCCGCGCCGCCGCCAATTCCGACCTCGCCGCCCCGCGCAACAGCGTCTGGTCCGACGAAACACTGCAAAGTTTGAAGCCGAGCGCCGCCATCGCGCGGGCGTCGGCCCCGTCGAAGCAGAACATCGCGGCATACTTGCCGTGCGCCTTGGCGCGCTCGACGATCAGCGCCGCGGCTGTCATCACCGCCTTGCCCCGCGGCTCGACGCGCGGGCCGCCGCTCAGCCCGATCGACAGGTCGGACGGGCCGACAAAAACCCCGTTCAAGCCGTCGACCCCGAGAATGTCGTCGAGCGCGTCGAGCCCGGCGCGGGTTTCGATCATGGCGATCGTCTGGGTCATGGCGTTGGCCGCGGGGAAATACGCCGGCGCCTCGAGGCCGCTGAGCGGCAGCGCCGCGCGCGGGCCCCAGGACCGCTCGCCGAGCGGCGGGAACTTGGTGAAGGCGACGAGGCGCCGCGCGTCGTCGCGGCTGTTGATCATCGGCGCGATGACGCCGGCGGCGCCGGCGTCGAGAAGCCGGCTCACAAGCGCGAACTCGCCGACCGGCGCACGGATGATGGAGGGCTTGCCGGCGAGCGCGACCGAGAGGATCGCCCGCGTCGCGCCGGTGAAGTCGAACGCGCCATGCTGCAGGTCGAGCACGACCGCGTCGAAGGCCTCGCGCGCCAGCGCCTCGGCCACCGCCGGCTCGTTCATGCCGACCCAGGCGCACAGCACCGGCGTCTCAGCCGCAAGGCTTGCGGCAAGCTTGCCGACGACTTCACTCATGTCCCCTTCCCTTCCGTGGGGCCATCCCCATGAACGCATCCTTACGGCGAGTTAAGTTGAAATTCATCAGCGCCGACGACAAAAAAGAGCCGCACCGAAAAATTGCAAGAGGACAGTGCTAATGAAACAGTATCTCCTCGCCCCGCTCGCCGCCGTCGCGCTCTGCGCCTCCTCGTTCGCCCTGACCGCCGCGGCCGCCGCCAACGACCAGTCCGCCAACGCTCCCAACATGGAGCGGATGCAGCATTGGGCCGCCGACCATGAAATGATGCTCGACGCCAAGCTTGCCGGCATGAAAGCCGCCTTGAAGCTCAATCCGGACCAGGAAAAGCTCTGGGGGCCGTTCGAAACCGCCGTTCGCGACGGCGCCAAAGACCGGATGAACGACATCCAGCAGATGATGGAAAGCCGCGCCCAGAACGAGCGCGCATCGCCGATCGATCGCCTGGACAACTGGGTGAACGACCTGTCAAAGGCCTCATCTGACGTCAAGAAGATCGCCGACGCCGCCAAGCCGCTCTATGCGAGCCTCGACCAGACCCAGCAGCACGATTTCACCACGCTCGGCCGAATGCTGACGCCGCAGCGCGCCCAATTCGCCATGGAGGCGATGCACCATCGCTGGCGCGAGGGCGGAGCCGGAATGCAACAGTAGTATCGTCCGGGCCTAACCGCTTCGGACGACCGGAAGACGCGGCCGCTTCCCCTTCGGCCGCGTCTTTTTTTGCGCGGATTGGACGCGTCTTTTTTTGCGTGGAGTGGAGACGCCAACCCTGCCGGTCGAGGCATACCGCCTGATCGGGGACCGGAACTGACCGATGGCCGTCATCAACGTTACGCGGAGTTGATTTCTTATTCCTCCCCTTTCGGGCGCATGATGATGGCGCGTCGAATATTCGGAGGAATCGATCATGAGGTTGTCTTCTCGCTTTGCACTCAGTGTCTTTACCGCGTCCGTCCTTGCCGTGACGGCCGGAGCCGCGGCTCTCGCCCAGGACAACAACCCGTCGAACGCGCCGGAAATGCATGGGATGCAGCATTGGGGCGCCGACCACGAAGCCCTGCTGAACGCCAAGCTCGCAGGCCTCAAGGCGGGTCTGAACCTGAGCGCCGATCAGGAGAAGCTCTGGGGACCGTTCGAGGCGGCCGTCCGCGATGCGGCGAAGATGCGGATGGAGCACATGCAGGAGATGATGGAGCGCATGGGGCATATGGGCGGCATGCATCACGAGGACATGGGCCAGATGCATGAGGAGGACATGGGCGAGATACAGCACGAGGGCATGGGGGAGATGCAGGCTCAGGGCGAGTCCATGTCGCCGGTCGACAGGCTCGAGGAGGCGGCCGACCGCCTGTCGCAGGCCGGCGCCGCGCTGAAGAAGATCGCTGATGCGGCAAAGCCGCTCTACGACAGCCTCGACGGAGAACAAAAGCGCATCTTCGCGTTTCTCGCTCCCGAATTGATGGCAATGGGGCGCCACCCCGGCGCGATGGGACCCTGGGGCCACCATCCCCACCATCACGGGGACGAGGGGGGGCCGGACGAAGAATAGCCTCGGGACGGGCCGGCCCGCCCTGGCCCGCGAGGGCCTCCCGCGCATGACCGGCTGCTGACGGTCCCTTCGGGCGCGAGCGAGGACTTGCGTCCGCAATCGGGCTGACGCAAGTTTTGGCTTGGCCAAGCAGGGGCGCGCGCTGACTCCGAAGATCATCATATCCTGCGCCGTCACCGGCGCCGGCGACACGGTCGGCAAGCATCCGGCGATTCCGGTGACGCCGCGGCAGATCGCCAATTCGGCGCTCGAAGCCCATGCCGCCGGCGCCGCGATCGTGCACGTGCATGTGCGCGACCCGGCCACGGGCAAGGCCGCGCGCGATCCGGCGCTTTACCGCGAGACCGTCGCCCATATTCGCGGCTCCGGCGCCGACGTCATCCTGAACTTGACCGCCGGCATGGGCGGCGACTTCTTCTTCAATCCCGCCAACCCAGCCTCGGGCGGGCCCGGGACGGACATGGCCGACGCGGCTGCTCGGGTCGCCCATGTCGAGGAGCTCAGGCCTGAGATTTGCACCCTCGATTGCGGTTCGCTCAATTTTGGCGACGGCGCGTTTCTGGCGACGGCCGGGCTTCTGCGCGATATGGCGCGGCGGATCCAGGCGGCCGGGGTGAAACCGGAGATCGAGTGCTTCGAGCTCGGTCATGTCTGGCTCGCCAAGCAGTTGATCGCCGAAGGCCTCATCGACGCCCCGCCGCTTTTCCAGCTCTGCCTCGGCATCCCCTGGGGCGCGGAAGCAACTACCGAGGCGATGCTGGCGATGCGCGGCCATTTGCCGGCGAACGCCAATTGGGCGGGCTTCGCCATCGGACGGATGCAGATGCCGTTCGTCGCGCAGGCGGCGCTGCTCGGCGGCCATGTCCGGGTCGGGCTCGAGGACAACCTCTGGCTCGATCGCGGCGTGCCGGCGAGCAACGGCGCTCTGGTGACGCGGGCGCGCGAGATCGTCGAGCGCATGGGAGCCTCGATTGCAACGGCGGCGGAAGCGCGAGCGATGCTTGGATTGAAGAAGCAACGATGAACCCGGCGCCGGGCCGCGTCGTCACTCCGCTCGAAGGCGTGCCCTTTGCCGGCTGGGACGCGACGAGACCGATCCCGGCGCCACTGGCGCTGCACGCCTGCACGGTGAAGCCGGAGTGGACAGACTACAACGGCCACATGAGCGAGAGCGTCTATCTGCTCGTCTTCGGCGATTCCTCCGACGCGTTCTTCCGCTTTGTCGGCGTCGACGAAGCCTACCGCGCCGGCGGCTTTTCGCTCTATACGCTGGATACGCGTATCCGCAACCTCGCCGAGCTCCACGCGGGCGATCCGCTCCGTCTCACGCTGCAGCTCGTCGATCTCGACGACAAGCGCCTGCATATTCTGCATCGCATGATGCGGGGCCGCACCGACGCCGAGGTCGCGGTCGCCGAGCAGGTGCTGGCGCATGTCGACGTCCGCGCCGGCCGCTCGGCGCCATTCCCGCCCGAGCTCTACGACCGGCTGGCGGCGATCCGCGCGGCGCATTCTCGTCTGCCGCTGCATCCAATGATCGGCGCGCCCTTCGGCATCGCGAGCAGGCGAAGAGGATCGCGATGAGCTTTCCCTTGACGCCCGAACAGACGATGCTGGCCGAAGCCGTGCGCGCCTTCGTCGAGAGGGAGCTCTATCCGCACGAAGACCTGGTCGAGAAGCTCGACGACGTGCCGGAGGACCTGGCGCGCGACATCCAGACGAAGGCGCTGAAGGCCGGCTTTTATGCCGCCAACATGCCTGCCGAACACGGCGGCGGCGGCCTCGACGCGCTGTCGCTGACGGTGATGGAGCGCGAACTGGGCCGGGCCGGCTATGCGCTGCAGATGTGCGTCTCCCGCCCATCCAACATCCTGCAGGGGTGCCGGGGCGAACAGGTCGAGCGCTATCTGATCCCGACCATCAAGGGAGAGCGTCACGACTGCCTCGCCATGACCGAACCCGGCGCCGGCTCCGACGTGCGTTCGATGAAGACCCGCGCCGAGCGCCAGGGCGACGGCTACGTGATCAACGGAAGCAAGCATTTCATCAGCCACGCCGACAAGGCCGACTACGTGATCCTCTTTGCCGCCACCGGGGTCAAAGAGGCGGGCGGGCGCCGCAAGGCGGAAATCTCGGCGTTCCTGGTCGACGTCGGCACGCCCGGCTTCACCCGTTCCCGCGGCGCACCTTGCGTCTCCAACCGCGGCTATCATCAGTGCGAGCTCTATTTCGACGAGTGCTTTGTCGATCAATCGCAATTGCTCGGCGTCGAGGGGCGCGGCTTCGATCTGATGAGCGAATGGCTGGGCTCGACCCAACTCTCCGTCGCCGCGAACTGCGTCGGCCGCGCCCGCCGGGTGCTGGAGAGCGCGCTCGACTGGGCCTCGACCCGGGTGCAGTTCGGCGAAAAGATCGGCCGCTTCCAGGGCGTTTCGTTTCAGCTTGCCGACATGGCGACCGAGATCGAGGCCGCCGAATTGCTGACGCTGAGCGCCGCCCACAAGCTCGACCAGGGAATAGCGCAGGACCAGGATTTCGCCATGGCGAAACTCTTTGCCTCCGAGACGCTGGCGCGGGTCACCGATCGCGCCTTGCAGATCTACGGCGGCATGGGCCTCATGGCGTCGATGCCGCTCGAGCGCTGGTGGCGCGATGCGCGCGTCGACCGCATCTGGGACGGCACCAGCGAAATCCAGCGCCACATCATTTCGCGCGCGCTTCTGCGCCCGCGCGGCTGTTGAAGCGGAATGACGGTCGCGCTTGACGCTCGCTCCCGCCTGGCGCGTCTGCTGCAGCCGCGCTCGATCGCCGTTATCGGCGGGCGCGAGGCGGAGGAGGTCGCGCGGCAATGCGACCGCATCGGCTTTTCCGGGGAGATCTGGCCCGTCAATCCGCGCCGCGCCAGGCTTGCCGGGCGGACCTGCTTCGCTTCGGTCAGCGAACTGCCGGACGCGCCGGATGCGGCTTTTGTCGCCGCGCCGCGCGAGGCGTCGGTCGTCGCGGTCGGCGAACTCGCCGCGCTCGGCGCGCATGGCGCGGTCGTCTACGCCAGCGGCTTTTCCGAGGCCGGCGACGAAGGGGCGGCGCTCGAGCGCAAGCTCGTCGCCGCCAGCGGCGAGATGGCGCTCGTCGGACCCAATTGCTATGGCGCCATCAACTATCTCGACGGCGTCGCGCTGTGGCCCGACCAGCACGGCGGCGCCCGCGTCGAGCGCGGCGTCGCCCTCGTGCTGCAGTCCGGCAATATCGCCCTCAACCTGACGATGCAGGCGCGGGGACTGCCGATCGCTTATGTCGTCGCCGCGGGCAACAATGCGAAAGGCGACATCGCCAGCTATGTCGAGGCGTTTCTCGACGATGAGCGCGTGACCGCGATCGGCCTGCACATCGAGGGGCTGACCCAGGTGGAGGGGTTCGACCGCGCGGCGCGGCGGGCGCGCCGGCTGCGCAAGCCCATCGTCGCGATCAAGACCGGGCGGAGCGACGCGGGCGCGGCGCTGACATTGTCGCATACCGCTTCGCTCGCCGGCGCAGACGCCCACTATGACGCGCTCTTTGCCAGAGCCGGCGTCGCCCGCGCGGCTGACCTGTCGATTTTCCTCGAGACGCTGAAGCTGTTGCACGTGTGCGGTCCGCTCGAAGGCCGGCGGCTCTCCTCGATGAGCTGTTCGGGCGGCGAAGCCTCGCTGATGGCCGACCTCGCCGAGGCGCATGGGCTGACGACGCCGGATCTGCCGGCAAGCGCGCGCAACGCGCTCGCCGCGGCGCTCGGCCCCAAGGTGGCGCTCGGCAATCCGCTCGACTACCACACCTATGTCTGGGGCGATTTCGAGCCGACGCGCGCCGCATTTTCCGCCATGCTCGACGCCGGCTACGACATCAATGCGCTGGTCCTCGATTTTCCGCGCGCCGATCGCTGCGACGGCTCGAGCTGGGAGACGACGCTGGCGGCTTTCGAGGCGGCCCGGGCGACGACCGGCGCGCCCGCCGCGGTGGTCGCTTCGCTGCCCGAAACGATGCCGGAGGCGATCGCCACGCGCCTCGTTACCGCCGGCGTCGTTCCGTTCAACGGCATGAGCGAGGCGCTGACCGCGGTGCGTCTGGCGGCGGACGTCGGCGAGGCGTGGTTGCGGCCGGCGTCCGCGGATCTGCGCCCGTCCGCCAGGGCGATCGCCGACCGGCCGGCGCGCCTGCTCGACGAGGCCGAAGCCAAGGCCGCGCTGGCGCGCTTCGGCCTGGCGGTTCCGCCGTATCGCGTCGTCCCGCTCGCCGGGGCCGGGCGCGCGGCGGAGGATCTCGGCTATCCCGTCGTCGTCAAGGCGCTCAACGCCGCGCTCGCGCACAAGACGGAAGTCGGCGGCGTTCGGCTCGACCTCCGCGATACGTCGGCGGTCGAAGAGGCGGCCGCCGCGATGGCGCATCTGAGCGACCGCGTCCTGATCGAACCGATGCAGAGCCGAGCGCTCGCCGAACTGATCGTCGGCGTGACGCGCGACGCTGTGTTTGGCCTCGCGCTCACCGTCGGCGCGGGCGGCGTGCTCGCCGAGCTCATCGACGACCATGCGACCCTGCTCTTGCCGGCGAGCGGCGCCGAAATCGAAGCGGCGCTGCGCTCGCTGAAGATCGCCAGGCTCATCGACGGCTACCGCGGCGCCGGGCGCGGGGACTGGCCGGCGCTCATTGGGTCGGTCCAATCGATCGCACGCTACGCCGAGGCGCATCGTCAGACTTTGATCGAACTTGACGTCAATCCGTTGTTGGTCTTTGCCGCAGGCTCGGGCGTGGTCGCGGTCGACGCGTTGATCCGGCTGGGCGAGGAGGCTTTTCTGACATGACATCGCCCGTTCGAGTCGTCCGCCGCGGCGCGATCGTCGAAGTGATTCTCGACCGGCCCAAGGCCAACGCGATCGACGCGGCGACCAGCCGCGCGCTCTATCTGGCGTTCCGCGCGTTTCACGACGATCCGGAAGCCCGCGTCGCCATCCTGACCGGGGCCGGCGACCGGTTCTTCTGCGCCGGTTGGGACCTCAAGGCTGCGGCGGCCGGGGAGACGGCGGGCTCGGATCACGGACCCGGCGGCTTCGCTGGCCTGACCGAGTTTTGGGATCTCGACAAGCCGGTCGTCGCCGCGGTCAACGGCCTGGCGTTCGGCGGCGGGTTCGAACTCGTCCTTGCCTGCGACCTCGTCGTGGCGGCGGAGGGCGCGGCCTTCGCCCTGCCGGAGACCGGCCTCGGCATCATCGCCGATTCGGGCGGCGTCCAGCGTTTGCCGCGGCGGCTGCCCCGCGCCGTGGCGATGGAAATGCTGCTGACGGGCCGGCGGGTCGAGGCGGAGGAGGCGCTGTTGCGCGGCCTCGTCAACCGGCTGGCCCCGCTCGGCTCGCTGATGACCGCAGCCCGCGAGCTCGCCGCGACCATCGCTGCAAAGGCGCCGCTGGCGACGCGCGCCGTCAAAGCCGCGGTGAACGCGGGCGAAGGCCGCTCGGTCGCCGAAACCTACGCCGCGATGCGCAACGGCAAGACGCCGGTCTACGATCTCATGCTGTCTTCCGAAGACGCCCACGAGGGACCGCTTGCCTTTGCCGAGAAGCGCCCGCCCGTGTGGAAGGGGCGGTAGAGCATATGGGATTTCTGGGGAGGTCCAAGTTGACAAGGCCAATCGAGCATGTCGCCGTCGTCGGCGCGGGGGTCATCGGGTCGGGATGGGCGGCGCGCTTTCTCGGCGCGGGGCTCGACGTGACGGCCTGGGATCCGTCGCCCGACGCCGCCGGCAAGGCGCGCGCTTCGGTCGAGGCCGCCTGGCCGGCCATGAGCCGCCGGGGCGTCGCGCCCGGCGCGAGCCCTGCCCGCCTGACGTTTTGCGCCTCGCTCGAGGACTGCGTCGCCGGCGCCGACTTTGTTCAGGAGAATGCGCCCGAGCGCGAGTCGCTGAAGCAGGACCTGCTTGCCCGGATCGACGCCGCCAACCCGGACGCCATCGTCGCCTCGTCGACCTCGGGGCTCCTGCCGACAATCCTCTCGGCGAAGATGCAGCGCCCCGAGCGCATGCTGGTCGGACACCCGTTCAATCCCGTCTACCTTCTGCCCCTGGTCGAGCTCGTCGGCGGCGAGAAGACCGCCGCCGCGACTGTCGATGAGGCGGGCGCCTTCTACACATCGGTCGGCATGCGGCCGTTGCGGGTGCGGAAAGAGATCGTCGGATTTGTCGCCGACCGCCTGATGGAGGCGCTGTGGCGCGAAGCGCTCTGGCTGGTCAACGACGATATCGCCACCACCGAGGAGGTCGACGCCGCCGTGGTTTACGGCTGCGGCCTGCGCTGGGCGCTGATGGGCACTTTCCTCACCTTCCATCTCGCCGGCGGCGAGGGCGGCATGCGCCACATGCTGCATCAGTTCGGCCCGGCGCTGAAACTGCCCTGGACCCGGCTCGTCGCGCCGGAACTGACCGAGGCGCTGATCGACAAGGTGGCCGACGGCTGCGAGGCTCAGGCGGCAGGCCGATCGATCCGGGACCTCGAGGCGCGGCGCGACGCGTTTCTTGTCGATCTCCTCGCGCTCGTGCAAAAGTACTGGCCCGAAGCGGAAGGCCGGCCGGGCCGGCTCTGAACAAGATCAGCGAGGACGCCAAATGCGCCATGGATCCGCGCTTCCGGTTCTGGCGACGACGGTCGTGAGCGAATGGGTCGATTACAACGGCCACATGAACGACGCCGCCTACGCCATCGTCTTCAGCCGCTCGGTCGATGCCCTGATGGACCGGATCGGCCTCGACGCCAAGGCGCGCGAGCGGACGGGCCTGACGCTCTACACGATGCAGATGATGCTGCACTTTTTCAAAGAGGCGAAGGAGGGTGACGCGCTCGCCGTCTCCTGCCATCTGCTCGAACACGACGACAAGCGCGTCCGCGTCTGGCTCGAAATGACGTCGGCCGGCGGCGAGCCGCTCGCCGCCTCGGAGCAATTGCTGCTGTCGGTCACGCGCGGCGAAAGCGGCCCGCGCGCCGCCCCTGGAGCTTCGAGACGCTGGCCGCGCTCGACGCGCTCGGCAGGGCGCAGGGCGGCATGCCGCACCCGCCGCAGGCGGGCGCCGGCGTGGCGCTGAAACGGAAGATGTAGCGCTGCCGGGCCGCCGCAGAGCGCATCGCCCGTTCCGACGCATCCTCTTTTACCGGCGGAGGAGAGCCAAGATCGGCCGGCGCCGAATTCAATGTCGCCGGCCTCTTTCAAAGGCTTGAGCGCTCTTTTGCGCAACTTGCAGAGCCGGCGCTGGCAGGTGACGCATCCCGAAAGATGTGAGCCGGGCCTTGCAATTCCCTGCTCCACCATCCATGTACCATCCAACGGGATGGTAGGAGCTCGCGATGAGCGGAGAGATTCACAGACTGCGGGACAGGCCCGGCGAAAGCGAGAAGATCACCATCAACCTCGGCTTCGTCGATCTCGGCCATATCGATCTCCTGGTGCGCGAGGGCTTTTATTCCAATCGCACCGACTTCATCCGGACGGCGATCCGCAACCAGCTCTCCGTCCACGCCGACGCCGTGCGACAGTCGATCGCCCGGCGGACGCTCGAACTCGGCCTCAGGCGGATCAGCCGCGACGAGCTCGAGACGGCGAAGGCCGCCGGCCGCCGGCTCAACATCCAGGTCGTCGGGCTGGCGACGATCGACGACGACGTCACGCCGGACCTGGCGCTGTCGACCATCGAATCGATCACCGTGCTCGGGGCGCTGCACGCCAGCAAGGCCGTCAAGGCGGCGCTCGCCGGTCGCATCGGGTGATCCAGGCCCGGTTCCCTTACGCCAACAAGAAGGATTGTTTCCATGACCTCCGTCTTCGGCAGAGCCATGCAAGAGGCTCTTCAGCTCACCCGCGCCCAGAAACTGGGCGAGGCGACGCGGCTCATTCAGCGCGCGCTCAGCGGACAACGACTCGCCGAGCCGCCGGGCGCCTCGCCGCCGGCCAGCGCCCGATTGATCGCGCCGCCGCCGCTCGAGACGCCCGAGAGCGAGGGCGTCGCCGAGCCGGCGGCGGAACCGCGCGCCCGCACGCCGGAGGCTGCGGCGGAACGCCCGCGAAAGGGGCTCGGCGAGGTCCTGAAGCTGTTGCGCGAGGCCAGGCTTCCGGGCGCCGGCCTCGAGCCCGCGACGGCGCGCCAGTTGCGCAAGGCGCCCTCGATTCCCGTGCCCGCCGGGGCGGTCTATGTCACGAAGACCTTCGCCTGCGCGGCGGGCGCGCGGGACTACAAGCTCTATGTCCCGAGCCGTGCGGACGGCAGGGCGCTTCCCCTGCTGGTCATGCTGCACGGCTGCACCCAGAACCCCGACGACTTCGCGGCCGGAACGGCGATGAACCGGCTCGCCGAGGAACGGGGTTTCCTCGTCGCCTATCCGAGACAGCCCACGAGCGCCAATCCGTCGGCGTGCTGGAACTGGTTCAACCCGAAGGACCAGAGGCGCGGCGAGGGCGAGCCGAGCCTCATCGCCGGCATTACCCGCAGCATCCTGTCGGAGTTCGCCGTCGACGGGTCGCGCGTCTATGTGGCGGGCCTGTCGGCTGGCGGAGCGATGGCGGCGATCATGGCCGCGCTCTATCCCGAGCTCTACGCCGCCGCCGGCATCCACTCCGGCCTCGCCTACGGGTCTGCCGCCGACCTGCCGTCGGCGCTCGCCGCCATGCGCGGCGGCGCGAACGGGGCGCCGGCGCCAATGTCCATGCCGGCGAAGCCTCGTCCCAGGTGGGCAAACGGAAGCGTTCGAACGATCGTCTTTCATGGGGCGAACGACAAGACCGTCGATCCGTCGAACGCGGCGGCGATTCTCGCCGACGCGCGCGCCGGGCTCGCGGGGCCGGCGCATGAGAGACGCGAAAGCGGCGTTGCGGGCGGGCGCGGCTACGAGCGCATTGTGATCGCCGACGCCAAGGGCGCCGTCCACGCGGAAGGCTGGGCGATCGAAGGGCTCGGGCACGCCTGGTCGGGCGGCAACCCCGACGGGTCGTATGCCGACCCGCACGGGCCCGACGCTTCCCGCGAAATGCTGCGGTTCTTCCTGCAGTCGCCGACGGAGCCGCGCGCGCTGTAGCCGCGGTCGATGACCGCGGCGCCGCGCTCAACGAGCGCGGCTACAAGGGCCCCGGAGCCGCGCGCCTGACGTTGCAGCCGCGGTCGATGACCGCGGCGCCGCTCTCGACGAGCGCGGCTACAGACCCTCCCATGGCATGAGGACGACCTTGCCGCCCATTCCGCCGGCGTCGATCCGGGCATGCACGTCGCGGGCGGCGACGAGCGGCAGGCGGTCGACGACGACGGGATGAATCGCGCCGACGCGCAGGAGCTCGAACAAAGCCGTCATGTCGGCCTTGAACTCCGCCGGATGGGTCTTGCGGCGGCTCGTGATCGAGTACCAGACGGCGCCGCGGTTGTTGAAGAAGAGGCTGAGCGCGTCCCACATCCTCAGCCGCATGAGGCCGAGGCCCGCTGATACGAGGCTTTCGCCGCCGACGGCCATGGTTTGCGAGCCGTAGCCGACGAGCAGGCCGCCGGGCGCGAGGCAGGCGAAGGAACGGGCGAAATGCGGGCCGCCGATGGGGTCGAAGGCGGCGTCGACGCCGGCCCCGCCCGGGCGGGCCGCGGCGAGGCGGCGCACCGCCGCGACGAAGTCGCCGGCGCGATAGTCGATCGCCGTCGCGCCGTAGCGCTCGACTGCCGGCAGGTTGGCGGCCGAGCAGGTCCCGATCGCCTTCAGCCCGAAGTGGCGGGCGAGATCGAGCAGCGCCGTGCCGACGGTCCCCGACGCGCCGATCACGAGGATCGTCGCGCCCGGGGGCAGGCGCCGGCAGCGGGTCAGCATCTGGAACGCGGTGAGATAGGCGAGCGGAATGCAGACCGCCTCTGCGGCGTCGACCCCGTCGGGCACGGGAACCAGAAAGCGGACGGGGCGGATCGCGTATTGCGCATAGCCGCCGACGACCGAGAGATCGGCGACCCTCTCGCCCTCGCGCGGCGAAGTCACGCCCGGCCCGGCCTTGTCGACGACGCCGACGAGATCGTAGCCGGGGGTGAACGGCAGCGGCCCCTTGAAATCGGGATAGCGGCCCAGGCGGATGAAGGCGTCGGTGAAGCCCGTGCCGGCCGCCAGCACCTTGAGGCGAACCTCGCCCGGCCCGGGCTCAGGCAGGTTCGTTTCCTCGACGAGCTCCAGCACCTCAGGCCCGCCGAACCGAGAAATCCGAATGTGCCGCCAGGACATGGATCGAGCTCCTCAATTTGAGCAATGAAGCGACGCAAGGTCGCACTCACGTGCCGTCCGAGATCCTGATGCGGTCAGGCCGATCCGACTGCCGCGCTTGCGAAGCTCGCACGCAATCTCGGCCCCCATTGTGAGACCCACTGGAGCGGAAGGGAATGTCGCGGCCCTTCGACTAATATAACTCGCAAACTGTCCCGGAAACTCGGTAATCACGACGGGGAATTCATTGGGCTCGGGGTAAGGGCGGTGGCGGCACCGAGCGCGGCTCGACATCCGGAACAACTATCAAGCGCCCGGCAAAGCGGCGCATATCGAAATGACGATTTTTGCTACCCGGGAACATCAACCAGTTATAAGTCACGTCAATGTCGATCCGCGTAGCCTCATTTCCTTGGATTGGGCCTGACAGAGTACTCAAGGCACAATCTTCGGTCAGAGGATCGTTCGGCTTCAGCTCAGCAAGTTGCGGCCGGAAAATATTCCAAGCGCTTAAAACGCTAACAATTGCCAAGATAACAGAAACGTAGAACCATTTCTCCCGCAATGTTTTGTCAAAGCGAGAAAATCTTGAGCTTGGCAGTGTCGTTGGTTGTCTTACTTGTCGATCTTGGGTTCTAGGTTTCGGTTTTGAACCTTTTCGCGCCATGAAACGCTCCTGTCGGGCAATCATATCGCGACCGAACCGAAGGGAGTTATTCCCGATCCGGCTCTCAACCGAGAAACCGGCTTCCACTATGCCATTCGAGCGCCGCCCGGTCCGGCCGGCTTCGCTGGTCGTCCGGCAAAGCGATCTCCCGCCCGTGCAGTTCGTAATACTGCCTTCCGTTCTCGAATTCCTCCTTGATGCGGCGGCTGACCTCGAAATGGAGGTCCGGCGCAATCGTCACGTAACCAGCGTCGAACAGGCTGTGGATGTCGCGGCGCAACAAGACGCCGTTCGAGGTTTCGTGTTCGCCGCCTTCCGCGAACGGCCGGATATGCGCGGCTTCGAGCGCCGGCAAGGTCCGTTCGCGCGTCACGGCGCATCGGCGATGGTAATTGTCGGTCACGAGAACGCGGAACGCGCCCTGGCCGAGGCGCGGGCGGACAAGCGTCGGCTCCCCATACCGGGGGGCGGGTGGCGCGGAAAACCCCGGCGATGCTGGCGCGCTGGTAGCATCCTGCACCTTGTCCCATAGGAGCATCCCGTCGGCGTCGTCGGTCGAGTAGGTCTTGAACGAGACGATGTTGCGCGACCAAAACTCGCCGACGGGAATCCAGGCGCATTCCGGCAAAAAGAACGGCTGCGTCAGAATCCGGCAACCAATGGGGAAGTCTTCGCGGTCCTCCGCGGACCGGTTCGTGTAGCGGGCGATGCGGGCGCGCATCTCACGCAGCGTCGCGGCGCCGTTCGCCTCGCCGAACGCCTCCCAGGCGAGCGAGCAGGGCAGAATCGTCGCATGCGCGAGCCAACCGCCGCCGACAATGAAGTTGCGCGGCGCATGCAGTTTGAAAAGAAACAGCTCGCCGGGCTGGAGCGCGCGAAACGTGCGGTCCGACGGGGACCAGAAATTGACTTCGGTCAGATGCGGCAGCGCGCGGAGATGCTCGAACCAATCGCCGTCCGTCACCGCAACGACCAGCCTGACGCCCATCGCCTCCGCCCCTCCGGCGGTCGAGGATAGGACTTTTTCATCGACGGGGAAGAGGCAACGCAACTCCCAAACTTTGTCATGCCCGCGCAGGCGGGCATCCAGGACGTGGGCCAAAGGCTCTCAGCGACGCCTGTCAGGGGCCAACGCTGGATCCCCGCGTTCGCGGGGATGACAAGTGCTGCATGAGTCTCGCCGCATTAAGCAAGTGCCAGACGGCATGAGGACATCGCCCTCGGTCGGCGGTATGGTCCCCCCCGAGGGAACACGGCCGATGGCCGTGCGGGGCGACGGAAATGGCTGATCGAAGCCTGGCCGGCAGAACGCGCTCTGGCCTGGCGCTCTTCGCGCTGTTGTGGCTCGTCGAATGCACGCTCTTGCTCTCGGCGACCGGGGCGGCCGCTCAGACCCAACTCCCCGGATACGCCCAAGCGGAAGACGCCTTCATGCAGCGGACGCTCGACGAGCGGGTCAAGCTGCAAATCCTTTTGACGGCGGCGGGCTACTGGCCAGCTGTGCCCGACGCGGATTTCAGCGCCCGCCTGTTCAACGCGATTCTGCGCTTCGAGGTCGACAACGGCTTCGTGCCGCTCGGAGCTGTCACAGGCGAACAGATGGATCGCCTGATCGCGATCGCGGGGCCTTACCTGAACGCGTGGAACTTTCAGGTCGTCAGGCATCCCATGACCGATAGCTGGATCTGGGTCCCGATCGGTCTGCCTCTGACGGAGGAAGCGACGGCGACCGGCCTCGCGTTTTTCAATCGACCGCTAGGCGTCGTGCTGACCTACGATTACTATCCACAATTCACCTTACGCGCATCGTTCGAGTCTTTGCGCAACAAGCTGGAGCGCAGCGGCGCGACAATCTACTATTCCAAACTCTACCGGAACGAGTTCTTCGTCCTTTCCTATTCCGACGGGATCACTGACGCCTACGTTCGCTATCATCAGACCGGACGAGGCGGCGTCGGATTCACGCTCACCTGGGACCACGCGGCGACGGCCGCCCATATCGAACGCATCGCGACTTTGATCTCGGCGTCGCTGTGGTCGTCGGAGAGCGGCGCTCCATTCACCAGCCCGTTTACTGTCAGGATCGGCCCTTCGGACGGCGCAGCGGGGCCTGCGCCGCAGCCCGTTTCATCCCCGCCGGAACAACCGGAGCCTCACACCACGAGTTCCGGCACCGGCATTTTTGTGACGAACGAGGGCCACCTCATCACCAACGCTCACGTCGTCAAGGATTGCCTCGATATTCAGGTCGGCGTGGGTCAGGGAACCTTCGAGGCCGGAAAACTCGTCGCCAAGGACCCGACCAACGATTTGGCGCTCCTGAAAGTGAACGCCAAGCCGGCGCGCGTGGCGGCGCTCCGCTTCGGCGCGAGGCAGGGAGAGAACGTCGAGGCCTTCGGCTATCCGTTGAGCCAGGTTCTGGCGACGAGCGGCAATTTTACCACCGGCATCGTGACGGCGCTCGCCGGGATCGGCGACGACAGCCGGTTCTACCAGATTTCCGCGCCGGTCCAGCCGGGCAATTCCGGCGGTCCGCTCCTCGACGAGAGCGGCAATCTCATCGGCGTCGTCTCCTCCAAGCTGGATTTTATCGCCGAGATCAAGAATGCCGGCGATATCCCGCAGAACGTCAATTTCGCCATCAAGGCTTCGGTCGTCGCCAACTTCCTTCAGGACAACGCCATCAAGTTCGCGATCGGCGAGGCGACGCAGGCGATGAAGGGGCCCGACCTGGCCGACGAGGCGAAAGCGCTCAGCGCGTTCATCGTCTGTCGCTGACGTCGCGCGGCTTGCTCGCCGGTGGGGCGCCAAACTCGGATCGCCCCAAGACGTCGAACCGCCGACAGCGGCGCGTGCGTCCCTTCTCCTGTCGGGAGAAGGGACGGGGATGAGGGTCACGGGCAGTCGACGCCGGCCGCGCCGGTCCGCCGGATTGAAAGTCGTGACGGCCCGGTTCCCTCATCCGGCGGACTATGCCCGCCACCTTCTCCCGCAGGGTCCCGCAGGGAGAAGGGGTGTCGCCGAGCCGACAACGCGGAATTGAAGGCCGCGCTTGCCCACAGGCTTCCCGCCGCCACGCTGGCGGGGCGCCCCGTGGTTGGGCTAATATGGACTATGCGCCGCAGCGAAGTCATCGCGCGATTGAAGCAAGCCGAGCCCGCGATTCGTGCGCGCGGAGGCCAGGCGCTTTACCTGTTCGGCTCGCATGCGCGGGATGAGGCGGGCCCCGATTCCGATATCGACGTCTTCATAGACAAGGACAGATCGCGCCCGTTCGGCTTCGACGAGTTCATGGATATCTATTTTCTGTTGCGGGAGCGGTTGGGCGAAAAGATCGATTACGGCACGCGCGAAGGCCTGAGCCGGGCCTTGCGAGCGGAGATCGAGCGGGAAGCGATACGGGTTTTTTGATGATCGCCCGCTCGCCGCGCGTGTGCTGATCGATATTCGCGAAGAGATCGCAGGCATCCGGGGTTTCACGAAGGACGCGGACCTTGGCGCGTTTTCCGCGAGTTGGGGAATAAAGCGCGCGGTCGAGCACGCGCTCCTCATCATCGCCGAAGCCGCAAAACATTTGCCGCAGTCGATGAAGGACGCACGGCCGGAGGTTCCGTGGTCAAAAATCCACGGGCTCGGCAACTTGCTGCGGCACGAATACCGCCACGTCGATCCGGAGGTCCTGTGGTCGATCGTGACTGGCCAGCTAGACGAGCTCGACAATGCGGCTGCGGCGCTGCTTGCAAATCTCGATGAGGCGGGGAGCAGAGACCTGTAACGGGGACGAAGAATCTACGGGTGCGTTCCGCTTCGGCCGGATAACGGCGACGCTGCGCGCAATCGAGAAACTGGCTTCCATTGCGCCATTCGTGCGCCGCGCGGCTTGGCCGGCTTGCGAGTCGTCCGGCAAATCGATCTCGCGCCCATGCAGTTCGTAATACTGCCTCCGTTCTCGAATTCATCGTCACGTAGCCAGCGCCGAACAGGCACAAGGAATTCACGCCGCGCGCTCGAGCCGTTCGGCGATCCACAGCTTCACCAGCGCCTGCCGGGTCACGCCGAGGCGACGGGCCTCGCGGTCGAGGGCGTCGACCACCCAGGCGGGAAAGTCGACATTGACGCGCCGGAGCGCGAGATTGGGGCGCTGCGCCTTGTCCCAGTCCACGTCGCCGGAAACGTCCTCGCCGATCTCGAATTTTTCGTCGAACTCACGCGCCTTCATAGGCCTTGATCTCCTCTTTGCGGGACCGTCGAACCGAGACGATCCGCGTTCGCCCGCCGCGCCGGACGAAGACCGCCGACCAGTGGCGGGCGCCGATGCGCCCGATGGCGAGGAAGCGCGGCTCGTCCTCGGTCCTCGCCGGAGCTTCAATCAGCGCCTCGTCAAGCCAGAGGGCCTGCGCTTCGACGAAGTCGATGCCGTGCTTAACCTTGTTGGCGGCGCTCTTCCCCGGATCAAATTCGAACTCCACTATTGCAATTTAGTATGAAAATTATACCGTTTCAATCCAAAACTCCATACGCATCGCGCGGTTCCGAGGACACTTTACTCAATTCCGAATTCCCGATCCCGCGCCGCAACCGAGAGAGCCATCAAGTTTGAAATCAAACGCGACCCAGGCGGCTCGCTGGACCCCGCGTTCCCGGAGGTGACACGCCGCCATTTAGGAGCGCTGCCGATTTACCGCTCCCCGAACACCCGCGCGAAAATCTCATCGACGTGCGCGAAGTGGTAGCCGAGGTCGAACAGCGCCTCGAGCTCGCTCTGACTCAACACCTTGGCCACATCCTTGTCCGCCTTGAGCAGCGCCAGAAAGTCGCCCTCGGCGCGCCAGACGCGCATGGCGTTGCGCTGCACGATCTCGTAGGCCCCCTCGCGCGATACGCCCTTCTGCGTCAGCGCCAGGAGCACGCGCTGCGAGTGGATGAGGCCGCCGAGCCGGTCGAGGTTCTTCTTCATCGTCTCGGGATAGACGACGAGCCGGTCGATCACGTCGGCCAGGCGCGCCACGGCGAAATCGAGGGTGATCGTCGCGTCCGGGCCGATCATCCGCTCGACCGAGGAATGGGAGATGTCGCGCTCGTGCCAGAGCGCGACGTCCTCCATCGCCGGGATCACGGCCGAGCGCACCATGCGGGCGAGGCCCGTCAGGTTCTCGGCCAGCACGGGATTGCGCTTGTGCGGCATCGCCGAGGAGCCCTTCTGCCCTTCGGCAAAATATTCCTCCGCCTCCAGGACTTCGGTGCGCTGCAGATGGCGGATTTCCGTCGCCAGCCGCTCGACCGAGGCGGCGACGACGCCGAGCGTGGCGAAAAAGGCCGCATGCCGATCGCGCGGGATCACCTGGGTCGAGACCGGCTCGGGTCTCAGGCCGAGCTTCGCCGCGACATGGGCTTCGACCCGCGGATCGACATTGGCGAAGGTGCCGACCGCGCCGGAAATGGCGCAGGTCGAAATCTCCTCGCGCGCCGTGACCAGCCGGGCGCGGGCGCGGGCGAATTCGGCGTAGGCCTGCGCCAGCTTGAGGCCGAAAGTGGTCGGCTCGGCGTGGACGCCGTGCGAGCGGCCGATGGTCGGCGTCAGCTTATGCTCAAAGGCGCGGCGCTTCAGCGCGGCTAGCAGCGCATCGACGTCGGCGATCAGGATGTCGCTCGCCCGTTTGAGCTGCACCGCGAGGCAGGTGTCGAGCACGTCGGAACTCGTCAGGCCCTGATGGACGAAGCGCGCGTCTTCGCCGACGAATTCGGCGAGGTGGGTGAGGAAGGCGATCACGTCGTGCTTCGTCGTCCGCTCGATCGCCTCGATCCGCTCGACGTCGAATTTGGCCTTGCTGCCCTTGTCCCAGATCGCTTTCGCCGCTTCCTTGGGGATGACGCCGATTTCGGCGAGGGCTTCTGAGGCGCAGGCCTCGATCTCGAACCAGATGCGAAAGCGCGTCTCGGGCGACCAGACCTTGGTCATCTCGGGGCGGGAATAGCGGGGGATCATCGGCTCGAACTCTTGCTGCGCTCAGGCGCGGGTCTATAGGAACAGGCGTCGAGAATCGAGGCGCGCCGGAACGGGCTCGCGCGGGTACGAGGCAGGGCCATGTCTTCGCGAACGGTGGATGCGATCGTGCTCGGCGCCGGAATGGTCGGCGTTTCGGCTGCGCTCGCCCTTCAGGCGCGCGGCCGCTCCGTGGCGATCGTCGACCGGCGCGGCGAGGCGGCGGACGAGACGAGCTTCGGCAACGCCGGCATCGTGCAGAGCGAGGCGGTCATCCCCTATCAGTTTCCCCGCGCCCCGGCCGAACTCATGCGCGCCGCGCTCAATCAGGACCCCCGCGCGCATGTCCGCTATGGCGCGCTGCCGTCGAGCGCGCCGGCGCTCTGGCGCTACTTTCAGGCCTCGACGCACGCCGGCAAGACCGCCTCGGCGAAGGCGATGGCGCCGCTGGTGTTCGGCGCCGCCGACGAGCACCGCAAGCTCGCCGAGGCGGCAGGAGCGAGCGCCCTGTTGCGGCCGACGGGATGGATCAAGGTCTGGCGCAGCGCGCGCGGCGAAGCGAGGGCGCACGCCGAGGTCGAGGAGCTGAAGCCCTACGGCGTCGTCGCCCATTTCCTCGACCGCGCGGCGCTGACGGCGCTCGAGCCGCATGTCGGCGAAGCCGCGCTCGGCGGCTCGCATTTTCCCGAGCCGCTGACGACGCCGGATCCCCAAGGGCTGACGCGCGCCTACGCCGCCCTGTTCGAGAAGCGCGGCGGGCGGCTGGAAAAGGGCGACGCGAGGAGCCTCGAACCGTCGGCCGGAGGCTGGATGGTGACGACCGAATCCGGCCGCATCGCCGCGCGCGACGTCGTCATCGCGCTCGGGCCCTGGTCGAACGACCTCGTCCGCGTCCATGGGCTGCGCCTGCCGTTCTTCGTCAAGCGCGGCTATCACATGCATTATGAGCCGAGGGGCAACGCCGGGCTCAACCGGCCGGTGCTCGATCTCGAGAAAGGCTATCTGGTCACGCCGATGAACTCTGGGCCTGCGGCTGACGACGGGGGCCGAATTCGCGCGGCGCGATGATCCGCCGTCGCCCGCGCATCTGGCGCGCATCGAGCCGTTCGCCAGAGAGATGTTCCCGATCGGGCCGCGCAAGGACGCCGCCCCCTGGCTCGGCCGCCGGCCCTGCTTGCCGGACATGCGCCCGGTCATCGGGCCCTTCCCGGGCAAGCGCGGCCTCTGGCTCGACTTCGCCCACCAGCACCTCGGCCTGACGCTCGGGCCGGTCAGCGGGCGGCTTCTGGCCGAAATGATGACCGGGGAGACGCCGCTCGCCGACCCAACGCCGTTCCGGGCGGAGCGCTTCGCTTAAGGAGGTCCCTGTGACGCAGCCGACGCTGATCGAACTTTCGCGGCGTCTCGCCGCTGGCGAGACGACGAGCCGCGCCTTGATCGAGGCGAGTTCTCGCGCGCATCGCCGACCCCGAGGGCGAAGGCTCACGGGCGTTTCTCACCGTCTATGCCGAGCGGGCCCGCGCTGAGGCTGACGCCGTCGACGCCGACCGCGCGAGGGGCGCAGCTCTGCCGCGCTTCGCCGGCGTGCCGCTATCGATCAAGGACCTCTTCGACTTTGAAGGCGAGCCGACCCGCGCCGGCTCGCGCGCGCTCGTGGGCGCGCCCGCGGCCCTCGCCGACGCCGACGTCGTCGCGCTGGTCCGCCGCGCCGGCTTCGTCATCGTCGGCAAGACCAACATGACCGAATTCGCCTTTGGCGCGTTGGGCGCCAATCCGCATTATGGGACGCCGCTCAGCCCCTGGGATCGGGCGCGCGGACATGTTCCCGGCGGCTCGACGTCCGGAGGGGCGGTCGGCGTCGCCGACGGCATGACGCCCGCGACGCTTGGCACCGACACCGGCGGTTCGTGCCGCATCCCGGCGGCCTTCTGCGGGATCGTCGGGTTCAAGCCGACGCAAGCCCGCGTGTCGCTGAAGGGCGTCTTGCCGCTCGCGCCGAGCCTCGATTCGGCTGGGCCGCTGGCGACGAGCGTGTCCTGTTGCGCCGCGCTCGACAGCATCCTCTCCGGTGGCCCGGGCGACGACGAGCAACCTCAGCCGCTCGCCGGCCTCGCCATCGGCGTGATCGAGGGCTACGCCGACGAGTCGCTCGATGGCGCCGTCGCCGCGGCCTTCGCCGACGCGCTCGCGCGCCTCGGCAAGGCGGGCGCCAAACTGACGCGGCTCCGCCTGCCGGAGCTCGCCGAACTGCCGCACCTCTATCGCAACGGCACCCTCGTCGAGTTCGAGGCTTTCGCCGTTCATCGCGGCCGCCTGGCCACGAGCGCGGCGCAATACGATCCCTGGGTGCGCGCGCGGCTCGAGGCGGCCAGGGGAAAGAGCGCGGCCGACTACATCGACCTTTTGAGCGATCGGGCCCGCCTCCGCGCCGCGGTCGACGCGCGAACCCGCGGCTTCGACGCGCTCGCCCTGCCGACCGTCCCGATCGCGCCGCCCGCGCTCGGCGAGCTCGGCGACCTCGCGGCGTCGCGGGCTCTCAACACGCTCATTCTGCGCAATACGGCGATCGCCAATTTTCTCGACCGGCCCGCGATCTCGATCCCCTGCCACGCGACGGGCCGCGCGCCGGCAGGCTTCATGCTGATGGGCGAGACAGGCCGCGACCGGCGCCTGCTGTCGGCTGCGCGAAGCGCGGAGGACGCGGTGAGGGCCGGTGAGTAGGCCCTAGGCCGTCGCCCGCCGCGCCTCGTGATGGGGCCGTTTCCGGGCGGCGGAGCCTGACTTCGTGTCCCTTCGTGTTCTTCGTGGTGATTGTTGACCACAAAGGACACCAAGGAGCACCAAGGCGCTTCAGCCGGTGCGCCGGGCGCAATCGGAATACATGCCCGTCGTGCGGAACTCGGTCGGACTGGCGCCGAAGCTCCGGCGGAACGCCTTGGCGAAATAATTCGGATCGTCGAAGCCGCAATCGCGCGACA
Source organism: uncultured Alphaproteobacteria bacterium (assembly GCA_963772555.1). GTDB lineage: Bacteria > Pseudomonadota > Alphaproteobacteria > Rhizobiales > Beijerinckiaceae > Roseiarcus. The sequence continues at coordinate 13,616 of CAVYXQ010000015.1, read as the reverse complement.
CCTCCTTGACGCTCGTGGCGCCGGCGACGAGGAGGCTGGCGGCGTGCCGCATCCGCTCCGCAAGCACGAACTCGGCCGGCGAGACGCCTTCGCACGCCTTGAACACCCGCGAGAAGTGGGCGCGGCTCAATCCAGCGAGGTCGGCCAGCCCCTGGACGTCGAGCGGCTCGTCGAGATGGCCCCTGACATGCGCGAGAACATGGTCGATCGTTCGCGGGCGGGCGTCTCTGGCGCCGCCTTCGCCGCCGAGAAGATCGTCGTAAAGCGCCATCGTCGCCGCGTAGGCCATGGCCGAAGCCTCGCCAGCGGACTTCGCCTCGCCATCCCGTAGCGCCAGGCTCGTGGCGGCCAGCCGCGCGATCGTCTCGGGCTGCAGGCGGAAGACCGGGCCGATTGCGGCCAGAATCGCCCGGCAGAGCCGGAGCGCCTCCTGGCCGGTCGTGGCGATCCAGAAGAACTCCCAGCGCTCGCCGTTCTCGATCCAGTATTGGTGCTGATGCGGGATGAGGACGAGCATCGTCTCGCCGAGTCTGACGGTTCGCTGATGGCGTTCGTATTGCAGGCGTCCCGCCCCGGCCAGAGTGTGCTGCACCACCGCGAACGGCGTCTGGCCGCGCTCGCGGCCGTTCCAGCGGTAGGAAGCGTCGCTGGCGATCTCATAGCCGGTGCTGGTCGGCATGACGTGCAGCCGGTGTCGGCTGCGGGCCATCGAGACGGCGCATCGCCCCGGCCCGCGCGCCCGCATGGCCTCCAGCACAGAATTACCCGTCAGAAGCACAAGTATCCTCTTTCGCGCCCGGATCGGCGAGGCATAATCGCACAAAATCGGAGTTTGCGGGCGAGCAAATTTCACCCTTCGCGCCTCTCCCCTTGCGGGGGTCGGGGGGCGAGGGGTTCGTCAGGCGGGCCGCCATCAACGCGCCTGACGGCGCCGACCCCTCATCCGGCGCCCCTGCGGGACGCCACCTTCTCCCGCAAGGGGAGAAGGGGGCGCAACACCGTAGGGGCGGTGCGGGGTCGCTTGTGAGGAGGAGCGAGAGAGGAAATGCCGGGGGTGAAGATCGCGATCATCGGGGCGGGCAGCGTCGGTTTCACGAGGAAGCTCGTCACCGACGTTCTGTGCGTGCCGGAGCTCCAGGACGTCGACATCGCGCTCACCGATATCGATGCGCGCAATCTCGGCATGGTGCGGCAAATTCTGGAGACCATCGTTTCGGTCAACCGGCTGCCGGCGCGCGTCACCGCCTCGCTCGACCGGCGCCGGGCGCTCGAAGGCGCCCGCTACGTGATCAATTGCGCCCGCATCGGCGGCCTCGAAGCCTTCGCCGACGACATCCGCATTCCGCTGCAATATGGCGTCGACCAGTGCGTCGGCGACACCATCTGCGCCGGCGGCATCCTTTACGGCCAGCGTTCGATTCCGGCTGTTCTCGACTTCTGCGCCGACATTCGCGCCGTTTGCGAGCCCGGGGCCAAGTTTCTCAACTACGCCAATCCCATGGCGATGAACACCTGGGCAGCGATCGACCACGGCAAGGTGGAGACGATCGGCCTCTGCCACGGGGTCCAACACGGCTGGCGTCAGATCGCCGAGGCGCTCGGCGCCGACGACCCGCACGAGGTCGAATACATCTGCTCCGGCATCAATCATCAGACCTGGTACATCGACGTCCGCTTCCGCGGCCGGCGCATCGGCCGTGACGAACTGGTCGCGGCGTTCGAGCGCCATCCCGTCTATTCGCGGCAGGAAAAGCTGCGGATCGACGTCCTCAAGCGGTTCGGCGTCTATTCGACCGAGAGCAACGGCCACCTGTCGGAATATCTGCCCTGGTATCGCAAGCGGCCGGACGAGATCGGCCGCTGGATCGACATGTCGGAATGGATCCACGGCGAGACCGGCGGCTACCTGCGCTACTGCACCGAGACGCGCAACTGGTTCGAGACCGATTTTCCGGTCATTCTCGAGGAAGCCAGGAAGCCGATCGATCCCGCCGCCCGCACCGACGAACATGCGAGCCATATCCTCGAGGCGCTGGAGACCGGCCGTCCTTATCGGGGCCACTTCAATGTGAAGAATATTGGCCTTGTGACCAACCTCGCCTCCGATGCGATCGTCGAAACGCCCGGCTACGCCGACCGCTTCGGGCTCAACATGAGCGCCGGCCTGACGCTGCCTATGGCCTGCGCCGCGACTTGCACGGCCTCGATCAACGTGCAGCGGATGTCGGTCGAGGCGGCGGTCACGGGCGACGTCGACCTGCTCAAGCTCGCGGTGCTGCACGATCCGCTGGTCGGCGCGATCTGCTCGCCCGACGAGGTCTGGCGAATGGTCGACGAAATGCTGGTGGCGCAAAGCCAATGGCTGCCGCAATACGCCCATGCGATGGACGCCGCCCGCAAGCGGCTCATGTCCGCTCCGACGCGGAAGACGGAGCGTGAGGGCGCGGCGCGTCGGCCGGTCCGCTCGGTCGAGGAATTGCGCGCCGCGCAGGTCGAGAAGCGCAAATCGAGCGCCGGGAATCCGGCGGTCGTCTGACGAAGCGCCCGCGGTCCGTCAGGGACGGCGCGGGGCTTGTAAGATAAAGTGGAGGAGGACGTTCCGATGAAGAGGTTGATGATTGGGCTCGCCGCGGCGGCGCTGGCCGTTTGCGGCTTCGGCGCTCCCTTGGCCGCCGCAGACCCGGTGACATTGCATTTCTGGGTGGCGTGGTCCCCGCAACAGGCGGACGCCATCGCCGCCAAGAAGGAGATCGCCGGCTACGAGCAGGCGCATCCGGACGTCAAGATCGACGTGCAGAACATCACCTACGACGCGCTGCACGACAAGCTCCTGACCGCGCTCGCCGGCGGCGACGCGCCGGACCTCAGCTGGGGCCTGCCCGAATGGCTGGGCGAACTGTCGCGCATGGGCGCCTTGCGCGACATGACCGAGGAGGCGAAGACCTGGCCGGACAGGAGCGCCATCTATCCCAACGTAATGGCCGCGCTGACGATCGACGGCCATCTGCTCGCCATGCCCCATTATCTCGGCATCCGCGCCCTGCTCGTTCATGAGGACATGCTGAAAGCCGCGGGCATCGCCGCGCCGCCGAAGACCTGGGACGAGCTCATCGCCGATTCGCAGGCGATCAAGCAGAAGACCGGCAAGTTCGGCTTCGGCATCGCCGGCACCGGCGTGCGCTCGCCGCAGGAGCTGATCATGTATCTGGCCCAGAACGGCCTGTCGCTCGCCGAGCGCCAGCCCGACGGCAAGTACAAGAACACTTGGGCGGACGACCCGGCGAAGCTCGCCAGGGCGACGGAAGTGTTCGCCTTCTACAAGAGCCTCATCGATAAGGGCGTCATCAATCCCGACGGGGCGAGCTGGGGCTGGGAGGAGGAGGACACCAATTTCGGGCTCGGGCAATACGCCATGGTGATCGACGGCGCGTGGATGGAGTCGCGCGCCGAGCAGAATCCACAAGCGATGAAGGACGTGACGATCTCCGCCCCGCCCTACAAGGAGAAGCCGGCGACCTTCTTCGAGATCAATCCGTTCTATGTCTACAAGGCCGGCAAGCACCCCAAGGAGACCTGGGATTTCGTCGCCTTCATGAACGGCAAGGAGTTCCAGGAGGCCGTCCACCCGAACAACTCGCCGCGTTCCGACGTGACGACCGACAGCAAGTGGGGCAAGGGCTTCACCGTGCTCGCGCCGACCGGGGTCGTGTTCCCGCCGGTGCCGCTTGGCGCGGTCACCCGGGATATGATTGAATCGCTCGGCCGCACCCTGCTCAAGCACGAGGAGCCGGAATCCGTCGCCAAGTGGCTGGCGGCGTCGATCAACAAGGACCTGAAGCAGTCGGGCGAACTCAGCAGCAACTGAGCTCGTCCGCCACGAAGTGATACCGACCCCTCTGCCCTTGCGGGAGAGGGGTCGGTCCTTCGGGCCACCCTTCTCCCGCCAGAGGAGGCGCAAACCGCCGGAAACGGTATGACAGCGGACCCTGTGAGAGCCCTGGTCGACGCTCCGGTCGCGACGCGCGTCAAGGAGGCCGCCCGACGCGATCTGGGCGCGCGGAGGGCCGCGCTGCGCAGGGCAGCGGCGGTCTGCGTCGCGCCGGCCGCCGTCTTCCTGCTCGTGCTGATCGCCTATCCGCTGGCGCAGGTGCTGTGGAGCGCCTTCCACTACGTCAACCTCGTCAACCCGACCGTCAGCGGCTTCGCCCGTCTCGACAATTTCGCCACCGTGCTCGAGGATGAGCATTTCTGGCCTTCGCTCTGGCGCACCGGCGAGTGGACAATGGTCTCGGTTGCCGGCGAATACGCGCTCGGCCTCGCTTCGGCGGTGGCGCTCGCCCAGCCGATCCGGGCGCGCAGCGTCTTCCGCGCCATCGTCATCATCCCCTGGGTCATCCCGATCGTCGTCGCCGGACTCAACTGGACCTGGATGCTGACCCCCGACTACGGCGTCCTCAACATCTGGATGGTCAAGCTCGGCCTGATGGCCAAGCCGTACTATTGGCTCGGCAATCTCGATTCGGCGCTCCTCACCGTCTCGTTCGTCAACATCTGGCGCAGCTTTCCGTTCTACACGATCAGCCTCCTGGCGGCGCTTCTCTCGGTGCCGCGCGAGATCCTGGAGTCGGCCGCCATCGACGGGGCCGGGTCGATCCGGCGCTTCGTCTACATCACCTTGCCGCATCTCAAGATCGTGTCGCTGACGCTGATCTTCATCCACATCATCTGGACGGCGGTCAATTTCGATTTCATCTGGATCATGACCCAGGGCGGCCCGTACAACGCCTCGGAAACGCTGCCGATCATGATCTATCGCTATGCGATGGAGGACTTCGACGTCGGCGCCGCCAGCGCGCTTGCGATGATGAGCATGGGATTCATGCTCGCCGTCTTCTTCGTCTACTGGTACGCCGCGGCGGCGCGTTCGACGGAGGGGGCGTGATGGTGACGAGCGGCTTCGAGCGGCAGGCGCGAGCCGGCGCGACCTACGCCACGCTGGCGCTGTTCGCCGTCTTCTGCCTCTTTCCGTTTCTCTGGATGCTCGACACGTCGCTGAAGCCGCCGGACGAGGTGCGCAGCCTCAATCCGACCTTCTGGATCGTCCATCCGACGCTGGTGAACTTCAACCACGTGCTGACGGACGGAAATTTCCTTATCTACTTCCGCAACAGCGTCATCGTCGCCAGCGGCGCGACGCTGCTGTCGCTCATGGTCTCGATCTTCTGCGGCTACGCGCTGAGCCGCTTCCCGCGCGAGCCGATTGCGCGCACGGTCGGCGGGGCCCTCCTGCTGTCGCAGATGATCCCGGGCGTCCTGCTTCTCGCGCCGATCTATATTCTGATGCGGCAGTTCGATCTCCTGTCGACCTATCGGGCGCTCATCATCGTCTATTGCACGTTCTCGATCCCGCTCTGTTGCTTCATGCTGAAGGGCTTCTTCGACGCCGTTCCGCGCGAGCTCGAGGACGCGGCCGAAATGGACGGCTGTTCGCGATTCGGGTTCATCGTTCGTATCCTGCTGCCGCTCGCCGCGCCCGGCATTCTGGCGACGGCGCTCTTCTGCTTCGTCACCGCCTGGAACGAGTTCCTGTTCGGCTACGTCTTGATCAACGACGACTCGCGCCGGACGTTGACGCCCGGCATCATGGTGTTCAAGGGACCGCATCTGACCGACTGGGGCGCGCTGATGGCGGCCTCCGTCCTGGCGGTCGTCCCGGTGGCGATCTTCTTTGTCTACCTGCAGCGCTATCTGATGGAAGGGCTCACGACCGGCGCGGTCAAGGGTTGACGGGCCGGCCCTCCGAATCGCGGGGGCTTGTCCCTACTCCGTCGTGTCCGCGTTGACGAGCGACAGGAACTCGGCCCGGGTCGCCGGCTGATCGCGGAAGACGCCGAGCATGCGGCTGGTGACGAGGTCCGAGCCGCGCTTGTGGACGCCGCGGCTGATCATGCAATGGTGCGCCGCCTTGACGACCACGGCGACGCCGGCGGGCTTCAGCACGTCGTCGATGGTGTTGGCGATCTGGGCCGTCAGCCGCTCCTGGATCTGCAGCCGCTTGGAGAAAATCTCGACCACCCGGGCGAGCTTCGAAATGCCCACGACCCGGCGGTCGGGGATGTAGCCGACCCAGACCCGGCCGATGATCGGGGCGATGTGATGCTCGCAATGACTCTCGAAGGTGACCCCGCGCAGGACGATCATCTCGTCATAGCCGTCGACCTCGGAAAAGGTCTTGCGCAGCACCTGCGCCGGATCCTCGTCGTAGCCGCAGAAATACTCGCGAAACGAACGCACCAGACGGTCCGGCGTCTCGCGCAGGCCGTCGCGGTCCGGGTTCTCGCCGATCCATTCGAGGATGGTGCGAAAGGCCCGCTCCGCTTCGCCGTCGCTGACCGGCTTCGCCCGGCCGGTAGATGCCTCGGCGTCGCTGCTTTCCAGTTTGAGCGCCATTTGATCGTTCCTTCTCGCCATTCGCCATGAGCGGAGACCACTTGCCATTACGCATTCTAGACGGGGCCAGGTCACTTCACAAAGGAGGCGTCGTCATGACCCCCGTCGACGCGCCGGGCCGGCTTGCGAAAATGAAGGTCCTGGGATGGACTCGCCGAGCCCCGCGAACGTAACATCGCGCTTCGTTGACGACGCTTTGACTTGGAGCGGACAACTTCCGACATGGACAGATGGCGCCACGACCGCCTTGTCGTTCGCGAGGCGGCTTTCGACGATCTTGACGCGATCGCCAAGCTCGAGCACGACGCCTTTCCCGACGATCAGCTGTCGCGCCGCTCGCTGCGCTACTTTTTGCGCGCGCCGCATCGACCGGTGATCGCGGCGGCCATCGACGGCGAAGTGGCGGGCTACGCGCTGGTCTCGCTGCGCAAGGGCTTGGGATCGGTCAGGATCTACTCGATTGCGGTTTCTTCTCGCTTTGCCCGACGCGGCGTCGGCCTGGCGCTCCTGCGCGCCTGCGAGGCCTACGCCCGCCTCCGCGGCCGGACGGCGCTGACCCTCGAGGTGCGCTACGACAATGCGCCCGCTATCGCCCTCTATGAGAAATGGGGTTTTCGGCAGTTCGGCGAACACGAGGATTATTACGCCGACGGCGCGACCGCCTTGCGGCTCGAGAAGAGTCTCGTTCCGCAGTCTCAACATTCCATTTCGCCCGCGCGCGGCGCGCCGCAGGCCCGCCGTCGCTTCTGAATGCGCATCGAAAAGTTGACGCTGGGGCGGAAAGCCGCTTAAGAGCCCGCCTCTCGCCGGACCTATGCATGACAAGCTCGCTGCCCGCCCACCTCAAGCGCCTCGAAGCCGAATCAATTTTCATCATGCGTGAGGTTGTCGCGGAAATGCGCAATCCGGTGATGCTTTATTCGATCGGCAAAGATTCGAGCGTCATGCTGCACGTGGCGCTCAAGGCCTTTCATCCAGCCAAGCCGCCGTTTCCGCTTCTGCACGTCGACACGACCTGGAAGTTTCGCGAGATGATCGCTTTTCGCGACGAGACGGCGCGGCGGTTGGGCTTGAAGCTGATCGCTCACGTCAATCAGGACGGCGTCCGCCGCGGCGTCTCCCCGGTCGCCTCGGGGTCGCAGGTTCACACCCAGGTGATGAAGACCGAGGCGCTTCGCCAGGCGCTCGACGCCGGGCGCTACGACGCCGCGTTCGGCGGCGCGCGTCGGGACGAGGAAAAGAGCCGGGCGAAAGAGCGGATCTTCTCGCATCGCTCGGCGGCACATGCCTGGGATCCGCGCAACCAGCGCCCGGAACTGTGGCGCCTGTTCAATACGCGGCTGCGCGAGGGCGAGTCGATGCGCGTCTTTCCGCTGTCGAACTGGACGGAGCTCGATGTGTGGGAATACATCAAGGCCGAAAGCATTCCCGTCGTGCCGCTCTACTTTTCCAAGCCGCGCCCGGTGGTCGAACGTTCGGGCGCCCTCATCATGGTCGATGACGATCGACTGCCGCTCAACCCCGGCGAGACGCCGCGCATGCTCAAGGTGCGCTTCCGCACGCTCGGCTGCTATCCGCTGACCGGGGCGATCGAGTTGGAGGCCGAGACGCTCGACGACATCATCGCCGAGATGCGCGCGGCGACCACCTCGGAGCGCCAGGGGCGGCTCATCGACACCGACGAAAGCGCCTCGATGGAAAAGAAGAAACGCGAGGGCTATTTCTGATGGGCGCGACCTTGCCGGCCGCCGCGCTGCCGACGCTGCGCCTCTTGACCTGCGGCTCGGTCGACGACGGAAAGTCGACGCTGATCGGGCGGCTGCTCTACGAAAAGAAGCTGATCTTCGACGATCAGCTGAGCGCGCTCGAGCGCGATTTGAAGAAGTTCGGCACGACCGAGGACGCCATCGACTTCGCCCTTCTGGTCGACGGTCTCGAGGCCGAGCGCGAACAGGGCATCACCATCGACGTCGCCTATCGCTATTTCGCCACTCAGGCCCGCTCGTTCATCGTCGCCGACACGCCGGGTCACGAGCAATATACCCGCAACATGGCGACCGGAGCGTCCAACGCCGACCTCGCCATCGTGCTGGTCGATGCGCGCAAGGGCCTGTTGACCCAGACGCATCGCCATTCGATCATCGTGTCGCTGCTCGGCGTCAAGCATGTCGTGCTCGCGGTCAACAAGATCGATCTCGTCGGCTACGACGAGAAGACCTTTCGCGACATCGTCATCGCCTACCGCAAATTCGCCGAGCCGCTCGGCTTCGCCTCGCTGATCGCCATCCCGATCTCGGCCCGCTTCGGCGACAACGTATCATCGACGAGCAGGCGCACGCCCTGGTATCAGGGGACTCATCTGCTCGATCATCTCGAGCGCATCGAGGTCGAGGAGGACCGCCGCGATGCGCCGTTCCGCCTCCCGGTGCAATGGATCAACCGTCCGCACCTCGACTTTCGCGGCTTCTCGGGCACGATCGCCGGCGGACGCATCGCGCGAGGCCAGCCGATCGTCGTCGCCGGCTCCGGCCGGCAAAGCAAGATCGCGCGCATCTTCGTCGCCGATCAGGAGGTCGACAGCGCCGAAGCGGGCGACGCGGTGACGCTGGGGCTCGCCTCGGAGATCGATATCGCGCGCGGCGACGTCCTGTCGCATCCGGCGAGCCGGCCGGAGGTCGCCGATCAGTTCACCGCGCACGTCCTATGGATGAGCGCCGAACCGATGCTGCCGGGGCGGTCGTATCTGATGAAGATCGGCGCGCGCACGACGCCGGCCTCCATCAGCGAGCTCAAGCATCGTGTCGACGTCAACAATTTCGACAAGCTCGCGGCGAAGAGTTCTGGCCCTCAATGAAGTCGGCTTCTGCAATCTGGCGCTCAGCCTGCCGGTCGCCTTCGACGCCTATGCCGACAACCGCCAGACAGGCGCCTTCATCCTAATCGACCGGCAGACCAACGAGACCGCGGCGGCGGGCATGATCTCGCATGGGCTGAGGCGCGCGACCAATGTGCACCGGCACGGCATGACGGTGACGCGCGAGGCGCATGCGGCGCAGAAGCGGCAGAAGCCGGCGATCCTGTGGTTCACCGGCCTCTCGGGCGCGGGCAAGTCGACGATCGCCAACATCGTCGAGACGAAGCTCAATGCGCACGGCGCGCATACCGCGCTGCTCGACGGCGACAATGTGCGCCACGGCCTCAACAAGGACCTCGGATTTACGGCCGCCGACCGCGTCGAGAACATCCGCCGGATCGGCGAAGTGGCGAAACTGATGACCGACGTCGGCCTGATCGTGCTCTGCTCGTTCATTTCGCCCTTCCGGGCGGAGCGGCGGCTCGTGCGCGATATGGCGGCGGAGGGCGAGTTCATCGAGATCTACGTCGAGGCGACGCTCGAAGCGGTCATCGCCCGCGACCCCAAGGGCCTCTACAAGCGCGCGCTCGCCGGCGAGATCAAGAATTTCACCGGCATCGATCAGGCCTACGAAACCCCCGAGGCGCCCGAGCTCGTTCTCAACTCGGCGCTTGAGAGCGCCGAGACGCTGGCCGACCGGGTCATCGAGGAGCTCGAACGGCGCGGAAATATCGCCAGGCTTTAAGCCGTCAGACGATCTTCACATATTCGAAGTCGCCCGGCTGACTGTTGATGCCGACGCGCGGCGGGGCGATCCAGCTCGCGTATTTGCCGCGTTCCTGACAGGGCTTCATCAGCGAATCGATGAATTTCATGTCGGCGTCGTTCGGCAGCCAGTCGCCGGAGCGCGCCTGCCATTGCGCCTCGGTCAGGACCTCGCCGTCGGGGCTTATCCTGTGTCCGGCGAACTCGCCGATCTTGCGGTTGAAGCCCTTGTGCGGCTGGACGAACTTGAAGGCGATGCCGGCCTTCTCGACCACCTTGTTCCAGCGGTCGACGCCGCCCTGGCAGTCGACGATGTAGTCGTCGAGCAGCCGGCTGTTGATGGCGCGCAGCGCCGGAACCGGCTCGACGACGACCTTGCCGTCGACGACGCGCATGACCCCGTAGGTCGCGTCGGTCAGGACGTGATCGTCCTTGAGGTTGGCCTCGTTGAAGCGGCCCTTGATCCCGGCGCTGAAGGCTTCGGCCGCGTTGCTCGAGATCTCGCTGCCGAACAGGTCGCGGGTGACGGAAATGTGGAAGTTCGCCTTGCGCTGCAGCAGCGGCAGATCGACGACGCCGAGCGCCCGCACGGCCTCGATTTCGTTCGGGTCCTCGATCCCGGCCTTGACCATCGCCGCGCAGGTCGCCTCGATCGTGCGCTGCACGCCGGTCTCGCCGACGAACATGTGATGGGCTTCCTCGGTCAGCATGAACCGGCAGGTGCGCGACAGCGGATCGAAGCCGCTCTCGGCCAGCGCGGCGAGTTGCATCTTGCCGTCGCGGTCGGTGAAGAAGGTGAACATGAAGAACGACAGCCAGTCCGGCGTCTGCTCATTGAAGGCGCCGAGAATGCGCGGATTGTCGACCTGGCCGCTGCGGCGCTCGAGCAGCGCCTGGGCTTCCTCGCGCCCGTCCTTGCCGAAATATTTCACCAGGAGATAGACGATCGCCCAGAGGTGGCGGCCCTCCTCGACGTTGACCTGGAAGAGGTTGCGCATGTCGTAGAGGCTCGGCGCGGTCGCGCCGAGATAGCGCTGCTGCTCGACCGAAGCGGGCTCGGTGTCGCCCTGCACAACGAGGAGCCGGCGCAGCGTCGAACGGTACTCGCCCGGCACTTCCTGCCAGGCGGGCTCGCCCTTGTGACGGCCGCAGGGGATCGTCCGCCCCTCGACCTTCGGCGCGAGCAGGATGCCCCAGCGGTAGGTCGGCATTTTCACGTAGCCGAACTTGGCCCAGCCGGAAGGATCGACGCCGACGGCGGTGCGCAGGTAAACCTCCGACTGCTGGAAGCCCTCCGGCCCCATGTCGTTCCACCAGTCGAGATATTTCGGCCGCCAGCCCTCGAGCGCCCGCTGAAGCTGCCGATCGGATGCGAGAGCGACGTTGTTCGGAATCGCGTCGTCGTAATTGATCTCGACGAAACGGTCGCCGGCGATGGAGCCCGCGGCGTCGGAGACGGTGTCGGTGGAGCTCATGTGTCCTCCCAGGGCGTCGGGCCGCGCGCGCTGCCTGCGACCAGACAAACATCACTATGATGCAGATTTGTCAAGCTTTGACGAAGCATTATGCCAATCATGGCCTGGCAGATTACACGTTGTGAGCATTATAATGCATATTCTCGTCACAGCCGTGGGGGTCCCGGCTTGACCCGACCATCCACGCGTTTCTTCCGGAGGCCAGAGACTCGCCTGATTGGGGCGACCCGCCATCCGTGCCTTCCCCAAAAGGGGGGAAGGAGAACGCCGCCAATTTGTCCGACGCGGGTCAGTATGGACAAAGCCGCCGCCGCGACGCCGCTCAGCCCGCCAGCAGCCCCTTGACGATGGCGCTCGCCCTGGCGAAGTCCATCTCGCCCGGATGGGCATCCTTCAGCGCATTGACGACCTTGCCCATGTCCCTGACGCTGATCGCCCCCGTCGCGGCGATGGCGGCCTGCGCGGCGGCGGTCATTTCGGCTTCGTTCATCTGCTTCGGCAGGAACTCGTTGATCACCGCGACCTCGGCGTTCTCCTGCGCGGCGAGCTCGGCGCGGCCCGCCCCGGCGTAGATCGCCGCCGACTCCTGCCGCGACTTCACCATCTTGGTCAGAAGCGCCAGCTCGTCGGCGCGGCTGACGATCTTGCCGGCGCCGCGCGCCTCGATCTCGCGCTCCTTCAAGGCTGCCATGATCAGCCGCAAGGCGCCGACGCGCGTCTTGTCGCCGCTCTTCATCGCCTCCTTCATCCGGAGGCTCACGAGATCGCGCAACGGCGCCGCATCGGCCATGGGATTCCTCAAGAAACTCGTGGGACTCACCGCTTGACGCGCGGGTTCGGCGGCGCTTAAGCACAGCCGCATGTCGAGCGCAACAAGCATAAATGGGGGCCATGCCGCGGCGGACGGGGCGCTTTCCGGCTGGCGGCCCAGCGTCGCGACGGGCGTGCTCGTGCTGGCGAGCGGCGAGGTCATCGAGGGCTTCGGCGTCGGCGCCACCGGCTCGGCGGTCGGCGAGGTCTGCTTCAATACGGCGATGACCGGCTACGAGGAGATCCTGACCGACCCGTCCTACGCCGCGCAGATCATCACCTTCACCTTTCCCCATGTCGGCATCGTCGGCGTCAACGACGAGGACATCGAAATCGTCAACGCCGCCGTCGTCGGCCGCCGTCGGCGCGATCTTCCGCGCCGACCTGTCCGAACCGTCCAACTTCCGCGCCAGGGGCCGGCTCGATGCCTGGCTCAGGTCGCGCGGGATCATCGGGCTCACGGGCGTCGATACGCGCGCGCTGACGACGATGATCCGCCGGAAAGGCATGCCCAACGCCGTCATCGCCCATGCGCCGGACGGCGTCTTCGATCTCGAAGCATTGAAGGCCGAGGCGGCGCGCTGGCCGGGCATCGACGGCATGGACCTGGTTCCGGCCGTCGGCGCGACGCAGCGCTACGACTGGGACGAAACCAGCTGGACGCTCGAGACGGGCTACGGCAGGCGGCGCGAGACGCGCTTTGCCGTCGTCGCCGTCGATTATGGCATCAAGCGCAACATCCTGCGCCTGCTCAATGACTGCGGCTGCGCGGTCACCGTCGTGCCGGCGACCGCGACGCCTGAGGAGATTCTCGCGCTGAAACCCGATGGCGTCTTCCTGTCGAACGGCCCCGGCGATCCGGCCGCGACCGGCGTCTACGCCGTGCCGACGATCCAGGCGCTGCTCGAGACCAAGATCCCGCTCTTCGGCATCTGCCTCGGCCACCAGCTGCTCGGCCTTGCCGTCGGCGCGCGCACGCTGAAGATGCCGCAGGGCCATCACGGGGCCAACCATCCGGTCAAGGACTTCACCACCGACAAGGTCGAGATCGTGTCGATGAACCACGGCTTCGCCGTCGACCGCGACACGCTGCCGGCCAACGCGAAAGAGACGCATGTCTCGCTGTTCGACGGCTCGAACTGCGGCGTCGCGCTGACCGACCGCCCTGCCTTCTCGGTGCAATACCACCCCGAAGCCTCGCCCGGCCCCCGCGACAGCCACTACCTCTTCCGCCGCTTCGCCGACCTGATGGCGGCGGCGAA